>NZ_JACHMS010000001.1:6066666-7280000 GCF_014205055.1 Streptomyces luteogriseus
GATGTTCGGGTCCTCGCCGGCCTTCGCTTCGAAACCGGCGTCGGCCCAGGCCTCCTTGGCCGCGACCAGCGCGAACTGCGCCGAGCGGTCCAGTCGGCGGGCCTGCGGCCGCGGGATGACCTCGGTGGGCTCCACGGCGACCGGGGCCGCGATCTTGACGGCCTGGTCGGCCGCCCAGTCCTGCTCCAGGGGCTTGACGCCGGACTTGCCGGCGATCAGGCCCTCCCAGGTAGAGGCTGCGTCGCCACCCAGCGGTGTGGTTGCGCCGATACCGGTGACGACCACGGTGCGATTGGTCGGGCTCACGGGAATTCTCTCTCCAACGGTTACGAGGATTAAGCGGCGCCACCGCCGGGTGGCGGGGCAGTCAGCCCAAAGGCCGGATCGGCCGATCAGCCCTGGTGCTTGAGGATGTAGTCGGTCGCGTCGCCGACCGTCTTGAGGTTCTTGACGTCCTCGTCGGGGATCTTGACGTCGAAGCGCTCTTCGGCGGCGACGACGACCTCGACCATGGACAGCGAGTCGACGTCCAGGTCGTCGGTGAAGGACTTGTCCAGCTGGACGTCCTCAACCGGGATGCCGGCGATCTCGTTCACGATCTCGGCGAGACCGGCGACGATCTCTTCCTGAGTGGCGGCCATGTCGGCGCTCCTTCGTAGATATTCAGAGGGTGTGGCAGGTGTTTCCTCCGGTGCCGGATCGCATGATCCGGCACGGAGTGCCTAGGGGAGGGTAACGACAGTCGCGGCGTAGACGAGACCCGCCCCGAAGCCGATGACGAGCGCGGTGTCGCCGCTCTTCGCCTCTCCGGTCGCCAGGAGCCGCTCCATCGCGAGCGGGATCGAGGCGGCCGAGGTGTTGCCGGTGGTGCGTACGTCACGGGCGACCGTGACGGACTCCGGCAGCTTGAGTGTCTTCACCATCGAGTCGATGATCCGCTCGTTGGCCTGGTGCGGGATGAAGACGTCCAGGTCGTCCGCGGTGATGCCGGCGGCGTCCAGCGCCTCCTTGGCGACCTTCGCCATCTCGAAGACGGCCCAGCGGAACACCGCCTGGCCCTCCTGCGTGATGGCGGGGAACTTGGCGACCTCGCCGGAACGGTAGTCCGTCCACGGCACGGTCTGCTTGATGGTCTCGGACTTGTCGCCCTCGGAGCCCCAGACGGTGGGGCCGATCGCGGGCTCCTGGGCCGGGCCGACGACGACCGCGCCGGCGCCGTCGCCGAACAGGAAGGCCGTCGCGCGGTCCTCCAGGTCGGTCAGGTCGCTCAGCCGCTCGACACCGATCACCAGGACGTACTCCGCCGAGCCCTCGACGATCATGCCCTTGGCGAGGGTGAGGCCGTAGCCGAAGCCCGCGCAGCCGGCCGAGATGTCGAAGGCGGCGGCCTTGTTCGTACCGAGCTTGTCGGCGATCTCGGTGGCGACGGCCGGGGTCTGCTTGAAGTGCGAGACGGTCGAGACGATCACGCCGCCGATCTGCTCGGCGGAGATCCCGGCGTCGGCGATCGCCTTGCCGGACGCCTCGATCGACATCGCGGCGACGGTCTCCTCGTCGTTCGCCCAGTGCCGCGTCTGGATGCCGGAGCGCGAGCGGATCCACTCGTCGGACGAGTCGATCGTCTCGAGGATCACCTCGTTCGGCACGACCCGGGTCGGGCGGTAGCCGCCGACACCGAGGATGCGCGCGTACGGGGCGCCCTTGCTGGGCTTGATCTTCGCCATGCGGTCGGCTCCTTGGGGGCGGCGGTCAGGCGTGCTCGGCGATGAGCTCGCGAGCCGCGTCGAGGTCGGCGGGGGACTTCAGGGCCAGCGTCTTCACCCCGGGCAGGGCCCGCTTGGCGAGGCCGGTGAGGGTGCCGCCGGGGCACACCTCGATCAGAGCCGTGACACCGAGCTCCTTGAAGGTCTCCATGCACAGGTCCCAGCGGACCGGGCTGGCGACCTGGCCGACCAGACGCTCCAGTACCTCGGCGCCGCCGGCGACGGTCCGGCCGTCCTTGTTGGAGACGTAACGGACCTTCGGGTCGCCGGGCGCCAGGGCCTCGGCGGCCTTGGCCAGGGTGTCGACGGCCGGTGCCATGTGGTGCGTGTGGAACGCGCCGGCGACCTTCAGCGCGACGACCTTGCGCACGCCCTCGGGCTTGTCCGCCTCCAGCGCGGCGATCTGCTCCTTGGTGCCGGCCGCGACGATCTGGCCCGCGCCGTTGATGTTCGCCGGGGTCAGGCCGAGCTTCTCCAGGTGCGGAACCGTCACCGCGGGGTCGCCGCCCAGCAGCGCGGCCATGCCGGTCTCGGTGACCGCGGCGGCCTCGGCCATGGCGAGCCCGCGGGTGCGGACCAGGCGGAGGGCCTCCTCGTGGGGGAGCACTCCGGCGAGCGAGGCGGCGGTGAACTCGCCGACGCTGTGCCCGGCGATCGCTCCGACCTTCTGCGGCAGCTCGGCGGGGTCGTCGAACAGCAGGTGGGCGGAGGCCAGTCCGGCCGCGACCAGCAGCGGCTGCGCCACCGCGGTGTCGCGGATCTCCTCCGCGTCGGCCTCGGTGCCGTAACGGATCAGGTCGAGTCCCGCGGCGTCGGACCAGGCCTCGAGGGCACCGCGAACACCGGGGAAGTCGAGCCATTGGGTGAGGAAGCCGGGCGCCTGAGCGCCCTGGCCGGGAGCGACGAGTACGAGCACTCTCACACTCTCTCTTGGGTACGGGCACGGCCGCCCGTGGGGACAAGGACGAAGAACACGGGGGGGTTTTGTCGATCCCCGACAAAACCCTAGGGCTGGAGATCTCCATCGACCAGACGCCCCAGGATCAACGCGATCCGCAGTGTGAACGCAGAGCGTACATCGGAGGGTGACCAGCCGGTGACGTCAGTCACACGTCGAAGCCGGTAGCGGACGGTGTTGGGATGGACGAACAGCATCCGGGCGGCGCCCTCGAGACTGCTCGCCTGTTCGAGATAGACACTGAGGGTCTCCAGGAGCGCGGCCCCGGCCTCCTCCAGCGGTCTGTAGATCTCCTCCACCAGCTGCTCACGGGCCGAGGGGTCCCCGGCCATCGCCCGCTCCGGGAGCAGATCGTCCGCCAGGACCGGGCGCGGGGCGTCCTGCCAGGCGGAACACGCCTTCAGCCCGGCCGCGGCGGCCTGCGCGGACCGGGTGGCGGCCAGCAGGTCGGGCACCACCGGGCCCGCCACGACCGGCCCGGCCGCGAACGGGCCGATGAGCGACTTGGCGACGGCCAGCGGGTTGTCGCTGCCGCCCGCGATGACGACCAGCCGGTCGCCGAGCACCCCGGTGAGCACCTGGAGCTTGGCGTGACGGGCCGCGCGCCGTATGGCCTCGACGGTCAGCTCGCTGTCCCCGTCGGGCGCCGTGCCGAGCACCACGCACACGTGCTCCGGGGAGTTCCAGCCCAGGGCGGCGGCCCGGGACACGGCCCCCTCGTCGGCCTCGCCGCTGAGCACGGCGTTCACCACCAAGGACTCCAGCCGGGCGTCCCAGGCGCCGCGTGCCTCGGCGGCCTGCGCGTACACCTGGGCCGTGGCGAAGGCGATCTCCCGGGCGTAGACGAGCAGCGCCTCGCGCAGCACCCGCTCGTCGCCCGGGGCCGCGACCTCGTCGATCGCGCTCTCCATGACCTCGATGGTGGTGCGCACCATCTCCACGGTCTGGCGCAGGGTGATCGCCCGGGTCAGCTCGCGCGGCGCGGTGCCGAACACGTCGGTGGAGATGGCCTGCGGGGCGTCCGGACGCCGGAACCACTCGGTGAACGCGGCGATGCCCGCCTGTGCGACCAGACCGATCCAGGAACGGTTCTCCGGGGGCATGGCCCGGTACCAGGGCAGCGTCTCGTCCATCCGCGCGATGGCCTGCGCGGCGAGCGATCCGGACGACTTCTCCAGCCGCTTCAGCGTCGCGGCATGCGGATGGACGTCATGGGCTGCGGCTTCGTTCTTGCTGGTTTCGGGTTCGGGCACGGGGACAAGACTGCCTTATCCGGACGGGAAGGTGGGCCGCCGGGTCTACGGTGGAGCGCGTGATGGACATTCGGCGCGCGGGTGAGCGCTACCGGGGCGGCGACCCGGCGACCGGAATCGCGTCGCGGCACGCCTTCTCCTTCGGGTCCCACTACGACCCGGACAACCTCCGGTTCGGCGCGGTGCTCGCGTGCAACGAGGAGCGCCTCGCGCCCGGGGCCGGCTTCGACGAGCATCCGCACAGTCACACCGAGATCGTGACGTGGGTGGTGGAGGGCGAGCTGACCCACCGGGACTCCACCGGGCACGAGTCGGTCGTACGCCACGGGGACGTGCAGCGCCTCAGCTCGGCGGGTGGGGTGCGGCACGTGGAGCGCAACGACGGCCCGGAGCCCCTGACCTTCATCCAGATGTGGCTCGCCCCCCTCCGGCCCGGCGGCGACCCGTTCTACGAGGTCGTCCACGGCATCGCCGACTCGACGCCGTACGCCGTCCCCGAGGCCGGCGCGATACTGCACGTGCGCCGCCTGGGGGCGGGGGAGCGGACGGCGGTACCGGACGGGCCGTACGCGTACGTGCACGTCGTACGCGGTGCCGTCCGCCTGGACGGCGAGGAACTGGGCGCCGGTGACGCCGCCCGGATCACGGACGCCAAGGGCCTGGAGGCCGAGGGCGTGACGGAGGCGGAGCTGCTGGTCTGGGAGATGGGCCAGAGGCCGACGGTCTAGCGGCCGGGGCTCGCTCTACAGCTCCGCGAGCACCGCGTCCGTGAACGGCGGCCACGCCTCGGTCGCCCAGGGCCCGAACGCCCGGTCCGTCAGGGCCACGCAGGCAGCGCCCGCGTCCGGGTCGATCCACAGGAACGTACCCGACTGCCCGAAATGCCCGAATGTGCGCGGCGAGGACGAGGAGCCCGTCCAGTGCGGCGACTTGGAGTCGCGGATCTCGAAGCCGAGCCCCCAGTCGTTGGGGTTCTGATGGCCGTACCCCGGCAGGACGCCCTTGGTGCCCGGGTAGTGCACGGTCATCGCCGAGGCGACCGTGCGGGGGTCCAGCAGCCGCGGCGCCTGCACCTCGGCCGCGAACCGCAGCAGGTCCTCCACCGTCGACACCCCGTCCTTGGCCGGGGAGCCCTCCAGGGTCGTCGAGTTCATGCCGAGCGGCTCCAGCACGGCCTGCCGCAGGTACTCCCCGAACGGGATGTCGGTGGCCTTCTCCACATGGTCGCCCAGCTGCTCGAAGCCGGCGTTGGAGTACAGCCGGCGCTCCCCGGGCGGGGCCGTGACCTTGTGCTCGTCGAAGGCGAGGCCCGAGGTGTGCGCGAGCAGGTGCCGGACCGTCGACCCGGTGGGGCCCGCCGGCTCGTCGAACTCGACGGCCCCCTCCTCGTACGCGACGAGCACCGCGTAGGCGGCCAGGGGCTTGGTCACCGACGCGAGCGGGAACCGCTGTCCGGCCGGCCCGTGGGTGCCGAGGACGGTGCCGTCCGCTCGTACGACGCCCGCCGCAGCGGTGGGAACCGGCCAGTTATCGATCAACGCGAGGCTCTTCAGCGACATGCGTTCGAGCCTATGCGCTCAGGGTGCGAGCTCCGGCAAAGGGTCGGGCTCGGGGCGGAAACCGAGCGAGACGTACAGCGGCTCCGGCCGCCTTGCCGACGCGGTGGTCGATCGTCCCGGCCACCATGCAGGCCGTCGCCCCCGGCCGCTCCGGATGGTCCACGACGGACGCCCTGAAGTCCCCGTCGGGATCGCCCGGTTCGGCCCCCGGCACGGGCAGGGACTCCCTGTGCCGGGCGACGGACGGATCGGAGGCGACCACCGAGTCGATCACCGGCCGGCGCAGCCGCAGGACCTCTTCGGCGTCCCCGGGCAGGGTGCGACGCGCCACACTCATGAGTCCGTACGTCAACCGGCCGGATCAGGAAACGTCCTGCCGATTTCTTACCGTCCGCGCTTGCTTCGAGCGCACTCCAAGGTTCTAGCGTTGGGGTCATGACGGTGATGGAGACCACGGGGACCAGGACCGACACCTGCGCCGGCCCGACGCAGCAGCAGAACCGGCGCCCGGACGGCGACGACCACTACACGATCAGCGAGGTCGTCGCCTTCACCGGCCTGACGGCACACACCCTGCGCTGGTACGAGCGCATCGGCCTGATGCCGCACATCGACCGGTCCCACACCGGCCAGCGCCGCTACACCAACCGCGACCTCGACTGGCTCGACCTCGTCGGCAAGCTCCGCCTGACGGGCATGCCGGTCGCGGACATGGTGCGGTACGCGGAACTGGTGCGCGAGGGCGACCACACCTACGGCGAGCGCTTCGAACTGCTCCAGACGACCCGCGAGGACGTCCTGGCCAGGATCGACGAACTCCGGGGCACGCTCGCCGTGCTCGACCGGAAGATCAGTTTCTACGCGGACGCCGGGCGTGCCCTGGCGTCGGAGAGGTCCCGATGACGGACGGCAGGATCACGACGGCGAAGCTCGGCGACCACGGTCCCGAGGTGAGCGTCCAGGGCCTGGGCTGCATGGGCATGAGCTTCGGCTACGGCCCCTCGGACGCGGACGCGTCCCGGGCCACGCTGGAGCGGGCGCTCGAACTGGGCGTCACCTTCTACGACACGGCCGACGCGTACGGCGCCGGCGAGAACGAGCGGTTCCTCGCCCCCTTCTTCAAGGCCCACCGCGACGAGGTCGTCATCGCGACCAAGTTCGCCCTGTCGATACCCCCGGACGACCCGACGCGCCGCGTCATCCGCAACGACCCGCCCTACATCCGCCAGGCCGTCGAGGCGAGCCTGAAGCGCCTGGACGTCGACGCCATCGACCTCTACTACATGCACCGGCGCGATGTGAACGTGCCGATCGAGGAGAGTGTCGGCACCATGGCCGACCTGGTCCGCGAGGGCAAGGTCAAGCACCTCGGCCTGAGCGAGGTCACGGCCGGTGAACTGCGCGCCGCCCACGCCGTCCACCCCATCGCGGCCGTGCAGTCGGAGTGGTCGCTGTTCAGCCGTGACATCGAGACGCACGTCGTCCCCGCCGCCCGTGAGCTGGGCGTGACCCTCGTCCCGTACTCCCCCCTCGGCCGGGGCTTCCTCACCGGCTCGTTCACCGATGCCGAGCAGGACCTGAGCGCCGGTGACTTCCGTCGCCAGCAGCCCCGCTTCACGGGCGACAACGCCATGGCGAACGCGACCCTGCTGGAGCTGATCCGCTCGGTGGCCAAGGCCCACGACGCGACCCTCGGTCAGATCGCCCTGGCCTGGGTGCAGCAGCGGGCGACGGTCCACGGCCTCCCGGTCATCCCGATCCCGGGTACCCGCAAGCCCGCCAGGGTGGAGGAGAACACGGCGGCGACCCGGATCGTCCTGACCGACGGGCAACTGGACCTGCTGGACGGCATAGCGGCCCAGGTGGCGGGCACGCGGTACGCGGACATGACCTTCACGTCGGCGGGCCGGGAGTAAAGGTCTTCAGGGGCGCGGGGCCGTGTCGATGTGCGGCTCCGCCGCGTGGGCGCGACCAGCCACATGCGGCACGCACCCGCCGGCGCGCGGCACCCCGCAGACGCTAGAGCTCAGAGAGCAACTCGGCCTTTTTGACCGAAAACTCCTCATCCGTCACCAATCCGGCCTGATGCAGCTCACCCAGGTGACGAATCCGCTCGGCGATGTCGGCGGGGTCCCGCCGCGGTGCGGGCACGGCGGCCACCGGACTCGACGTCCGCGCCGCCGCCAGCACCGCGGCGGCGAACGGCAGCGACTCGTGCACCGGCCCGTACCCCAGCCCGAACACCACCGCCGCGGGATCCTGGTCGGCCTGCACCCCGGGTGTCCCGGCATCTCGCCGCAAAAGCCGCAAATGCCCCTCGAAGACCTCCGGCGACCGCCACTCGACCCCGTTCAGCTCCCCGACGGAGAAACTCTGGTCGCCGGCCTTCCACTTCGCCGACGACGCCCCCGTCCAGAACCACCGGAAGTTCACGGTGCGTCCGTCGAAGGTCGCCTTCCCGTCGTACGCCTTGAACGACAACGGCCCCTCGGGCGGCTTCACGAGGAACCGGTCCGCCGGTCCGGACTCCGTCAGCATCGTCCGCAGTTCGTCGGCGTAGTACTCCGCGAGGACCTCCCGGTCGGCGGGCAGCACCAGCCGGTAGGGGTCGCCGCTCTCCTTCAGCTGCCCGGCCGCGGCCTCCATCAAGGGGTCGGCCCCGGGTCGCGGCTCCATGCGCAGGACGACCGTGCCGCGTTTCCCGCGGGTCAGCGTCACCCCGGCGATCGCCTCCAGGGGCACACGGCGTTCCCCGAGGGCCTGGAAGAGCTTGGGTGCTCGAATCCCCCGTTCGTAGCGGATGAGCACGGAGTCGGACTCGAACTCCCAGGCGGCATGAAATCCGGCCAGTACGTCACCCATGCGGCTCATCGTATGCGGCACGCGCTCCTCCGTCCCCCTCCCGAGCAGACCGCAATTCCTTCGCCTCTACGCGCGTCAGGCCGCCGCCGTGCCGGACAAACCGGTACGGCAGACGCCGTCTTCGTGCGCGCAGTGCACCGAGCGGTATGCGCCAACGCCGATCTCTGCGAAATTGAACAGACTTGCCGTGCCCGGTTCGAAGTAGCCCGCGTGGCCCTTCGCACCCTCGGCCGACAGCACCCGCGCCCCGAACCCGGTGGACACCGGATCGGCGCCGTGACCCAGCCCGCCGACCTCCAGGTAGGGCACGTCCTGGATCCAGTCGTCGGAGTCCCGCATCGCCCACACCCGGGCGCCGGTGTGCAGCTGGGCGGCCTTCTCGGCGCGCATGCCGGGGCTGCCCGCCACCGCGATGTCGGACACCCGGCCCGGCAGTGAGTGCGCGGCGACGCCGCACACCACGGAGCCGTAGCTGTGGCAGAACAGCGAGACCGGCGAGCTGCCCGGCAGGGACCGCACGAGCGCGTTCAGCCGTACGGCACCGTCCTCGGCGCGCATCGCCGTGGCCGAGTCGATCCCGAGTCCGCTGGGCGCCGTGTAGTCGGCCCAGGCGATCACGGCCGTACGGGTCGAGGGGCTCACCTTCCGCTCGGCCGCGTACAGGGACTTGGCCATGCCGACGGGCGCGGAGTACGTGCGGTCGGTGCGCTGGAAGGTGAGCAGGTTCGTGTCGACGCCGGGGACGACGACCGAGACCCGCTCCGCCCTGCGCAGGTTGCCGAACACCTCCGCCACCCGGCCCGAGCCCTCCGGGTCGAAGGCCAGGATGTGACGGCCCGGCTCCATGAGGTCCTCGAAGCGGTGCATCCTGCGGCTCGCCTCGTGCTGCCCGGCCGGGGTGAGGCGCTCGTCGTGCATGCGTTCCCGCTCGACCTTGCGCGCCTTGGCGAGCGCGAGGTGGTTGGCGCGGTAACGCACCTCGACCGGCGCGCCGTTCATGTTGCCGACCGCGAGCGAGTACTTGCGGATCAGCGTCGAACGGTCCTGCTCGGTGAGCGAGGCGAAGAAGCGGGCGAGCTTCGCCGGCTCGGACTGCGGGTCCGGCAGCCGGTGCCCGCCGATCCGGCCGTGCTCCCAGGCGGAGAGCGAGGCCTGGAGCGGCGTGGCGCCCCGCTGGTTGCGCAGGGCCGTCCAGCCGGTGGTCGCCAGCATCACGAACACGACGGCCAGAGCGAGCAGTGCGCGCCAGACGTTCAGTTGCGGGGAGGTGTCGAAGGAAGTCACTGAAAGGACACACTAGGAGAACGAGAGGGTCTCGCGTTAACCAAGTGACCGGGATCACGTTTCGGTGGAGGGGCTAAGGGGACTGCTCCGCACGCCAGTTCCCGGCCAGTGCGGGACCCACCTGATCCAGGTATGTCGTGGTGAGTTCGCGCATGCCGTCGAGGGTGACGTCGTCCCCCGCGGACCACAACCGTTCGGTGACGCGAATCACCCCGCCGAAGAGGGCCACGACGATCCTCGGCCGGGGGTCGGCGTCCACGTCGAGCCCCTCGCGCTCGGCGATGATGCCCGCGAGCAGCTCCTCCAGCTCCGCCGACCGCCGCAGATGGGCGGCGAGCAGTGCGGGCGTCGACTCGATCACCCGGTAGACACGCATGTGGAGGTCGATCGGCACGAGCTCCTCGACGGCCTCGTTGATCGCGTCCCAGCTCTCCAGTACGGCCCGGCGCAGCGCCTCCAGCGGTACCTCGCCGGGCGGGCGTGTGCGCAGGGCCTCGACGACGAGCGTCTCCGCCAGGCGCGGCACGAAGAACGCCGTCTCCTCCTTGCCGGCGAAGTAGCGGAAGAAGGTGCGCTGCGAGACGTCCACGGCGGCGGCGATGTCGTCGACGGTCGTCTCCTCGTACCCGCGCGCGGCGAACAGTTCCAGCGCGGCCCGCAGCAGTGCGTCCCGGGTGCGCCGTTTCTTGCGTTCGCGCAGGTTCAAGACATGCCTCTCGTCCGAAGTGTTCTCCCAGTTCAGGCTATACGGGGATGTCGTGTCAGTTACCGACTAGTGATTTGGTTTGTCAATTGTCAGCGACTGTCACTAGCCTCACGGTATGACTAGTCAGACCACCATCGACACGACGGGGCCGGGGGACAAGACGCCGGCATCGCCGTCGGGCGCAACGCCGGGCAAGGGGCTGCGCGGGCACCCCTGGCTCACCCTCATCACCGTCGCCGTGGGGGTCATGATGGTGGCCCTCGACGGCACCATCGTGGCCATAGCCAACCCGGCGATCGGCAAGGATCTGGGCGCCTCATGGTCGGATCTCCAGTGGATCACCAACGCCTACTTCCTCGCCCTCGCGGTGTCCCTGATCACCGCCGGCAAGCTGGGTGACCGATTCGGCCACCGCCAGACCTTCCTCATCGGCGTGGCGGGCTTCGCCGCCTCCTCGGCCGCCATCGGGCTGTCCAAGGGCATCACGGCGGTCGTCGTCTTCCGCGTCTTCCAGGGGCTCTTCGGCGCCTTGCTGATGCCGGCCGCGCTCGGCCTGCTGCGGGCCACCTTCCCTGCCGAGAAGCTGAACATGGCCATCGGCATCTGGGGCATGGTCATCGGCGCGTCCACCGCGGGCGGCCCGATCCTCGGCGGTGTGCTCGTCGAGCACGTCAACTGGCAGTCGGTGTTCTTCATCAACGTGCCGGTCGGCGTCCTCGCCCTCGTCCTCGGCGTGCTGATCCTGCTCGACCACCGCGCCGAGAACGCGCCGCGCTCCTTCGATCTCCTCGGCATCCTCCTGCTGTCCGCCGCGATGTTCTGCCTCGTCTGGGCTCTGATCAAGGCGCCGGAGTGGGGCTGGGGCGATCTGAAGACCTGGGCGTTCATCATCGCCTCGGTGGTCGGCTTCGGGCTCTTCGCCGTCTGGGAGACGAAGGTGAAGGAGCCGCTGATCCCGCTGGGACTGTTCCGCTCCGTCCCGCTGTCGGCGGGTGTCGTCCTCATGGTCCTGATGGCCATCGCCTTCATGGGCGGCCTGTTCTTCGTGACGTTCTACCTCCAGAACGTGCACGGGATGAGCCCGATCGACGCCGGGCTGCACCTGCTGCCGCTCACCGGCATGATGATCGTCGGTTCGCCGCTCGCCGGCGTGATGATCACCAAGTTCGGCCCCCGCATCCCGCTGGCCGGCGGCATGGCGTGCACCGCGATCGCCATGTACGGCATGTCCACGCTGGACGCGCACACGGGCAGCGGCATCATGTCCGTCTGGTTCGCCCTGCTGGGGCTGGGCCTCGCGCCGGTCATGGTCGGCGCGACCGAAGTCATCGTCGGCA
Source organism: Streptomyces luteogriseus (assembly GCF_014205055.1). NCBI lineage: Bacteria > Bacillati > Actinomycetota > Actinomycetes > Kitasatosporales > Streptomycetaceae > Streptomyces > Streptomyces luteogriseus. The sequence continues at coordinate 6,078,389 of NZ_JACHMS010000001.1, forward strand.
ACGCCCCGATGGAGCTCTCCGGCGTCGCGGGCGGTCTCCAGCAGGCCGCCATGCAGATCGGCGGCAGTCTCGGTACGGCCGTGCTGGGCGCCGTGATGGCCTCCAAGGTCGACAGCGAGTTCGCCGGCAACTGGGCGGACGCGGGGCTGCCGCCGCTCACCCCGGCCCAGTCCGAACAGGCCGCGTTGGCCGTTCAGCAGGGCGGCGCCCCGGTACCCGAGGGCACCCCCGAGCAGATTGCCGCGAAGATCACCGAGGTCGCGCACACCACGTTCATCGACGGCATGAGCCTGGCCTCCCTGACCGCCGCGGGTGTGGCGGCCGTCGCCGTGTTCGTCGCGTTCCTCACCAAGCGCGGTGAGAACGCGGAAGCCGGCGCGGGCGCCGCGCACATCTGACGGTCCCCGGCGGTCCGTTCGCCCATCAGGGTGAACGGACCCCCGGAACCCTCCCCTTCGGCACGTACCGCAGGTCACAGTGGGTCAAGTCCTCCGCAGGGCATGGAGGGCGGACGCTGCGGCGCGCTGCCGGAGGGGGGCGGCGCGCAGGCAGCGGGATGAACGCGCACTGACGGGGTACTCGCCATGTCGTACCCGAAAAAGAACCCCAACCGATCGAGGGTTTACGGGAGTTGATGATGGCGAGCTTCGGACACGGTACGCGCAGGCACCCCCGCTCACGTGGCCGGACGTGGTCACGGACCGGGACGGATCGCGCGACGCTCGGACTCATCGGAGTCATCTGTGCCGTTGCGGGCTTCTTCGTGCTGGGGATCGTGCTCGGTCCCGCCGCGATGGTCTGCGGCTGGCTCGCCATGGGCCGCGCGTGGTCGGGCTCCCGCCCCACCGCGGCTGTCGTCGCCCTGGTCCTGGGCGCCATCGACACGCTCCTGGCCGTCATCTGGCTGTCCGGAGCGGCCACCCCGGGTGTGGGCATGTTCTGACCCCCGGCGTGGCAAGGGAAGGGCCTCCGGCGCAGTGACCGGGGGCCCACCTTTGCGGCACGGGCTACTCGACGGGCTGTTCGGCCGGTGTCCCCTTGAGCGCCGCCAGCTCCCCGCGCAGCGCCCGCACCTCCTCGGTCAGTTCCCTGATCGCCTCGGTCTGGCGCCGCTCCTCCACGTCGTCCTTCTCGAACCGGGCGATGAACCAGGCCGCGATGTTCGCCGTCACCACACCGAGCAGCGCGATTCCGGACAGCATCAGCCCGACCGCCAGCATCCGCCCCAGCCCCGTGGTCGGTGCCATGTCCCCGTACCCCACGGTGGTCATCGTGGTGAACGCCCACCAGACCGCGTCCCCCAGGGTGTGAATGGAGGCACCGGGCTCGTCCCGTTCCACCTCCAGCACGGCCAGCGCACCGAAGACGAGCAGTCCGAGGCACGATCCCGCGACGTACGTGGTGACCCGTACCTGCGACGCCATCCGCGCCCGCTGCCCGGCGAGGAACAGCATCGACACCAGCTTCAGCAGCCGCAGCGGCTGGGCCAGCGGCAGCACCACGGCCAGCAGCGCCAGCGGATTGCCGCGTACGAACCGCAGCCGGTCCTCGGCCAGCCACAGGCGGACCAGATAGTCGGCGGCGAAAGCGGCCCACACCGCCCAGTTGGCGACATGGCATGCGGTGAGCAGGTCCTGCGGAGCCCTCGGGGCCACGATCGGTATGGCGTAGGCGATCGCGAACAGCACGGCCAGCGCCAGCAGCGGGCCCTGGGTGCGCCGCTCCCAACGGGCCAGCGCGGTCGAGGCGGTCATCGGGAGCGTCATGGGAAGCATGGTAGGAAACGCACGGGGCGGCACCTCTCGGGTGCCGCCCCATGGAAACCGCCCTTGACGCCCTACGCGTCGCCGCCCGCGGCCCCCGGGTCGGCGGCCGACACGTCGAGCAGCTGGTACCGGTCGATGGCCTGCTTGAGCACGGAACGGTCCACCTTGCCCTCACGGGCCAGCTCGGTCAGCACCCCCACCACGATCGACTGCGCGTCGATGTGGAAGAACCGCCGGGCGGCGCCGCGCGTGTCCGCGAAGCCGAAGCCGTCGGCACCGAGCGACTGGTACGTCTGCGGCACCCAGCGCGCGATCTGGTCCGGAACGGACCGCATCCAGTCGGACACGGCCACGACCGGCCCCTGCGCGTCCGCCAGCTTCCGGGTCACGTACGGCACCCGCTGCTCCTCCTCCGGGTGCAGCAGGTTGTGCTCCTCGCAGGCCACGGCCTCGCGCCGCAGCTCGTTCCAGGAGGTCGCCGACCAGACGTCCGCCTTGACGTTCCAGTCCTCGGCCAGCAGCCGCTGCGCCTCGACGGCCCAGGGGACCGCGACACCGGACGCCAGGATCTGCGCCGGGATCGAGCCGGCCGTGCCCTCGCTGAACCGGTGGAGGCCCTTGAGGATGCCGTCGACGTCGACGCTCGAAGGCTCGGCGGGGTGCTGGATCGGCTCGTTGTAGACGGTCAGGTAGTAGAAGACGTCCTCGCCGTGCGGGTGCTCCTCGGAGGAGCCGTACATCCGGCGCAGGCCGTCCTTCACGATGTGCGCGATCTCGAAACCGAACGCCGGGTCGTAGGAGACGCAGCCCGGGTTCGTGGAGGCCAGCAGCTGCGAGTGGCCGTCCGCGTGCTGGAGGCCCTCACCGGTCAGCGTCGTACGGCCGGCGGTCGCGCCCAGGACGAAACCGCGCGCCAGCTGGTCGGCCATCTGCCAGAACTGGTCGCCGGTGCGCTGGAAACCGAACATCGAGTAGAAGACGTAGACCGGGATGAGCGGCTCGCCGTGGGTCGCGTACGCCGAGCCTGCCGCGATCAGCGACGCCGTGCAGCCGGCCTCCGAGATGCCGTCGTGCAGCATCTGGCCGTTCGGCGCCTCCTTGTAGGCGAGCAGCAGGTCGCGGTCGACCGACTCGTACTGCTGGCCGAGCGGGTTGTAGATCTTCGCACTCGGGAAGAACGAGTCCATGCCGAATGTGCGGTACTCGTCGGGCGCGATCAGCACGAACCGCTTGCCGATCTCCTTGTCCCGCATGAGGTCCTTCAGGAGCCGCACGAAGGCCATGGTCGTCGCGATGGACTGCTGGCCCGAGCCCTTCTTCACGGTCGCGTACGTCTTGTCCTCGGGCAGCGCCAGAGGCTTGGAGCGGACCACGCGCGTGGGGACGTAACCGCCGAGAGACTTGCGGCGGTCGTGCATGTACTGGATCTCCTCCGAGTCCCGGCCCGGGTGGTAGTACGGCGGCACGCCGGACTCCAGCTCCTTGTCCGGGATCGGCAGGTGCAGACGGTCGCGGAAGCGCTTGAGGTCGTCGACCGTCAGCTTCTTCATCTGGTGCGTGGCGTTGCGGCCCTCGAAGTTCGGGCCCAGCGTCCAGCCCTTGATCGTCTTGGCGAGGATCACCGTCGGCTGGCCCTTGTGCTCAGCGGCCGCCTTGTACGCCGCGAAGATCTTCTTGTGGTCGTGACCGCCGCGCCCCAGGTGCAGGATCTGGTCGTCGGTCATGCCCTCGACCATCGCCCGCAGCCGGTGGTCGTCACCGAAGAAGTGGTCGCGGATGTACGCGCCCGTCTCGGTGGCGTACGTCTGGAACTGCCCGTCGGGCGTGGTGTTCATCTTGTTGACCAGCACGCCGTCGCGGTCCTGGGCGAGCAGCGGGTCCCAGCTGCGGTCCCAGACCAGCTTGATCACGTTCCAGCCGGCGCCGCGGAAGATCGACTCCAGCTCCTGGATGATCTTTCCGTTGCCGCGCACCGGTCCGTCGAGGCGCTGCAGGTTGCAGTTGACGACGAACGTGAGGTTGTCCAGGCCCTCGCGCGCGGCGATGGAGAGCTGCCCCAGCGACTCCGGCTCGTCCATCTCGCCGTCGCCGAGGAACGCCCAGACCTGCGACTTCGAGGTGTCGGCGATCCCGCGCGCCTCCATGTAGCGGTTCATCCGCGCCTGGTAGATCGCGCCGATCGGGCCGAGACCCATCGACACCGTCGGGAACTCCCAGAAGTCCGGCATCGACCGCGGGTGCGGGTACGACGACAGCGCGTGCGGCGCCTTCGACTTCTCCTGGCGGAAGCCGTCCAGGTGCTCCTCGCCGAGCCGGTCCAGCAGGAACGCGCGGGCGTAGATGCCGGGGGAGGCGTGGCCCTGGAAGAAGACCTGGTCGCCGCCGTCGCCCTCGTCCTTGCCGCGGAAGAAGTGGTTGAAGCCGACGTCGTAGAGCGAGGCGGAGGAGGCGAACGTGGCGATGTGCCCGCCGACGCCGATGCCGGGGCGCTGGGCCCGGGAGACCATCACCGCCGCGTTCCAGCGGGTGGCGTTGAGGACCTTGCGCTCGATCTCCTCGTTGCCCGGGAAGAACGGCTCGCTCTTGGTGGGGATGGTGTTGACGTAGTCCGTGCTGCGCATCTCCGGCACGGCCACGCGCTTCTCGCGGGCCCGCTCGATCAGCCGCAGCATCAGATAGCGCGCCCGCTCCCGGCCGCGCTCGTCGACGGCGGCGTCGAGGGAGTCGAGCCACTCCTGGGTCTCTTCGGGATCGAAGTCAGGAACCTGACTCGGAAGGCCGCCAATGATGATCGGGTTGCGATCGGATGCGGAAGCCACGCTGTTCCTTACCTGTCAGAGGGCCTGCGAGGGCCGCTGTTTCGCTGTCGTAGCCGGGGCGTCGTCGCTGGGGGGCGCGCCGCTCCCATGGTCCACCTCGGGGCCGGGAAACGTCATCTCTACCCAGCGGTAACCCAGACGTGAGATCGACTCCGTGACGTATGGGGCGAATACCTTCGAGTCTCGTACCCACAGACGATTCCCAAACGCCCAAACAGGGCAGAAAGGTGTGGTGTGCGTCACCTCGGACCATGATGGTGTGCCTGGAGTTGCGGTGACACCGCCAGGATCGTCACCGTTTCGGCGGTCTGAACGGCCGGGTACTTGCGCGATCCGTCCCGCCCGTGTGGACTACGGCCAATGCTTCGCGCACGCGCGTGGCTGAGTTATTCCCAAAACATGATCAGGAGGCAACCCGTGAGCGCGACCGCGGACCACGCGGAGGAGCGGACGAACCCTGCCGCCAGGCTGGGGTTCCAGCCCGGGCAGGTGGTCCAGGAGATCGGCTACGACGACGACGTGGACCAGGAGCTCCGCAAGGCCATCGAGGGCATCATCGAGGCCGACCTGGTGGACGAGGACTACGACGACGTGGCCGATGCCGTTGTGCTGTGGTTCCGTGACGACGACGGCGACCTTACGGACTCGCTGGTCGATGCCACCACGTACATCGAAGAGGGCGGCGCGATCCTGCTCCTCACGCCGAAGACCGGCCGTTCGGGCTATGTGGAGCCGAGCGACATCTCGGAGGCCGCCACCACGGCGGGTCTGACGGCGTCCAAGAGTGTCAGCGTCGGCAAGGACTGGAGCGGCAGCCGGCTGGCCACGCCGAAGGCCGCCAAGTCCAAGCGTTAGCCGTACGGCGGGCGGGCCGGCGTCGTCGGCCCGCCCATCGGCCTGTGCCGGTGGCTGCGTAGGGTGGTCCCACCCGAAAAGCCCCACGAAGGGACACCCACAGCGATGGCGATCCAGGTCGGCGAGAAGGCCCCCGACTTCGAACTCAAGGACAACCACGGCCGGGCCGTCCGGCTGTCCGAGTTCCGGGGCCGCAAGAACGTGGTGCTGCTCTTCTACCCCTTCGCCTTCACCGGCGTGTGCACCGGCGAGCTGTGCGAGCTGCGCGACAATCTCCCGCAGTTCTCCGACCGCGACACCGAGCTGCTCGCCGTCTCCAACGACTCCATCCACACCCTGCGCGTCTTCGCCGAGCAGGAGGGCCTGGAGTACCCGCTGCTGTCGGACTTCTGGCCGCACGGCAACGTCTCGCGCGCCTACGGCGTCTTCGACGAGGACAAGGGCTGCGCGGTGCGTGGCACCTTCGTCATCGACAAGGAAGGCGTCGTGCGGTGGACCGTCGTCAACGGCCTGCCGGACGCGCGTGACCTGAACGACTACGTGAAGGCGCTCGACTCCCTGTGACGCCGGTCGGGCGGCATGCGCTCGACACCCGCTGAAATGTCGGCTTCAGGGCCTGCGAGGGGCGGGAACCCGTCACTAGGATCGACTCGTTGATCCGACATCCGAGCACAACGGGGCATCCGCCCCTGGACACCAATGGAGGACTCGTGGGAGTCAGCCTCAGCAAGGGCGGCAACGTATCGCTGAGCAAGGAGGCGCCGGGCCTGACCGCGGTCATCATCGGTCTGGGGTGGGACGTCCGCACCACGACCGGCACGGACTTCGACCTGGACGCCAGCGCGCTGCTGCTGAACAACTCCGGCAAGGTCGGCAACGACCAGCACTTCATCTTCTTCAACAACCTCAAGAGCCCGGACGGCTCCGTCGAGCACACCGGTGACAACATCACCGGTGAGGGCGAGGGCGACGACGAGCAGATCAAGGTCAACCTCGCGACCGTCCCGCCGGAGGTCGAGAAGATCGTCTTCCCGGTCTCCATCTACGACGCCGAGACCCGCCAGCAGTCCTTCGGCCAGGTCCGCAACGCGTTCATCCGCGTGGTGAACCAGGCCGGCGAGGCGGAGATCGCCCGCTACGACCTGAGCGAGGACGCCTCCACCGAGACCGCCATGGTCTTCGGTGAGCTCTACCGGCACGGCGCGGAGTGGAAGTTCCGCGCCATCGGCCAGGGCTACGCCTCGGGCCTGCGCGGCATCGCGCAGGACTTCGGCGTGAACGTCTGAACCACCTGAAGGGTCCTGGCGACAGGGCCCGAAAGGTCTTCTTGTCCGGCGCCGCACGGTTTACGTGCGGCGCCGGACGTGCAGGACCACCTCAGTGACACCACCGGGCCTGTGGCCCCAAGGGGAGGGACAGCATCATGGGCGTCACGCTCGCCAAAGGGGGCAATGTCTCCCTGTCCAAGGCCGCGCCGAACCTCACTCAGGTGATGGTCGGGCTCGGCTGGGACGCGCGCTCCACCACCGGAGCACCCTTCGACCTCGACGCCAGCGCCCTGATGTGCAGCAGCGGGCGCGTGCTCGGGGACGAGTGGTTCGTCTTCTACAACCAGCTCAAGAGCCCGGACGGCTCGGTCGAGCACACCGGTGACAACCTCACCGGCGAGGGCGACGGCGACGACGAGTCGCTCCTGATCGACCTCCCCAAGGTGCCGCCGCACTGCGACAAGATCGTCTTCCCCGTCTCGATCCACATGGCCGACGAGCGCGGCCAGACCTTCGGCCAGGTCAGCAACGCCTTCATCCGCGTGGTCAACCAGGCCGACGGCCAGGAGCTCGCCCGCTACGACCTCAGCGAGGACGCCTCCACGGAGACCGCGATGATCTTCGGCGAGCTCTATCGCTACCAGGGCGAATGGAAGTTCAGGGCCGTGGGACAGGGGTACGCGTCTGGGCTGCGGGGCATCGCGCTGGACTTCGGGGTCAACGTCTCATAACGCGTTATGAGCAAAATCCGGGGCCAGGTGGGGTGCCGAGGGGGGACGACTAGACTTCGGCTTCAAAAGTTCGTAAAGCCGGGTACGGCGCGGGGGAGCCCCGTACACACACGATTGGGTAGCCAGTGGTTCTGAAAACCTTCGGGTGGTCGTTCGCGGTCACCGCGCTCGGCCTGGTCGCGGCGGTCCTGTTCGGCGGGTGGAGCGCGCTCGGCATCGTCGCGATCCTGTCCGTCCTCGAGATCTCGCTGTCCTTCGACAACGCGGTGGTCAACGCCGGGATCCTGAAGAAGATGAATGCCTTCTGGCAGAAGATCTTCCTCACGGTCGGCATTCTGATCGCCGTCTTCGGCATGCGGCTGGTCTTCCCCGTCGTGATCGTCGCGATCAGCGCCCAGATGGGCCCGATCGAGGCCGTCAACCTCGCCCTGAACGACAAGGACCAGTACCAGCAGCTGGTGACGGACGCCCACCCGGCGATCGCCGCCTTCGGTGGCATGTTCCTGCTGATGATCTTCCTGGACTACATCTTCGAGGACCGGGACATCAAGTGGCTCGCCTGGCTGGAGCGCCCGCTGGCCAAGCTCGGCAAGGTCGACATGCTGTCGGTCTGCATCGCCCTGATCGTCCTGCTGATCTCGGCGCTGACCTTCGCGGCCAATGCCCACCAGCACGGCGGTGCCCACGTCGACAAGGCGGAGACGGTCCTTCTCTCCGGTATCGGCGGTCTGATCACGTACATGATCGTCGGTGGTCTCTCCGGCTACTTCGAGGACAAGCTCGAAGAGGAGGAGGAGCGTGAGCACGAGGCGGAGGAAGAGGCCGCGCGCAGCGGCAAGCCCCGCTCGGCGGTCCAGCTGGCCGGCAAGGCCGCGTTCTTCATGTTCCTCTACCTCGAGGTCCTGGACGCGTCCTTCTCCTTCGACGGCGTGATCGGCGCCTTCGCCATCACCAACGACATCGTCCTCATGGCCCTCGGCCTCGGCATCGGCGCCATGTACGTCCGGTCGCTGACGGTCTACCTGGTCCGCGAGGGCACCCTCGACGACTACGTCTACCTGGAGCACGGCGCGCACTACGCCATCGGCGCGCTCGCCATGGTCCTCCTCGTCACCATCCAGTACGAGATCAACGAGTTCATCACCGGCTCCATCGGCGTCATTCTGATCGCCGCCTCCTTCTGGTCCTCCGTGCGCCGCAACAAGGCGCTGGCAGCGGCCGAGGGAAAAGCCGGCTCGGACGAGAAGACTGAGGTCTCGTCCGGGGTGTGACAGCCCTTTCTGTGAGGAACGCTCTGTGCGGGGCGGTTACCGAGGACTCCTCGGCGGCCGCCCCGTCCGGTCGTCATGGGCCGTGGGTACGGGCGATGACCTGCGGTCTCCAAGTGAACGTGGGGGGCTGAATGGGACTGTTCGACGGACTCCGGCGCGGCGATGTGCAGTTCGACTCGGGCGACGCGTCGACCAACGCGATCGAGCTGACCAAGCGGCGGGCGCAGATATCACTCACCAAGCAAGGCGCGGCCACCGGCCACCTGCGCGTCAACCTCAGCTGGCGGATGCGCACGTCCGACATCGGCGGCTCCCAGCGCGAGAGCCTGCTCCGGCATCCCCTCCGGGCGCTCAAGCCCCCCGAGGTCGTCGGCCACAGCCAGAGCATGGTCAACGTCGACCTCGACCTCGGCTGCCTCTACGAACTCCAGGACGGCAGCAAGGGCGTCGTCCAGCCCCTCGGCGGCTACTACGGCGACGTCAACGCCGCGCCGTACGTCAAGCTCAGCGGCGACGACCGGTTCGGCTCCGGGTCCGGCGAGACGATGTACATCAACCTCGACCACCGCGACAGCATCAAGCGGCTGCTGGTCTTCGTCTACATCTACGACCAGACGCCCGCCTTCGACCGCACGCACGCCAGCGTCACCCTCTACCCGAGCAGCGGCCCCCGCATCGAGGTCCACCTCGACGAACGCCAGCCGCAGGCCCGCTCCTGCGCCGTCGTCATGATCGAGAAGGTGAAGGACGAGATCGTCGTGCGCCGCGAGGCGAAGTTCGTCTACGGCTTCCAGGCCGAGCTCGACCGGTTGTACGGGTGGGGGTTGCAGTGGGGGCGCGGCTACAAGACCAAGATCGACCGCTGACCGCGCGGCCCTGCCGCCGCGCGCTCCGCGGCCGCGCCTAGCGCCCGATGAACTGCGGGCCCTGCGGGGGCAGCCGGAAGTCCGGGTCGGGGACCGACGTGGCCGGCGGCGGGTAGCCGTAGCCGGCCTGCGCCCCCGGGGCGCCCGCCGCGGCCGGTGCCTGCGGGTAGCCGTACGCGGGCCGGCCGGCGGGCTGCGGGTAGCCGTAGGCCGGCTGCGTCGCCGGCGGCTGCTGCGGCGGGTACCCGTACCCGGACTGCGCGGGCACCGTGGTCGGCTGCTCCGGGGGGAGCGGCAGCGAGACCTCGGGGGACTGCTGGGCGGGGCCGGCGGTCGTCGGCGGGGCGGGCGTGTTCGTGGTGGGAGGCGCGGGGACCGTCGTGGTCGCCTCCTCCAGCACCTCCGACTCGTCCACCGAGATGCCGAAGTCGGTCGCGAGCCCCTTCAGCCCGTTCGAGTAGCCCTCGCCGAGTGCCCGGAACTTCCAGCCCTCCCCGCGCCGGTACAGCTCGCCGCAGATCAGTGCCGTCTCCTCGCCCGTCTCCGGCTTGACGTCGAAGTACGCCAGCGCCTCGGCTCCGGTGTCCGCGGCGTCGTACAGCAGAATGCGCAGGGCCTGGACGCGGTCGAACGTCACGCCGTCCGCCGATGCGACCAGCAGAATCCGGCTGACTTCCTCCTCGACACCGGTGAGTTCTGTCTGGATCGTGTCGGTCAGGCCCTCGGCGTCCCGCTTCTTGCCGAGCCGCCACACCTTCCCGGCCGGGTGCCGGGGCTGGTTGTAGAAGACGAAGTCCTCGTCGGAGCGCACACGGCCGTCGGGACCGAGGAGCAGCGCGGAGGCGTCGACGTCCGGAACCCCCTGCCCGGGTGTCCAGCGCAGCACGGCGCGCACCGTGGTGGCTTCCAGCGGGACGTTCGACCCCTTCAGCATCGCGTGCGTCATGCGGTCATCCTGCCTTCTCGGTCCTGCTCACGACAACGCGGGGGCCGCGGTCACGAGCGGCGCCGACGGCCGTCGGGGACTACCGTCGTCATTGGCCGGGCCTGGCTGTGCTTGCCCGCGTTACCTGAAATTCATGCCTCATGGGAACCTGTGACATGGACATCTACGTACTATTACCGGCCAGCTTTCGTCGATTCGCAGGTCGCACCACCATCACGGGGGAGTTTCATGCGTCATTTCGGGCACGTCGCCCCTGAGGTGCGCAAGCGCCTCTTCCATCGCGAGCCGAGCGCGTTCACCCCGGACTCCCCGGCCCGGCTGCTCGCCGCCGCCCTCGGCGCCACGCTGTACAGCCCGGCCACGCGGCCGCGCCTCGCCGACGACGTCCTCAAGCAGGCCGGGCGCGGGGTGGTCTCGATGGTGCTGTGCCTGGAGGACTCGATCGACGACGCGGACGTCGGCCCCGGCGAGGAGAACCTCGTCCGCCAGCTCACGACCCTGGACGAGCTCCCGGACGCCGATCTGCCCCTGCTGTTCATCCGGGTCCGCACCCCCGAGCAGATACCCGACCTGGTGCGCCGTCTCGGCCCCGCCGTCCGGCAGCTCTCCGGATTCGTCCTGCCCAAGTTCACCGAGGAACGCGGCATCCCCTTCCTCGAGGCCCTGGCCACCGCCGAGGCCGATAGCGGCCGGCGCCTTTTCGCCATGCCGGTGCTGGAGTCCCCGGAGCTGCTCTACCGGGAGTCACGCGTGGAGACCCTGGAGGGCATCTCCCGCGCGATCGACAAGTACCGCGACCGCGTGCTCGCCCTGCGCCTCGGCGTGACGGACTTCTGCTCCTCCTACGGGCTGCGCAGGGGCCCCGACATGACGGCCTACGACGTGCAGATCGTCGCCTCCGTGATCGCCGACGTGGTGAACATGCTGGGCCGCGCCGACGGGACCGGCTTCACCGTGACCGGGCCGGTGTGGGAGTACTTCCGGGTCCAGGAGCGCATGTTCAAGCCGCAGCTGCGGCAGAGCCCCTTCCTTGAGGTGCAGGCCGCGGAACTGCGCGAGAAGCTGATTGAGCACGCCATGGACGGCCTGCTGAGGGAGATCTCCCTGGACCATGCCAACGGCCTGCTGGGCAAGACCTGCATCCACCCCTCGCACGTGCTGCCGGTGCACGCCCTGTCCGTCGTCAGCCACGAGGAGTTCTCGGACGCCCAGGACATCCTGCGGCCCGAGCGCGGGGGCGGGGGTGTGCTGAGATCGGCGTACACGAACAAGATGAACGAGGTGAAGCCGCACCGGGCCTGGGCCGAGCGGACCCTGCTGCGGGCCGAGGTTTTCGGCGTGGCGAACCAGGACATCGGCTTCGTGGAACTGCTGGCGGCGGGTCTGCCGGGCTGACGGCACGACGCAAGGGATCCATGGAGAAGGCTGAGCAGGCAGTGAACGAGGGGGAACATCAGGTGAGCGACGAGGCCGACCGCGTCTGGTCCGGCAGCTGGGTCGCCGAGCGGCTCGGCGTCGAGCTCGTCGGCGACGACCGGCTGACCGGCCTGCTGGGGCTGGCGCTGCGCCGCAACCCCAAGCGGGCCCATCTGCTGGTGTCGAACGTGCTGGGCAAGCACGTGCCCCAGTCGCCGTCCGTCGTCTACGGCTACGGCGTCGAGCTCGGCCGCCGCGTGCGGGAGCTGCTGGGCGCCGAGGAGGCGGGCAGGGCCGTCGTCCTCGGCTACGCGGAGACCGCGACGGGCCTCGGCCACTCCGTCGCCGACGGGCTCGGCCTCGCCCCCTACCTGCACTCCACCCGCCGCCCGGTCGCCGGTGTCGCGGCGGCCGGGGGCTTCGAGGAGGCCCACTCCCACGCGACCTCGCACCTGCTGCTCCCGGAGGATCCCGCGCTGCTCGGGGGTGACGGACCGCTGGTCCTGGTCGACGACGAGTTCTCCACGGGGAACACGGTGCTGAACACCGTGCGCGATCTTCATGCGCGCTATCCGCGGCGGAGGTATGTCGTGGTGGCGCTGGTGGACATGCGGTCCGCCGCCGATACGGGGCGGCTGGAGGAGTTCGCGCGGGAGATCGGTGCGCGGGTCGATCTCGTGGCTGCGGCTTCGGGGACTGTGCGGCTGCCCGAGGGGGTGCTGGAGAAGGGGCAGGAGCTGGTGGCGCGGTTCGAGTCGAAGAGCGCGTCCGAGAGTGTGGCGGAGGGTTCGCCGGCGGGTGCGGGGCCGTCGTGGCCGGTCGCGCAGTTCCCCGCGCCCCCGAACGGCCGCGTTGCCCCCCTGGGGGCGCGGGGAACTGCGCGGACAGCCCCCACCGGCCCGCACCCGGACGAGGGCCGGATAGACCTGCACTGGCCCGCCGGCCTCCCCGACGGCGGGCGACACGGGTTCACCCCCGCACATCGGGAGCTCCTGGAGAACGCCCTCCCCGCGATGGCCCGCCGCCTGGCGGACGCGCTGCCTCACAACGCCCGCCGCGTGCACATCCTCGGCTTCGAGGAGCTGATGTACGCCCCGCTCAGGCTCGCCCATGAGCTGGAGCGGAGCGCCGACGTCGAGGTCCGCTACTCCACCACCACCCGCTCACCCGTCCTGGCCGTCGACGACCCCGGCTACGCGATACGCACCCGTCTCGCCTTCCCCGCCCACGACGACCCCGCCGACGGCCCCGGCGAGCGGTACGCCTACAACGTCGCCGGCGCCGGATTCGACGCCGTCGTCGTGGTGGTCGACTCGGCCGGGGACACCCCCGCGCTGCACGCGCCCGACGGTCTGCTGGCCCGCCTCGCCGCGCACACGCCGCGGGTCCTGCTCGCCGTCATACCGTCGTACGCCCCCGAAAGGCCCTCCATGCTGCCCGAGCCCCTCCGCGGCCCCGCTTTCTCCTCGTACGCGCCCGAGGAGGTCGGCTGGCTGCTCCAGGACCTCTCGGACGTGACGCTGGAGGCGCCGACCGAGGAGCGCGAGGAGGCGATCCAGAGCGGCGGCGCGCACTACGCGGAGTCGCTGCCCGTGGAGTACCAGCCGAGCGAGCAGTACCAGGAGCTGTTCCACGCCGCGCTGGAGGACTCGGCGGCCCGTATCGCCCAGGCGGTCGGCGTCGTCACCGAGATGGTCCTCGCCGAGCGGTCCCCGCGCCCCGTGCTGGTCTCCCTGGCACGTGCCGGCACCCCCGTCGGCATCCTGATGCGGCGCTGGGCCCAGCACCGGCACGGCCTGGACCTGCCGCACTACGCGGTGTCGATCGTCCGCGGCCGGGGGATCGACGCCAACGCGCTGCGCTGGCTCGCCCTGCACCACGACCCCCGGGACGTCGTCTTCGTCGACGGCTGGACCGGCAAGGGCGCCATCACCCGCGAACTCGCCCAGGCCCTGGAGGAGTTCGGGAAGTCCGACGGCATCACCGGCTTCGACCCCGAGATCGCCGTCCTGGCCGACCCGGGCTCCTGCGTCCGGACCTACGGCACCCGCGAGGACTTCCTCATCCCCTCCGCCTGCCTCAACTCCACCGTCTCCGGCCTGATCTCGCGGACCGTGCTGCGCGCCGACCTGGTCGGCCCGGACGACTTCCACGGCGCGAAGTTCTACCGCGAACTCGCCGGCACCGACGTCTCGGTGGCCTTCCTGGACGCCGTCTCCGCCCGCTTCCCCGAGGTCGCCGACGCCGCCTGCGCCCAGGCCAAGGAACTGCTCGCGGCCGACCGCTCACCCACCTGGGAGGGCTGGGCCGCCGTCGAGCGCATCAGCGAGGAGTACGCCATCCACGACGTGAACCTCGTCAAGCCCGGCGTCGGCGAGACCACCCGGGTCATGCTGCGCCGCGTGCCCTGGAAGGTCCTGGCACGCGCCGGGGCGGGCAGCGACCTCGACCATGTGCGCCTGCTGGCCGAGCAGCGCGGGGTGCCCGTGGAGGAGGTCGACGGACTGCCCTACACCTGCGTCGGCCTGATCCACCCGAAGTACACCCGGGGCGCGACCGGCGCCGACGGCAAGGCGGTGTCGGTCTGATGCCCGTCCTCGTCGCCAGCGACCTCGATCGCACCCTGATCTACTCCGCCGCCGCCCTGGCGCTCACCATGCCGGACGCGCGGGCGCCCCGGCTGCTGTGCGTGGAGGTGCACGAGAGCAAGCCGCTGTCGTACATGACGGAGACGGCGGCCCGGCTCCTCACCGAGCTGGGCGACGCGGCCGTGTTCGTGCCCACCACGACCCGGACGCGCAAGCAGTACCAGCGCATCAACCTGCCGGGCCCGGAGCCCGCGTACGCGATCTGCGCGAACGGCGGCCATCTGCTGGTCGACGGCGTCTCCGACCCCGACTGGCACGCCAGGGTCACCGCACGGCTGGCCGACGAGTGCGCACCGCTGGCCGAGGTGCAGGAGCACCTGCTGAGGGCCGCCGACCCGGTCTGGGTGCGCAAGCACCGCGTCGCCGACGACCTCTTCGCCTATCTCGTCGTCGAGCGCGAACTGCTCGACGAGGACTGGGTGAAGGAACTCGCGGTGTGGGCGGAGAACCGCGGCTGGACCGTGTCCCTCCAGGGCCGCAAGATCTACGCCGTTCCCAAGCCGCTCACCAAGAGCGCGGCGATGCGGGAGGTCGCGCGGCGGACCGGGGCCGATCTCACGCTCGCCGCGGGTGACTCCCTGCTCGACACCGACCTGCTGCTCGCGGCGGACCAGGGCTGGCGGCCGGGGCACGGGGAGCTGGCCGACGCGGGCTTCACGGCTCCCTCGCTCAGGGTGCTTCCCGACCGGGGTGTCCTCGCCGGGGAGCGGATCCTGCGGGAGTTTCTGGAGGCAGTTGAGGGCGCCTGAGCGTTCGGGTGTCCTGGTCGTGGTGCGGGTGCGGCGCCGTCGTGGCCGGTCGCGCAGTTCCCCGCGCCCCTTGAGGGCGTCGCAGGAGTCGTACGGCGATAAAGGCCACCACCGCCACCGCCGCCACGGCGAGGACCACCTTCGAGTACGTGGAGACGATGTCCGAGACCTGGTGCCAGTTCGCGCCGAGGAAGTAGCCCGCGAGGACGAACACCGTGTTCCAGATGGCGCTGCCCAGGGTGGTCAGGCCGAGGAACACCGGCAGGCGCATCCGCTCGACACCCGCGGGCACCGAGATCAGGCTGCGGAAGATCGGGATCATCCGGCCGAAGAACACGGCCTTGGTGCCGTGCTTCAGGAACCAGGCCTCGGTCTTCTCGATGTCCGAGACCTTCACCAGGGGCAGCCGGGCCGCGATCGCCACCGTCCGGTCACGGCCGAGCAGCGCGCCGACTCCGTACAGCGCGAGCGCGCCGATCACCGAGCCGGCCGTCGTCCACAGCAGGACGGCGAGCAGGCTCATCCGGCCGCTGCTCGCGGCGAACCCGGCGAGGGGCAGGATCACCTCGCTGGGCAGCGGCGGGAACAGGTTCTCCAGGGCGATGGCGAGACCGGCTCCCGGCGCGCCCAGCGCGTCCATCAGGTCGTTGACCCACTGCGGCCCGGCGTCCGCTGCGATGGCTGTCATGCCACCACGCTAGGAAACCGAAGCTGAAGGGTTCCTGAGGAAACCCGGGGGAGGGCGTCAGCCGCAGCAGCCGCCTCCGCAGCAGCCGCCCCCGCCGCCGCTCGCACGGGGTGCCGACGACGGGGCGGAGGCGGAGCCGCCGACCGCGACCGTGGAGAGGAGCTTCACGGTGTCGTCGTGGCCCGAGGGGCAGGCCGCGGGGTCGGAGGACTCGGCCATGGGACGGCTCAGTTCGAAGGTGTCGCCGCAGGTCCGGCAGCGGTACTCGTAGCGAGGCATGCGGACAGATTAATCCGCGCCGGCGTAAATGCCGCCTTTCGCGGACCCCGCCCGACCATTGTTGCCGTACCGGTGTGGAGGACATGTAAAGGCCGCTGATAACTTTCGAACGCGCGAGGAGCCGTACAGGCGGGGGATGACGAGGGGTCGCTGCCGTCGACCACTGCAGCCAAGACCTTCCGCGCGAGCACCACCGTCAGGGGGAGGGAGACACAGCCGTGTCGAAGGCTGGGCGGGAACCGGACGAGACCATGCAGTTGAAGGTCCCCGACTCCGTGGCCGCGGACGAGACCATGATGTTGCGCGTCGTCGGGGCGGCCTCGACCGACCGGGGGGACACGGCGGCCGACGCGGTGAAGGACGGGAGCGCATCGGACGGATCGCGTCGGCGGCGCAGGGCCCCCCGGCCCTCCCCCCTGACCCGTCTCAACGCCACGGCCCCCGGGCTGGCCCGGCTCGCCACCCGCGTCGCGGCCGAGGCCCGCCGCCTGCGGCCCCGCTACCCGCACGCCGACCGCACCGGCTGGCGCCGCTGGGCGCCCTCCTGGCGGCAGTGGCTGGGTGCCGCCGCGACGCTCACCGGCCTGAGCGTCGTCCTCCTGGGCTCGGCCTACGCCGCCACCGACATACCGGAGAACCTCAACACCTACGCCACCCAGCAGGACAACGTCTACTTCTGGTCCGACGGGACGCCCATGGCCCGCACCGGCTGGGTGCGGCGGCAGGCGATGCCCCTGAAGGACATACCCGAGGACGTCCGCGGGGCCGTGCTGGCGGCGGAGAACGCGAGCTTCTACAGCGACCCCGGCATATCCTTCAGCGGCCTCACCCGCGCCGTGTGGCGCACCCTCGGCCAGGGGGATACCCAGGGCGGCTCCACCATCACCCAGCAGTACGTCAAGAACGTCTACCTCAACCAGGACCGCTCGGTGGGCCGCAAGTTCACCGAGGCGATGCTCGCCCTCAAGCTCGACAACGAGATGAGCAAGGACGACATCCTCGAGGGCTACCTCAACACCAGCTGGTTCGGCCGCGGCACCTACGGCATCCAGCGGGCCGCCCAGGCCTACTACGGCAAGGACGTCGGCGAACTCGACGCAGGCGAGGCCGCCTTCCTCGCCTCCCTCCTCAAGGGCGCCGGGCTCTACGACCCGGCCCTGAGCAAGGCCAACCACGCCCGGGCGGTGGAGCGCTGGTCCTGGATCCTCGACCGCATGGTCGACACCGGCGCGCTGACGAAGGCCGAGCGCGCCCGCTACAAGGAGTTCCCCGAGCCGCTGAAGCGGGCGCCCGGGTTCGACACCGGCAAGCAGAGCGACTACCTCGTGGAACTGGCCGCCCAGTACGCCAAGAAGGCGGCGCACCTCTCGGAGCGGGAGTACGACCTCGGCGGCTACCAGATCTACACGACCTTCGACCGCAAGCAGGAGACCGCGCTCACCGACGCCGTGGACAAGGCCCGCAAGAAGGCGCGCAAGGGCGACCCGGCCAAGGCGAAGTCCCTGCACTTCGGCGCCTCCTCGGTGGCCACCGACGGGCGCATCCTCGCCGTCCACGGCGGCCCCGACCACCGCGAGCAGGGCTACAACGAGTCGAACGCGACCACCGTCCCCGCCGGTTCGGCCTTCCTGCCGTTCGTCTACGCCGCCGCCCTGGAACACGGCGTGCACCCGACCCGCGACGGAGCCGCCGCCGAGGTCACCCCCCAGACGCTGTACGACGGGGACGACGGCATCGCCGTCAGGACGCCCGAGGGCCCCTACTGGGACCGCGGCGGCAAGCAGGTCACCTCCCACAACGACGGCCGGAAGTCCTACGGGCGGATCGGCCTGGGCCGGGCGCTCGCCCTGTCGGTGAACACGCCGTTCATGCAGCTCGGCATGGACACCGGCCTGGACAAGGTGCGGGACACCGCCCAGCGGGCGGGCCTGCTCCCCTCCAGCTTCGGCCCGCAGGTGCCCGCGATGTCGCTGGGCAGTGCCACGCCCAGCGCGATCCGCATGGCGAGCGGATACGCCACATTCGCAGCCGCGGGCAAGCACGTCGAGCCGTACTCGGTGGCCCGGATCACCCGTAACGGCTCCAAGGTTCCGCTCACCAGGCCCGGGTCCCGTCGGGCGATGAAGGCGAGCGTGGCCGGGGCGGTCCAGTCCGCCCTCACGGACGCCTTCCGCACCGCCCGCCCGGGGGCGGTCACGACCGCCCCGGTGGCCGGGAAGGCCGGCACCACGCAGAACGACACCGCCGCCTGGTACGTCGGCACGGCCAACTCCGTGTCGACGGCCGTGGTGGCCTACCGCATCGACCTCACCAAGAGCCTCGAACCCCTGCCACTGGACGGGATCGCGGGCTCCCCCGGCGACAGCGTCCCGTACCGCATCTGGTCCGGTGCCCGCGGCATCGGCTGACCCCCGAGTCCGGCACCGCCGCCCCCTACCGCTTTTCCCCCCCTCGCAGAATGAGCCGCGTATGAAACAGCCGTCCGGCCGCCGCCGCCGACCCCGCGCATCGCGCCGCACCACACCCCCGGGGGTGCTGACGCTCGCGGCCCTCCTCGTCGTCGCGTCCCTGGTCGGGGGCTATCTGGCCCTGACCCGCTCGGACCCCACCGCGCCGACCGCCTCCTCCGGGGCCCGCAAGGGGGCCTCCCCGAAGCCGGACCAGGAGCCCCGGTGGGACGGCCGGACGAAGGTCCTCGGGGACGGCTCCACCTCCTACACCGGCCCGCAGAAGGGGCAGTTGAAGCCGGTACCGCTCAAGCCGGGCCAGAAGCCACCCCAGTTCGTGGTCTTCTCCTGGGACGGCGCGCTGCAGGGCGACGACGGGCTCTTCTCGCACTACCGGGAGCTGGCCGCCGAGTACGACGCCCACATGACCTTCTTCCTCACCGGCATCTACCTGCTGCCCAAGGCCAAGAAGGAGCTCTACTCCCCGCCCCAGCACACCAAGGGCTCGGCGGCCATCAGCTTCGCCACCGACGAGCACATCCGCACCACCCTGGAGCAACTCGGCAAGGCGTGGCAGGGCGGCAACGAGATCGGCACCCACTTCAACGGCCACTTCTGCGGCGAGAAGGGCGGCGGCGACTGGAGCGTCGCGGAGTGGAAGAGCGAGATCGACCAGTTCTACGCGTTCACCGAGAAGTGGAAGACCAACACCGGCTTCCAGGACGTCGACCCGCTGCCGTTCGACATCAGGAAGGAGGTCACCGGCGGGCGGGCGCCCTGCCTGGAAGGCCAGAAGAACCTGCTGAAGGCCGCCAAGGACTACAAGTGGCGCTACGACGCCAGCTCCGCGGGCGACTTCCAGATATGGCCCGTCAAGAAGGACGGCATCTGGGACTTCCCGCTGCAGATGCTCCCGTACGAGGGCGGCAAGTACCAGGGCCTCTCGATGGACTTCAACTTCCTCTACAACCAGTCCGAGGGCGAGACCGAGGGCGACCCGGCGAAGTACCCCGAGTGGGAGCAGGAGACCGTCGCCTCCTACATGTCCGGCTTCAACCGCGTGTACTACGGCAGCCGGGCCCCGCTGTTCATCGGCAACCACTTCGAGGACTGGAACGGCGGCATCTACATGCGGGCCGTCGACCAGGTCGTCAAGGACATCTGCACGAAGAAGGACGTCAAGTGCGTGTCCTTCAGGGAACTGGCCGACTGGCTCGACGTGCAGAAGCCCGAGACCCTCCAGCGGCTGCGCGGCCTGGACCCGGCGCAGTCGCCCGACTGGTCCACCGTCGTGAAGTGATCAGGTCCGAAAGTAACCCGCGCAACACCCTTCACAGCAGCCGCACATTCCATGCAAAGATCTGCTACCCCGGCAACCCTTTGGCCGGGGCAAGAGGGGAAACACCAGTGAAATCAAGGAAACTGAGCGGGACGCGGCGTCGCGTCACGATACTCGGGGCCGCGGCGACCTCGGTCGTCGCGGGAGTCGCCCTGCTGCCCAACTGGAGCGCGGGCGCGGCCGTCAGCGACGATCCGACGGTGGACGCGCGGACCAAGGCCACCTTCCAGCGGCTGGCGGACGCGGTCTTCACCGACCGCACCAACGCCCTGGTCGACGGCGGGCGGGCCGACGCGGACAAGCCGCTGACCGACGGCTTCTCCGGCGACGTCGCGCTGTCCTCCGGCACGGCCCGCACCGAGGACGCCACCCTGTCCGAGCTGGGGCAGCGCAAGGAGCAGTTGGCGAAGGCCGGCGAGACGTACGGCAAGGCCAGCACCACCGTCACCCTGAACGCCACGCGCGTGACGGGCCGTACGGCCAAGGCGGACGTCACCGAGACCACGACGCTGACCTACGCCCGGGCTCGCGGCAACGCGCCCAAGACCACCGGCTTCCAGGCCCGGCACGAGCTGACCTTCAAGGCCGACCGGCAGGGCGACTGGCGGCTGACCGGCATCCGCGACACCGACCAGGGCGGTCTCGCGGTGAACACGCTCTCCAAGCCGGCCCCGGTCAAGGCGACCACCGCCGCCGACAACACCACGCCGAACGCCCCGCGCGCGGCGATCACCCGCAACCCGGCCGCCGCCCCCAAGACCGCCACGACGTACGACTACAAGGCCATGGCGGCCTACGCCGAGAAGTACTGGAACGTCTACAACAAGGACTACCCGGACTTCAGCGGGCACGGCGCCGGCGGCGACTGCACCAACTTCGTCAGCCAGTCCCTGAAGGCGGGCGGCTGGAAGCACGCCCCCGGCTACGTGTACGACTACACCAAGTGGTTCGGCAACGCCGACATCCAGTCCGACTCCTTCGTCGGCGTCAACGAGTGGTCCTGGTTCGCCCAGAACTCCAAGCGGACCACGCCGCTCGCCAACGTCTTCCAGATGGAGGTCGGCGACGTCCTCCAGATGGACTTCGACCGGGACGGGTCCAAGGACCACACGATGATCGTCACGTACAAGAGCGGCGGTGTGCCGTACGTGACCTACCACTCCAACAACACCCTCCGCAGGTCGGTGGCGAGCCTCGTCGCGTCGTACCCGAACGCGTACTACTACGCCTACCGCACCTGAGACCGGGCGGGGGCCGGGCTCAGTGTCCGGCCCCGCGCTCCTCGCGGATCTCGGAGACCACGTGGGCCACTGACCGGCGGACCGCTTCCGTCTCCGTGAGGAAGTGCCAGTAGTCGGGGTGGCGGCCCTCCAGGGTGGCGACGGCGCGGTCCAGGCGGGCCACGGCGTCGTCCAGGGGGCGGGCGTGGCGCGGGTCGGGGGTGTTGCGGCCGGCCATGGCGAGGCGCTGGGCGTCGCGGATGGCGAAGCGGGTGCGGTCGATCTCCTGCTGGGGGTCCTTCTGCACGGCGTTCAGCCGGTGCAGCCGGTCACCGGCGGCCGAGACGGCCTCGTCGATGCCGTTCAGCAGGGCCCGTACGGTCGACAGCAGGGCCGTGGCGTCGGCCCAGCGCTGTGCGCCGCGGGCGGTCTGGGCCTCGGCCAGTTTCGCCTCGGCCTGGCGGACGTTCTCTGCGGCGGCGTCGGGGACGTGCTGCAGGTCCTGCCAGCAGGCCGCGGCGAAGCGGCGGCGCAGTTCGCTCAGGGTCGGTTCGACCTGCTCGGAGCGGGTGGTGAGGGCTTGGGCGCGGGTGCGCAGGGAGACGAGGCGGTGGTCGATCTCGGCGGCGCGGTCCGGCAGCCGCTCGGCCTCGACGCGGACCGCCTCCGCCTCGCGGGTGACCCGCTCGGCGCGCTCCAGGGTCTGCGGGACGCCGTGCTGTCCGGCGCCCTGGTTCAGCTTGGTGAGCTCCGGGGAGAGGGCGGCGAGCCGGGCGGCGAGGTCGTCCGCCGTCAGACCGGACGCCCGGACGGAGTCGAGGGCGTTGGAGGCGGCGAGCAGGGCCTGGCGGGCCCGTTCGACCGCGGGGGCCAGGCGGGCCAGCTGCGTCTCGGCCTTGCCGAGGAGGGGGCCGAGACCGTCGGTGAACCGGTCGAGCTCCTGCTTGACCCGGCCGAGCTCCTCCTTGGCGGCGGTCAGCTCACTGCGGGCGCGGGAGGCGGCGGAGGCCTCCAGGTCGTCCCGGTCCAGGTCGTGGGCGTCGACGGCGTTGATGTAGCGGTGGCTGGCCTCGTCGATGCGGTTGCCGAGGGCGTCGAAGTCGGCGACCGCGCGCCGGGCTGCGGGGGAGTCGTCGACGGCGGTGATCGTCTCGATCGAGATGCGCAGGTCGCGCTGGGCGGTGTCGAGCTCGTAGAAGGCCGCGGCGGCGGCGTCCTTCGCCGCCTGGGCCTCGGCCCGCTGGTTCTCGGCCCGGCCGCCGAACCAGCGCCGGGTGCCCCCGCCCGCGAAGGCGGCGGGCAGGGCCAGCGCGGCCAGCAGCGGAAGCCCGACCAGGGTGAGTGTGTCGCGGAGCGGGCCGGGGGTGCGGGGGATACGGCGGCGCGCACGATGTGCGCGCGGCACCGACGGCGAGTCCGGCTGTCCTGGTGTCGCCGTCACATCCCTCTCCCGTGCTGTCATCCACCCTGCCCGGTGTCATTCTCCCACCGGTTGAGGACGAACACACGGGCCGGTCAGTTCGCTGTTCGCACCGTCACTTTGCCGTCGCCGGTGTGGGCGGACACCACGTGGGCGCTGGTTTCGTCGCGGGGCACGGACACATCGACGCCGCCGTCACCGGTCTCGGTGGTCACGCGGTAGGTGGCCCGGGGCACCGCGATGGTCACGGAGCCGTCGCCGCTGCGGGACTCGACGCGGTCCGGTACGACGCCGAGTTCGAGACGGACGGAGCCGTCGCCGGTGTGGGTGCGGACGTCGCGGGAGGAGACGTCCGCCCGGATGGAACCGTCGCCGGTGCGCAGGTCCAGGGGGCCGGTGCTGTCGGTGACGCGGACGGAGCCGTCGCCCGTGCGGATGCCGAGGGAGTCCCGGAAGCCCCGGGCGCGGACGCTGCCGTCGCCGTCCTCGACCTTCACGGTGATGCCGCGGGGCACCTCGATGCGGTGCCTGGCCGAGCAGTCGGCGACGATGCCGGAGCACTTCAGACGCAGCTTCAGGCGGTCGTCCCGCATGGCCCAGGTGACCTCGGGTTCGTTGCCGACGACGACCGACCCCTTGAACCAGCGGGTCACCTCGACCTTGCCCGCGGGGTTGTCGCCGGCGGCGACGATCTCCAGCGCGGAGTCGTCGGAGTCGACGGTGAGGGTGCGGCCCTGGAGGCCGAAGGACCGGTGGTCGGGGTCCGTGTCGTCCCCGGCGGACGCGCCGCAGGCGCTGAGCCCGGCGACGAGCACCGCGACGGCACCGACGAGGGCGAAGGTGCGGGCGGTGGCGGTGCGTGTGGTCATGACGATCTCCCCCTGGACGGACGACGGGCGCTCTGGGGCGCTCTACGACCGTATGGATCCGGGGCCCGCAGGGGGATCCGGGCCACTCCCGGATGAGAGGTGGGGTTAACCCCAGCCGCGGCCCCGCCACGGCCCCGTGAAACGGGTTTGCGGGACCGTGCCCCGGGCCATGTAGGCTGTCGACTCGTCCTGGGCGTACGGCCCGGGATCCGGGGTGCGTAGCTCAGGGGTAGAGCGCCTGCCTTACAAGCAGGATGTCGGCGGTTCGAAACCGTCCGCGCCCACCACACCGATCCATACGGCGGAGGCCCTCCAGGGATGTTCCTGGAGGGCCTCCGCCGTCGGTGCCCGCGGGCTGGGATCAGTAGTTCGCGTTGGCGAGGAGCTCCCCGTCCTTGTCGTACACCGTGACGAGGCCGTTCTTCGACTCGTAGCAGGAGGTGAACGCGGAGGCGATCAGTTTGCCCTCGCCCTGGTGGGGGCCCATCAGGCCGCCGCTGAAGTCGGTGAAGACCTCCGCCGCGTCGAGGATGTCGTTGCGCTTGTCCGCGCCGGTCACCTTCGTGACGTGTCCGACCGCGGCCTTCTCCGTCGCCGTGCCGTTCTTGGCGACGCAGTCCCTGAACTGCTCGGCCTGGGGCTTCTCCTCGGCCGCCCCGGCCTTCTCGGCGCTGTCGCCCCCGGGCTTGCCGTCGGCGGCGACGGCCTTGTCCTTGTTGGAGGTGTCGCCGCTGTCGTCGCCTCCGCCACCCGTGGCGACGGCTGCGATGACGAAGAGGGCGAGGACGCCCGCGCAGCCGAGGCCCGCGATCTTGCCCACGCCGCGCTTCTTGGGCGGCTGGGGTGCCGGGGCGCCGTAACCGGGCTGCGGCGGGTGGGGCTGGGTCGGCTGCTGCGGGTACTGCTGGCTCATGGGTCTCCCTCGGGATCACTCGTGTCGTGCGTACGACCTGCCGGGGGAGCCGCGTGGTTGTAGAAGCCTGGACGAGTTCACCTGATGGGGGTACGGCCGGTCGCACATCCGGCGGCGACCCGTACGCGCGTGCACCCCGGGTCGATGCCGGAGCCGGGCCGTTCTCTACGATGAGCGGGTGGACAGCCCCGGGCAGCGTACTCAGCGAACCGTCGTGCGGCGGTGGCATGTGCTGTGTGTGCTGGGGCTGTTGGTGGGGCTGCTGGGGATGCACGGGCTGGCGCCCGGTGGTGGTCTGCCCCGGCAGGGCCATGGGGAGCAGGCGCACGCAGCGCAGGCGGCCGTGGAGCGGACCCATGGGTCCGCGGCCCATGAGCCCGAGACCCACGTCGTGCACTGCGGGCACTGCGGTGACGGGCATGTCCAGCACGCCGATGCGACCTGTGCGTCGGGGGCCGTGGCCGGGGGGCCGCTGGTGCCGCCGCTCGTTCCCGACCCGGTCCCCGTGGGCGAGGGGGAGAGCGCCGTTCGGGCGTATGCCGTCGTGAATACGGAGGGTGCCCGGGCCCCGCCTTCCCTCTCCGAGCTTCAGCTTCTGCGGATCTAGACACCACGCGTCACGCCGGCCGGTGCCGACCGGCGGCGGTGTGGCGCCCCCTCGTGTCCGGGATTGCCAGTCCTCGCAGAAGCAGGAGTTCACACATGAGCAGCAGCATTCGTACCCTGGCGCGCCGCGCCGCCCTGGTGGCGGCCACGGGCGCCGCGGCCCTCGTCCTCGCCGCGTGCGGCGGTGACGGTGCCGACCGGCCCGCGGGCGGTGCCGGGCACGGCGACGCCGGCAGCCACGCCCCCGCCGGAAGCCCGTCGCCCGCCGGCGCCCACAACCCCCAGGACGTGGCCTTCGCGCAGGGCATGATCCCGCACCACCGGCAGGCGCTGGAGATGGCGCGGCTGGCCGCGGACCGGGCCTCCTCCGGGACGGTCAAGGACCTCGCGAGGCGGATCGAGAAGGCGCAGGACCCGGAGATCCGGACCATGAGCGGTTGGCTGAAGACCTGGGGCGAGAAGGTCCCGGAGGGGACCGGAGCCGGCGGCATGGACCACTCCGCGTCGGGTCACTCCGGCATGCCCGGCATGATGGGCGGCGAGGACATGGCCGCGCTGGAGAAGCTGACGGGCAAGGCGTTCGACGTCCAGTTCCTGACCATGATGGTCGAGCACCACGAGGGGGCCGTGGAGATGGCCGGGACCGAGCAGAAAAAGGGCCGTCACACCGCCGCCAAGGCCATGGCCGACGACATCGTCACCGCCCAGAACGCCGAGATCAGCGAGATGAACAAGCTCCTCGGCAAGAGCGAGAGCAAGAGCTGACCTGACGGCCGGGCGTCACGGGGTTCCGTCGGTCTTCTCCGGCGGAACCCCGTGCGCGTGCTTCAGCTGCGAGCGGGCCGCCACTCGGTCGGAGCCTGCGAGCTCGGACCAGTAGCGGTGCGTGCTCACGAACACCGCGAGCTCGTGCTCGCGCTGCCGGAGCTTCTCCACCTCGGCCTGTTCGTCGGCGGTCCAGCCGGGGGAGGCGGGGCGTTCCACCTTGCGCCAGCCGTTGTCGTCGCTGAAGCCGTCCAGCGGCACCACCGACCAGGGCAGCCGCTTCAGCAGGGCCGACAGCTCGGCCCGGACCTGATGGAGTTCCTCCTGACCGGCCAGGAGGTCACTCGGAAAGTCATAGGTCGTAGCCACGCCCCAATGATACGCCTGTTCGAATTTGGCAGGCGAGTTCCTTCCTGGGGTTCAGGCGAACGGGTGTACCTCGTCCACGACCCGGGCCGCCACCGGGGCCGGGATCCCGTGCCGTTCGGCCGCGCGGAGCAACGCCCCGCCGATGGCGTCCAGTTCGAGCGGCCGGCCGGCCTCGGCGTCGCGCTGCATCGAGGACTTCGTCGCCGGCGGGAAGGCGTCGTAGCGGGCGAGGGCCCCGGCCGGGTCCGCCGGGCCGCCGCACGCCCGGCTGATGGCGGCCGTCTCCTCCACCAGGGCGGTCAGCTCGTCGCGGTGGTGGGTGCGGACGTCACCGAGAGGGAGGCCGTAGCGCGTGGTCAGCAGGGCGAACGGCGCCAGGAACGACATCTTCGCCCACAGGGCCGCCGTCTCGTCCTCCA
Organism: Streptomyces luteogriseus; assembly: GCF_014205055.1. Lineage (NCBI taxonomy): Bacteria > Bacillati > Actinomycetota > Actinomycetes > Kitasatosporales > Streptomycetaceae > Streptomyces > Streptomyces luteogriseus. Next base: position 6,105,058 of record NZ_JACHMS010000001.1, read on the forward strand.
GGACGCGGGTGGCCGGACCGGCCGCGGCGAAGGCTCCGGCGAGGGCGTCGAGGAGGGTCCGGGGCACGTCCGTGCCGGTCAGGTCGATCTCCGCGAAGGGGCTGCCGTGTTCGATGACGCCCGGCGCGACCCGGGTGGACTCGACGCGGATCACGGCGGGGGCCACCCGGTCGGGCCGGTAGCGGGCGCGCAGGGCGGCCGGATGCTCGACGCCGTTCAGGAACGGCACGAGGAGCCCATCGGACAGCACCGGGGCGGGAACGCGCGCCAGGGCGGCGTCGAGGGCGGTGTGCTTCACGGTGATCAGGCACGCGTCGACCGGTTCGCGCAGCTCGGTGTCGGCCTCGACGCGGGCGGTGAAGTCGCCGAAGCGGGCGCTGCGGACCTGGATGCCGTCGGTGCGCAGGGCCTCGGCGGTCTTCTCGCCGGACAGGCAGATCACGCGATGGCCGGCGCGTGAGAGCAGGGCGGCGAGCAGGCCGCCCACGCCGCCGGGGCCCAGGACGGCCACGCCGAGTTCGTTCGCCACGAGGAGTTCCTCTCGTCGGTCGGCCCCGGGATGGTGGCCGCCTCGGACGATCATGGCAGGCATCGCTGTCGTACGAGGGCCGGACGGGTGAGACTGGGGGCATGTGCCGGAGTATCAAGACGCTGCGCCCGCCCGCGATGCCCGAAGAGGCGACCGAGGCCGACGTGCGCGCTGCCGCCCTGCAGTACGTGCGGAAGGTGTCGGGCTTCCGCGCCCCCGCCGCTCACAACCAGGAGGTGTTCGACCGCGCCGTGGAGGCCGTCGCGCAGGCCACGGCCGAGTTGCTGGACGGTCTGGAGGTCCGCGGGGCCGGGGCGCGGAAGGCGAGCTGAGGGGGCGGACACCCCCGGGGGCGCCCCTGGACATCCCCGACACCCCCACCTCAGACATCCCAGGGCTGGTCAGATGGCCCCGGGGGCCGGCCTCAGACCGCCAGTTCGGGCTGCGGTTCGGGCCTCGGGGCGGGTGCGGGCTCCGCCTCCCACAGCCTGGTGGTCCGCCGGTAGCCGTAGACCACCGAGGCCATGGCCAGCAGGAGGAGGGGGCCGGATATCCACGGGTACGCGGCCATCTCCAGCGGCACGAAGCGGTAGGACGCCAGCAGCACCGCGAAGACGACCGTCCCGTAGCCGATGAGCCGGAGACCTGCCCGGTCCCAGCCGCGGTCGTACGTGCGCAGCCCTGCCTCGACCGTGTACGCGAACACCACACCGGCGATGAGGTCCACGCCGTAGTGCCAGCCGAATCCCAGTGTGGCGGCGAGGGTCGCCACCAGCCAGAACGTGCCGGCGTAACGCAGGGCGCGCGGCCCCTTGCGGGAGTGGATGAAGATCGTGGTCGCCCAGGCCGTGTGCAGGCTGGGCATGCAGTTGCGCGGGGTGATCTCGTCGAACGGCATCGCGTACGGGGTGATGACCGGCGGCAGGGTGTCCGGCCACAGGTTGGCCGCCGCCCAGTGCCCGCCCTCGGGGCCGTAGGCGAACATCGGCCCGACCACGGGGTAGATCATGTAGAAGGCCGGTCCGAGCAGGCCGATCAGCAGGAAGGTGCGCACCAGGTGGTGGCGCGGGAAGCGCCGCTCGGCCGCCACGTTGCGCAGCTGGTACAGCGCCACGCAGACCGCTGCCACGGCGAGCTGCGCGTACACGTAGTCGAGGGCGTGCTCGCCGACCGGGCCGCTCGCCCGCAGGAGCCGGCCCGCCAGCCACGACGGGTTGCCCAGCGCGTGATCGGCCATGGCGACGTACGGGTCGAGGGTGAGCGGGCGGGTCTTCGAGGTGATCAGCAGCCAGGTGTCACCGGTCTTGCGGCCGGTCACCAGCAGCAGGCCGAGCCCTACGCCCTTCAGCATCAGGACGCGCTCGGGGCCGGTGCGCCGGGTGAGGGCGATGACCGCGAGGCCGAGGATCACCCACAGCGCGCCGTTGCCGAACGGGTGGCCCTCGTCGGGATAGGTGCCGGTCGCCCACCGCACCAGCAGGAAGGCGAGGTCGATGCCCATCGCGGTGCCCAGGGCGATGAGCCGTTGCCGCCAGGTGAGCACCACCATCGTCAGCGCCAGGCTCGCGTACAGCAGGAACCCGGACTTCGGCGCGTGGATCACCTCGCGGGCCTGTGCGGTGATCGGCCCCTGGAAGCCGAAGTGGTGCGCGGTGATCTGGAGCGCGACGAGGAATCCGAGAGTGATCACGCCTGCCGCGACCCACAGCAGCCCCCGGGGGTGCCGCCTCGCGGCGAGCGCGATCCGTCTCGTCGGGGAGTCCTTCCGCGACGCCGTGGTGGTCATGTCCCCCGCTTCCAGGTCCGGGTGATCGTGGTGGTGGGCCGGAGCCCGTGCTACGACGTCCGCGGCTCGCGCCGCATCAAGAACGCCGCCCCCGCCCCCGCGCCGAACAGCGCCCCCACCGACACCGCCGCCGCCAGCCAGCTCGCGCCCAGCCAGTGGGCGCCGAACCAGCCGAGGGCGACGCTGTACACGGCCCAGGTGAAGCCGGCCAGGGCCGACCAGGGCAGGAAGTCGCGGGCGCGACGGTGGGCGGCGCCCGCGCCGAGGGAGACCACCGAGCGGCCGGCGGGTGCGAAACGGGCGAGGACGACGAGGGCGCCGCCGCCCTGGGCGAGGGCCGCGCCGAGCCGTTCCTGTGCGGTGGTCAGGCGCCGGGAACGGGAGATCACCCGGTCCAGACGGGCCCCGCCGCGCCAGGCGAGGCGGTAGGCGACCAGGTCGCCCAGGACGGAGGCGGTGGCCGCGCAGAGGGTCAGGGCGAGGATGTCGGGCACGTCGGTCGCCGTGCCCGCTGCCGCCGCCGTGGCCGCCGTGATCACCAGGACGCCGCTGGGCAGCACCGGCAGGAACACGTCGAGCAGGACGGACAAGGCCACCACCGCGTAGATCCATGGGCTGCCGATCGGCAGCCCCACTTGCTCCAGCACCGCAACTCCCCGTGGCTCCCCCGTGGGCCAGACCGTGCCGCGGTGGCGCGGGGGAGCGGCAGGAGTGGCCATGACAGCCATAGAGCGTACGCCTGGGGTGTGACGGGCGGTTCACGGGGGGCTCATACGTTCGGTGTGGACTGTTCACCTCGTCGCGGCTCGTCCGGCTTTGTCGGTATATGGGCGAGCGTCGCCGTCGACGCCCTGATCGAGGGCCCGTACGGACGGAACGGCGCCTCCCCCCGAGGGGAAGGCGCCGCTGGGCGTTCGACGGGCCAGGCAGCTCAGGCCGCCACCGGCGTCTGGTCCGCGGAGCGCCGGTCTTGGGTCGAGGTGCGCTTGGCCAGCAGCCGGTCCAGGCCGAACGCGCCGGAGCCCGTGAAGATCAGCAGGAACATGGCCCAGCAGTACATCGCCGCACCTTCGCCGCTGTTCTCGATCGGCCACAGGCCCTGGGGCTGGTGGACCTTGAAGTACGCGTACGCCATCGCCCCGGAGGAGATGAACGCCGCTATGCGGGTGCCGAGACCCAGGAGCACCAGGATGCCGCCGACGAGTTCGATGACGGCCGCGTACCAGTTCGGCCAGGCGCCGGTCGAGGCGGTGCCGCCCTTTCCGTCCACGCCGCCGAGGACGCCGAAGAGGGCGACGGCGCCGTGGCAGGCGAACAGCAGGCCGACGACGATCCGGAACAGGCCGAGCGCGTACGGCTGGGCGCCGTTGAGGCGAGCGGTCATGTGGGGGGTCACTCCTTCGGTTGGCCGGCCCTGGGGAGGCCGGTCGGGGACGGATACCGCGGAGTAGCCCACGTTAGGTGCGCCTAATTGATGCTTGCAAGTTCAACATTTGGCCACTGCTTTGCCTCCCGTTGAGGCTCGGTGTCGGGTTCAGCCGCACGTAGAACGGCTCTCGCCACCGCATCCGCGTCCGAAAGCGTGACCGAATCCACCCCTGGGCGGGCTCCCGCGGCGGTCACCCAGTGGACGCCTTCTGTCGGCACGCCGAACGCGAACCGCCTTGTGTGTGCAACTCCTTGACGATCCATCAGCCGATAGGGCCGCGCTGTGACATCCAACCCCCCTGTCTCGTAACCGTCCACGACGTGCGGTCGGCACTGCCCCCTCCGGAGCAGACCGGCCAGGAGGTCGTCGGCGGTGTGCCGCAGGTCGGGCTCCGGCAGGCGGGCCTCTATGAGGGTTTTCACACGGACCGGCGGTCCCGGCACGTCGGGGGAGTGCGCCGCCCAGCCCCCGTTCTCCTCCGTCACCCGTAGCCGCGGCCCGAGCACCCGCACCACCCCCGCCTCCACCAGCGCCACGAGCTCCTCGATGCGGCGGCGCGGCGGGCCGATCGAGAGGAACGCGTTGAGCGGGGTGTACCAACGGTCCAGGTGATCGCGGCGGGACGCGCCGCAGAGGCCGCCGTGGTCGACGATCAGCCGGAGTTCGTTGCGCAGGTCGCGCAGCACGTCCAGGGCCGCCTTCAGGGGGCCGTGCACATTGCCCAGGGCGGCCTGGGCGGCGTCCTCGCGCAGATACGACAGCAGCCAGTCGCGCCACTCGCCGGAATGCGCGAAGTCCCGTCCCGCGTAAGGGCGGGAGACCCGCTCCCAGCACCAGCGCTCACTGTCCGGCACCCCGAACTCCTCCAGCAGCGGCGCCTCCAGGGGATCGCCGTGCGGGACGGCGAGGAAGCGCTCGGTGAACTCCCGCTCCCGCCCCGGCTCTTGTCTCCGCTCCGGCTCCCGCTCACGCTTCGGCTTCCGCTCCGGCTCCGGCCCCGGCTCCGCGCGGGACGCGGCCCGCCGGATCAGCGCGCCGTAGTAGACCGTCTCCACCTCCTTCGCCACCAACGGCCATATCTCCGTGAGGAAATCGGGCGCCTCTCCGGAGTCCGCGCGCTTGCGGAACCCGGCGATCACCTCCGGGGTGAGGGCGAGCGGGACGTGCCGGCCGTAGGGCCCCTTCGCGTTGTCGCCTCGTGCCTGGTACGGGACGCCGCGCCGTGAACCGGCGAAGAGCCGCGGCTCACGGCCGGATGGGAGGTAGCGCAGGCCCTCGTCGTCCCGGACGAAACGGCCGCCCCGGCCGGTCGTCAGCAGGGCCGTGTGGTCGAAGAAGTTGAGGCCGAGGCCGCGCAGCAGGACGGGTTCGCCCGGGGGGACGGGCGACAGGTCGACGTCGGCCGGGTTCGCGGGCGGGACGTGGCGCAGGCCGTGCCGCGCGGCGTGGGCCGCGGGCCGCAGCAGGTCCGGGCCGGCGGTCCTCGGCAGGTGCCCTTGGGCCAGCACCACCGCGGACAGGCCGGTCAGGGTGCGGCCGTCGTCGAGGGTGAGGGTCTGGCGGCCGCCGGGAGCGTCGTCGAGCCGTACAGCGCGTGCCCGGTGTGTCTCGACCCGTACCTCCGGCGGCGCCTGCCGCACGACCTCGGCGAACACCCACTCCAGATAGCGGCCGTAGTCGGCCCGGGCCGGGTACTCGTCCGGGCCCAGCCTGCCGCCCGCCCACTCGTGCAGGCTCGGGCCGGGGCGGATCGGGCCCGAGCAGTCCACGCTGTCGTCGGTGAACAGGGTCACCTGGCAGGCCACGGTGTTCATCAGCAGCTCGGGCGACTGGGCGGTGCGCCAGACACGGCCAGGGCCGGGCGGGTCCGGGTCGATCACATGGACCGTCAGCCGGGCACCGGACGGCAGGAGTTCGGGGGCGGAGGCGCACAGGCGTTCCAGGACGCTGGTGCCGCGCGGTCCCGCGCCGACCAGGGCTACGGAGACGCGCGCGGGTCTCGCGGCCGGTCCGGGACCCTCGGACGGTACGGATGCCTCGGTTTCGGGCGGCGCAGACAAGGGTGGTACTCCCGGGCGTGTGGGGCGCGTGTCGGCGGTCCGCCGGAATGGAAGCGGACGGTCCGCCTCATCATGCCGTCGCCGGGCGAGGTAACGGAGGCTCGTGGGGAAGGATTGACGGTCGCTGTGGGATGCCTCACCAGCACGACGGGGCATCACCGGACACAACACAACAAGCAGGCGGAATGGGATGATTACGGGGCAATCTCGGCGTCCAGCAGTGTCGTCAGGCGGGGGCCCGTGCCCTCACGGGCCTTGGCGTGCTCCAGTCGCAGCCGGGCCGAGCGGCCGCGCAGGGTCAGGGTCATGAGCTGGTTGCCGAACCAGGGGCCGCCCGTCTTGCGCCAGCCCACCGGCGGGTCGGGGAGGCGGGCGTGCCGGGCGAGACCGCGGCCGAGGCCCCGCGCCATCGCGCTCCAGCCGATGCGGAAGGCCAGCCGCATCGACAGCGGCACCGAGTTGTGGACGGGGGAGCAGACCAGCTGCACCACCCGGGCGTCCGGGCCCGGGCCGGGCCACGAGGGCTCGGCGATGTAGGCGTGGTGCACGTCCCCGGACAGCACGCACACCGTCGCCGGCGCGTCCCGCCCCGAGCCCGCCTCGGCGATCAGCTCCGCCAGCCCCGCGAAGGACTCGGGGAACGCCGACCAGTGCTCCAGGTCGGCGGCGCGCCGCACCTTCTCCCCGAACCGCGCCCAGCGCTCGCCCCGTTCGCCGCCGCACAGGGCCGCGTTCCACTGCTCGGCGTCGTGGACCAGGTGCGGCAGCAGCCAGGGCAGCGAGGTGCCGATCAGGAGGTGGTCGTAGGTCTCGGGCCCGTCCAGCATCTGCTCGCGCAGCCAGGCTTCCTCGCCCGGGTCGAGCATCGCGCGCTCGTCCTCGGCGAGGACCCGGGCGGCCCGGCTGTCCACCATCACCAGACGCACCCGTCCGAAGTCGCGCCGGTAGCTCCAGCGCGCCGTGGCCGCGTCGGCGTCGGCCCGGGCGGCGAAGGAGCGCAGCACATCGGTGCCGTCGGGGGTCTCGCGGACCGCCTCGTACACCGGGTCGGCCGCCAGCTCCTCGAGGGACAGGTTGCCCAGGTGCTGGTGGACCCAGTACGACATCAGGCCGCTCAGTAGCCGCTCCTGCCACCAGTCGGTGGAGCGCATGTCGGTGAGCCAGGCGGCGGAGGTGTTCCAGTCGTCGATGACGTCGTGGTCGTCGAAGATCATGAAGCTGGGCACGGTGGACAGCAGCCAGCGGATGCGCGGGTCGAGCCACGACTCGTAGTAGAGGTGCGTGTATTCCTCGTAGTCCGCGACCCCGCTGCCCGGCCCCTCCTCCAGGTCGCGGCGGCCCGCCAGCCAGCGCTGCGTGGAGTCGGAGGTCTCGTCGGCGTACACCTGGTCGCCGAGCAGCAGCAGCACGTGCGGACGCTCGCCCTCGGGGTCGGCGGCGAGGCGGGTGGCCAGGGCGTCCAGGGCGTCCGGGCCGACGGGGTCGTCGCCGCCCGCCGGCGGCGAGGCCCAGCGGCAGGAGCCGAAGGCGACGTTGAAGTCGCCGTCCGGGCCCGGCGCGTGGATCGCCGAGGGCGGGAAGGGGGAGCCCGGCAGCGGCCACACCCGCGTGCCGTCGAGGTGCACCTCGTACGTCGTGGTCGTACCCGCCGTCAGGCCGGTCACCGGGACCAGCGCGTAGTGGTGGCCCGCGATCTGGAAGCTGCGGGCCGTGCCGCCGGCGCCGTCGGCGCAGCGCACCTCGGCGGTGCACGGACGGCTCGTCTCGACCCACACGGTCGCGGACGAGCCGTCGGTGTACCTCAGCAGCGGTCCGAGGCGCAGTGCGCTCATGTCGTTCCCCTCTCCGTCGCCCCGTACGGTACGGAACGAGGGAGGTCAGCGGGGAGGTCCCGGCGTGAATCAGCGTGTCAGCAGCTCGCCAGGTAGTTCTGCAGCGCGGACTTCTCCGCCGAGTCGACCGAGAGTCCGTAGTAGTACTTCACCTGCACCCAGGCGCGGACGTAGGTGCAGCGGTACGCCGTCCGGGAGGGCATCCAGGTGGCCGGGTCCTGGTCGCCCTTGGCCTGGTTGACGTTGTCGGTGACCGCGATGAGCTGCGGGCGGGTGAGGTCGTTGGCGAACGACTGGCGGCGGGACGTCGTCCAGGAGTCGGCGCCGGAGTCCCAGGCCTCGGCCAGCGGGACCAGGTGGTCGATGTCGAGGTCGGAGGCGGCGGTCCAGGTCGCGCCGTCGTAGACGGAGTACCAGCTGCCGCTGGTGGCGGCGCAGGAGGAGTCCTGCTGGACGTTCGAGCCGTCGCGCTTGAGGACGACCTCGCGGGTGTTGCAGGAGCCGGACTGGGTGATCCAGTGCGGGAAGAGGTCGCGGTTGTAGCCGGTGCGGTCCTCGGTCGCCACGGTGAGCGAGGCCAGGTAGGAGCGTGCGGTGGCGCCGCTCACGGGGGTGGGGAGGGCGGCGGAGGCCGTGGGGGCGCTGAAGAGGGCCACGGAGGATATGAGCGCGGTGGCCGCCGCGGCGACGCTCAGCCGTCGACGCGCGTAGAACCTGGGCATGCGAACTCCCTGGGGGGGGTGGGGATGTTGGCTTGCGAGCGAGGGCAATGCTCGCGGCGCCGTGTTGCGCACAGGTGTGCGCCCGGTGAGAAGTTAGTGACGAGGTCATGACATGACAAGGTTCGAGACGGAACTTTTCACTTCCGGCGCGTCCCGTACCATGGACGGCGCAGAAGGGGAGTAGCTCTTCGCCGGACCGTCGACATACTGCTCAGCCCGCCTGAGCCGGCGCCCGGAGGCCGGTCCTTTCCCGGACCTGCCAGCGAGACCTTCGGCAAAGCAGTGCACACCCGTGCCCCCCGGCGCGGGTGCCGTGTGCGCTGCCGTGCCGAGGTGTCCTGTGCGAAGGTCCAGCACTCTCGGTGGGGCAGCCCCGACCGATTGAGGAACCCTTGATCAGCCTGACCGTGACGGCCGTCGTCTTCGGCGTCGTCTTCCTCGCGGAACTGCCGGACAAGACCGCCCTGGCCGGCCTCGTCCTCGGCACCCGCTACCGCGCCTCCTACGTCTTCGCCGGTGTCGCCGCCGCCTTCGCGCTGCATGTCGTGCTCGCCGTCGCGGCCGGCAGTGTGCTGACGCTGTTGCCGCAGCAGATCGTGCAGGCCCTCACGGGCGTGCTCTTCCTGGGCGGGGCCGCGGTGCTGCTGCTGAGGAAGGGCGAGGACGAGGAGGAGGTCCGCAAGCCGGAGAACCAGTCCTTCTGGAAGGTCTCGGGCGCCGGCTTCATGCTCATCCTGGTCGCCGAGTTCGGTGATCTGACCCAGATCATGACCGCGAACCTGGCCGCCCGCTACGACGACCCGCTCTCCGTCGGCCTGGGCGCGGTACTGGCGCTGTGGGCCGTGGCGGGGCTCGGCATCGTCGGCGGCAAGGCGCTGATGAAGAAGGTGCCGCTGCGGCTGATCACGCAGATCGCGGCGCTGGTCATGCTGGCGCTCGGGCTGTGGAGCCTGTGGGAGGCCGTGACCGGCTGAGCCGGGTGGGCTGAACAGTGGATGAACGTCCGCGGGGGTTCCCCTGGCGCGAAGGCGGACTTATTTTGTACCGTGGAGGAACAAAGTGGCCCTCCGCCCGTTTTCCCTGACCGGCGGGCGGGGCCGCCTTGTCCCCCCCCGGGGCGTGCCGGTCGCGATCCGTCGTCCGCCCCCACTCGCGCTGGAACGCGCCCCGAGCCTTGGAGCTGCCGATGACGGCCACCGCCGTGCTCACCGCCCGCGCCCTCCTGCTGGACATGGACGGCACCCTCGTCAACTCGGACGCCTCGGTCGAACGCGTCTGGCGGCGCTGGGCCGAGCGTCACGGGCTCGACGGGGACGACGTCATGAAGGTCGTCCACGGCCGGCAGGGCTACGCCTCCATGGCGCTGCTGCTGCCCGAGCGGCCGATGGAACAGAACCACGCCGACAACGCCCGCATGCTCGCCGACGAGACGGCCGACACCGACGGGGTCGTCGCGATCCCGGGGGCGCCGGAGTTCCTGGCCTCGCTCCGGGGGCTGCCGCACGCGCTGGTGACCTCCGCGGATGTGCCGCTATCGACGGCGCGGATGGCGGCGGCCGGTCTGGACCTGCCCGAGGTGCGGGTGACGGCGGAGTCCGTCGGGGCGAGCAAGCCCGACCCCGAGGGCTTCCTGAAGGGCGCCGCCGAGCTGGGGATCGCCCCCGCGGACTGTGTGGTGTTCGAGGACTCCGGAGCCGGGATAGCGGCGGGGCGCGCCGCCGGGATGACGGTGGTCGGCATCGGGCCGCGGGCCGCCTTCCACGAGCCGGACGTGGTGGTGGAGGACCTGACGACGGTGCGTGTGGAAGCCGGTGCGGACGGGACGATTCGGCTGCACATCGGGTGACCGGCCGCTCAGTCCGAGGTGCGGCGGCCGAGGAACGCGGCCACGTGATCAAGAGCCGGCGCATGCTCGGGAGCGGGCTGCGCTGAGGCGATGGATCCGCCGGCGGTGCGGGGGAGGCCGCCGTAGATCTCCCGGACGACGGGCAGGGCGGCGCGCGCGATGTCGGGCTCCAGGTCCCGGTCGTGACCGAGCGCGGTCGCGAGGTCCCAGCCGTGCACGAGCAGCTCCACGAGCAGTTGCTCGACCACGCGACGGCCGGGGGCGGGGCCGAAGGGGCGCTCCAGCATGCCCGGCTGCCGGAAGGCCTCGCGAGCCCGGGAGGCGGCGGCCTCGAAGGCGGCGACGTGGTCGTCCCCGAGGTGGTTCTCGGTGTGGCCGTCGGTGGGGGGCGTGCCGTGAGCCAGGCCGCCCCAGATGATGTTCTCCCACACCAGATGGTCGAGCAGATCCCGTACGGTCCAGTCCTCGCAGGGAGTCGGCAGGTCGAACCGGTCCGGCGCCGTCGCGCGCACGAGTGCGCCGACAGTGTCCTGGACCCGTGTGAAAGCGTCCAGGACACCGCCCGGCCAGGGGTCGGTGTCATCCGCGTAGAGGGCTTCGAGCCGGGCGTCGTGCGCGCCGGGTGCGGGGTTGGCGCGCAGCGCGGTGGTCAGCCATTGCCCTTCCTCGGCGATCCCGGCGGGTGCGGGACGGCCGCCGAGGACGCACAGCAGTTGCCAGAAGCGCTCGACGGCGGGCTCGGCCGCTGCGGTGAGCTGCTCGTTCAAGCGTTCGCGTGCCTCGGCGCCGTCGGTGGTCACGGCGGGGTCGATGTTCGCGCGGCTGGGCAGCCACGCGGCGACGATGTCGGCGACGACCTCGTCGGCAGCCGGGGAGTCGGCTGCGGTGCCGGCCCGCATGGCGGTGCGGACGCGTGCGGTCCAGGCGTCGGTGAGTGTGCGCATCTCCTCCGCCACGGAGGAGTCCTGCCCTCCCCGCCCATGACGGGCGGCGTACTCCGCGAGGCGCCGCATGGCGGGACGCAGTTCCCCGTCGGCGACCAGCTCGCCCAGTTCGAGCCACGCCGCGACCTGCTCATCGGTGGGATCTTCCGGAAGGCCGGAGCCGGCCGCGAGGAGCCCCTCGCGGAAGTGGGGCACATCCAGATCGTCGAGCGTGTCGGTGAGGAAGTCGTGAACCAGCTTGCGGCGTTCGTCGGGAGACATGCGGGCATTACGGGTCATCAGGTCGAGTCCTTCATGGGTGGTGCGATGGGTGACGGTGCGCAGGACCGCCTGATGAGTCCGCAGGCGGCGGATCTGGGCTTCCAGTGCATCGACGTGCGCGGCCGCCACCTCGGCGAGCCCGTCCTGGTGATCCAGGGCGGCCCGGATCTCACCGAGCCCCAACCCCAGGTCCCGCAGAGTGCGGGCCAGGTGCAGCCGGGCCACGCCGGCTGTGTCGTAGCGGCGGTAGCCGCCGGCCGTCCGGCCGACCGGTGTCACGACGCCCACATCCGACCAGTGCCTGACCACTTTCACCGGCAACCCGGTCTGCCGTGCCACGGCCCCGATGCTCCACGTGGGCCGCGACGCATCGTCGCTGCGCATGTGCTCCACCTTCGACTCTCCCTTCGTGGGAGAGTCAAGCAGCCTCATGCTCCGACGCGGCAGACACCGATACCTCCCACCGGCCCGTGCTGCCCTCGCCGGACACCGCGGCGGTCCCGCCGACGACGTGGGGTGGACGCCCTACCGGCAGCCCGTCACGTGGGCGGCGATGACGCGCGCGCACTCCAGGGACTCGGTGTGCGTCGTGTCCACCTCGACGTCGTAGCTCATGCCCTCGTGCACGACCCGGGCCTGTGACGCGGCCATGCCCCCGACCCGGTCTCCCCGGGCGATCTCGCGCCCCGCGACGACCGCGCTGTCGCACCGGACGCCCACCCACAGCACGGTGAGGCCGGCCAGGACCTTCTCCCACCGCTGCCGGGACGCCGGGCCGCCGAGGAAGACGTCGTCGACGATGATCCCGGCGCCCGCACGGGCCATGGCGGCGATGCCCTCGGTCCAGGCCGCGTCCAGGGCCCGGAACTCCGCGCCCACGCTCACGCCGCCGTCCGCCGCGAAGGTGATCCCGCCGTCCGAGCCCCGCAGCCTCGCGGGCAGCGCGTCGACGAACGAGTCGACCCCGAAGGCCAGCCACGGATCGGGCAGGACCTGTTGCAGGCACCGGACGATCCCGGACTTGCCCGAGCTCGAACCGCCGTTGAGGACGATCACCTGAGTGGTCACGCCATCACGGTAGGGGGCCCGGACCGGTCATGGCTCGCGGGTTTCCGACTCCAGCTTCTCCCGGGTCGCCCGGTCGTAGACGCCGAGGTCGTCGACCTGGATGCCGCGCGACCACTGGTAGGTACGGACCGCGTCGGCCAGCCGGTCGTCGAAACTGCCGTCGGTGTCGTCGTCGTAGAGGTGCAACTGCCGCAGACGGAGCTGGAGTTCGGTGACCTCCGGGCCGCGGTCGCCGAGGCGCAGGACGGTCGGGCCGCCCTTCTGGCGGCCGCTGTCCGGGGGCGCCTGCTCGGGACCGGTCGCCGAGGCGGACGGCTGTGAGGCCGACGGGGAGGGCGACCGCGACGGGCTCGCCGAGGCGCTCGGCGCGGACGGAGACGGTGAAGCAGACGGGCTCCCGCTGCGGGACGGCGACGGCGGCGGTGCGGCCGGTGCCGGGGGAGCGGCCGCACCGCCGCCCTGCGGGGGCGTGGACGCCGCGCTGCTGGACGGGGCGTCCGGCACGCTCGCGCGGATGTCGTCCGGCAGGGCGGTGTCCCGGGACGGACTCTCGTAGGAGAACAGTCCGCTCGCGTACCCGGCCGCGGCGACGACGGCGACACAGGCGCCGGCGGCGGCGATCAGGAGGGTGCTGCGCCGGCGCGGCCGGCGTCTGCCGGGCCCGCCGCCTTCCGGCGCGGCGCGATCCGCCCCCCTCGTGCCGTCGAACATGCGCAGATCGGTGACGCTCGGCTCGGTCGCGGCGGGAGCCAGGGGCGTCGGAAGCGCCGCGGTGACGGGGGCGGCGGCCGGCAGAACGGCGGTCGCGTCCGGGGCCACGGGGCACAGGGGCATGGTGGCGTCGGCGGGGGAGGGCGGCCGGGCGGCACTGCCGGGGCGGGAGGCCCCGGCGTGCGGGAGGGTGGTTTCGGTGTCCGCCGCGAGGGCCGGGCCCCGTGCGTCCTCGGCCGTTCGGTCCTGGGTCCGCGGTGTCGGTGCGGAGCCGTTTCCGGGCGTCCTGGGGGCGGTTCCGTGCGGGGGTGCGGTGCGGTTGTCCGCCGTGGCCGGGCCTGGTGCGCCTCCGGTCGCCGAAGCTGAGCCCTGGGCCCGCGGAGTCGGTGCGGAGCTGTTTCCGGGCGGCCTGGGGGTGTCTGCGTGCGGGAGTGCGGTGCTGTGGACCGTCGCGGCCGGGCCCGGTGTGCCTTGGGGTGACGCCCCCGTGGGTCCCCCCGGGCGCGGTGGCGTCGGCGCCCCGGCCGGTGGGGTCCGCTGTCCCTCGTCGGCGGTGCGTGCCGTGTCCGCGTCCGGCCCGCCGGAGGCCCCGGCGTCGATCTCCACGTACGGGCGGATCCGCAGCGGGTCGAAGTCCTCCGCTGCCGCCGCCTGGGCCGTGCGGGCGTCACGGAGGGCCTCGGCGGCGCGGTGCGTGCAGGCGCAGGCGGGGGTGTTGTCCCGCTGTCTGGGCGCGCCGCACTCCGGGCACGGGTGGCCGTTGGGCGGTTCCACGCGTTCCTCCCTCCCCTCGCGAACTCCAGAGATTATCCAGATCTTCTCCACAGCGCGGTCGAGGAGCCCCCGGAAGCGCAGCTTCCAAAAGGGCCCGGCGGGCCATAACCGGTCACAGCGGTCACGATGGAAAATGTCACAGGAGACTCGGGAGGTCGTATGGCCGGGGACGCGAACGCCACCACGCTGACGCCCCCGGGCGCGGCCCCGCAGGAGCAGGTGCCCGGGAACGTCCTGGTCTCCATCGGCGCCCTGCTCCTCGGCATGCTGCTGGCCGCCCTCGACCAGACCATCGTGTCGACCGCGCTGCCCACGATCGTCAGCGATCTCGGCGGCCTGGACCACCTGTCCTGGGTGGTCACCGCGTATCTGCTGGCCGCGACCGCCGCCACCCCGCTGTGGGGCAAGCTCGGCGACCAGTACGGACGCAAGAGGCTCTTCCAGACGGCGATCGTGATCTTCCTGATCGGGTCCGCGCTGTGCGGCGCCGCGCAGGACATGGCGCAGCTGATCGCCTTCCGGGCCCTTCAGGGGCTCGGCGGCGGCGGGCTGATCGTGCTGTCGATGGCCATCGTCGGAGATCTCGTGCCGCCTCGCGAACGCGGCCGCTACCAGGGCCTGTTCGGTGCCGTGTTCGGCGCGACCAGTGTGCTCGGGCCGCTGCTCGGAGGGCTGTTCACCCAGCACCTGAGCTGGCGCTGGGTGTTCTACGTCAACCTGCCCGTCGGCGTCGTCGCGCTCGCCGTGATCGCCGCAGTGCTGCACATCCCGCGAACGGCGCAACGGCACGTCATCGACTACCTCGGCACCTTCCTCATCGCCGCCGTCGCCACCTGCCTGGTGCTGGTCGCCTCGCTCGGCGGGACGACCTGGGCGTGGGGGTCCTGGCAGATCGTCGGTCTCGCGGTCCTGGGCGTCGTCCTCGCCGTCGCCTTCGTCGCCGTCGAGCGGCGGGCCGCCGAACCCGTGCTGCCGCTCAAGCTGTTCCGCGTACGCACCTTCACGCTCGCCGCCCTGATCAGCTTCGTCGTCGGGTTCGCCATGTTCGGCGCCATGACGTACCTGCCGACCTTCCTCCAGGTCGTGCAGGGCATCAGCCCGACCATGTCCGGGGTGCACATGCTGCCGATGGTGCTGGGCCTGCTGCTGGCCTCGACCGCCTCCGGGCAGATCGTCAGCCGCACCGGCCGCTGGAAGGTGTTCCCGATCGCCGGCACCGGCATCACCACGCTCGGGCTGCTCCTGCTCCACCAGCTCGACGAGCACAGCTCCACCGCCGAGCTGAGCGGCTTCTTCTTCGTCTTCGGCCTCGGACTCGGCCTGGTGATGCAGGTCCTCGTGCTCATCGTGCAGAACGCCGTCCCCTACGAGGACCTGGGCGTGGCCACCTCCGGCGCGACCTTCTTCCGGTCCATCGGCGCCTCGTTCGGCGTCGCCGTCTTCGGCACGGTCTTCGCGGGGCGGCTCGGAGACCAGCTCACGGACGCCTTCCGGGGCGTCCGGCTCCCGCCCGGCATCTCCGTGGACACCCTGGAGGCCGACCCGCGCGGCATCGCCGCCCTGCCGTCCGGCCTGCGCCCACCCGCCCTGCACGCCTACGCCGTCTCCATCACGGACGTCTTCCTGTACGCCGCCCCCGTCGCGCTCGCCGGCTTCGTCCTGGCCTGGTTCCTCAAGGAGGACCGGCTGCGCGGCTCGGTCACCGCGCCCGACGTCACCGAGACCCTCGCCAGCAACCCCGTCGAGCGGTCCTCGTACGACGAGGTGTGCCGGGCGCTGTCGGTGCTCGGCACCCGCGCGGGGCGGCGCGAGATCTACCGGAAGATCACCGCCCGGGCGGGCTACGACCTGATGCCCGCCACGAGCTGGCTGCTGCTGCGGATGCGGCGCCACGGCTCCGTGGAACCGGGCGTGCTCGCCGACGCGATGTCCATCCCGCTGACCGTGGTCATGGAGGCAGCCCGGCAGGCCGAAGAGCGCCGTCTCGCCGTGCGCCGGGGCGTCGACATGGTCCTGACCCACCAGGGGCGTGGGGTCGCCGACCGGCTGGCCGAGGCCCGTGAGGAGTCCCTCGCCGAGCTGCTCGGCGACTGGTGGGGGCCGGACCGGCCGACCGATCTGCAGCGGCTCGTGCGGGAGTTGACCGCTGAACTGTGCGGATCGCGGCGCGAGCGGCCGTACAGCGTGCGCTCCACGCGGGAGAGGGCCTGAGTTCAGGCCAGCACCTTGCTGAACCAGTGTTCCGCGTACGGGTCGTCGTTGTGCGGCCCGGTCTCGGTGTAGCCGAGGCGGGAGTAGAGGCCGCGGGCCTCGACGAGATCGCTGCGGGTGTCGAGGATCATCCGGGTTGCGCCCAGCGCGCGGGCGGCCTTCTCTGCGGCCCCGACCAGCAGCGGGGCGCCGCCCCTGCCGCGCATCGGCTCGCGCAGGAACACCCGCTTGAGCTCGGCGGTCGTGCCGTCCACCAGCCGTACGCCCGCGCTGCCGGCCGGCTCACCGCCGTACCGGGCAACGAGCAGCAGGCCGTCCGGCGGGGCGAGGTCGGTACCAGGCTGGGCGGCGATCTCCCGCTCCAGCTCCGCGGGGTCGGTCCGGCGCCCCTCGTGCAGCAGGTACCAGCGGTCGCTGACCTCGGTGTAGTACGCACGCCACAGAGCGGCGGCCACGGGGGAGTCGTACGGCTCCGGAGTCACGGTCCAGGTCATGAACCGCATTCTCCTCAGGCGCCCCACCGGACACGCAAGCGAATAGTCCCGGCCACCTGTTCGCGCCCCGGTTGCGCCCGGGCGCCGTTTGGGGGCGGGCTTTGGGGACACCCGACGGGCGAACCGGCTCGCGAGGAGAGCCGGTTGGGCCGAGAACCCGGAAGGCATTCATGTCCACTGGCCTGATCATTGCTCTGATCGTGATAGCGGCGGTCGTCATCATCGCGGCCGTCATGACCCTGCGCGCCCGCGGGCCTCGGCGCGGCCCGAGCCTGAAGCGGCGCTTCGGACCCGAGTACGACCGTGCCGTCGCCCGGCACGACGGTGACGCCACAGCGGCCGAGCGCGAACTGGCCGAGCGCGTGCAGCGCCACGGCGAGCTGCGCGAGCGGCCGCTGGAGCCGGCGCGGCGCGAGCAGTACGAGGCGCGCTGGACGGCCGCCCAGGAGCGGTTCGTCGACTCGCCGCGCGAGGCCGTCGCCGAGGCGGACCGGCTGCTCGCCGAGGTCGCCGGTGCCCGGGGCTTCCCGGACGGCGGGCAGTACGAGGAACAGCTTGCCGCGCTGTCCGTGCACCACGCCCACCACGTGGACGGCTACCGGCGCGTGCACCGCGCGGCGCACCTGCGCGCGGAGGACGCCCGTGACGGCGGCCAGGGTACGGAAGACATGCGTGAGGCCTTTGTGGCGGCCCGCGCCCTGTTCGAGGAGCTGGTGAAGCCGGCCCGCCACGACGGCGACGGCCACACCGGCGGACGGCACGACAGCGGCCGCGAGCGCGCCGCTCTGAACGGCGGCCGCAAGGCCCCGTCCCGCGGCGGCCACATGCCGTGGGCGATGAACCGACGTCAGGCGAAGGAGAGTTGAGGCAATGACCGACATGACCCGACCGCCCGGCGACCACACGCCGGCCGCGCCGGACGCCCGCGGCGAGAGCGCCCTGGGCACCGGCCACCGCACCACCGCACCGGGCCCGGGCCACGACACGGCCCGGGACCTGGACACGGACCGCGGCGCCACGCGCGGCATCGAGACCGAACGCGGCGCCACGCACGGCACCGACGCGGACCGCGCCGCGGCACACGGCACGGACGTACCCGCTGCCGACCGGCACGGCACGGACCTGCCCGGCACGGACCGGCACGGCACCGACCGGCACGGTCCGGACGCCACCGACCGGCACGCCACCGACCGGCTCGGCGCCGAAGCACCCCGCGGCGATCACGGCACCGGCCCCGACAAGGTCGGCTCCGCCAAGAACCGGGCCCATCTCCTCGACCACGACGACTCCGACAAGTTCGGCTCGCAGCTGCAGCACGCCGTCGCCGGGTTCGTCGACGGGCCCCGGGCCGCCGTCGAGGAGGCCGACCACGTGCTGGAGGAGATCGCGGCCCGCTTCACCGAGGCCGTGACACAGCGCCGTCGCACCCTGCGCCACTCCTGGCAGTCCGTCGAGGGCGGCGAGGGCAGGTCCGTGTCGTCGGCCGACACCGAGCAGCTCCGGCTGGCCCTGAAGGACTACCGCGAGCTGGCCGAACGGCTGCTGCACGTGTGAGCCGGGGTGAATCCCCGGTCAGTGATCCGCCCGGCGCTCCCGCCACTGCCGTACGACGTCCTCGACGTCGTACGGCTTCTTTCCCAGCGGGGGGCCGGGCGGCGGCTTGAACATCATCTCGCGGATCTTGTCGTTGATCTCGCCGATGATCTTCCGGACGATCCGCTCCGAGGGGGCCGCGAGCGCGGCCTCCAGCGCGTCCTCCGCCTCCTTGCGCAGGGCCAGCGCCGGCGGGAGGACGGAGAAGCCCTCGCGGGCCATCTTCCGCTTGACCCACCACAGTTCGTCGTAGGTGCTCTCGATCTCAGGGGGGAGCGGTTCGCCCACCCCCGGCAGTCGTTCGAACTCCCCGCGCGTTTCCGCGTCACGGATCTGCTTGTCGACCCAGGACTCGAAGTCGACGCCTGGTGGCTTCCGCTCGGTCATGAGGCCATTGTGCCGGACACCGCGCAGCCAGGCGTTCTATCATTCGGCGGGCTTGCAGTCCCACCCAGGACGTCTCGGACAAGGAGCGCACGTGCTCGAACTCACCATGGCCACCGTCGCGGAGGCGGAGGCCGGAGCCACGGCCGGCATGCTCATGGCCGACGCGCCGAGCGAGCCGGGCGCGGTGCTGCGGGTGGGCCGCGACAAGTCCGTGTGCCGGCTGAGCACGCCGGACGACTGGCTGTTCGTCTCCCGCGTCCACCTGGAGTTCCTGTGCGGGCCGGAGGGGACCTGGCAGCTCACCTGGCTGCGCGGCTCCCAGCCCGACCCGTCCTCCGAAGTGCGGCTGATCATGGGGGAGTACATCCAGCCCCTCGCCTACGGCGGCACCGTCCCGCTGCCCAGGGGCGGCAGCGGCGAGATCATCATCCAGGACCGCACCGCCCCGCGCAGCGTCAACGTGGGCTTCTATCACGAGGTGTGACGGCGCGCCCGGCACCCCGGGCGGCGGCGCCTCACGCCAGCACGCGCGCCAGGGCGAACCCGTCGTAGCCCTTCATGCCGACCGTCTGGATCGCGGTGCCGCTCAGCCTCGGGTGGGCGGCGATCAGCTCGATCGCGGTGCGGGTGCCCGTCACGTCCGGGGCGGTGCTGTCCGCGTCGACGACCCGGCCGCCCCGTACGACGTTGTCGAGGACGATCAGGCTGCCCGTGCTGGTGAGCCTGATGGCCCACTCCACGTAGTGCGGGTTGTTGGCCTTGTCGGCGTCGATGAAGACCAGGTCGAACGGGGGCGGATTCTCGTCGGCCAGCTTGGGCAGCGACTCCAGGGCCGGACCCACCCGCACCTCGACCAGCCTGTCCAGGCCGGCGCGGGCGATGTTGCGGACGGCGACCTCGGCGTGCTGCGGGTCGTACTCCAAGGAGACCAGCCGTCCGTCGGCGGGCAGGGCGCGGCCCAGCCAGATGGTGCTGTAGCCGCCGAGCGTGCCGATCTCCAGGATGTGGCGGGCGCCCTGGATCTGGGCGAGGAGCTGCAGGAGCTTGCCCTGGTTTCCCGCGACGTTGATGTGCGGAAGCCCGGCGGCGTCGCTGTCCCGCAGGGCGGCCGCCAGGGCTTCGTCGTCCGGGGCGAGGTGGGCGGTGAAGTAGGCGTCGACCTCGTCCCAGACGTGCGACTCGCTCATGCGCCTCTACCTTTCGTCAGCATAGTTAGCATCCCTAACTACTGGCGCTGACGAAGATAGTTGGTGCGCGGGTCGCTGTCAGCGGGATTTCACTCGGCGTGTCGGCCGGCCACCGAGGGCGCCGAGCCGGGCAGCGGACGCCCCGCCGACTCTGCCATGCGCCACACGGCGAAACCGCCGACCACGGCCGCGGCCATCATGTAGTACGCGGGCATCATCATGTTCCCGGTCGCGCCGATCAGGGCCGTGACCACCAGCGGGGTCGTGCCGCCGAACAGGGACACCGAGACGTTGAAGCCGATCGACAGCGAGCCGTAGCGGACCTTCGTCGGGAACAGCGCCGGCAGCGCGGAGGGCATCGACGCCGTGAAGCAGACCAGCAGCATGCCGAGGGCACCCATGCCGAGCGCGACCGCGAGCAGGCTGCCCTCGCGGATCAGCAGCAGGGCCGGGACGGACAGCAGCAGGAAACCCGCGCAGCCGGTGGCGATCACCGGGCGGCGGCCGACGCGGTCGGTCAGCGCGCCGGCGAACGGCTGGACGATCATCATCACGGCCATCACGCCGAGGACGACCAGCAGGCCGTGCGTCTCGTCGTAGTGCAGCTGACCGGTCAGGTAGCTCGGCATGTACGACAGCAGCATGTAGTCGGTGACGTTGAAGACCAGCACCAGACCGACGCAGAGCAGCAGCGCGCGCCACTGGCCGGTGACCATCTCGCGCAGCGGCGTCTTCGGGCGGTTGTTCTCGGCCTTCTCGGCCTCGGCCGCGAACGCCGGGGTCTCCTCCAGGCGCATCCGCAGGTAGAGGCCGATGATGCCCATCGGGCCCGCGATCAGGAACGGGATGCGCCAGCCCCAGGAGGTCAGGTCGTCGGTGGAGAGCAGGGCGGTCATGATCGTGACCAGGCCCGCACCGCCGATGTAGCCGGCCAGCGTGCCGAACTCCAGCCAGCTGCCGAGGAAGCCGCGCCGCTTGTCGGGGGCGTACTCGGCGATGAACGTGGAGGCGCCCGCGTACTCGCCGCCGGTGGAGAAGCCCTGCACGAGCCGCGCCACCAGGAGCAGGATCGGCGCGCCGACACCGATCGTCGCGTACGACGGGATCAGACCGATCGCGAAGGTGCCCGCCGCCATCATGATCATGGTGAGGGCGAGGACCTTCTGGCGGCCCACGCGGTCGCCGAGCGGGCCGAAGACCATGCCGCCGAGGGGGCGGACCAGGAAGGCCGCGGCGAAGGCGCCGAACGTGGACAGCAGCTGGGCGGTGGGGTTGCCCGAGGGGAAGAAGACCTTGCCCAGCGTCACCGCGATGTAGCTGTAGACGCCGAAGTCGAACCACTCCATCGCGTTGCCCAGCGCGGCCGCCTTCACGGCGCGCTTGACGAGCGCGGGGTCGGTGACCGTGGGGTCGGGGGCCTTCGCCGTGCGGGTCTTCACGAGGGACGCGGGGGCGACGACTGAGGCAGTCGACAAGACTCGCTCGCCTACCTTTCGACGGGGGACAGGGACGTGGTCCCGCGCGGCGGCGCTGTCGTACGGGCCGAAAAGCGACGATAGGCGGATTTGCTCCGCTTACGGGCGGTACGGAGTTGGCTGCATACTGCACGCAAATCGGCGCTGTGCAGGCGCTTCTGCCCCGCGGAAAGCGGTTCACCGTCGATCTTCATGTGATCCTTATCGCTTCCGCGAGAGGCCGCCACGCCGTCTGTGCGCGGTCGATGTCGCCCCCCTCCTCCTTTCCCGGAAGCCGCGTCTGCTTCCCCGAAGCCACACCGTCCCCATAGGGTTCGCAGGAGAAATACCCATATTCGGGACATACGGGATGGACTGGTGTGGGAGGCCGACGAGGCGTGGCGAATGCGGATCACGGCGGCGGACGGCCGGCGGAAGGCTTCGGAGCGACGGCCGTCGGCGGGGCCCGCACACGTCTGCGGGTCGCCCGCGCGGGGCTGTGGCTGATCGCCGCCGTCCTCGCCGCCCGGCAGGTGGCCGTCGTCCTCGCCACCCCGCGCGGTGAGCGGCTGACGGACCTGGAGACCTGGGTCGGCCCGAACGGCGTCCTGCACGTGAACGGCTCGCTCTACGACTCCACCCGCTTCACCGGCACGCCCTTCGGCGGGCTCGTCCTCAAGCCCCTCACCCGTTCGGCCGAACAGGCCCTCGGCTGGGGATGGACCTTCGGCACGCTGCTGCTCGTCGTCGCCCTCGGTGTGATCGCCGCCCGCGCCCTGCCCCAGCCGGTCGGCCGCCGCACGGCACTGCTGGCCGCGCCGGTCGCCGTCAGCCTGCTGATGCTGTCCCTGCCCGTGCGCAGCACCCTCTCGCTCGGCCAGACCAGCATCATCCCGGTCCTGCTCGTCCTGCTCGGCTGCTTCACCGCCCACGGTCAGCGCACCAGCGGTCTGCTCATCGGCCTCGCGGCGGCGCTCCAGCCGACGCTGCTGCTGTTCGCGCCCCTGCTGTGGTGCACCGGCCGCAGACGCGCCGCGCTCGCCACCGGCGTCACCTTCGCCGCCGGCACCGGGCTCGCCTGGGCGGCGATGCCGCACGACTCCCACCGCTACTGGGTCCACCACATGGCGGGCGCCGGCCTCGGCGGCCGGGCCGACGACCTCGCCAACCAGTCCCTGCACGGCGCCCTGCTCCGGCTCGGCCTGAACGGTCCCCTGGAGATCGCGCTCTTCCTGACGCTCGGCGCGGCCGTCGCCGTCCTGGCCCTGCGCCGGGCCGTGCGGTACTTCGACGACGGACAGCTGCTGCTCGCCGTCGCGATCACCGGCTGCGCGGCGATCGTCGTCTCCCCCACGGCCTGGCAGCACCAGCTGCTGTGGGTGCTGCTCGCGGTCGTCGGCCGGGCCGGCACTCGCGCCGGCGACCGCTATGTGTGGCCGGTCGCCGTCGTCCTGGTCATGACGCTGCCGGCCGGCATGCTGCTGCCGGACATGGACGCCCTCCACCCGCTGCGGGACAACGTCGTCCTGCTCGCCGCGCTCGCCGCCGCCACCGCCGTGCCGTTCCTGCCCCGCGGCTCGCCCTTCTACCGGTCGCCCGAGTCGGCCTCCTACGCGCCCGCCGCCCCGGCCCGCTTCCGGCACGTGCCGCTGCCGCCGTTCCTGCGCCGGGCCCTCACCAGGCCGAATCTCCTCCTGGAACTGCTCCTCCTGCGCGTCACCTACGCCGCCTACACCCAGGTCCGCCTCGCCGCGGGCGGCGGCAGCAACTCCGCCGGGCGCACGGAGGCCGAGGAGCACGGCAGGCAGATCTACGACCTCGAGCGCGTCCTGCACCTCGACATCGAGCGCTGGGCCAACCACACCGTCGTCGGGATCGACCGGCTGCGGGACTTCCTCGACCAGTACTACACGTCGTTCCACTTCGTGGTGCCCCTGGCCGTCCTCGCGGTCCTCTACTGGCGCCGCCCCGGCGACTACCGCTGGGCCCGCTCCGCCCTGGGCTTCGCCACGCTGCTCGCCCTCGTCGGCTTCTGGCTCTACCCCCTCGCCCCGCCGCGCCTGATGCCGGGGCTCGGCTATATCGACACCGTGCACGGCGTCCAGGACTTCAGCCAGCCCGACTACGGCACGCTCACGGCCCTCACCAACCAGTACGCGGCCATGCCGTCCCTGCACTTCGGCTGGTCACTGTGGTGCGGCGTCGTGATCGCGGTCCTGGCCTCACGGTGGTGGATGAAGGCGCTGGGCGTGCTGCATCCGCTGCTCACCCTCGCCTCGATCGTCGCGACGGCGAACCACTGGGTGCTGGACGCGGTGGGGGGAGCGGCGGTGGTGGCCGTGGGTTTCGGGGTGACGTACTTCCTCCAGGGGCCGCGGGCGCGGGCGGTGGCGGCCACGGAGGTCGGCAGCGGGACCACGGATCTGCGGGACCGTACCCCGAGGTGATCCTCATCGGCGGGTGAAAACGGCGATGTCGTTCCCGAAGGCGCAGACCAGGAGACCGTCCTCGCTGAGCGAAACGGCCCTGCAGGGGCCGGGCAGGTGGATGACGGCGAGGGTGGTGCGGTGCTCCAGGTCCCAGATCCGTACGGTGTTGTCCGCGGAGCCGGTGAGGGCGACGGGGCGGCCGTCGAGTTCGGCGAGGCCGACGGACCAGACGGATCTGGTGTGGCCGGTCAGGGGCTCGCCGAGAGGCCGGCACCCGGGCAGCTCCCACAGGTGCACGGTCCCCGCCTCGGTTCCGGTCACCACCACGTGACGGTCTTTCAGCCATCCGATGGTCAGGGCTCTGAACAGGTGACTGTGCGCCGTCTCGCCCAGCGTGCGGCCAGTGGCCACGTCCTTTACACGCAGTGGCGCGTCCACGGAGGCGGCGGCGAGGACGAGGTGCCCGTCAATGACGCAGTAGTCCACCCAGATTCCGGTCCTGCCCGCGGTGTAGCGCTCGGCTGACTCACCCGTCGCCAGATCCCGTAGCCGAACCGAGCCCTCCATCGTCCCGGTCACCAGCACCTCACGGCCGTTCAGCTCCACACACCTCGTGCGCGCGGAGGAGTCCTCCTCGTTGACGAACGGCGGGTGCGCCGCCCGGCCCGTGGCGATGTCCCAGACCACCGTCGCGCTGCGGGAGCTGGAGACGGCCACTTGGCGGCCGTTGACGACTCTGCACGTCACGGTCGCGACCTCGCCCTCGTGGTCCATCACCGGCTCGGTGCTGTGGAAGTCGGGCGACAGATACCAGCTGCGCAGGGTGCTGTCCTGAGAGCCGGTGACGATGACCGGACGGCCGTCCAGCACCGCCTGGTCGACGGCGAGAACGCGCTGGGTGTGCCCGACGACCGGACTGCCGAACCCCCGTTGTGAGGGATCCCAGATCCTGAGGGTGTCGTAGGCGCTGGTGATGACGACCGGCTGTCCGGCCAACTCGGCCCAGGCCACGTTCAGCAGCGGGAAGGCGTGACCGCCGATGGGCGGTCCGACTGGGTGACCGTCCTCGAGGTCCCAGATCTGTGCGGTCCCGTGCTCGTAGCCCGCGACGGCCACCCGCCTCCCGTCCATCACCGCACACGCCACCGAGGACGCCCAGCCCTCGTGGCCGGTGAACTCGGCCATGACCCGGCGCCTTTGGGGATCCCAGACCCGCACCCGCCCCCGGCGGTCGGCCGTCACGACGACCGTGCGGCCGTCCAGCTCCTCGAAGACCACCGCGTTGTACCAGTCCGAGTCCCACCTGCGGTCCAGCCTCGCCACGCGTCGACGGGTGGTCAGATCCCACAGGCGCAGCGAGTCCGTCGATCCGGTGGCGACGACCGGACGGCCGTTCAGCACGCCACACGCCAGCGCGTTCACCATCCCGGTGCCGTTGACCGGCCGGCCCACGGCCTGACGGGTGGTCAGGTCCCATACCCGTGCCGTCCCGTCCCAACTGCCGGTGACGGCGACCGGGCTGCCGTCCAGACGCGAGCACGTGACCGCGTGGATCGCGTCCGAGTGGCCACGCATCGGCTCCCCGGCGGCCCGCCCGGCCTCCAAGTCCCACACCCGTACCGTCTGGTCGCGGGAGACGCTCACGGCGACCGGACGGCCGTTCACCTCGGTGCAGGCCACCGCCTCGATCTCCGCGGTGTGCCCGGTCATGGGAGTGCCCACGGGGTCACCCGTGATCAGATCCCACATTCGCACCGTCAGGTCCTGCGACCCTGTCACGGCGATCGGCCGCCCGTTCACCTCCGTGCACGCGAGCCCCTTCACCAGCCCCGTGTGCCCGGTCAGAGCGTTGCGCAGGTTGCTCGACACCTGCCCTCCGGAAGCCGCCACCGGCGTCCACGCCCGCCGGTCCGCCTTGCCGTTGAGCGCCTCGACCAGATGCGGCACGTTGAACCGGGCCGCCTCCACCGCGAGCACCTGCCGCCGGGCCGCCGCGTCGAGATGCCGCAACACATGCAGGCACGACCGGAACACCGCCGTGTTCAGCTGGGCCTCGTCGCTCTCGGCCTCCAGCAGACACGGCATGAGCGTGTCGTAGTCGGCGTGGACCAGGAACTCGATGTCGGACAGCAGGGTGTCCAGCAGACCGGCGTCGGCCGCGTGGGTCGCCAGGTGCCGGAGCGTGTACGGGTGTGCCCGCGCCCAGTCGGGCAGGCCGTCGACGGCATACCCCACCGAACGCCGCAGCACCTCCGTGAACGCCCGCTGCACCCGCGGCGCGTCCTGCCCCTGCCGCAGATACTCGGCCATCGACTCGTGGTACAGCCGGTACACCGAGCGGCCGTCCTCCACCGCTTCCACCACGTACGCCCCGGCGTCGCGCCGGAGTTGGTGGAGGTCGTCGTTGGTGTACGGGCGGCCGGCGAGTTCCGAGGAGAGGGGGGCCCAGATGTCCTCCCAGGGCAGGCCCTGGCCCTCCGCGTAGGCCAGGGGGCGCAACAGTGCGAGGATGCGGGCCGCGTCGGCGCCGAAGCGCTGGTGGAGGTCGCGGTGCATGGCGTCGGCCGCCGCGCTGGGCAGGGAGCGGCGCCAGGCCGGATCGCAGGGGTCGGGCAGGTCCGGGGTCGCGGCGAGGGTGCCCGCCGTGATGCGGGCGACCAGGAAGCAGGTGCCCGCCGCGGCGGCGACCGCGTGCGCCACCTTCAGACGGATGTCGTGGGGGCAGTCGACGTACGGGGAGTCGCGGTGGGCGTCCAGGAGGTTGCGGACCGTGTAGACGAGCACGGCTTCCGGGTCGGCGTACCGCGGCGAGTCGAGGTCGATGTGGCCGTCCGCGCTGAGGCCGAGCGCGCCGAACAGGTGCGGGCGGGTGCCCAGCAACAGGCGCAGGTGCGGGGCGGCCAGTTCCATCAGGGGGCGGAGTACCTGACTGCACAAGGTCGTCGGGGTCGCCGCCTCGTCCAGGCCGTCGATGAGGACGACGTGCGGGCGGTCGGGGACTGGGCGGGCGCCGAGGTGGTTGAGGAGGTCCGCCACCGCCTCCACCTGCGGCAGGCGCAGCGCCGCCGCGACGGCCCGGATGATCTGCTGGTCGGTGAGGCTCTGCGCGTACACCGCCGTGCCGATCGCCTTCGGACGCGGCAGGTGACCGGCGCGTACGCCGATCGACGCCAGCGGTACCGTGCGCCGGTACTCGGGATCACTCACCGCCGCCAGCAGCCCCAGGACGGCGGTCTTGCCGGAGCCGGGGGCACCGGTGACCACCAGGGCCGGGCGCGCCTCGGCCGCCGGGGCCGCGAGCCACGCGGTGATGTCGTGCAGGGCCTGGTGGCGGCCCGAGAACCACCAGCCCACCCGGCTGGGGTCGCTGTGGCCCATCGCCCGGCGCAGCAGCCGCGTCCGGAACTCCACGTCCCGGCGCTTGTCCTGCTCGTCCCACTCGGCCGCCTGTTGCAGGGCCAGGTCGGTGTGGGAGAGGCGGTTGCTGTGTTTGGCGTTCGGCAGGAACGGCGGGATCTCCCCGGTCAGGCCGATGATCTCCAGGCCGATGTGCTGGAAGTCGGGGCGCTTGGGGTTGGTGCGGGTGGCGCTCACGACCGCGTCCAGCGCCAGCAGGGGCGGTGTGTAGCCCGCCGTGGCGAAGCTGGTCACCGCCTCCGTGAGCAGCTCCGGGAACGCGCCGGTCTGCGCGAGTTCCCTCGGCTGCGCCGAGGTGATCACCGCAAGACCGGCCTCGTCCTCACGCCAGTCGTTCTTCAACCTGGCCATCGCGGACAGCAGTTCGTTGCCGGCCTGGCCGGAGAAGCAGGTGTCCAGCATCAGCAGCAGCCGGCGCACCTTCGTCCCGGCGAGGATCTTGCGCGCCAGGGTGCTGGGCAGCAGCGCGTCGTACAGGTCGTCCGGCTCGGTGTCGGCGGTCAGCAGCACGTAGTCGCCGTTGTCGAGGACCTCCCCGTGCCCCGCGATGTACACGGCGACGACATCGTCCGCGCGGCGCTCCGGCGACCGGCAGAACTCGCGCAACTCGCGCGTCAGTTGATTTTTGGTCGGGTTCAGGCCGAGATCGGACACATGCGCGTAGCCCAGCTCCTCCGTGAACAGCTCGACGATCCGGCGGCGGGCCTCCACCAGGCCCGGCCGGTCCCACTCCAGCTCGGAGGGGGCATTGGGGTAGTGGCTGACCGCGGTCGCGATGAGATAGCGCCGCGGCCCGGTCCCGCTCATGCCAGACCCTCCGCCACCGCCTCGCCCGTCTCCTTCGCCGTGAGGTAAAGGGTGGCGTCGTGCGCGTGCGAGCCGTTGTGGACGACCTTGCCTACGACGCCCGTCCCGAAGAACAGGGACAGGTCCTTCACCGCGGCCACGACATCGCCCTCGTCGATGACGTTCGTCCACGACGTCGTACCGGGCCAGGTCTCCGGCCCGGGCCGCAGCCGGTCGACCACCATCCGCATGCCCAGCGGCGATCCCAGGGTCACCAGCGCCCGCACGCCGTGCCCGGGCCGCGCGCACAGGGCCTCGAACGCGACGACCGACCCCAGTGAGTGCGCGACCACGACCCGCGTGTCGGGTCCGATCGCCTCCTCGACCTGCTTCCTGGCCGCCACGCGCAGGTCGTCGTCCATCAGATAGCGGCGGACCTGCTTCAGGTCGAAGACGAGGGCCCGCAAGGAGAGGCCCCCGAAGAACCGCGAGTGCTGGAGGACCCTGAGCGCGGTCTGCGCCGCCCGGGGGGAGCGGGCCAGGGTGTCCCCGCCGGGCGGCGGCACGGCCGGGTCGACCCGGGCGCACTCCGCCCACCACTCCATCAGCAGCTCGGTCTCCGCCTCGTCCACGTCGTCCGCCGTGAACATCGGGTCGCCGACGGCCAGGGTGCGCCCGGGGGGCCGGAACAGGTCCCCGTAGAACGCCATATGCAGGTCGCCGGAGGCCAGTCGAGGACCGCCCGCCCGGTCGAGGCCGTCGGCAAGCGCTGGTTCCCAGTCCTTCAGCAGCGTGTTGCTCCCCAGCCGCTGCTTGCCCACCCCGTGCACGCCGACAATCCGCGCCATCGCATCCGTCCCCCGCGTTCTGAAGGTCCTTCACTCTAGAGTGACGGCGTCGGCCCCGCATTCGAACCACACGGTCTTCCCGCCCCCGGACCACAGCGACACGCCCCACTTGTCGGCCACCGCGTCCAGCAGGAGCAGGCCCCGGCCGTTCTCGGACTCCGCGTCCAACGTGTCCGGCAGACGCGGCAGTTCGTCGCTGCCGTCCGTGACCTCCACCCGTACGCCCGTGCGCTGCCGCAGCAACAGCAGCGCGCAGCGGCGGTCCGGGACGTGCCGTACGACGTTGGCGAGCAGCTCGGTCACGCCCAGCTCGACGGCGTCCGACAGCTCGGGCATGTGCCACTCGCCGAGGAACGAGCGGACGATACGGCGGATGTGGCGGGGGGCGTGTTCACCGACGGTGAGGCGCATCGCGTACTGGGGCGGGAATGTATTCGTTCACGGGACGAGGCTGACGTGCGGTGACTACCCTCGGCTACGGAGCGGATACAACCGGTTCCGTTGTGGACCGAGTTGCGTGAGAGGGGCTTCTGCCGTGACCCACATCAACGCCCTTGACCCGGGCGCGTCGCCGCTCGACTACTACGGCTTCGAGCTGCGGCGGCACAGGGAGGCCGCCGGGCTGACGCAGCGGCAGTTGGGGGACATCCTCAACTACACCGGCTCCTTGGTGGGCCAGATCGAGACGGCCAGGAAGCTTCCGACGCCGGAGTTCAGTGAACGGGCGGATGCGGCCCTGGGCACGGACGGCATGTTCTCCCGGCTCGTCGAGTTGGTGCTGCGGAGTCGGCTTCCGGCGTGGTTCCAGCAGGTGGCGGAGCTGGAGGCGAGGGCGCTGGAGATCTGCACGTTTCAGACCCACGTGGTACACGGTCTCCTCCAGGCGCAGTCCTACGCCCGTTCCGTCCTCGGTGTGCTGGATCAGGCGGATCTGGACGACCGCACCGCCGTACGTCTGGCCCGTCAGCGCATCTTCGACAAGGAGGTGCCGCCGGTCTTGTGGATGGTCATCAGCGAGGGGGCGCTGCACCAGGAAATCGGCGGTGCAGAGACCATGCGGAACCAACTCGCCCACCTGTTGGCCTTCGAGCACAACCCCAGGGTCAACATCCAGGTGCTCCCGTTTTCGGTCGGAGCGCACGTCGGGCTCCAAGGCGCATTCAACCTCTACCGATTCGAACGCGACCCGGACATTGTCTATACCGAGGGGTATGGCAGCGGGCATCCGACCGCAAACCCGGACACCGTCAAGGACTGCTCGCTCCGTTACGATCATCTTCGTGCCGCCGCGCTTTCCCTCAAGGACTCGGCGGAGTTGATCCGGCGCGTAATGGAGGAACGCTATGGCCAGCAAGGTGGGGATCCTGTGGCGTAAGTCCAGCTACAGCGGTGACCAGGGCGGTGATTGTGTAGAGGTCGCCGAAGCCTCTGCCGCCATCGCTGTACGCGACTCCAAGACCCCGGCGGGACCGATCCTCACCCTCGATCCCGCCGCCTTCACCACTTTCATCAACTGGACGTCTACAACCGCTGAATGATCGTGCCGGTGGCCAAGCCGCCCCCCGCACACATGGTGATCAGCGCGAACTCCTTGTCCGCGCGCTCCAGTTCGTGAAGCGCCGTCGTGATGAGCCGGGCCCCGGTCGCTCCCACCGGGTGCCCGAGCGCGATCGCGCCGCCGTTGACGTTCACCTTCGACAGGTCCTGGTCGAAGACCCGCGCCCAGCTCAGCACCACCGACGCGAACGCCTCGTTGATCTCCACGAGGTCGATGTCCCGCAACGACATCCCGGCCTTGCCCAGGACCGCCTTGGTCGCGTCGATCGGACCGTCGAGGTGGAAGTGGGGGTCGGATCCCACGAGGGCCTGGGCCACGATCCGGGCCCGGGGGCGCAGCTTCAGCGCCCGCGTCATCCGTTTCGACGCCCACATGACCGCCGCCGCCCCGTCGGAGATCTGCGACGAGTTCCCGGCCGTGTGCACCGCCGTCGGCATGATCGGCTTCAGCGCGGCGAGCGCCTCCGCCGTCGTGTCGCGCAGCCCCTCGTCCTTGTCGACCAGGCGCCACATGCCCTGGCCGGCATGCTGCTCTTCCTCGGTCGTGGGGACCTGGACCGCGAACGTCTCTCGTTTGAAGCGCTCCTCCGCCCAGGCGTGGGCGGCCCGTTCCTGCGAGGCGAGACCCAGCGCGTCGACGTCCTTGCGGGTCAGGCCCCGGTGCCGGGCGATGCGCTCGGCCGCCTCGAACTGGTTGGGCAGGTCCACGTTCCACTCGTCGGGGAACGGCTTGCCCGGCCCGTGCTTCGAGCCCGACCCCAGCGGCACCCGCGACATCGACTCCACCCCGCAGGAGATGCCGACGTCGATCACGCCCGCCGCGACCATGTTGGCCACCATGTGCGAGGCCTGCTGCGAGGACCCGCACTGCGCGTCGACGGTCGTCGCGGCCGTCTCGTAGGGCAGGCCCATGGTCAGCCAGGCCGTGCGCGCGGGGTTCATGGACTGCTCGCCGGCGTGGGTGACCGTGCCGCCGACGATCTGCTCGACGCAGTCGGCGGGGATGCCGGTGCGGCCGAGGAGTTCGCGATAGGTCTCGCCCAGGAGGTAGGCGGGGTGCAGATGGGCGAGCGCGCCGCCGCGCTTGCCGATGGGGGTGCGTACGGCTTCGACGATCACGGGTTCGGCAGCCATGGGTGCGGGTCCTCTCCGGGAGGCTCAGCGGAACTAGTACGCGTTCTAGTTCTGTGAGTAGTGTGCTGAGGGCCGCTCGGTGACCGCAATAGTCATGCGGGCAATTGGCGGGCCCGTGCCTCTTGCTACTTGTAGAACCCGTTACTACCGTCACCGCAACTCCGCACAGCTGATGGGCCGTCAGGCCTCAGAGCCGGTACGAGTGGTGGGAGCCGCCCATGCCCTGTCCCGCGCTGCCCGACGGGTTCGACTTCACCGATCCCGACCTGCTGCACCAGCGCGTCCCCCTGCCGGAGTTCGCCGAGCTGCGCCGGGCCGAACCGGTCTGCTGGGTGGCGCAGCCGACCGGTCTCGCCGGCTTCCAGGACGACGGCTACTGGGCGGTCACCCGGCACTCCGACGTCAAGTACGTCTCCACGCACCCGGAGTTGTTCTCGTCGTCCCTCAACACGGCGATCATCCGCTTCAACGAGCACATCGAACGCGACGCCATCGACGCACAGCGGTTGATCCTGCTGAACATGGACCCGCCGGAGCACACCCGGGTCCGGCAGATCGTGCAGCGCGGGTTCACTCCCCGCGCCATCCGGGCGCTGGAGGACCGGCTGCGGGCCCGGGCCCACTCCATCGTCGCGTCCGCCCGCGCGCACGCCGGGCCCTTCGACTTCGTCACCCAGGTCGCCTGCGAACTGCCCCTCCAGGCGATCGCCGAGCTGATGGGCGTCCCCCAGGAGGACCGCGACAAGATCTTCGACTGGTCCAACAAGATGATCGCGTACGACGATCCCGAGTACGCCATCACCGAGGAGGTCGGCGCCGAGTCCGCCACGGAGATCATCGCCTACGCGATGAACATGGCCGCCGACCGCAAGCAGTGCCCGGCCCACGACATCGTCACGCAGCTCGTCGCGGCGGAGGACGAGGGCAACCTCAGCTCCGACGAGTTCGGCTTCTTCGTGCTGATGCTGGCCGTCGCGGGCAACGAGACCACCCGCAACGCCATCACCCACGGCATGCACGCCTTCCTCACCCACCCGCAACAGTGGGAGCTGTACAAGAGCGACCGCCCGGAGACGGCGGCGGAGGAGATCGTGCGCTGGGCGACCCCGGTCGCCGCCTTCCAGCGCACGGCCACCCAGGACACCGAACTCGGCGGCAAGCGCATCCGCGAGGGCGACCGGCTGGGACTGTTCTACGCATCCGCCAACCACGACCCCGAGGTCTTCGACGAGCCGGACACCTTCGACGTCACCCGCGACCCCAACCCGCACCTCGGGTTCGGCGGCGGCGGTCCGCACTACTGCCTGGGCAAGTCCCTCGCCGTCCTGGAGATCAACCTCATCTTCAACGCGATCGCCGACGCCATGCCCGGGCTGAGGCTGGTCGGGGATCCGCGCCGGCTGCGGTCCGCCTGGATCAACGGGGTGAAGGAGCTTCCGGTGAGCACGGGCTGAGGTACCGGTCCGGACATGGCACAGGCGACGGCCCCGGGGATCAGGGGGCCGTCGCCTGGTCGTCCAGGGAAACAGGGCCCGCCCGTGCCGGCCAAGCCCTGTCTTACTAGGCCGGGCCGCAGGTCAGCGCTGCTCTGCTCCTCTGACCGTGGACTTGTTCCTACGACCCTGGTTCGTACGTGACGCGGGTCATGTGGGGGGCCTCACTGCCGGGATGCCTCGAACGTGACCGGCGTCTCGAAGGCCGCCCGGCGTGTGGCCCGGCGCAGCGCCCTGAGCACCGCCGGGCCGAGGGTGAGCGTCAGGACGACCGTGACGACGGCCCGGCCCAGGTCCCAGCCCAGCGACGTGGCCAGGCAGTACGCGACGAAACGGGCCAGGTTCCCGGCGACCGGCGCGTGCGGGTCGAAGGCCACGTTCGAGGCGAGGGCACTCATGAAGGGCCAGCCCGCCATGTTCATCACCGTGCCGTAGGCGAACGCGGCGAGGAAGCCGTAGCCGGCGAGCATGGCCAGTTCACCCCGCCCGCGCAGCCGGTCCGGGCCGGGCAGCAGGCCCGCGCCCATCGCGAACCAGCCCATCGCCAGCATCTGGAACGGCAGCCACGGCCCCACCCCGCCCGTGAGCAGCGCGGACGCGAACATCGTCACCGAGCCGAGGACGAACCCGAAACCCGGTCCGAGCACCCGGCCGCTCAGCACCATCAGGAAGAACATCGGCTCGATACCGGCGGTACCGGCGCCGATCGGCCGCAGGGCCGCTCCCGTGGCGGCCAGCACGCCGAGCATCGCGACCGCCTTCGGGCCGAGACCGGACTCCGAGATCGCCGCGGCCACGACCGCCACGAGCAGTACGAGGACGCCGGCGAAGAGCCAGGGCGCGTCCTGCGCGTGCGCGCCGATCCGCGAGGTGGGCGGGGCGAGGAAGGGCCAGCCGAAGCCGGCCACGCCCACCGCGCTGACCAGGGCCAGGGCGGTGACGGAGCGGGGGCCGAGACGGACGGCCCGGGCCTGTCGCTGCGCGGGCGGGCGGGTGGTCGTCCGGAGACTCATCGGGCGGTCTCCTCCAGTGCCGCGCGGACCTGGGGGACCGTGAGCCAGTGCTGGGGCGCGAGGATCTTGGTGACCTGCGGGGCGAAGGACGGTGACGAGACGACGATGTCGGCCGTCGGGCCGTCCGCGATCACCTCGCCCTCGGCCAGGAGCACCACCCGGTCGGCGAGCTCGGCGGCGAGTTCCACGTCGTGCGTGGCCAGGACGATGGCGTGGCCCTCGGCGGCCAGGGCGCGCAGCACCGCGACGAGCCGGGCCTTCGCCGCGTAGTCCAGGCCCCGGGTCGGCTCGTCCAGCAGGAGCAGCGGGGGCCGGGCGGTCAGCACGACGGCCAGGGCGAGCGCGAGCCGCTGTCCTTCCGAGAGGTCCCGGGGATGGGTGTCGTCGGTGACGCCGGGCAGCAGCTCGGTGACCAGGGCCCGGCAGGTGCCGGGGTCGGCGCCGGCGTCCTGGTCGGCCGCCGCGCACTCGGCGGCGACGGTGTCGGCGTAGAGCAGGTCGCGGGGTTCCTGGGGGACGAGGCCGACCTTGCGGACGAGGTCCTTCGGAGCGGTGCGGTGGGGGGTGGCTTCGCCGAGGCGGACGGTTCCGGAGCTGGGCTTGACCAGGCCCACGAGGGAGTTGAGCAGGGTGGATTTTCCGGCGCCGTTGCGGCCCATGAGGGCGATGGTCTCGCCGGGGGTGATGGTGAGGGTGATGTGGTGCAGGGCTTGGACGCGGGCGCGGGTGACCGAGAGAGCTTGTACGTGGGCTGCGCCTACCGGGGTGGGCGGTTCGGAGTGTTTGCGGGTGCGGGGCGGTTGTGGCTTGTCGCGCGGTTCCCCGCGCCCCTCGGGAGCGGCGTTTTCCAGCTGTAGCTTCAGATCTGCTGCCCTGCGGCGGGCGTCGCGGACCGTCAGCGGGAGGGGGGACCAGCCCGCCAGGCGGCCCAGGGCCACCACCGGGGGGTACACCGGGGACACGGCCATCACCTCGGCCGGGTCGCCCAGGATCGGGGGTGCGCCCGGGGACGGAAGCAGGACGACCTGGTCGGCGTACTGGATGACGCGTTCCAGGCGGTGTTCGGCCATGAGGACGGTCGTGCCGAGGTCGTGGACGAGCCGCTGGAGGACCGCCAGCACCTCCTCGGCGGCCGCCGGATCGAGCGCGGAGGTCGGCTCGTCCAGGACGAGGACGCCCGGGTGCGGGGTGAGCACCGAGCCGATCGCGACGCGCTGCTGCTGGCCGCCGGAGAGCGTGGCGATCGGCCGGTCGCGCAGGCCGGCCAGTCCGAGCAGGTCGAGCGTCTCCTCGACGCGGCGCCGCATCACGTCCGGGGCGAGGCCCAGCGACTCCATGCCGTAGGCCAGTTCGTCCTCGACGGTGTCGGTGACGAAATGGGAGAGCGGGTCCTGGCCGACCGTGCCCACCACGTCGGCCAGTTCACGCGGCTTGTGGGTGCGGGTGTCGCGGCCGGCGACCGTGACCCGGCCGCGCAGGGTGCCGCCGGTGAAGTGCGGGACGAGCCCGCTGACCGCGCCCAGGACCGTGGACTTGCCGACGCCGGACGGACCGGCCAGGAGGACGAGTTCGCCCTCCGGGACCTCGAAGTCGATGCCCCGGACGGTGGGTTCGGGAGCCCCGTCGTACGTCACGGAGACATCCTCGAAGCGGATCACGACGGCTCCTCGGGATCGGGGGCGACGAACGCGGGCAGCAGGCCGAGCAGTACGGCCGCGGCCGGCCAGAGGGGGAGGGTGGGGGCGACCAGGGGGACCACGCCCGGGTGCAGGGCCGCCGGGTCACGGGCCGCGGCGAGGGCGAGCAGGGCCGCGACCGCGACGCCGGAGGCGACGACCAGCCAGGCGCGCACGTCCCAGCGGTCCGGCCGGTAGCGGGTGCGCGGCGAGCGGCGTCCGCCGAGCCTGAGCCCCGCGAGGGCGGCGGCGAGACCCACGAGGAGCAGGGGGAAGCCGTAGGCGGCACCTTCGGCCGTGAGCAGGCCGTACGTTCCCGCGCAGACACCCAGCAGACCGCCGAGGGTGAGCGCGGCGGTGGTACGCCGTACGGCGGGCGGGACCTGGGCGGTACGGCCGTAGCCGCGGGCGTCCATCGCGGCGGCGAGGGAGACCGAGCGCTCCAGCGCGCCCTCCAGGACCGGGAGGCCCACCTGGAGCAGGCCCCGCATGCCCTTGTCCGGCCGGCCGCGCAGACGGCGGGCGGCGCGCAGGCGCTGGACGTCGGCGATGAGGTTCGGGGCGAAGGTGAGGGCGACGACGACCGCGACGCCCATCTCGTACAGGGCGCCCGGGAGGGACTTGAGGAGGCGGGAGGGGTTGGCGAGGGCGTTCGCGGCGCCGACGCAGATGAGGAGGGTGGCCAGTCGCAGACCGTCGTACAGGGCGAAGGTGAGGGCCTCCGCGGTCACCTCGCCGCCGAGACGGATGCCCTGGGCCCAGGCGGGGAGGGGGAGTTCGGGGAGGGTGAGGAGGGTGTGCGTGCCCGGGATGGGGGAGCCGAGGACGATCGCGAAGAGCAGACGGATGAGGATCACGGCGAGGGCGAGCTTGACGAAGGCGCCGTAGGAGCGGGACCAGGGGGTGTCGGGGCGGCGGGCGGCCACGACGTAGGCGGAGACCGTGATGAGGAGGGCGAGCAGCAGGGGGTTGGTGGTGCGGGTGGCCGCCGTGCCGAGCGCCAGCGCCCAGAGCCACCAGGCTCCGGGGTGCAGTTGCGCCCGGTGACCGCGCCGGGTGGCGCTACCCACGCCGCCGTACCTGCCAGATCGCCGCCCCGCCCAGGAGCACCACCACGGCGATGCCCGCGACCAGGCCGAGGGACGGACCGTCGTCCGACGGGGTCTTCTCTTCGGCCGCAGGTTTCTGTTGCTGGTCCTGCCGCTGCGAGACCTGTTCGCCGCAGCCCTTCTCCGGATAGCCCGAGATCGCGCACAGCAGGGCGTTGGTGTCGTACCGCAGCGGCTTGGCCACCGCCGCCAGGGCCTCGGCCGTCGTCGCGTCGGAGGATACCCGGGCGCAGGCCGTGCGGGCGGCGGGCGGGGTTTCGCCGCCGGGGGCGTCCGCCGGGGTGCCGAAGTCGATGACCAGGGCCACCCGCTTCCTGCCGTCCTTGGCGGGCGTCCTCGCGCAGATCGTCGCGAAGTCGGCCGTGCCGCGCGGCCGGGTCGCGCTCGCGGAGTCCTCGCTCACCGCGAAGCGGAAGCCCTGGACGTCACCGTCCGAGGGGCGGGCCAGGGAAGGGCCCTGGGTGGCGTAAACCCACTGCTCGCCGTCGCGCTCCCAGAACGACCAGTACCGGTAACCGGCGGCCTTGGCCTGGCCCGCGCCCGCGCACAGCAGGAGCGAGGCCAGGAGGAGGAGCAGGACCCGGCGGATCACGGCTGCTGCTTCTTCTTGCGGCCGGAGAACAGGAAGCCGATGCCGATGCCGGCGACCAGGCAGACGCCGACGAACCACCAGACGCCGAAGAGGCCCGAGCCGGAGTCGTCCTTCTCGTCCGCGGCCTTGGTCTCACCGGCCGTCTGCGGGGCCGGGCCCGTCGCGCCCAGCTGCTTCACCAGGTCCGCGCCGCCGAAGTCGCGCGGGTTCGTGCCCGTCGCGTGGGCGGCGAAGATCAGTTGGGCGTAGGCGGCCGGACCGCTCTGCGCGGCCCAGACCGCGGAGTTCTTCTCCAGCCACCGCACCGACTTCTCCGCCTGGGCGGTGTCGCCCTGTGCGGCGAGCGCGACGACCGCGTCGGCGGTGTTGCCGTAGTCGGGCTGGGGCTCGGCACCGGCCAGGGCGGACATCAGATGCCCACCGTCCTTGGTCAGGGCGGCGGTGAGGTAACCGGCGCCGTTCGCCGCCGCCTGCTCCGGCGTGGTGGCCTTCTCGCAGGTCGTGTCGGACTTCTTGCCGGGCTCGACGACCATGCCCTTGCCCAGGGAGCCGAGCACACCGGCCGCCGTGGCGTCCGCGTTGGCGGCGAGCTCGCCCTTCTTGTCCGGCTGGAACGCGAAGGCGCCGTCGCCGTCCCCGCCGCAGGGCAGGGCGAGCTTCAGCAGCGCGTCGTAGGGCGACTTGCCGTCCTTCTCGACCCGGTCCGGCTTCTCGCCCGCGGCGGCGAGCGCGCCGATGACGACCGACGTCGAATTGGTGTCGCTGGCACCGCCGGGCGAGTAGCCCCAGCCGCCGTCCTCGTTCTGCACGGACTTCAGCCAGCCGACGGCCTTTCCGGTGACGTCGTCGTGCCCGCCGAGCGCGGTGAGGGCCTGCACGGCGGCGGACGTGGCATTGGTGTCCAGCATGGTCTTGGCGTCGCACGCGGCGGTGGGGTCGGGGCGGTACGCGGCGAAGGAGCCGTTCTCGCACTGCTGCCGCGTCAGCCACTGCACGGACTTCGCCGCCGGCTTCACGCCGACGGTGTCCTGCGCGAGCAGCGCGAGCGACTGGCGCCAGACACCGTCGTACTTCGGGTCCGTGCCGCCGTACAGAGCGGACGGAAGCGCCTGGGAGGGCGACGGGGACGGGTCGGCGGCGGCCGGGGTGGCGGCGCCGATCACGGCGACGGCGGCCAGGACCGCGGCGCTGCGGCGAACGTTCATGATCGGCGGGTGCCTCTCCCTGTGGGGGAGCCGGGCAGCACGGGGCACCCCCCGGCGGCTCGGCTCCGTATACCTCGACGGTGCCGTGCACCGGCGGACCGCCGGGCACGTGAGCCGGTCACGAAACCGTACGAAGCGATCCGGCTCACCGCCGCCGGGCGGCAGTTCACGGTTGCGGGTCAGCGCCGGAATTGCACCGGCTTTCCCCCGTACGGTGTGATGACGACCCGCTCACTGTACCCGCACGTAGGAATCGGGCCGAGGGGGCCGGGTGGGCGGACGGCTCGGCCTGGTGCGGCCGGGGTGGCGGGGTGGTTTTCCCGCGCCCGGCTGTTGTGGCGGAGGGTGCCCCGGGGCTGGACCGGGCGGTGACCGCGGTCGTCCTCGGCCAGGCCGCCGTCGCCGGTGACTCCCTCTCCGCACCCGACGACACCATGCTCACCGCCTCCTCGACGGCCCGTCCCCGCTCACCCGCACCGTCCTGGCCGAGGCCCTGCGCCGCCGGGGTGCCCATCCGACGATGAGTCGGGCCGAAGTCGAACTCCTGGGTGCCGCCGAGGAGTTGATCCTCTTCAGGGCATGGAGCGGCTAACGTGGGGCCCCCGACCACACACGCAGGAGCGTCCATGACCGACCAGGTGGAGAACGCCGAGCAGGAGCCGTTCCCCAAGATCGACACCTCGGTGCCGCACTCGGCCCGGATCTGGAACTACTGGCTGGGCGGGAAGGACAACTACGAAGTCGACCGGGTCGCCGGTGACGCGTTCCGTGAACTCTTCCCCGGGATCG
Organism: Streptomyces luteogriseus; assembly: GCF_014205055.1. Lineage (NCBI taxonomy): Bacteria > Bacillati > Actinomycetota > Actinomycetes > Kitasatosporales > Streptomycetaceae > Streptomyces > Streptomyces luteogriseus. The sequence continues at coordinate 6,144,394 of NZ_JACHMS010000001.1, forward strand.
AGACCGGCGCCCGCGCCGCCCGCTACTTCCTCGCCCGCGCCGTACGCCACCTCGCCGCCGAAGAGGGCATCCGCCAGTTCCTGGACATCGGCACCGGCCTGCCCAACGTGGACAACACCCACCAGATCGCCCAGCGGGTGGCCCCGGAGAGCCGGATCGTCTACGTCGACAACGACCCGCTGGTGCTGGCCCACGCCCGCGCCCTGCTCACCAGCACGACGGAAGGCGTCACCAACTACGTCGACGCCGACCTGCGCGATCCGGGGGCCATCGTCCGGGAGGCCGGGAAGACACTCGACTTCGACCGGCCCGTCGCCCTCATGCTGATGGGCATCCTGGGCCACATCGAGGACCACGACGAGGCCCGCTCGATCGTGCGCCGGCTGGTGGACGCCCTGCCGCCCGGCAGCTACCTCGTGCAGTACGACTCCACCGACACCAGCGAGGACTACGTCCGGGCCATCCAGCAGTACAACGACGGCGGCTCGATCCCGTACATCCTGCGCAGTCCCGAGCAGATCGCGCGCTACTTCGACGGCCTGGAGCTGCTCGAACCGGGGGTGGCGTCCTGCTCGCGCTGGCGTCCCGACGCGGCGGCCCTGGGCCTGCCGGCGGAGGTGCACCAGTACGGCGGCGTCGCCCTCAAGCGCTGACCCTCAGGTCTCCTGAAGGACCCGGTGCAGGATGGTCGGAGTCTCGTCCGGTGACTCGGCTTCGACCACCAGCCGGTTCATGGCATCCCAGTAGCACTCGATCTCGGCCGGCCGGTCGGGGTAGAGGGCGCCGGTGAGCTGCTCCAGGTAGACCACGTCGGGCAACTGCCCACCGGGCAGCCGCAGAATGGTGACCGGGCCGCTCTCCGCGGCGTGAGCGCCGACGGCGAGCGGCAGGATCTGCACCGTCACGTGCGGGAGCCGGCAGATCTCGATGAGATGCCTGAGCTGGTCCCGCATGACACGGATGCCGCCCACCGGGCGGCGCAGCGCCGCCTCGTCGATCACGGCCCACAACCGGGTCGCCGGCTGCCGGTGCAGGATCCGCTGGCGGGCCATCCGCAGGGCGACCCGGCGGTCGACCTCCGCCGTACCGGCGTCCGGGTGCACGAGCCGCACGGCGGCCCGCGCGTAGTCGGCGGTCTGCAGCAGTCCGGGGACGCGCTGCACCCGGAAGGAGCGGATGAGGCTCGCCGCCTGCTCGGCCCCGAGGTAGGTCTGCGTCCAGGCCGGTACGACATCGCTGTACGACCGCCACCAGGCAGGGGTGTTGGCCTGCTCGGCCAGCGCCAGCAGGGTGGCGCGCTCGGCCGAGTCCGTGACGCCGTAGAGGGTGAGCAGATCGGCGACGTCCCGCAGTTTGAAGCCGTGGCGGCCGGCTTCCATCCGGCTGATCTTGGAGGAGGAGGCGCGGATGACGTGCCCCGCGTCCGCCCGGCCGATGCCCCGTTCCTCCCGCAGCGCGCGCAGCCGGGCACCGAGGGCCAGCCGCGGCACCATGGGCCCGGCACACCCGCCGTCCAGGGCCCCGCTGCCGGTCGTCGTGCGTGCGGCCTCTTCGGTGCCCATGGGCGTCTCTCCCGGTGCGAGCGTTGCGTCCGACCATCCTAGGGGGCGCTCCGCAACGTCAAGCGCCTTATGACGCGGGCACGTTCGGACGCGGGGTGGGTCCGCCGAAGGGAAGGTGGAGGGTCCGTTCGGCGAGCAGCCAGGTCCCGTCGGCCCGGCGGAACGTGTCCTCGTAGTGCCCGATCTGGACCGGCGGCCCGGCCGGGACGACACCGCCCTCGTAGCCGTCGACGCGGTACGTCGTGAAGTAGGAGATCGCCCCGGCCGTGTCCGGCGAGGTCACGGTGACCAGCACGTTGGACATCATGCGTCGGGAGAGCCGGTCGGCCGGGCGGGAGCCGAAGTACGTGCGCAGGGCGTCCCGGCCCCTGACCAGCCGCCCGTCATGCGGCCACTGCCAGACGCCGTCCGCCGTGAACAGCTCGGCGACGGAAGAGGGTTCGCCGAGGTCGAGCCGGTGGACGAAGTCGAGGATCAGGCGCTCGCAGGCGCGTTCGGCGAGGAGGCGTTCCATGGGGTCCATGGGAGTTTCGTAGCAGCCCGGCGGGCCGCCCGGCGACACGGTTTCACCTCACGTCGCACCTTGCCCGCGCCGCCTTCACACCGCCACGTACGTCACCGGTTCGCTCCCCGGCACCGCCTCCGCCCGCCCCAGCTTCAGCAGGCGCCGCAGATGCGCCTCGGCCTCCGAGACGGCGATGGTGCGGGAGCCGTACGGGATCTCGGCCCAGGGGCGGTTCCACTCCATGCGCTCGGCGAGCTGCCAGGGGGTGAGGGGCTCGGCGAGCAGGACGAGCAGGTCGGTCAGGCGGGACTCGTGGTGGGCGAGCAGCTCCCGCACGCGGGCAGCGGCGTCGGAGAAGGGGTGCTGGTGGGCCGGGAGGACCTCGGCGGGGGCCAGGCGGCCGACGCGTTCGAGGGAGTCGAGGTAGTCGCCCAGGGGGTCTGTGACGGTGGTGTCCTCGGGATCCTCGTAGAGGCCGATGTGCGGAGTGATCTCGGGCAGAAGGTGATCACCGGAGAACAGGCGGCCCCGGCCCGGGAGTCGGGCCGGGTGGTCCTCCTCCAGGTGGAGGCAGACGTGGCCCGGTGTGTGCCCCGGCGTCCAGATCGCGCGCAGCCGGCGGCCGGGCAGCGCCAGGAGTTCGCCGGGGACGATGTCGCGGTCGGGCAGGGCGGGGGAGAGGCCGGGCAGGGTGCGGTGGCGGGGCTGCCGCAGGGGCGCGATGTGCTCCTCGGGGGCACCGGCCGCGGTGAGCTTGGCCGCCATGTACGCGAACCAGCGCTCGGGGCGGGCCTCCCGGGTCCGCCGTACGACCGCGGTGTCCGCCGCGTGCATCGCGATCCACGCGCCCGACGCCTCCCGGACCCGGCCGGACAGGCCGTGGTGGTCGGGGTGGTGGTGGGTGATGACCACGCCGTGGATCCCGGCGGCCGAGGTGCCGCAGGCCGTGAGGCCCTCCGCGAGGGTGTCCCAGGACTCCGGATCGTCCCAGCCGGTGTCGATCAGCACCGGGCCGCGGTCGGTGTCGACGACGTACACCAGCGTGTGGCCGAGCGGGTTGTCCGGGATCGGGACCCGGAGGGACCGGACGCCGCCGCCGTGGTCGGTCACCTGTGTCATGGGCTCCCCTGTCGCCGACTCCCCGTCACTATAACTAGAACGGGTTCCAATGGGAGTCCTCCCCGTGCTGCGCGGTCCGTGGACTCCTCGGGGCGGGGCTGGTATCAGTGGGCATATCTGATGCACCGTCAGAGGACGCTCCCGGGGAGGCAGTCGGCCATGACCGAGCTCGTGGAACACGGACAGCTGTTCATCGGCGGGGAGTTGACCGACCCCCTGGGCCAGGACGTCATCGAGGTGATCTCGCCGCACACCGAGGAGGTCATCGGACGCGTCCCGCACGCCTCGACGGCGGACGTGGACCGGGCCGTGGCGGCGGCGCGGCGGGCGTTCGACGAGGGGCCCTGGCCGCGCATGAGCCTCGACGAGCGGATCGAGGTCGTGGGCCGGATCAAGGACGCCATCGCCGTCCGGCACGACGAGATCGCCCGCGTGATCTCCGCCCAGAACGGTTCGCCCTACTCCTGGAGCGTCCTCGCCCAGGCCCTCGGCGCGGTGATGGTCTGGGACTCGGCGATCACGGTCGCCCGGAACTTCACCCACGAGGAGCGGCGCGACGGCGTGCTCGGCAGGATCCTCGTGCGGCGCGAGCCCGTCGGGGTGGTGGCCGCGGTGGTCCCCTGGAACGTCCCGCAGTTCGTCGCCGCCGCCAAGCTCGCCCCCGCACTGCTCACCGGCTGCACGGTCGTGCTCAAGCCTTCGCCCGAGTCGCCGCTCGACGCCTATCTGCTCGGCGAGATCGCCCGCGAGGCCGGGCTGCCGGAGGGCGTGTTGTCGATCCTGCCCGCGGACCGGGACGTCAGCGAGTACCTGGTCGGGCACCCCGGCATCGACAAGGTCTCCTTCACCGGGTCGGTCGCGGCCGGCAAGCGCGTGATGGAGGTGGCCGCGCGCAACCTCACCCGCGTGACGCTCGAACTCGGCGGCAAGTCCGCGGCCGTCGTCCTGCCGGACGCGGACGTGGAGACGGCCGTGGCGGGTATCGCCCCCGCGGCCTGGATGAACAACGGCCAGGCCTGCGTCGCCCAGACCCGCATCCTCCTGCCGCGCTCCCGCTACGACGAGTTCGCCCACGCCCTCGCCGCCGCCGCGGGCGCCCTGACGGTCGGCGACCCGCTGGACCCGGCCACCCAGGTGGGACCGTTGGTCGCCCGTCGGCAGCAGCGGCGCAACCTCGACTACATCCGCATCGGGCAGGAGGAGGGCGCCAAGATCCTCACCGGCGGCGGACGCCCGGCCGGTCTCGACCGCGGCTGGTACGTCGAGCCGACCCTCTTCGGCGACGTCGACAACTCCATGCGCATCGCCCGCGAGGAGATCTTCGGCCCGGTGATCTGCCTGCTGCCCTACGACGACGAGTCCGACGCCGTGAAGATCGCCAACGACTCCGACTACGGGCTGAGCGGCAGCGTCTGGACCGCCGACGTCGAGCACGGCATCGACATCGCCCGGCAGGTCCGGACGGGCACGTACTCCGTCAACACCTTCAGCCTGGACATGCTGGGCCCCTTCGGCGGCTACAAGAACTCGGGCCTGGGGCGGGAGTTCGGGCCCGAGGGGTACGGCGAGTACCTGGAGCACAAGATGATCCACCTCCCGGCGGACGCGTAGCGATGGGCGACCGCTGGCACGTCGAGGTCGACCGCTCCCTGTGCATCGGCTCCGCGCAGTGCCTCCACCACGCGCCGGACGGCTTCCGCCTGGACACCGCCCGCCAGTCCCGTCCGGCCGCTCCCGACATGGACGCGAACGAACGGGTGCTGGAGGCGGCGGAGAGCTGCCCGACGGAGGCGATCACGATCACGCTGGGGGGCAGCGGGGAGGCGGTGTTCCCACCGGAGGAGTAGCGCCGCGCCAGACCCACTCCACCTCCCTGAACTGCGCCTCGTACGCCCCTTTCTGGAGCACGGCACGCAACGGACGCAGGTCCGAGGGGCGTAGGAGGCCGAAGGCCTCGGCGGGCAGCGCGTCGAGGATCTCGGAGGTGTGGGCGGAAAGCCAATCGTGGAGGTCGAGTTCGACCGCGAGACGGAGGAGGTCGACGAGGGCCGCGGGACGGCGGGCCGCAGCTTCCTGGAGATTGAGACCCGCCAGGAGACCATCGAGGTGACGGGCGGCATCGTCACCGTGCGGGAAGCCCGCCCAGCGCCAGGTGTGGGAAGAGCGGCTCAGGCGCGTCAGCCCACGCAGGTCGTAACTCTCGAAGTGCGGGCGCAGTGAGGCGAGCACGTCTCTCAGACGGGGGCTTGCGCGTTCAACGGCCCCACGGACGCAAGGCACAAGCAGCTCCGTCAAGGCCGGGGTGAGACGGCCCGACAAGCATTGCATGACCACCTTGTTCAGACCGGACAGGACGAGGGCCAGGTCTTCGTCGGGCATTGCTGGAGCGTCATGGACCAGCTGGCGCAGTACTGCCTCGAGGTAGTGGACGGCCTCGTCAGGCGGCAGTGAGACCGCCTGGTCCAGGCACTTGACATACAGACCCGGCAGAGTCATTGGCGGGATCACGTCTTTGATGAGCAGGGCGAGCAGCAGTTGGGCCGGGGACCGGGCACCGTCGTTCGCCGGAGCAGCGGCGCGAGGGAACCGGGACAACAGCGGATAGCTGTGGTGCAGGAGCAGATCCGTATCCGCGTCGGCCGTGAACATGACCCGTCCGATCAGGTCCACAACGCTGCTGACGTAGAGGTCGGGCAACCGCTTCGGCCAGCGCAGTTCGTTGTGGTCGCGTGGCGTGTACGTCGTACTGATAAGCAGATCCGGGGGCTGCGCACAGCGGTCGATGATGAGCGTCGAGGTCAGCAGTTCCCAGGAGCTCGGCGACAGCTGCGCCTGCCACCCCATCGCGTGCCGTCGCCAGTTCCCGATCAAGTCGCCCTCGCCGTCGACGAGCTGCGAGGCATACACCTTGCCCGCCACGAGCACTGTGATCAACAGCAGGTTGCCCTCGTAGACCGCGTCCCGGTACGTCCGTGTCTGCCGGACGGGGGTATACCTCACATCCGCGCGGTGCTCGGGGCCCCACGCCGCATTCCGGAAGAGGCCGACGAGTCGGGGTACCAAGCCGGTCGACGAGTCCACCGACCAGGCCTGCAGCCTGTCCCGGAGGTTCTGCACGAGCTGTGCCCGGTCGGTCAGTGGGGTGAAGGACAGCAGCGCATACAACTCGCCGTCGTTCAAGGGTGCCCCAGGGGCGGCGGATCGCGCGTCGGTCAGCCGCCTTAGCGCCCCGTCGATGAGCCGTGCGGCCAGATGCTCGCCGAAGGTGGCATGCATGAACTCGTAGCTGCGCAATCGTTCTTCCTCGACGACGGCCTGCGCCTCGTGCACGAAGAAGAACCGCCCGAACAGCAGCTCGGTGCCACCGGCCGTGGCACGACTGAGCGCGCTCAAGTCCCGGTCCGCCTCCTCGCTGCTGATCGCCTGGGCGCCGCGGTGGAACATACCCAGGGCGACCACCGAGAGACGGTGCAGCTCACGTTCGACGGCGGCGGCCGCCTCGGCCGGAGGCAGCGGGCCATCCTTCTCGGCCTGGCGGCGGACGAACTCCGTGAGCAGCCGGTCGTACAGTTGAGTCCGGCTGAGGTCCTCGTCGTGCAGCCTGTGCTGGGCGTTGTCGACGGCGTCGTACAAGGCGAGCATGAGCAGCAGCAGGGGCTGGGCCGCGAGGTCCCGGTGGGGGAGGACGGCATCCAGGAGCAGGGGCTGCAGGCCGTGCCGGTCGAAGTAGTCTGCGTTTGTCTTGTTCCAGATGGCGAGCCACCGTTCGATCTCTGGTTCCCCGAACGGCTCCAGGCGCAGGACCTGGCTGTTGTATGGAATCTCCGCATGGTCGGCCACGACCGTGCGGCTCGTCACGATCACGATCAGCGGGCGGCCGAGCTCCGCCTCGCGTCGCTGGAACCGCTCGACCTCCCGCAGATACCCCCAATGCCGGTTCGAATCGAGTCGTTGGGCGCCCGCCTGTAGGAGCTCGTCGAACCCGTCCAGCAGGACGACCGGAATCACGCCGGGCTCCGCCTCGGACCAGTCCGGCCAGCAGACCGACCGTCCCGTCGCTCGCCACAGGGCGTGCTCCAGCTGCTTCTGGAGGTCGGCCTCCGCCGGCGTGTAGCGAAGCTCCACCCGTAGTGGGCGGAATTCGGCGATCGGGAGCCGGGCGGTCAGAAGCTTCGTCAGCAGCGACTTGCCGGCGCCGGGGTCGCCGAGTACCACGAGGGGCGAGAGCAGAGCAGGCAGACCGAGCAGATACCCGGCGAAGAAGTGCTCGATAGTGTCGTACGACGCCCGTCGCTCCCACCACTTGTCCGAGGCGACGCCGGAGTCCCGGCCGCTCTGCTTGTCCCAGTCGGCCAGCCGGAAGCGCGGGTTGACGTACCCCTGCGCCAGGCTCGGGAGCCTGGGACCGGCCGAGTCGAGCGCGGCGATGGGATCGCGCAGCCGGCCGCGGCCCACAGCGTAGGCCTCCTGCCCGCCCGCGCACTCCAGCAGGAGCGCCTCCAGCCCGGCCAGCCCAATCCCGCCCCTGTCGGCTCCCGTGTCGTACAAGGGCGTGCCGGGTGTGGCTGTCGTCAGCGCGAACTCCGGGCAAGTGTTGACCAGTTGAGCGATCGCGCGGCTGCAGTGTTCGTAGAGAGCCCGTCGGTCGGCGTCCACCTGGTGTCCCGCGTGCGTAACGATCCGATCAAGGAGAGCATCCCCCGAGAGCCCGCCCCGCAGCACCTCATCCGTCAGGCGTCGGACCAAGCCCCGGGCCGAGTCGGGCCGGGTCGCCCCGCACTGGGACAACGCCGCGCCGAGCACCACTTCGGCGGCCCGGAGCAGGATGCTGCGCAGCAGTCCGTGCACGGCTCGGATCCGCTCGGGTAAGCCCTGAAGCAGGGCGTCCAGGACATAGACTTGCGGCTCTTCTCCGGGAGTTGGTTGGAGGAGACGGTTTCCCAGGTGCCATCTCAGATCGACGCGACCCTCGGACAGCAGTCTGACCGCCTGGTCCGCCTCCATGTCCATACAGCCGGCTGCGTCGAGATAGGGAGAGGGAGAGGGAGCCGAAGCGGGAGGGGCCGACGTCACGGGCGGCTGGGCATTCCGTCGGGCCGCAGGCGCGGGTGTTGCGCCCGCCCGCGCGACGGCCCTCTCCAACTCAGCGTACCGCCCACGCCACCAGTGCACTTCCAGTCGGACTCCTTCGGGCCGCCGACCACGCGATGCGCATCGCTCGGCGCACAGCAGCACGATTCGCTCGACGTCCTCCCAGCGTGGAGCCCTCTGCCGTCGCCCGTTGAGCAGCTCGGAGACCGAGCTGATGCTCAGCCCGACCGCCGTCGCGATCGTTGCCTGTGGTACGTCGCTTAGGCGCGCAAGTCGCTGGAGTTCCGAGCAGAAGTCCGCGACGGGACCCGCGGTGGGGGTGGGTGTGGCCAACTCTCCATCCCTTCGGCGCGATTCGGCGCACTGTTCCGAAGCGTACGGCCTGACCTGGGGGTTCTGCGGGGCGTTCGGTTCGAGTCGGGGAGTTGGCCACGGACCGGTCCTGGCAAGCCGTCGTCCCCAGCACACCGCACGTCGTCGATCACTGTCCAGATGCTGGCTGCCCACCTCCCGGTTAGGCGGGACGAGTGGGCGAGTCCGAACCGGAGTAGCCGATTCTTGCGGGAAGCAGACGGTTTCCGCTGGGCCGACATCGACGGTTGGGGCTGAGAGGCCGGAAGGCAGCAGTCACGTCGACGATCCGCGACGGTATGTGGTTGTCGTCGCGATCGTCGAGGTCCGTCAGCGCGGACGTGTGCGCCGCGTGTCCCCCTCGATCAGATCATTGATCCCGCTGCGGGAAGCCGCCGGCACTGCTTCCTGGAGGACGTCGGGATCGGGTTGGGCTCCGGAGGCGGGTCGACCGGCGCGGGAAGGGCACAGCCCCACGATCGCCTCGGCCACATCCCTGCCCGGCACCTTCCATCGCCGCCCGCCGCAGCTGAGACTCCTCAACCTTTCGGTGCGCTTCGGTGGGTTTCTCCGAAGCGCAGGGCCTGACCTGCGTCTTACGTGTGGACTTCGAGGTTCGTCGGGATTCAACCGAAGCGGTCTCCCAGAAGGCGAAGGTCATGGCGCAAGCCTCGACCACCATTCCGGAAGGAACGCCGTGACCTTTCAACTGCCCGTTCTGTTCGCCGCCGTCGTCTTCCTCGCCGTTTACGTCGGCGTCGTCCTCCCCGCCGTATGGTCCCGTCGGCCGGCCCGTCGTACCGCCGCTCTCAAGGTCCTCACCCAGCTGCTGGGCGCCCTGCGCAGCTGGGGGCGTCGGAGGAGCCGGTGAAACTACGAGCCGTCCTCCGGGTTCGTCAGATCGATCAGGCGGCACACCGTCTCGATGTCGATCTTCACCTGGGCGATCGAGGCGCGGCCCGACAGCCAGGTGATCAGCGCCGAGTGCCAGGTGTGCTCGATCACCCGGACGGCCGAGAGCTGCTCCGGAGTCGGGTTCTCCTGGCCCATCGCGTCGAGGATGATCGCCGTCGTCTGACGGGAGACCTGGTCGACCTCCGGGCTCACGCTGCGGTCGGCGAACGTCAGCGCGCGGACCATCGCGTCCGCCAGATGCGGCTCGCGCTGCAGCGCCCGGAAGGCCCGCATCAGCGTCTCCGCGACCCGCTCGGCGGCCGTCTCGCCCTGCGGGGGCTTCTTCCGCAGCGTGCCGTGCATGTGCTCCAACTGGTCCTGCATGGTGGCGACCAGCAGATGGATCTTGGACGGGAAGTAGCGGTACAGCGTGCCGAGCGCCACCTGGGAGGACTCCGCGACCTCGCGCATCTGCACGGCGTCGAAGCCGCCCCGGCTGGCCAGCTGGGCACTCGTGTGCAGGATGCGGCGGCGGCGGGCCTCCTGCCGCTCCGTGAGGGGCGGGGAGGCGGGCGCTGCCGCTCTGGCTTCCACCTTGGCCGGCTTGTTCACCTTGGCGCTCACCTTGGCTTCTGCGGGCATGGGTCGGTCCCGTTCCGTGACCGTCCGTGAGGACGAGTGATCACACAGCATGGCACGGCGCCGGTCGTGGCGTGAATCACCTGATCCACTGCTCACAGCACCCTTACCTGCCGGTAGATTCAGAGCCTCCGGACGATCAAGTCTGAAACTTGTTCTAGATTAGCGTCCCGGCGTAATCTCGCGGGACAGTGCAGGGAGAAGGGGGCCCAGAGTGACCGCTGAGGCCAGGGAGGCCGGGGCTCCGGAGGACCCCGCTGCCGACGGCTTGCGACCGCTCAATATCGCGCTCCTCACCTATAAAGGGAACCCGTTCTGCGGCGGACAGGGCGTCTATGTCCGGCACCTCTCGCGTGAACTGGCCCGCCTCGGCCACCGGGTCGAGGTCATCGGTTCCCAGCCGTATCCCGTCCTCGACGAGGGCTACGACGGGCTGAGCCTCACCGAGCTGCCCAGCCTCGACCTGTACCGCCAGCCGGACCCCTTCCGCACGCCGGGGCGTGACGAGTACCGCGACTGGATCGACGCCCTCGAAGTCGCCACGATGTGGACGGGCGGCTTCCCGGAACCTCTGACGTTCTCCCTGCGCGCCCGCCGCCATCTGCGCGCCCGGCGCGGCGAGTTCGACGTCGTGCACGACAACCAGACCCTCGGCTACGGCCTGCTGGGCGATGTCGGCGCACCCTTGGTGACGACCATCCACCACCCCATCACCGTCGACCGGCAGTTGGAACTGGACGCGGCGGACGGCTGGAAGCGGCGTGCCTCGGTGCGGCGCTGGTACGCCTTCACGCGCATGCAGAAGCGCGTCGCGCGCCGCCTGCCGTCCGTGCTCACCGTGTCCGGCACCTCGCAGCAGGAGATCGTCGACCACCTCGGTGTCCGGCGGGACCGCATCCACGTGGTCCACATCGGCGCCGACACCGACCTGTTCTCGCCCGATCCGTCGGTGCCGGTGGTGCCGGGCCGGATCGTGACGACGTCCAGCGCGGACGTGCCGCTGAAGGGCCTGGTGCACCTCGTCGAGGCGCTGGCCAAGGTCCGGACCGAGCACCCCGGCGCCCATCTCGTCGTCGTCGGCAAGCGGCCCACCGAAGGGCCCGTCGCCCAGGCGATGGAGCGGTACGGCCTCGCCGACGCCGTCGAGTTCGTCAAGGGCATCTCCGACGCTGAACTCGTCGACCTGGTGCGCTCGGCGCAGGTGGCGTGCGTGCCGTCGCTCTACGAGGGCTTCTCGCTCCCGGCCGCCGAGGCCATGGCGACGGGCACGCCCCTGCTCGCCACGACCGGCGGCGCCATACCCGAGGTCGCCGGCCGCGACGGTGAGACCTGCCTGGCGGTACCGCCCGGCGACGCGGGCGCGCTGGCCGCCGGCCTGAGCCGCCTGCTGGCCGACCCGGACCTGCGAGCCCGCCTCGGCGCGGCCGGGCGGGAGCGGGTGCTGCGCCACTTCACCTGGGCCAGGGCGGCGGAGGGCACGGTGGCCCGCTACCGCGAGGCGATCGACAGGGCCGGCATCCGCGCCCTGCCGAGGCCTTCGGGCCGTTCGGCCCTCCCGACGGGCGCTGTCCCCGCGGCCCCCGCGAGTACGGCACCCGCGGTACCCGCAGGCACGGCAGGTGCTGTCTCCGCAGCCCCGGCAGATGTAGAAGGCGTCAACTCCGAAAGCAGGGCCACGTGCTGACCGTCGACTTCTCCCGGTTCCCGCTCGCCCCGGGTGATCGTGTCCTGGATCTCGGCTGTGGTGCCGGGCGGCACGCCTTCGAGTGCTACCGGCGTGGCGCGCAGGTCGTGGCGCTGGACCAGAACGCCGAGGAGATCCGCGAGGTCGCGAAGTGGTTCGCGGCGATGAAGGAAGCCGGCGAGGCCCCCGACGGCGCCACCGCCACGGCGATGGAGGGCGACGCCCTCGCGCTGCCCTTCCCCGACGAGTCCTTCGACGTCGTGATCATCTCCGAGGTGATGGAGCACATCCCGGACGACAAGGGCGTCCTCGCGGAGATGGTGCGCGTGCTCAAGCCCGGCGGGCGCATCGCCGTCACCGTCCCGCGCTACGGCCCCGAGAAGGTCTGCTGGAGCCTCTCCGACGCCTACCACGAGGTCGAGGGCGGCCACATCCGCATCTACAAGGCGGACGAACTGCTGGAGAAGATCCGCGAGGCCGGCCTGGAGCCCTACGGCACGCACCACGCCCACGCCCTGCACTCGCCCTACTGGTGGCTCAAGTGCGCGTTCGGCGTCGACAACGACAAGGCGCTGCCGGTGCGGGCGTACCACAAGCTGCTCGTCTGGGACATCATGAAGAAGCCGCTGGCCACCCGCGTCGCCGAGCAGGCGCTGAACCCGCTGATCGGCAAGAGCTTCGTGGCGTACGCGACCAAACCGCACCTGCCGCGTCTGGCCGACACCGGGGCGGACGCCAAGTGACCACTCCCCGGACGGAACATCTGGTCCTGCCCGGGGTCCTCACCGCGGAGGAGGCCGCCGCGACCGTCGCCGGCATCCTCGCCGTGCAGCGCGAGGACGGTGCGATCCCGTGGTTCCGGGGGCACCACCTCGACCCGTGGGACCACGTCGAGGCGGCCATGGCCCTGGACGCGGCCGGTGAGCACGAGGCCGCCGAGCGGGCCTACCTGTGGCTGGCCAGGCACCAGAACGAGGACGGCTCCTGGTACGCCGCCTACACCGACGGCGAGTTCGACGCGGTCACCGACCGGGGCCGGGAGACCAACTTCGTCGCCTACATAGCCGTCGGCGTCTGGCACCACCACCTCTCCACCGGCGACGACGCGTTCCTGGACCGGATGTGGCCGGCGGTGTACGCGGCGGTGGAGTTCGTGCTCCGCCTCCAGCAGCCCGGCGGGCAGATCGGCTGGCGCCGCGACGACGACGGTACGGAGACGACGGACGCGCTGCTGACGGGCAGCTCCTCCATCCACCACGCGCTGCGCTGCGCACTGGCCATCGCCGAGCAGCGGGAAGAGGCGCAGCCCGACTGGGAGCTGGCGGCGGGTGCGCTGCGGCACGCCATACGCCACCACCCCGAGCGGTTCCTCGACAAGAACCGCTACTCGATGGACTGGTACTACCCGGTGCTCGGCGGTGCGCTGACCGGCGCGGAGGCCAAGGCCCGGATCGAGGAGGACTGGGACCGGTTCGTCGTCCCGGGGCTCGGCGTGCGGTGCGTGGTGCCCAACCCGTGGGTGACGGGGGGTGAATCGGCCGAACTCGCGCTCGCACTGTGGGCGATGGGGGAATCCGACCGGGCGCTGGAGATCCTGCAGTCGATCCAGCACCTGCGGGACGAGGACAGCGGGCTGTACTGGACGGGGTACGTCTTCGACGACGGCGCCATCTGGCCGCGGGAGTTGACCACATGGACCGCGGGATCGCTGTTGCTGGCCGTGGCCGCGCTGGGTGGGCACGAGGCGACGTGCCAGGTCTTCGGTGGTGCGGAGCTGCCTGTCGGGCTCGAGTCGGACTGCTGCGCGTAGGGCTCGTCCGGCGGATCACGGGCCGGGCCGGAGCCGGCGGAGGCGAGGACCGGCGGGTGCCGTATTCGTGTTGACCGCCCCCGGCAGGCAGTGCTGGAGTCGGCACGTGGACAGCATCCCCGCCAACCGGCGGCTCTGGAACCGGATCAGCAGCGCCTACCAGCACCGGCACGACCCGCACATCGGCGCCGCACCCCGGCTGTGGGGCATGTACTCCATCCCCGACGCGCACCTGCACGCCCTGGGCGACGTCACCGGCAAGCGCGTCCTCGAACTCGGCTGCGGCGCCGGCCAGTGGTCCAGGGCGCTCGCCGCCGAGGGCGCCGTCGTGGTCGGGCTCGACCTGTCCGAAGCCCAACTCGCCGCAGCGGCCGGCGCGATGGGAGCGGCCCGCTACGCGCTGGTGCAGGGCGCCGCCGAACACCTCCCCTTCGCCGCCGACAGCTTCGACCTGGTGTTCTGCGACTTCGGTGGGCTCAGCTGGGCACCTCCGCACCTGGCCGTCCCGCAGGCCGCACGCGTCCTGGGCCGCGGCGGGCGCCTGGTGTTCAACGTCGCCAGCCCATGGTTCGAAGCGTGCTACGACGAAGCCGCCGGCCGCGTGACCACGACGCTGCGGCAGGACTACTTCGGGCTGAACACCATCGCCGAAGGCGACGGCGCGACCAGCTATCAGCTCACCTACGGTGACTGGGTCAGGGTCCTGCGCGGCGCGGGTCTCGTCATCGACGACCTCATCGAGCCGCGGCCCGAACCCGGAACACCCAACGGCTACAACGAAACCGACCCACCCGACTGGGCACACCGCTGGCCGGCGGAGCTGCTCTGGGTGACCCACAAGCCGTGAGCTCCGCCGCGCCGAGACGTGCAGGCACCCACCGCGTTCTCAGTGGCGGTGGGCGCGACTGGCTATCGCGTGGCCTATGAACAGGTAGACCACCGCCGCGAGGCCGTAGCCGCAGACCACTCGGGCCCAGGCCTCGTCGAACGTGAACAGGTCGTGCGACCAGCCGGCGAGCCAGCGGGCCGCGTCGTGGATGAACTGGACGAACGAGTTGCCGGGGTTGGCGTCCAGCAGGTACATCAGGATCCAGAGACCCAGGATGAGGGCCATGATGTCGGCCACGACCGCGACGATCGTGCCGGCCTGATTCGCACCATTGCGATAACGAGGGGACATACTCTCCGGATTGCCCTTGAACTCTGAATGAAACCCGGCCGGGTGAGCCGTGTCCGCCGGCCCCCTCCGCGCGCTTCCCCGTACGGCCAACCCACGTTCTCCGAAGGGGCGTTCGGGGTACACCCGCATCACCGACGATCCTGGCCCGGCCACTCGGGGAGGACGCCGGTGTCACGGGGGGAGCATGCAGGTGCCCGCGAACAGACCCGCCACCGAAGAGCCGCGGCTGACCGTCACCAGACCCCCGCGCCGACGCCTGCGCAGAGCGCTGGCGTCGGCGCTGCCCGTCCCGGTCGTCGGGCTGGCCCTGCTCGTGGCCTCCGGGAACCTGCTGCTGCCGCTGCGGCAGGTGGTCACCATCGAGGCCAAGATGGCCTCGAAGCGGGACTTCTTCCAGGACCCCGTCGTCGAGCGGCTGCTGATGAAGCACGGCTTCCGCGTGCACATCACCAACATGGGCTCGCGTGAGATCGCCAAGCAGGACTACGAGGGATACGACGTCGTCTTCCCCTCCGGCCAGCCGGCCGCCGACCTGATCAGCAGGGAGCGCGCCCGGGCGAACCGCCCGGTGCTGCTGTACCGCCCGTTCGTCAGCCCCATCGTGCTGGCCACCTACCGGGACTACGCCGAGGTGCTCACGGCGGAAGGCGTCGCGAAGCGCCTCCCCGGCCCGGCAGACAGGCCGATGTACTACACCCTCGACATGCGGAAGTTCATCGACCTGGCCCGGGGCAAGAGGGCGGGCGTCCGGCGCGACCCCGGCAACGGCTACCGCTGGGACGAGATCGACCGCGACGACCGCGTCCGCAACGGCAACAAGATCCTCGCCCAGACCTCGGACATCTGCGAAGCCAACTCCGCCGGCACCTACCTCGGACTCGTGGCGTTCGTCGAGCACGGGAACGACGCCCCGGACGACGAGGCCGAGGCGGAGCGGCTCGCCCGGAAGATCAAGCCGCTCCTCGTCGAACAGGGCCTGCCGTCGTCCGAACGGGCCGAGACGTATCTGTCACCCGACGGGCAGAGCATCGCCCCGGTGACGGTGATCTACGAGCACCAGTTCCTCGCCCACCAGATCGGGCGCCAGGCCGAGAAGGGCGCGACCGACGACGAGCGCGTCCTGCTCTACCCGTCCACCCGGTTCGTCACCGAACCCCAGCTCGTCGCCCTGACCGGCGAGGGTGCCCGGCTCGGCGAACTCGTCACCAAGGACCCCGAACTCCAGCACCGTGCCATGGAGTTGGGCTTCCGGGCCCGCAACGCCGACGGCGGCGCGACCGGCGACGAGCTCGCCCGCTTCCTCACCGAGCGGCACATCCCGGTGCCCACCACCTCCTCCGACGACACCCGGGCGGTGCTGCCCAGCCTGCCCCTGCTGGAGAAGATGATCGAGATCGTCGGAGACTGCCAGGACCGGGCGGGCAGCCGGTGAGGCGCGGCTGGAGCCTGCCGGCGCTCTGCCTGGCGCTCGTCGCCGGCTTCCTCACCGCCTGCTCGGGCGGCGGCGGTGACGACCCGGTCCGGCTGCGCGTGCTCGCCGGCCCCGAACTCGCCGTACTCGCGCCGCTGCTGGGCGAGTTGAAGGACGAGACCGGTGTCGACCTGCGCCTCGACCTCCGGGCCGACGCCGAGACCGAGGCCCCGGATCGCGGCCGGTACGACCTCGCGTGGCTGTCCTCCGACAGCTATCTGCGTCTCACCGGCAAGAACGCGGTCCGGGGGCTGCAGCGCACACCCACCATGACGTCCCCCGTGGTCATCGGCCTGAAGCCGGACGCGGCGCGACGGCTTCACGCCGGAGTGCCCGGCTCCCGGCTCAGCTGGGCCGACCTCGCCGACGCCGCCGCCACCGGCACCGTCCGCTTCGGCATGGCCGACCCGGGGCACGCCGGCAGCGGACTCGCCGCCCTTGTCGGTGTCGCCACCGCCGCGGCCGGCACCGGAGCCGCGCTGCGCCCCGAGGACGTCTCCTGCGACCGGCTGCGCGGCTTCCGCTCCGGCCAGACCCTCACCGCCGACACCGGCCCCGCCCTCGTCGAGGCCTACGCCGACCACCAGGACGAGGCGAACGCCCTCATCACGTACGAGTCCGATCTGCTCGCCCTCAACGCCTCCGGCCGCCTCGACGACCGTCTGGAGATCGTCCGTCCCGTGGACGGCACGGTCCTGGCGGACTTCCCGCTGCTCCTGCTGGACCCGGCCCGGCGCACCGCGTACGACAAGGTCACGCAGTGGCTGCGGCGCGACTCGGTGCAGCGGCAGATCATGCGGCACACGCTGCGCCGTCCCGTGAACACGACCGTCACCCGGGAGGCACGGTTGCGCGAACCGGTCGGCAACGCCCTCTTCTACCCCGACCGGCCCGTCGTCCTCGAAACCCTGTTGACGGACTACGGCGACCCCGACCGGCGCACCACCAGCCAGGTGGTCTTCCTGCTCGACTTCTCCGGCTCGATGCGCGGCGCCCGGATGGCCGCCCTGCGCGAGGCCTTCGCCGGGCTCAGCGGCGCGGACCCCTCGGCCTCCGGCAAGTTCACCCGCTTCCACCGGGGCGAGCGGCTCACCGTCGTCCGGTTCGGCGGCCGGGTGCTGGGAGAGAAGACCGTCACCGTCACCGGCCCGAAGGACCTGACGGCCCTCGCCGACACCGTCGCCCGGGGCGGCTACGGCGACGCCACCGCCGTATGGTCCGCCCTCGACCACGGCTACCGCACCGCCGCCCGCGCACTGGCCGCCGACCCCGACCGCTCCGTCTCGCTCGTCCTGATGACCGACGGCGAGAACAACGCGGGCCTGCCCTATGCGGAGTTCGTACGCCGCCACCGGGCGCTGCCCGCCGCCGTGCGCGACGCCGTCCACACCTACCCCGTCCACTTCGGCGACGCCGACGCCGGTGAGCTGCGGCGCGCGGCGCGGAGAACGGGCGGACGGATGGTGGACGCCGCCGACTCGTCCCTTTCCGAGGCTTTCAAGGAGATCCGTGGCTGTCACTGACGCACTGTGGTGGAGCCTGTGGTGGCCGTGGATGACGGTCTGGCTGGCGACGGCCGCCGGCGCGGTGGTGCTCGTGGTGGTCCTGGCGCGCCATGCCCGGGAGCGGCGCAGGCACCTGCGGCGCTGGCAGTCGGCGTACAGCATCTGCCTGTACCTGGACGAGCAGGCGGTGATGGACCTGTGGGAGCTCGGCAACTACCGGTCCGCGCTGGAGGAGGCCGTCGAGCTGCGGACGAAGGTCGACACGAGCGTCGGCTTCTGGAGCCGGGTGATGACGTGGCTGTTCCGGTTCCGGCTGAAACGGGACGTCAGCCAGGAGACGTTCCGCAAGTTCGTGCGCAAGGACAAGCCGATCAACGTGATCGGCGTCGTCATGGAGGCTTTCGACCGGGCCGACGCCATCGTGCACGCCGACCTGACCACACTGACGGTCGTCCCGAACCGGAACCTCGCCCACAACCTCGCGGACGGCCGCGCGGTGACCCTGAGCCGCATCGGTGAGTTCGTCTCCGTCAAAGGGGTGTTCACCCGCGTGCCGGATGCGGCGGAGGGA
The DNA here is from genome assembly GCF_014205055.1 of Streptomyces luteogriseus. NCBI lineage: Bacteria > Bacillati > Actinomycetota > Actinomycetes > Kitasatosporales > Streptomycetaceae > Streptomyces > Streptomyces luteogriseus. The sequence continues at coordinate 6,162,776 of NZ_JACHMS010000001.1, forward strand.
TTCGTCCTGCGGGCCGAGTACGGCGCCGAACAACCCCCGGTGTACATGCGCGTCGTGGCCCCCGGGGACGCGCGCCGCTCGATCCCGGCCGGCTCCTTCACGGCCCGCTGCCTCGGCAAGATGACCGGCTGGCGCGAGGACACCCGCGAGGTGACGCTGGAGGCGATCGCGATCTTCTGGTGACGCCGCCGCTCACCGGGTCGCCGCTCCCAGGGTCGCCGCTCCCAGGGTCGCCGCTCACCCGGTCGCCGTTCACCGGGAGACGAGGTCGGCGAGGACGCGCAGGGTGTGCGGATCTGGGGAGAGGGCCAGGAGGTCGGTCACCGGCCCCTTCCGCCACGACTCCAGCCGCTCGGCGATGCGTTCACGCGGTCCGACCAGGGAGATCTCGTCGGCGAAGGCATCGGGGACGGCGAGCACGGCCTCCTCCCGGCGGCCGTCGAGGAACAGCCGCTGGATCCGCCGGGCTTCCTCCTCGTAGCCCATGCGGGCCATCAGATCGGCGTGGAAGTTGCGGGCCGCGTGACCCATGCCGCCGATGTAGAAGCCGAGCATCGCCTTGACGGGCAGCAGCCCCTCGGCGACGTCGTCACACACCCGGACCTGTGTCATCGGCGCGACCATGAATCCCTCGGGCAGCTCCGCCAGGGCCGGGCCGTAGACCTCCGGCCGGTTCGGCGACCAGTACAGCGGCAGCCAGCCGTCGGCGATCCGGGTGGTCTGGGCGACGTTCTTCGGGCCCTCGGCGCCCAGCAGGACGGGCAGATCGGCGCGCAGCGGATGCGTGATCGGCTTGAGGGGCTTGCCGAGGCCCGTGGCGTCCGGGCCGCGGTAGGGGTGGGAGTGGAAGCGGCCGGCCAGTTCGACCGGGGCCTCGCGGCGCAGCACCTGCCGTACGACGTCGACGTACTCGCGGGTCGCGGTGAGCGGTGAGGCGGGGAACGGGCGGCCGTACCAGCCCTCGACGACCTGCGGGCCGGAGAGGCCGAGGCCCAGCAGCACGCGGCCGCCGGAGAGGTGGTCCAGGGTGAGGGCGTGCATCGCGGTCGTGGCCGGTGACCGGGCCGCCATCTGCGCGACCGCCGTGCCGAGCCGGATGCGGGAGGTGTGCGCCGCGATCCAGGTGAGCGGGGTGAACGCGTCCGAGCCCCAGGACTCCGCCGTCCAGACCGAGTCGTAGCCGAGCTGTTCGGCCTCCTGCGCGAGGCGCACATGACCGGGGGAGGGGCAGCGGCCCCAGTAGCCGAGCGCGAGACCGAGCCGCATACCTGACTCCTGACGATGTGTCAGTTGACGGGCCGCCGACTGTACGGCAACGGCCCCCCACCCGGAAGGGCGAGGGGCCGTGAGGGCCGAGGGGCTCAGCCGCGCTGGATGCCCGACGTGTCCTGGAGGACACCGCGGCGGCCGTCCTGCGTCTGGGCGACCAGGGCCGCGCCGCGCTGCTCGACGGCCAGGTACCAGGTACCCGGGGCGAGTTCGGCGATCGGCGTCGGCGAGCCGTCCTCCGCGAACAGCGGCCGCGGCACCGGCACGGCGAACCAGAACGGGGAGAAGTCCCCGGCCGGCGGCTGCGGAGCCTGGGCCTGCGCCTGCTGGGGCTGCGGCTGACCGCCGTACGGCTGCCCCGGCTGCGGCTGGCCGTAGCCACCGGGCTGCTGCGCGCCCGGGTAGCCGTAACCACCGGGGGGCTGGGCGCCGTAGGGCTGCGGGGCGGCCGGGCGGGGGGCCGGGAGGAGGGCGCCCTTGAGGGCCGGGACGAGGGGGGTGGCGATGGCGGCGGCGGCCATCAGCAGCGTGGCGACGAGGGCGAGGATCAGGCCGATGCCGGCGTCCGGACCGTCCCCGGAGGCACCGAAGTTGTTGTTGGCGCTCGCCGGGTCGAAGATGTTGCCGAGGGCGCTCCACGCGGCGAAGACCGTGAGGGCGGCGCCGACCTGGCCGAGTTCGAGCCCGGCGACCTTCGGGGCCTGCGTCAGACCGCGGCCGACGACGACGAGCGCGGCGCCGAAGATGCCCGCCAGCACAACGCCCATGAGTACCGGGCCGCTGCCCCACAGGCTGGGCATCTCCAGGCCCTCCGGAGCGCCGTCGGACGAGTAAAAGTCGAGAAACGACGCGATGAACAGCAACACCGCTGCTCCGATCACCACGCCGTCGCCTCGAGTGAGAGAGCGGATATTCACTTCAGGTCCTTCGTAAGTCGTCTCATCGTCGGTAGAGGCGTCGCTGTCACCATGCCGCCGTCCGGACTCGGTGTGAAGCGCGGGGGTGGCCCCTCATCGTAAGGAGGACCCTATCGTCCGCCAGGTCAGGGTGTCCGCCGGGATCTGCCGGTCCACCCCTACCCGCGCAGGAAACTCACGATTCCCTCAGAGATCCCTTGCGCCGCCTTCTGTCGCCACGCGCCGCTGGTGAGCAACGCCGCGTCCTTGCTATCGCGCATGTTGCCGCACTCGATGAACACCTTGGGAACCGTTGACAGATTGAGACCGCCCAGGTCCTCACGCGTGACGAGTCCGCCGCCGTCGCCGATGTAGTTGGAGGGCGCGCTGCCGGTGACGGCCACGAAGCGGCCCGCGACGCGCTCGCCGAGATCGCGGGAGGGGCCGACGATCGCCCGGGTGTCCGCGGCGCCCGCGTGGACCGCGCCGGGCAGGATCACATGGAAGCCGCGGTTGCCGGCGCCGGAGCCGTCCGCGTGGATCGAGACCACGGCGTCGGCCTTCGCCCGGTTGCCGATCCGGGCCCGCCCGTCCACGCACGGCCCGAACGGCCGGTCGCCGTCCTGCGTCAGCTTCACCGTGGCGCCCTGCTCCTGAAGGAGTGTGCGCATCCGGTGCGCGACGTCCAGCGTGAACTTCGCCTCGGTGTAGCCGTCGTTGGTGGACGTGCCCGTGGTGTCGCACTCCTTGGAGTTCGTCCCGATGTCCACCTTGCGGTTGATTTCGGAGGCGTGCTGGAAGTTGCCCGGGTTGTGCCCCGGGTCGATCACGACGACCTTGCCCTTGAGCGGGCCGGAGGCGGCGGGCGCGGAGGCCGAGGCGGTGGGTTTCGGGGAGCCGCTCGGCTCCTTGGCGTCGTCGGAGGGCGCGCTCGACGCGGCGGGCGAGGAGGACCGCACGCCCGCCCGTCCCGAGCCCCCGTCGTCCCCCGGGCCGCCCACCGTCTCGTACACCAGCCAGCCGAGCAGCGCCCCCGGCACCAGCGCGGCGAGCGCAACGGTCAGGGGGCCGCGACGGCGGCGGGGCTGGGGAGGTTCGAAGTCCGGGCCTACGTACGACACGCCAGTCAGCTTACGGCGGGCAGCCCGACTCGGCTCACATCGCAGCTTGGCTCGAAAGCGTGTGCGGTTGCTCCGCGTGGGCTAGCGTCGTCGTGTACACGCCATCACAAGGATTACGGGGATTGTATGAAGTTCACGAAACGTGTTGCCTCGCTTCTGACCAGCGGTGCCCTGATGGGGGTGTCTCTCGTGGGCATCAGTGCGCCGAGTGCCAGTGCGGACGGCGGCTGCCTGTCGACTGCCGTAGGGGTCAATAATTCCAGCGGAGTCTTCCAGCTCAAGAAGACGCTTCCCCTCAAGAAGGGTCCCTACTCGGCCTGTGAGGATGGGCTGTTTGCGCTTAAGGGTAGAAAGTTCTACGCATGGTGCTATGACCGCAATGCGCACGGCAACATGTGGTACTACGGGCGGGAACAGTTCGACGACGACATGGGGTGGGTGTACATCGGTAACGTCACCTTCCTGTCCGGCACGCTGAACCCTTGCCCTTTTAGCTGAATTGCCCGGAGTCGTGAAGGTGGAGGCTCCCGCCCTCATTCGCGTGAAGCGTGGGCCGGGGGCCTCCGTCCGGTGAGCGGCTTGCATGGAGCGAGAGCCCTACGATCTGCGGTCCGTACTTCGCGTCGTGTGTCGGCGTGACAGCGCTCACGCGCTGGGCGGCGGCCCGAGGACGGCCCGACGGGTGGCGGGCTACGCCCCGTTCCCGCCGCCGTCCCCGTGCCGTACCGCTTCCTTCACCCGCGCCTCCACCTCCTGGCGCGGTGTGCCCTCCTGCTTCGCGTACCCGGTCACGGCCGCCTGGACGTCCCGGGCGAGATCGCGCCAGGCGCGCCAGGCCGTCTCCCAGGTGGTGGTCTGTTGGTCGCTCCACTTGGTCCGGGTGGGCGGCCCGTACGCGTCCTGGAGGTGACGCACGCGGGCGTACGCCTCGTCCGCCGCGCGCTGCTTCTCCACGAGCTCATCGAAGGTGTGTGCCACGCGCCCGGATCCTTGGGCAGTGGCGGTCGCCCGCCGACTCGCCACGCCGCCGGTGGGCCGACCGGGAAGGGGTGTCGGGGGTGCGGTTCACCCGCCCAGCCGCCCGGCGCGTGCCGGTGCGTCAGATGCCCGGACCCGTGCGCCGCAGGACCCGCAGCGAGTCCGTCGCCGAGACCTCGGTGAACGCGCCGGAGGCGAGCGCCCGCAGGTAGATCCGGTAGGGAGCCTGGCCGGTGAACTCGTCCTGCGGGTCGGGGAAGACGTCGTGGATGAGCAGCAGACCGCCCTCGGTGACGTGCGGCGCCCAGCCCTCGTAGTCGGCGGTGGCGTGCTCGTCGGTGTGGCCGCCGTCGATGAAGACGAACCCCAGCGGCGTCCGCCAGAACGCGGCGATCCGCGGGGAACGCCCGACCAGCGCCACCACGTGCTCCTCCAGGCCCGCCCGGTGGAGCGTGCGGCGGAACGTGGGCAGCGTGTCCATCAGGCCGATCTCGGGGTCGACCGTCTCCGGGTCGTGGTACTCCCAGCCCGGCTGCTGCTCCTCACTGCCGCGGTGGTGGTCCACGGTGAGTGCGCTGACCCCGGCCTCGCGGGCCGCGTCGGCGAGCAGGATCGTGGACCGGCCGCAGTACGTGCCGACCTCCAGCAGCGGCAGCCCGAGCCGCCCGGCCTCCACGGCCGCCGCGTACAGCGCCAGGCCCTCACCGGCGGGCATGAACCCCTTCGCCGCCTCGAACGCGGCCAGGATCTTGGGCTTCGGCGCCGCGGGCATGGGGTTCCTCTCGGTCGTACGACGGTCCGGGCGCCCATCGTGCCGCACCCCCTGCCGAGAGGACGACAGGGGGTACCGGTGAGTAGCCCAGCGGGGTCAGGCCGAGACCGTCTCGCCCGGCAGCGACAGGTCCAGGTCGACCGGGCGCTCGTCACCCGTGTGGTTCGCCGACGAGGCGAGCGGGCCGTGCCCCGTGGCCCGGGCTGTCACGACGTAGGAGCCCCGGTCGGGGACGGTGAGGGCGTAGCTGCCGTCCTCGGCGGAGAGCGTCGCCCCGGCCTGGCGGCCGCGGTGGTCGATCAGCGTGACCTTGGCGCGGGCGACCGGGGAGCCGTCGGCGCCCAGCACCAGGCCGCGGAAGCCGCGCAGGACCTGCTCGGCGCGCTCCAGCGCCGCGTCCTCCTCGCTGCTGGCCCGCAACTGCGGCTTGCCCGACGGCCGTCGGCCCGGCAGGAACAGCGCCAGGAGCAGGCCCACGGCCACCGCGCCCGTCGCGATCAGGAAGGAGACCCGGAAGCCGTGCATCGTCGGGATCTCGACGCCGCCCACGGTGTTCGCGGTGTTCGCCAGCACCATGCCGATCACGGCGCTCGACACCGACGTGCCGATGGAGCGCATCAGGGTGTTGAGGCCGTTGGCCGCACCCGTCTCCGAGGCCGGGACCGCGCCCACGATCAGCGCGGGCAGCGACGAGTAGGCGAGGCCGATGCCCGCGCCGAGGAGCACCGAGATGACCAGGCTCTGCCAGGCGGCGCTCATCAGCCCGAGCCCGGCGCCGTAGCCGATCGCGATGATCAGCAGACCGAGGATCAGGGTGAACTTGGGGCCGTACTTCGCGGACAGCCGGGCGTAGACGGGAGCCGTGAACATCATCGTCAGGCCGAGCGGCGCGACGAGCAGACCCGCGACGACCATCGACTGGCCGAGGCCGTAGCCGGTGGACTTCGGCAGCTGGAGCAGCTGGGGCAGGACCAGGGAGACGACGTAGAAGGAGACGCCGACCATGATCGAGGCGAGGTTGGTGAAGAGCACGGCCGGGCGGGCCGTGGTGCGCAGGTCGACCAGCGGGGCCTTCAGGCGCAGCTCCATCACGCCCCACAGCAGGAGCACGACCGCCGACGCGGCGAACAGGCCGAGGGTGGTGCCGGAGGCCCAGCCCCAGTCGCTGCCCTTGGTGATCGGCAGCAGGAACAGGACGAGCCCGGCGGAGAGGCCGAGCGCGCCCGGCAGGTCGAAGGTGCCCTCGGCGCGCATCGGGGACTCCGGCACGACGAGGAGGGTGAGGGCGATCGCGAGCAGGCCGAGGCCGGCGGCGCCGTAGTAGAGGGTGTGCCAGTCGCTGTGCTGGGCGACCAGGGCGGCGGCGGGCAGGGCGAGGCCGCCGCCGACGCCTATGGAGGAGCTCATCAGGGCCATCGCCGAGCCGAGCTTCTCGCGGGGCAGCATGTCGCGCATCAGGCCGATGCCGAGCGGGATCGCGCCCATCGCGAAGCCCTGGAGCGTACGGCCGGCGATCATCAGCAGCAGATCGCTGGTCAGCGCGCTGACCAGGGCGCCGACGACCATCACGGCCAGGCTCAGGATCAGCATGCGGCGCTTGCCGAAGAGGTCGCCCAGGCGGCCCATGATCGGAGTGGCCACCGCGCCCGAGAGGAGGGTCGAGGTGAGGACCCAGGTGGCGTTGCTGGGGGCGGTGTCCAGCAGTTGCGGCAGATCCTTGATCACCGGAACGAGCAGGGTCTGCATCACCGCGACAACGATGCCCGCGAAGGCGAGCACCGGGACCACGGCCCCGCTGGCTCGGCCGGCGGGGCGGTCTGTCGTCGTCTGCGTCATTGAGGAGGGCCTCCAGGCCGGGGAGCGTCGAGTTACATGGACTCTGAACCTTGTATGTCCAGGCAACTATTCCGTTGCTTCGGCACCCTAACGAAAACTTGACCTTCTCTTGGGGAAGGGCCGTGCGTACCCGCGCGAAGCCCTAGGTCGAAATCCCGATGCGGGGGCTGTGGAGTGGTTGAGAGCATGACACCCATGCTCGAAGCCGCCGAAATGACCCGTACGCCCCGTCGCACCGCGCCTCGCACCTGGCTCGTCGTGGCGCTCACCTGCGCCGGTCAGTTCCTCGTCGTCCTTGACGTCTCCGTCGTCAACGTGGCGCTGCCGTCGATGCGGACCGGGCTGGGACTCGGCGAACAGGGGTTGCAGTGGGTGGTGAACGCCTACGCCATCGCCTTCGCCGGGTTCATGCTGCTCGGCGGACGCGCCGGGGACCTCTACGGCCGCAAGCGGATGTTCCTCGTCGGGCTCGGCCTGTTCACCCTGGCCTCGGCGGCCGGCGGGCTGGCGCAGGACGACTGGCAGCTGCTCGTGGCGCGGGCCGTGCAGGGGCTGGGCGCTGCGGTGCTGGCGCCCTCGACGCTGACGATCCTCACGGCGTCGGTCCCGGAGGGCGCCGCCCGGGCTCGGGCCATAGGGACCTGGACGGCGGTCGGGGCCGGCGGCGGCGCGGCGGGCGGACTGGTCGGCGGGCTGCTGGTGGAGACGCTCTCCTGGCGCTGGGTGCTGCTCATCAACGTGCCCGTCGGCGCCGTGGTGCTCTGCGCCGCCGCCTGGTTCCTCACCGAGGGCCGGGCCGGGGACGGCCGCCGCCTCGACCTGCCGGGTGCGCTGCTCGTGACGGCCGGCCTCGGCACGCTGGCCTACGGCATCTCCCAGACGGAGGCGGCGGGCTGGACTGCACCGGCCACCCTGCTTCCGCTGCTCGCCGGGCCGGCCCTGCTCGGGGCGTTCCTCGCGGTCGAGGCCCGCACGGCGAGCCCCCTGATGCCGCTCGGCCTGCTGCGTGTCCGTTCGGTCTCCTCGGCGAACGTCTCGATGTTCCTGTGCGGCTCGGCGATGTTCTGCATGTGGTTCTTCATGACGCTCTACGCGCAGAACGTCCTCGGCTACACCCCGTTCGAGGCCGGTCTCGCCCTGGTCCCGAGCTCCCTCGCCGTCATCCTCGGCTCGAAGCTCGCACCCCGCCTGATGCGGCCGGTCGGCCCGCGCAACGTCGCCGTGCTCGGCACCCTGGTCGCCGTGGCCGGCTTCGCCTGGCAGTCCACGATGACCGCCGACGGCTCCTACGCCACGTCGATCCTCTTCCCGGGCATCCTCATGATGCTCGGCGCGGGCCTGGCGGCGACCCCCCTCGCCTCCCTGGCCACCTCCGGCACGGCGCCCGGGGAGGCGGGCCTGGTCTCCGGCCTCGTCAACACGTCCCGCACGATGGGCGGTTCCCTGGGTCTGGCGGTCCTGTCCACCCTGGCCGCGTCCGAATCGGCGGGCAGCGCGACCCCACAGTCCCTGACGGAGGGATACGCCCTCGCGTTCCGGGTGGGCGCCGGAGTACTGGCGGCCGGGGTGGTGCTGATGTGGGTGTGGCTGCCGCGGCGGGCGAGGGAGCACCAGGGCACCTGAAAAAACCACGCCAGGCGTGGCCCGGAACGGGGGCGTGACGGCGTTTCCCGGGCACGCCGCCGCTGTTCGGGTCCGGGGACGCACTGATCCGACGGCGGGGCCCCGCACGCGGCCCCATGGGCGCTCCAGAGCCTCCCGTTCACCCCGAAAAGGCGGCACTGACCTGGCCTTTCGTGAGGTCCGAACGTACCGTCGGCGGACGCGGAAGGGGGCCGGATGGACCGGAACATACGCACCGTCGACGACGTACTCGCCCTGCTCGACGGGCTGTTCGCACCCGAGGCCGATCGGTGGACGGGCCGCGGTGCCGACTGGTGGGACGGCTTCTACGCCGACCGCTCGCGGACGGTGCCGTTCTTCGTGGCGAAACCGGACGAAAGCCTGGTGGCCGCCGTGGAGCGGGGCCCGGCCGGCGGGGGACGGGCGCTCGACCTCGGGTGCGGACCCGGGCGCAACGCGCTGTATCTGGCCGCGCGCGGCTTCGAGGTCGATGCGGTCGACCTGTCCTCGGCAGCCGTCGACTGGGCCCGGGAACGCGCCCGTGAGGCGGGGGCCGAGGACGTACGGTTCCATCACGGGGACGCCTTCGCGCTCGCCGGCGGGGTACTCACCGGACCGTACGACCTCGTCTACGACTCCGGCTGCTTCCACCATCTCCCTCCGCACCGCCGGGTCAGCTACCTCGCCCTGCTGGAACGACTCCTGGCGCCCGGCGGCCTGTTCGGCCTCACCTGCTTCGCCGCCGGGGACGGAGGGATGGGGTCGGAGCTGTCCGACGGTGACTTCTACCGTGAGGGGACGGGCCTGCGGGGCGGACTCGCCTACACGCCCGAGGCGTTGCGTGGGATCTTCTCCGGCCTGACCGAGCTCGGACTGCGGCGGATGCGCGACGAGCCGGAGGACTCGGAGTACTTCGGCGAGTCCTTCCTGTGGACCGCGTTGTTCCGGCGGGCGCAGGGCTCAGAGCCGGCCCTGGCGGCGGGCCTCGCGTAGGGCCTCCATGCGGTTGCGGGTGCCCGTCTTGCCGATCGCGGAGGAGAGGTAGTTGCGGACCGTGGACTCCGACAGGTGGAGTCGGGCGGCGATGTCGGCGACCGTCGCGCCGTCCGCGGAGGCCTTGAGCGCGTCGCTCTCACGGGCCGTGAGGGGGTTGGGGCCCGCGCTGCCGAACGTCGTGAGGATCAGCACCCGGCATCCGGGGACCCGGACGCGCAGGTCGGCGGCGGCGTCCAGACCGCTCCTGCCCGGGAGTTCGATGTCGAGGAGGGCGACGTCCGGGAGGTGCGCGAGGGCCGCGTCCAGGATCGCGTCGCCCGCGGCCACCCGGGCGACGACCTCGATGTCGTCCTCCATCCCCAGCAGCAGCGCCGGCGCACCGCGCATCATGCCCTGGTCCTCCGCGAGCAGGACACGGATGGGCTCCCCGGTCACGGGCCCGGGTCGGGGCGGGGCGGGTCGAGCAGCGAGGTCAGCGTCCGGATGAAGGACGACGCCGAATGGTCCGCGTGGTCGCGGATGCGCACCGCGACGGTCTCGGCGCCCCCGCCCTCCAGGAGCTGTACGAGCCGGTCGAGATCCTGCCCGTACCCCTCCTCGGTGGTCAGGTAGAAGTCCGTCGCGTCGTACGCCATGTGGAAGACGTGCTTCTTCACATCGCTCAGCGTCAGATAGTCGTCGTGCGTCTTGGGGGTCGGCTCGGGCGCGCCCACGCACACCGCGGGGGTGCCGGCGCCCCAGGAGTTGACCGCCAGGTGGTACGTGTCGGTGACGACCAGCCGGTAGCGGGGCAGGACCCCGACCAGGTCGCCGACGGTGGGGTTCCCCGGGCGGGCCGCGATGTGGCTCACCGCCGGAGGGACCTCCCGGTCGAACCAGGGCAGCCACTCCAACGGGGCGCCCAGACGGTCGGACAGACCCTGGCAGAAGCCGGGCAGCCAGTCGGGGATCGGCGTCCGGGCCCCCAGGAAGACGCCGATCGCGCCGCCGTCGGGGACCGACCGGGACCACTCGGTGGCCGGAAGGTGGCCGAGGTCGCCGGGGCGGGAGAGCAGCGCCGCGTCCGAACCGAAGTGGTCGGTCGTACGGTCCCGGCGCAGATGCGCGATCTTCGCCGCCGAGAGCGGATCCCGCACCCACATCCGGTGGCTGCGGGTCACCAGGCGGGAGAACAGCGGGCCGTACTCCTTGTCCTCGTAGTCGGACTGCGTGTTGTGCAGGATCGTCCCGCCGTAGCTGACGGTCCGCGCGAGGACCTCGTCCGGCTGGTCCGCGAACAGCAGGGCGCGGTTCAGCTGCGCCCGGGCGTCGTCCCGGTCCGCGGCGAAACCGAAGTCGAGCAGGCGGTTCGTCGCGTCCTGGGCCAGGTAGTGCCGGGTGTGCAGGAAGTCGCCCCAGAACACGACCGCGTCATGGTCCCGGAGCGTGTCGAGGTGCTCGGCCAGCGGGTGGAAGCGGAACGGGAACTCGGTGCCGCGCACACCGTCGCGCAGCGGCACGGTCTCCGGCGTGTGCAGCGTGTACCAGGTGGCGTCGAACCCGGTGTCCATCCGCCGGCGCAGGGACTCGAACGCCAAGTCCACGGTCAGCATGCCCGTGTTGCGGTACCCGATGTTCGGCGCGGTGATGACGGCGACGCGTCCCATGTGCTCCCGTTCCCCCGGCCGTTGTCGCCGGGTGTTCTACGTGGTCGCGCGGATCACCGGCCAACGTACACGTCCGCGTCGCTGCGAAAACGTCCCGCCCCGGCAGGCCGGGCGTCCTCCGGGTCGAGCGGAAGCTCCGCCGTCACGTCGAAGCCGCCTCCCGTTCGCGCCCCCGCCGTCAGCGAGCCGCCCGCCGCCGCGAGGCGCTCCGTCAGCCCGGTGAGACCCGTGCCGGTGGAGGGGGCCGGGCCCGTGCCGTCGAGGCCCGCTGGACCCGTGCCGTCGAGGCCGGCTGGACCCGTGCCGTCGAGGCCGGCTGGACCCGTGCCGTCGAGGCCGGCTGGACCCGTGCCGTCGAGGCCGGCCGGACCAGGGCCGTCGGAGTCGGCCGGAGCTGTGCAGCCGCCGGCGACCACCGTGTCCCCGGTGCCCGCCCCGCCGCCGTCGTCGGCGACCGTCAGCCGCACCCGCTCCCCGCACCCCGACAGGGTGATCTCGCAGCGCTCCGCACCGCTGTGTCGTACGGCGTTGGTGACCGCCTCCCGGACCACCCAGCCCAGCAGCGCCTCCGTCTGCGGTCCGAGCGGAGGGCCGGAGCGGCTCACGACGAGCGTGACGCCCGCGGCCGTCAGGGCCGAGTGCGCCCGGTCGAGTTCCGTGGCGAGGCCGCCCTGCCGGTAGCCGGTCACGGCCTCCCGGATCTCCGTCAGCGCCTGCCGGCCCACGGCCTCGATGTCAGTGATCTGGGCCAGCGCCGCGTCCAGATCGCGGCCGGCCAGCCGCCGGGCCGCCTCCGACTTCACGACGATCATCGACATCGTGTGCCCGAGCAGGTCGTGCAGGTCGCGGGAGAAGCGCAGCCGCTCCTTCTCGACCGCCCGGTGGGCCAGCTCCTCACGGGCGGCGCGCAGCTCGCGCACCGCCTCGGAGAGGCGCATGATCGCGGCCGTCACCATCGTCGAGATCCAGGTGGCGTACGCGATGTCGAGGCCGCCCCAGCCGTCGTGGAAACAGGCCACCGCACCCGCCAGCACCGCCACGGCCGTACCGGGCTCCACGTGGTCATGGCAGCGACGTTACGGACCGGGCGGGGCCCGCGGCAGAGGCGGTTGTACGGACTCCGGCAGGACAAATGTCATCGCCGCACGGCGATCCGGCCCAGTGGATCGAGACCCGCGCACTGATCCGGCCCAGCGTACCTGACACAGTGTCAGGAGTCTTCACAAGTGCCGGGGCCTCGGCTATACAGAGGGCGCTGGACTGGAACGCGTTTCAGTTCGCGTCCCCGGTCCGGCACCAGACGGCCTCGGTGCGGCCGACGGTGCGGACGGCCGTACCGAGGTCCTTCCTCCGGCGATCAGGAGCCCCATGCCCATCGACGCAGCCAAGGCGCTCGCCGCCGGACCCCGGACCGGCGAGATCTCCTGGGACCACAGGGACGTGCAGCTCTACCACCTCGGCATCGGCGCGGGCAGCCCCGCCACCGACCCCGACGAACTGCGCTACACCCTGGAGTCCCGGCTGCACGTCCTGCCGAGCTTCGCCACCGTCGCGGGAGGCGGAAAACCCGGCGTGACCAGCGGTCTGTCCATGCCCGGCATCGAGGTCGACCTGGCCCGCGTCCTGCACGGCGGCCAGAGCCTCGTCATCCACCGGCCCCTCCCGGCGACGGGCACCGCCACCGCGACCAACCGGATCGCCGCCGTGTACGACAAGGGCACCGCGGCCGTCCTCGTGCTGCGCACCGACGTCGCCGACGCCGACGGCCCGCTGTGGACCAACGACGCCCAGATCTTCATCCGCGGCGAGGGCGGCTGGGGCGGCGACCGCGGCCCCTCCACCCGCCTCGAACCGCCCACCGGCGCACCCGACCGGACCGTCGAGCGGCCCGTCCGCGACGACCAGGCGCTGCTCTACCGCCTCTCCGGCGACTGGAACCCGCTGCACGCCGACCCGGAGTTCGCCAAGCTCGCCGGATTCGAGCGGCCCATCCTGCACGGCCTGTGCACCTACGGCATCACGCTCAAGGCGGTCGTCGACACGCTCCTCGGCGGGGACGTGACCCGGATGCGGTCCTACGCCACCCGGTTCGCCGGGGTCGTGTACCCGGGGGAGACCCTGCGGATCCGCATGTGGCACACGCCGGAGTCCACCCGGGTCGCCGTCGGCGCCGTCGAGCGGTCGGACGCGCCCGTCCTCGCCGACACCATCGTCGAACACACCTGAGTCCAGAACGCCGTACGAGGGGAGCCCGCACCATGCGCGCAGCCGTACTGCACGAGATCGGCCAGGACAAGCTGGAGGTCCTCGACGACGTCGAGGCGGTGGGGTTCGGACCCGGCAAGGTGCGGATCCGGGTGCGCGCCACGGGGCTGTGCCACTCGGACCTGTCCGCGATGGGCGGGGTGCTGCCGCAGCCCGCGCCGTTCGTGCCCGGGCACGAGGGGGCGGGCGAGATCGTCGAGGTCGGCGAGGGCGTGAGCCGTCTGAAGGCCGGTGACCGGGTCGTGGTCTGCTGGCTGCCCGCCTGCGGCGCCTGCCCCGCCTGCAAGCGCGGCCAGACCGAACTGTGCCTCGCCGGGTTCGTGAACGCGGGCACCCCCAACTTCAAGCGCCCCGGCGGGGACGTCTTCGGCTTCGCCGGCACCGGCACCTTTACCGAGGAGGTCGTCGTCGACGCCGGCTGCGCGGTGCCGATACCCGACGACGTGCCCTTCGACATCGCCGCCCTCATCGGCTGCGGGGTGACGACCGGGCTCGGCGCCGCGCTCAACACGGCCGACCTGGAGGCCGGTTCGTCGGTGGCGGTCATCGGCTGCGGGGGCGTCGGCATCTCCGTGATCCAGGGCGCCCGGCTCCGGGGCGCAGCGGAGATCGTCGCCGTCGACCCGATCGAGTCCCGCCGGGAGTCCGCGCTCAAGTTCGGCGCCACCCGGGCGATAGCACCCGGTGAACTGCCCGACGCCAAACAGCGGATCACTGCCGGAGAGGGCTTCGACCACGTCTTCGAGGTCGTCGGCAAGTCGGCCACGGCACGCACCGCGTACGACAACACCCGGCGCGGCGGCACCCTCGTCGTGGTCGGCGCGGGCGCCATGGACGACTTCCTCCAGCTCAACATGTTCGAGTTGTTCTTCGACGAGAAGCGCATCCTGCCGTCCATGTACGGAGGCGGTGACGTGCTGCGCTCCTACGAACGCACCATCGCCCTGTGGCGGGCCGGCCGGATCGACCTGGCGGGCCTGATCACCCACCGGGTCCCGCTCGCCGACATCAACGAGGCCCTGGACCAGATGCGCACCGGGACCGCCCTGCGCACGTGCATCGAGCTGTGAGGACACCCGCCATGCCGCTGCCGCTCCAAGGGCTGTCCGCGATCGTCACCGGCGCGGGCCGCGGGCTCGGCCGGGCCGAGGCGCTGGAACTCGCCCGGCTCGGCGCCTCCGTGGTCGTCAACGACTACGGACAGCCCGGCCGCGACGGCAGCGGCGAGGCGTCCGCGGGGCCCGCCGAGGAGGTCGCCGCCGAGATCCGGGCGACGGGCGGTACCGCGCTCGCGCACACCGGCGACGTCTCCGACTTCGCACAGGCCCGCACGCTCGTCGGCGCGGCCGTCGACGCCTTCGGCAGGCTCGACATCCTCGTCAACAACGCGGGCATCCTGCGCGACCGCATGGTGTTCTCCATGACCGAGGAGGAGTGGGACTCCGTCCTGCGCGTGCACCTCAAGGGACACTTCAACACCACCCGGTTCGCCGCCGCGCACTGGCGGGAGCGGTCCAAGCGGGCCGGGGAGCCGGTGTTCGGGCGGATCGTGAACACCTCGTCGGAGGCGTTCCTCGCCGGTTCCGCAGGCCAGCCCAACTACGCCGCCGCCAAGGGCGGGATCGTCGGTCTCACCACCTCCACCGCCCTCGCGCTCGGCCGGTACGGCGTCACGGCCAACGCCATCTGCCCCCGCGCCCGCACCCGGATGACCGAGGACGTCTTCGCGGGCATCGGGCAGCCCTCCGGCACCGGCCTCGACCCGCTCGCCCCCGAGCACGTCGCCCCCCTCGTCGGCTATCTGGCCTCACCCGCGGCCGCCCACGTCAACGGGCAGCTCCTCGTGGTGCACGGCGGGATGGTCGCCGTCGTCGAACGGCCGCGGGTCGCAGCGAAGTTCGACAGCAAGCAGGACACCTTCACCTACGAGGAGCTGGAGGCCGTCCTCGGGCCGTACTACGCGGACCGGCCGGCCGGGGAGACGTTCGCCGCGGCGGAGGTGCTGGGCCTGAAACGCGGATGAGAGACACCGGGAACGGCGCTGGGCCTGAAACGCGGGTGAGCGACTCCGAAAACACGGAACGGCCCTCCCCGCTTGTGGCGGGAAGGGCCGTTCGCCGTCTGGTGACTGACGTGCCGTCAGGCCGCAGTCACGGCCTGCTCGGTCTGCGCCACCGGCTTGCGGTGGCGTCCGCGCGGAGCCGTCTCGCCGTCCTGCGTGGAGACCTCACCACGGTGCCGGCCGGCACCGGTGGAGGACTGCTGGACGTCGGCCGTACGCGGCTGGTTCGTGCTGGCGTCGCTCATCGGATGGAATTCACCCCGTCAACATGATCTTTTTTACAGCCGGGTGAGTCTAACCGGCGCCCCTGACCTCGGATCCAGGCAGCCACGCCAACCGGCACTAGTTCGTTACAAGGCGTCCCAACGGCGCTTCCTGAAGGGGCACAGGGCGTGCGGCGGAGGGCGCCGCCGGAGGCTCGGCGGGCCGGGCCGATGGTTCCGCGGGCCGGGCCGATGGGTCTGCGGGCCGGGCCGATGGGTCTGCGGGCTGTACGGAATGTTCCACCGCCGGGGCCGCCGGCTCGCGATCCGGGAGCGGTTCCGTCGCCGCCCCCGGCTCCGGTGCGGCGGCCGGCGGCGGACTCACCTGAGCCACCCCGCACGGCACGGCCTCCGTCGCGTACGGCAGCCGCAGCACCCCCTCCGGCGTCCACAGGCCCGCGCCCGCCAACCACCCCTCGGGCGCCCGGAGATGGTGCACCCGCCGCTCGGCGGGCCGCCAGACACCCACCCAGCTGCCCGTCGGCCCGTCCACCCGCAGCGCCACCGCACAGCTCTCCGGCGTCAGCACCTGCCCCGGCTGGATCGCGAACGGCGTGACGGAGCAGTCCCGCACCCGCAGACACTCCGGGAAGCGCACCGGCAGCGAACTGCCCAGGACACCCCAGCCCAGCCGGTCCTGCCCCGGCGAGGGTGCGTCCGAGCGGACGATCAGCAGCCCGCTGTCGTGGTCGGCGAGCAGCAGCCGGTCGTCGCTCTCGGCGGCGATCTGCAGCAGCGGCGACACCTCGCCACCGGCCTCCAGGTCCACCACGACGGACTTGGTGTGTCCGCCGGTCTCCCGGTCCAGCGCCAGCAGCCGCCCCGACCGGTCCAGCCAGACCCCGCCCGAGCAGCGGCCCGGCAGTTCGGCCAGCCGCTCGGGCCCGAAGGCGCCGCCCGCCACCAGCCACACCGACGTCGCACGCGGCCCGACGGCCAGGGCGTAGGCCCGTTCACCGCCCGGCGCGGGCGGCAGCAGCCGCAGCCGGGCGGCCCCGTCCGGGCACTCGACCGCGCCCAGGGGCAGCTCGCCGGTGCCGGGCCCGGTCGGGTAGAGCAGCGAGAAGGCGTGCCGCCCGTCCACCACCCGGTGGATGAGGACCCGCCCGTCGGCCATCGGCTGCACCTCGGTACCGGGCTCCTCCGGCTGGTTGCGGGGCAGCGGCACCGCGTACGGCTCGGGGCCGTCCAGGGTCCAGCGCTCCGGGAACCAGGAGCCGCCGGCCGACGCCAGGCGGGCGCCGTAGGCACCGTCCGCGGTGAGCGTGCAGCCTGACGGCGCGGACACGTCCTCGTCCTCGTGTCCCGCCGAAGGTTCGACGTGTCCCGCCGACGGTTCGATCACACAGGCCGTCATCGTTCGGTCACCTCCAGTGACGAACGCTAGGTATCGCACGCGCGGACGGGGAATTCCTCGGGCGCAGACTTCACACATAAGGGTGTTCCAGGAACGATTCGCCTGAGGAAAAGGGGGCGATTGTGCTGAGCGGGGTCAGGGGTGCCGGGAGCGGGCGGTGGCGGTGCAACGCCACAGATCAGGCGGGTAGCCTTGCTCCCGTGCCCCGTCTGTCTGAAGTCATCGCCGCGCTGGAGACCCTGTGGCCCGCCGAGCGGGCCGAGTCCTGGGACGCGGTCGGCACCGTCGCGGGCGACCCCGACCAGCAGGTCACGCGGGTCCTGTTCGCCGTCGACCCGGTCCAGGAGATCGTCGACGAGGCGGTGAAACTGGGCGCCGACCTGCTCGTCACCCACCACCCGCTCTACCTGCGCGGCACCACCACGGTCGCGGCGACGCACTTCAAGGGCCGCGTCGTGCACACCCTCATCAAGAACGACATCGCGCTGCACGTCGCCCACACCAACGCCGACACCGCCGACCCGGGTGTCTCCGACGCCCTCGCGGGCGCGCTGGACCTGCGCGTCACGGGGCCGCTCGTGCCGGACCCCACCGACCCCGAGGGCCGCCGGGGCCTGGGCCGCATCTGCGCGCTGGACCACCCGCTGACCGTCCGCGAACTCGCCGCCCGCGCCGCCGAGCGGCTGCCCGCCACCGCGCAGGGCATCCGCGTCGCCGGCGACCCCGAGGCGCTCGTACGCACGGTCGCCGTCAGCGGCGGCTCCGGCGACAGCCTCTTCGACCAGGTCCGCGCGGCCGGGGTCGACGCCTTCCTCACCGCGGACCTGCGCCACCACCCCGCCGCCGAGTTCCTGGCGGATCGCGCCCACAGCCCCCTCGCGCTGCTCGATGCGGCGCACTGGGCCACCGAGTGGCCCTGGTGCGAGCTGGCCGCGAGCCAGCTCGACGAGATCTCCGACCGGCACGGATGGGACCTGCGCGTCCACGTCTCGAAGACGGTCACCGACCCCTGGACCGCGCACGCGGCCTCGCCCCCTTCTGATCCCCTTGGAGCCCCGAACTGAACGCCGCGCCCGCAGACCAGATCCGCCTCCTCGACGTCCAGGGCCTCGACGTCCGTCTCCAGCAGCTCGCGCACAAGCGCAAGTCGCTGCCCGAGCACGCCGAGATCGAGTCGCTGACCAAGGACCTCACCCAGCTGCGCGACCTCCTCGTCGCCGCGCAGACCGAGGAGAGCGACACCGCCCGTGAGCAGACCAAGGCCGAGCAGGACGTGGACCAGGTGCGCCAGCGCGCCACCCGCGACCAGCAGCGCCTCGACTCGGGCGCCGTCACCTCCCCCAAGGACCTGGAGAACCTCCAGCGCGAGATCACCTCCCTCGCCAAGCGGCAGGGTGATCTCGAGGACGTGGTGCTGGAGGTCATGGAGCGCCGCGAGTCCGCTCAGGAGCGGGTCGCCGAGCTGACCGAGCGTGTCACCTCCGTCCAGTCCAAGATCGACGACGCGACCGCGCGCCGCGACGCCGCCTTCGAGCAGATCGACGGCGAGGTCGCCACGGTCACCAAGGAGCGCGAGGTCGTCGCCGGTTCCCTTCCGGCCGATCTGCTGAAGCTCTACGACAAGCTGCGCGGCCAGCAGGGCGGCGTCGGCGCTGCGAAGCTGTACGCGCGCAGCTGCCAGGGCTGCCGGCAGGAGCTCGCCATCACCGAGCTGGCCGAGATCCGCAAGGCGGCACCCGACACGGTGATCCGCTGCGAGAACTGCCGCCGCATCCTGGTGCGCACGTCCGAGTCCGGTCTCTAGGCCTTCAAGGAGCCCTTCCGGTGCGGGAGTTCATCGTCGAGGCCGACGGCGGCTCGCGGGGCAACCCCGGGCCCGCCGGCTACGGCGCCGTGGTCAGTGACGCGGCGACGGGGGAGACCCTGCGGGAGACCGCCGAGTACATCGGCGTCGCCACGAACAACGTCGCCGAGTACCGCGGCCTCCTCGCCGGGCTGCGCGCCGCCCACGCGCTGGACCCGGCGGCGACGGTCCACGTCCGGATGGACTCCAAGCTCGTCGTCGAGCAGATGTCGGGCCGCTGGAAGATCAAGCACCCCGACATGAAGCCCCTGGCCGCGCAGGCGGCCCGGGTCTTCCCGCCCGGCCGGGTCACGTACGAGTGGATCCCGAGGGCCCAGAACAAGCACGCGGACCGGCTGGCCAACGAGGCGATGGACGCGGGGGCCAGGGGCGAGCAGTGGTCGGAGGCGGAGTCGACGGCGGAGCTGGACACGGCGGGTGAGGTTGGTGCTGCTGGGGGTACCGGGACCGCTGGGGCTGCCGGGGCTGCTGGGGCCTATGGGAGTGCTACGGGCGCTGTTCCGCCGGAGCCGCCGCCCGGTGACGCGGCGGCGGGCGCGGCGCGGGTGCGTGGAGCCCTGGCGGAAGGCCGCGCGGCGGCCACGTCGGCCGGCTCGGGCCCGGACACCGCGCGGGTCTCGAAGGAATCCGGCCGGGGCGTCCCGGCCGGGGCGGCGTCCGGCTCGGCCGGAGCGGCGTCCGACTCGGCGGCGGACGATGCCGATGCGCGTGCCGTGAGGGCCGCCGGGGATGCGCGTGCTCCGCAGGCCGAGGCCGATGGCGAGACCCGTGCCGCGAGGGCCGATACCGATGCTCGTGCCGATGCCCGTGCCGCGAAGGCCGACGCCGAGACTCGCGTCGCTCAAGCCGCGAAGGCCGGCGCCGACACCCGTGCCGCCAAAGCCGTGGCCACCCCCGGCTGGGCGCCCGCCGACATGGGCGCCCCCGCCACTTTCGTCCTGCTGCGCCACGGCGAGACCCCGCTGACACCCCAGAAGCGGTTCTCCGGGAGCGGTGGCACCGACCCCTCCCTGTCCGACACCGGCCGGGAGCAGGCCGAGCGGGCCGCCGCGATGCTGGCCCGGCGCGGCACGATCCAGGCCGTCGTGTCGTCGCCGCTGGCCCGTACGCGGGAGACCGCCGGGATCGTCGCCGCCCGGCTCGGACTCGACGTGAGCATCGACGACGGACTGCGCGAGACCGACTTCGGCGCCTGGGAGGGGCTCACCTTCGCCGAGGTGCGCGAGCGTCACCCCGACGACCTGAACGCCTGGCTGGCCTCACCGGACGCCGAACCCACCGGAGGGGGCGAGAGCTTCGCGGCGACGGCCACCCGGCTCGCCGCGACCCGCGACAAACTGGTCACGGCCCACGCCGGCCGCACCGTCCTGCTGGTCACGCACGTGACCCCGATCAAGACGCTGGTGCGGCTCGCCCTGGGCGCCCCGCCGGAGTCCCTGTTCCGCATGGAACTGTCGGCCGCGTCCCTGTCGGTCGTCGCGTACTACGCCGACGGCAACGCCAGCGTCCGCCTCCTCAACGACACGTCCTACCTGCGCTGAGCCCCGACGCCGACCGGGCCAGCTCCTCGACGCGGCCCCAGTCGCGGGCGGCGACCGCGTCCGGCGGCAGCATCCAGCTGCCGCCCACGCACCCGACGTTGGGCAGGGCCAGATAGTCCGGGGCGGAGGCCGGGCCGATCCCGCCCGTGGGGCAGAAGCGAGCCTGCGGCAACGGCCCCGACAGCGACTTCAGATACGCCGTACCGCCTGCGGCCTGCGCCGGGAAGAACTTCATCTCCCGCACCCCGCGCTCCAGCAGTGCCACGACCTCGGACGCGGTCGACACGCCCGGCAGGAACGGCACGCCGGAGGCCCGCATCGCCTCCAGCAGCAGATCCGTCCAGCCGGGACTGACCAGGAAGCGGGAGCCCGCGGCCACCGCCTCCGCGACCTGCTCGGGACGGATCACCGTCCCGGCACCGACCACCGCCCCGGGCACCTCCCGGGCGATCTCCCGGATCGCATCCAGGGCCGCGGGCGTCCGCAACGTCACCTCGATCGCGGGCAGCCCGCCCGCGACCAGCGCCCGCGCGAGCGGTACGGCGTCGGCGGCATCCTCGACGACGACGACGGGGACGACGGGCGCGAGGTCCAGCACGGAGGCGGGCGGGGCAGGGGAGACCATGGCGTCATCCTGCCGTCGGCATGCAGGGTACGCAAAGGTCGTTGCGCACCCTGCAATGACCGCTGGTGAACCTCGCCAAGATCACCAATGAAACTCGTTCACGATCGCTGGTGACCGTCGTCCACGATCGCTAGTGAACCTCGTCCACCAGCACGTCCAGCGACCAGCTCTGCCCCGACTTCGCCGGAACCTGCGCCTCCACGACGTACCCGAGATCCCGGAGCGCCTCCACCAGCTCCGCAGGCCCCTTCGGCTCCGCCCCCGAGGTCAGCAGGCTGCGCACGATCCGCCCCTTGGTCGCCTTGTTGAAGTGGCTCACCACCTTCCGCGTCGGCGCGTGCAGCACCCGCACGGACGCCGTACGCTCCGCGACCTCGCCCTTCGGCTTCCAGGCGGCGGCGTACGCGGCGGACCGCAGATCCAGCACCAGCCCACTCCCGGCCACCTCGGGCAGCACCGACGCCATCGGCGTACGCCAGTGCGCGCCCAGTGCCCCGAGCCCCGGCAGCTTCACGCCCATCGAGCACCGGTAGGACGGAATCCGGTCCGTCACCCGCACGGCACCCCACAACCCGGAGAACACGAGCAGCGACCGCGCCGCACGCCGCTTTGCGGCAGTGTCGAGGGACGCCAGCCCGAGGGAGTCGTACAGCACCCCGGTGTAGATCTCCCCGGCCGGCCGCGCCCCAGCGGTCCGCAACTCCGCGTTCTTCGCGACCTCGCCCCGCAGCCCCTCGCTCAGCCCCAGCACCTCGCGCGCCTTGTCCTCGTCGCCGGAGCACAGCTCGACCAGCTCGGTGAGAACGGCCTCCCGGGCGGCGGTCAGGCCCGGCAGCGACAGCGACTCCGGCTTCAGCGGGGCACCGCGGCCGGAGGAGGCCTTGCCTTCGGACGGCGGCAGCAGGACAAGCACGCGTACTCCTTCGATCGAACTCCGCCGACAGCGTACGGGGGGTCCGGAACAGGGGCCGCCCGGCCTTCGGACAAGGCCCGGGAGCGTGTGCCACGATCGAGGGAACGGTTCCCGATCTCACGGCGGGTGGTTCGGCGATGTCCCAGTCTGGCGAGCGACAGAAGGAGGGGCGTGACATGACCGCCATGGCCCACGAGCCGCTCTCGCAGGAAGACGTCCTGCTGGAGGGCTTCCTCGCCCTGGACACCCCGGAGGGTTTCCGGGCGGAGCTGATCGAGGGGGAGATCGTTGTGACGCCGCCGCCGGACGGGGATCACGAGAAGTACATCAGCCGGATCGTGAGGCAGGTGATCAGGCGCTCCCGGACCGACATGGACTTCTCGGGGAACAAAGGGCTGAAGCTGAGGAGCGGGGGCGCATGCCCCAAGAACCACCTGATTCCGGACGTCACCTTCGGCCTCATCGAGCGCGACTTGTTTGCCGGAGCCGATCCCTGGATGCCCTGCGACGGCGTCGCGATGGTGATGGAGGTGACCTCCACCAAGCCGCAGGCCGACCGCGAGGCCAAACGCCGCTGCTATGCCCGCGCCGGCATCCCCCTCTACCTGCTCGTCGACCGGGACACGGCGCAAGTCACGGTGTTCAGCGAGCCGAAGGGTGACGACTACCGCGAGCACTGCGCCCGCCCTTTCGGCAAGCCCATCACTCTTCCGGAACCCTTCGCCTTCGACCTGGACACCGCCGACCTCGTCTGATCCCCTGTGGGCGGGGGTGCGATATGGGGATGCGCGAACAGACCAGCTGGACCAGGGCCCGGCTGGGGCGGGCCGGTCCGCCCCTCGACCTCCTCACCGCCCACTTCGACAGCCACGTCTACGCGCCCCACGCCCACGACGAGTTCACCATCGGCGTCACGGTCGGCGGCTCGGAGGTCATCGCGTACCGGGGCGGTCACATCCACTCCTACCCCGGCTCGATCGTCGTCCTGGAGCCCGGGGAGATGCACACCGGCGGCCCGGCCGCCTGCGACGGCTACGCCTACCAGGCCCTCTACGCCGAACCGGCCCTCCTCACCGACGGCACCCTCGGCGGCCTCCCGCACTTCCGCGACCCCGTCCTCCACGACCCGGAACTGGCGGCAGCCCTGCGCGCCGCCCACACCGACATCAGCGCCTGCCCCGACCCGCTGGAGGCCGAGTCCCGGCTGCCCTGGCTGCTCACGGCACTGGCCCGCCGCCACTCCACGGCCCGGGCGGCGAACGACACGGTGCCCGGCGCCGGCCACATCGCCCGGTCCGTACGCGACCGCCTCGCGGACGAGCTGCTGGACCCCCCGTCCCTGGCCGCCCTCGCCACGGACCTGGGCCTGTCCCGCTACCAACTGCTCCGCGCCTTCCGCACGACGATGGGCGTACCGCCGTACGCCTGGCTCGCCCAGCACCGGGTGGCCAGGGCCCGCGGCCTCCTCGAAGCCGGACTGCGCCCCGCCGAGGTCGCCGGTCTCGTCGGCTTCGCCGACCAGGCGCACCTCACCCGCTGGTTCCGCCGGGTGCTGGGGGTGACCCCGGCGGCGTACCGCAACAGCGTTCAAGACACCGCGGAGTGACACGGCCGAGACTCATCGCATGACTGCACGCGGCTGGTTCCTGTTCTCCCTCATGGGAGTGATCTGGGGCGTCCCCTACCTGATGATCAAGGTGGCGGTGGACGAACTGTCCCCGTCCATGGTGGTGTTCGCACGCTGCGCCCTCGGCGCCGCACTCCTGCTCCCCTTCGCCCTGCGCCAGGGCGGCTTCGGCCGTACCGTCCGGACCCACTGGAAGCCGATGCTGGCCTTCGCCGTCATCGAGATCATCGGCCCCTGGTGGACCCTGACCGATGCCGAACGCCATCTGTCCAGCTCGACCGCCGGACTCCTGATCGCGGGCGTGCCGATCGTCGCCCTGCTCCTGGCCCGTTTCTTCGGCGCGGAGGAGCGGGTGGGCGCCCGCCGCCTCGCGGGCCTGACCCTCGGCCTCGCGGGCGTCACCGTCCTGACTCTGCCGCACCTCACCGGCGGCGACGCCCTGTCCATGGCCGAGGTACTGGTGACGGTCGTCGGCTATGCCACGGCCCCGCTGATAGCCGCCCGGTACCTCAAGGACGTGCCGACGCTCCAGCTGATCACCCCGTGCCTGACGCTGGCCGCCGTGGTCTACGCCCCAGCGGCATTCCTCACCCGCCCCGCGACCATGCCCTCGGGCGAGGTCCTGGCAGCCCTCGCCGGCCTGGGAGTGATCTGCACCGCGATCGCGTTCGTGGCCTTCCTGGAGCTGATCAAGGAGGTCGGCCCGACCCGGGCCGGCGTGATCACCTACGTCAACCCTGCGGTGGCGGTCGCAGCGGGCGCGCTCTTCCTGGACGAGGAGCTGACCCTCGGCATCGCCGTGGCCTTCACCCTGATCCTGGTCGGCTCGGTGCTGGCCACGGCCGCGGCGCCGAAGCGTGCCGTCCGCCGGGTACCATGGTCGACACGGCAGACGAGCCGGGCGGACGGCCGCGTGGAGTGCCCCTGAGGGGGAGCTTCCCGAGGAACGTCCGGGCTCCACAGGGCAGGGTGGTGGCTAACGGCCACCCGGGGTGACCCGCGGGACAGTGCCACAGAAAGCAGACCGCCGGGGACCTCGGTCCTCGGTAAGGGTGAAACGGTGGTGTAAGAGACCACCAGTGCCCAGGGTGACCTGGGCAGCTAGGTAAACCCCACCCGGAGCAAGGTCAAGAGGGGCCGCCTTTTCGAAGGTGACCCTGCGCGGACGATCGAGGGCTGCCCGCCCGAGTCCGCGGGTAGACCGCACGAGGCCGGTGGCAACGCCGGCCCTAGATGGATGGCCGTCTCCCCGGCCGCCGCGAGGCGACCGGGTGACAGAACCCGGCGTACAGCCCGACTCGTCTGCCGCTACCTGCGGCTTTGCCTTGGAAAGGGCCTCTGAGCTGCGTCGGAGGCCCTTTCCGATCTTTCAGGAGCTTGCCGTGTTAGGCGGCAAAAAGTCCCTCGGAAGTCCCTCGGACAGAGCTGAAAGTCCCTGAAAAGTCCCTGGAGCGGAGGGGCGGGCGACGCCTCTGAGCTGGGTGTTCGCGACAGCCGTTGGAGCATGGCGCTGGAGCCGCGGGCATCGTGGCGGTCCTGGCCCGGCGGGGTTACGCCGCCTCGGCGTCGGCCGTCGTGTCGTTCCGCGCAGCCCATTCGGCGCGGGCTGCGGTGAGCCGAGGGTGCATGGCGCGAAGCTCTTCCAGCTGCCCGGCCACCGCTTCGATGAACTCGGCCAGCTGGTCCGGACCCATCGGGCGGGTGTACATGTCGGCGGCTACTTCGACCAGTACGTGCGGGACTCGGTAGGCCGGGCTGACTGTCGAGTCCGGACTTACGGCGAGGTGTGCGCAGAGCACCTGCCAGGACTCGTACTCCTCGTAGGCCTCGGTGTATTCGGCAGAGGCCACAGCGCCGTACATCTGGTGGTGTACGTCGGCCGGGTGGGGCCTGCCCTTCATTTCAAAGGTGTGGTCCGTCGTGCACCAGGACGGGCAGGTGACGGTGTGCCGGGTGCCGTATCTGTCGTCGTACATCCAGGTGCGGTCAAGCGCTGCGGCCGTCTCGCCGGTCCCCCCGGATACCAGGCACGCGAGCTGCGTACGTGCGGCCCGGAGCTTCGCCAGGTGCGCGCTCAAGTCGCTGATCAGTTCGTCGACCTCTCCGAGGTCGAGCATCGGCCAGTCGCCGCCGGCCACGAAGTCCAGGCCGGGCGTTTCGTCGTCTACCTGGGACAATGGGAACGCCATGATGCCGTCCCTGCGCTGACAGGCGTAAGGGCGGTGAGCACCCATGGCGATTAGCGGGCCGTGGTGAAGGTGTTCGCGCGGGTCCTCGTGGTCCCTGGGGTTTCCATCGCAGAAGGGTGCGGCTCTGTTTGAGGAACGGTGATCACGCCGAGAGTGCGAGGCTGTCGCGGTAGCGGATGGCGTGAACCCGCAGGTGCTCGCGCTGCGCGTGATACTTCCAGTACTCCTCGAAGTCGCCGTTGCTGATCACCGTGCGGAGCCTGAGGACGGCCTCGGCTCCGGCCAGGCCCCAGCGGGCGCGGGTGATGTCCATCCGGTCCTTCACCAGGTGCCGGCACGCCCCCTCGATCACGCCTGTCGCGATCGGCCGGCGCTCGGCCAGCGCGATGTCATAGCCGAGGTAGGGGAGTTTGGCCCGCAGGTAGCAGACCGCCTTGTCCACCCCCAAGCGCCGCTGGCCGTCCAGTTCCGCCGCGTCCGCGTTCGCTTCGAGGGCGTCGGCGACCTGCTCGGCCCGGCCCTTAAGGATCTCCAGGGCCCGCTCGCCGACCCAGGTCTCGGCGGCGGGGTCGGTCTTGGCGAAGAAGCACCAGGCCGCGCCCCACGCGTACTCCAGCACGTGAACGAAGTCGATCAGCAGGCGTACCTCCAGCCCGCGCGCGTCGCACTGATCATGGATCAGGTCCAGCTGGTGGCGGGCGCCGTCGACCAGCATCACCCATTCCCGCTCCCGGCCGGGGTCGCGGCGCTCGGCCTCGTCGAACACCGTGCCGATGACCTGCGCAGCGTCACGTTCGACGGAGGCGGTCAGCCACTTCGCCTGTGCCCTGGGGCGTTCGGTGCGTTCGGTGCCGTCCAGATCGCCGTGCCTGTGGTCCCACTGGCGCCGCCACACCAGCAACGCTCAGCCGACTACACCGACGCTGGAACAACGTCACGACAGCAGCCGTCACTTGACGGCCAACTACAGCTGCCGTGTCGGAACTCGCACGAATCGCCCGGTTATGTGCAGGTCGGCCTCGATGTGGGCAGCCGTGGCCCGCAGTTCCGGCAAGATGGTCGTGACGCACTCCGCGGCGGGGCGGCGACCGCTGTGCATGGTGACGTTGATCGCCGCCATGAGGCCGCCGTCGCGGTCGCGTACCGGCACGGCGATCGAGCGAAGCCCTTCTTCCAGTTCCTCATCGACCAGGGCATAGCCGTCCTCGCGGACTCGGTCGAGAATCAGCTCGAGGTCGGTGGGCCGGGTGACGGTGCGAGCGGTCAGCGCCCCCATCCGCAGGCGCGTCAGCCGGGCAGTGCGCTCCTCGGCCGGCAGCCCCGCCAACAGCACCCGGCCCGTGGAGGTCGCATAGGCGGGCACGCGCGCGCCCACGGCGATATCAGCGTCCATGATGCGTCCCGCGGCGACCGAGGCCGCGCACTGGACATCGTCACCGGCGAGCACTGCGAGGGACGTCGATTCCTCCACCTTGCGGGTGAGGGCGGCGAGGTGGGGGTGCGCGATCCGGGTGAGTGTCGTCTTGGACAGTGGCGGGAAACCGAGGGCGAGGACGCGTGGAGTGAGCCGGAAGACCCGCCCGTGCAGCGTGACGTGACCGAGGTGTCCCAGGGTTATCAGGGCACGGCGAGCCGTGGCGCGGGACAGCCCCGTGGCTTCGGCGACCTCGGTGAGGGTCAGCTCCGCACGGCCCTCACCGAACGCGGTGAGTACGGTCAGGCCGCGGGCCAGGGATTCGATGAACTCCCCGCCCAGTTCCTGTTTGGACGCGCTCGTCCAGGTGGCGAGCCCGACGGGAGTGCTCTTGCTCGGCGGCTCCGGAGGCGGAGCGTCGGCCAACTTCCGCTCCATGACGGTCACGGCAGTACGGAGCCTGGGGAGAAGGGCGTCGCGCAGCGAGTCCGCGCTGTGCCGACTGGTATGGCTCACGACGCTCGCCACACAGGCGATCCGGCCGTCGGGGGCGCGAACCGGAACGGATGCGGCGACGAGCCCCGGCTCGATCAACTGGTCGTCCATCGCCCAGCCATGGGCGCGCGCCCGTTCCACCCGTTCTTCGAAGTCTGTCGTGGCGGTACGGTGCGATCGAGGGGGGACCGCCGGGAAGCCGAGGTCTTCGGGGTCGGCGTCCTGCCGCTTGTGCCACCGCGCCCAGTCCTCCGTGCTCCACTCGGTTGCCAGCAGCGGGCCTGGCGCGGTGCGTTCGGCGGGCAGCAGGTCGCCGATGCGGAAGCTCAACGACAGGGCGCGGCGGCGGATCGCTTGGTGGATGAAGCGGATGCCGTCACCGTCCGCCACCGCGAGGGACACCGACTCGTCGAGTTCCTCGGCGAGGGCATCGGCGTGCGCACTCAGCAGCGCGGGAAGACGCAGGGCGGCCAGGTATGCGTTCCCCAGTTCCATCAGGCGGGGGGCAAGGACGGCGTTGCTGCCGTCCATCCGCATGTACCCCATGTGAGCGAGTGTTCCGGTGACCCGGTCGATGGTGGCGCGGGCCAGGCCGGTGGCCCGTCCCAGATCGCTGAGGCCGGCCGTCCCTCCGGCATTGGTGAGCTCGCGCAGCACGGCGATACCCCGGATGAGAGGGGCCACGGCTTCCTCGGGTGGCGCGGGAGCCTCCATGGGGTCGGTAGGCGTCAGGGCTTGGGGCGATGTCATGGGCTCTCCGCGGCGACTGTCTCAGCACTGCAGTGAATGATGCCTGGTGGGGGCAGAGAGCCGACAGGTCCGGGTGGCCATGACGAGCCCACGGCAACGCCCGTCGCGCGGGGCGGTGTGTTCCGGCCAGTCGCCAAGGCCGATGCTGCTCCGTGCTGCCGTCGCGGGGGCACGGCATCAGGACCGGCTAGCCGGGGACCTTCAGCTCGGCTTCGATGTCGGCGGCGGTGGCCAGGAGCGGCGGCAGCAGATCGTGGCGTATCGAGTCCGGCGTTCGCCGGCTGACGTGGGTGGAGAGGTTGATGCCTGCCACCACCCGTCGTGCCTCGTTCCGGATGGGTACGCCGATCGATATCAGGCCCTGTTCCAGTTCCTGGTCCACCAGACACCAACCCTGTGCCCGTACGTGTTCCAGTTCGGCGGCGAGTGCCTCCCTTGAGGTGATGGTGCGGGAGGTGAGCGGCTTGAGGGAGGCGGTGTCCAGGTAGTGCCGCAGCCGGGGCTCGTCGAGGTGGGCGAGCAGGACCCGGCCGAGGGAGGTGGCATGGGCGGCGAAGCGGGTCCCGATGCTGATGGAGACCGTCATGATCCGCCGGGTGGGTACCCGGCTGACGTACACCACGTCCTCGTCGTCGAGCACCGCCACCGACGAGGACTCGTGGACCTCGGCGACCAGGTGCTCCAGGTGGGGCTGGGCGATCTGCGCCAGGGACATGCTGGACAGGTAGGCGTAGCCCAGTTCCAGGACCCGGGGCGTGAGGCGGAAGTGGCGGCCGTCGGTGGCCATGTACCCCAGGTCGGCGAAGGTGAGCAGGAAGCGCCGTGCGGTGGCACGGCTCATGCCGGTGATCCTGGCGACCTCCGAGAGGGTCATCTCGGGTGTGCCGGCGGTGAACGCACGGATGACGGCCAGCCCTCGTTCGAGGGACTGCACGAAGTACCGCCCGGGTTCGTTGTCGTCCATGCGCTATGGCCCCTGTGTCGGACGGTGTGTCAGGACTCGGACTTGTGCAGGGTGAGTTCGTCGCTGCGGTCGGCCACCGGTGTGTCCGTGTCGCCGTTGTGGTGCTTGGCGCGCTGGATCTGCTCGTAGACGTGGGCGCGCAGTTCGGCGAAGCGGGGGCTGGAGCGGGTGTGCAACTGGTCGCGCTCGTCGGGGAGATCGATCGTCAGATCCTCCAGCACCACGGTCGGTGAGGTGGACAGGATGATGGTGCGCTGGCCGAGATAGACGGCTTCGTCGATGTCGTGGGTGACGAACAGGACGGTGACGCCCAGTTCGCGCCACAACCGCCGGATGAGGTCCTCCAGTTCGGCGCGTGTCTGCGCGTCGACGGCGGCGAACGGCTCGTCCATGAGCAGCACCTTCGGCTCGAAGGCGACGGCGCGGGCGATGGCGACGCGCTGCTGCATTCCGCCGGACAACTGCCACGGGTAGGCCTGGTGGGCGTCGGCGAGCCCGACCACCTCCAGCGCGTGGTCGACCAGTTCCTTCTCGCGGGCCTTGCCGAGCTTCTTGCGGCGCAGGGGCAGGGCGACGTTGTCGCGTACGTTCATCCAGGCGAACAGGGAGCGGCCGTACTCTTGGAAGACGACCGCCATGCCGGGCGGGGGCCCGTCCACCGGGCGGCCGTCCAGGCTCACTTCGCCGCCGGTCGGGGTCAGCAGTCCCGCCATGCACTTCAGCAGCGTGGTCTTGCCGCACCCGGACGGGCCGACCAGGCATACGAGTTCGCCGGCGCCGATATGGAATGTGAGATTCCGCAGTGCTTCGACGCTGCGGTTACGTCCGGTGTAGATCTTCTGCAGGTTGCGTACGTCGAGCATCGACGTCTCCTTGTCAGGGGTTGCGCTGGGCCCGGCGCAGGCCGTGATACCAGGCCAGGACCCGGTTCTCGGCGACGCGGAAGAGCAGGGAGAGGGCGAATCCGAGCAGGCCGAGCAGCAGCACGCCGCTCCACATCTCGGGGATGGCGAAGGACCGCTGGAACTGCACGATGGTGAAGCCGAGCCCGTTGCTGGCCGCGAACATCTCGCTGATGACCATGAGGATGATGGCAATGGAGAGGGCCTGGCGCATGCCGGTGACCATCTGAGGGCTGGCCGAGCGCAGTACCAGGTGCCACAGCCGGGAGGGGCCGGTGATGCCGTAGGAGCGGCAGGTGTCGCTGAGTACTTCGTCGACGGCTCGGACGCCTTCGACGGTGTTGAGCAGGATCGGCCACATGCAGCCGCTGACGATGACGATGACCTTCATGGTGTCGCCGATGCCCGCGAACAGCATGATGACGGGTACGAGCACCGGGGGCGGGATGGCCCGGAAGAGTTCCAGGACCGGCTCCAGTACGTCGCGCACGCCACGGTGCATGCCGACCACCAGGCCGAGTCCGACACCGACGGCGACGGCGAGGAGATAGCCGGTGAGCAGGCGGACCAGGCTGGGTACGACGTCCGAGAGCAGTCGTTCGCCCGTCCACACCTCCCCGAACTTGCCCAGGATGGTGGACAGCGGGGGAACGTAGAAGTCGGTGCTGCCCGCGGTGGCGAACCACCACACGGCGAACAGGACCGCGGGCAGGCCCAGGACCAGCCCGGTCCGCCGGGCGAGTGTGAGGACGGTCATCGCTGTCCCTCCCTGCGCATCGATTGGTGCCAGTGCAGTGCCCGCCGCTCGACCGCCCGCGCCACCAGGTTGACCGCGACCCCCAGGAGTCCGGTGACCAGGACCAGGGCGTAGACCCGCGGTACGGCGCCGGAGGTCTGCGCGACCGCGAGCTGGTTGCCCAGGCCGGGCGAACCGATGACGAGTTCGGCGGTGATCGTCAGGACGAGTGCCACGGTCGCGGCCAGCCGCACGCCGGTCATCACGTACGGCAGTGCGGTGGGCCACAGGACGTACCGAACCCGTCCCCAACTGCCCATCCGGTAGCTGCGGGCGGTGTCCTCGGCCACCGGGTCGACGTCCTGCATGCCCGCCAGGACCTGGACGAGCACCTGCCAGAAGGAGGCGTACACGACCAGCAGCAGCTTCGACTCCAGGTCGGTGCCGTAGAGCAGCACCGCCACCGGGATGAGCGCCACCGACGGGATGGGGCGCAGGAACTCGATGGTGGAGGCGGTCACGGCCCGCAGTACCGGCACCGATCCGATCACCAACCCGGCCACCACCCCGGCCACCACCGCGATGGCCAGACCCAGGCCCCAACCGGTGAGGGTGTCACCGAGCGCGGTCCAGAACGCGTCTTCGCCGAGCATCTGCCACAGGGCCCGGCCTATGTCGGAGGCGGGCGGGAGGTAGTCGGCGGAGACGACACCGGTGTGCGGCAGCACCTCGAGCAAGACCACCAGCCCGGCCAGGCCTGCCAGTCCGCGCAACGGGGTGCGCGCTCTGGCCAGAGTGCGCCGCACGCGGCCACCGCCCACCCCGCCCGGCCCGCCGGGACCTGTCGCGGTCCCGGCGGGCTTCGTCAGTACAGGAGTGCTCCCGGACGCGCTCATGAGAACAGGGCATCCAAGTCGGGCTTCTTACCGCCGAAGATGCCGTCCTGCTCGCCGAGCGAGGCCAGCTTCTCCAGGGAGGCCATGTCGTACTCGGCCGGCCAGGTCGGCAGCGTCAGCTTCTTCAGCACCTCGCCGTCGATCTTGGTGTAGGTCGTGACGATCTGACGTGCCTCGTCCGGGTGCTCGGAGGCGTATTTCAGCGACTCGGTCACGGCCTCGGTGAACTTCTTCACCAGGTCGGGGTTCTCCTGGGTCAGCTTGGTGGAGGCGAAGTACGTCGCGATGGTGAGGTTCGGGTCGGTCTCGGCGAACGGCGACGCCACGACGCGGGCGCCCTGGCCCTTGGCGATGGTCAGCGCGGGCTCGCCCACCCAGGCGGCGTCCACCTGCCCGCCGTCCAGCGCGGCCGGCATCTGGTCGAACGGCATCTCGACGAACTTGACCTTCGAGGGGTCGCCGCCGTCCTTGCGCACCACCTCACGGACCGTGGTGTCCCCGATGTTCTGCAGGGTGTTGACCGCCACCGTCTTGCCGGCGAGGTCCTTGGCCGACTTGACCGGGCTGTCCTTCTTGACGGCCACTCCGCTGATGTCCTTTCCGGTGTCACCGGTGGAGGCGGTCCCGTTGACCACTGACTTGATCGGCACACCCTTGGTCTGGGCGATCATCAACGACGTGACGTTGCTGAACCCGAACTGGAACTCGCCGCTCACCACGCCGGGGATGATCGCGGCGCCGCCCTGGGCGGTCACCATCTTCAGCTCGATGCCGCGGCTGCTGAAGAACCCCTTCTTCTGCCCCAGATACAGGGGTGCCACATCGACGATCGGGATGATCCCTACTTTGACCTGGGTGGTCTTGTCCCCGGCCGAGGAGGACGAACCACCGGCCCCGGAAGAAGATCCGCATCCGGCCGCGGCTGCGACCGTCACTACCGCTATGGCAAGCCCGAGAACGCACCTTTGCATGGGGGCCTCCTGAACAGGAACGAGTGTGTGCGCATTGCGAACATTCGTCCGTGTGCCGAACAAATGCAAGCGGAGATTATGTCCCTGTCCGAATCGCGTCAATAGGTCGCACCGAGGCTCCTCCCGCAACCGCGCCCTGCCGCCTTCTCCAGATCCAGACATGTTCCGACGGGTGCACCCCGGCAGCAGCAAGCCTGAGGCGCGGACGTGTTCAGCGCGCCGCGGTCGACCACCTTGGTCACCCGCTCGTGGGGATCCTCGCCCCGGTAGGCCGGGTTTGTCGGCGTGGTTCGTGCCCGCGCCGAGGACGATCGTCACGGCGTCGGAGTTGTCGACCGGCACCTTGGTCCGTGCCCCCGGCCGAGCCGCCATCGGCGGTCACGTAGAGCCTGGGACTCGAAGCGCATCTGGTTGTCGTTCAGGTTGCCCGGGACCGTCAGCCATGCCCCCTCACGGGTCAGGCGCTGCGCACCGCACACATCGCCGACTGCCAGGGGCTCTTCGACCGGTTTTCCCTGGACCTCGGCCAGCGCCTCCCTGACGCCACACGCTCGTCTCCCGCGCCGACAAGGTGATCGTTCACGAAGCGTCCCCGCTCCCGGCCGGACGATCGGCACCACGCTGAGCGTCGGCACCGCCCTCGACGGCCTGCCTTCGAGTGTGGGCTTCAGGACCAGGGCCACCGTCGCGAGAGGCTCCTGCCACCTCGATCTGCGCGGCGCCTACGCCTGCGGGCAGGGCGCGTACAGCTACGAGGGCGTCACCCGCGCCGTCGCCACCGGCACGGGTGACGCCGTGACCGCCGGCGGCTCCACCATCGTGGTGGCGAGAGCCACCACGATGATCCTGCTGACCGAGCCGGCCCGCTACGCGGCGTCCACCGGCTGGGGACCGGCGGCTCATCGGCCTGCGACCGGCCGTGTGCACAACGAGTGCCGGGGCCATGGTTGTTGCCCGTCCTCGACCGGTGTCGAAGAACCGCGGTCGGCCAGGCGGTGACCTGGCCGACCGCGAGCCTGATGGTGGGGAGCGGAGACCGCTACGCCGTCGTCAAGGGCAACGCGGCGAAGGTGTGCCGCTCCCAGAGGCGGCGGGAGGCCTCCTCCGGGTAGGCGGCGACCGTCGGTTCCGAGTCAAGGACCTGGACGAGGCACTGCTCGCTGTCGTACGCCGCCCACCCCGGGTCGCCCGTGGCCGCGAAAGCCGTCCACGCGGAGCGGAAGCGGGCGGAGAGCGCCTCGGTCTCGGGTGAGGGCGCCGGTCCGGTCAGCATGCCGCCGAGCCCGCCGTACACACCGAAAGTCAGCGGTACATCCAGGCCATGGCAGGCACCGAGAGCTCCGCCGTTCGCCGGAGCGGACCAGGTGAGGTCGTACATGTGCGCCCGGCCGCCACCGGCCACCTGGGCCTCCACCAAGTGCAGCGATGGCATACGGAACAGCCAGTCGGACTGGACAAGTTCGAACAGGTACTCCGCCGAGGCGTCCGGGAACGCGGCGCGGTAGGCGTGCTCGGCGTCCGGCGTCGGCCCGAACAGGCCCAGCGCCATCGAAGCCAGCCCCTCGTCCACCCGCCCGAGCATCCCGCCCAGCATGAGGAAGAGACGGTACTCGTCCCGGTTGTGCCCGGCGATCAGCTCCACGTCGCGTGCGGCACCGCCCGCCAGGGCCTCCCACGGCGTGGTGGGCAGAACGTCGCCGTCGACGACGGGCGA
Source organism: Streptomyces luteogriseus (assembly GCF_014205055.1). Taxonomy (NCBI): domain Bacteria; kingdom Bacillati; phylum Actinomycetota; class Actinomycetes; order Kitasatosporales; family Streptomycetaceae; genus Streptomyces; species Streptomyces luteogriseus. The sequence goes on from NZ_JACHMS010000001.1 coordinate 6,197,461, forward strand.
GAACGGGGTCGGGGTGAGGGCGACCGGACCCCAGCGGTGCACGTACTCGCGCATCCGGCCACTCAGCGCGGCACCCGCCTGGGGCAGCTTGCGCGGGTCGACACCGGACAGGTCGGCCACCGTCGGGCGCAGGCCGAGCTCACCGGCCAAGGTCTCGGCGATGTCCGCGGCCAGCGCCTCCGAGAAGAAGGTACCCGGCACGCTCTGCGCGATGGCCCGCCGGAACAGTCCCCGCGCCCGGGGCATGGCCATCAGCGCGGCGATGGACCCGGCGCCGGCCGATTCACCGAAGACGGTGACCCGGTCGGGGTCGCCGCCGAAAGAGGTGATGTTCTCGCGCACCCACTCCAGAGCCGCGACCTGGTCGAGCAGAGCCCGGTTCGCGGGAGCGCCCTCGATCGAGGCGAACCCCTCGATGCCGACTCGGTAGTTGAGAGTGACCACGATCAGGTCGCCGTCCCGCGCCAGGCGGCTGCTGTCGTAGGCGGGGTCGTCGGCGGAGCCGAACTTGTAGGCGCCCCCGTAGATCCACACCATCACCGGTCGGCGCGCCGCTGGGTCGGCGTCCGGCGTCCAGATGTTGACCGTCAGCCAGTCGTCACCTGCCGGAGGGGGTCCGGCGGGAGTCGCCTCGGGCCCGAACGGCTCCTGCGGGGGAGGCGGACCGAACGTGAAGGCCTCCCGTGCCCCGTCCCAACGGTCCGCCGGTCGCGGCGCCGCGAAGCGTGCCTCGCCCACCGGTGGCTGCGCGTACGGGATGCCGCGAAAGACTGCCAGGCCGCCCTCACGGCGGCCGCGGACCGCACCGGCCGCCGTCATGGCCTCGGGAAACTCGCTTTTGATCATGGATGACTCCTCACAGAGCGCCGCGTGGCAGCCGGTACGGGCAAGGGTCGGGATCGGGAATCGCCTCGCGCAACACCATTGACACTCGCCCACCGCGACCTGAAACTCATGCCAGCCAAAAGTGAACCACACTTCACCAGGCGAACGATTGCGGGCTCACGATCTCCCTCGTGTCGCTCGCCCGGCGGATCAGCCGGAAGGACATCACGACCCCGGCACCCGTCACGGCCACTGTCGGCGCGGGCGCATCGGACAGCCGGCGTTCGGTCTCCCGGTCTCGTTCGTTCCATCGCTTCATTCGGCTTCAGCTCACACGAACCCCTCGAAGAGGAGTCGGCACGATGCAGCTACGCACAGGGATACACCTGAGTCAGTTGCGCTCGGGGCGCATCCCTCGGGCACTGGCGGCGGCCGCCGCAGCCGTGGTTCTCATCACGGCTGCGGGGGCCGCAGCCCCCGCCCGGGCGCAGAACGATGTGGAAGTCACCAAGGACCTCGCCTACGCACCCGCCCAACCGCCCGGCACTCAAGGCCACTTGCTGGACCTCTATGTCCCCAGGTCCACGCGGCCGGTCCCGCTGGTGATCTTCTCCAGCGGCTCGGGTTGGCTGGCGGACAGCGGACGCCGCGGCGCCGACAGGGTGGCCGCACAGCTCAACCCGCGGGGATTCGCCGTCGCGGGCGTGGCGATCCGCTCCAGCGGGCAGGCACAGTTCCCGGCGCAGCTGTACGACATCAAGGGCGCCATCCGCTGGCTGCGCGCGAACGCCAAAACGTACAACCTGGACCCGCACCGCGTCGCGATCATGGGCGACTCGTCGGGCGGCTGGACGACCGCGATGGCCGCGGTCACCGGCGACCGTCCGGAGCTGGAGGGCGACGTCGGCCCGCGCGGGCCGTCCAGCGCTGTCCAGGCGGCCGTGCCGTTCTACCCGCCGACCGACTTCCTGCAGATGGACGCGCACATGCCGGACGACTGCAGGGTGTTCAACTCGGCGTTCGGGCTGACGGACTGCCACTCCGACGCCCGCTCACCCGAGTCGCTCCTGCTCGGCTGCACCATCACGGCCTGCCCTGGCAAGGTCGTCGCGGCGAACCCGCTCACCTACATCGGCGAGCGGCACACCCCGCCGTTCCTGATCTTCCACGGCGAGCAGGACCCCTTTGTGCCGTACCACCAGAGCCGCCTGCTCTACGACGCCCTCGCGTCCGCGGGTGAGGAGGCACGTCTGATCTCCTTCCCACGAGCCGGGCACGGGCCGCTGGAGGACATGCTCACCGACGACGAGACCCGCCAGGGTGCCTACGAGGAGACCACACGCAATGGGCACAGCACGCCGGCCCGCCCCGTGACTCCGACGTGGCCGACCGTCGTCTCCTTCCTGGAACAGCGGTTGCGCCCTGTGTCCCGCTGAGGCGCGTGTCCTCGCCGCCCAACGGTTCTACCGTCGTTGGGCGGCGAAGCGTACGAAGGCTTTGGCGGCGCCGTATCCGCGGTAACCGCCGGTCCGTTGGACGATCTCGAAGAAGACGTACCCGACCGTATCCGTGTAGCAGCGGCGGAACTCCCCGCCCTGCTCGTCGCGGTCGCGGAGAATGCCAAGTTCGTGATACGTCTCCAGCTCCCCGTCGGGGAATTCGTACGGTGCCGCCAGGTCGTCGCAGTAATTCGCCGGAATCCTGAGGAGTTCGGCGCCCGCCGCACGGACGTGCCGCACCGCCTCGACGATGTCCTCGACGGCGAACGCCGCATGTCGGGGCCGGATCTCGCGGGCCACCGCGTTCTGATTCGTCGTCACAAACAATCACGATGCAGGTGGCCGTACCCATGCCCACAAGTACCCCACCCCGCCACACTGACCAGCGACGATGCCCTACGCCTCACGAACTACAGCTGCCGTGACTTTCACCGACGAAACGTAAGCATTCAGAAGGTCGGCCGTGCGTCCGTCTCCTGACGATGTGACAGGTGCGGGGTGGGTGCGGCGGGATCCGTGGTCATGTCGTCCGCTCTGGAGTCTGCGTCGCGTGAGGATCTCCTCACACTGATCGGACTGCTCCAGCGGCAGGGTTGCGGCCGCAGGGGCGCGGGTCGAAGCGGCAGAGGCCCAGGCGGCCGAACTCGCGGTGGCCAACGAGCGGTTGACGGCGCGGGTGGCGGAGTTGGAGCGGCGTCTTGGCCGGAACTCGGACAACTCCTCGGTGCCGCCCTCCTCGGACGTCTTCGGGCGGCCGGCGAAGAAGCCGCAGCCCAGGAGCGGACGTAGGCGAGGCCGTCAGCCCGGCACCGGCGGGGCGGGTCTGGCCATGGCCGAGAAGCCCGATGCCACCGAAGACCATGTCCCGGCGGCCTGTACCGGCTGCGGAAGCACGCTGGATCAGGGCGAGCGTGCCGTGCTCGACGCCGAATGGCTGCTCGGTACCCGCGCCACCGCCCTCGATCCAGCCTCAGGGGCGCTCACCCTCGCCGACGGGCGAAGCCTGCACACGGACGGTGGTCATCGCCACGGGAGCCCGCGCTCGCACACTCCCCGGAATGCCGCGGCTGCGCGGCGTGCACACCCTCCGCACGCTCGACGACGCACGCCGATTGCGCGAGGACCTGTCCCGGCCCGGCCGGGTCGTCGTGGTGGGAGGCGCGTTCATCGGCGCGGAGGTCTCCTCCTCAGCGCGTGCCCTCGGACACGAGGTGACCATCGTCGAGTCCGAACAGAAGCCGCTGCTACGTCAGTTGGGACCCAAAGCCGCTGGCATCCTGAGCCGCCTGCACACGGACCACGGGGTCGCTCTGGTGACCGGCGTGGGTGTCACGGGCCTCGTCGGCGAGGACGGGGACGGCCGCCGGGCTGGCGGTTACAGCCTGGAAGCAGGAAGCCACGGAGTCCCGTCCGAGGACTGCGCCGGGTAGCGGCACAGTCCTCGGACGGGAAGGCCGGGATCCTTGGGCTTCAGCCCGAGGATCAAGTCGACGCGGTGCGGTTAGGCGGCGCGGGTGAACTGCCACCAGTTCATGTTGAACAGGTAGCCGCTGCCGCCGGTGAACCGCAGGTAGAGGTCCTGGGTTCCCGTCGCGCCGCTCACTGGGCAGGTCACCGTGGTCCAGGTCTGCCAGCCGCCGGTGTTCGGCACAGTGCACCGGCCCACGACCGTCCCGCTCGGACTGCCCAGGCGCAGCTCGACGGTGCCGCCGCCGGTGGCGGAGGCCACGCGCGCGGTGTAGGAGGACGCGCCCGGCCCGAAGGCCGCGCCCTTGACCTTGATGTAGTCGCCGTTTTCGATCCAGCCGACGTTCATTCCGCCGTCACTGGTCCATTCGGTCTCGATCCCGGAACCCCAGGCGATCGTCTCGGCCTCCTGGCGTACGTACGGGTCGAGCGCACCGACCTGGGGTGCGCCGGTGTCCGTCATGTTGATCGTCGGGATCGTTCCGTCAGCGTTGTAGGAGAACTTCTCCACTGCGACCGAGCGGGTGAAGTTGCCGCCGCCCGAGAGGGCGCCGTTTTGGTAGAAGAAATACGAGTTGCCCTGAAAGTCCACGATGCCCGCGTGGTTGGTGAAGCTGTTGCCCTGGGTGGGCATGACTGTTCCACGGTAGGTCCACGGCCCGGTCGGGCTGGGTGCCGTGGAGTAGGCGATGAACTCCGCGCAGCACCTGGCCGCGAACACCATGTAGTACAGGCCGTTGCGCTTGTAGACCCAGGGTGCTTCTTCGTACAGCGTGGGGCGGTCGGGGTTGTCGGTGCGGGTTCCGAAGCCCGCGGTGGTGAGCGGGATTTGGGCGGGGCTGCCTGCGTAGGAGGTCATGTCCGCGTTCAGCTTGACGTACCACAGGTTCGGGTTGCCCCAGTACAGGTAGGCCTGGCCGTCGTCGTCGATGAAGACGGTCGGGTCGATCTCGGTGTTCTCCATCAGCGGGTGGCCGAGGGCGTCCCGGAACGGGCCGGTGGGGCTGTCCGACACAGCCACGCCGATGGCCATCCGGCCGGTCGCCCGGGCCGTCACCGGCACATACCAGTAGAACTTGCCACCCCGTTCGACGGCCTGGCCCGCCCACGCGTCGGCGGACGCCCAGCTGAAGGTGGCCAGGCTGAGCGGTGAGCCGTGGTCGGTCCAGTTGACCATGTCGGCGGAGGACCACACCCGCCAGTCCTTCATCACGAAGGAGGTGGAGCCGTCCTCGTCGTGCCCGGTGTAGAGGTAGACCCGTCCGTTGTGCACCAGCGGGGCAGGGTCGGCGGTGTAGACGTGCTGCACGATCGGGTTGTCGGCCCTGGCCGCGGTGGGCTGCACCGCGGCGGGAACGACGGCGAACACCAGCAGGAGGCCCACCACCCAGGCGGCTGCCCGGGTGAGTCTCGTACCGGTGGCGGGTGATCTCACTGCGGTCGGGTGAGCCGTTGGCCCGTGGACGGCGGTACTGGCCATGTGTGGTCCTTCCTGGTGCTGCGGGGTCGGGGACTGAGCGGCTGGTCAGGTGCGGGGGAGGGACGTTGCTGCGCTCGGGGTGTGGTCAGCGCGAACCGTGCGATACGGACGGAGCCGCCGAGTGGTCGCCTAGTCCAGCTGGATGGTCGCGGTGGAGGTGGGTCCCTGCATCCGGTGGGTGAGGGTATTGCGGGCCCAGTACAGGTCGTTGGTGACCGTCGCGGTGCGCAGGGTCAGGCCGTCCTTCGGTTTCACGGTCGTTCCGTCGAAGGTGTCGCCGCCGGTCAGTGGGGTGACCTGGCGGGGTGGGGGCGGCAGGACGGGGTGGGGGCGGCAGGACGGGGCTGGGGTACGACGTGCCCCAGGCACGGCCTACGAGTTGGACGACGAGCCGGCCGCGCCAGGCCTGACAGGAGGACCACGGCCGCGCGGCACAGGCACGGGCGTGGTGCGGGTGACGTCACACAATGCTCCGGGAGGCGATCGAGGCTCGCCGCCGAAAGCCGGGTGCACCCTTCCAAGTCCGGCACTTGGCGTGTGGGGGAGAGCCTTACTGGTACGGATGATGCGGGTGCCGTCATGCCCGGTATGTGCACCATGTGCAAGCCGCTTCGCCGAGCGTGTTCGATACTACGAACGTGAACCGATCCTTCGGACGGCATGGATCCTAGGAGTTGAGAGCGGACAGCACAAGATCCTAGATCGACCCATTCATGCCGAAGATCGAAGGAGTGGGTCGACCGGCCGCAGCGCACGGTGCGAGACCTTTTCGGGAGCGGCGGCAACAAGTACTGCAACGGCGCCTGTCCAAGCCCGCGCGCCCGCACCGGTACCTGATCCTCAGCCAAAGACCCGTACAAGGACGGAACTTGAGGCGGCCTGGTTTCAGTCTGTGAATGTTCCGGCTTGCGAATTTTGCAAGAGGGTATTGACGCTGATCACTGGAACCCTACTATCCAGTTGCTCGACACTTCGACCTACGTTCGCTATGCCGAACACTTCAGGGCCGCACCACACCGCCTCCGGACGGGCCGAACCGGAGCCGCTTGCTCAAGGATGACGAGGTCCTTAATGCACAGACGTAGCTTCAGCTCAGACACTCGTCCGCGGTGCTCGCCGCCGTGGTCGCGGCCCTGGCCGCGTTGGCGGCGCTGCTCGTCGCCGGCCCCCCCATGCCCACGCCCGCGCCTGTGCCGCGCGGCCGTGGTCCTCCTATTGGGCCTGGCGCGGCCGGCCCGTCGTCCAACTCGTAGGCCGTGCCTGGGGCACGTCGTACCCCAGCCCCGCCCTGCCGCCCCCCCACCCCGCCAGGTCACCCCACTGACCGGCGTCGACACCTTCGACGGAACGACCGTGAAACCGAAGTGGGAAGGGAACCACAATCCGGGCCACGACAAGTGGTCCGTCAACAACGGCCTGACCCTGCGCACCGCGACGGCCACCAACCACCTGTACTGGGCCCGCAATACCCTCACCCACCGAATTCAGGGACCCAACTCCACCGCGACCATCCAGCTGGACGACGCGACGATCCCCGACGGACAACAACTGGAACACCACCGGCACCGGCACCGAAGTCGCTTGGGATGACGCACTTCATCGGGAAGGGAGCGACCGGCCAGCAGATGTACTTCCCGTAGAGCGCGGGCGGTCTGAACTGACCGATCGCGGTGGGTACTACGCGCGGGGTGCGTGACCCCGCACTCGTGCTCTCACCCGACGGCAGCAAGTACTGCGCCTTCCAGCTGAAGCTTGAAACGATCACCAACGTCACAGAGCGCAGCGACGTCACCTTCCGCCTGTGGAGCTGACCTGACGGACCCCGCGGCGCCCTCCCGCTCCTTCGTGCAGGGAGGGAGGGCGCCGGTGTCGCACGCCTGTGAGAACCACGCATCGAGAGGAAAGACCTTGCTGGCAAGACTGATCAGGAGATCGGCGTTCCTCATTGCTCTGGTGGCGCTGGCCACGGGAGTGGCCGTACCCGCGCAGACAGCCGCGGCGGCGGACGCCGACTCCGCTTATGTGATGGGCTATTTCAAGGAGTCGGCTGAGTACCAGGACAACATCAACGCCCTGCACCTCGCGGTCAGTGACGACGGCCGGGAGTGGACGCCGCTCAACGACAACAACGCGATCCTCACTCCCACCGCGGGCACCAAGGGCATCCGCGACCCGTTCCTGTACCGGCTGCCCGACGGCAGCTGGGTCGTGCTCGCGACCGACATCGCCGTGGGCAGCAGCTTCACCAAGGCCAACCCGAACATCCACGTCTGGACCTCGCCGGACCTGGTGAACTGGTCGGCGGACCGGCTGTTGAAGGTCAACGCCACCAACCCGGACTCCTTCAGCTGGGCCCCGGCCATCCACTGGGACCCGGTCCGAGGCGCCTACGGCATCACGTTCTCCACCATCCCGCAGGGCTTCTCGTACGAGGTGATCGCCGTCTCCTACACGACCGACTTCGTCACCGCCACCGACCCCGTGGTATTCCACGACTCGGGCTCCGGCATCATCGACTCCCACGTGGTCACCAACGTCAACGGATCCAACTACCTCTACTACAAGAGCAACGCGACGGGCCGGCTGGCCGGCGCGCGCTCGACGTCGGTGGAACCGCGCAGCTTCACCAAGTACACCGACGGCGTCGCCGAGAACGAGTGGTGCACCGAGGCCCCTACGCTGGTGAAGTCGCTCACTTCGTCCACCTGGTCGCTGTGGGGTGACACCTACTGCCCCAACGCGAAGTTCGACCTGTGGGAGGGCGACCTGGTGTCGGGGGCGTGGACCAAGGTCGGCCGCCAGTCGTACACCGCACCGCTGAACGCCAAGCACAACACCGTCCACCCGATCACCGCCGCCGATCGCGACCGCCTCCTCGCCCGGTACGGCGGCACCAGCTGGAACCTCCTGAAGTCCTACAACTTCCCCGGCCACTACGCCCGCCACGAAAACTACGCCGGCCGTATCAGCGAAATGCCCTTCGATCCCTACCAGGACGCGCAGTGGCGGCTGCGACCCGGCCTGTCCGACCCCAACGGCGTGTCGTTCGAGTCGGTCAACTTCCCCGGCCACTACATGAAGCAGGAGAACTTCGCGATCAAGCTGGTCCGCAACGACGGCACGGCGGACTTCGCCAGTGACGCCACGTTCCACCGCGTCGCCGGCCTCGCCGACGGGAACTGGTCGTCGTTCCGCTCGGCCCGGTTCCCGACACGCTACCTGCGGCACTGGTCGTTCGCCCTGCAGCTCGACGAGATCTCGACCGCGACGGGCCGCGCCGACGCCACCTTCAACATCGTCTACTGACCCACCGGACGAACCCACCGTGCCCGACCGCCCAGCCGTCACCAGGCGGCGGGGCGAGGGCTCGTCATGAACTCACTACTGTCGGGAGGACGCATCAGCGACAGTAGTGGTCGTCCAACTCACTGACAGTCCAAGTTCGGAGTCAGCGGATACGCGGCTCCAGCCATGAGTCTCACCCCCTGTCTCCCCAGGTAGACGCGGTGATCTGTGAGGCTGTGAACGTGTGTGGGGGAGCTCGTGCCCGTTGCTTCCGAATCGCCGGTTTCTCTCCCGCACCTGGCAGCGCAGGAGTTCATGGATCTGCTGGTCGGTGCCGTCGTCCCGCCAGGCGGCGAAGTAGTAGTACGTCGCGCTCTTCGGCGGCAGGTTGTTCGGCAGCAGGGCCCACTGACAACCGGTCCGGGACTGGTAGAGGATCGCGTTCACGATCTCCCGCATCGAGTAACGGCCCTGGTGGCCGCTGACGGAACGGTGCCGGTTCTTCCAGGCCGTGAGCACCGGCTCGATCAACGCCCATTGCTCGTCGGGCAAGTCGCTCTGGTACGGCTTGCGTTCACTCACCCCACCGATCCCAGCAGGCGACCTGCACCGGACCGGCACGTTCCGGCTTCGCCCACACCATCAAGGCGACATCGGAACCACTCATAGACTCACGAACCGCCCACTCGGTCTGTGAATATTCCGGCTTGTGAATTTTGCGCGAGGTGTTGACGCTGATCACCGGATCCTTATGATCCAGTTGCTCGACACTTCGACCTTCGTTCGCTATACCGAACACTTCATGGCCGCACCACACCGCCTCCGGACAGCCTTGACGGGCCGAACCGGAGTCGCTTGCTCAAGGATGACGAGGTCCTTATGCACAGGCGTAGTTTCAGTCTCAGACGCCCGTCCGCGGTGCTCGCCGCCGTGGTCGCGGCCCTGGCCGCGTTGGCGGCGCTGCTCGTCGCCGGCCCGGCCCAGGCGGCCACCACCAGCGACGTGCGCGGTGTCGATTCCGGCCGATGTCTCGATGTGGCGGGCTTCAGCCAGACCGACGGCGGAAACGTGCACATCTGGGACTGCCACGGTGGAACCAACCAGCAGTGGACGCTGTCGGACAGTAACCAGCTGACCGTGTACGGCAACAAGTGCCTGGATGCCCGGGGCGGCGGCACCACGGCCGGGACCCCGGTGCAGATTTGGACGTGCACCGGCACTGAGAACCAGCAGTGGCGGGTCAACCCCGACGGCACGATCGTCGGCGTGCGGTCCGGGCTGTGCCTGGAGGCCTCGGGCTGGGGCAAGGCCAACGGCACGGAGGTGCGGCTCTGGTCGTGCACCGGCGGCACCAACCAGAAGTGGACCGGCCTGTCCGGGACGGGCAACGCGTGTGCACTTCCGTCGACGTACCGCTGGACATCGACCGGCTCGCTTGCGGAGCCGAAGGCGGGGTGGGTCGCGCTCAAGGACTTCACCACCGTGAAGCACAACGGCAAGCACATCGTCTATGCCACGACGCACAACACCCTCGCCGGTAACGACGGGCGCTGGGGATTGACGACCTTCAGCCCCTTCACGAACTGGTCCGACATGGCCACCGCCACCCAGAACACGATCCCCTTCGACGGCATCGCGCCGACGCTGTTCTACTTCGCCCCGAAGAACCTCTGGGTGCTCGCCTACAACGGGGCTTGGCCATACAGCTTCGGATACCGCACCTCGAGCGACCCCACCGACCCCAACGGCTGGTCCGCGCAGCAGGAGCTGTTCACGGGAACCCTCCCCAAGGGGGGCCCCCTCGACGTGACCCTCATCGGCGACGACACGAACATGTACATGTTCTTCGCCGACGACGAGGGCGGCATCTACCGCGCCAGCATGCCCATCGGCAACTTCCCGGGCACCTTCGGTTCGTTCACGAAGATCATGAGCGACACGCCGCAAAACCTGTTCGAGGCGGTCGAGGTCTACAAGGTCCAGGGCCAGAACCAGTACCTCATGATCGTCGAGGCCCAGAATTACACAGGGTACGGTCGCTACTTCCGCTCGTTCACGGCCACCAGCCTGGGCGGCACATGGACACCGCAGCCGCAGGCCGACACCGTGACCAGCCCCTTCGCCGGCAGTGCCAACAGCGGCGCGACGGCCTGGACCAGGGACATCAGCCACGGCGATCTGGTTCGCACCAACCCCGACCAGACCAAGACCATCGACCCTTGCAATCTGCAGTTCCTCTACCAGGGGCGCGACCCCAGCACCGACGGCATGGACTACGGCCTCCTGCCTTACCGGCCGGGCGTGCTGACACTGCAGCGCTAGCCGGTGGCGTGACGCAGGTCCTGGTGTTCCTGACGCTCGCGGGCAACGACGTACGCCGAACCGGGTGAGCGTCACAGCGAGCGATCAGGAACAACGGGTGGAGTTGGAGCGGCGGGCTCGGTGCAAGGCCGAGCCCGCCCCTGCACGTGGAGAACCCGGATGGTGGTGGCCTCGTCCTGGTCGACCACGAGACGCGGAACGTGTCAAGCCTGGTGAGTCGGTCGGTTTCAGGGTTTGTCGAGTGAGCCGGGGTCGCCGGCGTCCGAGGTGGTCACTGGGCGGCGGCGTGGTCGTCCGGCTGGTTGATCCACACGTTGGTGGGGATGATCGGCGGGGTGGGTGGCTTGTTGACGAACCGTTCGGGGTTGCGCTGGTAGACGGCGGTCAGGACGTCGGCGCGGACGGCGACCATCCGGACGACGGTGCAGCGTCTGTAGATGTCGAGATCGAGTACAGGTGGTACAAGACCCGTTTACCCGGTCCGCGCAGCCGCGTTACGTCCCGGGACCGGATCTCGTTCGGGCGGGTGGCCGGCAGTTCCGGTTTGGCGTGCGCTGGGTGGACGGCGTGGCGGCGACGCTCACGGACCTCGTCATGCTCGCGCAGTGCGGTACATGGTGGACACGCCGGCCACGTACACGCCTTGGTCGCGCGCCGTCACGTTGTTGGGTGCGTGAGTGCCTGACAGCGTGCTGGAGTGTGGCCGGTCCGGGTGTCGACGTAGGACACGACGACGCCGCGCTCCAGCATGAGCTCCTCGACCTCGCGGAAGCTGAGCGGAACCGGAAGTACAGCCACACGCAGTGCGAGATGATCTCGACCGGGTACCGGTGCCCCTTGTACGACGGCGACGCGGACGACACGGGCGATCCCATCCAGACGCGATCAACCACAAGATCATCCCACCCCGCTCAGCCAACGTGACAATGCCCTTCGGAGAGGTGCTGGTAGGTGCCGGGGCGGGTCCTGGTCACGGTTCTTCTTCGGGTAGAACGCGGTGCGGGTCACACCGGCTTCGGTGGCCGGTGTCTTCAAGTCGCAGCCGCTGGCCGGGCGCGGGCGTGGTCTTCGAGTAGGTGGCGACGGGATCGCCGACGATCTGCACGAGATACGTGCCGGCGGAGTACGTCTGCCGGGTGCCGTCGGCCGGAGCGGCCGGAGCGGCCTGAGCGGCCTGGGTGAGTGGACCGCAGGTGAGGATGATTCCCCCGGTGAGTACCGGGGCGAGCAGACGCCCTGTTCTACGGCCGACGGTGGGGCGTCGGCCGGGGTGTTGCTGGGGCAAGGTGGTGCTTTCCCGAATGGAGTGGTCAAGTCCCCGAGATCACAGCCATCTTGTTGCCTGTGCGGCTGGCGCGAGAAGAGCGGAGTGTTTGAAACCTAAGCAACTCCACATTGTGTTCACGGAGTTGACGGTTTACTTCCCAGTAATCGGTCCTCGGCCATGCCGGTGAACCGTCGCAGCCGCGCCGACGAGGCTCGGCGGCTACTACGGCACGACGACGTACAGCGGCACGACATGTCGGGTCCACCACCACACGGCCAAGCCTGCGGTGTCCGCCACGGTGACCCCGAACAAGTCCGGTTAGTGCTCGGTGTTCCAGGCCCAGGAGTACTACAGCGGCGCGTGGCACATCCTCACCACGTCCCCCTGCTTCTCACTGGACACGAACAGCGCGGCGGTGACCTCGCTGAGCCCGACCAACGCGGCCGACCAGAAGTTCCGGGTGCGGGCGGAGTATGTGCGAAGCGCCAAGGACACGACGCATGTGAGTACTTGGGGTGGGTGGCTGTACCTGACGGTCAGCACCTGAGGACGACTGTCGGGCAGGATGGCCGCATGACAAAAACGCTCGAGCGGCCGATCGGCTGTGCTTCCTCCGGTTCGCTGTTGGCGTTGTGGTCGCAGGACTCCGTTTTGTCGATCGGCTCGGTGGGATCGGTACTGTCCGTGGGCTCGGTCGGTTCGGCCTTGTCGATCGGCTCGATCGGAAGCGCCCTGTCGGTGGGCTCGATCGGGTCGTCCCTGTCGCTGATCTCAGCGGGTTCGTGGCTGAGCACAGGCTCACTGCTCTCCGCCCAGTCCCGGTGGTCGGTGCTGTCCTGGCGCTCCTCGCGCGGCTTCCTGGCGGTGGGGGCGGCGGCTGGAGGGGCCCTGTTGGTGGCCCAGATGCTGCACAAGGCGGAAACCGGCGGCGAATGACCTTGGTCAGCTTCTGCGGCTCCTGACCTGCTTCGTCCGGTGAGACGGTGCGACCGCGTCTCGGCGAAAAGATGATTGAGTCGGCAACCTTTCCGCTCCGAGCGGTCACTGAGGGGTGTACCGACGAGGGCGAGCCGTGGGCAGCGGCGTTACGCCCTCTGTGTCACCACCCGATCGGAGCCCCACGTGTCATCAGAAGACCCGAGATCCGCCGAGCAGCCGATGCCTCGGGGTCGCACGCCCCGCCGTAGCCGGATGCGCCTCCGCTTTGTCGCGGGGGCGGTGGCGGTGCTCGCCGCCTCGGCCGGTGTCGGCGCCCTGGCGCCCAGTGCGGGCGCCGCGGCGACCGTCGGCATCAGTGTGGATGCCGGTACCTCCTTGGGCACGGTGCCCAGCAGTGGTGTCGGCCTCAACACGGGCGTCGGCGACGAGCACATGGGGGACGCCAAGGTGACATCGCTGATGAAGGCCGCGGGAGTTCGGCAGCTGCGCTATCCCGGCGGCTCCGGCGCGGACGACTTCCACTGGAAGACCCACACCATGGGCAACGGCGGCTGGATCGTACCCAACACCGACTTCGACAGCTTCATGGCCACCGCGAAGAAGGTCGGCGCCCAGCCGATCCTGACCGCGAACTACGGTTCCGGCACCCCCCAGGAGGCCGCCGACTGGGTCAAGTACGCCAACATCGACAAAGGTTACGGCGTGAAGTACTGGGAGATCGGCAACGAGGTCTACGGCAACGGGCACTACAGCAACGGCAAGGGCTGGGAAACCGACACGCACGCCGACAAGAGCCCGAAGGAGTACGGAAAGAACCTGGTCGCCTACGCGAAGGCGATGAAGGCCGTGGACCCGACGGTGAAGATCGGAGCGGTGCTCACCACCCCCGGCGGCTGGCCGGACAAGGAAAAGGCTCCCGGTGACAGCGCCGACTGGAACAACACGGTGCTCTCCATCGCGGGAAGCTCGATCGACTTCGTCATCGTCCACTGGTATCCGGGCGGCAAATCCACGGCCGACCTGCTGAACACCCCCTCCAAGATCGCCGGTGTCACGGCCGAGCTGCGCTCGCTGATCGCCAAGTACGCGGGCTCGCGCGCCGCTTCGGTGGAGATCGCGGTCACCGAGACCGACGCCGAGTTCTCGCCCGTCTTGACCAGCCAGGCCGCGGCCCTGTTCGCGCCGGACACCTACATGACCTGGTTCGAGCAGGGCGCCACCCACGTGGACTGGTGGAACCTGCACAACGGCTCGGGCGAAGCACCCACCACCGTCCACGGCGAGACCGACTATCAGGACGGGGGCATTCTCTCCGCCGGAACCTGCGCCGGGGGGAGGTGCGAACCGCCGCGCGAGACGCCCTTCCCCACCTACTGGGGCATCCGCTCGCTGACCGCACTGGCGAAGCCTGGCGACACCATGGTCAAGTCGTCCTCGGGCAACTCGTCGGTTGCTGTGCACGCGGTGCGGAGCAGCAACGGCGGTCTGAACGTCATGCTGATCAACAAGAGCCCGAAGAACGCGGCGCAGGTGTCGCTCTCGTACGCCGGATTCACCCCGGCCGCAGGGGCGGTCACGACCGTTTCGTATGGCAAGGGAGACACCTCCCTGACGACGGCGAAGCGGGGCACGGCGGTCGCACAGACGCTGCCGCCGTACTCGATCACGACTCTTCAGCTGAAGCCCGCGTCGGGGACCGCCGTCGCTGACAAGCCGTCGCCCGCCTCCACGCCGACCGCCGCCGCGCCGCTTGTCTCCGCCGCCGGCAAGATCGGCAGCCGTGCGCAGGCGGAGAACGGCGCACCCGTCGGCGGGCCGACCCCGAACGGCAGCACGTCCGGCCCCCTGGCTTCCACCGGGGCGAGCAGCGCTGTCACGTACAGCGCCATAGGTGGCCTGCTGGTCATCGTCGCCGGCGGCGTGCTGGTGCTTCGCGGACGTCGCCGCAGGGGTTTGCACGGGAAGTGAGACCGCGTGAGTGACTGACGGCCCGGCAGCAACGCCACCCACCCGTGGCGTACGCGCCGGGCCGTCGGCCTCCGCGCAGGTGTCGGCGTCGGCGGCCAGGAAACAGACAAGGCCCGGGTCGTTGACCTGGACCTGGCCCACCTCGGCACCGGTCCCGACCCGTGGGGCGGCCCACGGGCCGCGTTCCGGGGCACCGTGGAACTGCCGCGCGAGGACTTCGCGATGAACTACAACCAGGTCGTCCAGGTCGGCATGGCCGCCATCGGCACCACGCTCCGCGTCGGGATCGACCTCCAGGCCGTCCAGGGCGAAAGGCTTCCGCCCCTCGCCTGACGGCACAGACGGCTCGGCCCCCTGCCTCACTCGGGAAGCAGGGGCCGAGCCGTCTGTGGCCTGTGCCTCCTGGTGGCTGAGCAGGATGTCGACACCGTCCTGGCTGCCGTACAGCGTGATATCGGGAGGAGTCCGGCGGCTGCTGCGGGCCGGTCGACGTCAAACCGCGCGGCATCGCCTCCCGCGGTACCGGCGGCCGGGCCGCCACTCGGAAGTTGCCGCCAGGGCGCGGCCCAGCCCAGAACCCGCCGTCCAGGCGAAGGCAGCCTGACGTGAACCGGTCCGGCCACGCCGCCCCGAACTGCCGCTGCTGATCGTGCGCCCTGACCATGTTGGCTCGCTCGTGTCGTCGGCCTTCCTTGCGCTCCGCCCCCGTGACGGGCTGGGCCCTTGGATCTCGGGCGTGCTGACGAGCCGAATCGGTCGTGCCTTCCTTGTGCACCTGGCGACTGGCGCCATCGGGGCGCCATCGGGCGTGCGACCACCAAGACCGCGCTGCTCGATCTGATGATCCCGATCCCTCGCTCGACGAAGCCCACGTTGTAGAGAATCGGCTTCTGCGCATCGAGACTGAGACCCAGCGGGAAGGGGAAGAGGCCAGCGAGACCTGGTGGCGCACTGCTGACCTCACTCGGGGCTAATGGCTCGAGCTGACCTGGCTGGAGGAAACAGCGGAGCGGTACGACGCCGCCTGTGCAGGGCAACCGGCTTAGGAGGCCGAGCTGGACGGTCTAATCGGCCTGACTCCTGGCGGATCTACCGCAAAGCCCGGTGCAGCCTGAATCGAATGACGTCAATCGCCGCCGCAGTTCTCACCCTTGGAGCGGCAACGCTGAAAGACCTCACTGAGCTGAGAGGTCGTGACCGGCAGACCGATCTCGGTGACGGCCCCGCCGGCGGACGCCAGTCAGGCGGGACGTATGGCGAGTTCCAGGGCGGCGATGTCCGCTTCGGCCTCGGAGAGCTCGGTTGCGTCGGTGATGCCGAGACTGTTTCGGAGGACGCCGTTGGGCTCGCTGTAGGGGTCGGTCACTCAGCGGCCTTACGGGTGTAGCGGGCGAGGGTGCGGGCGCGCAAGGCTGCGGCGTCGAGCTCCCCGCGTGCGTAGGCGTCGAGGTCGGCGGTGGTGTCTGCGCTGACGCGCAGCCCCTCGGCCTCGGTGGAGCCGATGGCGGAGGCGACTGCCGCTCGGCGACGTTGGGCTTGCTCGTTCTGTTCGCGTCGTCGATAGCCCTCTAGGGATGCGACGTCCACGCGGCGGTGGGTGCCGACCATGCGGAAGTCGATCACGCCCTTGTCGAGCAGCGTGACCAGGTGCGGCCGGGAGACGCCGAGGGTCTTCGCTGCCTGGATAGTGGACAGCTCCGTACCCTTGGCGATTACCTCGACCGCGCGGCCGGAGGTAATGAGCGCCATGGTCTCCATGAGGACCGCCAGGGCCTCACGTGGCACCTCCATGGTGACCTTGCCCGCTTCGGCGACGGTGATGTGGAACGTCTCGGCACTGCTGGTGAGGGCGTCACGCAGGCATGGCACGGCCTCCTCGACGCTGCGTTTGCGCTGCTCCTTCCGCGTCCGCTGCGCCTGGGTCCTGCGCAGTGCGGGCGGGTTCTCAGTAGGGCGCTTGCGCAGCGCCTTCTTCCGAGTGCGGGAGGTCTCGATCTCGTGGCTGGAGGTCGTCGTACTGTCGTCGGTGGGGTGCTTCTTCTGTTTGGCCGGTTTCTGTTCCTGGTGGGTCACGGGCATAGGTGCGTCCTCGGCTTTGAGTGGCTGCTATCACCCTCAACCACTTGAAACAAGTGAACCAAGTGCAATAGGTGCAACTACCTGGAGCGGCGGCGCTGCTCCTTGCGGCACCGGAGGGCACAGGTCGCGCCTTTGTCCCGCAGGTCGTACGGCCGCAGTGCCATGGGCTGTCCGCGCCCGGGTACGGGTTCAGGGTCTTCGCCCCAGTCTCGCGCATCCGCCCAATGGCCTGGTTCGGATTGATCGAGGCGAGGCGGCGTCCCAACGCCGACTGACTGACGGCTCGCTCCGCCAGCAGCGCAGAAGTGATCACGGACACTGAGGCCAGGCCGTGTACCGCCAACAGTTGGAGCTCGCTCCGGCGTAGGCGTACAGCCCGACTCGTCTGCTGGCTGGGCTCTGGCCTGGGCTTTTGGCCTGACCGGGGCCCTTTGCGTGTCGGGGCACATCCCGTCTCCACCTGAGACGTTGTGAGGCTTACGAGCATGCATGACCACAATCCAGGGAAGCTCCAGATCTACGCCGTGGAAGAGACGGAACCTCTGTCGGCCACTTGCATCGTCCGCTGCGTGGGCGGACTTGTGCGCTCTGGCCAGCGCTTCACTGTCGAGTCTGCAGATGGCAATTCAGGTGAGAGCTTCCATGTCACGCTGGACTGGATCGAACGTTATGGGCATCGAGTCGACTCCTTCGACCCGCCCCACAACGCAAGGGTTCACCTTTCTGGGAGCGGGGTCTCTCTGTTGAAGGAAGGCCTGACGATCATTTTCCTTGAGTCTGCCGTGGGATGAACAGGTGGCGGATGAGGCGCTGGAACGTGCTCCAGGCGTCGGGGTCGGTTCCGTCGACCATTGAGTAGTGAAGAGCAGGCTTGCTTCCGAGGCCGAGGCGCGTGGGCATGAGGCTGATGGGTGGATGCCCGGCATGGGCCCGACCGATGGCCTCGGCCTCGTCACTGCCGAGCGTGAACGCGACGGGAAACGGCGGGGCCTCCAAGGACGGTGGGACCGTGAGGTCGCGGCGGGCCGCACGGATGGTCGTGAGCAGCGTGACGAGACGGCGGTCGGTGTCGAGTGCGGTCGCGAGTTCCTCGATCACGTCCAGGGGTGGTGCCTCGTCCCTGCCGTAGCCGAACGCGAGGGTGATGTCCTCCTCCACTCCCGCCGGTGTCAAGGACACACTGCTGCAGGCGGCGGGCCTGTTGTTGCTGTGGTCGCGGGGGTGGGTGGAACCGGTCGTCCCGCCGCCGGAGCCGCGTCACCTGGTGGCACAGCAACTGCTGGCCGTCACTCTGCAACAACACAAGCTCGGCGACCGGTTGTGGGACCGGCAGTGGAACGGTCTCGCCCCCTTCGACAAGTCGGCCGCCCCCATCCTGCGCTTCCTCACCGAGGAGGGCTACCTCGACAGCGACGGTGGAATGCTGTTCGCCGGCCCCGAGGCGGAACGCCGCTTCGGCAAAAGGCACTTCATCGAACTCACCGCCTCATTCACCGCACCTCCGCAGTTCACCGTCCTGTCCGGACGCACGGAGATCGGCCGCACCGACCCGAGCGTGCTCACCGAGGAACGCCCCGGCCCTCGGCGATTGCTCCTCGGTGGACGCAGTTGGCAGGTCACGTACATCGACTGGCTGCGCAAACGCGTCTTCGTCGAGCCGGCCGACGGCGGCGGAATCGCCAAGTGGATGAATGGCGGCGTCGCGGGACTGTCGTACGCCCTGACGCGTGCCATGCGCGAGGTACTGCTAGGTGCGAACCCGCCCGTCTCCCTCACTCGGCGTGCGGAGGCGTGCCTGGCCGAACAGCGCGAAACCGACGCACCTGGCACCGTTCACCCGGGCGGTACGTTGATCACGCGCGTCGGTTCCGATGTCCGGTGGTGGACCTGGGCCGGGTACCGCGCCAACGCCACCCTGGCGGCCACCCTCCAGTCGGTCACCGACCCCCTGCAACGGCCCACCGACAGCTGGCTGCGCCTGCGCGAGAACCTCACCCCGGCCGACTGGCGTGCGGCCCGTGAGAACGTCGGCGAGAACCTCGTCCTGCCTGATGTGGACCGCCGGGCCGTACGCGGCCTGAAGTTCTCCGCCGCCCTCCCGGAACGCCTCGCCGTGGCCACCGTGGCGGCCCGCTTGGCCGACTTCGAGAGCGCCCGCTCGGTGCTCGGCGAGTCAGCGCGCTTTCAGCGCGACGGCTGAGTCGGAGAAACAGCCAAGGCCGCTTCGGACGGGGCGCCTGGTGTTACGCCCGCCCCAACTGACCCCCCGAGTGACGACGCCCCCGTCACGGACCGTTCGAGGGCGAGGTGTCCCTTTGCGTCGCCAACAAAGTAGCTACGCAAGTACGCTCGCTACTCGTTTGCATAGGTCATTGCACTGCGGTGGCATTCCCCGGCGCACGGCCCGACTCGTCTGTCACTCCCGAGTTTCCCGCCAGGAGGGGCGTTCACTGTGACGACCCACCGACCTCTCCAACACCCGCCCCAAATGCCCCCCGAACACCTCCCGAGCCTCCGGCGTCAACGTCCGCAACGCCACCAACGCCGTGATGACGACATCGCACAACTCCGCCTCCACGTCATCCCACGTATGCGTGACCCCCTTGCGCGGGTTTTGCCCCGTCGCTCCGATCACCGCCTCCGAGACCTCGCCGACCTCCTCGGTCAGTTTCAAAATGCGCAGGAGGAGGCCCTCGCGGCCCTCGACGGGGCGGGTGGTGTCGACCCACTGCGTCAGGGTGTCGATGGTGGACCAGAGTTCAGGGGCGGAGGTGTGGTCGCTCATGGGCGCAGCCTGGCACGAGGGTCTGACAACGCCCCAGGTCCAGGCCCAAAACTCGCCCCGACCCCCGACCCCCGACCCCCGCCCCCTACTCCATGAACTCCTCCTCGAACAACGCCTCCTGCTCCCCCTCCTTCGCCTTCCGCAGCCGCCTCGCCCGGCCCCCCACCACCACCGCCGTGCCCGCCGCCGTCGCCGCGAAGGCCGCCGGGATCATCCAGCCGCGGTTCACCGCGTGGCCGAGCAGGTGGTCCAGGGAGAGGCGGCCGGGGCCGGTGATGGCCAGGCCCGCTGCCGTCAGGCCCAGCGTCGCCGCGTACTCGTAGCCGCCGCCCTGGTTGAAGAAGCCGTTCGGGGCGTGCACCGCCGCCGCTCCGGCCATCGCTCCGGCCGCCGCCGCACCCGCGGCCGGGGTGGCCAGGCCCAGGGCCAGCAGCGTGCCGCCGCCGGTCTCCGCGAGGCCCGCCGCCGTCGCGCTCGCCTTGCCGGGGACGTAGCCGACGGACTCCATGAACTGGCCGGTCCCCTCGATGCCGTGTCCGCCGAACCAGCCGAACAGCTTCTGCGCGCCATGGGCAGCCAGCGCGCCGCCCGCCCCCAGCCGGAGCAGCAGCAGGCCCAGATCACGTCGGTCGTTACGCGTCACGTCGTCTCCCGGAGCGGACAGCAGGAACAGGAGGGCGTCTCCCGTTGCGTTCCACCGTCGCACCCGCGACCCCGGGCGACACCTCGCGGACCCGTCCGGGACGCCGTTCGGGTGGCACCGGTGGCGAGGTCCGCCGGCCGGTACGAGGGTGACTGGCATGACGATCCAGACCACGCGCCTGAGCGATCCGGCCGTCCGGGCCTTCGTGACCGCCGTGAACAACCACGACCGCGAGAGCTTCATGAAGCTCCTCGCGCCGGACGCGACCATGACGGACGACGGTTCCGACCGCGATCTCGACGACTGGGTGGACCGGGAGATCTTCGCCTCCCACGGCCACATGGAGGTCGACAACGAGTCCAACGGCGGCCGTTCCCTCCTCGCCCGCTACAGCAACGACACCTGGGGCGAGATGCGCACCCGGTGGAGTTTCCAGGTGGACGACGACGGCCGGATCACGCGTTTCGAGACCGGGCAGGCCTGAATACCGGCCCCGCGAGGGCTTGTCCTCGTGTGCGCTCCAGCTTCTAGCCTCTCCCGGCATGGAGACCACACGGCCGCTGGGACGCAGCGGCATCGAGGTGAGCGCACTCGGCTTCGGCTGCTGGGCGATCGGCGGTGAATGGCAGGCCGCGGACGGGCAGCCGCTCGGCTGGGGCAAGGTCGACGACGAGGAGTCGGTACGGGCGGTGCGGCGCGCCCTCGACCTGGGCGTCACCTTCTTCGACACCGCCGACACCTACGGCGCCGGGCACGGCGAACGGGTGCTGGGCCGCGCCCTCGGCAAGCGCAGGGCCGATGCCGTCGTCGCCACCAAGTGGGGCAACGTCTTCGACGAGGATGCCCGCACCCTCACCGGGAGCGACGACTCCCCGGCCCATCTGCGCCGTGCCCTGACCGCATCGCTGCGCCGGCTCGGCACCGACTACGTCGACCTTTACCAGTTCCATCTGTCCGACGCCGTTCCCGAGCGGGCCGCCGTGCTCCGGGACGCGTGCGAGGAACTGGTCCGTGAGGGGCTGATACGGGCGTACGCGTGGAGCACCGACGACCCCGCCCGCGCCGCCGTGTTCGCCGAAGGCCCGCACTGCGCCGCCGTCCAGCACGCTCTCAACGTCCTCCAGGACGCTCCCGAGATGCTGAGGCTGTGCGAGGAGGCAGGTCTCGCGAGCATCAACCGCAGCCCGCTGGCCATGGGGCTGCTCACCGGCAAACGCCGGGCCGGGCAGGCGTTGGAGGCGGGGGACATCCGCAGCAGGCCCCCGGCCTGGCTGCGGGGATTCGGTGACTCCGGGGCCGACCCGGAGTGGCTCGCCCGCGTCGACGCCCTCAGGCAGGTCCTCACCAGCGAGGGCCGCACGCTCGCCCAGGGCGCCCTGGCCTGGCTGTGGGCACGCAGCCCGCGCACGGTTCCGATCCCCGGCTTCCGGTCGGTCGCCCAGGCGGAGGAGAACGCCGGGGCGCTGGAGAAGGGAGCCCTGACCGGCGCGCAGCTGACCGAGGTCGACCGGCTGCTCGGACGGTGATTCCCGTCCGGTCCCTGATGTGGGCGGCAGTCGTTCCACGCGCACCGGTGCGTACTCCGCGGTCCCTCGCGGAATCCACCCCCACCCGGTGCCGTGGAACGACTGCCGCCACCCCCCTGGAATGTGGCTGACGGGAGTTCTGCGCTCCAAGTGTGAAGCTTTGGTGTAGGAGATTTGAGCATAGGCTCCTTATCGGCCGCAATAGTGCGGACGTTCGTATTCCGATTGTGCAGGTTGACGAGTTGACGAACTCCGCCGTGCGCTCAGCCGCGTCCGACGTACGGCATGGCCGTGGCCAGTACGGTCGCGAACTGTACGTTCGCCTCCAGCGGCAACTCCGCCATGTGCCGCACCGTGCGGGCCACGTCCGCGACGTCCATGACCGGTTCCGGGGCGACCTCCCCGTTTGCCTGGAGGGCTCCCGTCTGCATACGGGACGTCATGTCGGTGGCCGCGTTGCCGATGTCGATCTGCCCGACGGCGATCCGGTACGGACGGCCGTCGAGCGACAGAGACTTGGTGAGGCCCGTCAGCGCGTGCTTGGTCGCCGTGTAGGCCACCGACAGCGGGCGGGGCGTGTGCGCGGAGATCGAACCGTTGTTGATGATCCGGCCGCCCTGCGGATCCTGCTCCTTCATCTGCCGGTACGCCGCCTGCGCGCACAGGAACGCACCATTGAGGTTGGTGTCCACCACGTGCCGCCAGGCCTCGTAGGGCAGTTCCTCGACGGGGACACCGCCGGGGCCGAACGTGCCCGCGTTGTTGAACAGCAGGTCGATCCGGCCGAAGCGCTCGACGGTCGCGGCGAAGAGGGCGTTCACGTCCTCGGGGTGTGAGACGTCCGTGCGTACCGCCAGAGACGCGGCCCCGGGTGCCAGCGCCGCCGTCTCCTCCAGGGTCTCCGCGCGCCGCCCCGCCAGCGCGACCGACCAGCCCGTACGCAGCAGTTCCACGGCGACCGCCCGGCCGATGCCGGAGCCCGCCCCCGTCACCACCGCGATCGCGTTGTCCTTGGCATTCATGGGCCCGCAGCGTACGGGAGCGCCCCGGTGGCCACCGGCGGGGCGAGGGCGTCAGGCGGGCGTGAGTTCCGGCTCGCCCGTTCCGGAGGGCGTCAGGCGGGCGTGAGTTCCGGCTCGCCCGTCTCGTCGGGGTAGCGGACGCCGACCTGGTTCCGGATCGCGTCGAGCGTCCGCATCACCGCGAGCGTGCCGTCGAGCGGCACCAGCGGCGACTCGGTCTCACCCGCGCGCACGGCCCGCATCACCTCCAGCGCCTCGTGACGCATGCTGTTGCGGGGCCCGTCCGCCGGGTCCGCCGTGAACTCCTCGGCGTCGCGGCCGTCCCGGTGCAGGACGAAACGGTCCGGGAAGAAGAACCCGTGCGGAATGTCGATCCGGCCCAGGGAGCCGGTCACCGAGGCGGAGGTCGCCGTGCCGCCCACGATGGAGCAGTGCACCGAACCGAGCGCACCGCTGTCGAAGGAGAGCACCGCCGCCGTCTGGAGGTCGACGCCCTCCTCGGAGAGCACCGCCCGCGCCGCGATGTCCGACGGCTCCCCGAGCAGCAACTGCGCGAACGACACCGGATACACGCCCAGATCGAGCAGCGCGCCGCCGCCCAGCTCCGGGTTGCGCAGCCGGTGCGAGGGCGGGAACGGGCCGGCCAGCCCGAAGTCGGCCTGGACGCTGCGCACCTCGCCGATCACCCCGTCGTCGACCAGCGCCTTGAGCCGCCGGACCAGCGGGTTGCAGTACATCCACATCGCCTCCATCAGGAAGCGCCCGTGCTCCCGCGCCAGCGCGACGAGTTCCTCCGCCTCGCGCACGTTCAGCGTGAAGGGCTTCTCGCACAGCACGTGCCGGCCGGCCGCGAGACACAGCCCGGCCGCGGCCCGGTGCGCCGTGTGCGGGGTGGCGACGTAGACGACATCGATGTCCTCGTCCCGCGCGAGCGCGTTCCAGTCGCCGTAGGCCCGGGGGATCCCGAACCGCTCGGCGAACGTCCTCGCCGACGCCTCCGACCGCGACGCCACCGCCACGACCTCCGCGTCCGGCAGGTCGATCAGGTCCGCGGTGAACGCGCCCGCTATCCCGCCGGTCGCCAGGATCCCCCACCGCACCGTGTCCGCCGTCATCGCGCCCCGCCTCCACCTCGTGACCCCGAGCAGTTCGTACGAGCCGTCGCACGGCCCGTCGTACATGCGGTCGTACATGCAGTCGTACGAGCATTCCGTACGAGCTGAGAGCATAGGTGGCGATCGACTGTCAGAGGGAGGGACTCATGCCCGAGGGTGGGGCGTCCATATCGAAGAGCACGCAGGAGGCATCGAACACCGCGCAGGAGGCCGCAGCCGGGACGGAGCGGCCCGACCGCACACCGCAGCGCCGCACCGGGCTCCTGGTCACCTTCCTCCTCGGAAGCCTGACCGCCGTGCCTCCGCTGGCGATGGACATGTACCTCCCGTCCCTGCCGGAGGTCACCCGCTCCCTGCACGCGCCGGCGGCGACGGTCCAGCTCACGCTCACCGCCTGCCTGGCCGGCATGGCGCTCGGGCAGCTCGTGGTCGGGCCGATGAGCGACCGGTGGGGGCGCCGCCGCCCGCTGCTCGCCGGGCTCGCCGTCTTCGTCGTCGCCACCGTGCTGTGCGCGCTCGCGCCCACCGTCGAGCTGCTGGTGGCGTTTCGGCTGGCCCAGGGGCTCGCGGGCGCCGCCGCCATCGTCATCGCCCGGGCCGTCGTCCGCGACCTCTACGACGGCATGGCCATGGCCCGCTTCTTCTCCACCCTGATGCTGATCTCCGGGGTCGCCCCGATCGTGGCGCCGCTGATCGGCGGGCAGATCCTGCGCGTCACGGACTGGCGGGGCGTGTTCGCCGTGCTGACCGTCGTCGGCGTGCTGATCGGGGTCCTGGTCTGGACGCGGCTGCCGGAGACCCTGGCGCCCGCCGAGCGGCACAGCGGCGGCGTCGGCGAGGCCCTGCGCTCGATGCGCGGCCTGCTCGCCGACCGGTCCTTCACCGGCTACACCCTCACCGGCGGCTTCGCCTTCGCCGCCCTCTTCGCCTACATCTCGGCCTCTCCCTTCGTCATCCAGGAGATCTACGGCGCCTCCCCGCAGACGTTCAGCCTGCTGTTCGGCGTCAACTCGGTCGGGCTGGTCGTCGTCGGCCAGATCAACGGCAAGATCCTCGTCGGCCGGGTCAGTCTCGACCGGGTCCTGGGCATCGGCCTGGCGATCGTCATCACCGCCGCGACCGCGCTGCTGCTGATGTCCCTCGGCGTCTTCGGCGAGGTCGGTCTGGTGCCCGTCGCCGCCGCGCTGTTCGTGCTGATGTCCGCGATGGGCATCACCCTGCCCAACACCCAGGCCCTCGCCCTGATGCGCACCAAGCACGCCGCGGGCTCCGCATCGGCCCTGCTCGGCACCACCTCGTTCCTCATCGGCGCGATCGCCTCCCCGCTCGTCGGCGTCGCCGGCGAGGACACCGCCCTCCCGATGGCCGTCGTCCAACTGGTCGCCGCACTGGTGGCACTGGCCTGCTTCATGGGAATGTGCCGACCCTGGAAGAAGGAGAGCGGCCGCGCGAGCGTGGAGGGAGCAGTCAGCTGAGCCCACCCAGACTGCGCGACGGCACGCCGGAGCGGGCCGGACTCGACCCCACGGAGCTGCGTCATCTCGTCCGGGAGGTCCACGTCCTCACCACCGGGCAGCGCCCCTGGGCGCCCGGCGCCGTCCTGGTCGTCGGACGCGGCCCGGTGATCGCCGTCGAGGAGGCGGCGGGCTGGGCCGTGCGCTACGCGGCCTACGACCCCGACGCCGACGCCGGGGTGGAGCTGCCCCCCGAGGACCGGGTCCCGATGACCGTCGGCACGCCCTTCGACCTGGCATCCCTCACGAAACTGTTCACGTCCGTGGCCGCCGTGCAGCAGATCGAGCGCGGCACGCTCGGCATCGACGCGAAGGTCGGGGCGTACCTGCCCGACTTCACGGCTGCCGCCCGGCACGGCATCACCGTACGGCAGCTGCTCACGCACACCTCCGGGCTGCGGCCCGAACTCCCGCTGTACGACTGCGCCGACGACGGGGCGCGGCTGGCTGCGCTGCGGGCGGAGCAGCCGGTCGGGGTGCCGGGCACGTACTGCTACTCCGACCTGAACATGCTGCTCCTCCAGTACGTCCTGGAGCGGGTCACCGGGCGCACGCTCGACGTCCTCGTCCACGACGGCATCACCCGGCCGCTGGGCATGACGGCGACGGACTTCGGACCGTGCCCGGGCGCCGCGGCGACGGAGGACCAGCGCCGGCCGTGGGCGAAGGCGGACCGGGGGATGCTGCGGGGCGAGGTCCACGACGAGAACGCCTGGGCGCTCGGGGGAGTGGCCGGCCACGCGGGGCTGTTCTCCACCGGCCGGGACCTCGCGGTGTTCTGCCGCACCCTCCTCGCCGGCGGCTCCCACGGTCCCGCCCGCATCCTCGGCCCCGACTTCGTCGAGCTCCTCTTCACCCCGCCGGGCCTGGGCTTCTCCCTCGACCAGCCGTGGTTCATGGGCGACCTGGCGGGCCGCGGCGCGGCGGGCCACACCGGATTCACGGGCACGTCCCTCGTCCTCGACCCGGCCACGGACACGTTCCTCGTCCTGCTCACCAACGCCGTCCATCCGCGCCGCCGCCGCCCCGACAGCGCGCCGCGCGCGGCAGCGGCGTCGCGGGTGGCGCGGGCGGTGAGGTGACTGCCCTGCCGTGGAATCCGGCCGGGGCTGAACGCGAGGCGGGTGCGGGCGGTGCGGCGAGGTCATGCCGGGGCGTGGCGTGGCGTGGCGGGGAGGGGAGGGGCTTCCGGCTGGGGTGAGCCTGAGCCGGCCGGGGGCGCCGGCGAGGGGCGAGTCCGGGCTGCCCGGGCGGCGCTCTGCGGGGCGGTGTGGCTTGTGCCGGGGCTCCGTCCGGGGCGGGTATGGCTCGTGCCGGACTCCGGCCGGGGTGAGCCCGGCTGCCGCGGACGCTCCCCGGGCGGGGTGGGTGAGCCGCTGACGTGGGTTTTGGCGCATGGCTTGGGCCGGGGGTGGGCTCTGTTGTCGTGGGCGCCGTTCGGGGGCCTGCTGCGGCGGACGCTCCCCGGGTGGGGTGGGTGAGCCGCTGTCGTGGGTTTGGCGCACGGCCTCTGCCGGGGCGAGCTCTGCTGTCGTGGGCGTCGGCGGGCGCCGCCTCCGCCGTCTCGGCATGCCTCGTAGAATCGCCGGGTGAACGCCCCCGCACCCCCGGCCGAAAACCTCCGCGCCGCCCTCGCCGGTCTGCTCGACGGGCTGCCGCCCCGGCAGGCCTCGCAGGCGGTCGAGCGGCTGATCGCCAGCTACCGGGGGGCCACCCCGACCGATGCCCCCATCCTCCGGGACCGGGCCGACGTCGCCGCGTACGCCGCCTACCGGATGCCCGCGACCTTCGAGGCCGTGCGCTCCGCGCTGGAGGCGTTCGCGGACGCCGCACCCGACTGGGTGCCCGGTGGGCACACCGACCTCGGCGGGGGCACGGGCGCCGCGGCCTGGGCCGTGAGCGCTGTCTGGGGCGGGCAGCGGCCCGTCACCGTCCTCGACTGGGCCGAGCCCGCGCTCGCCCTGGGGCGCGAGATCGCCGCGGCCAACCCGGACCTGAGCGACGTCCGCTGGCAGCGCTCCCGGATCGGGGCGGGGCTCACCCTCGACAGCACGGACCTCGTCACCGTCTCCTACGTCCTCAACGAGCTGACCGCCCCCGACCGCACCGCCCTCGTCGACGCCGCCGCGGCCGCCGCACAGACCGTCGTGATCGTCGAGCCCGGCACCCCCGACGGCTACGCCCGTGTCGTCGAGGCCCGCGACCGGCTGATCGGGGCCGGCTTCCGTATCGCCGCGCCCTGCCCGCACAGCGCCGCCTGCCCCATCGTCCCCGGCACGGACTGGTGCCACTTCTCGGCCCGGGTCAGCCGCTCCTCCCTGCACCGCCAGGTCAAGGGCGGCTCCCTCGCCTACGAGGACGAGAAGTTCGCCTACGTCGCCGCCGCCCGCTTCCCCGTCGAGCCGGCCCCCTCCCGGGTCGTCCGGCGGCCCCAGATCCGCAAGGGCCAGGTCCTCCTCGACCTGTGCGAGAGCGAACCGTCCCTGCGCCGCTCCACCGTCACCAAGCGCCACGGCGACCTGTACAAGGCCGCCCGGGACGCCGACTGGGGAGACGCCTGGCCCCCCTCCTGAGCTCCTGTCAGGTACGCATAAGATCAACTCGCGCCTACGGGCGTGAGCATGACGTACCACAAACGGGAGGAACCTTTGAAGAAGTTGCTGATCGCCCCGCTGGCGGTGGCGGCCCTGGCCCTGGCCGGGTTCGTGCCGAGCGCCTCCGGCACGGCGGCCGTCGAGAACGACACCATGTCCACCGTCGCGGCGACGGCGAAGTGCAAGAGCCTCACGGCCCTGTCGACCGTTCACGTCCGCAAGTCGGCCAGCACCAAGTCCACCAGCCTGCGCCTCTGGTACAAGGGCACCAAGGGCTGCGACATCAAGGGTGTCGACGGCGGTTCGTACAAGAACACCTGCGGGATACCCAGTTACCACTACTGGCGCAAGGTCAACTACCGCGGCACGGTGGGCTACGTGCCCAACGTGTGCGTGAAGTACTCCTGACCCGCCCAGCGGGCCGGCACGTCCTCCGCCGCCGACCGGTCGGCGGGGGACAGGTCCGCGAGACCGACCCCGTGATCGACGCCCGGCACCCCCACCGCCCGTGAGTCCGGGCCCCCGCCGCAGAAGTGCCCGGCGACGGCGGGGTCCTGCCGGACCGTCGCCGGGAGGGCCCTGGCCGCCGCGGCGGGCGGCCGTCGTCCGGCCCACGCGCTCATGGGCCGAGTCCTCCCGGCGCCCGTGGGGCGGGTGTCCGCAGGTCGCGGGCCGCGACCGTCCCGGTACATCCGCCGGACCGCCCGGGAGGTTCCGCGCGCGGGGCCCGCTCTCCCGCGCGCCGTGGTCCGCTCTCCCTCGCGCGGGGGATGCTCACGACGTCCCGTCGGCCGTGCCCTCCTCCCGTGCCTCCTGCTGCCGCCGGCTCTCCTGGAGCTTGCGCAGCAGTTCGCGTTTCTGGGCCTGCGGATCGAGGCCGCCGCCGATCCGGCCGCCCCGGCCACCGCCGCGCAGCTCCCTGCGGCCGAGGTTCTTGCGCGATCCGCCGACACCCAGCATGTTTCCGGCTCCGCCTCGGGTCATCCCGGGCTCCCCTCCGTGATCACGTGTCATCGAGTCAAAGCGACGAGACGGTTCGTCTCGTGCGTACCGCTCCACTGTCCGCGAGACGCTCCGTCTTGTCAACCTGATAAATTCGGACCATGGCCGTCCAGAAGTCCACCCAGCCCGCCCCCGGCAAGCCCGCCCCCGACTCCACCCGGCGCAGCGAGAAGTCCCGCCGCGCCATCTACGACGCCGCCCTCGCGCTCGTCGTCGAGGTGGGCTACCCGAAGACCACCATCGAGGGCATCGCCGCCCGTGCCGGTGTCGGCAAGCAGACGATCTACCGCTGGTGGTCGTCCAAGGCGGACGTCCTGATGGAGGCGTTCCTCGACCTGACCGAGCAGCCCATGGCGGAGGCCGGGCCGGCGCCGTACACCTTCCCGGACACCGGCGACCTCGCCGCCGACGTCAAGGGCGTCCTGCGCGCCACCGTCGACCAGATGAACGACCCCAGGTTCGACGTGCCCTCCCGCGCGCTGGCCGCCGAGGGCGTCGTCAACGAGCAGCTCGGACGCGAGCTCGTCGCCAAGCTGATGCAGCCCTCACTCGACCTGTACATCACCCGGCTGCGCGCCGCCCAGGACGCGGGCCAGGTGCGGCCCGAGATCGACCCGCGCATCGCCTTGGAGCTCTTCATCTCCCCGCTCGCCCAGCGCTGGCTCCAGCACACCGGCCCGATCTCCCACGCGTACACCGACACCCTCGTCGACTACGCGATTCACGGCCTCGCCCCGCGCTGAGCGGCCCGGGCCAGGCGCCCCGGCGCGTCCGTGATCACGCCGCCGCAGCCCAGCGCCAGCACCCGGTCCCGCTGCGCGTCCGTCAGCACGGTGTGCGCCCACACCCGTGCGATCCCCGAGTTCACCGCCCGCACCAGGTCCGCGTCGCGCGCCCGGTGGTCCACGTCCAGCAGGTCCACGAACGACCGCCAGCGCTCGGGGCGGTCCGTGCGCAGCTGCTGCGCAGAGCGCCACAACTGCGAGAGCAGCCCGAGGCGGTGGACGCGCCGGGCCACCTCCGGGTCGTTGGAGTTCACGAACACCGAGCGGGTCAGGCCGCGGGCCCGGATCAGCTCGGCCAGCCGGTCCAGGCTCCGCGGGTCCTTCGCCTCCAGTATCAGCACGATCCGCCCGCCGAAACGATCCAGCACCTCGGCGACCGTCGGCGGCCGCTCCGAGCGCCAGCTCCCCGGGAGCCTGTCCTTCGGGCGCAGTCGTACGCCCTGCCACTCCCGGGCGTCCAGACCGCCCACCGCGCCTCCCAGGTAGGTGGTGCGGTTCAGGGTCTCGTCGTGGAACACCACCGGTGTGCCGTCGCGCAGCAGCCGTGTGTCGAAGTCCAGCACCTGCGCCGTCCCGCGCTCGTAGGCGACCGTCAGCCCCGCCATGCTGTTCTCGGGAACCTCGCGGGCGCCGCCGCGGTGTGCCACGTACGTGATCCTCGGCAGGGCCGCCACGGTCAGCGGACCCGCCCCCCACTCCAGCGGGGCCGGGGCGCGGCCGCCAGGTCCCGTGAGGGCCAGCGAGACCACGGAAGCCACGGAGGCCAGACCCGTCAGCGCGATCCTTGTGACCATGGCGACCACGGTAGGACGCCATGTCATGGCAAAGCGGGCAATGACACCCGATCATGCCGAGAGCGGGGATCGCCGTTTCTCCTCCCATCGGACGCCCGGTGTACGTTGCGTCCCTCCTGTCCCGGATGTGGGCACTGGCCCCCCGGTGCGCGGGAAGATGGGACGATGAGGCATGCTGTTCGGCACGACGGCGAGGCGAGGGGATAGATGAGCGCGGAGTTCGGCGGCCGGAGCGGCCTGCAGGGCAAACTCACCCAGTGGCTGCGCGCCGGGCGCCGGCCGAAGGAGACCGCCGGGGACGGCGGCCGTGAGGCCCTGCTGCTCGCCGCCGCCGACGCGGGACTGCCCCTCGC
This sequence comes from Streptomyces luteogriseus, assembly GCF_014205055.1. Classification (NCBI taxonomy): domain Bacteria; kingdom Bacillati; phylum Actinomycetota; class Actinomycetes; order Kitasatosporales; family Streptomycetaceae; genus Streptomyces; species Streptomyces luteogriseus. The sequence continues at coordinate 6,228,725 of NZ_JACHMS010000001.1, forward strand.
GCCCGCGGCGCACCCGGCGGCCGGGTACCGCTGCTCCTGCGACCGGGTCGGTTGCCCCACCCCCGCCCGGCACCCGGTGTCCTTCGCCTGGCAGACGCAATCGACCACCGACCACGCCCAGATCGAGCGCTGGGCCCGCCATCAGCCGCAGGCCAACTTCATCACCGCGACCGGCATGGTGCACGACGTCCTCGACGTGCCCCTCGACGCCGGTCGCGACGCGTTGGAGCGGCTGCTCGCCGCCGGTATCGAGGTCGGGCCGGTCGCCGAGAGCGACGACGGCCGCCTGCTCTTCTTCACCCTCACCCGCGGTACGCCCGAGGACGAGGACGAGTGGTGGCCGTGCGAGCTGGACTGCCACCCCGAGACGGCGGACGAACACCCCGGGCTGCGCTGGCACTGCCGGGGCTCCTACGTCCTCGTGCCACCGGCGATGCTGCCCGGTGAGGACCAGGCCGTGCGATGGGTGCGCGGGCCCGAGCACGCGCTGCCGGATCCGCTCAGCCTGCTGGAGGTGCTCACGGAGGTGTGCGGCCGCTACGCCGACGAGGGCCACGCCGACCACGCTGCGGGGTCGGGCTGGCCGCTGCGGCACTGATCGCCTGTCGGCGACTTGGCCGTCGGGGCTGCCTGGGCTACGAGCCCTCCGCCGAGGTCATGCCCTGGATCCTGCCCAGGATCGTCACCTTGCCCTGGCCCTTGGGGTCCAGTGCCACCTCGTTGGAGACGAACTCCATCGTGAGGGACTGCTTGATCTCGCCCTTCGTCAGGGCGAGGACATCCTTGTTCGGGGCGGGGACGGACGTGCCCGCGTAGGCGGTCTGCTTCTCGTAGTGGCGCGTGGTGAAGAACACCAGCGCCCCGCCGTCGGTCGTGCGCAGCCCCAGCGGTGCGTAGTCGCCGTTCGTCAGCGGCTCGTCGATGTACTGGGTGACCATGCCCGGCTTCTTGCCGTTCTTCTCGCGCTGGGCACGCCACTGGCTGGTGTGGGCGCCGTCCGTGAAGGCCGCGCCGCCGCTCTTCAGATACGTCGCGTACGCGCCGCTCAGGTCGCCGGGGTCGGTGGCCAGGCCGGCCGACGTGACCGGGACGGACTCGGCCCAGCCGTCGGCGTCCTTCTTGAACTGCGGGACCTTGCCCGGGGCGACGAGCGTCAGGTACGCCACCTGGAACGGGTCGTCCAGGCTGCTGCGGGTGAACACCAGGAGCCAGCGGGCGGTGCCGCCCTTGTTGCCGGCGGCGTCGACGACGAACCAGCGGGGCCAGCCGGCCTTCTTGGGGATGGTGAACTTCGCGTCCGTCAGCGTCAGGGGGGTGTGGTTCGGGTTGCCGTCCGGGTTGTTCGCCTTCCCGGCCTTGAGGCGGGCCGAGTCGATGTCGGCGAGGGCGCCGGTGGTGTGGTCGGCGTCCAGGGTGCCGTCGTAGGCCTTGTCGGCCTCGTTGTACGCGGCCGTGAACTCCTGGAGGGCCTTGGCGGCTTCGGCGCGGGTCGTGGACGGGAGGATCTCCCGTTCGCCGTGCACGACGACGCATCCACTGGCCGTCAGCGACAAAGCGGTCGCCGAGGCTGCTATGAGGGCGCTCCGGGCGGGCCTGCGGAGCGTTCGAGGGTCGCGATCCCTGCTCATCGGGTACCTTCACCTTCCCCTTTCCGGAGGCGAACCCTACCGGGTGCCTCCGGCGGTTGGGCGGGGGGTGGGGTGGGTGGTCGTCCGCTTCGACTGGCGCTGGGTGGGGGTGCGCGCCTTCGCCTTGCGCCGGGTGGTGGGTCGGGGCCGCGCCGGGGGGTGTCCGTCCTCGGAACGGCGCGATGGACCTCCATACCGACTGACTGGCGTTGACGCGCCAACCGCTGCGGGCGGACACCCCCCGACACGGCCCCTTGAGTACGACGGCGGATGCGGGCCCGTCGTGGCTTCCGCTTCCGCTGCGGGCACGCGTCCCGCCAGGGGTGGCGCCCGTCCCCAGGAGAGCGGCACCCCGCTCCGCCGGGCTGCGGGCCTACCCGGCCTCGGCTTCAGGGGCGGTGCTGTGTCACACCTTGTCGCGTACCGGGGTTGGCGTCGTGGTGCGGGTCGGTGCCAGGAAGAGGGCCAGGGTCGGGATCAAGTACAGGAGCCAGACCGCTACTTGGAGCGTGGTGGGGTCGGGCTGGAAGTTGAAGATGCCCTTGAGGAGGGTGCCGTACCAGCTGTCCGGAGGGATCGTGCCGGAGATGTCGAAGGCCTTGTCGGTGAGGCCGGGCAGGAAGTCGGCCTCCTGGAGGTCGTGGAAGCCGTAGGCGAGGACACCGGCCGCCACGACCACCAGCATGCCGCCGGTCCATGTGAAGAACTTCGCGAGGTTGATGCGCAGCGCGCCGCGGTAGAACAGCCAGCCCAGGAGGACCGCCGTGAGGAGGCCCAGGGCGACGCCGAGCAGGGGGCGGGGCGTGCCGTCGCTCGCCGCGTGGACCGACGCCCAGACGAACAGGGCCGTTTCCAGGCCCTCCCGGCCCACCGCGAGGAAGGCCGTGGCGACCAGCGCACCCGTGCCCATCGCGAGGGCGGCGTCGAGCCGGCCGTGCAGTTCCGACTTGAGGTGCCGGGCCGTGCGGCGCATCCAGAACACCATCCACGTCACCAGGCCGACCGCGAGGATGGAGAGGGACCCGCCCAGGGCCTCCTGGGCCTGGAACGTCAGCTCCTGGGAGCCGAATTCGAGGGCGCAGCCGAAGCCGAACGCGAGGGCGATCGCGACGGCTATGCCCGCCCAGATCGGCTTCAGGGCGTCCCTGCGGTCCGTCTTGACCAGATAGGCGATGAGGATGCAGACGACCAGGCTCGCCTCCAGGCCCTCGCGCAGACCGATCAGGTAGTTGGAGAACACGGGCTCAGGCCTCCTTCGAGAACAGCGTCCGGCCCCACCAGTCGTCCTTGTCGCGGACGCCCGGCGGGACGGCGAAGAGGGCCGAACCCACGTGCTGGATGTACTCGTTGAGCGCGTCCGTGGCCAGGCTGCGCTGGATCGGGATGAAGCCCTTGCGGACGTCCCGCTGGTAGGCCAGGAAGAACAGGCCCGCGTCCAGGCGGCCTAGGCCGTCCGTGCCGTCGGTGAAGGAGTAGCCGCGGCGCAGGATCGTCGCCCCGTGATTGGTGTCGGGGTGCGCGAGCCGGACGTGCGCGTCGGGCTTCATCGCCTTCAGGAACGGCTCGTCGCGCTCCTTGGCCTTGCCGACCGGGGCGCCCTCGCCCTTGTCGCGGCCGAAGATGTCCTCCTGCTCCTGCAGCGAGGTGCGGTCCCAGGTCTCGATGTGCATGCGGATGCGGCGGGCCACGAGGTAGCTGCCGCCCGCCATCCAGGCCGGTTCGTCCTTCTCGTCCACCCAGACGAACTTCTTCAGGCGGTCCGTCTCCGTGCCCGCGATGTTGCGGGTGCCGTCCTTGAAGCCCATCAGGTTGCGCGGTGTCTGTGCCTCGGGCGTGGTGGAGGAGGTCTTGCCGAAGCCGAGCTGCGACCACTTGATGACGACCTTGCCGAAGCCGATGCGGGCCAGGTTGCGGACGGCGTGGACCGCGACCTGGGGGTCGTCGGCGCAGGCCTGGATGCACAGGTCACCGCCGCTGCGGTTCTTGTCCAGGTTGTCGCCCGCGAACTTCGGCAGGTCGACCAGGGCCTCCGGGCGGCGGTCCGCGAGGTCGAACTTCTCGAACAGGGACGGGCCGAAGCCGATCGTGAGGGTCAGGCGGGAGGGCTTCAGACCGAGGGCCTCGCCGGTGTCGTCCGGGGGCGCCTCGGCCAGGCCGCCGAACGCGCCCTCGCCGACGGCATGTCCGGCCGTCATGCGCCGGGCGGCCGCCGTCCAGTCCTTCAGCAGCTGGACGAAGGCCTCACGGTCGTCGGTCGTCACGTCGAACGCGGCGAAGTGCAGGCGGTCCTGCACCGGGGTGGCGATGCCCGCCTGGTGCGGGCCGTGGAAGGCGATCGCCGAGCCGGCCGGTTCGGTGTCGTCCTCGGTGCGGGCCATCGCCACCGCGCCGCCTGCCGCGGCCGCGCCGAGCGCCAGGCCCGCGCCGCCCCAGCCGAGCAGGGAACGGCGGCTGGGGGAGGGGGAGTTGGTGTCCGTCATGGCTACTTCACCACGGCCGCGGCGAGCTTCGACAGCGGCTCCGCCAGAGCGTTGACCGCGTCCGAGAGCTCCTTGCGGTCGGCCTTGCCGACCTTGTCGTAGGAGGTGAAGTCGTACGACGTCGGGTTCGGGCGGTACTGGTCGAGCAGCTTGTCCAGGGCCGCGAACTGCTCGTCGAGTTCGGTGACGAGGGCCGCGTCGTTCTCCTTGGCGACCGGCTTCAGCAGGTCGTAGGACTTCCGCGCGCCCTCCACGTTGGCCTTGAAGTCGACCAGGTCGGTGTGCGAGTAGCGCTCCTCCTCGCCGGTGACCTTGCCGGTGGCGACCTCGTCGAGGAGTTCCTTGGCGCCGTTGGCCATGGAAGTGGGGGTGATCTCGGCCTTGCCGACCCGGTTCTGCCAGTCCTTCAGGTCCTTGATCAGCAGGTCGGCGAGGTCCTTCTCGCGGTCGCCGATCTTCTTGTCCTGCCAGAGGGCCTTCTCCAGACGGTGCCAGCCCGTCCAGTCGGTGGCCGGGTCCTGGCCGTCCTCCAGGCCGTCCTCACGGACGTCGACCTTGGGGTCGATGTCGCCGAAGGACTCGGCGACCGGCTCGGTGCGCTCCCAGCCGATGCGGGAGGGGGCGTAGGCCTTCTTCGCCGCCTCGAGGTCGCCGTCCTTGACGGCCTCGGCGAACGCCTCGGCCTTCGGCAGCGTCTCGTCGGCCTGCGCCTGCGCGTAGGCGCGGTAGGCGGCGACGGCCTTGTCCAGGCGCGGGTCGCGCTGGACGGCCTTGCCGCCGGTGGCCTTGACGGCCTGGCGGATGCCGTCGCCCTTCATGCCGGGCTTGCAGGCGATCTGGTAGTCGCCGGCCTTCACCTCGGCGGTGACCCGCTGCTTGGTGCCGGGACCTATGTTCTCCCGCTCGGTGACCACACGGTCGTCGGGGAAGAGGACGTAGACCTCGGTGACCTTGGAGCCCTTGTTCTCCACGGCCAGCTCGATGTGCCCGGCCGGGAACTCCTTCTTCGACACCTGGCACTTGTCGTCCGTCGCCGTCACGTTGATCACGTGGTCGCCGTCCTTGGCGTCGCTCTTCTCGGTGCAGCCGGTGACGGCGGCCAGGGCCGCCGCTGCGGCGATGACGACGGAAGCGGGACGAGCGGGTCGCATGGAGGCTCCAGGATAGAGGAAGGTGAGGCTCACCTAACGGCAGCATATAAGGATGGCCTAAGTGGCTCAAAATCGCCGTCACGATTGAGTCAAGGGACGGTCAAGGGTCTCCTCGCGCCCCCTGCCTCACCGGCGCACGCCCTTGACCGGCGAGAATGCCCCTCGTGACTGATTACGACGTGCTCCGCGTCTTCTGCGGACCGAACGGTGGGTACGGCAACGAGCTCGGCGTCGTGCGTGAAGGGTCCGTGCTGCCGGAGCGGGAGGAGCGGCAGGCGTTCGCCGCGAAGGTCGGATTCAGCGAGACCGTGTTCGTCGACGACCCCGAGCGCGGAGTGATCGACATCTACACGCCCACGCTGCGGCTGCCCTTCGCCGGGCACCCCTGCGTCGGGACGGCGTGGCTGCTCGACGTGCCCGAGCTGGTCACACCCGCGGGAGTGGTCGGAGCCCGGCAGGACGGCGAGTTCTGCTGGATCGAGGCGCGGGCGGAGTGGGTGCCGCCGCGGACGCTGCGCCGGTACGGCAGCGCCGCCGAGGTCGACGACCTGACCGTGCCGCCGCCGGGGGAGTGGGTGTACGCCTGGGCGTGGGAGGACGAGCCCGCCGGGCGGATCCGGGCCCGGGCCTTCCCCGGCCGGGGTGACGGCATCGACGAGGACGAGGCGACCGGTGCCGCGGCCCTGCTGCTCACCGACCGGCTGGGCCGGGCCCTCAACATCACCCAGGGCGCGGGCTCCCAGATCCTCACCGCGCCCCAGCCGGGCGGATGGACCGAGGTCGGCGGCCGGGTCCACCTCGAGCGCTGACCCGGGTGGAGCGCGTCCGTACGGGTGGAACAGCGTGTGTGGGCGGCGGCGAACGGGGACCTCTGGGCGTGACCAAGCACCACCGCGAGAGGAATCTCATGCGCATTCGATCCGCTCTGGCCGTCGTCGCCCTGACCGCCGCCCTGTCCGCCACCGGTGCGGCGGCGGCCTCCGCCAACGATGACGGTCAGGAGTACCGCAACGACCACCACGTGGCGTGCAGCCCGTACTTCGGTGAGCTCGAGGCCGAGACCGCCGAGATCGAGTGGGGCGGGGCCGTCTGCCACAACGGTCCGTTCGACATCTGAGCAGGACGGGCGCGGCTCTTCGCCGAGCCGGCACCGGGGCCCCCTCGCCGCGCGCGAGGGGGCCCCGCCCGTTCACGCCGTCAGGGGGAACTCCTCGCCCAGCGCCTCGAACATCGCGTTGTTCAGCCCGTACGCCCGCTTGCACTCGGCCACGATCCGCTGCCGCTCCAGCTCGCCTCCGGGCACCGCGTCCAGCAGCTCGCAGTAGGTCCGCTTGAAGGCGGCCGGGTTGTCGATCTCCTCGAAGACGTAGAAGCGGACTCCGTCGCCCTTCTTCGGAAAACCCCATGTCTTCTCGGCCGTGTCGCGGATGATCTGCCCGCCGGAGAGGTCGCCCAGGTAGCGGGTGTAGTGGTGGGCGATGTAACCGGCCGGCCAGGTGCGGGCACACGCCGTGATCCGTTCCGCGTACTCCAGGGTGGCCGGCAGCGCGCTGACCGCCGTCCGCCAGCCGGGGCCGCGCAGGTGCTCCAGGTCCCGTTCCAGCGCCGTCAGGCGGAACAGCTCGGGACGGACGAAGGGGCCGGCCACCGGGTCCGCGACCAGCTGCCGGGCGCCGGACTCCAGCGCGCCGTACACGAACCACAGCTGCTCCGTGTAGCGCGCGAACGCCTCGACCCCCAGCCTGTGCCCCAGCAGGTCGCCGATGAAGGTCGAGCCCCTGGCCTCCTCGTGCTGCTCACGGGAAGCGGTCCGAAGGAGCGTCGAGAAGGATTCCATGCGCACACTTTTCCCGACGGGCTGTCGGTAAAACCTCCGTGCCGGAACGACGCGGCCCGCCCTCGGTGGGAGAGCGGGCCGTGCGGGGGTGTGCGGGGGGTGGGGTTACGGCAGCGTGAGGATCTCCGCGCCCGAGTCCGTCACCACCAGCGTGTGCTCGAACTGGGCCGTCCGCTTCCGGTCCTTCGTGACGACCGTCCAGCCGTCGTCCCACATGTCGTACTCGTGCGTCCCGAGCGTCAGCATCGGCTCGATCGTGAACGTCATGCCGGGCTGGATCACCGTCGTCGCGTGCGGGCTGTCGTAGTGCGGGATGATCAGGCCCGAGTGGAACGACGAGTTGATGCCGTGCCCGGTGAAGTCCCGGACCACTCCGTAGCCGAAGCGCTTGGCGTAGGACTCGATGACCCGGCCGATGATGTTGATCTGCCGGCCCGGCTTGACCGCCTTGATCGCCCGCTCCAGGGACTCCCGGGTCCGCTCCACCAGCAGCCGCGACTCCTCGTCGACGTCACCCACCAGGTAGGTGGCGTTGTTGTCGCCGTGCACGCCGCCGATGTACGCCGTCACGTCGAGGTTGACGATGTCGCCGTCGCGCAGCACCGTCGAGTCCGGGATGCCGTGGCAGATGACCTCGTTGACGCTCGTGCACAGCGACTTCGGGAAGCCGCGGTAGCCCAGCGTCGAGGGGTAGGCGCCGTGGTCGCACATGTACTCGTGCGCGACCCTGTCCAGCTCGTCCGTGGTCACCCCGGGGGAGATCAGCTTCGCGGCCTCCGCCATCGCCCGGGCCGCGATCCGGCCGGCCACGCGCATCGCCTCGACGGTCTCGGGCGTCTGCACCTCCGGTCCGGTGTACGGCGTCGGCGCGGGCTTGCCGACGTACTCGGGGCGACGGATGTTTCCGGGCACGGAACGGGTGGGGGACAGCTCCCCTGGGACGAGCAGCGACTGGCCAGACATGCCAGCGAGTCTAACCAGCGGCGATGGGGGAACATGTCGATGGCGAGAGGAGCTGGTCATGGCCCTGTTCAAGAAGCGCACGGTCGGCAAGCCGGGTGAGTGGTACTACTGCCTGGAGCACCAGAAGGTCGAGGAGGGGCCGGACTGCCCCGGCAAGGACCGGTTCGGGCCGTACGCCTCCCGCACGGAGGCCGAACACGCGATGGCGACCGCCCGCGAGCGCAACCTCCAGTGGGAGAACGACCCCAAGTGGCACGACGCCCCGGCGGGCAGCCGGGACGACGAGAGCTGATCCGGCCGACGCCCGGGGCCGCCGCCCCGGGCGTTCGTGATGTCCGGGGTGACTCGAGGCCGGCGGCGGGACGCCCGGACGTCACCAGCGGGCCGGCGGCGGTGCCGTCAGGTGCTCCGCCAGCCGCGCCACCCGGTCCCGCAGGCGGCGCCGCCCCCGCGGGGCCGGCAGGGCGTTCTCCCCGGCCGCCGCGCTGACCAGGTGCTGCACCGTGTCGAGGTCCAGTTCCGAGCCGTCCGGGACGGCCAGGGCCTCGTGCGCCAGGGACGGGAGCTCCCCCTGGCAGGGGCCGAGGGCCAGGACCGTCGCTCCGGCGCGACGGGCGTCGGACACCCGTTCCAGGAGTGGTGCGGCGGGCGTCTCGGGCGCGACCACCAGCAGCGTCTCGCCCCGCCGGGCCGCCTCCAGCCGTCCCAGACCGACCGCCAGGTGCGCCGGATCCGAGGGGCGCGCGTCGTGCCGCACCAGTGTCGGGGCCAGCTCCGGCGTGCCCGACCAGGCCGCCTCGTCCACCAGGTGCGCGGCGAGGTGCCACGGCTCGTACTCCGGGGTGCCGACGAGCAGCAGTCCGCCCCCGTGCGACACCACCGAGCCGCGCAGCGCCCCGGCGAACCGGCGGGTGGCTCCCAGCCACTCCGTCCCGGCGAGCACTTCCCGCAACAGCGCCACCCGTACCGCGTCCATGGGAACGCATCCTGCCCCGACCGGTCACCCGTGACGTGGAGTTCACCCCGTATTCGCCCGCGCTGGGTAGGCCGACCGGTCATCCGTACCGCCGTCGAACGGCCGGAGCAGCCCGCCGATGACCGAGACCAGCGTCCCCTTCCGCGCCGGGCAGGAGGGGTACGCCGGTTTCCCTGGCGGATCGGCTGCGTCGACGACGACACCGAGGGCCACATCAACGCCGACGAGACCACTCCGCCGAACTCCCCGACAGCCGCGTCTGCTTCAACACCCGATACGACTCGCCCTCGCCCGGCACCCGGGCCGACGCCTTCTCGGCCGACGGCGGACGGGCCCTGGTGAAGTCCTTCCGCCCGCAGGCCGGACGCACCGCCCCGTCTGCGAGGCCGCCGTCCTCCAGCTCCGCGACTCCGGCCTGCTCCTGTACGCCGGCCCCGCCGACCCGGACTTCCGCGCCCTGATGACGATCCGCGCCTCCACTGACGGCGGCACCACCTGGCGCCCGGCGCACACGGTGGACGGACTGCCCGCCGCGTACTCGGATCTCGTACGGACGACCCGGACACCGTGGGCCTGCTGTACGAGACCTGAGCCGTCCGGGCCGGCGGCGCGGTCGTAGAGTCGGGGCCATGACCTCTACCGACAGTGCTGCCACCGACAACGCCCAGAAGGCGCCCGCCAAGGACCCCTGGGACCTGCCCGACGTCTCCGGACTCGTGGTCGGGGTGCTCGGCGGAACCGGGCCGCAGGGCAAGGGCCTGGCCTACCGGCTCGCCAAGGCCGGCCAGAAGGTGATCATCGGCTCGCGGGCCGCCGACCGCGCCCGGGCGACCGCCGAGGAACTCGGCCACGGCGTCGAGGGCGCCGACAACGCCGAGACCGCGCGCCGCAGCGACATCGTGATCGTCGCCGTGCCGTGGGACGGACACGGCAAGACCCTCGAATCCCTGCGCGAGGAACTGGCCGGCAAGCTCGTCGTCGACTGCGTCAACCCGCTCGGCTTCGACAAGAAGGGCGCCTACGCCCTCAAGCCGGAGGAGGGCAGCGCCGCCGAGCAGGCCGCCGCCCTGCTGCCGGACTCCCGGGTCACCGCCGCCTTCCACCACCTGTCGGCCGTGCTGCTCCAGGACCCGGAGATCGACGAGATCGACACCGATGTGATGGTGCTCGGAGAGGTCCGCGCGGACGTGGAGACCGTCCAGGCCCTGGCCGGGCGCATCCCGGGCATGCGCGGCATCTTCGCCGGGCGGCTGCGCAACGCCCACCAGGTGGAGTCGCTGGTGGCGAACCTGATCTCCGTGAACCGCCGCTACAAGGCGCACGCCGGGCTCCGCGTCACCGACGTGTGAGCCGGTGAGCTCCATGGGGGACACTGGACGGCACCAGCCATACCAGCTGTGCCAGAAGTGTCCCCCGACAGGAGCCGACCGTCATGCCCCGCCTCGCCCTCTACGCCCTGATCGTCTGCGTCCTCTCCGTGGCCGCCGCCGTCGTCTCCTTCACGCGGGGCAGCTTCCTGGGGATCGTGTGGGTGCTGCTGGCGGGCCTGTCGTCCAACATGTGCTGGTACTACGTCAAGCGCGCCAGGCAGCAGAAGTCCGTCACCGGCTGACCCGTCACGGGGCCGCCGAGCAGAACTCGTTCGAGCCCTGCCAGAAGCGGTACAGCTCCTGACCGCAGTACGTCTCGAAGTCGCTGATGTTGAGGGACTTCAGGATCGTGTCGATCACGTCGAAGAAGACGCCGTTCACCGCCGGCAGCCACAGCAGCGCGAACACGAACAGCAGGCCGAACGGCGCGAACGGCTCCACCTGGCGCCGGATGCCGTACGACAGCCACGGCTCGATCACGCCGTAGCCGTCCAGGCCCGGCACCGGCAGGAAGTTCAGCAGCGCGGCCGTCACCTGGAGCAGCGCGAGGAACGCCAGCGCGAACCGGAAGTCGTTCGGCACGCCGTCCAGCGCGTCCAGCCAGAACGGGGCGGTGCACACGAGGGCGAACAGCACGTTCGTCAGCGGACCGGCGGCCGAGATCAGGCTGTGCTTCCAGCGCCCCTGGATCCGGTTCCGCTCGATGAACACGGCACCGCCGGGCAGTCCGATGCCACCCATGATCACGAAGATCACCGGGAGCACGATGCTGAGCAGGGCGTGCGTGTACTTCAGTGGGTTGAGGGTCAGATAGCCCTTCGCGCCGATGGAGATGTCGCCGCTGTGCAGGGCGGTGCGCGCGTGCGCGTACTCGTGCAGGCACAGCGAGACGATCCACGCCGCCGTCACGAACAGGAACACGGCGACACCGGGCTGCTCGGCGAACCCGGTCCAGGTCGCCCATCCCGTGACCGCCGTCACGGCGACGATCCCGACGAACACGGGACTGATCCGTCGCTCGCTGTGGCGGGTGGTGGCGGTGGTCATGGTGAGGCTCCCCGGGACGTGCGGCCGAGGTGAACTCCGACCGTGTACTGCGCTGGCAAGGGCCCTGTGAGTGTCCCAGAACGGAGGGGCGCGGAGGAGGGCGGGTGCTGCCGGCCGTGAGTGCTTTCCCTCTCGGCCTCTGCGCCTGCGACCGCTGCCCTGTTCGGTCCAGCGGGCGCGGACCTGCCCATGCGAAGCCTCACCCTCAGCCTCGGTCTCGGGCGGAGGCTTCCGCGACCACGAGCTCCCTCGCTGCGAAGGGCATCGGTTGCGGGCTGGGCGCCGCGTACGGATCGTGGTGGCTGCCCCGCACCGCCAGTCCGTACTGTGCGAGTTCACGAGCGAGATCGTTCGACGGATCGACACGGAAGCGGAACCCGGTCAAGCGGCGCTCAGTGCCGCCCCGCGAGTCCACGAACTCGGCGTACATGTCCGTGAACTGCCGTCCCTCCGCGGGCAGTCGCCGCGCGCCGAGGAGAACGAATCCGCGGCGCTCACCAAGTGACACCGGCAGCGTGAGCACTTGCTCGGTCGCGGGTTCGCCGGGCAAGGCGGGAGTGTGCTCGAGCAGGAGTCAGGTCGAGCACGGTTTCGGCGGAGCCACGCGGTGCCTCGTCCGACGGCTGGAAGCTTCCGAGTCCGAGCCGCTCCGTGACGCGTCATCGATCACCGGCACGTCAAGCGGCTCTTTCGTTGATCTTCTTCGCCTTGGCCACCCGCTGGTCGATGTTCTTCCGCACGTCGGCCATGGTGTCCCGGTACTCTTCCACGATCTTTTCCTGGTAGCGCTCGACGAGGTGGCCGGTGACTCCCAGATAGTTCACCTTCTGCTGGCAGGAGGCGTCCGAACGAGCGATCTTCCGCTCTTGCTCGGACAGGGTTCCAGAGGCCGTCGGGGCTGTTTCCGAGGCCGCGGTTCGCGCGTCTGAAGGCGTGTCGTACGGGTGACCTGACTTCCGCATGCACGAGGCCCAGGAAGAAACCATGGCCCGATAGCGAGGGTCGCCCTCCACCTTTTCCGCGGCCCGGGACTTGAGGTTCAGTACCAGGTTCATGATCTCGGTCGAGGAAGTGACCTCTTGATCGCCGTTGATGCGAGGCCGCGTCGTGTGCGCCATGAGCCGGGCATCGGACTCCCCGATGCAGCCGGTCCGACTCACCGGATGGCCCTGGTAACTGCGCAGAGCCTGTTTCCGCGGTGTGTTCGCCCATCCGTTCATCACCGCGTCGACCGTCCTGCGTTCGCTCGCCGTCAACGCACGAGGCTTGCTGTTCCCGTCCGTTGCGGACGGCGTCGACACCATCGTGCTGGGCGCCCGGTATCCGTACCTGACCGCGTCGCGCTCGGAGAGATGGAGGGGCACGGGATTTCGGATCATATCGGTGACCGGGTCGGTCAACTCGGTCTGCCGCGGGAGCCCGTAGCGCTTCATGCACTGCCCCGCCAGCCTTGACCGGGCCTTCACGATGATGGAGTCCTCTTGCGCGGTCTGGAAGTACCGGTTGAGCGGCGCGTGCACCTCACTGAGCGAGGAGATCCTCGCAATCTCCCGATGAGATTCCGGTTCCTGTGGCTTTTCAGGAGCTGAGCATCCATAGATGGCGGCGCAAGAAAAGAAGCCGACCGTGGCCATTCCGATGCGTACGAGTTTTCTCACCTGCTCGGTTCCTCTCCTTGCTCGCTCCGGGAACAGGGGCCCGCCCGCTGTGCCGGCGCGGGCCCCTGCGTAGCGCGTCGTCCGTTACGAGACGGCGGACGTGAGGTCGGAGCACGACTTCAGGTTGTTGTGCTTGTCGACCGTGCAGGCGCGGTAACGGAGGGGCAGGTTCTCGCTCAGGTCGTACTTGACCGGCACACCGGTGCCGCCGCCCTTCTTGTTGGGAGCGAAGTTCGGGCACGGCGGGTTCAGGCCGCCGCACGGCGTCATCACAGCCCAGACCGCGGCGGTGGAGTAGCCGTCCTTCTTCCAGTCGCCGACCCAGAACGTGTCACCGTTCGCCTGGAACCAGGCGGAAGCGGAGCCGTTGGGGTTCTCCACCTTGGGACCGTCCTGGCTGGCGGACGCGGTACCGGCACCGATGATGAGCGTGGCTGCGGCCGCAGCGCCGGCGAATGCGAAACTGGCCTTGCGGAGGATGGTACGCATTTCATTCTCCTTGTTGTTTTGTACCGATGAGGTACACGGAAGGTCCTGGTGGTGATTTCTGCGCATGCAGCCGCCTAGTTTCCTGCTGCCCGCATGCGGCAGGTCGCTGCGCACGGAAAAGAGCATGCGGCAGGTCGCTGCGCACAGGAAAAGAGCAGTCAGTTCGGGCAGGACTGAACGCCGCGGCCACGTGTGAGCAATGGGCCGGATTTGGGCGTGATGAGCCTGCGGAGCGCAGAAAGAATCGGACGCTTCGTTGAATGCGATGATTGCTCAGATGATGACGCGCTGGCGTCATGGCGGGTCACTGCACGAGTGGTCAGCTCGTGTGACCGCACCCTTCCCCGTTTCCCCCTTGAATTTACGGATCGGTGCTGACGGGATCAATTATGCGCGACTTTGATGCGCTGATCAATGCCAATTAGCTCAGATGAAGCTCAGATTTCAGTGAGGATCAAAATCGGTCATTCTGCTGGAAGTGTGACCGATGGGACGTGCCGGAGGGCGTCGATGGATGCAAAAGGGAACAGCCCGTCGGCTGGGGGAAGGCCGACGGGCTGTTCGTGGTACCGCTGTGGCTCTCTAGTGGACGGAGTTCTCCTCCTGCGGGAACGTTCCGCCGACGACCTCGTCGGCGAACGCCTTCACCGCGCTCCCCATGACCTCACGCAGGTTGGCGTACTGCTTCACGAACTTCGGCACGCGCCCGCCGGTCAGGCCCAGCATGTCGGTCCACACCAGTACCTGCGCGTCGGTCTCGGGGCCGGCCCCGATCCCGACGGTCGGGATGTGCAGCACCCGCGTCACCTCGGCGGCGAGCTCCGCGGGGACCAGTTCCAGCACCACCGCGAACGCGCCCGCGTCCTGCACGGCCTTCGCGTCCCGCAGCAGTTGCTGGGCCGCCTCCTCGCCCCGGCCCTGCACGCGGTAGCCCATCGCGTTGACCGACTGGGGGGTCAGGCCGATGTGCGCCATGACCGGGATGCCGGACTCGACGAGCAGCCGGATCTGTTCGTGCGACCGCTCGCCCCCCTCCAGCTTCACCGCCTGCACGCCGGCCTCCTTCACCAGCCGGGTCGCCGAGCGCAGCGCCTGCACCGGACCCTCCTGGTAGGAGCCGAAGGGCAGGTCGCCGACGATCAGGGCACGGGAGGTGCCCCGTACCACCGCCGCCGACAGCATCGTCATCTCGTCGAGGGTGACGGGCACGGTCGTCTCGTACCCGAGGTGGCAGTTGCCCGCCGAGTCGCCGACGAGCATCACCGGGATGCCGGCCTCGTCGAAGACGGACGCGGTCATCGCGTCGTACGCGGTGAGCATCGGCCACTTCTCGCCACGCTCCTTGGCGGCGGCGATGTCCCGCACGGTGATACGGCGGGTGCCCTTGCCCCCGTACAGCGCCCTGCCGCCGTCGGAGGGCTTCGTCTGAGCAGTCTGGGCAGCCGGAAGCTGCGTCATTGCACGGCTCCTAACACGTCATCTCGAGGCGCCCTGACGGCGTCCCCGGACCACGTCCATGGTGGCACCTCGTGTCATCGAGGGCTAGGGGAGCCCCTGTGAGTTCCGCCCCGCGGGGACGCGTTCGCGCGTTTCGCCCCGGGGCCGGAGGCGGAAGCCGCGTAAGATCCTGGTAAGAGAATTCCAATACGAGACGGTCTCGTATCGAAAGGGTTCTAGGCTCGGACACATGACTCCTCCTGCCGACCCGGCCGCCCCCACCGGCCCGCGCGTACCGGAAGCGGTGCACCGGCGCCGCTGGGCGATCCTCGGCGTGCTGATGCTCAGCCTGCTGATCGTCGTGCTCGACAACTCGATCCTGAACGTCGCCATCAAGACGATCTCCACCCCGGCCCCCACCGGCCTCGGCGCCACCCAGAGCGAGCTGGAATGGGCGATCAACGCCTACACCCTCGTCTTCGCCGGCCTGCTGTTCACCGCCGGGCTGCTCGGCGACCGGCTGGGCCGCAAGAAGGTGCTGATCGGCGGTCTCGCCGTGTTCGGCCTCGGCTCCGCGCTCGCCGCGTTCTCCGGCTCACCGGGCGAGCTGATCACCTTCCGGGCCGTGATGGGCCTGGGCGCCGCGTTCGTCATGCCCGCCACCCTCGCCGTCCTCATGAACGTCTTCGAGCGTGAGGAGCAGGCCAAGGCCATCGGCATCTGGGCGGGCGGCGTCGGCCTCGCCGTCGCCATCGGCCCGATCACCGGCGGTGTCCTGCTCGACCACTTCTGGTGGGGCTCGGTCTTCCTCGTCAACGTGCCGATCGTTGTGCTCGGGCTCGTGCTGATGCTCTGGCTGGTGCCCGACTCGCGCGATCCGCACCCGGGCCGGATCGATCCCGTCGGCGTCGTGCTGTCCGTCGTCGGCCTGGTGCTGCTCGTCTACGGCATCATCAAGGGCGGCCAGCTCGCCGACTTCACCGACGTGACGGTGCTGGCGACCATCGGCGCCGGACTCGCCGTGCTCGTCGCCTTCGTCGTGTTCGAGAAGCGCAGCGACCACCCGTCGATAGACGTCACGTACTTCAAGGACAAGGTCTTCTCGGCCGCCATCGCCGCCATCGCGCTGGTCTTCTTCGCGCTGATGGGCGTGACGTTCTTCGCCGTCTTCTACACGCAGAGCGTGCGCGGCTACTCGCCGCTGCAGACCGGTCTGCTGATGCTGCCGCTGGCCGCCGCCCAGCTGATCTTCGCGCCGCGGGCCCGGCTGGTGGTCGACCGCTTCGGCAACCGGGTCACGACCACGGCCGGCATGGTCGTCATCGCCGCCATGCTGGCCGCCTTCGCCACCCTGGACGCGGACACGCCCATCTGGATCCTGGAAGTGATCTTCTTCCTGATGGGCGCCGGCATGGCGCACATCATGACGCCGGTCAGCGTCGTCATCATGCAGGCCCTGCCCCGCGAGAAGGCCGGCTCCGCCTCCGCGCTCAGCAACACCTTCCGGCAGGTCGGTGGCGCCCTCGGCATCGCCGTGCTCGGCTCGGTGCTGTCCACGGCGTACCGCACGGGCATCGAGGACAAGCTCGGCGTCCTGCCCCCGGCCCTGCGGCACACCGCCGGGGAGTCCATCGAGGCCACGCTCGGCGTCGCGGACAAGCTCGGCCCGCGGGGCGAGTCCCTCATCACCCCGGCCTACGACGCGTTCCTGCACGCGATGCACACCACCGCCCTGTGGGGTGCGGGCATCGCCCTGATCGGCGCGGTCGTCGTGGCGCTGTTCCTGCCGGGCAGGCCGTCGGCACCCCGGCAGGAGGAGGGAGAGAAGGAGTTGTCGCGCACGGAGGCGTAGGCCCGCGGGAGAATTGACCATCCGCGCAGCCGGAGAAGGTCCCCACCCCGTCAGGAAGGACGCAGCGACGTGAGCCTCGCCGAACGGCACCCCCCGCACGGCGGACCCGTGAGGGGCCGCCCCAGAAGCGAGGCCGTCGAGCGCGCCATCATCGAGGGCGTGATGAGGCTCCTGGAGGAGGGCGTGCCCCTCGCGGAGCTGTCCATCGAGCGCATCGCCCGCACCGCCGGCGTCGGCAAGGCCACCATCTACCGCCGCTGGAGCGGCAAGGAGGAGCTCTTCGTCGACGTCGTGCGCGCCGCGGAGCCTCCGGACCCGCCGCTGCCCGGCACCTCCATGCGTGACGACCTCGTGGTCCTGCTGGAGCAGGTGCGCCGGCGCGGCCTGGCCAACCGCTCCTCGGCGATCCTGCACAGCGTGCAGGCCCAGATGAAGAGCAGTCCGAAGCTCTGGGCGGCCTACCACGCCACCGTCGTCGCCCCGCGCCGCCGGCTCGGCCTGGAGGTCCTGCGCCGCGGCCGGGAGAACGGCGAACTGCGCACGGACCTCGACCTCGAACTGCTGAACGACCTGTTCGTCGGCCCGGTCCTCGTACGCGCCGTGCTGCGCCCCGACGCCGACCTCCCCGACGACCTCGCCGAGCAGGTCGTCGACACCCTGCTCGAAGGGCTGCGGCCCGGCGGCTCACCGTCCGTCAGATCGGGCCCGGGCCACTCCTAGTGCCACCGCTCCTCAACGGGCAAGCGCTGCCTGCCCACGGCGCCAGTGTGCGCGTTTCGTCACAGAGGGCGCTTTCGGCGGGCCTGACCGGAACTCCCCGCGGGGACTCGAACGTCATCGCCCCCGTACGGCCGTCGGAGGACGGCGGGAACGGAACAGATCATCCCCTAGGGTCGTAAGGACACGGGGGCGATGGTGTGCACGGCAGGCAGTGAGGCGACGGTATGGCCCAGCAGGCGTACATGACGGAGACGGACAACGGCGGCTCGGGGCCCGAGCACCGGGGAACCCGGCTTCGGCGCCTGTTCGAACGGCTGGCGGGCCCCTGGCGGGGCGACCCCCGGATCTGGCGGCGCGGACTGCTCGTCACCGCCTGCGCGGTGCTGCTGGCCCTGGTCATGGTGCTGCACTCGCGCATCCCCAACACGATCGGCAACCTGGGCAGCCTCATCGAGACGTTCCTGCCCTGGCTGGGGCTCCTCGTCCCGGTGCTGCTCGTCCTCGCCCTGGTCCGCAGGTCCGCGACCGCGCTGATCGCGCTGGTGCTGCCGTCCGTGGTCTGGCTGAACCTCTTCGGCGGCCAGCTCAGCGACAAGTCCGCGACCGGCGGCGACCTCACGGTGGTCACGCACAACGTCAACGCCGACAACCCCGACCCGACCGGCACCGCCCGTGACGTGGCCGCCTCCGGCGCGGACGTGCTGGCCCTGGAGGAACTGACGCCGGCCGCGGTCCCCACGTACGAGAAGGCGCTGGCGTCGACGTACCGCTACCACTCGGTGCAGGGCACGGTCGGCGTGTGGAGCAAGTACCCGCTGAGCGGCGTGCGGGACGTGAACCTCGACATGGGCTGGACGCGCGCCATGCGCGCCACCGTGACAGCCCCGTCCGGGCAGTTGGCGGTCTACGTCGCCCATCTGCCGTCCGTGCGCGTGAAGATGGAGGCCGGCTTCACGGCCCGCCAGCGCGACCGCAGCGCCGACTACCTGGGCGAGGCCATCGCCCACGAGCCGCTGAAGGACGTCGTCCTGCTCGGCGACCTCAACGGCACGATGAACGACCGCGCGCTCAACGCCGTCACCTCCCAGATGCGCTCGACGCAGGGCGCGGCCGGCAGCGGTTTCGGCTTCAGCTGGCCCGCGTCGTTCCCGATGGCGCGCATCGACCAGATCATGGTCCGGGGCCTGAAGCCGGAGAGCTCGTGGACTCTCCCGGAGACGGGAAGCGACCATCTGCCGGTCGCGGCCCGTGTGAGGGTCACCACAAGCGGCTCCTGAAACCCGCTGGTCAGGGCACTGCCGACAGAAATCCGCAGCCGAGGCGTCACCTCGTGGAATAGCGCGCCTGCGAGACTTTGTTCCGTACTTGAACATACGCGTACGGATCTCCAAGCAAGTCTCGAAAGGCTCATTCATGCCCCTGGCCCTGCTCGCCCTCGCCGTGGGCGCCTTCGGCATCGGTACGACCGAGTTCGTGATGATGGGGCTGCTGCCCGATGTCGCGGACGACCTGAACATCTCGATACCCAGCGCCGGCCACCTCGTGTCGGCGTACGCGCTGGGCGTCGTCATCGGCGCCCCGCTGCTGGCCGCGGTCACCGCCAGGATGTCCCGGCGCACGGTCCTGATCGGCCTGATGGGACTGTTCGTCGTGGGCAACGCCCTGTCGGCCCTCGCGCCCGACAACGGCTGGCTGCTGGCCGCCCGCTTCCTGAGCGGTCTGCCGCACGGCGCCTTCTTCGGCGTGGGCGCCGTCGTCGCGACGAACATGGTCGCCCCCGAACGCAAGGCGCGCTCGGTCTCGCTGATGTTCCTCGGCCTCACGGTCGCGAACGTCCTGGGCGTGCCGGTCGCCACCCTCATGGGGCAGAACCTCGGCTGGAGGGCGACCTTCCTCGGCGTCAGCGCCATCGGCCTGGCGGCGATCGCCGCGCTCGCGTTCCTCATCCCGCGCGACCACGAGCACACCACCGCCCAGGGCCTGCGCGGAGAACTCGCCGCGCTGCGCTCCCTCCCGGTCTGGCTGTCGCTCGGCACCACCGTCGCGGGCTTCGGCGCGCTCTTCGCGGCCTACAGCTACATCACGCCGATGCTCACGGACGCCGCCGGCTTCGCCGGCGCCAGCGTCACCCTGCTGCTGGCGCTGTTCGGGGTCGGCGCGACCGCCGGCAACCTGCTGGGCGGCCGGCTGGCCGACCACTCGCTGCGCGGCACGCTGTTCGGCGGCCTGACCGCGCTGGTGGCGGTGCTGGCACTGTTCCCGCTGCTGATGCGCACGGAGCTCACGGCCGCCGTGGCCGTGATCCTGCTCGGCATGGCGGCCTTCGCCACCGGCTCCCCGCTCCAGCTGATGGTCATGGAGAAGGCCTCCTCGGCCCCGTCCCTGGCCTCCTCCGCCAACCAGGCCGCCTTCAACCTGGCCAACGCGGGCGGTGCCTGGATCGGCGGCCTCGCGCTGGCCGCGGGCTTCGGCGTCACCTCCCCGGCCCTGGCCGGTGTGGGCCTGGCCGTCCTCGGCCTGGCCGTGGCGTCGCTGGCCTACGCGGTGGACCGGCGCCGGGCTCCGGTCGCCGGACGCGAGCGGATCGTGGCGAGCCACGTCCCGCAGGAGGCGGAAGCCGTGCACCACTGACGGTTTCCGGTGGGCGGCGGCCCGTGGGATCACCTCCCGCGGGCCGCCGCCGCGTCTACCGGGGCGCCCCGCGCCGCGCCGCGACGACCGCCGAACTGGTGGGCGTGGTGAGGACTTCGGTGGCGTCCAGCTCCGGATGGGTCAGGTAGAACAGGCGCAGTTCGTCCACCGCGCCCTCGAACCGGGGCGGCCACTCGGCCGACGGGGTGAAGTCGTCCAGGACGAGGATCCCCCCCGGGGGCGAGCAGTTCGACGACCCGTCCCGGAGCATCCCGCTTGCCGCCGCCGTCGCAGAAGAACACGTCGAACGGGGCGTGCTGTTCGAGCAGCCGCCAGTCGCCGGTGAGGACGCTGACGCGGCCGTCGTCGGCGAAGACCCCGGCGGCCCGCCGGGCCAGCCCCTCGTCCCGCTCCACGGTGACGAGCCGCGCACCGTCGCCGAGTCCGCTGTGCAGCCAGGCGGTCCCCACCCCCGACCCGGTGCCGCTCTCGGCGACGACCCCGCCGGGCTTGGAAGCGGCGGCCGTCCTCAGCAGCCTGCCGACCTCCGCGATGCAGCTCTTCTCGAACCCCGCCTCGGCGGCGAGGCGTTCGGCGGCCAGCACCCGCGCCGGAACAGCGCGCTCACTCATGACCGGACCCCCCTTCAGGACGGATCCGACGCTACCTGGCCGTCCGTCAGCGCGCTGATCAGTTCACCGAGTTCGCCGAACCGCCCGTCGAAGTCGTCGGAGTCCGCGGGCGGGTCCCCGACCGGGCGGTGCACGTAGGCGGTGCGCATGCCGGCCGCCTGCGCACCGCGCAGGTCCCAGGCGTGGGCGGCCACCATCAGCACGCGCTCCGGCGGGCATCCGGCGCTGTCGAGGGCGAGTCGGTACACCTCCGGCGCCGGCTTGTAGGCCCGGGCCGCCTCGGCGGACAGGGCCTGATGCCAGCGCAGCCCGGCATGCGCGTTGAGGTGCAGCAGGGCCGTGCGGCCGGCGTTGGACAGCCCGAGCACGGGAAACTGCCGGGCGAGCCGCTCCAGCCCGGCGGCGGAGTCGTGCCACGGGGGCAGGCGCCGCCCCGCCGTGGCCAGCCGGGCGACGGCCCCCGGATCGGTGACTCCGGCGCGGTCGGCCACGAGCCGGGCGGCCTCTGCGTCGAGGACCTCGGAGCTCGCGTACGGGCGCTGCCCCCGCCGGATGCGTTCCTGCTCCTGCTCGCCGTGCTGCTGCCACAGGGCGACGAGCGCGTCGGCGGCCGCCGGGTCGGGCAGCCGTGCCGCTTCCTGAACGGCCGCGCGTAGGCCGCCGGGTTCGTCGACCATGGTGCCGAGGACGTCGAAGACGACGACCTCGATGCCGCGGATCTCCGCCATGCGTTCTCCCGGGTTTCGTCCGACGACCGCCGCAGGGGTACCGCCGGCCTACTCCTGCGGCTGGGTCGCGATCTGGATCAGGTTGCCGCAGGTATCGTCGAAGACGGCCGTGGTCACGGGGCCCATGTCCACGGGTTCCTGGGTGAAGCGGACGCCGAGGCCGCTCAGGCGCTCGTACTCGGCCCGGACGTCGTCGACGGCGAACTGGGCGACCGGGATGCCGTCGGCGGCGAGTGCGTCACGGTAGGGCTTGACGGCCGGGTGACCGGCGGGCTCCAGGAGCAGTTCCGTGCCGCCGGGGTTCTCGGGGGAGACGACGGTCAGCCACCGGTCCGTCTCGCCCACGGGGACGTCGTACTTCTTCACGAAGCCGAGGACCTCGGTGTAGAAGCGGAGGGCCTTGGCCTGGTCGTCGACGAAGACGCTGGTGAGATGGATCTTCATGGGGTGCTCTCTTCGGGTCCGGGCGCCCCGCGGTCGAGCCATCTCTCGGTGATGTGGCGCAGCGGGGCCGTGTTCAGGTCGTGGAACTTGTAGCGGCACTCCCGCCTGGTCTCGACGAGTCCGGCGGCCTCCAGCACCGCGAGGTGCTGGGAGACCGCCTGGCGCGAGCTGCCGAGCCGGTGCTTCATGCTCAGCCGCGAGCAGATCTCGAACAGCGTCTGCCCGGACTTCTCCGCGAGCTCGTCGAGGATGGTGCGACGGGTGGGGTCGGCCAAGGCTTCGAATGTGAAAAGGCCATCGGCCACGACCCCTTGCTAGGCGAGTGTTCACTTGCCTATCAAGGGTCCTCCCGGCATGTCCCTCAGAGCGACTCCCGCCATCCGTTCGTGATCGGCAGGCGGCGGTCCTTGCCGAAGCCCTTCGGGGAGATCTTCGTGCCCGGCGGGTACTGGCGCCGCTTGTACTCGGCTGTGTCGACCATGCGCAGCGTCTTCGCGACCAGCTCCGCGTCGAACCCGGCCGCCACGATCTCGTCCGCGCCCCGGTCCCGGTCGACGTACAGCTCCAGGATCGCGTCCAGCACCGGGTAGTCGGGCAGCGAGTCCGTGTCCACCTGGCCCGGGCGCAGCTCCGCGCTCGGGGGCTTGCTGATGGAGCTCTCGGGGATCGGCGGGGTCTGGCCGCGCTCCCCGGCGGCCCGGTTGCGCCACTCGGCGAGCCGGAAGACCGACGTCTTGTAGACGTCCTTGATGGGCCCGTACGCCCCGACCGAGTCGCCGTAGAGCGTCGAGTAGCCGACCGCCAGCTCCGACTTGTTGCCGGGGGCCAGGACGATGTGGCCCTCCTGGTTGGAGATCGCCATGAGCAGCGTGCCGCGCAGGCGCGACTGGAGGTTCTCCTCCGCCAGGCCGGTGAGTCCCAGCGAGCCCATGTAGGCGTCGAACATCGGCTCGATGGCGACCGTGCGGTAGTTCAGACCCGTACGGCGGGCCAGTTCGGCCGCGTCGTCCTTGGAGTGGTCCGAGGAGTACTTCGACGGCATCGACACGCCGTACACGTTCTGCGCGCCCACCGCGTCGCACGCGATCGCCGCGACCAGCGCCGAGTCGATACCGCCCGACAGGCCGATCAGGACCGAGGAGAAGCCGTTCTTCGCGACGTACGCCCGCAGGCCCACGACCAGCGCCGAGTAGACCTCCTCGTCGTCCTCGAGACGGTCCGCGTAGCCGCCCGTGAGCTCGGGCTCGTACGCGGGCAGCGGCTCCTCGGAGAGCACCACGCGGTCGATGCGCAGACCGTCGTCGACCACACCCGTCGGCGCGTCCGCCGACGCCGCCGGCAGGTCCAGGTCCAGGACCACACAGCCCTCGGAGAACTGCGGCGCCCGCGCCACGACCTCGCCGTCCTTGTCGACGACGATCGAGTCGCCGTCGAACACCAGCTCGTCCTGGCCGCCGATCATGGCCAGGTACGCCGTGGTGCAGCCGGCCT
Source organism: Streptomyces luteogriseus (assembly GCF_014205055.1). NCBI lineage: Bacteria > Bacillati > Actinomycetota > Actinomycetes > Kitasatosporales > Streptomycetaceae > Streptomyces > Streptomyces luteogriseus. The sequence goes on from NZ_JACHMS010000001.1 coordinate 6,252,259, forward strand.
CCTGAGCCCGCTTGCGGACCAGCTCCAGGCGCGTGTCGTCCTTGTTGCGCTCATAGGGGGAGGCGTTGATCGAGACCAGCAGGCCCGCCCGCGCGGATCGGGCGGCGGGGACGCGGCCGCCGTCCTGCCAGAGGTCCTCGCAGATGGCCAGGGCGACGTCCACGCCGTGCACCCGCAGCACCGGCATGCTGTCGCCGGGCACGAAGTAGCGGAACTCGTCGAACACGCCGTAGTTCGGCAGGTGGTGCTTGGCGAAGTTCAGGACCACCTCGCCGCGGTGCAGCACCGCCCCGGCGTTCTGCGGCGCACCGGCCGGCTGGCCGTACTTCGGCTGGGCGGTCGCACTGCGGTCGAGGTAGCCGACGATGACCGGCAGCTCTCCGAAGCCCTCCTCGGCCAGGCGCGCCGCGAGCGCGCGCAGCGCCGCACGGGAGGCCTCCACGAAGGACGACCTGAGCGCCAGGTCCTCGACGGGGTACCCGGTCAGCACCATCTCCGGGAACGCCACGAGATGCGCTCCCTGTTCGGCGGAGTGCCGGGTCCAGCGGACGATCGACTCGGTGTTCCCGGCGAGGTCGCCCACGCCGGCGTCGATCTGGTTCAGGGCGAGACGTAGTTGAGGCACGCCGCCCAGTGTAATCGTCAGTGCGACACAATGGGGTGGTGTGGGTCATCCCACACCACCCCATGTTCCCCTTGCGGAGGCCAGTGCGAATCAGCGGCGCCGGTAGGACTCGACGTAGCCGCTCGCGGGCGTGCCCACGCCGGTGACGTCGTCGTAGCCCTTCACGGCGGACAGCGAGCTGTCCTTGCCGAGGCTGCGCGCTGACGTGGCCAGGCCGCCGGTGGCGTCGTAGCCGTTCACGAAGTCGACCCGGGCCACGGCGAGGCCCTTGCCCGTCGGGTTGTCGGTGACGTCGTGGTAGACCTTCGAGCCGTACTTCGCGTAGATCGCCGGGTTGGCGAAGCCGATCGCCTTGCCGCGGGCCTCCTGGGCCAGGGCCTGGACGGCCGCGATGACCGGCGCGGCGAGCGAGGTGCCGCCGATGCGGTACTCGCTGTAGACCTGTTTCCTCCCGTCCGGCGAGCTCTGCGTCTGGCCGACCAGGAAGCCGGTGTTCGGGTCGGCGATCGCCGCGATGTCCGGGACGACCCGGTTGCCGCCCGCGCCGTTGGCCTTCGCCAGCGCGTCCGGCACGGCCCCCCGCTGGTAGCCGGGCTCGGCGACGGTCCTGCTGGTGCCGCCGCCCGCGCCGGAGGTGAAGGCGCCGGGGAAGTCCGTCCAGCTCTTGCCGTCGGCCGACAGGTTCGCCTTGTCGGTGCCCCAGCCGGTCTCCCAGAGGTACGAGTCGCTCTTGCCGACGGCCAGCGAGGTGCCGCCGACGGCGGTGACCCACGCCGAGTTGGCCGGGGAGTCGACCTGCTTCGTCCCGGAGCTCGCGACCTCGTCGCCGTCGTCGCCGGACGAGAAGTAGAAGCCGATGCCCTCGACGGCGCCCAGCTGGAACACCTGGTCGTAGGCGGCCGCGAGGTCGGGCGTCTGCGCGGCCTCCACCTCGCCCCAGGAGTTGGAGACGATGTCGGCCAGGTGGTTGTCGACGACCTTGCCGAGCGCGTCGAGCAGATCGCCGTCCATGCAGGAGGCGGCGCCGACGTACGTGACGTCCGCGGCCGGTGCGACCGCGTGCACCGCCTCGACGTCCAGGGTCTCCTCGCCGTACCAGCCGGAGGCCGAGCAGTCCTCGGTGTTCGTGTACGTCGCGGGCAGCGACTGGTGCAGCTGGCCCGTCTTCCACGCCGCGTCGCCGTGGCGCTTGGCGTAGGTGCCGGCGTCGTAGGCGATCGTCGGGGAGGCGTAGGCGTCCGTGATGGCGACCCGGACGCCCTTGCCGGTGCGCTTGCCCGCGCCGTAGGCGGCCCGCAGCTGCTTGCCCGTGTAGCCCTTCACGGCGTACGGGATCTTCTTGCCGTACGCGTCCGGCAGCGTGCTCGCGGTGTTCGAGCCGTAGTACGAGGAGAACGGCCCGGCGTTGCGGAACACGGTGTCCGGCGGCGGCAGTTGGTCGTCGTGCGTGGCCATGTGAGGCGCGTTGTCAAGCCCGGTCACGGCCAGGACGGCGTCGGCCGGGCCCTGCGGCACGGAGGCGGCGCTCGCCGGGGCGCGGTAGGTCTTCGAGCCCTTGGCGAAGTCGTGCAGCTGGGTGCCGAACGCTTTCTCGGCGGCGGCCACGTCACCGCTGACGGACACGTAGTGCCGCGTGACGCCGGTGACCTTCAGACCGGCCGCCGTCAGCCAGGACTTCACGGCCGCCACCTGGGCCTTCGTCGCACCGAAGCGGGCCTGCGCCTGCTTGGCCGTCAGGTACCTGCCGTACGAGGCCGAGTCCGGGTCGGAGACGGCCTTCGCGTAGGCGGCGAGGCCCGCGGCGTCCTTGCCGGCCAGGTACACCCGGACCGAGACCCGGGCGCCGTCGGAGGTGGCACCCTTGTCCGCCTTGGCCGTGGCCCATGCGGGCCGGGTCCCGGCCAGCAGGTCGCGGAGCGGGTGGTCGGCGGCGTGCGCCGCGGGTATGCCGAGCGCCAGCGCACCGGCGAGCATCGGCAGTGTCGCCGCCATGCTCACGGCGCGCACCTTGGCGCGGTTGGATCTCATGGAACCCCCTGTGCGGTTCGTCGCGAGTGGATCACTCGACGGTCGCCACTCTCGCGATGAACCGTTCATGCCAGGGAATGGCGCAGCCCAAGAAGCGCCCCATGGAGACCAAGAAGAGCCCAAGAGACCGCCACAGAGGGCGATTTGAGGCTTAAGCGCCGCCTGCCGTGTCACGACCGCGGTGTCGCGCCCCGCTCCTTGAGCATGTCGGCCATCAGGGAGATCTCCGACTGCTGCGCCTCCACCATGCCCTGCGCGAGCCGCTTCTCCACACCGACCTGGCACCGGGTCGCACAGCCCTCGGCCATGTGGACACCGCCCTGGTGATGGTCCGTCATCAGCTGGAGGTAGAAGACCTCCGCCTGCTTCCCGTCGAGCTCGCCGAGCTTCTTCATCTCGGAGTCGGCCGCCATGCCCGGCATCAGCGCGCCGTCCTTGCCGGACGCCATGCCGCCCATGTCCATCCAGGTCATCGGCGGCTCGGAGGACACCTTGGGCAGGCCCCACAGGTCGAGCCAGCCGAGCATCATGCCGCGCTGGTTGGCCTGCGTCTGCGCGATGTCGTACGCCAGACGCCGGACCTCCTCGTCCTTCGTGCGGTCGCGCACGATGTACGACATCTCGACGGCCTGCTGGTGGTGCACCGCCATGTCCCGGGCGAACCCGGCGTCCGCGGACTCGGCGGACGGCGTCCTGCCGCCGCCGTCGTCCCCGGCGACCGCGTAGGTGATCGCACCGGCGGCGACGAGCGCCGCCGCCGCGGCACCGGCGATCAGACCGGCATGCCTCACTTCGACAGGCCGTTCGTGCAGGCGGCGCCCGGCTCGGGGGTCTGCTCGCCCTGGACGAACTTCTGGAAGAACGCGTCCACGTTCGGGTCGCCCGCGCCCGTCACCGTGCGCTGGTGGCCCCACGCCGACAGCATGATCGGGTCCTTCTGGTCGTCCATCGGGCTCATCAGCGTGTACGGCGTCTTCTTCACCTTCGCCGCGAGCGCGTCGATGTCGGCCTTCTTCGCGTCGGCGTTGTACGTCACCCACACCGCCCCGTGCTCCAGCGAGTGCACGGCGTTGGTGTTGTTCAGCTGCTCGGTGTAGACGTCGCCGTTGCAGTTCATCCAGACCGGGCTGTGGTCACCGCCGACCGGCGGCTCGGAGGCGTACTTCACGGCCTTGGTGACGTGGGTGCGGGACAGCTTCCCCTCCCACGTCTTCACGCCGTCCTTGCCCGTTGTGAACTTGCCCTTGCCCGAGGAGTCGCTCGCCGCCGCGGTGTCACTGCCCTTGTCGTCCTGGGACCGCACGAGCACGACGCCGCCGACCACGAGTCCGGCGACGACCACGACACTGGCCGCGATGGTGAGGACCCGGTTGCGGCGCTCACGGGCCTGCTCGGCGCGCCGCATCTCCTCTATGCGCGCCTTGCGGTCCGTGCCGGTCTTGTTGGCGGAGCCCATGAGGTGTCCTTCGTGGGAAAAGTGACAGTCGGGTCAGCTGATCGTAATGGGGAAGACGCGGCGCCTCGTAGAGCGGTCGCCGGAATGGGCCGAATCGATACGGCACCGACAGCGGGCCGACAGGTTGGCGCCCCCTGGCGACGCCGTACTCCGGGATTATTTGAACCCGACATTCCTATTACCTAGGCTGCCTGTATGCGGCTGCTGCGCTCCACCGACCTCGCCCTGCGGGTGCTGATGCGGCTCGCCGTCGCGGGCGGGTCGAGTCCGACGACGCGGGACGTCGCGGACGGCATGGCCGTGCCGTACACCCACCTGGCGAAGGTCGTCGCCGAGCTCCAGCACATGGGCCTGCTCGAGGCGCGCCGCGGTCGCGGCGGTGGCCTCACCCTCACCGAGCAGGGCCGCACGGCCTCGGTGGGCGCCGTGGTCCGTGCCTTCGAGGGCAGCGGCGACGTCGTCGACTGCGAGGGCCCCACCCCCTGCCCCCTCAACTCCGCCTGCCGCCTGCGCGGCGCCCTGCGCCGGGCCCAGGAGGCGTTCTTCGCCTCACTGGACCCGGTCACGGTGGAGGACATCGTGGCGGAGCCGACCGGGGTCCTGCTGCTGGGGATCTCGCGGGGCGTCGATCCCCGTGAGGTCTAGGTCCTGATCCCCGCGACGTCCGGTTCCTGATCCGGGCCGGCCCTGATACGGGTCTTGATCCCCGCGACGTCCGGGCCCTGATCCCGCGACGTCCGGGTCCCGGTTCCTCCGGACGGCAGGCCTGGCTAGGCCTGCCCCGCCAGCCACAGGTCCGGGCCGAACACCTCGTAGTGGATGTCGGCGGCGGCCACGCCCTTCGCGATCAGCTGGGTCCGCACCGCTCGCATGAAGGGGAGCGGGCCGCACAGGTACGCGCGCGTGCCCGAGGCGAGCGGAACGCCGGTGAGGTCGACCAGGCCCGGGTGGGTACCCGCCGGGGCGTCCTGCTCGTACCAGAGGTGGACGGCCGCGTCCGGGAGCTTGGCCGCGTAGGCCTCGTGATCGGTGCGCAGGGCGTGGGTCGCGGGGGAGCGGTCGGCGTGCACGACGGTGACCGGCGCGCGGTGCCCCGAGTCGGCGAGGTGCGCCAGCATCGCGGTCATCGGGGTCACGCCGATGCCGGCCGAGGCCAGCAGCAGCGGAGTGTCGGAAGCGGCGTCCAGGACCAGGTCGCCGTACGGCTCGGACAGCTCCAGGACGTCACCCACCCGCACGCGCGCGTGGAGGTGGTTCGAGACCTCGCCGTCGGGGGCGCCGGCCGTGTGGACGCGCTTCACGCTGATCTGCCGCAGGTCCGGGCCGGGTGCCCCGGACAGGCTGTACTGCCGTATCTGCCGGGCGCCGTCCGTGAGGGCGACGCGGACGGAGACGTACTGGCCCGCGAGGAAGTCCCGCACCGGGCCGCCGTCGGCCGGGCGGAGCCGGAACGTGGCGACGTCCGCGGTCTCGGTGACCCGCTCGACGACCTCCCAGGTCCGCCAGGCGGGCCCGCCGTGCTCCTCGCGCAGCCGCCGCTCCACGGCGATGAGCGCGTTCGCCATCAGCCAGTAGACCTCGTCCCAGGCGGCGGCGACCTCCGGCGTGACCGCGTCGCCGAGCACTTCGGCGATGGCGGCGAAGAGGTGCTCGTGGACGACGCCGTACTGCTCCGGCGTGACGCCGAGTGAGGCGTGCTTGTGGGCGATGCGCTGCAGCATCGCGTCCGGCCGCTGCTCCGGACGGTCCAGCAGGTGCGTCGCGAACGCGGCGATGGAACCGGCCAGTGCCTGGCGCTGGGTGCCGGCGGCCTGGTTGCCCCGGTTGAACAGATCCCGCAGCAGCTCCGGGTGGGCCTCGAACAGCCCGGCGTAGAAGCGCTCGGTGATCGTGCCGAGGGCCGCGCCGACGGCGGGGAGTGTGGCGCGGACGGTGGCGGCGGACTGCTCGGACAGCATCTGGGCTCCTCAGGGCTCGGCTGAGGGCACGCTAGTTAAAGTTGCATATGAGATGCAAATTAAGCAGGTGGGGCGGCGAAGGGAACCGGCCGTTACGGATGCCGGTGGGAGCAGGCACTATGGGCGGAAGAGCAGTTCACCCGCCGTATGCGACGCGTTCGGCCCCGGGCACCCCGGGCGATCATGGCCCGCAACGCGTACGAAATGGTGGTGTGGTCTGATGCTCTGGTGCCCGACCGCCTCCCGTGGTACGGAAGACAGGCGGCCTGACCAGCAAGGATGGGGAAGCGGAAGATGGACAAGCAGCAGGAGTTCGTGCTCCGGACGTTGGAGGAGCGCGACATCCGGTTCGTACGCCTGTGGTTCACGGACGTGCTGGGCTTCCTCAAGTCGGTCGCCGTGGCCCCGGCCGAGCTGGAGCAGGCCTTCGACGAGGGCATCGGCTTCGACGGCTCCGCGATCGAGGGCTTCGCCCGGGTCTACGAGTCCGACATGATCGCCAAGCCGGACCCGTCGACCTTCCAGATCCTGCCCTGGCGGGCGGAGGCCCCGGGCACCGCCCGGATGTTCTGCGACATCCTCATGCCGGACGGCTCCCCGTCCTTCGCCGACCCGCGCTACGTGCTCAAGCGGGCCCTCGCCCGCACCTCCGACCTGGGGTTCACCTTCTACACCCACCCGGAGATCGAGTTCTTCCTGCTGAAGGACCGGCCGCTGGACGGCAGCCGTCCGACGCCCGCCGACAACTCCGGCTACTTCGACCACACCCCGACCAACGTCGGTATGGACTTCCGCCGCCAGGCGATCACCATGCTGGAGTCGATGGGCATCTCGGTCGAGTTCTCCCACCACGAGGGCGCCCCAGGCCAGCAGGAGATCGACCTCCGCTACGCTGACGCGCTCTCCACGGCCGACAACATCATGACGTTCCGCCTCGTCATGAAGCAGGTGGCCCTGGAGCAGGGCGTGCACGCCACGTTCATGCCGAAGCCGTTCTCCGAGCACCCGGGCAGCGGCATGCACACGCACCTGTCGCTCTTCGAGGGCGACCGCAACGCGTTCTACGAGTCGGGCTCGGAGTACCAGCTCTCCAAGGTGGGCCGCTCCTTCATCGCGGGCCTGCTGCGGCACGCGGCGGAGATCTCCGCGGTCACCAACCAGTGGGTCAACTCCTACAAGCGCATCTGGGGCGGCGCGGAGCGCACCGCGGGAGCGGGCGGCGAGGCCCCCTCGTACATCTGCTGGGGCCACAACAACCGCTCGGCGCTGGTCCGCGTCCCCATGTACAAGCCCGGCAAGACGGGCTCGGCCCGCGTCGAGGTCCGCTCCCTCGACTCCGGCGCCAACCCCTACCTCGCCTACGCGCTGCTGCTGGCCGCCGGCCTCAAGGGCATCGAGGAGGGCTACGAGCTCCCGCCGGGCGCCGAGGACGACGTCTGGGCCCTCTCCGACGCGGAGCGCCGCGCGATGGGCATCGAGCCGCTTCCCCAGAACCTGGGCGAGGCCCTGACCCTCATGGAACGCAGCGACCTCGTCGCCGAGACCCTCGGCGAGCACGTCTTCGACTTCTTCCTGCGCAACAAGCGCCAGGAGTGGGAGGAGTACCGCTCGGAGGTCACGGCGTTCGAGCTGCGGAAGAACCTTCCGGCGCTGTAGGCGAAGGCCGAGGCGGAATCTCGCGGAGACGACCTTTGGGGCCGACGGTCTCGGACTGCTGGCCCCAAGGCCTGGGTCAGCGGTTCCCAACTGCTGACCCTCTCCTGTCGCGGGCCGTCCCTCACACCGACGCGCTCTCCGACGCCGTCGTCCACGCGAATCCGTCCGGGTCGGTGAACGGCCCGGCGTCGCTGCCGATGACGAGGCGGTGGGAGCCGGTGCCGTCGGGGGAGACTCCGGCGACCTTGGCGAGGCCTCGGCGCTTGTACAGGGCCAGTTTGACGGGGCCGTCGGCGGCGAACTCGACGTACTTGCTGCCGAAGCTCTTGCCCACGGCCAGGCCGTGCTCGACGTAGAACTGCTTGCTGGCCTTCACGTCCTCGACGCCGAGCAGCAGGACGACCTCGTCGACCTGCCGGGTCGCCGGGCCGGTGTTCTTCTTCGACGACGACGCGAGCTGCCAGATCGTCCCGTCGGGGGCCTGGACGACGCCCCCGTAGCCCCAGAGCGACTTCGCGGCGGGCTTCAGCGTCGTCGCGCCGGCCCGCACGGCCGCGTCGAGGAGGGCGTCCACATCGGCCGGCTGGGAGACCACGAGCGACAGCGTGAACCCGCGGAAGCCGGAGGTCGGTTCCTCCGACGCCCGCAGGCGCAGCCGGTCGCCCAGACCGAAGGCGGCGGAGTAGAAGCGGTCGGCGGCTGGGGGGTCGGCCACCTCGAGGGTGACGGATGCGATGGAAGTCATGGCAACGACGCTAATCGCGCTCCACGCACCCTGCTTCTCGATTCCTGACCAGGTTGTTCAGGCCTGCTTCCGCTTCAGGTCCGCCAGCAGCTGGTGCAGTGGCTCGGTGGCCCTGCGCCGGTACTCCTGGACCGCCCACCCGTTGCCGTCCGGGTCCTGGAAGTGCATGAACGTGGCGCCGTCGTCCGGGGAGTACTGGACGGGCTCCGAGACGTCGAGGCCGCGGGCCACCAGCTCCGCGTGGGCCGCCTTGATGTCGGCGACGCAGAGCTGCAGGCCCTGGTAGGAGCCCGGGGCCGGGGTCGGGCCGGGGGTCATCTGCCAGATCGACTCGCCCAGCGCGATCGAACAGCCGGAACCCGGAGGGGTCAGCTGGACGATCCGCATCCCGGGCATGACCTCCTGGTCGATGTCCACGTGGAAGCCGACCTTGTCCCGGTAGAAGTCCCGGGCACGGTCGACGTCGGACACGGGCAGCGGGATGACTTCGAGGGTGATGTCCATGGCGTGACTCCTTCGTCCGGCCTCATGAGAACCGATCACCTTGTCCGGCAGAAGCCGCTGACGCGGGCTGAAGCCGGCTGAACGGTTCCCCTCACCGAAGCCGATAACGGTGCGCCGCGCCACCGAGTGGACGGCCGCACGGCCCGCGCCGCAGTGGAAATGGCCCTCCCGTACCCCCTGTGGCCGGAAACCGCCGTAGCGCGCCTCCCCCTCCGCGGCCAGTCGCGGTAGCCACGCGCCCGCCCCGTCCGCCTGCCGAACTCACCGGCGCCTCCCCCGCCCAGGGCGGTTACGCTCAAAGCCGTACGACCTTGATCCGATGCAAATCCGAGGAACAGTGCGAGGGAGGCCCGGATGACGGCGGCGCCGGGGCGCAGGAGCAGTACCTTCACACGGCTGCTGCGGCACGGTTTCACCGACGCCTCCGCCGCCGAGCGGCTTCTGGACAGTCCTGAGCTCGCGCCGCTGCGCGACGACCCGGTGCTGCTGGAGGCGCTGGGCGGCACCGCCGACCCCGATCTCGCGCTGCTCGGGCTCGTCCGTCTGCTGGAGGCCCAGCAGAGCCCCGGCGCCCGCCGGGAACTGCTCGACACCCTGATCGCGGCCAAGCCCCTGCGCGACCGCCTCCTCGGCGTCCTCGGCGCCTCCACCGCCCTCGCCGATCACCTCGCCCGGCACCCGGACGACTGGCAGGCACTCGTCATGTACGAGGCCTACGACCTGCACCCCGGGGTGGAGGAGTTCGAGGCCGGCCTCGCGGAGGCCACCGACCCGGTCTCCCTGCGCGTCGCCTACCGGCGCTGCCTGCTGTCCATCGCCGCCCGGGACGTCTGCGGCACCACCGGCCTCGCCGAGTCCGCCGCCGAGCTCGCCGACCTCGCCACCGCCACCCTGCGCGCCGCCCTCAAGATCGCCGAGGCGGCCGCGCCCGAGGACGCCGCCCTGTGCCGGCTCGCGGTCATCGCGATGGGCAAGTGCGGCGGCCACGAACTCAACTACGTCTCCGACGTGGACGTCATCTTCGTCGGCGAGGCCGCCGAGGGGACCGACGAGACCCTGGCCGTACGGGCCGCCACCCGGCTCGCCTCGCACATGATGCGGATCTGCTCCGAGACGACGGTCGAGGGCTCCATCTGGCCCGTCGACGCCAACCTCCGCCCCGAGGGCCGCAACGGCCCGCTCGTGCGGACCCTCTCCAGCCACCTCGCCTACTACCAGCGCTGGGCCAAGACCTGGGAGTTCCAGGCGCTGCTCAAGGCCCGCCCGGTGGCCGGCGACCTCGACCTCGGCGCCGAGTACGTGGCCGCCGTCCAGCCCCTGGTGTGGAAGGCCGCCGAACGCGAGAACTTCGTTCCCGACGTGCAGAAGATGCGCCGCCGGGTCGTGGAGAACATCCCCGTCGCCGAGGTCGACCGCCAGCTGAAGCTCGGCCCCGGCGGCCTGCGGGACGTCGAGTTCGCCGTGCAGCTGCTCCAGCTGGTGCACGGCCGGGCCGACACCTCCCTGCGCAGCGGCACGACCCTGGACGCGCTCAAGGCCCTCGCCGCCGGCGGCTACGTCGGCCGGGCCGACGCGGCCCAGCTGGACGAGGCCTACCGCTTCCTGCGCTCCATGGAGCACCGCATCCAGCTGTTCCGGCTGCGGCGCACCCACCTCGTCCCCGAGGACGAGGCCGAGCTGCGCCGTATCGGCCGCTCCCTCGGTCTGCGCGCGGACCCGGTCGCCGACCTGCACCGCGAGTGGCGGCGGCACGCGGGGGTCGTACGCCGGCTGCACGAGAAGCTCTTCTACCGGCCGCTGCTCGACGCCGTCGCCCAGCTCGCCACCGGCGAGGCCCGGCTCAGCACCGAGGCGGCCCGGGAGCGCATGGTCGCCCTCGGCTACGCCGACCCGGCATCCGCCCTGCGCCACCTGGAGGCGCTGGCCTCCGGCGTCACCCGCAAGGCCGCCATCCAGCGCACCCTGCTGCCCGTGCTGCTCGGCTGGTTCGCCGACTCGGCAGACCCGGACGCGGGCCTGCTCAACTTCCGCAAGGTCTCCGACGCGCTCGGCAAGACGCCCTGGTACCTGCGGCTGCTGCGGGACGAGGGCGCCGCCGCGCAGAACCTCGCCCGCGTGCTGTCCGCCGGCCGGCTCGCGCCCGACCTGCTCATGCGCGCCCCGGAGGCGGTGGCGCTGCTCGGCGACGGGGACGGCGGCGGCCTGGAGCCACGTCCGCGCGCCCACCTGGAGCAGGAGATACACGCCGCGGTGAAACGCGCCGACGACGCCGCCCAGGCGGTCACGGCCGCCCGCGGGGTGCGCCGCCGCGAGCTGTTCCGCACGGCCGCCGCCGACATCGTCGGCTCCTACGGCACCGAGGAGCAGCCCGCCGAGGCCGACCAGGGCGCCCTGGTGGACCGGGTCGGCGGCGCGGTGTCGGATCTGACCGCAGCCACCCTCGCCGGCACGCTCCGCGCTGTCGTGCGGGACGGCTGGGGCGACGAGCTGCCCACCCGGTTCGCGGTCATCGGCATGGGCCGGTTCGGCGGCCACGAGCTGGGCTACGGCTCCGACGCGGACGTGCTGTTCGTGCACGAACCGCGTGACGGCGTCGACGAGCGGGAGGCCTCGCAGGCGGCGAACAAGGTCGTCTCCGAGATGCGCCGCCTGCTGCAGATCCCCAGCGCCGACCCGCCCCTGCTCATCGACGCCGACCTGCGCCCCGAGGGCAAGTCGGGGCCGATGGTCCGCACCCTCACGTCGTACGCGGCGTACTACCGCCGGTGGGCCCTGACGTGGGAGTCGCACGCGCTGCTGCGGGCCGAGCCCGTCGCCGGCGACGAGGACCTGGGCCGCCGCTTCATCGAGCTGATCGACCCGCTGCGCTACCCGGCGGACGGGCTCGCCGACGAGGCGGTACGCGAGATCCGGCGGCTGAAGGCCCGCATGGAGTCCGAGCGGCTGCCGCGCGGCGCCGACCCCAAGCTGCACGCCAAGCTCGGGCCGGGCGGCCTGTCCGACGTGGAGTGGACCGTGCAGCTCATGCAGCTGCGGCACGGTGCGTCGGAGCCGGGCCTGCGCACCACCCGCACCCGCGAGGCCCTGGCCGCGGCCCGGGCGGCCGGGCTCATCACGGCGGAGGACGCGGCGACCCTCGACGAGGCCTGGGTCCTCGCGACCCGCGTGCGCAACGCGGTGATGCTGGTCCGCGGCCGGGCCGGCGACACGTTCCCGACGGAGCCCCGGGAACTGGCCGCCGTGGGCAGGTATCTGGGCTACGGCCCCGGCCACGCGGGCGACATGCTGGACGCGTACCGGCGCACGGCACGCCGGGCGCGCGGTGTGGTGGAGGAACTGTTCTACGGCATCGCCGAGCGCTAGGACCTGCCGGACCACCCATGGGACTTGTCCGGCAACCCATGGGACTTGTCCGGCAATCCCTGGGACCTGTCCGGCACGCTACGTCCTGACGTCCCGGCCGCAGCCCTCCTGGCCGCAGCCCGGGAGACGCGCGGCCCGCGCGCCGGCACCGTCCGAGGCAGCGTGTACGGCATCCTCCCGTACCAGAGCCGCGCGACCGTGAACCCGAAGGCCAGGCACAGCATGCCGCCGACCGCGTCCAGCCAGAAGTGGTTGGCCGTGGCGACGATGACCACCAGCGTCAGCGCCGGGTACAGCAGACCCAGCACCCGCACCCAGGGGACCGTCGCCAGGGCGGCGATCGTCAGCCCGCACCACAGGGACCAGCCGATGTGCATCGACGGCATCGCGGCGTACTGGTTGGACATGTGCTTCAGATCGCCGGACGCCATCGAACCCCAGGTCTGGTGGACCATGACCGTGTCGATGAAGTCGCCGCCGTTCATCAGCCGCGGCGGCGCCAGCGGATACAGGTAGTAACCGACCAGGGCGACGGCCGTGGTCGCGAACAGCACAAGGCGGGTCGCCGCGTAACGGCCGGGATGGCGACGGTACAGCCACACCAGGACACCCAGCGTGACGATGAAGTGCAGCGTCGCGTAGTAGTAGTTCATCCCGACGATCAGCCAATGCACCGAGTTCACGGCATGGTTGACCGACGCCTCGACGGCGATGCCCAGATGATGCTCGACCCGCCAGATCCAGTCGGCGTTGCGCAGCGCCTCGCTCTTCTGCTCGGGCACGGCGTTGCGGACGAGCGAGTACGTCCAGTAACTCACCGCGATCAGCAGGATCTCGAACCAGAAGCGGGGCCGGCGCGGGGTGCGCAGCCGGCGCAGCGGACCGTGCCCCGAATCGGCCGCAACGGTCTCCGGGAGGGCCGCTTCCAGGCCCTCCGGCTTCGTTACGGTCGTTTCACCCATAGGCGCAAAGTCTGCCAGAAAAGGACTTCCCCACCGATCATCCCGCGGCCCCGCACGAGCCGCATGTTCTGCGGCGAAATCAGGCCGAAGGCCTCAGGAGCGACCGCGTTCCCCCGGAGCCGACGCGGTCGAACCGCGCACCACCAGCTCCGGCATGAACACGAACTCGCTGTGGGGCGCGGGCGTCCCGCCGATCTCCTCCAGCAGCGTGCGCACGGCCGCCTGCCCCATCGCCGGGACCGGCTTGCGGATCGTGGTCAGCGGCGGGTCGGTGAAAGCGATCAGCGGGGAGTCGTCGAAGCCGACCACGGAGATGTCCTTCGGCACCTCCAGACCGAGCTGCCGGGCCGCCCGGATCGCACCCAGCGCCATCATGTCGCTGGCGCACACCACGGCCGTGCAGTTCCGCTCGATCAACGCGACGGCCGCCGCCTGACCACCCTCAAGGGTGTACAGGGAGTGCTGCACCAGCTCCGACTCGACGGTCGCGGCATCGAGGCCCAACCGGTCCTGCACCGCGCGCACGAACCCCTCGATCTTGCGCTGCACCGGCACGAACCGCTTGGGTCCGAGGGCCAGGCCGATCCGGGTGTGCCCCAGGGACGCCAGGTGCGTGACCGCCAGGCTCATCGCCGCGCGGTCGTCCGGGGAGATGAACGGCGCCTGCACCTTCGGCGAGAAGCCGTCGACCAGTACGTAGGGCACGCCCTGGGCGCGCAGCCGGTCGTAGCGCTGCATGTCGGCGGTGGTGTCCGCGTGCAGGCCGGAGACGTAGATGATGCCGGCGACCCCGCGATCCACGAGCATCTCCGTGAGCTCGTCCTCGGTCGAGCCGCCCGGCGTCTGGGTGGCCAGCACCGGCGTGTAGCCCTGCCGCGTCAGCGCCTGGCCGATGACCTGCGCCAGGGCCGGGAAGATCGGGTTCTCCAGCTCCGGGGTGATCAGCCCGACCAGCCCCTCGCTGCGCTGGCGCAGGCGCACCGGGCGTTCGTAGCCCAGCACGTCGAGAGCGGCCAGCACGGACTGGCGGGTGGTGGCGGCGACGCCCGGCTTCCCGTTGAGGACCCGGCTGACGGTCGCTTCGCTCACCCCCGCCTGCAAAGCGATGTCGGCAAGCCGTGTGGTCACAGCACTGGACTGTAGCGGCCGGGGTTCTCCTTGCACACCGACGGGACGCCTGATGCGCGCCGTCGCACGGCCCGCTGTGGGTGGCTTGGTCATCGCGGTCCCTCGAAACTCGTGGTCGGCGTCCGATCCGCAACGGATGATTCCCCCGGCGGACGCGGATGGCAAGTGCTTGCAGAGTCTTGCACAGCTGTCCGACTCCCCGCCGAACAGCTGGAAATGCGGGCTGCGGGGCGGTGCGTCCGAGCCCGGGGAGAGGTTACGGCGGGATAACCATCCGCACCCCTTGCAACTTTTTGCTGCAAGGTCTTTCGCAAGTCCTTCCAGCGCGGCTAATCTCACCGACGCCCGGCCGCCAACGGCGCAGTCGGCAGCACAACGGGCTTTCACCCTCAAGGAGAACTCATGCGGCGTGGCATAGCGGCCACCGCGCTGGTGGCGTCCCTCGCCCTGGCGGCGACGGCCTGCGGCGGTAGCGACAGTGGCGACGAGGCCGACGGCCCGGTCACCATCACCTGGTGGGACACCTCCAACGCCACCAACGAGGCGCCGACGTACCAGGCCCTGGTGAAGCAGTTCGAGGCTGCCAACAAGGACATCAAGGTCAAGTACGTCAACGTCCCCTTCGACCAGGCGCAGAACAAGTTCGACACCGCCGCCGGTTCCAAGGGTGCCCCGGACGTGCTGCGTTCCGAGGTCGGCTGGACCCCCGCCTTCGCGAAGAAGGGCTTCTTCGCGCCGCTGGACGGCACCGAGGCCCTCAAGGACCAGGACAAGTTCCAGCCCAGCCTGATCGAGCAGGCCAAGTACGAGGGCAAGACCTACGGCGTCCCGTTCACCACGGACACCCTCGCCCTCGTCTACAACAAGGCCCTGTTCGAGAAGGCCGGCGTCGAGGCCCCCAAGACCTGGAGCGACCTGAAGAAGGCCGCCGCCACGATCAAGGGCAAGACCGGCGTCGACGGCTACTGGGGCTCCACCCAGGCCTACTACGCCCAGTCCTTCCTCTACGGCGAGGGCACCGACACCGTCGACGCCGACGCCAAGAAGATCACCGTCACCTCGCCCGAGGCCAAGAAGGCCTACGGCACCTGGCAGGGTCTCTTCTCCGGCAAGGGCCTGCACAAGGCCGACACCACCGCCGACGCCTACGCCCACATCCAGGAGGCGTTCGTCAGCGGCAAGGTCGCCTCGATCGTCCAGGGCCCGTGGGAGATCACGAACTTCTACAAGGGCTCGGCCTTCAAGGACAAGAACAACCTCGGCATCGCCACCGTCCCGGCCGGCTCGGCCGGCAAGGCGGGCGCCCCGACCGGCGGCCACAACCTGTCCGTCTACGCCGGCTCCGACGAGGCCCACCAGAAGGCCTCGATGAAGTTCGTGAACTTCATGACCTCGGCGAAGGCCCAGGAGACCATCGCGCTGAAGAACTCCACGCTCCCCACGCGCGACGACGCCTACACCGACAAGGTCAAGGCCGACCCCGGCATCGCCGGCTACCAGGGCGTGCTCTCCAGCGCCCAGCCGCGCCCGGCGCTGCCCGAGTACAGCTCCCTGTGGGGTCCGCTCGACGACGAGCTGATCAAGATCGCCGGTGGCAAGGAGTCGCTGGACAAGGGCCTCGGCAACGCCGAGACCGCCATCGCCAAGCTGGTGCCCGACTTCTCCAAGTGACCGCCGGGTGGCCGCCGGATCCCTGCCATGGGGGGGGAGGGGATCCGGCGGCCACCGGCCCGCGTCTGCCGCCCGGCAGCCTCCCCAGGGGGCTCCCGATGGATCTCCGCGGCGTCGGAAATCCATCAGAAGCCCCCTTGACCTCCTTGAACCTCCAGAAGGTGTCGAACCATGACAGTCGCCATCGACCGAGCGACCGGCAAGCGGCGCGGTGAGCGGGAACCGCGACCCGGGCCGGCCCAGCGGCTGAAGAACGGCTTCCACAAGCACTGGTACGCCTACGCGATGGTCGCCCCGGTGGCCGTCGTGCTCGGCGTCCTCGTGGTGTACCCGCTGGTGTACGGCCTGTACCTCACCCTCACCGACGCCACCAGCCTCAACACCGCCCGTACGATCGGTGTCAACCACATCGACGCCACGTACAAGTTCATCGGCCTGGACAACTACGCCGACATCCTCTGGGGGCCGACGGCGTACGACCGCTTCTGGTCGCACTTCCTGTGGACGGGTTTCTGGACGGCGGCCTGTGTCGCCCTGCACTACGGCATCGGTCTCGGCCTCGCCCTGCTGCTCAACCAGAAGCTGCGCGGCCGCACGCTCTACCGGATGCTCCTCGTCCTGCCCTGGGCGGTGCCGACCTTCGTCACCGTCTTCGGCTGGCGGTTCATGCTCGCGGACGGCGGCGTCATCAACACCGCCCTGGAGGGCCTGGGTCTGCCGACGCCGCTGTGGCTGGAGGACACCTTCTGGCAGCGGTTCGCCGCGATCATGGTCAACACCTGGTGCGGCGTGCCGTTCATGATGGTCTCGCTCCTCGGCGGACTTCAGTCGATCGACGCGAGCCTGTACGAGGCCTCCGAGATGGACGGCGCCAACGCATGGCAGCGGTTCCGCTACGTCACCCTGCCCGGTCTGAGGTCCGTCAGCACGACGGTTGTCCTCCTCGGTGTCATCTGGACCTTCAACCAGTTCGCCATCATCTTCCTGTTGTTCGGCAACACCGCACCGGACGCCCAGATCCTCGTCACGTGGGCCTACCAACTGGGCTTCGGGCAGCAGCCGCGCGACTACGCCCAGTCCGCCGCCTACGGAATCCTGCTCCTGTCCATCCTGATCGTCTTCACCTCCTTCTACCGCCGCTGGCTGAACCGCAACGAGCAGCAGCTCGCGATCTGAGGCAGGAGTTCCCCATGAGTACGACCACCGTCGAGAGCTCCGCACCGGCCGGCGAGCGGCGCCCTGTGACCGCCCCCGGCAAGGTCCGCGGCCGGAACGAACGCAGCCGCGGCGCCTCCCTCGCCTCGCACGCCGTGCTGATCGTCGCCAGCCTGACCGCGCTCTTCCCGGTCGCCTGGCTGGTCTTCCTGTCCCTCGGCCCGGACAAGGACGACTACCTCCACCCCGGGCGCATCTGGGGCAAGCTGTCGCTCGAGAACTACGCCTACGTCCTGCAGGACACCGGCTTCTTCGACTGGCTGAAGAGCACGCTGGTCGTGGTGCTGGGCACGACGCTCATCGGCGTCGTCGTCGCCGCGTCCACCGGCTACGCCGTCTCCCGCATGCGGTTCCCCGGCTACCGGAAGCTGATGTGGGTGCTGCTGGTCACCCAGATGTTCCCGATCGCGGTACTGATCGTGCCGATGTACCAGATCCTCTCGGATCTCCAGCTCATCGACAGCTACCTTGGTCTCATCCTGGTCAACTGCACCACGATCGTGCCGTACTGCGCCTGGCTGATGAAGGGCTATTTCGACACCATCCCGTTCGAGATCGACGAGGCCGGGCGCGTCGACGGGCTGACCCCCTTCGGCACGTTCGCGCGGCTCATCCTGCCGCTCGCCAAGCCGGGCCTCGCGGTCGCGGCGTTCTACAGCTTCCTCACCGCCTTCGGTGAGGTCGCGTTCGCCTCGACGTTCATGCTGAGCGACGACAAGTACACGTTCGCCGTCGGTCTGCAGACGTTCGTCAGCGAACACGACGCGCAGCGCAACCTGATGGCCGCGACCGCTGTGTTGATCGCGATACCGGCCGCCCTGTTCTTCTACCTCGTGCAGAAGAACCTGGTGACCGGGCTGACGGCCGGTGGCACCAAGGGGTGACCCCTGCGAGTCGACCGTCCGCGGCTCACACCGTGGCCGGTCGCGCAGTTCCCCGCGCCCCTTCGTGCGCTGCCGAACCGTCCCCCAGAAGCCCGAGGTGGCCGCGGTGCCCATCCGACCCCGCTGTGCCGCGGCCGCCTCGTCTCCCCACCCACGCCTTCCATGACCGACCTCCTGTTACGCATCAAGGACGACATGAGCCAGCACTCAGCTGCACCGACCCCCACCCCCACGTCTGCTGTGGCCGTCGCCAAGCGCCGCGACTGGTGGCGGGACGCGGTGATCTACCAGGTGTACCCGCGCAGCTTCGCCGACAGCAACGGTGACGGCATGGGCGACCTGGAGGGTGTCCGCACCCGCCTGCCGTACCTGCGCGACCTCGGGGTGGACGCCGTGTGGCTCAGCCCCTTCTACTCCTCGCCGCAGGCCGACGCCGGCTACGACGTCGCCGACTACCGCGCGGTCGACCCCATGTTCGGCAACCTCCTGGACGCCGACGCGCTCATCCGCGACGCCCACCGGCTGAGCCTGCGGATCATCGTCGACCTGGTCCCCAACCACTCCTCCGACCAGCACGAGTGGTTCAAGCGTGCCGTCGCCGAGGGCCCGGGCTCCTCGCTGCGGGACCGCTACCACTTCCGCCCCGGCAAGGGCGAGAACGGCGAACTGCCGCCCAACGACTGGGAGTCGATCTTCGGCGGCCCGGCCTGGACCCGGGTCACCGAACCCGACGGCACGCCCGGCGAGTGGTACCTGCACCTCTTCGCCCCCGAGCAGCCCGACTTCAACTGGGAACACCCGGCGGTCGGCGACGAGTTCCGCTCCATCCTGCGCTTCTGGCTGGACATGGGCGTCGACGGTTTCCGGATCGACGTCGCCCACGGCCTGGTGAAGGCGCAGGGGCTGCCCGACCTTGGATCCCACGACCAGGTGAAACTGCTGGGCAACGATGTCATGCCGTTCTTCGACCAGGACGGCGTGCACGAGATCTACCGGCAGTGGCGGCTCATCCTCGACGAGTACGCGGAAAGGAAGGGGCCCGAAGGGCCTTCGTCAGAAGGGCGGTGGCGGGAGACGGGCGGGCGCATTTTCGTCGCCGAGGCATGGACGCCGACCATCGAACGGACCGCGAACTACGTCCGTCCCGACGAACTGCACCAGGCCTTCAACTTCCAGTACCTCAGTACCCACTGGGACGCCGAGGAGATGCGCGAGGTCATCGACCGCACCCTGGAGGCCATGCGCCCGGTCGGCGCCCCCGCCACCTGGGTGCTGTCCAACCACGACGTGACCCGGCACGCCACCCGCTTCGCCAACCCGCCCGGCCTCGGCACCCAGATCCGCCTGGCCGGGGACCGCGAACTGGGCCTGCGCAGGGCCCGGGCCGCGAGCCTGCTGATGCTGGCGCTGCCCGGCTCGGCCTACGTCTACCAGGGCGAGGAGCTCGGCCTGCCCGACGTCGTCGACCTGCCGGACGAGGTGCGCCAGGACCCGGCGTACTTCCGGGGCGCGGGCCAGGACGGCTTCCGCGACGGCTGCCGGGTGCCGATCCCGTGGACCCGGACGGGTTCGTCGTACGGCTTCGGCGACGGCGGCAGCTGGCTGCCGCAGCCCGAGGGCTGGGGCGAGCTGAGCGTCGAGGCGCAGAGCGGCGAGGCCGGTTCGACCCTGGAGCTGTACCGGGCCGCGCTCCGCGTGCGGCGCGAGCAGCCCGACCTCGGCGCCGGCACGTCCGTGGAATGGCTGCGGGCGCCCGAGGGCGTGCTGGCCTTCCGGCGCGGGGAGTTCGTGTGCGTCGCGAACACCACCGGTGAGTCGGTGGCGATGCCGGCGTACGGCCGGGTGCTGGTGGCGAGCGGGGAGATCGTCGAGGTCGACGACGAGGCGAAGGTGCCGGCCGACACCACGGTGTGGTGGACCACCGCGACCGCGGGGACTCGCGCCTGATTTTCCTTTGAATTTCGTACGGCCCGCTGCCCTTTCGGGCGGCGGGCCTTTACCATCTGCGTCACCGCAAGGTTTCTGAACCTTGCAGCAAGAGCCTTCAACGAAGAAGGAAACCCCACATGGCACGCAGATTCCTCGCTTCCGCCGTCGCGCTCGCCGCGGCTTCGGTTGTCATGAACCCGACTGGTGCGCAGGCCTCCCCACCTGGCACCAAGGACGTCACCGCCGTCCTCTTCGAGTGGAACTTCGCCTCGGTCGCCCGTGAGTGCACCACCACCCTCGGGCCCGCCGGCTACGGCTACGTGCAGGTCTCCCCGCCCGCCGAGCACATACAGGGTTCGCAGTGGTGGACCTCGTACCAGCCGGTCAGCTACAAGATCGCTGGTCGGCTCGGCGACCGGACGGCCTTCCAGAACATGGTGAACACCTGCCACGCGGCTGGCGTCAAGGTTGTCGTCGACACCGTCATCAACCACATGTCGGCGGGCAGCGGCACCGGGACCGGCGGCTCGTCGTACACGAAGTACAACTACCCGGGCCTGTACTCGTCGTACGACTTCGACGACTGCACGAGCCAGATCAGCAACTACCAGGACCGCTGGAACGTCCAGCACTGCGAACTGGTCGGCCTCTCCGACCTCGACACGGGCGAGAACTACGTCCGCGGCGCGATCGCCGGCTACATGAACGACCTGCTCTCCCTCGGCGTCGACGGCTTCCGCATCGACGCGGCCAAGCACATCGACACCGCCGACCTCGCGAACATCAAGTCCCGGCTGAGCAACCCGTCGGTGTACTGGAAGCAGGAGGTCATCCACGGCTCCGGCGAGGCGGTCCAGCCCGCCGAATACACGAGTAACGGCGACGTCCAGGAGTTCCGCTACGCCTACGACCTCAAGCGGGTCTTCAACAACGAGAACCTCGCCTACCTGAAGAATTACGGCGAGGGCTGGGGCTACCTGAGCAGCGGCATCTCCGGTGTCTTCGTCGACAACCACGACACCGAGCGCAACGGCTCGACACTCAGCTACAAGGACGGCGCCGCCTACACCTTGGCCAACGTCTTCATGCTGGCCTGGCCCTACGGCGCCCCCGACATCAACTCCGGCTACGAGTTCTCCGACCACGACGCCGGCCCGCCGAACGGCGGCCGGGTGAACGCCTGCTGGCAGGACGGCTGGAAGTGCCAGCACAACTGGCCCGAGATCAAGTCCATGATCGGCTTCCGCAACGTCACCCGGGGCCAGGCCGTCACCAACTGGTGGGACAACGGCGGCGACGCGATCGCCTTCGGCCGGGGCAGCAAGGGCTTCGTGGCCATCAACCACGAGTCCGGCTCCCTGACCCGGACCTACCAGACGTCACTGCCGGCGGGGACGTACTGCAACGTGCAGAACAACACGCCGGTGACCGTGAATTCGAGCGGCCAGTTCACGACCACCCTCGGTTCGCACACGGCGCTGGCGATCCACGCGGGCAGGTCCGGCTGCTGAGGCCGGGCGTGCGCGGCCCCGGCCGTCACGTCCTGTGGCGGCCGGGGCCGCTCCTCCGGCCCAACTCCGGTGGTTGAAAGTTCTTTCCAATGGTTTCAAGACTCTTGCTGTAAGGGTTTCGGCGGCGATACGGTCGCGCGGGGTCGGACCCGAGAGAGCCGCAATCGCTAGGAGCCCATCTGTGATACCGAGATGGCCGGTGCCGTCCAGGCGCCGAACCGCCCGTGCCGGACGGGTCGCCGCGGTCACCGCCACCGCGCTGGCCGCAGCACTCGTCCAGCCGCTCGCCGCCGGGGCGGCCACCCCGCCGGCGCCCCCGTCCGACGCCGAGCTGGCTGCCGAGCCCGCCCGGCACGACGCCACCCGTGAGCAGTTCTACTTCGTCCTGCCGGACCGTTTCGCCAACGGCGACCCGCGCAACGACAAGGGCGGCCTGACCGGCTCCCGCCTCGCCACCGGCTACGACCCCACCGACAAGGGCTTCTACCAGGGCGGCGACCTCAAGGGCCTGACCAAGCGGCTCGACTACATCAAGGGCCTGGGCACCACCGCCCTCTGGATGGCCCCGATCTTCAAGAACCAGCCCGTGCAGGGCACCGGGGCGAACGCCTCGGCCGGCTACCACGGGTACTGGATCACGGACTTCACCCAGGTCGACCCGCACTTCGGCACCAACAAGGACCTCGAGACCCTCATCGACAAGGCCCACGCCAAGGGCATGAAGGTCTTCTTCGACGTCATCACCAACCACACGGCGGACGTCGTCGACTACGAGGAGAAGTCCTACGACTATCTCTCCAAGGGCGCCTTCCCGTACCTGACGAAGGACGGAAAGCCGTTCGACGACGCCGACTACGCGGACGGGAAGCGGGACTTCCCCGAGGTCGGCAGCGACTCCTTCCCGCGCACGCCGGCCGTCCCCGCGGCGAAGAAGAACGTCAAGGTCCCGTCGTGGCTCAACGACCCGACGATGTACCACAACCGCGGCGACTCCACCTTCGCCGGAGAGAGCTCCGCCCACGGCGACTTCTCCGGACTCGACGACCTGTGGACCGAGCGGCCCGAGGTCGTCAGCGGCATGGAGAAGATCTACCAGCGCTGGGTACGGGACTTCGACGTCGACGGCTTCCGGATCGACACCGTGAAGCACGTCAACATGGAGTTCTGGACCCAGTGGGCCACGGCCCTCGACGCCTACGCGGCCAAGCGCGGCCGTGACGACTTCTTCATGTTCGGCGAGGTGTACTCGGCCGACACGAACGTCACCGCCCCGTACGTCACCCGGGGCCGCCTCGACGCCACGCTCGACTTCCCCTTCCAGGAGGCCGCCCGCCAGTACGCCTCGCAGGGCGCGAGCGCGCAGAAGCTCGCCGGTGTCTTCGGCGACGACTACAAGTACACGACCGGCAAGGCCAACGCGTACGAGCAGGTCACCTTCCTCGGCAACCACGACATGGGCCGCATCGGGTCCTTCCTGAAGCAGGACGACCCGAAGGCCACCGACGCCGAGCTCCTCGCCAAGGACGAGCTCGCCAACGAGCTGATGTTCCTCAGCCGAGGCAACCCGGTCGTCTACTACGGCGACGAGCAGGGCTTCACCGGCCCGGGCGGCGACAAGGACGCCCGGCAGACCATGTTCGCCTCGCGCACCGCCGACTACCTCGACGACGACCGCATCGGCACCGACCGCACCCACGCCGAGGACGCCTACGACACGAAGGCGCCGCTGTACCGGCGGATCAGCTCCCTCGCCAAGCTCCGCAAGGCCAACCCGGCCCTCTCCGACGGCGTCCAGCAGCAGCGGTACGCGGCCGACGGCCCGGGCGTCTACGCCTTCTCCCGCACCGACGCGAAGACCGGCACCGAGTACGTCGTCGCCTTCAACAACGCCGGCGAGAAGAAGACCGCGACCTTCCCGACCGGCTCGGCCGGCATGACCTTCCAGAGCATCCACGGCACCGACGCGCGCCTGAAGAGCGACGGTGACAAGAAGGTCACCGTCACCGTCCCGGCCCGCTCCGCGATCGTCCTCAAGGCGGCAGGCAGGCTCGCCGAGCCCGCCACCGCGCCCACGCTCACCCTGAAGGCTCCGGCGGCCGGCGCCACCGGCACGGTCGAGGTCACCGCCGATGTCGACGGCGGGCAGCTCAACCGGGTCGTGTTCGCCGCGCAGACCGGCAACGGGAAGTGGCAGACCCTCGGCTCCGCCGACCACGCCCCGTACAAGGTCACCCACACCGTCGGCAAGGACGTGGCACCGGGCACGGCCCTGCGCTACAAGGCCGTCGTGATCGACTCGGCCGGCCGCACCGCGAGCGCCCTCGCCGCCTCCACCACCGGCACGCCGCCCGCCGAGGAGCCGCCCACCGCCTCCTCCCGCGACCACGCGATCGTCCACTACAAGCGGGCGGACGGCGACTACACCGACTGGGGCCTGTACGCCTGGGGCGACCTCGCCGAGGGCGAGGCCACCGAGTGGCCGAAGAGCCACCCCTTCACCGGCCGCGACGCCTATGGTGCCTTCGCCTGGGTCAAGCTCAAGCCCGGTGCCTCGAACGTCGGCTTCCTCGTCATCGACAAGGACGGCGACAAGGACGTCTCCACCGACCGCACGATCGACGTCGCCAAGACCAGCGAGGTCTGGATCGAGCAGGGCAAGGACACCGTCACCACCGAGCGCCCCGGCTACCCGGCGCCCGACAAGACCAAGGCCGTCCTGCACCACCACCGGGCCGACGGGAACTACGACGGCTGGGGCCTGCACGTCTGGACCGGCGCCGCGAACCCCACCGACTGGTCGAACCCCCTCGAGCCGGTGAAGACTGACTCCTATGGCGCTGTCTACGAGGTGCCGCTCACCGAGGGTGCCACCAGTCTCAGCTACATCCTTCACAAGGGCGACGAGAAGGACCTGCCCACCGACCAGTCGCTCGACCTCAAGGCGAACGGCCACGAGGTGTGGCTGGTGAGCGGCCAGGAGAAGTACCTGCTCCCGCAGCCCGTGGGCAGTGCCGCCGCCCTCGACCTGACCACCTCCAAGGCGGTCTGGATCGACCGGAACACCCTCGCCTGGAACGGCTCCGACGCCGCGGCGTCCACCCAGCTGCTCTCCTCCCGCGACGGTTCGATCGCCGCGAAGGACGGCACCCTGACCGGCGACGCGACGTGGCTGCGCCTGTCGAAGAGCGAGCTGACCGACGCCCAGAAGGCGAAGTTCCCGCACCTGAGGGAGTACGACGCCTGGACCGTCGACCCGCGCGACCGCGACCGGGTCCGCGAGGCCCTGCGCGGCCAGGTCGTCGCCACCCAGCACGCGGCGAACGGGGCCGTGCTCGCGGCGACCGGCGTCCAGATCGCCGGAGTCCTCGACGACCTGTACGACGCGACGCAGGCCGACCTGGGGCCGACGTTCTCCAAGGGCCGCCCCACGCTGTCCGTGTGGGCGCCGACCGCACAGCAGGTGACACTGGAGATCGGGGACTCCACCGCCCCGATGAAGCGCGACGCCGCCACCGGCGTCTGGTCCGTCACCGGCCCGTCGTCCTGGAAGGGCAAGCCCTACCGCTACGCCGTGAAGGTCTGGGCGCCCGGCGTCCGCAAGGTCGTCACCAACAAGGTCACCGACCCCTACTCCCTCGCCCTCACCGCCGACTCCGAGCGCAGCCTCGTCGTCGATCTGGACGACAAGGCCCTCAAGCCCGCCGGCTGGTCGTCGTACCCCAAGCCCAAGGCCGTGCCGCTGCGGGACGCCCAGATCCAGGAGCTGCACATCCGGGACTTCTCCGTCGAGGACCGCACCGCGAAGCACCCCGGCACCTACCTCGCCTTCACCGACAAGGCGAGCGACGGCAGCAAGCACCTGCGCGAGCTGGCGAAGGCGGGCACCTCCTACGTGCACCTGCTGCCCGCGTTCGACATCGCCACCATCCCGGAGAAGAAGGCCGACCAGGCGAGGACCGACTGCGACCTGGCCTCCTTCCCGGCCGACTCCGACAAGCAGCAGGAGTGCGTCGGGAAGATCGCCGCGAAGGACGCCTACAACTGGGGCTACGACCCGTACCACTACACGGTCCCCGAGGGCTCCTACGCCACCGACCCGGACGGCACCGCCCGCACGGTCGAGTACCGCAAGATGGTCAAGGCCCTCAACGACGACGGCCTGCGGGTCGTCATGGACGTCGTCTACAACCACACCGCGGCGAGCGGCCAGGCCGACACCTCCGTCCTGGACCGCATCGTGCCCGGCTACTACCAGCGGCTCCTCGCCGACGGCTCGGTCGCGAACAGCACCTGCTGCGCCAACACCGCCACCGAGAACGCCATGATGGGCAAGCTCGTCGTCGACTCGATCGTCACCTGGGCCAAGGAGTACAAGGTCGACGGCTTCCGCTTCGACCTCATGGGCCACCACCCGAAGGCCAACATCCTCGCCGTTCGCAAGGCCCTCGACGAGCTGACCCTCGCGAAGGACGGCGTCGACGGCAAGAAGATCATCCTCTACGGCGAGGGCTGGAACTTCGGCGAGGTCGCCGACGACGCCCGGTTCGTCCAGGCCACCCAGAAGAACATGGCCGGCACCGGCATCGCCACCTTCTCCGACCGCGCCCGCGACGCGGTCCGCGGCGGCGGCCCCTTCGACGAGGACCCCGGCGTCCAGGGCTTCGCCTCCGGCCTGTACACCGACCCCAACCCCTCCGAGAACAACGGCACTCCCACCGAGCAGAAGGCCCGCCTGCTGCACTACCAGGACCTCATCAAGGTCGGCCTCTCCGGCAACCTCGCCGGCTACCGGTTCACCGACACCGCGGGCAAGGAGGTCAAGGGCTCCGAGGTCGACTACAACGGCGCCCCCGCCGGCTACGCCGACGCCCCCGGCGACGCCCTCGCCTACGCCGACGCCCACGACAACGAGTCCCTGTTCGACGCGCTCGCCTTCAAGCTGCCCGCTTCGACGAGCGCCGCCGACCGGGCCCGGATGCAGGTCCTGGCCATGGCGACGGCCACCCTCTCGCAGGGCCCGGCCCTCTCCCAGGCGGGCACCGACCTGCTGCGCTCCAAGTCCCTGGACCGCAACTCCTACGACAGCGGCGACTGGTTCAACGCCGTCCACTGGAGGTGCGAGGACGGCAACGGCTTCGGCCGCGGACTGCCGATGGCGGCCGACAACACCGACAAGTGGCCGTACGCCAAGCCCCTGCTGAGCACGGTCAAGGTGGGCTGCGAGCAGATCGAGGGCACCTCGGCCGCCTACCGCGACCTGCTGCGGATCCGCAGCACCGAGAAGGACTTCTCCCTCGGCACGGCCGAGCGGGTGCAGTCCCGGCTGTCCTTCCCGCTGTCGGGCGAGGACGAGACACCCGGTGTGATCACCATGCGCCTCGGTGATCTCGTCGTCGTCTTCAACGCCACACCGAAGAAGCAGGAACAGCGCGTCCCGGCACTCGCCGGGGCCGGCTACCGGCTGCACCCGGTGCAGGCGGGAGGGGCGGACTCCACCGTCAAGTCCTCCTCCTACGCGGCCGAAACGGGCACGTTCGCCGTTCCGGGACGCACGGTCGCCGTCTTCACCCGGTCCGCCGGATAGCGCACCACGTGGGGCGGGGCGGGCCGTGACCCACGGTCCGCCCCACCCCCGTGCGTTCCCGAGGGGCCGTCGACGACGTCGCGGCCGGCCGCTACCCCACGGGCGCGGTGCCCGCGCGACGTGCTGCCGGACTGCTTCGGCCAGGACCGCGAGGACGACATCGCGATGCCGGCCCTGCGGTTAGGGTGAGCCCGATGGCCGCCCGGAACAGGAGTACTGATGCCGCAGATCACCGTTGACTACTCGGCCGACCTCGCCGGCGACTTCGACCGGCCCGGTTTCGCGAAGGCGCTGCACGAGGCGACGGTCGAGATCGCGGCCGCCAAGCCGCCCGCCTGCAAGAGCCGGTTCCGCCCGACCGAGGACATCGTGGTCGGCCCCGAGACCGAGGGGCACGCCCACGTCCACATCCACATCGCCCTGCTCGCCGGACGCACCGACGAGGTCAAGGCCCGGCTCACCCAGGCCGCCCTGGAACTGCTGCGGACCCATCTGAAGCCCGCCGAGGGGCTCACGCTGCACGCCTCCGCCGAGGTCCGCGACCTGGACCCGTCGTACGCGAAGTTCGAGAGCTGAGGCGGATCAGCTCGCCAGGGCGATGAGCCGACCGGCCAGGTGCGCGAACGGACCGTCGGCCGGCTCGTCCTTGACGATGCCGCGCAGCAGCGTGGCCATCTCCTCGTCATAGGTGGCACTGACCGCGGCCAGGGCGGCGAAGTCGTTCACGAGCTGGGGCTCCAGTTCCTCGCGCGGGATGCGCCGGCCGTCCAGCCAGATCAGGGCCGTCGACTCGGCGAGGGAGATCCAGGAACGGACGACCAGTTCGAGGCGCGCGGGCGGATCGGTCACGCCCAGGTGCGAAAGGATCTGGACATACGCGGCCTGCCGTACGGAGTCGACGAGCGCGTTGGTCGTGGAGGAGCCGACGGCCGGGCCGCCGCGCATGAGGGCCGAGAAACCCGGCCCGTGCTCGTCCACGAAGTCGAAGTAGCGGCGCATCACACGCAGCAGCCGCGCCCCCAGCGGACCCTCGTGCGGCTCCACGAACCGGGCCGCCAGATCGTCCGAGGCCCGCTGCAACGCGGCCTCGTACAGGCTGAGTTTGCCGGGAAAGTAGTGGTAGACCAATGGGCGTGAAATGCCCGCGGCCGACGCTATCTCGTCGATCGAGACCTCGTCGGGCGAGCGGCGGCTGAACAGTTCGAGGGCGACGCCGATCAACTGCTGCCGCCGCTCCTCGACTCCCATTCTGCGGCGAACCCCGATAGTCATACGAACACCTTACCGATCGATTCCGGCCTCGAACGGGCCGGATCGATCGCGGTGTGCCGCCGGCCTCATCGGACGGGCCCGAAACACCGCCCCGTCAGCGCAGCCCGCCGAGCGAACGGCCGTCCTTCAGGGTCCCCTTGAGCTGAGCCTGCGCCCCCTGCTCGGCCGGCACGGTCAGCAGACTCCTCCGGGACGCCCCGTTCACTCCGCCGGTCGCCCGGATCGACGCGGTCTCCCGGCTGCCCGCGGCCAGCAGGTACCAGTCACCGGCCTTCGCCTTCCACAGCACCCCGGCCAGCACATGCGGGTCCCGCGGCCCGCACGCCGGGACGTTCTCGGCCTGCGCCGCCGCTGCCCCGTACGCCCCGCCCGGCGTGTGGAACTGGGCCAGCACCCGCGCCCCGCCGCCCCGCCAGGTCTCGGCCCGGGTGCACACCCATGCCGCCGAGCCGCTCGCGTCGGGCAGCGGCTGCTCGTTGAACGCCCAGGCGTTGACACTGCGCACCCCCGCCGAGCGCATCGTGCCCAGGGAGCAGGCGAACGGCTGCCAGGTGTGCAGCGCCGCGGCCCCGGACACCTCGCGCGGGGAGCCCGGCCGTCCGGCGGTGAGCCGGGCCGGGACCAGTTCACCGAGGTCGGTCAGCAACCGGGTCCTGGTGCCGTCGGTCACCTGCAGCACGTTCCACGAGGAGCAGGGGCCGGACCGCAGCGCGGGACTGGCCAGCGGCGTGGTCACTCCGTCGGTGAGGGCGAGATCCATCGCGCCGGAGCCCGGCTTCATCAGGTCCCGCTCACCGGTCTTCCGCACCCAAGGGGCCGTCAGATAGCGGACGTTGCCGTCGGACCGCCCCAGGACCACCGCGCCCGCCTCGGCCCGGCCGGCCCCGTCGACCCGGGCGAAGTCGAGGGCGGCGCCCTGGGTGCCGTCCTTCGGCTCGGCGTACCGGGCGATGCGCAGACCGTCGTAGAGGATCACCACACGCGCCGCGTCGACCGTCCCCGCGTACAGCAGCTGGGGCGGTCCGGCGGGGCCGCCGGACAGGGTGCCGGGGGTCACCGACACCTGGACCGTCTCGCCGGGCCGGGCCCACACGGCCAGGGCGCGGCGCAGCAGGGCCTTGTCGCCGGTCAGGTCGCCGCGGGCCGGCCACACGGAGAAGTCGGTGCGCGCCGAGCTGCGCCAGGCGGACGGGGGCATCCGGGTCAGCTTCGAGGGGTCCAGGGCGGCCTGCGAGGCAGGGTTGCGCGCGTACGGGGGTGCCGCGGCGCCCTCGGGGCCCCAGCCCTCGCCGGGCAGGCCGAGCAGCGCCCCGCACGCCAGCAGCGCGGCACCGGCGACCAGGGCGGCCTTCAGGTGCTGGCGGCGGCGCATCAGGTCGGTGGGGCGGGCCTGGAGCGAGCAGGGATCGAACTCGGGGGAGTCGAGCAGCCCGTACTGGGCGGGGATCCCGCCGGCCTCCAGGACGGCGCCTTCCGGGTCGGCGACGCCCGCCGCCGCGAGAACCTTGCACACCCCGTCGTCCGTGAGCCGCTCCAGGCCGCGCAGCGCGTACGCGGCCCGGGCCGGGCCGGACAGGGTGGACAGTCGCTGATCCAGGGCGAGTTCGTCGGCGCCGCCCGAGCGCGGGAACAGCTTCAGGCCCCACACGTGCGGGAGCAGCGGCGGCAGCTGGGCCCTCTTGGGCCATGCCTTCGTCTTCAGCGGCAGTCCCGCCTCCAGCGCCGTGCGCAGCACCTGGAGACGGACCAGGGTGTACCCCGGGTCGCCGTCCCGGCCGGTGGACTGGGCCGGGATCACCGGTGCCGGGGTGCGGGCACGGGGGAGGGCCCGCTGGGTGAGGGCGTGCGCGGTCAGGACGCGGCGGCTGCGGCCCAGCCCGGGTGGCAGCACCAGATAGGCCAGCCGGACGAGGCGCGGGTAGTGCTCGACGAGCGCGGCCTCGGCCTGCTCGACGTCGACGACCGGGCCGGCGGGGGAGGGGGGTGCGGGGCGCTGGGCGACATCCTGTGACTGCACGTTCAGCAGAACGAGCGAATCGTTGGATGGTCACCTGGCCCCGGAGCGTCACGCCCCCGGGTGCTCCCCGGGCTCCACGAGCAGCCGGGCGTAGTTCGCCATGGACCGCTGGTAGCGCGGCAGATGCGGGGCCAGGGCGCCCAGGGCCAGCGCCAGGGCCTCCCGGTCGCGGCCGAGGGACGACAGACAGAGGGCGAGACAGGCGCGTACGGGGTCGTCCAGCTCGTCGGACGGCGCGACCAGCTCGGGTGTCAGCAGCGCGACGCCTTCCTCGGCCCGGCCGATGTTCCGCAGCGAGCTGGCCAGCTGGATCTTCGTCCGGCGGGCCTTGTAGGGGCTGACGTCGGCGAGGCCCTTGTCCAGCGCCTCCTGGTACAGGGGGACCGCCTTGTCGGAGCGGCCGGTGGAGTCCCAGGCGCAGGCCTGCTCGAACGGGCCGTGCGGACTGCCCTCGGGCAGCTCGGCGACCAGGGCGTCGACATCGGCGCGGAAGCGGGCCTCGTCCTCCTCCGTCTCGGCGTAGTCGTCGAAACGGTCCCACAGGGCGGCCACACGATCTTCCCAGTCCTGATCCACCGGACCACCCTCGCACACGAGTGCACACCGCAACAGCGGGATTTTGAGCACGGCGGGCTCCTGGGCCGTATCGAAGGCGAGAGCCTCTTGCCGGGGCTCCGTGCGGCATGCGTCCGGATCGTGCCGTGACAAGGACCGTGCCGACAAGGACCGGAGGAACAGATGAGGGTGACCCGACCGATGCTCGCGCTGAGCGGCGCGGTGGCGATACTGGCGCTGACCGGCTGCGGCGGATCCGGCGACAAGGACGAGGCGGCCGTTCCGAAGGAGGTGAGCGGCAGCCTGGAGCACATCGCGGCCGAGGCCGACTGCAAGCCGAACATGCAGACCGACGCGGACACCATCCGCCAGGCCCTCTGCAAGAAGGGCAAGGAGAAGTACGTCCTCGCCACCTTCTCCACGGACCGCGGCCAGCGCGAGTGGCTGAACAGCGCCAAGGACTACGGCGGCTACTACCTCGTCGGCCGCAAGTGGGTCGCCGTCGGCCAGCAGAAGACGGTCACGGCGCTGCAGGGCACCCTCGGCGGAACGATGGAGGAGGGTTCCGAGCACATGAACCCGGGCGGCAGCCACAACAAGAACGGTCACGACGGCGGCGGCAGCAGCCACCACGGCTGAGCACGCGGGTCCGGGCAGCAGAAGGCCGGCGGTGGGAACTCCCACCGCCGGCCTTCTGCGCTACCGGTTCAGGACTACTGGCAGTCCTGGCCGTCGTTGATGCACTGGACCATCTCGTTCATCAGGTTGTCGTCGAAGAAGTTGATGAAGTCGTTGTGGTCGGTGATCGGCTTGTGCAGCTGCTCCGGGAAGGAGTCCACCGCGAAGGCGTTCTGCACCTGGCCGTTGTTGATCTGCGGCGCCTGGATGTCGTAGACCAGTCGGACCTGGAGCTGGGGGATGGCCTTGAAGCCGTTCGAGCAGCTGCCGTCCGCCTCCACGAAGTCCACGTGGGTGCGGTGGTTGGCGCTGTCGATGTTCTGGCCGTCCCAGCAGCTCTGGAAGTTGGACAGCCGGACCACGCTGCTGCCGTCGGGGCAGATCGGGTACTTGTCCGTCACCTGTCGGTCCTCGAAGCCCGTGCAGGTCCAGGACGTGTTGGCGTTGTTCAGGCCGTTGGTGAGGGACTTGGCGTCACCGGTGATGATGCGCAGGGCCTTCGGCATCGCGACGACGTCGCTGGTGCGGTTGCCGACGAACTTCAGCTGGGCCTCGGCGGGCTCGACGATCTTGCCGACGTTGCCGTCCTGACCACCGCCGGGCTGGCCCGCGTCGATGTCGTCCGAACCGTCCTGGATACGGATGACCGGCCAGAAGTACGTGGACTTGTCGCCCTGGTTCTGGCAGGTCGTCTCGCCGTTGGCCAGGTCGTCGTCGCTCGCGAAGGCGTTGTTGTTCTGGTTGCCGACGTAGTCGTGCTGGTGCTGCGCGCCGTTGGACACGCCGGGCGCCACGATCACGTTGTCCGAGTTGCGGTTCTCGTTCTCGTTGGTGCCGCACTGCGTGGTGAACGTGCCCGTGGAACCGCCGTCACCGTTCGCGGCGAGGCCGTTCGGGAGGTTGCGCGAGTTCGGCTGGACGTCCTCGATGTTGATGAAGTCGTCCGCCGCCGGGCCGTTGCCGCCCTGCCCGCCGTTGCCGCCCTGCCCGTTGTCCTGGCCGCCGTTGTCCTGGCCCTGGTCCTGACCGCCGTCGTTCTGACCGCCGTCGTTGTTCTGACCGTCGTTGTTCTGGCCGTCGTTGTTCTGGCCACCGTCGGCCTGGCCGTCGTTGGTGTTGGCGTCGGCGGCCATGCCCTGACACGAGGCCAGCTGCTCGAGGTTGGCCGGGGCCTGCCCGCCGACCCGCCGGATGTTGATGCCGATCCGGTCGATCACCGCGGTCCGCTTCGACTTCAGCGGGCCGAGGATGGCGTTGTCGACGAAGCCCGCGTCACCGGCCTGGGCCTGACGGGTGGAGGCGAGCCGGGTGTAGGCCTCGCTGATCTGCTTGTCGAGGTTGGCCAGCTCCTTGTCCACCCCCTGGCGAGCACCGTCCGGCACATCGGTCAGCTTCTGGCCGACGTCCGGGCACTGGATCGTGGCGACCTGTGCGCCCGCGGACTTGGTCTGGTTCGCCGAGTTCTCCTCGTGCGCCGAGGCGTAGAAGTTTGCCCAGATCAGCCCGCCCCCACCGAGCGCTAGGGCCGCCGATGCGGCAATGGCCTTGGTGGCCAGCGGCGTACGGCGTTTTCTTGTGTTGCGTCCCATGGAACTCCTCTGACTTCCTTTTTCGGGGGCATCGAGGCGCCCGACAGGAGTGAAGCGGCTTCCTTCCATACGGAGGTGGTCCCACGGGTGTTCAGATGTCTCGGAAATTGATGCGAGATTCGTGAGGGCCTTGTGCCCTCAACAGCCCCTTTCACACCGGGAGTTGTTGATCCTCCACGGTGGGTGAGGATGGCTCGTCCGGTTTCACCGGCCGTGGTCGAGATAGGCGAGAACCGCCAGCACGCGGCGGTTGTCGTCGTCCGAGACCTCCAGCCCCAGTTTGGCGAAGATGTTGGCGGTGTGCTTGGCGATCGCCCGTTCCGTCACGACCAGCTTCCCCGCGATCGCCGCGTTGGACCGGCCCTGCGCCATCAGCTCCAGCACTTCCCGCTCCCGGGGTGTCAGCCGCGCCAGCGGCGGGTCGTCGCCCGAACGGCGGGCCAGGAGCTGCTGGATGACCTGCGGATCCATCGCCGTGCCCCCGGCGGCGACCCGTCGCACGGCGTCCACGAACTGCTCGGCGTCGAACACCCGGTCCTTCAGCAGATAGCCGACCCCGCCACTGCCGTCGGCGAGCAGTTCCCGCGCGTAGAGCTGCTCCACGTGCTGGGAGAGCACCAGCACCGGCAGCCCGGGCCGCTTCCGGCGGGCCTCGAGCGCGCACTGCAGGCCCTCGTCGGTGTGCGTGGGCGGCAGGCGGACGTCGACCACGGCGACGTCCGGGTCCAGTTCGGCCAGCGCGGCGGCCAGTTCGGGCCCGGTCTCGACGGCCGCCGCGATCTCGAAGTCGTGCGCCTGGAGCAGCCGGACGAGTCCGTCGCGCAGCAGGAAGAGGTCTTCGGCCAGGACTACGCGCAAGGGATCTCCATGGTGACCATGGTGGGGCCGCCGACGGGGCTGCTGACGGCCAGGACGCCGTCGAATGTACCCAGTCGCCGCTCGACCCCGGCCAGCCCCGAACCGGCCCCGATCACCGCACCGCCCTTGCCGTTGTCCGTGACGGTCGCCCGCAGCATGCCGGCCGCCCGGTGCAGGTCGACCCAGATCCGGTCGGCGCCCGCGTGCTTCACGGCGTTGGTGAGCACCTCGCTGACGGCGAAGTACGCGGCCGACTCCACGGGAGCCTCGGCCCGCCCGGGCAGATCCACGCTCACCTCGGTGGCCACCGGCAGCCGCAGCGCCAGCGCCCGTACGGCATCTCCGAGGCCGCGTTCGGCGAGGACCGGCGGGTGAATGCCCCGCACCAGCTCGCGCAGCTCGGTCAGCGCCTCCACCGAGGACTTGCGGGCCTGCGCGATCAGTTCCTTCGCCCGGGCCGGGTCCTTGTCGAGGAGCGCCTCGATGGTGCCCAGGTCCATGCCGACGGCGACCAGCCGGGCCTGGGCCCCGTCGTGCAGGTCCCGCTCGATGCGCCGCAGTTCGGCGGCGGAGGTGTCGACCGCGTCGCGCCGGGTCTCGGTCAGCACCCGCACCCGCTCGGCCAGTTCCCCCTGGTTGCTGCCGAGCACGGCCCGGGTGAGGCGGAAGTGGGCGCCCAGCAGGCGCGGGGTGAGGAAGTGCGCGAGGAACAGCAGCACCAGACCCAGGGCCGCCGCACCGAAGGCGGACGCCTGCCCGGTGACGGGCACGAACCCGTACCAGTACCCGTCGGGGAAGACCCGCCACAGCCCGAGGGCGAGTGCGAACCCCTCCAGCGGGTAGAGCAGCAGCACCGCCGGCAGCAGTGCGGTGACGAACCCCGCGGTCATGTCGACCGGCAGCCACCACAGGTCCCGCCAGGTCGCCGGGTCGCGCAGCATCCCGAAGGTGCGCGCCCACGGGTTGGCGTCCTGGGGCAGCGGCCGGTAAGCCGGAGGGATCCGCACCCCGCCCCACTCCGCCGCGAGCACCCGCCGTGCATCCGCGAACGCCCGCACCCCCGTCAGCACGTACGGCGTGGTGACGATCCCGACCCCGATCGGGATGAGCGCGATCGAGACCAGGGACAGGCAGAAGCACAGCACCGCCCCCGGCAGGGAGACGAGGGCCAGCGCGAGCCCCCGCACCGCGGCCAGCCCGATGCCCCGCCCTGTCGTCCGCCCGCTGCCGTTCTTCGTGTCCATGGTCATGGCGTCAGTCTCGCCGAGCGCGCCCGCCCGGTCACGGGGCCGGGACACCCGGCCGGGGGTGGTGCTACGTACACCCCGGGAGGATCGTTCAGGTACCGGCGCCGGACGCCAGCACCTTCGCCTCCACCTCCGGATCCAGGCCCGAGCGCGGTCGGTCCGGGCGCTGGGGCACCACGCCCCCGAGATCCTGGAGCCACCGCCAGGTGTCCGCCACGGTCTCCTCGACGGGCCGGCAGACCAGCCCCGCCCCGACCGCCCGGGAGACGTCCGCGCTGTGCAGGGCCTCGTACAGGTCGCTGCCCGGCGGTACCCACACCGGCAGCTCGGTCCACGGCTCGATGCCCGCCTCCAGGATCACCCCGGGCTCGGTCCAGCGGAGCTCGGCGGCGCCGCCGGTGACCCGCGCGCAGGCGTCGAGCAACGTGCCCATGGTGGCGTGGCCCTGCGGACTGACCAGGTTGTACGGCCCGCTCAGCTCCCGCTCGGCCGCGAGCACGATCCACTCGGCCAGGTCGCGGACGTCCACGTACTGCAGGGGCAGGTCACGCGGGCCCGGCGCCAGCACCGGGCCGCCGCGCGCCATGCGGCCCAGCCACCAGGGCAGCCGGCCGATGTTCTCGTACGGGCCGAGGATCAGCCCGGCCCGTACGAGCACCGACCGGTCCGCGCCGAAGGCGTCCAGCACGGCCAGTTCACCGCCCCGCTTGTCCTGCGGGTACGCGGTCTGCTCGGCGTCGGCCGACGCCCCCTCCACCAAGGGCGCGTCCTCGTCGAATCGGGCGGGCCGGCCCCACGCGTACACCGAGCGGCTCGACACGTACACGTACCGGCCGGCGCGGCCCCGCAGCAGCCGCGCCGTGTCCCGCACCGCGTGGGGCGCCGCCGACCAGGTGTCGACGACGACGTCCCACTCGCCCGGGTCGTCGGCGAGGGCGGCCAGGCCGCCGGGCGCGGTGCGGTCACCGAGCAACGACCGCACACCCGGCGGCGCTTCGTGCCGCCCCCGGTGGAAGACGGTCACGTCCCAGCCCCGCCCCAGCGCCGCCTCCACGGCGGCCCGCCCCACGAACTCCGTACCACCCAGCATCAGAAGCCTCATGCCGGTGACTCTGCCCGGTCGGGCGAGGAGAGGGAACGGGGATCTGCTGTCAGCAGACGGGACGGATCGGGACGGGACAGGGCGGGCGGGGGCGGTCTCAGTGGGCTGTCGCCGGCACGTACTTGTAGCCCACACGGCGCACGGTGCGGATCGTGTCGCGGTGCTCCGGGCCGAGCTTGCGGCGCAGGCGGGCGATGTGGACGTCGACCGTGCGGCCGTCGCCCACGTGTCCGTAGCCCCACACCGTGCCGACCAGCTGGTCGCGGGTGTGCACCCGGTTCGGGTGCGCCACCAGGTGCGCCAGCAGCTCGAACTCCAGGTAGGTGAGGTCGAGCGGCTGTCCGGCCACCCG
Organism: Streptomyces luteogriseus; assembly: GCF_014205055.1. Classification (NCBI taxonomy): domain Bacteria; kingdom Bacillati; phylum Actinomycetota; class Actinomycetes; order Kitasatosporales; family Streptomycetaceae; genus Streptomyces; species Streptomyces luteogriseus. The sequence goes on from NZ_JACHMS010000001.1 coordinate 6,289,148, forward strand.
GGCGGTGCGCTGCACGGTGTCGACGCTGATCAGCGGCTCGCCGCCCGGCTCGGCACCGAGGTCCGGGCCCGCGGTCTGCGGCAGGTCGGGCACCGCCACCGGGAACGGCGGCTGCTGGTCGGCCGGGACGAGCACCAGGTAGCCGATCATCGGCGGCTGCCCCGGCAGCGCGGGCAGGGTGTGCTGCGGGGCCGGCAGCCAGGTGGCGCCCGGCGGCAGCAGGTCCGCGACCGTCATCACCTCGTCCCGGTCGACGGCACGCAGCCGGTGCCGGGGGCCGTGGGGCGCGGGGGCGGTGAGGGGAGCGGCGGTGGACAGGGAACGAGTGGTCGCCATGAGAGGTCAGCTCTTTCGCGCGAGGAGTTCGTCGGGAGGTCGACGGCCGCGATTCGTGGTCGGGCTCGCCGAGGGACGTACGCGGTTCGCGCTGGCCGAAGGCCGGGTGTACGGCTTTAGAGGGCCGGCGCGTTCATCGCGCGGCAACACACCCGGTCGAAGTCGTGGTCCTGGCGGGACGGCCAGAAGGGCTCGAGGTCATGGCGACCCGTCGCGGTGTGCTTCTGGTAGACGGCCATGGGCCCATTGAAGCAGAGCCGGTCCTCGGCCGGGAGTCTCCTCTCACAGCTTGGACACGCGCCGGGAGCCCGGCCCGGCCGCTCGCCCCTCATCCCACCAGGCGCTTGCGCCACTCCAGCGGTGCCAGGTCGATGGCCTTGCCCGGGTCGCCGTCCCACTCCGCGGACAGCCCGGCCGACGTCAGCGCCGCCACGACCTCGTGTCCGACGGCCGTGGTGGTCTGCTCGGAGCCGTCGAACCCGCCGTAGTACAGCGACAGGCCGCGCCCCTGCGCCGCCGCGCGCGTGCCCTGGTGGTGGAAGAAGACGAAGCCGCGCACCGCCGACTCGTCCTCCACCTCCGCGCCGATCTCCGTCATGCCGCAGCCCCGGCAGCAGGTGAAGTTCTCCCGGGCGACGATGCCGGCGCCCTCCAGAGCCGTGAAGGCCCGCTCCAGCCGGTCCGGACCGGTCGGCCCGGCCCACGCCTCCTGCTCGTCGACCCGCTCCAGCCACAGCCGCTCGACCAACGCGCGGGCCTGCGCCGGAGACAGGGGGGACGAGCCCTCCCGGCCCTCCATCAGATACACCGTCTCGCCGATCAACGCCTCGATGCCCAGGTAGCCGTCCCGGAGCAGCTCGCGGACGTAGCCCTCGGCCCGGGCGGCGACCTCGGGCGCGAGCGCGGGCGGCTCCTCGGGCAGCCCGAACTCCTCGCGCTCCCAGGTGACTCCGGCGTCCCAGCCGTCCTCCTGCCGCGCCCAGCGCACCATCACCTCGGCGACGAGGCCCGGGTCGGTCACGCGGGTCACCCACATGTGGGGGACGGACCCGGTGCGGTGCTGGAGGTCGTACGCACCGTCCTCGGCGCGTGCGGTCTGGATGAAGACCCTCGGCCGCTCCGGTATCCGCTGGACCACGAGGAAGTGGTCGTCGGCACCGCCGATCCGCTCCACCAGCTCGCGCAGCTCACGCGCCGCGATCCGCGTGTGCGTCCGCCCGCTCTCCGTCAGCACCTTGACCGCGAGGCCCCCGTCGATCTCCATGTCCCCACGATGACACGCCCCACTGACAACGCGAGGGGGCGCCCACCGCGAACGGTGAGCGCCCCCTCGGGAGCCGAGCGGTGCGCCGGTCAGACCTGGCCGGCCTTCTCCAGCGCCGAGCAGCAGGTGTCGACGAGCAGGCGGGTCACCACGTACGGGTCGACGTTGGCGTTCGGGCGGCGGTCCTCGATGTAGCCCTTGCCGTCCTTCTCGACCTGCCAGGGGATGCGGACCGAGGCGCCGCGGTTGGAGACGCCGTAGGAGTACTCGTTCCACGGGGCGGTCTCGTGCAGACCGGTCAGGCGGTCGTCGATGCCGGCGCCGTAGTTCTTGACGTGGTCGAGCGGCTTGGAGCCCTCGCCGAGCGACTCGGCCGCGGTGATGATCGCGTCGTAGCTCTCGCGCATCGCCTTGGTGGAGAAGTTGGTGTGCGCACCGGCGCCGTTCCAGTCGCCCTTGACCGGCTTGGGGTCGAGGGTGGCGGCGACGTCGAAGTCCTCGGCGGTGCGGTAGAGCAGCCAGCGGGCCACCCACAGGTGGTCGGAGACCTCCAGCGGGGAAACCGGGCCGACCTGGAACTCCCACTGCCCGGGCATGACCTCGGCGTTGATGCCGGAGATGGCGAGACCGGCCTTCAGGCAGTTGTCCAGGTGTGCCTCGACGACGTCACGGCCGAAGATCTCGTCCGCGCCGACACCGCAGTAGTAGCCGCCCTGGGGGGCCGGGAAGCCGCCCTTGGGGAAGCCGAGCGGGTAGCCGTCCTTGAAGAACGTGTACTCCTGCTCGATGCCGAAGATCGGCTCCTGCGCCGCGAACTTCTCCGCCACCTCGGCCAGCGCGGCACGGGTGTTGCTGGCGTGCGGGGTGAGGTCGATGTTCAGGACCTCGCACAGCACCAGGATGTCGTCGCCGCCGCGGATCGGGTCCGGGCAGGTGAAGACCGGCTTGAGGACGCAGTCCGAGGAGTGCCCCTCGGCCTGGTTGGTGGAAGACCCGTCGAAGCCCCAGATCGGCAGCGCGTCGAGACCGGCGGGCGAGCCCGAGATGATCTTGGTCTTGGAGCGCAGTTTGGCCGTCGGCTCGGTGCCGTCGATCCAGATGTACTCAGCCTTGAAGGTCACGGGGCCACATCCTTCGGGGGTGTGTCTGGGCGCGTGTCGCGGGTGCTGCGGCGCTGCGGCACTGAGGCGCCGCGTCAACTGCCCGGCAGCGTGCCAACAGGCGATTTCCCGGTCATTGCCCGAATGTGAACCCCGTGTTACCTGGTGTGCCTATGCCGTACCTCACGCCGAGAGGGCGTGCCGCCGGGTGCGGCGCCGGTCACCGGCTCCCCTCCGTCAAGCCGGTGAACGCCGCCGCACGGCCCGGACGCGCCGGTCCTGCCGCCCCTGGCCGGGGGCGGCAGGACCGGTGACACGTACGAGGGGGCGGCCGAGGGGGTGGCCGCCGCCTCATCCGTTCAGTCGCTCGTACGGCCTCACCCCACCTTCTCGATCAGGGCCCGGCGGATCAGGAACTTGCCGGGCTCACGGACCTGTTCGAAGGCCGCGTTGTTGAGCAGCGCGCAGCTGCCGGAGACCGAAGTGACCTCCACCGTCGTGGACTTGTTGTTGTCCAGGTTGGTGACCTTCAGCTTCGTGCCGGCCGGGAACTGGTTGCTGGACGCGGCAGGCGCACCGCCCTCACCGGAGAGCGTGACGGTGGAGCCGTTGCACACCTGCTGCCCGGAGGCAGCGGCACCGCCGCCGTTTCCCGCGGGGGCGGACGCGGCGGGCTGCGACGGCTGGGCCGAGGCCGCGGGCGGCTGTGCCGGCTGGGCGGGCTGCGACGGCTGCGCGGTCTGGGAGTCCTGAGCCGACTCCCCGACGGCGCACCCCGACGCCTCCTGCTTCCGCTCGATCTCCGCGACGACCGCCTCGCGGTTGGCGATCCGCGCCTCGGACTGCGCGTCCGGGTTGGCCCGCTGGTCCGCGATGAACTTCTGGTTGTTGCCGAGGGCGGTGGCGAGACCCAGGCAGACCGTCGATTCCGACGCCGACTTGGGGGTCGGCGCGGCGTTCGACGTGCTCGCCATGACGAAGGCCCCACCTCCCGCCACCGTCGCCGCGCTCACCAGCAGCGCGATCTTCTTCTTCGTGCCGAGAGTTCTCCTGCGCGACATGCGCGCCTCCTGAAAGAGGTAGGGGAGCGTACGCCGCTATGTACGAGATACCGAACGAGGTTACTCAGCGGTTACAGGAGTCACTCAAGTGACCTGCGCCACAGGGCGGTTGGTGGCCGGTCGGCGCGATGGTCAGCGTGCCAGGGCGTCCCGTACGGCCTCGTCGGTGCGGCCGACCACCGCCGTGCCGTCGTCCGCGGTGATGATCGGGCGCTGGATCAGTTTGGGGTGCCCGGCGAGCGCGGTGATCCAGCGGTCGCGCGAACCGGCGTCCCGCGGCCACTCCTTGAGCCCGAGCTCCTTGGCGTCGGCCTCCTGGGTGCGGGTGATGTCCCAGGGTTCGAGACCGAGGCGCTCGAGCACGCCCCTGATCTCGTCCTCGCTCGGCACGTCCTCCAGGTAGCGGCGGACGGTGTAGTCGGCGCCCTCGGCGTCGAGCAGCGTCAGGGCGCTGCGGCACTTCGAGCACGCGGGGTTGATCCAGATCTCCATGTGCACACGGTACGCGGCGACCGGCTTGTTCGATTTTTTGGTGCCCCACCGGCACCTCGCGGAGCGGCCGTGACATCACGCCAAATCCCTTGCTCACCTGGTCATTTGTCGAGTCGTGCGGACTCCCGGTTGTCAGTGCGGGGCGGTAGACTGTAAGCAGTGTTCGAGGGTGGCGCCGGGGATGCCCGACGTCTTCGGTGAGCCGCCCGACCGCGACAGGAGGATGCCTGTGCCCGCTGCCGCCCTGAAGTCGAAGCCGTTGCCCACCCAGTCCACCGCGAAGCGTCCCGTCCTGCTCGACCTGCCCTACGTGCCCGTGCAGAAGCGACCGCTGCCGCCGGGCCGGCCGCGCCAGTGGTACGTGACGCACAACCGCCGCCTGAAGGCGATGCGCCTCGCCATCGCCCTGCTCGACTCGGGCGTCTACATGCCGAACCAGGCGCGCAACGAGACGATTCGCGACACGGCCGAAATGATCGGCGTCCACCCGCCGTCGGACACGACGTGCCACATGGTGCGGGCCTTCATGCGGTACGCGCGCTGACCCTTCTCCGCTCCCCGAGCGCCGGGTGTCCCGAACCGCGGGGTGTCCGGCGCTCGCTCATGCCGCCCGGCTGGGCGCCGTGAGCACCGGCGGGTCGAGGCGGGTGGAGCCCTCCTGCCAACGCCCGTCTCGTCCAGCGCACGCTGACGGACCCTCGGCAGGGACCGCTGTTCGAGGCCCTGATCCCCGCCGCGACCGGCGACGCGAGAACGGCCGCCGCGCCGCACCGCTTGCACGGCGTCCGCGTACGGAGTGGGCACCCTGCGTCCGGCAGGCCGCCGAACGGGGCGAGGTGCCCGGACCGGCTCGACGGGACACCGCCGTCCGCGCCGCCGAGGCCGGGGCGACGGCGGGGCGGGCCCGGGTGACGGCGGCGCGGGCCGGGGTGTACGTCACGGTCCGGCGGCGGAAGCCCTGGAAAGAGTCTCCGAAGGGGGCGCCGCTCCTCAGCCCGCCGCGAGTTCCTTCTCCAGCGGCGTGCGGAAGCGCGGCGTGATCCGCGTCGTCCCCAGCCATCCGGCGAGCCGCTCCGCCTCCGACCCGATCGCCGCGCGGGCCTCCCGGCCGATGCCCTCCTCGTCGAGGATCCGCCAGGCGATCTCCCCGTCGGGCCGCTGGGCCCAGCCGCCGATCACCCGTCCGTTCCACCACACCGTCGGCCCGACGTTGCCGCTGCCGTCGAACAACCGGGGCCGCAGGCCGGGGGCGAGATACCAGTCGCGCTGCTGCCACCCCATTGCCGTCGGGTCGAGGGCGGGCAGCAGCGCGGCCCAGGGCGCGTCGGGGGAGGGCACCGGGCCGGCGTCGCCCCCGGCCACGTACCCCGTGCCCTCGTCCAGCGACACCGGTTCCGCCCCGATCGCGGCCAGGGCCCTGCGGACCTCCGTCACGCGCCACCCCGTCCACCACTTCAGGTCGGCCTCGGTCGCCGGACCGCACGCGGCGAGCCACCGTCTCAGCAGCTCCGCCTGCGCCTGTGCGACATCCAGCTCGGCATGCTCGGGTGCCAAGGCCCAGCGGAACCGGCTGGACGTCCAGGAGCCGAGCGGCCGGCCGCGCACCACCTTCCCCTCGACGCCGAGCACCCTCAGCAGCCGGGTCGAGACCGTGTGCACCCCTTCGTAGCTCTTCCCGGCCGCGTACACGAACTGCTCCCGCAACCGCGGCTCGTCCTGGGCGAGTTCGGCCGCGGTCGCCTGCCCGCGCCGGGCGAGCGCCGCCAGCGTCGACTCCTCGACCTCCTTGAGCCAGGCCGCGTCCGGCGCCCCCGCCGTCGCCATGTGCTTGAGGAGCGAGGACCTCTCCCGGGCGGCGACGGCCAGTCCCGTCGAGGCGTGCACGACGGCGGTCAGCCCGGTGGGGAACACGAACACCGTGTGCCGCATGCCGTGCATCCGCACCAGGGAACGGTCCTCGTACAGGGCCCGCCCCGTCTCCTCGACGGTCCCGGCGGGGTCGGCGAGCCGGGCGCCCACCGCCAGATACACCGTCGCCGGGTCCGTGCCGTGCAGCGCGACCAGCGCACCGGCGACCTCCTCGGGCGTCCCCGCCCGAGCCTGCCCCGCGAGCCGCTGCCGCAGCGCGAGCCGGGCCCGCCGCTCCGCCACGCCGATGTACCGCGCCCCGTCGCCCATGCCCGCCTCCACTCGCCGCGTCCTCCGACCCGCCTGCATCATCGCGGACGCCGCTGACAGTCGCCCGGGAGCGGCCCGCCCGCCTCAGCCGTACCGCGCCAGCAGCCCCGTCACATACGCCTCCAGCCGCCCGCCCAGCACCTCCGGCGTCAGATCGGTCCGGCCCAGTTCCCGCCACGGCCCGGCCAGCTTCGCCGCGTCGGGGACATAGGCCAGGGCGTCGAGCAGCCGCCAGTACAGATGCTCCGGGTCGCCGGCCAGGCGCCGCCCGCCCCGGGCCTCGTAGCGCTCCCGGAAGCCGAGGCCGTGGTCCGGGCCGTGCAGCAGCGCGAGTGCCGTCGAGCAGTGGGCGACATCCAGGTCGGCGGGCCCCCACGAGGTCTCCACCCAGTCGACGACTCCGCCGATCCGCAGGCCGGCCCCCGAACCCGTGAACAGGACGTTCCCGGGGTGGAAGTCCCGGTGCAGGAAGCAGCCGTCGTACGGCGGGGGAGAGCGGCGGATGACGTCCACGGCCCGCTCCCACCCCGGGGGAACCGCCTCCGGGGACGTCCACGCCTGGTACGTCCGCGGACGCTCCCGGGGGACGACCCGGTGGATCCGGGCCAGCTGGGCGGCCAGCAGGTCCACCCGCGCGTCGAGTTCCTCCTCGTCGACCCGGACCCGCCCCGGCAGCACGGACATCAGCAGGGACGGATGGTCGCAGTGCTCCCCGGTCGCGTCCACGCCGACCGGCTCGGCGACCGGCACGCCCTCCTGCTCCGCCAGCAGCGTGAGCATCTCCGCCTCGCGGGCCAGCAGTCCGGGCGCGTGCCGCCGGAAGAAGGGCTTCACGAACGTCCGCAGCGTCAGCTCGGTCCCGTCGTCGAGGGTGAGCCGCCGCATCTGGGCGCTCCAGCCCCCGGTCAGAAAGGACGACGTGGTGACGGTACGGCCCTCCGGGAGCTGCTTGGCCACCCACGCGCGGGTCGCCGACCAGCCCTGCTCGCCGAGTCCGGTCAGCACGGCGGTGACGAACTCCCGCCGGTCGCCGGGGTGATCGCCGAACCACAGGCCCAACCGGTGCCCGGCCCCCGGGAGTTCCCAGTGGGTGAACTGCGCGCGCCGGGCCAGCGCCTCGGAGAGGGCCTCCGTCACCGCGGGCGGGATGACCTCGTCCGTGTCCGGCACCGCGAGCACCGCCCGGCCCTCGAACCCCCGCAGGACATCGAGCGCGGGCGCCGCACGCCAGCTGCCGGGCCTGCGGATGATCTCGCTGAACCGCCCGTCCCCCGCGCCGAACGGCACGTCCCACGCCTCGCCCGCGTACACCGCCGGCGCGCCCAGCCCCAGGGCCGCCACCCGCTCCCCGTAGTGCCGTACGAGATCCGCCACCGTCTGGCCGCTCATGCTGAACCCGATCAGGACCAGCGGCCCGTCCTCACGCGCGCGTGCGTCGATGACGGAGACGGTCTGTTCGAAGCGGCGGCGCAGACTCAGTTCCCGCAGCAGGCCGGTGCTCTCCCCGTGGCCCGAGAAGTCGAAGGCGAGGGCGTGGCAGCCGTGGGCGGCGAACTCCGCCAGCAGCGGCACCAGTCGCTCCTTGCCGCCGTTGCCCGCGCCGTGCAGCAGCACGACCGTCGCGCGGGCCGGCTCGGCCCCGCCGCAGGACAGCCCGCTGAGTCGTTCGCCGTCGCTGACGTGGGTGAAGGGGATCAGCTCACTCATACGGCCATTGACTCACGCGGCCCCGCCCCAGAGGGCGGTCACAGCGCGGGCGCTCCCCACACCGGGAACCAGCGGCTCAGGTCCTGCTCGATGCGCAGGTCACCCGAGAGCGCGGCCCGCACCTGGAGTTCGAGGGCGTTGTCGCGCCGCTGCGTCCCGCCCGGCAGGGGCGCGAACGGATAGAACGTGCCCCGCTTGTAGAGGTAGACCAGCGCGAGCCGCCGACCGGAGGGACCCTCGAACCCGGCGAGGGAGCACAGCAGTTGGGGGCCGAACCCGTTGACCTCCATCTGGCTGTTCACGGCGTGCAGGTCGTTCACGAGCGCGGAGAGCTGGTCGGGGGAACGGCGGGAGACCAGCCAGGAGTAGCCGTAGTCGTCCTGGCGCAGTTCCACCGGCGGGCCGTCGCGGTCGGTGTCGGCGTCCAGCAGGGCCTGCACCTCGCGGTGGGACTGCTCGAAGGCCGCGCCCTCGACCGTGGCGAAGCACACCGCGCCCCGCCCGGTCGGTGTGAAGCCCGCGGCGGCCTCCAGGGTCACGGCCGCCGAGGGCAGCGCGAAGAGCCGGTCGAGATCCGCCACGACCGGTTTCGTCCGGCCGAGCAGGATGTCCAGCAGCCCCATGCGCCGATCACATCCCTCCGGGCGCCGCCGCCTCGCCCAGCTCGGCGGAGATCCGGCCCAGCTGGTCGAGCCGCTGCTCCAGGCTCGGATGGGTCGAGAACAGGCGGGCGATGCCGGGTTCACGGCCCAGCGCGGGCGTGAAGTAGAAGGCGTTGAAGGCCTGGGCCGTGCGCAGGTCCTTGGTGGGGATGCGGGCGATGTCGCCGGAGACCTTGGTGAGCGCGGAGGCCAGCGCCGAGGGCCGGCCGGTGAGCTGCGCGGCCGCCCGGTCGGCGGCCAGCTCCCGGTACCGGGACAGGGCGCGGATCAGCAGGAAGCTGATCGCGTACACGGCCGCGGCCACACCCATCACCGCCGCGAACACGGCAGCCGTGTTCTGATCCCTCCTGGCTCCGCCGAACAGCTGCGAGTAGAAGGCGAACCGCACGATCAGCCCCGCGATCACCCCGAGGAACGACGCGACGGTGATCACGGCGACGTCCTTGTGCGCCACGTGCGACAGCTCGTGCGCGAGCACGCCCTCCAGCTCGGCCGGCTCCAGCCGCCGCAGCAGCCCGGTCGTCACACAGACCACCGCGTGGTCGGGGTTCCGCCCGGTCGCGAACGCGTTCGGCATGTCCATACCGGATACCGCCACCACCGGTACCGGCATGTCGGCCAGGGCGCACAGCCGGTCGATCACCGCGTGCAGCTCGGGATACTCCTCCCGCTCCACCACCCGCCCGCGCATGGCGTACAGCGCGATCCGGTCGGAGAACCAGTACTGCGCGCCGAGCAGTGCCGCCGCGACCACAACGACCAGCACCCACGACTTCAGCAGCACGATCAACGCGGCGACGAACCCCACGTACAACAACCCGAGCAGGAACAGCGTGACCCCCATACGGGCGGTCAATCGCCGGTCGCTCCGGAAGCGGCTGTGCATCTGCATCACCCCGCAGTCACGCACTCGTCCCACCGCCAGTGTGCACCCGGCGCTCCCCATGAGCGGGTCGCGATCGGCCCCAGGACCGGCAAAGCGGTCAGCCCGGCGGGGTCACCGCATAGCCGGGCACGGACGGCCACCGCACGGTCAGCACGACCGACTCCTCCTCCGCGACCCACGAGTGATCGACGCCGCGCCCCCACACCACGTAGTCGCCCTGCCGCTCCAGCAGCACGCTGCGGCCGGGCAGTTCGACCCGGAAACGCCCGCTGACGAGCACCAACAGCGCGGTGCGCTCCTCACCCCGCACCCACTCGGCCCGCTCGTCCCCGCGAGGATGCACCCCCCACTTGATCTCCACGGCCGCACTGTGGCGCGGATCCCCGGCGTCCTTGAAATGCCCGAGGATCCATCCCCGGTCCAGGGCGGCGTCCGCACCGGCGTTGCCCACGTACACGCTGTCGCTCACATCGGCGGACGCTAGCAGCCACGCTCCGCGTCGACGGGCAGCCGTACGACCCGGCCCCCCGCCTTGGCCAACCGCAGGGCGGCGACCCGTATGTGCCGGGGCCGCCGAGCCGAAAGCCGTTCCGTCAGCCACGCCTCGGGCAGCAGCGCCGCGGACGGCAGCAGGGCGAGCGTGGCCTCGCGCACGACACCGGGTGCGGGGTCGTCGATCAGCGGCCGCAGCTCCTCCACGACCGTCACATCCAGCGTGCGCAGGCCCGCCACCGCCCGGGCCCGCACGGCGGGCGCAGGGTGGCTGAGCAGCGACCGCAACGTTTCGGCGTCCGCCCGCTCCCCGCACTCCGCCAGGCCGATGGCCGCGCCCGGTGGCAGCGCGGGGTCGGCCGCCCGCGCGCAGACCTGCCGGTACCAGAGCAGGGGATCCGTCCCGTGCTGCCGTACGACGTACCGTGCGCAGGCCCGTACCACGGCCGACCGGTCGGCCAGGAAGCCCAGGGCCCGCCCGGGCCGCCCGGCCCGCCGCAGGGCCGTCACGCCGGCGGACCGGGCACGCGGGTTGCGGGCGGCGAGCAGCGGTTCGAGCACGCCGTCGACGTCACCGTCCTCGCGCACGGCGGCCAGGGCCGCCTCGGCGCACAACTCCTGCACGATGACGTCGTCGTCCCAGGCGGCGGTGCGGGCGAGCCGGGCGGGGGAGAGCAGCGACTCCTCGACGGCCAGCCGGTACGCGAACCGCCGTACGGTGCGGTCCGGGTGCAGGAACAGGGAGGAGAGCGCTCCTCGCGGCGCGCGGCAGAGCATCGCACCGAGCAGTTCCACGCCGTACGCTCCCCGGTCGCGACGGCCGATACGCAGGATCAGGGGCGCGAGCGCGACGCCGGTGCGCGCGTCCAGGCCCGCCCGCAGCAGGTCCCGGGCCCTGTCCCGTACGGGCGCGGCCCAGTCCGCGGTGCGCACCACGACCAAGGGCAGCAGGGCGGGACGATCCGCGACCCGGGTCAGTGCCGCCTCACGGGTCCGGCCGTCCGGATGGCAGAGCGCCACGGCGAGCAGGGCCTCGACCCATGACGGGTCAACGGGCTCCGGCCGCCACCTGGACGCCCAGCGCCCGTCCGCCCACGTCCCCCGGGTCCCGCCAGCCCCACCCAGCCCGTCCACCCACGCCTTGTCCGGCAGGATGTCCATCCGATAGCAGCCCCACGTCCGCACACCCAGGTCCAGCCCGGTCCAGGCGGCCGGGTCGGCGACCTCGAGCACCTCGCCCAGAGGCACCCCCTGGACCAGCCGCGCTGCGGCCGCCTCCCCACTCCTCAGGTCCTCGTGCATGCCCGCCCCCGTCCCACCTGCCGTTTCAGGGGATCCTAGGGGTGAGGACGGCGACCGGCGCGGGGATTTTCGCCGCGCGCCCAGCACCGTGGCACTAGTACGGCGCGCGGAAGTTGATGTACCCCAGCAGCACGATCACCGCCGCGACGCTGCCCAGCACCACGGCGGTCGAGATCCACGAGGAGCGCCGGCGGGAACCGACGTACTCCGGGTCGGCGCGGAACGGCACGGGCCCGGGCGGATCGTGCTTCCAGCGCGCGGCGAGCATCCGGGCCCGCGCCGAGGGCTCCTTGTACTCGGCTCCGTCCGCCCATCTGAGGTCGAACTCGCGCTCCTGGTCGTCCTGTTCGTGCTCGGGCATTCCCGCTCCACCCCCGTGTGGTCCTTCCCTCAAGAATAGAACAAACGCCCGCGCCCCCGCCGTCGGAAACGACAGCGGGGGCGCGGGCGTGATGCCTCGGTCAGGCGTCGATCACACGTCGAAGTACAGCTCGAACTCGTGCGGGTGCGGACGCAGCTGCAGCGGCGCGATCTCGTTGGCGCGCTTGAAGTCGATCCACGTCTCGATCAGGTCCGGGGTGAAGACGTCACCCTGGAGCAGGAACTCGTGGTCGGCCTCCAGGCGGTCGAGGACGGCCGGGAGGGAGGTCGGCACCTGCGCGACGCTCGCGTGCTCCTCGGGAGCCAGCTCGTAGAGGTCCTTGTCGATCGGCTCGGCCGGCTCGATCTTGTTCTTGATGCCGTCGAGGCCCGCGAGGAGGAGGGCCGAGAAGGCGAGGTACGGGTTGCCGGAGGAGTCGGGCGCGCGGAACTCGACGCGCTTCGCCTTCGGGTTGGAGCCCGTGATCGGGATACGCATGGCCGCGGAGCGGTTGCGCTGCGAGTACACCAGGTTGATCGGCGCCTCGAAGCCCGGGACCAGACGGTGGTAGGAGTTCACCGTCGGGTTGGTGAAGGCCAGCAGCGACGGAGCGTGCTTGAGGATGCCGCCGATGTAGTAGCGGGCGGTGTCGGACAGGCCCGCGTAGCCGGCCTCGTCGTAGAAGAGCGGCTGGCCGCCGGTCCACAGCGACTGGTGCACGTGCATGCCCGAGCCGTTGTCACCGAAGATCGGCTTCGGCATGAAGGTCGCGGTCTTGCCGTTCCGCCAGGCCACGTTCTTCACGATGTACTTGAAGAGCTGGAGGTCGTCGGCCGCGGCGAGCAGCGTGTTGAACTTGTAGTTGATCTCCGCCTGGCCGGCGGTGCCCACCTCGTGGTGCTGGCGCTCGACCTGGAGGCCGGAGGCGGCCAGCTGGAGGGAGATCTCGGCACGCAGGTCGGCGAAGTGGTCGACCGGCGGGACCGGGAAGTAGCCGCCCTTGTAGCGGACCTTGTAACCACGGTTGTTCTCGACCGCACCGGTGTTCCAGGCGCCGGCCTCGGAGTCGATGTGGTAGAAGCTCTCGTTCGCCGAGGTGGAGAAGCGGACCGAGTCGAAGACGTAGAACTCGGCCTCGGGGCCGAAGTACGCGGTGTCCGCGATACCGGTCGACGCGAGGTAGGCCTCGGCCTTCTTCGCCACGTTGCGCGGGTCACGGGAGTACTGCTCGCCCGTGATCGGGTCGTGGATGAAGAAGTTGATGTTGACGGTCTTGTCGCGGCGGAACGGGTCGACCCGGGCGGTCGACAGGTCCGCGCGGAGCGCCATGTCGGACTCGTGGATGGCCTGGAAGCCGCGGATCGAGGAGCCGTCGAAGGCGAGCTCCTCGGCCGGGTCGAAGGCCTCGGCAGGGATCGTGAAGTGCTGCATCACGCCCGGCAGGTCGCAGAAGCGGACGTCGATGAACTTGACGTCCTCGTCCGCGATGAACTTCTTGGCCTCGTCGGCGTTCTGGAACATCCAGCTCCTCCTACTCCCGACCGTCCCGCCGGGGTGGTAGTTCGTTCGTGCGGCCAGTGCGGGTGGCACACGCTGACCTCGACCCTAGGGACGGGTGGTTTCTCGGGCGTGACTCATTTGTTTCGCACAAGTTAACCGGCTCACCCTCCACCGTAGCCCGGACACACCCCGCCGTGCCCTGGTCATTTACGGGCGCAGTACCGTGGACGGGTGGACAACAGGCAAGCACTCGGATCGTGGCTCTCCGGGCCCCGCGCGGCCGCGGAAGAGGCCGGTGTCGACTTCGGATACCGGGGCGAGCAGCTCGGTCTGCCCGAGGAGGGACCCGGCTCGATCGCCCGCCCGGGCCGCCGGATCGGCGCCCTCGCCGTCGACTGGGGCCTGTGTCTCCTGATCGCATACGGTCTCATCACGCAGAGCTACAACGAGGCGGCCCAGATCTGGGCGCCGCTCATCATGTTCGCGCTGATGGTCCTCACGGTCGGTTCGGTCGGCTTCACCCCGGGCAAGCGCCTGTTCGGCCTGCGGGTGCTCGCCCTGGACACCGGCCGGGTCAGCCCGTGGCGTGCCGCGCTGCGCACGGTCCTGCTCTTCCTCGCGATCCCCGCGCTGATCTGGGACCGCGACGGCCGTGGCCTGCACGACCGGCTGGCGGGCACGGTCGAGGTCCGCCTCTGACCTGCGCCGCCCGCGCAAGGAGATCCGACATGAGCGGTCCGACATGAGCGATCCGACATGAACGAGGGGCGCCCGGTTGATCCGGGCGCCCCTCGTTCATGTCGTGTGCGGGTGTCAGCGAGCCTTCGGCCCGCCCCTCGGCAGCCGCATGCCCTTCGGCATCGGCCCCTTCGGCAGCGGCATGTTGCTCATCAGGTCACCGAGGGCCCGCAGCCGGTCGTTGGTGGCCGTGACCTGCGGGCCGGTCAGCACGCGGGGGAGCTTGAGCATGGTCGTCCGCAGCTTCTTCAGCTCGACCTGGCCCTCTCCCGTGCCCACGACCAGGTCGTGCACCGGGACGTCCGCGACGATGCGGTTCATCTTCCGCTTCTCGGCGGCCAGCAGGGTCTTCACCCGGTTCGGGTTGCCCTCGGCGATCAGCACGATGCCGGCCTTGCCGACCGCGCGGTGCACCACGTCCTGGTTGCGGTTCATCGCCACCGCGGGTGTCGTCGTCCAGCCCCGGCCGATGTTGTCGAGCACCGCCGCCGCGGCGCCGGGCTGTCCCTCCATCTGCCCGAAGGCGGCCCGCTCGGCCCGGCGCCCGAACACGATCGCCGACGCGAGGAAGGCGAGCAGGAGGCCCAGGATGCCGAGATAGATGGGGTGACCGATCAAGAAACCGATCGCGAGGAAGACACCGAAGGTGACGATTCCGACTGCCGCGAGTACAAGACCGATCTTCTTGTCGGCCTTGCGGGTCATCTTGTAGGTCAGAGCGATCTGCTTCAGTCGCCCGGGGTTCGCAGCGTCCGCTGCAGGTTCCTTCCTCGCCATGCCACGAAGTCTACGTGGCCCCACAAGCGCCGACGACGGCAGTGCCCGCGGGAGCCCCTGGGGGAGGGCCGGAGGGTCAGGGACGGACGGACAGGGACTGCTCGATGACGCGCTGCGTCTCGACCCGGTCCTTGGCGCGACGGCGGTCCTCCAGCACGGAGGTCCAGGCGTTGCGGCGGGCGGTGCGCTGACCACTGCTCATCAGCAGCGACTCGACGGCGCGCAGTGCGGTCGTGAAGGACGGAATCGCGGTGGCGCGGACGGGCGGCGCGGCCTGCATGGGTGAGGTCCCCCCTCGGGTGATGGGTGTACGTGCTGTGAGTTCAGCGTCACTGATTGGTGTTACCAGGGCGTGACCGGCCGGTCAAACACCCATGAAGCCCTGGCGGGGAGTGGTGGAACGCCGCCGCGGTCCTGACATGTGCCCTCATCTGCGAGGACGGTCAGGACCGCGGCAAATCGGTCACTACCGGCGGGTAGTCTCTTGTGCGCGAATTCACACGCTTGTCTCGCCCCGTGCTGGGCAGGGTGGTGACGGTCCGTCAGACGGCCTGCGCCGCGATGTGCCCGTCCCCCTGCCGCGGAGCCGCCGAATGACGCTGCTCCATGGCCATCTGGTAGAGCCGTCCGGCGCGGTACGAGGAACGCACCAGCGGTCCGGACATCACGCCGGAGAAGCCGATCTGCTCGGCCTCCTCCTTCAGCTCCACGAACTCGTGGGGCTTCACCCAGCGCTCCACCGGGTGGTGACGCACGGAGGGCCGCAGGTACTGCGTGATGGTGATCAGCTCGCAGCCCGCCTCGTGCAGCTGCTTCAGCGCCTCGCCGACCTCCTCGCGGGTCTCGCCCATGCCGAGGATGAGGTTCGACTTGGTGACCAGGCCGTAGTCGCGCGCCTCGGTGATCACCTTCAGGGAGCGCTCGTAGCGGAAGCCGGGGCGGATGCGCTTGAAGATGCGCGGGACCGTCTCGACGTTGTGCGCGAAGACCTCGGGCCGGGAGGAGAAGACCTCCGCCAGCTGCTCGGGCACCGCGTTGAAGTCGGGGGCCAGCAGCTCGACCTTGGTGCGGCCGGCCTCGCGGCCCGCGGTCTGCTGGTGGATCTGGCGCACCGTCTCGGCGTACAGCCAGGCGCCGCCGTCCTCCAGGTCGTCGCGGGCGACGCCGGTGATCGTGGCGTAGTTCAGGTCCATGGTGACCACGGACTCACCGACGCGGCGGGGCTCGTCGCGGTCGAGCGCCTCGGGCTTGCCGGTGTCGATCTGGCAGAAGTCGCAGCGCCGGGTGCACTGGTCGCCACCGATGAGGAAGGTGGCCTCCCGGTCCTCCCAGCACTCGTAGATGTTGGGGCAGCCGGCTTCCTGGCAGACCGTGTGCAGACCCTCGCTCTTCACGAGCTTCTGCATCGCGGTGTACTCGGGACCCATTTTCGCCCGGGTCTTGATCCACTCGGGCTTGCGCTCGATGGGGGTCTGGCTGTTGCGGACCTCCAGGCGCAGCATCTTGCGTCCGTCGGGTGCGACTGCGGACACGACCGGCTCCCTAGCGATTGATTCTTCGGCGTCCTCAAGGGTACGCCCGTTGATTTGAAAGCCTGTGCGGGTGGCTACCCCTCCCAGCTCCGCCACGGGCCGTTTTATGCCGCCGGCGTCTTCTCGATCTCCCGCGGCTTCAGGTCCGCGTTCTCCAGGACCTCCCGCAGATGCCGCTCCACGACCGGCAGGACCTCCTCGATCGTCACGTCCCGGCCGAGCTCGCCGGCCAGCGAGGCGACGCCCGCGTCCCGGATGCCGCACGGGATGATCCGGTCGAACCACTTGTTGTCGGGGTTCACGTTGAGCGCGAAACCGTGCATGGTGACGCCCTTGGCCACGCGGATGCCGATCGCGGCGATCTTGCGGTCCTCGCGGCGCTGGCCCGCGTTGGACGGCGCGTACTCGGGGCCGTTCATGCGCGGGTCGAACTCCTCGTCGTGCAGCCGGGGGTCGAAGTCCAGCGACAGCCCGCCGAGCGCGGGGCGCTGCTCGACCGGGTCGCCCAGGATCCACACACCGCTGCGGCCCTCGACCCGGCTCGTCTCCAGGCCGAACTCCGCACAGGCGCGGATCAGGGCCTCCTCGAGGCGGCGCACGTGCGCCACGACGTCCACCGGACGCGGCAGCTTCTGGATGGGGTAGCCCACCAGCTGGCCGGGGCCGTGCCAGGTGATCTTGCCACCGCGGTCCACGTCGATGACCGGCGTGCCGTCGAGGGGGCGCTCGTTGTCCGCCGTGCGCCGTCCGGCCGTGTAGACCGGGGGATGCTCCAGAAGCAGCACGGTGTCGGGGATCTCGTCGGCGAAGCGCGCCGCGTGCACCCGGCGCTGCTCGTCCCACGCCTTCTGGTACTCGACGGCCTCGTCACCGAACCCCATGCGGACGAACCGCAACTCACTCACGGCAAGCGCCTCCCTCGAACGGGTGTGTCAGGCACGTAACGCGCCCAAGTCACTGTACGTCCGGCCCGGACGCGTCAGTCCCGGGGCCAATCCTCACACGATCGGATGAATGTCCGCGAAAATGTGTGATGGGGTGTTTACTCTCCGCTACATTCGCGCCGTTCAGCAAGCCAAAAGGCCTGCTCACAGGCAATCCGGCACGTCACCGACACCGGAAGGCAGGAGACCGCACCGCACCATGACGGAACGACCCGCGCAGCGCACCCCCAACCGACAGCTCGCCGCGCTCATCGCAGAAGCGGGGTTCTCCAACGCGGGACTCGCCCGTCGCGTGGACCAGCTCGGTCTCGAACACGGGCTCGACCTGAGATACGACAAGACATCCGTCACCCGGTGGCTGCGCGGGCAGCAGCCCAGGGGCACCACGCCCGCCCTGATCGCCGAGGTCTTCACCCGGCGCCTGGGCCGCCGCCTCACCGCCCAGGACCTCGGCCTGGACGCCTGTGCCCCCGTCTACGCGGGGCTGGAGTTCGCCGCCACCCCCGAGGAGGCCGTCGACATCGTCAGCGGGCTGTGGCGCAAGGACTCCGGCAGCCACGCCGAGCTCCGCAAGATCGCCTTCACCCCGGCCGGGCTCGTCGTGCCCAGCCGGGACTGGCTGATCGGCCGGGCCGACGAGAAGGTCGCCCGCGGCGAGCCGGCCCCCGCCCGCATCCCGGCGCAGGGCCGACCCGCCCTGCGCCCCACGGGCACGGCCGAGCCGGGTGTGCCGTCCCTGCCCCGCCAGCGCGGCGGGGCCGAGCGCGGACCCGGCCAGAAGGTCACCGCCGGCGACATCGCCGCCCTGCGCTCGGTCGGCGAGCTGTTCCGCACCCTCGACGACGCCTACGGCGGCGGCCACGCCCGCCAGGCCCTCGTGCGCTACCTGGAGCACGAGTGCGAGCCCATGCTGCGCGGCACCTACGGCGAGCAGGCCGGCCGCCGGCTGTTCGCGGCCGCCGCCGACCTGACCCGGCTCGCGGGCTGGACGTCGTACGACATCGCGGCGCACGGACTGGCCCAGCGCTACTTCGTGCAGGCGCTGCGGCTGGCCCAGGCGGCCGGGGACCGGACGTACGGGGCGTATGTGCTGGTCACCATGAGCCGTCAGGCCGTCTACCTCGGGCACGGTCGGGAGGCCGTCCAACTGGCCCGCGTCGCCCAGCAGGGCGCCGGCACCTCCGGGCCGCCCGTCGTCCAGGCTCTGCTGCACGCCTCCGAGGCGCGCGGGCACGGGGTGCTCGGCGAGGTCCGGGCCTGCACCGCTGCCCTGGTCCGCGCCGAACGCGCCCTGGAGACGGCCCGGCCCGGCGACGACGTCCCGCACTGGGCGAAGTTCTTCGACGAGGCCCAGCTCGCCGACGAGTTCGGCCACTGCCACCGCGACCTCCAGCAGTTCCGCGCCGCCGCCCAGCACGCGGAACGCTCACTCCAGCTGCGGGCCCCCTCCTTCGCCCGCAGCCGCCTCTTCTGCCGGGTGGTCCTCGCCACCGCCCGCCTGGGCCTCGGCGAACTCGACCAGGCCTGCCAGCTGGGCGCGGAGGCCGCCGGGCAGGCCGCGGAGATGCGTTCGGTGCGGGCGGTGGAGTACGTGAGGGACTTCGAACGACGACTGGAGCCGTACAAGGACGCGGCACCCGTGCGGACCTACCGCGACAAGGTGGCGGCCTTGGGATGAGGTGCTGGGGGGCGCGGGGCTGTGTCGATGTGCGGCTCCGCCGCGGGGGCGCGATCAACCCCCACGCACCCTCAGCCGACGAACCTAAGCAGCCTTGGGCACAGTCGGCAGCGGATCGGCAACATGCATCGACCGCCCCGCCCCCAGATCCGCCAAGATCGCCGCAGACACCCGATGCCCAGAGTGCAAAGCGCCCTGAACGGTACTGGTGTCCCGGTGATCCCCGCACACGTACAGCCCGGCGATCAACCGCACCGGCCGCCGCAGATCATGCGGCGGCCGCATCGCCGGCACCGCCTCCGCCGTCCGGTGCACGGCCAGCGTCTCCCATCGGGCCGTCGACACCCCGTACAGCCGCGCCAGATGCATCCGCACCGCCGTGTCGACATCACCCGGCGGCCGCCCCAGCACCGTGGAGGAGATCAACGCCCGCCCGGCCGGAGCCCGGGACGGATCGACGTCACTGACCACCGCCGTGTGCGCGACCGGCCCACCGAGATCCGCGTCGAGCAGCAAGGACGCCCCCGTCGCCGGCGGTTCGTCCGTCGTGTGGTGCACCACCGTCACCGGATGGAACTCCGGCACCCGCAGCCCGGGCAGCAGCTCGGCCGCGGCGCGCGCACCCGTCGCCACCAGGACCGCCCGGCAGCGGATCTCACCGTGCTCCGCGGTCGTCACCGATGTCGTCGAGACGGAGGTGACGCGCACGCCGGTGTGGACCGTGCCCGGCGGAAGGGTGCGCGCCAGCAGCTCCGGCAGGGCCTCGGCGCCGCCCTCCGGCAGACACAACCGGCCCCGGGCGAAGGCCCGCAGCGCGAGGTCCGCGCACCGGCTGGACGTCGTCAGGCCCGGGTCGCACAGCAGCGCGGCGAGCAGCGGACGCAGGAAGCCGTCGATCGTACGGGCGGGCAGCCCGCGGGCCGCCAGGGCCTGACCGGCGGGCAACTCCGGGCGGGCCAGCAGCCGTTCGGCCGGTGTGCCCGCCAGCCGGGTCAGGGCGGCACCCAGCCGGGCCTGGTCGACGGCCGTGCCGAGCGGGGCGCCGGACCGGCTCCGGGGGACGGAGACCTGCCGGCCGGGCACGGCCACGGGCCTCCGCGGCAGCCTCGGTGCGGACGACGGACGGGGAGCACTCGCAAGCGCGCGTACCGCGTGCAGTGCGCCCCGTGCGCCCCCTGCGCCGGGCTGGACGCCCGCGCGGTGGTGGCGTCCGTCGCCGTGCAGCAGGACACCGGGTGCGAAGGGCCGCAGCACCAGCCCGTCGAGACCGGGTGTCTGCCGTAGTTCGGGATACGCCGTGGACAGCAACTGGCCGATCCTGTCGAGACGGAAGCCGTCGACCTTCTCCGTCGCCATGCGGCCGCCGACCCCGTGGGCGGCCTCCAGGACCATGGTCGTCACTCCTGCGCTGGTCAGCCGGTGCGCGGCCGAGAGTCCGGCGACCCCGGCCCCTATGACGACCACGTCCGCCTGGTACGCGGGCTCAAGCACGTGCCCCTCCTCGAGGTTGCGCGGGCGCTGGAGACGTCATGCCCTCAACAGGCCGCAGGGATACGCGAGTTCTGGTCGAGGGTAGGACCGTGATCGGTCAGCGGGAGTCGCGCATCGGCAGGGCACGGTCGCACACCGGTCGCATACGAACGCCTGGTGGGCATGAAGTGGTCACAGGGGGCTGGTGTACGCCTCGGGGAGCTGTCTCGGAACGGCCGGTCGGATCCCGGACAGGCGGCCGGTGTGCGCCGCCCGGCCGGGTTCCGGCGAGGCGGGGAGGCCGTCACAGGGCCGCGCGGATCGCCCCCTCGATCTCCGGGAACGCGAAGCGGAAGCCCGACTCCAGCAGGCGCGCCGGCAGGACCCGGGCGCTGCCGAGGACGTCCCCGGCCATCTCGCCGAGCACGGTCCGCAGGACGCTCGCGGGCACCGGGAACAGGGTCGGCCGGTGCAGCACGCGGCCCATCGCCGCCGTGATCTCACGGTTCGTCACGGGGTTCGGGGCGGTGATGTTGAACGGCCCGGACAGGCCGTCGGTGTCGATCAGATGCCGGATCGCGGCGACCTCGTCGTGCAGCGCGACGAACGACCAGTACTGCCGCCCGTCGCCCATCCGCCCGCCGGCCCCCGCCCGGAACAGCGGGAACAGCCGCCCCCAGGCGCCGCCCTCACGGGAGACGACCAGTCCGGTCCGCGTGAACACCGTGCGGACACCGGCCTCCCGGGCGGGCGCGGCGGCCCCCTCCCACTCCACGCACAGCGAGGGCAGGAAGCCCTCTCCCGCGGGCGCGCTCTCGTCGACCGTCCGCTCGCCGGTCTCGCCGTAATAGCCGATGGCGCTGCCGTTGACGAAGACCCGCGGGCGGTCCTTCGCGTCCAGCGAGGCGACCGCCTCGGCGAGGGCCGTCGTGCCGTTCACGCGGCTGTCGCGGATCCGCCGCTTGTAGGCCTCCGTCCAGCGCCGGTCGCCGACCCCGGCCCCCGCCACGTTGACCACGGCATGGCACCCCGCGAGCCCGGCCGCGTCCACCTGCCCGCCCTCGGGATCCCAGCGGATCTCCCCGGCCGCCCCGGGTGTGCCGCGCACCAGGCGGCGCACCTCGTGCCCGTCGGCGGTCAGGGACCGCACCAGGGCAGCGCCGATCAGACCGGACGCACCCGCCACCGCGATTCTTGAACGTTCCATGAACCCATCCTGCCGGGTCGCCGCGTAAATCCCTTGCAAGGCCTTGATCCGCTCGCCGTAGGGTGACGCCCATGCCCGAGCTCCCCGCACCGCACATCCGTGTCGCCCGGCCCGAGGACGACGGGGAGCTGGCCCTGCTCGACCGGCTGACCTGGTCGCCCCTGCACGCGGTGATGCCCGAGCCGCAACCGCCGTACCCTCCGTTCTTCAACGAGCGGCACGCCCCCGAGGACTGTCTGGTCGCCGAACTGGACGGACGCCTCGCGGGCTATGTCCACCTCGGATTCCCCACTCCGCTCGACTCGAACCGGCACGTGCGCCAGATCCAGGGCCTCGCCGTCGCCGAGGAGGCGCGCGGCCGGGGAGCCGGGCGGGCGCTGGTCCGGGCCGCCGTCGACGAGGCCCGTCGGCGCGGCGCCCGCCGCATCACCCTGCGGGTCCTCGGGCACAACACCGTGGCCCGGGCGCTCTACGAGGCCGAAGGGTTCGTGGTCGAGGGGATCCTGCCCGAGGAGTTCCTGCTCGACGGGACCTACGTCGACGACGTGTTCATGGGGCGCTTCCTGTGAGCCGGAGCTACGAGGCGGCCGGCTCGCCGGTGTCCACCGGTGCCGTCGCGCCCGCGGCGCCGCGCGCGTCGGAGGCGACCTCGTCCGCCGTCAGGACGTAGCCCGTCTCGGCGTCCGAGGTGGAGCGGGCGAAGACCACGCCGAACACCCGGCCGTCCGTGGTGAGCAGGGGGCCGCCGGAGTTGCCGGGGCGGACCGTGGAGCGGATCGAGTAGATCTCGCGGGTGGCCGTCCCGTCGTTGTAGATGTTCTGGCCCGTCGCCCGCACCCGGTTCGCGACCGTCGCCGCCTGGAGGTTCAGGTCGCCGTCCTGCGGATAGCCCGCGACGACCGCCGAGTCGCCGCGCTCGGCGTCGTCGTCGAAGCGCAGCACCGGGGCCTTCAGACCGGGCACGTACAGCACGGCCACGTCCTTCTGCGGGTCGAAGAGCACCACGCGCGCCTCGTACGTCCGCCCGACCCCGCCGATCTGCACGGTCGGCTCGTCGATGCCGGCCACCACATGGGCGTTGGTCATCACGTGCTCGCGCGCGTACACGAACCCGCTGCCCTCGCGGCCCTGGGTGCCCGCCACGCCCTCGACCTTCACCGTGCTCCGCTTGGCGGCTTCGGTCGCGGCGGCCGTGACACTGTCGCCGGTGGGCTTGGCGACCTCGGCCGTCGACTCGTTCTCGAAGGGGTTGAAGACCTGCGGGAAGCCCGCCTGCGTCAGCGCGGACGTGGCCCCCGAGAACCAGGCCGGCGTCGTGTCCGGCATCGTCCGCTGCACCGCGCCGAGCAGCCGTGAGTCCCGGATCGCCGAGGTGACCAGCGGCGACGAGGAGGCGCCCAGGACGCTCGCCGCCACCCACGCCACGATCAGCACGGCCACCGCGTTGGCCACCGCTCCGCCCACGCCGTCCGCCACCCGCAGCGGCCCCCGGTCCAGCTCCCGCCGCAGCCGCAGCGCGAGGCGCCCCGCCAGCTCGTGCCCCACCACCGCCGGGAGCAGCACCGTGAACACCGCCGTCAGCGTCGCCCGTGTCGTCCCCGGCTCCACCAGGTCCATGACCCACGGCAGTGCCCACACGCCGACGACCGCACCGCCCACGAAGCCCGCCAGCGACACACAGCCGGCCACCAGCCCGCGCCGGTACCCGGACGCCGCGTAGGCCAGGACGACCAGCAACAGCAGGATGTCGAGCAGGTCCACGCACGCCGCCTTTCTCTCGGAACCCCTTAATACGCGGGGGGAGGGCCCGGTGATCAGTCACACGCGCACACGTTGATCGGAATCGGCCACGCGGACGTGCACAGGGAAAAACGTCGCGGACCGTGACGATGGTTCCACCGGGTGGCACATCACACATCGCGGACGGACCGGATCAGGCCGACAGTGGGACCATGCGTGTCTTCCGAAGACGGCGGGGCGCACGCAGTCACTCCGCCGACGGGACACCCGGCATAGCCGGCCTGCCGCGCGCGGCCCGGGCGGTGCTCGGCTGTCTGCCGGGCGTCGCCGCCGTCGTGGCGCTGTTCCTGTGCGCCCACGGCGTGGAGAACGCCGCCGACACCGGCTCCCGCGCCGCCCCGCCCCGTTCCCCGGCCTCCTACACCGCCCCGCGCCCGCCCATCGTGCCGCGAGGGCACTGGCTGGGCGACGCCGCCCGCGCCCAGCCGCGCCCGCGCTACGACGACCGCGTCGCCGCCGTCTTCGTCCACCACACCGACTCGCCCAACGGCTACGACTGCGCCGACGCGCCCCGCATCATCCGGGACCTCTACACCGGCCAGACCGGCACCCGCGACTGGGACGACATCGGCTACAACTTCGTCGTCGACCGCTGCGGCACGGTCTACGAGGGCCGCGCCGGGGGCGTGGAGCGTGCCGTCACCGGCGCCCACACCCAGGGCTTCAACCACCGCACCGCGGGCATCGCCGCCCTCGGCACCTTCACCGAGGGCATGCCGGTCCCGCAGCCGATGATCCGCGCGATCGCCGCGCTGTCCGCCTGGAAGCTGGGCCTGACCGGCACCGACCCGCGCTCGGACGTCCGCCTGGTCTCCAGCAACGGCCTGAGCCGGTACGCGGCGGGCTCCACCGCCCGGCTGCCCGCCCTGGCGGGCCACAACGACGGCTACATGACCAGCTGCCCGGGCGCCGCCCTGCACGCCCGCCTGCCCGAGATCCGACAGCTCGCGGCCAGGCTCCAGGGCCGGCCGGACGGCTCACAGCAAGGCCACAGCGAACGCGCAGCGTCCTGAGATGCCGGTCTCCTACGGTCGTCCCCACAGGCAGCCGACCGGAGGTGGGGACCATGCGCAACGGCCGTACGAAGACCCCGAGGCACCCGGGGAACGCGGGGGAGCCGGGTACGCGGACGAGGGCGTCAAGCGGCCCGTGGGCGGTGCTGTGCGCGGTCGTGACCGTCGTCCTGGGCCCGGCCGCTGTCACCGCGTCCACACTCGACCAGGCCAACGCGGCCCCGATGCACCACGCGGTGCGGGCCGATAGGACGCATGCGTACATCCCGTCCGACGCGAGCGCCGCCGGGCCGCCTGATCAGCCCCTGAAGCGCTCCCACAGCCGGGGGTAGCGCTCCGCGAGCAGCCCCTCGTTCTCGAAGTCGAGCGGCGTGCCCTCCGGTTCCGGGGGCGCCGGCGCGAGCTCCAGGTCGGGTGCGACCACGCCGGTGAGCTGCTCGTAGGCCTCGTCCGCCGCGTAGCCGAGCTCCTCGCCGTCGCCGTCGATCTCCTCGTCGAAGTCGTCCAGCAGATCGGCGAGCGCGTCCGGGTCGTGCACGGCGCCCTCGAACACCTCGCGGCCCTGGCCGATCAGCCAGCACCGGAAGAAGTCGAAGGCGTCGTCGCTCGCCCCGTCGAGCAGCACCCACGCGGCGCCCCACAGGTCCCAGCGGTAGGCGCGGTTGTAGCGGGACTCGAAGTGACGGGCGAAGTCCAGTACCGAGTCCGGATCCAGCTGGGCGAGCCGGTCCACGAGCAGGTCGGCCTGCTCTTCGGGGTCGCCCTCGGAAGCCTCCCGGGCGTCGTCCACCAGCTCCCAGAACTCCGTCTCGTCCATCACGGGTCAAGCATCGGCCCTGGGGCACAGGGGCGCACCCGGAGTGCGCGGGATCGTTATGTGCCGTCGTCGCGCCGGTACAGCCGGGCCAGCCGCTCCGCGTCCGCGGCGAACCGATCGCGCAGGCTCTGGGGCGCCAGCACCTCCACCTCCGGGCCCAGCGCCGCCAGCTGCGTGCGGGCGACCTCCTCGGACTCCACCGGCAGGGCCACCGTCACCCAGCCGCCCTCGTCCGGGGCGTCCGCGTCCGCCAGGGCCTCCCGGGCGACCGGCGAGCCGAGGGCGTACGGCAGCGCGCGTACGCCCTCGGGGGACAGCCGCACCACGACCCGCGCCCGCAGGATGGACCGCGCGAACTGCTCGGCCCGCTCCTCCCAGAACGCGGGCAGGTCGAAACCGGGCTCCCGCTCGAAGCGCTCGCCGTCCGCGTCCACCGCCGTGAAACGGTCGATCCGGTACACCCGGAAGGACGCCGACCCGGCCACCCGGGCGCACAGGTACCAGACGCCCGCCTTCAGCACGAGCCCGTACGGTTCCAGCTCCCGGACGACCTCGTCCTCACCGCGCCGGTAGCGGGCGCCGATCCGCCGGTCGTCCCACACCGCGTCGGCGACCGCCGGCAGCAGCGCGGGCGTCTCCGGCTCCTTGAACCAGTTCGGCGCGTCCAGATGGAACCGCTGGGACGCCGTCCTGGAGGCGTCCCGCAGGGACGGCAGCAGCGCCGCCGACACCTTCAGCCGGGCCGCCGAGGCGGCGTCCTCCAGGCCCATCTCGCGCAGCGCCCCCGGCACCCCGGACAGGAACAGCGCCTCGGCCTCGCCGCGGTGCAGCCCGGTCAGCCGCGTCCGGTACCCGCCGACCAGCCGGTAGCCACCGGCCCGGCCCCGGTCCGCGTACACCGGCACGCCCGCCTCCGACAGCGCCTGCGCGTCCCGGGTGACCGTCCGCTCCGACACCTCCAGCTCACGGGCGAGCTCGGCGGCCGTCATGGAGGGCCGGGACTGGAGCAGCAGCACCATCTTGATCAGCCGGGCAGCACGCATGGCCACATCATGCAGCAGGCCCCCGCCGTGGCGGGGGCCTGCCGGTCACCGGTCCTCAGGACCGTACTGATCACCGGTCCTCACAGACCGTACTTCTCGCGCGCTTCCTTCACGGCCGCCGCCTTGACCTCGCCGCGCTTGGCGAGCTGGGCCAGGGCCGCGACGACGATCGACTCGGCGTCGACACCGAAGTGGCGGCGGGCCGCCTCACGGGTGTCCGAGAGGCCGAAGCCGTCGGCGCCCAGCGAGGACCAGTCCTGCTCGACCCACTGCGCGATCTGGTCCGGGACCTGTCGCATGTAGTCGGAGACCGCCAGCACCGGGCCGTCGGCACCCTGGAGCGCCTGCCGCACGAACGGCACCCGCTCCTCGCCGCGCAGCAGCGCCTCGTCCGCCTCCAGGGCGTCCCGGCGCAGCTCACTCCAGGACGTCGCCGACCACACGTCGGCCGCAACGCCCCACTCCTCGGCGAGCAACCGCTGCGCCTTGAGCGCCCAGTGGATCGCCGTACCGGAGCCGAGCAGCTGGATCCGCGGGGCGTTCGCCGGGGGTGTGATGCCCGCCGACTCCGCCGTGTTGAAGCGGTACAGGCCCTTGACGATGCCTTCGTCGACACCCTGGACGGACGGCTTCGCCGGCTGCGGCATCGGCTCGTTGTAGACCGTCAGGTAGTAGAAGACGTTCTGGTCCTCACCCGGGGCCGCCTCGCCGTACATCCGGCGCAGACCGTCCTTGACGATCGTCGCGACCTCGTAGGCGAAAGCCGGGTCGTACGACAGCGCCGCCGGGTTGGTCGCCGCGATCACGGGGGAGTGGCCGTCGGCGTGCTGCAGGCCCTCGCCCGTCAGCGTCGTACGGCCGGCCGTGGCGCCGACGAGGAAGCCGCGGCCGAGCTGGTCGCCGAGCTGCCACATCTGGTCGGCCGTACGCTGCCAGCCGAACATCGAGTAGAAGATGTAGAACGGGATCATCGCCTCGCCGTGCGTCGCGTACGACGTCGAAGCGGCGATGAAGTCGGCCATCGAACCGGCCTCGGTGATCCCCTCGTTGAGGATCTGGCCGTTCTTGGCCTCCTTGTAGTACATCAGCTGGTCGCGGTCGACCGGCTCGTACGTCTGGCCCTTGGGAGAGTAGATGCCGAGCGAGGGGAACAGCGACTCCATGCCGAAGGTGCGCGCCTCGTCGGGGACGATCGGCACCCAGCGCTTGCCCGTCTCCTTGTCGCGGACCAGGTCCTTGACGAGACGGACGAACGCCATGGTGGTGGCCACGTTCTGCGAGCCGGAGCCCTTGTCGAACGACGCGAACGCCTTCTCCGCCGGGGCGGGCAGCGGGGCGACCGGGTGGACCCGACGGGCCGGGGCCGGACCACCGAGGGCGGCACGCCGCTCCTGGAGGTAGCGGACCTCGGGGGAGTCGGCGCCCGGGTGGCCGTAGGGCACCACGCCGTCGACGAAGTCGCTGTCCTTGATCGGCAGTTCGAGCAGGTCGCGCATGTTCTTGAACTCGTCCACCGAGAGCTTCTTCATCTGGTGGTTGGCGTTCTTCGACGCGAAGCCCTCGCCGAGGGTGTGGCCCTTGACCGTCTGGGCCAGGATCACGGTCGGCGCGCCCTTGTGCTCGACGGCGGCCTTGTACGCGGCGAACACCTTGCGGGCCTCGTGACCACCGCGCGAGAGGTGGAAGCACTCGAGGATCTTGTCGTCGCTCAGCAGCTTCGCCATCTCCACGAGCGCCGGGTCGCCGCCGAAGAAGTCCTGGCGGATGTAGGCCGCGTCGCGGGTCTGGTACGTCTGGATCTGCGCGTCCGGGACCTGGCGCAGGCGGCGTACGAGCGCGCCCGTGGTGTCCAGCTGGAACAGCTCGTCCCAGGCCGTGCCCCAGAGCGTCTTGACGACGTTCCAGCCGGCACCGCGGAACTGGGCCTCCAGCTCCTGCACGATCTTGAAGTTGGCGCGGACCGGGCCGTCGAGGCGCTGCAGGTTGCAGTTGATGACGAACGTGAGGTTGTCCAGCTCCTCACGGGCCGCCAGCGCGAGGGCCGCCGTCGACTCGGGCTCGTCCATCTCGCCGTCGCCGAGGAACGCCCACACGTGCGAACCGGCGGTGTCCTTGATGCCGCGGTTGGCCAGGTAGCGGTTGAAGCGCGCCTGGTAGATCGCCGACAGCGGGCCGAGGCCCATGGAGACGGTCGGGAACTCCCACAGCCAGGGCAGGCGGCGCGGGTGCGGGTAGGAGGGCAGGCCGTTGCCGCCCGCCTCCCGGCGGAAGTTGTCGAGCTGCTCCTCGTTCAGACGGCCGTCGAGGAACGCGCGGGCGTAGATGCCGGGGGAGGCGTGGCCCTGGATGTAGAGCTGGTCGCCGGAGCCGTCGGCCTCCTTGCCCTTGAAGAAGTGGTTGAAGCCGGTCTCGTACAGCCAGGCGGCGGAGGCGAAGGTGGCGATGTGGCCGCCGACGCCGTATTTGCTGCCCCGGGTCACCATCGCGGCCGCGTTCCAGCGGTTCCACGCGGTGATCCGCTGCTCCAGCGCCTCGGCACCGGGCACGGCCGGCTCGGCGGAGGTGGGGATGGAGTTGACGTAGTCGGTCTCGAGGAGCTTCGGCAGCGCGATGCCGGCGCCCTCGGCGCGCTCCAGCGTGCGGCGCATCAGGTATGCGGCACGGTGCGGCCCGGCAGCCTTGGTGACCGCGTCCAGGGAGGCCTGCCATTCGGCGGTCTCCTCCGGGTCCCGGTCGGGGAGCTGGTCGAGCTCGCTCGGCTGGATGGCGTTGGGGTCGGTCATGTCGCCGCCTTCCTCAGTCGAAGGGGGTTCCCTCACATAAGGGGATCGGGGGTGCCCTTTGTCTTTGGCAGGACAGGGCTGGGGCTTGGGTGGCAAGCCCGTCGGCGACTGTAACCCGCTGATCGATGATCGATCAAAGGGTTGAGGGGCAAAACCTCTTGATCACGAGAAAATAGGCACGCGGTGCCTTCGGCAGTGGCACGCGGTGACGGGTTTTCGAATGGTTTTCGCAGGTCGGAGGCGTTTGAGCGAGAGGGCGCTCGGGTGTCACGCCCGGGGCGCGCAGCCCAGGACGTGGGCCTTCACGAGTTCGGCGATCCGCGGGTCACGGCGCTTGAACGCGGCGACGAGCTCCTCGTGCTCCTCGGCGTACGACTGCTGCCTGGTGCCCAGCCAGCGGATCGACAGGGCCGTGAACACCTCGATGCCGAGGCCTTCCCAGGTGTGCAGCAGCACGGAGTTGCCCGCGGCGCGGACCAGTTCGCGGTGGAAGGCGACGGTGTGGCGGACCTGCCCCGTGCCGTCGGAGCTGCGGTCGGCCTCGTACAGGGCGCTGACGTGCGGCTCCAGGGCCGAGCAGTCCTCCGCGAGGCCCTGGGCGGCCAGCTCCGCGGCGATGGCCTCCAAGCCGGCCCGCACCGGGTAGCTCTCCTCCAGGTCGGCGGCCGTGAGGTTGCGGACGCGCACGCCCTTGTTCGGAGCCGACTCGATCAGGCGCAGGGACTCCAGCTCGCGCAGGGCCTCGCGGACCGGGGTCTGGCTGACCTCCAGCTCGGTGGCGATCCGGCGCTCGACGATCCGCTCGCCCGGCTGCCAGCGTCCGCTGATGATCCCCTCGAGGATGTGCTCGCGGATCTGCTCGCGGAGCGAGTGGATGACGGGCGCGGTCATGAGGGCTCCTTACGCGGGATTGACGTTTAGACAATACGGCCGGTTCGCTCCGCGGGTGGGGCGGCCGGGGGTGCTTTGGTGCAGGTGAGACGAGACTTACACGTGGGGTGTGGCTTGTCGTTCGGCTGACCGTCGTGTGTGGTCGCTCGCGCAGTTCCCCGCGCCCCCAAGCAAAGTGCCCCCGCCCGGAGATGATCCGAGCGGGGGCACCGTACAGCCGTACCGGCGTTGGAGGTCAGAGCCCGAGCTCGACCTCGAACTCGCCCGCTTCCAGGATGGCCTTGACCGCCGTCAGGTAACGGGCCGCGTCGGCGCCGTCCACCAGGCGGTGGTCGTAGGACAGGGTCAGGTACGTCATGTCGCGGACGCCGATGACCGTGCCCTCCTCCGTCTCGATGACGGCGGGGCGCTTGACCGTCGCGCCGATGCCGAGGATCGCGACCTGGCCCGGCGGCACGATGATCGTGTCGAAGAGCGCGCCGCGCGACCCGGTGTTGGAGATGGTGAAGGTCGCACCGGACAACTCGTCCGGGGTGATCTTGTTGGCGCGGACCTTGCCCGCCAGGTCGGCCGTGGCCTTGGCGATACCGGCGAGGTTGAGGTCACCGGCGTTCTTGATGACCGGGGTCATCAGGCCCTTCTCGGAGTCCACCGCGATACCGACGTTCTCGGTGTCGAAGTAGGTGATGGTCCCCTCGGCCTCGTTGATCCTGGCGTTGATCGGCGCGTGCGCCTTCAGCGCCTGGGCCGCGGCCTTGACGAAGAACGGCATCGGGGAGAGCTTGACGCCCTCACGGGCCGCGAACGCGTCCTTGGCACGGCCGCGCAGCTTCATCAGGCGGGTGACGTCGACCTCGACGACCGAGGACAGCTGGGCCTGCTCGTGCAGGGCCTTGACCATGTTGTCGCCGATGACCTTGCGGATCCGCGGCATCTTGACGGTCTGGCCGCGCAGCGGGGACGCCTCCAGCACCGGGGCCTTCTTGGCGGCCGACGGGGCGGCAGCGGCGGGGGCCGGGGTGGCGGCGGCGCTCTTCGCGGCCTCGCCGGCGGCGACGACGTCCTGCTTGCGGATACGGCCGCCGACGCCGGTGCCCTTGACGGTGGACAGGTCGACGCCCTGCTCGGCGGCGAGCTTGCGCACCAGCGGGGTGACGTAGGCGCCGTCGTCGGCCGGCTTGGCGGCGGCCGGAGCTGCCGGGGCCTGGGCCGGAGCCGGGGCCGGCGCGGGAGCGGACGGAGCCGGCTCGGGAGCCGGGGTGGTCTGCTGCTGCGGGGCCGGAGCCGACGGGGCCTGCGGAGCCGGGGCGGGCTGCGCCGGAGCCGGAGCCGGGGTGGGCTCGGGCTGGGCCGGGGCGGCCGGGGCCTCCTGCGCCGGGGCGGCGGCCGGAGCCGCACCCGCCTCGCCGATGACGGCGAGCTTGGCGCCGACCTCGGCGGTCTCGTCCTCGCCGACCACGATCTCCAGCAGGGTGCCCGAGGTGGGCGCCGGGATCTCGGTGTCGACCTTGTCGGTGGAGACCTCGAGCAGCGGCTCGTCGGCCTCGACGCTGTCACCGACCGACTTCAGCCAGCGGGTGACGGTGCCCTCGGTGACGGACTCGCCGAGCGCGGGCAGGACGACGTCCGTGCCCTCGGCGGAGCCGCCGCCGGCGGCGGCGTCGGCGGTGGGAGCGGGCGCCGGGGCGGCCTGCTCGGTGGACGGGGCGGCCGCGGCCGGCTCGGGGGCCGGCTCAGGGGCCTGCTCCGCGGCGGGGGCCGGGGCGGCGGCGGGCGCGCCGCTGCCGTCGTCGATCAGGGCCAGCTCGGCGCCGACCTCGACCGTCTCGTCCTCGGCGACCTTGATGGAGGCCAGGACACCGGCGGCGGGCGAAGGAATCTCGGTGTCGACCTTGTCGGTCGACACCTCGAGCAGCGGCTCGTCGGCCTCGACGCGCTCGCCCTCGGCCTTCAGCCAGCGGGTGACAGTGCCCTCGGTGACGCTCTCGCCGAGCGCCGGAAGGGTTACGGAAACCGCCATGGTTTCGGTTGCTCCTTACGGAAAGTGCGGAAGTCTGTGTCGTCGCGTGTGTCGACCGAGGGGTCAGTCGTGCGCGTGGAGGGGCTTGCCGGCCAGGGCCAGGTGGGCCTCGCCGAGCGCCTCGCTCTGGGTCGGGTGGGCGTGGATGAGCTGCGCGACCTCGGCGGGCAGCGCCTCCCAGTTGTAGATCAGCTGGGCTTCGCCGACCTGCTCGCCCATGCGGTCGCCGACCATGTGGACGCCGACGACGGCACCGTCCTTGACCTGGACGAGCTTGATCTCACCCGCGGTGCCCAGGATCTTGCTCCTGCCGTTGCCCGCGAGGTTGTACTTCAGAGCGACGACCTTGTCCGCGCCGTAGATCTCCTTGGCCTTGGCCTCGGTGATGCCCACGGAGGCGACCTCCGGGTGGCAGTACGTCACCCGCGGGACACCGTCGTAGTCGATCGGAACGGTCTTGAGACCGGCCAGGCGCTCCGCCACCAGGATGCCCTCGGCGAAGCCGACGTGCGCGAGCTGGAGGGTCGGGACGAGGTCACCGACGGCGGAGATGGTCGGCACGTTCGTGCGCATGTACTCGTCGACCAGGACGTAGCCGCGGTCCATGGCGACGCCCTGCTCCTCGTAGCCGAGGCCCTGGGAGACCGGGCCGCGGCCGATGGCGACCAGCAGGATCTCGGCCTCGAACTCCTTGCCGTCGGCGAGGGTGACCTTGACGCCGTCCTGGGTGTACTCGGCCTTCTGGAAGAAGGTGCCCAGGTTGAACTTGATGCCGCGCTTGCGGAACGAGCGCTCCAGCAGCTTGGAGGAGTTCTCGTCCTCGACCGGGACGAGGTGCTTCAGGCCCTCGACGATCGTGACCTCGGTGCCGAAGGACTTCCACGCGGAGGCGAACTCGACGCCGATGACACCGCCGCCCAGGATGATCGCGGACTTGGGCACGCGGTCCAGGACGAGGGCGTGGTCGGAGGAGATGATCCGGTTGCCGTCGATGTCCAGGCCGGGCAGCGACTTCGGCACGGAGCCGGTCGCGAGCAGGATGTGGCGGCCCTCGACGCGGCGGCCGTTCACGTCGACGGACGTGGGGGAGGACAGCCGGCCCTCACCCTCGATGTACGTCACCTTCCGGGAGGCGACGAGCCCCTGCAGGCCCTTGTACAGGCCGGCGATCACGCCGTCCTTGTACTTGTGGACCCCGGCGATGTCGATGCCCTCGAAGGAGGCCTTCACACCGAACTGCTCGCTCTCGCGGGCCTGGTCGGCGATCTCGCCCGCGTGCAGCAGGGCCTTGGTGGGGATGCATCCCCGGTGCAGGCAGGTGCCGCCGACCTTGTCCTTCTCGATCAGGGCGACGTCCAGGCCCAGCTGCGCCCCGCGCAGGGCCGCGGCGTAACCACCGCTGCCACCGCCGAGGATCACTAGGTCGAAAACGGTGCTGGCGTCGTTCGCCACGTCACGTCCTCCATGCATGTGCGCCGTGAGCCGGTCTTCAAGACCGGCAGGCGGCTGGTGTCCGGCCGCTCGTTCTTCGGCCCTTCGGTGGGGCCCTGTCCTGCCGAGCCCCATCTTCGCACTTGTCGGCACACAAGGAGACGCCGGGCTGCGGTGTGAGACGCCCCACGTTCAGATGAGCCCCGCGCGCAGACGCCGCACAGGGGCGCGGGGCTGTGTCTGATCTGCGGCTCCGCCGCGCGGGCGCGAAGGCAGCAGACCCAAGGGGCGCGGGGAACTGCGCGAACAGTCCCCACGCCCCCGCACTCGCCACACAACAGGCGAGACCGAGCTAAAAGGCGAACTCAGCCAAGGTCGCCCGAAGCCGTCAGCTCAGCGAGCCGCACCAGCGTCCGCACGGCCGTCCCCGTGCCGCCCTTCGGCGTGTACCCGAACGGCCCGCCCTCGTTGAAGGCCGGCCCGGCGATGTCCAGGTGCGCCCAGGTGATGCCCTCGCCCACGAACTCGCGCAGGAACAGACCGGCGACCAGCCCGCCGCCGCTCCGCTCACCCATGTTCGCGATGTCGGCCGTGGCCGAGTCCATCCCCTTGCGCAGGTGCTCCGGCAGCGGCATCGGCCACGCCGGCTCCCCGACCTCCTCGGCGGCCTCGCACAGCGCGGCGCGGAACGCGTCGTCGTTGCCCATGATCCCGAACGTCCGGTTGCCCAGCGCCAGCACCATCGCCCCGGTCAGCGTCGCCACGTCCACGATCGCGTCGGGCTTCTCCTGCGACGCCGCCCACAGCGCGTCGGCCAGCACCAGCCGGCCCTCGGCGTCGGTGTTGAGCACCTCCACCGTCTTGCCGCTGTACATCCGCAGCACGTCACCCGGACGGGTCGCGGACCCGGAGGGCATGTTCTCGGCCAGCGCGAGCCAGCCGGTGACGTTGACCTCCAGGCCGAGACGCGCGGCGGCGACGACCGCGGCGAACACCGAGGCCGCACCGGCCATGTCGCACTTCATCGTCTCGTTGTGACCGGCCGGCTTCAGCGAGATGCCGCCCGAGTCGTAGGTGATGCCCTTGCCGACGAAGGCGAGGTGCTTCTTCGCCTTGGAGGAGGTGTACGACAGCTTGACCAGGCGCGGGGTCGCCGCGGAACCGGAGCCGACGCCGAGGATGCCGCCGTAGCCGCCCTTGGTCAGGGCCTTGTCGTCGAGCACCTGGATCTTGATGCCGTGTTCCTTGGCCGCGGCCTGGGCGATCGCGGCGAACGACTCGGGGTTCAGGTCGTTCGGCGGGGTGTTGACCAGGTCGCGGGAGCGGTTGAGCTCCTCCGACACGGCGACGGCACGCTCGACCGCGGCCTTGTACGCCTTGTCGCGGGGCTTGCCGCCGAGCAGGACGACCTCGGCGAGGGGAGCCTTGCCGTTCTTCGCCTTGGGGTCCTTGCCGTTGTCCTTGTAGGCGTCGAAGGAGTACGCGCCGAGCAGCGCGCCCTCCCCGATCGCACCGGCGTCGGCGGCGTCGGCCAGCGGCAGCGCGAAGGCGGCCTTCTTCGACCCGGCCAGGGCGCGGGCGGCGACGCCGGCGGCCCTGCGCAGGGCCTCGGTGCCGTACTCGGCGTCCTTCTCGGGAACCGCGCCCAGTCCGACCGCAAGGACGAGCGGTGTCTTGAAGCCGGACGGCGCCGGCAGCTTCGTCACCTCGCCCTCGCCGCCGGAGGCGCCGAGAGTCTCCAGAACGCCGGCGAGCCTGCCGTCGTACGCCTTGTCCACGGCCTCGGCGCCCGGTGCGACGACCGGTCCCTTGGCACCCTTGGCGACACCGATCACGATCGCGTCGGCCCGCAGGCCGGGTGCCGCGGAGGTGCTGAGAGTGAGAGCAGTCACGGTGGTGAAATCTCGCTTCCGATGTGAAGTTGCAGTGGTCGAACGGTGTGGGTCGACCGGGCCCGACAGCCGACCCTAAGGGTCCGGTGTCCACGGGGACTTCCCCGGTACGGCGAACACTCGACGTCGAGACTACGCGCGTGACCCCGTTCGCTCATTCCTGCGGTCGTTCACCTGTCGGTGGCGTAGTGGCCATTTCCTGATCCCTCACACCGGTGAACCGGGTCACACGCGTCGATCCGGTGAGCGCCCTGCCGGAGTCCGACGGCCTCTCCGACGGCCGGATACGCGAGCGATGTGCCGGGTGAGCGGTGCGGCGGTGCACTGCGCGGTCCCCGGAACCGGAGATCATCCTTGGGGCACGCTGCCCCAGACCCTGGAGAACACCCCGTGAGACGCCCGTCCCTGCTCGTCACCCTGCTCGTCCTGCTCCTCGCGGGCTGCGCCGAGCCCTCCGACGACAAGCCCGGCCCCCGCTGGCAGCCCCGCCCCGGCACCGCCTGGCAGTGGCAGCTCAGCGGACGCCTGGACGCCTCCGTCGACGTGCCGGTCTACGACATCGACGGTTTCGACCACTCCGAGGACACGGTCACCCGGCTGCACCGGGACGGCCGCAAGGTCATCTGCTACCTCTCCACGGGCGCCTGGGAGGAGTTCCGCCCTGACGCCGGCGATTTCCCGAAGCCGGTCCTCGGCCGCGGCAACGGCTGGAAGGGCGAGCGCTGGCTCGACATCCGCCGCATCGACGTCCTGGAGCCGCTCATGGCGGCCCGGATCGACATGTGCCGCGACAAGGGCTTCGACGCGGTGGAGCCCGACAACATGGACGGCTATCGCAACGACACGGGCTTCCCGCTCACGGCCGCCGACCAGCTGCGCTACAACCGCCTCGTCGCCCGGCTGGCCCACGACCGGGGCCTGGCCGTCGGCCTGAAGAACGACCTGGACCAGATCCCGGACCTGGTCGGGGACTTCGACTTCGCGGTCAACGAACAGTGCGCCCAGTACGGCGAGTGCGCGGCCCTGAAGCCGTTCACCGCCGCGGGCAAGGCCGTCTTCCACGTCGAGTACGAGCTTCCCACCGCCCGCTTCTGCGCCGAGTCGCGCCGCCTGAAGCTCAGTTCACTGCTCAAGAAGTACGAACTAGGGGCGTGGCGACGGGCCTGCTGAGCCCGATCCCGGTGACCGCGGTGCCCGCGAGCCGGTCGGCGAGGGACCGGCGGCCGGGGGAGAGGACCGGCAGCGCGTTCAGCAGGAACAGCGCCACCGCCACCGCCCACACCAGCACCGACAGCACGACCTGACCCTCCACCAGCAGCACGCAGGCCACGGCGTACACGGCGACGTCCGCCGCGGTGGTGACCGCGGCCCGCCGTGCCGCCCTGACCTTGCGGGGGAGGTGTGGGGTGACCTTCAGCCCGACCAGGGCCTTGCCGAGCGTGCGCCCGGCCAGGGCCAGGCAGGCCCACTGGTAGAGGAACACCGTCAGCACCAGCAGCCCGAAGGCCTGCTCGACGTACAGCACCGACTTGTTCCACAGCGAGAGTCCCAGGTCCTGGGAGGCGTCGAGCACGTCACCGCGCGACGTCAGCAGGTCGAAGCCGCCGCGGGTGGCCAGCTCGGGCACGTCGGTGACGAGTGCGGAGACCCGGTGGAAGGTGAGCACGGCGAGCGCCGAGGCCAGCGCCACCACCAGCGCGAAATCGACGACCCAGGCCGTGGCACGGCGCAGCTTCGGCATGAACATCCCCCGATCGTTTGTGTGTCGGGGCAGGAAGCTAGCGGCCGGGCGGCCCGAGCAGGAGGGGGGCGAGGAGATCGTTTCAGCCCAGTGACAGAACGACCAGTGCCGTGGTCGCCGCCGTCTCCGCCAGACCGCCGAAGACATCCCCCGTGACGCCTCCGAAGCGCCGGGTGCAGTGCCGCAGCAGGGCCTCGGCGGCGGCCAGGGAGAGGAGGACCGCGAGCACGGTCCGGACCGTGTCGTACGGCCCGAGGAGGGCACCGGCCGCCGCGGCGCCCCCGGCGACGGCCACGACGGCGACCGCGGCCCCCCGTGGCGGCACCACACCCGCGACCGCCGCCCCCAGCCCCTCCGGCCGTGCCGCCGGTACCCCGGCCCGGGCCGCCAGGGTGAGGGCCAGCCGGGCGAGGGTCGCCGAGACGACGGCGGCGCAGGCGCCCCGGGCCCAGGAGGCGTCGTACGCCTGGGCGAGCGCGGCGACCTGCGCGAGCAGGACGAGGACGAGGGTGATGACCCCGAACGGCCCGATGTCCGACTGCTTCATGATCCGCAGCGCGTCCTCGGCCGGCTTGCCGCTCCCCAGCCCGTCCGCGGTGTCCGCGAGCCCGTCGAGATGCAGCCCCCGGGTGAGGACGGCCGGCAC
The DNA here is from genome assembly GCF_014205055.1 of Streptomyces luteogriseus. NCBI lineage: Bacteria > Bacillati > Actinomycetota > Actinomycetes > Kitasatosporales > Streptomycetaceae > Streptomyces > Streptomyces luteogriseus. Next base: position 6,326,912 of record NZ_JACHMS010000001.1, read on the forward strand.
GGCGACGGTCGCCACGGCGGCCAGCGGGGCGCCCGCACCGAGGAGCAGCAGCACCAGCCCGAGCCCGGCGGCGGCGGCACCGACCGCCAGCCCGGCCAGCGGGGCGCACAGCATGCCGCCGCGTGCGGCCTCCCGGTCCCACCGGGTCACCCGGACGGGGATCACCGTGAGGGTGCCGAAGGCGAAGCGGAGGCCGTCGAGGGGCGAGGTGGTGGGCACCGGCGCAGGCTACCGGCCGGTCAGGAGAGCGGGAACGGCAGCCGCGGATAAAGTTCACATATGGGATGGTTCGAGCGGAACATCATGGAACCCGGCAAGCTGCCGTTGCTTCTCGCTCTCGTCTCCTTCGTCCTGACCTTCCTGATCACCCGAGGCATCACCCGTCTCATCCGGGCGGGGAAGGGCCCCTTCCGCAACATCAGCGGCAGCGGCGGTGTCCACGTCCACCACGTGGTCCCCGGTGTCATCCTGACGATCGTCGGCGGCTTCGGCGCGGTCGCCGGCGGCCAGTACGGCTTCGGCTCGGCGCTGGCCGCGGTGATCTTCGGCATCGGCGCGGGCCTCGTCCTCGACGAGTTCGCCCTGGTCCTGCACCTCGCCGACGTCTACTGGACCCCGGACGGCCGCAAGAGCGTCGAGATGGTCGTCCTCACCGCGTCCCTTGTCGGCCTGCTCCTGCTCGGCTTCTCGCCGCTGGGCGTCAACGACCTCTCCGAGGGTCAGCAGCAGAACCGTGCCGTCGTCCTCGGGAACGTCCTCGTGAACTTCGGGTTCGCCCTCATCGCCCTGTTCAAGGGCAAGGTCCGCATTGCCGTGCTGGGTGTGATCATCCCCCTCATCGCCCTGATCGGCGCCGTACGGCTGGCCCGCCCCACCTCCCCGTGGGCCAAGCGGTTCTACCGGAACCGCCCCCGCGCCCGAGCGAAATCCGGTCTGCGGGCTTACCACCACGACCGCCGCTGGGTGGGCCCACGGCGCAGGTTTCAGGACTGGATCGGCGGCGCGCCCGACCCCGAGCCGGCCCGCTCCCTCGAACACCGCTGACGCAGTTCGCCGACCGCGCACAGCACCAGCACCGCGACGATCGCCGCGAGGTGCTCCTTGCCCGCGAGGTTCTCCTTGAGCACGATCTCGACCACCATCGTCACGACGACCACCGAGGCCGTGACATACGCCCGGTGGCGCCAGCCCAGGAACACGGCCAGGCCCACCACCGCCGCCGACGGACCGGTGTCCACGACCCACCGGTCCGAGGCGGGCAGGCCCAGCCACCAGTCCGGGCCCAGCCAAATGCCCAGGCGCGCGTACAGCGTCCCCGCGAGCGTCGCGACGTAGGCGAGGGCCAGCGCCCGCCACCGGCCCAGGCACAGCTCGGCGATGCCGAACACCAGCAGGATCTGCACGAGCGCGCCCCACACCGGCAGATCCAGCGCGGGCACGAACAGCGACAGCGGCGTCCGCAGCAGCGCCAGCCACAGCGGGTCCTGGGCCCGCACACCGCCGACGTTCTGCACGACCTGATAGCCCCACGACTGGTTGTGCACGACGTGCAGCACGGCCGTGAGGCACACGGCCGTGACCGCCATCGGCACCGCCCGCCACCGCCGCGCCACCAGCGGCCTTCGCGCCGCGGCGTACAGCGCACCCCATTCGGCGCGGGCCCAGCGGGCGAGCGTGGTCATCGGGCGGTCGTCCTCGTCCGTGCGTGGATACGTCTGAGGGTGTCTGCGACTCAGTCAAACCGACACCACGTTCCAAGACCGACCGGAACGGGACGACGTTGAGCCAGGCGTGAGTGACCTGGATCTCGGCGCTGCTCCTGCTCTGGGGGCGCCTCTACTGCTCGGCCGGCGCCTCGGACACGTCCGGCCCTGCCTGCTCCCCGAGTTCCTCGGACTCCTTCGGCTTCTCGGGCAGCTCCGCGGCCAGCGCGGCGGCGGCCTGCACGAGCGGCAGCGCCAGCAGACCGCCCGCGCCCTCCCCGACGGTCACCCCGTGGGTCAGCAACGGCTCCAGGGCCATCCGGTCCAGCGCCTTCGCCTGCCCGGGCTCCCCGCTGTCGTGCGCGGCCAGCCACCAGTCCGGCGCCCGGAACGCGATCCGCTGGCCGACCAGCGCGCACGCGGCCGTCACGACCCCGTCGAGCACCACCGGCAGCTTGCGCACCGCGCTCTGCAGCAGGAAGCCCGTCATCGCGGCGAAATCGGCGCCGCCCACCGCCGCGAGCAGCTGCAACTGGTCCCCGAGCACCGGCCGGGCCCGGCGCAGCGCGTCCCGGATCGCCGCGCACTTGCGCATCCACGCCAGGTCGTCGATCGCCAGCCCGCCACGCCCGGTGACGACCGACGCGTCCACCCCGCACAGCGCCGCGACCAGCACGCCCGCCACCGTCGTCCCGCCGACGCTCACATCGCCGAGCACCACCAGGTCCGTGCCCGAGTCGGCCTCCTCGTCGGCCACCGCGACCCCGGCCCGGAAGGCCGCCTCGGCCTCCTCCGGGGTCAGCGCGTCCTCGATGTCGATCCGCCCGCTGCCGCGCCGCACCCGGTGCCGTACGACGTCCTCCGGCAGGCCCTCGGGGTCGCAGTCCAGGGCCATGTCGACGATCCGCACCGGCACGCCCAGCCGCCGTGCCAGCACCGAGACGGGGCGGCCGCCCTCCAGCACCTCGCGCACCAACTCCCCGGCGCCGCCCGCCGGCCGGGCCGAGACGCCCAGCCCGGCGATGCCGTGGTCACCGGCGAAGAGCACCACCCGCGGCCGCTCGACCGGCCGGACCGGCACGGCGGACTGCGCCGCCGCCAGCCACTCACCCAGTTCGTCGAGGCGGCCCAGCGACCCGGGCGGCACGATCTGCCGCTCCCGGCGCGCCTCGGCATCGCGGCGGATCCCGCCGTCAGGACGCTCGATCAGATCGGTGAAGTCGTCGAGATTAAGCGAGCTCATTCGCCGAACAGTACCGGCCCCGGTCGAACAGCACGGCGCCACATCACCACTCCGTCGAGGCGACATCGTTGCACCCAAGATCGGCATCCCATACGTTCCGTTTTGCAGCGGATTGTCGTACGTGATCGGTGCGACGACCCCGCCCTACGTCCTCGCCGTACGCAGCCGCCGTACGCCGTCGCGCCCGGGAGCCGCCCATGACCGCACATCCCGCCTCCTCAGCACCCCCCGTCCCCCAAGCGACCACACGGGTCCACGAACCGCGCCGGGAGGACTGCCCCTGGTGCGGCTCCGACCGGCTGCGCAACCGGCTGCGCACCGGTGACCTGCGGCAGTACAAGCCGGGCAGCTTCACCGTCGACGCGTGCCGGGACTGCGGCCACACCTTCCAGAACCCCCGCCTCACGGTGGAGGGCCTCGCCCTGTACCACCGGACCGTGCGCGGGGCGCCCAGGGACCCGGCGAGCGACGGCCTCCTCGCCCTGCGCGGCAGCCCGCGCCGGCACCGCTCGGCCGCCCGCGCCATGCTGCGCTGCGGCGAGCCGGAGAGCTGGCTCGACGTCGGCACGGGCCACGCCCGATTCCCGGCCACGGCCCGGCAGTTCTTCCCCTACACGTCCTTCGACGGCCTGGACCCCACCCCGCGCGTGGTCCGCGCCCGCACGGCCGACCGCGTCGAGGAGGCCCACGTCGGCCGCCTGACGGACCCCCGGATCGCCACCCCGCTGCGCGCCCGCTACGACGTGGTCAGCATGCTCCACCACCTGGAGGGCACGCCCGACCCCCGGGCGGAACTCCGGGCCGCCCTCTCCGTCCTGCGCCCGGGCGGCCACCTGCTCATCGAGACCCTGAGCCCCCGCAGCGTCTTCGCCGCCCTGCTGGGCCGCTGGTGGCTCCCCTACGACCAGCCGCGCCACCTCCACCTCCTGCCCCCGCAGAACGTCCGCGCGGAACTGGAGTCGGCCGGCTGCACGATCCTGACGCTCGACCACCGTCCGGTCCACGTCCCCCACGACCTCGCGGGCGCCACGTCCTTGGCCCTCTCCCACGCCCTGCCCGCCCCGGACACCCCCTGGCGGGCGATCCCCCCGCCCCCGGTGCAGCGGCACACCCGCACGGCCCTGCTCCGCGCGGGCTTCCCCCTGGTCGCCGTGGCGGCGCTCGCCGACCAGCTCATCGCCCCGGTGACCCGCCGCACGCGCTTCGCGAACACCTACCGGGTGATCGCCCGCAAGGCTCCCTAGCCGGGCCGGGGAGGAGGGAAGCCAAGGGTCCCGGTCACCCCCGCAGCACCACCGCCTGCCCGGCCACCACCAGCAGCACATGCTCACACTCGGCCGCGAACCCCGCGTTCAGCCGCCCGAGTTCATCGCGGTAGCGCCGCCCCGACGCCGTCGACGGCACGATCCCCGACCCCACCTCGTTCGACACGGCGACCACGGTCCTCCGGGTGACCCGCATCGCCTCGGTGAGCTCCCGCATCCGCTCCCGCAGGGCCTTCTCCCCCCGCTCCGCCCACACCGCGTCGTCCCAGGCCCCGACGGAGTCCATCGCGTCCGTCAGCCACAGCGACAGACAGTCGACCAGCAGCGGCGGCCCCTCCTCCTTCAGCAGCGGCACCAGATCGCAGGTCTCGACCGTCTGCCACGACCCCGGCCGCCGCTCCCGGTGCGCCGCCACCCGCGAGGACCACTCCGTGTCCCCGTTGCGCGACCCGCCCGTCGCCACGTACAGCACGTCCGGAAAGGCCTCCAGCCTCCGCTCGGCCTCCACCGACTTGCCCGACCGGGCCCCGCCCAGCACCAGCGTCCGCCGCGGCACGTCCGGCACGTCCTCGTACGCCCCCACCGCCAGCGACACCCCGTCCGGCACGGCCCGCGCCCCGGCCGCCGCGAGCCGCCGCCCGAGCTCGGGACCGGGCGGCACGTCGTGGTCCAGATGGACGGCGAGCACGTCGGTCGTCGGCCCGACCGCCCCCACCGCCCGCAGCTTCGCCAGCGCGTCCGGCCGCCCCACGACGTCCGCGAGCACCATGTCGTACGACTCGGCCGGTTCCGCCAGACCCGCGGGGGCCCCGCCCGGCGGCAGGTACAGCAGCCGCTGCCCCTCCGGCCCGGTCACCGCGTACCCCGTGCCCGGCGCGTCCAGCGCCACCGCCCGCACCCGGTGCCCCGTCAGCAGCGTCAACTCCCGCCCGTCCGGCACCCGTCCGGGCTGCGGCAGCCCCGCGGGCACCTCGACCGCCGGCCCGTGGTGCGGATGCGACAGCAGCACCTGCCGTACGCCGGTCAGGGAACGGCCCGCCCGCGCCGCCGCGAACGCCGCGCCCGGCGTCAGGTCGAGCAGCAGCGTCCCGTCCAGGAGCAGCGCGGTGGCCGCCCGCGCGTCCGGCCCGAGAGCGGCCGCACAGGCCGCGCAGGGACATTCGGGGCGGGGCAGACCCGCGGGGGCACCGGTGCCGAGCAGAGTGAGTTCCACGCCCCGATTCTCACCCGTGGCAGTGAGTCACGCGTGATGGAGACGCCCCCAAAGGGGGCGCGGGCCGTGTCGACATGCGGCTGCGCCGCGCGGGCGCGACCAGCCGGACACAACCCGCACAGGCCCACAAGCCGCGCCCCGCAAGCCCTGTAACGCCCCACCCAGCGGAGCGCTTACGCTCTGAGGAGGAGCCGGACCAAGATCCGGCTTTCGCTGTGCAGTGTGCTCACACACATGGGAGGCGTACATGGCGGCATGGACGTGGCGGTTCGAGAAGACCGACGGGACGGAGGTCCAGCCCGCGGTGCCGCCGGAGGAGTTCCCCACCCAGGGGGACGCCGAGTCCTGGATCGGGGAGCACTGGAAGGCCCTTCAGGAGGGCGGTGCCGACCAGGTGCGGCTGTTCGAGGACGTCACGGAGATCTACGGGCCGATGAGCCTGCACGCGGCCGAGGCGTGAGCCCGGTGGGCGGGGGCCGACGGCCCTCGCCCACACTCCCTGTTCCGCTGGTCAGCCGCGCACGCCGCACAGGTGCAGCAGCGCGGCCACCCCGCGGTACGGATCGGTCCGCCCGGCCTTCTCCTCCACCGCGAGCAGCGTCTCCACGTCGGCCGGGGCCTCGGCGCCGTCCGCCGCCGTGTCGGTGAACACCCGCACCCCGTACCAGGCGTGCAGCGGCGCCCCGATCCCGGCGAGCGTCGATGTCAGGTCCTTCAGCCGGTCGGCCCGTACGTCGAGCCCCAGCCGGTTGCGGTAGGAGACGGTGTCGAAGGCCGCCAGCGCCCCGGACCAGTCACCGGACAGGCCCGGCCGGATCGCGAGCGCGTCCCCGTTGCGCACGAGCAGGGACAGCAGACCGCCCGGCGCGAGCATCCGGGCGAGGCCCGCCAGCAGCGGGTCGGGCTCCTCGACGTACATCAGGACGCCGTGGCACAGCACCACGTCGAAACTGCCCGGCAGGAAGTGCACACCGGTGTCCCGGCCGTCGCCCTCGATGATCCGCATCCGCTCCCGGATGCCCTCCGGCTCCCCGGCGAGGGACTCCCGGGCCACGGCGACCATCGTCGCGTCCTGCTCCAGACCGGTCACCTGGTGACCGGCGCGGGCCAGCCGCAGGGCCTGGGTGCCCTGGCCCATCCCCACGTCCAGCACCCGCAGGCGCCGGCCGACCGGGAACCGGCCGACTATCTGCTCGTCCAGCTGGCGGGTCACCAGCTCCTGGCGGACGACATCGCGCAGCCCGCCCAGCTTGTCCAGCCAGGCATCAGCCGCACCCCCGGAGAACGGCGTCGTGGTCAGGGCCGCTCTCCGCGCTTGACCTGCGGCTTCGGCAGTCGGAGCCGGCGCATCTGGAGGGAGCGCATCAGGGCGTAGGCGACGGCGCCGCGCTTGTTCTCACCCGCGAAGCGCTCGTTCAGCTGCTTCTTCAGACGGAAGGACGTGACGAACGAGTCGAGCACGATCAGCACGATCACCACGAGCCACAGCAGCAGCGCGACGTTCTGCAGCGAGGCCACCCGCACCATGCTCAGCACGAGGATGACCACGGCCATCGGCAGGAAGAACTCCGCGATGTTGAACCGGGAGTCGACGAAGTCGCGCGCGAACCGGCGGACCGGTCCCTTGTCACGCGCGGGCAGATACCGCTCGTCGCCGCTCGCCAGCGCCTGGCGCTGCCGTTCCATCGCGGTACGGCGCTCCTCGCGCTGTCGCTTGGCGGCCTCCTTGCGCGTCATCGACGTGTTGGCCACGCTGCGGCGCGAGGACTGTGCCTGGCTGCGCTTGGGCGTGGGGCGGCCCTTGGGGGCCTCGGGGTGACGGGGCTGACTGGAGTCGGTCACCGGCGCCTTGTCGGCGTCCTGGGCCTTCTCATCCTTCGCACGGCTACGGAACACAAAACCCAAGGGTAAGGGCTTCCGGGCATGGACCCCAGCCCCGTGGGGAACGATCCGGCAACACCAGTCGTCAGTAAGGGGACAGAGGGGACGTTGTGTACGCCTCCGGATCTTTCCGGGGTGCACGGCTCCGGTGACCCCGGGGACCACCTACTCCCTACGCCGGAGCGGGAGCGTACGCAGTCGTCCTTGGGGATGAGCGCATCCGTCCCCGAACAGTGCGGTAATGGATGCAGGGCCCGTACTGTGGGTTCTGTCGCAGGAGCAGCTGCCGGAGTCGGTCAGAAGGGGGCGCGCGAAGCCCATGAGCGGTGTCATGAAGCGTATGGGGATGATCTTCCGCGCGAAGGCGAACAAGGCCCTTGACCGGGCCGAGGACCCGCGCGAGACCCTCGATTACTCGTATCAGAAGCAGCTCGAGCTGCTCCAGAAGGTCCGCCGCGGCGTCGCCGACGTGGCGACCAGCCGCAAGCGCCTGGAACTCCAGCTGAACCAGTTGCAGTCGCAGTCCGGCAAGCTCGAGGACCAGGGCCGCAAGGCGCTCGCGCTGGGCCGTGAGGACCTGGCCCGGGAAGCGCTGTCCCGCCGCGCCGCCCTCCAGCAGCAGGTGACCGACCTGGAGACCCAGCACGCGACGCTCCAGGGCGAGGAGGAGAAGCTCACCCTCGCGGCCCAGCGGCTCCAGGCCAAGGTCGACGCCTTCCGCACGAAGAAGGAGACGATCAAGGCGACGTACACGGCGGCGCAGGCACAGACCCGGATCGGCGAGGCCTTCTCCGGCATCTCCGAGGAGATGGGCGACGTCGGCCTGGCGATCCAGCGCGCCGAGGACAAGACGGCCCAGCTCCAGGCCCGCGCCGGCGCGATCGACGAGCTGCTCGCCTCCGGCGCCCTCGACGACCCCTCCGGGATGCACAAGGACGACATCCAGGCCGAGCTGGACCGGCTCTCCGGTGGTACGGATGTAGAGCTGGAACTGCAGCGCATGAAGGCCGAACTGGCCGGAGGCTCGGGCAGCGGGCAGCAGGCCATCGAGGGCGGCGCGAACGGGCAGCAGTCCCAGCAGCAGCCGCAGGACACTCCGCGCTTCGACAAGCAGTAGGGGTCCACGCCTAGGAGGGCGACATGATCGTACGGATCATGGGGGAGGGCCAGGTGAGCCTGGCCGACGGCCACCTCGCCGAGCTGAACAAGCTGGACGACGAACTCCTGTCGGAAATGGAGAACGGCGACGGTCCCGGCTTCCGCCGCACCCTCCAGGCCCTCCTGGCCCGGGTCCGCGACCTGGGCGACCCCCTACCGGACGACTCCCTGGAGCCGTCGGAACTGATCCTGCCGTCTCCCGACGCGACGTTGGAGGAAGTCCGGGAGCTCCTCAGCGACGACGGCTTGATTCCGGGCTGAGACCGGGCACCCATGGGCGGGCCGACAGGGGGCTGGGGGCACCGCCCCCCGCCCGGCTACCGTAAACAGCCGTGAGCACCCTCGCGCGGGCCCGATGTCAGGCCAAGGCGCACCCCCTGGCCATGGACGCCGTCCTCGCCGCCGCCGTCCTGGTCTGCATGGTCGCCGGGTCGTTCGTGGAACCCCGGCACCGCGACAGCGTCAGCTGGGTCCTGCGCACCCCCGATCTCCTCAGCCTCCTCCTCATGACCCTCGGCGCGGTGGCCCTGGTCTTCCGCCGCCGCGCCCCCATGGCGGTCCTCGCCCTCACGGGCACGCTGTCCGTCATCGAGTCCCTCACCGGCGACCCCCGCACCCCCGTCGCGATGTCCGCGGTGATCGCCCTCTACACCGTCGCCTCCACCACCGACCGCCCCACCACCTGGCGGGTCGGCCTGCTCACGATGACCGTGCTGACCGGCACCGCCATGGCCGCCGGGCCGCTGCCCTGGTACGCCCAGGAGAACCTCGGCATCTTCGCCTGGACCGGTATCGGCGCCACCGCCGGTGACGCCGTCCGCAGCCGCCGCGCCTTCGTCCAGGCCATCCGGGAACGCGCGGAACGGGCCGAGCGCACCCGCGAGGAGGAGGCCCGCCGCAGGGTCGCCGAGGAACGCCTGCGCATCGCCCGGGACCTGCACGACGTGGTCGCCCACCACATCGCCCTGGTCAACGTGCAGGCCGGGGTCGCCGCCCACGTCATGGACAAGCGGCCCGACCAGGCCAAGGAGGCACTCGGGCACGTCCGCGAGGCCAGCCGCTCCGCGCTCAACGAGCTCCGCGCCACCGTCGGCCTGCTCCGGCAGTCCGGCGACCCGGAGGCCCCCACCGAACCCGCTCCGGGCCTGGACCGCCTCGACGAACTCACCGGCACCTTCCGCAGCGCCGGACTGCACGTCGAGGTCGCCCGGGCAGACCAGGGCACCACCCTCCCCGCCGCCGTCGACCTGGCCGCCTACCGGATCATCCAGGAGGCCCTCACCAACGTGCAGAAGCACGCCGGGCCCCAGGCCAAGGCCGAGGTCAGCGTCGTACGCGTCGGACCGAACATCGAGATCACCGTGCTCGACGACGGCAGCGGCGAGAACGAGACCCAGGACGGCGGCGGCCACGGACTGCTCGGCATGCGCGAGCGCGTCAGCGCCCTGCGCGGCACCCTCACCACCGGTCCCCGCTACGGCGGCGGCTTCCGCGTCCATGCGATCCTGCCGCTCAAGAGCCGCACACCGACCGGGGAGGACCCCGCATGACCATCCGTGTCCTGCTCGCCGACGACCAGGCGCTGCTGCGCAGCGCCTTTCGCGTGCTCGTCGACTCCGAGCCCGACATGGAGGTGGTCGGCGAGGCCTCCGACGGCGCGGAAGCGGTCCGGCTGACGAAGGAGCAGCGCGCCGACGTCGTGCTCATGGACATCCGCATGCCCGGCACCGACGGTCTCGCCGCGACCCGCATGATCAGCGCCGACCCCGACCTCTCCGACGTCCGGGTGGTCATCCTCACGACGTTCGAGGTCGACGACTACGTCGTGCAGTCGCTGCGGGCGGGCGCCTCCGGCTTCCTCGGCAAGGGCTCCGAGCCGGAGGAACTGCTGACCGCCATCCGTATCGCGGCCGGCGGCCAGGCCCTGCTCTCCCCGGCGGCCACCACCGGCCTGATCGCCCGGTTCCTCGCCACGGACGACCCGGCCGACGGCGACCGCGACCCGGCCCGCGGCGAACGGCTCGACTCGCTCACCGTCCGGGAGCGCGAAGTGCTGGTCCAGGTCGCCGGCGGGCACTCCAACGACGAGATCGCCGAGCGCCTCGAAGTGAGTCCGCTGACCGTGAAGACGCACGTCAACCGGGCCATGGCCAAGCTGGGCGCCCGGGACCGCGCCCAGCTCGTCGTCACCGCGTACGAATCGGGTCTGGTACGTCCAAGGGTGGAGTGAGCTCGACGCGGCTGTACTGCGGCCGGAGTATGCGCCGCGTAAGGATGTGGACCTGGGGGCTACGGAACCCGGTTCCCGCATGGCTCAGGGTGTAGGGGGGCGCTGTCTGCGCGTCCGCTGCCGCTTCTGCCGCCCAACAGAAGAGAGACCCTCACCCATGTCCTGGCTGTCCAGGTTCAGCCTCGCGCAACGGGCCTTGATCGGGCTGATGTCGATCATCGCGCTCGTCTTCGGGGCGATCGCGATACCCCAGCTCAAGCAGCAGCTGCTGCCCGCCATCGAACTGCCCATGGTGTCCGTACTGGCGCCGTACCCGGGCGCGTCCCCGGACGTGGTCGAGAAGCAGGTCGTCGAACCCATCGAGGACGCCCTCGAAGCCGTCGACGGCATCAGCGGCGTCACCTCCACCGCCGGCGAGGGCAACGCCGTGATCATGGCGTCCTTCGACTACGGCAACGACACCGAGCAGCTGGTCGCCGACGTCCAGCAGGCCGTCAACCGGGCCCGCGTCCAGCTCCCGGACGATGTCGACCCGCAGGTCGTCGCCGGTTCCACGGACGACATCCCCACCGTCGTCCTCGCCGTCACCTCCGGCCGGGACCAGCAGGCCCTGGCCGACCAGCTCGACAAGACCGTCGTGCCGGACCTGAAGAGCATCGACGGCGTCGGCCAGGTCACCGTCGACGGGGTCCGGGACGTCCAGGTCACCGTCACGCCCGACGACGCGAAGCTCGCCAAGGCGGGGCTGACCTCGCTGTCCCTCTCCGAGGCGCTCAAGGCGGGCGGCGCGACCGTCCCGGCCGGCTCCTTCGACGAGGGCGGCGCCAACCGCACCGTCCAGGTCGGCGGCGGTCTCACCTCGCTGCAGCAGATCCAGGACCTGATGGTCACGGGAGAGCCCGGCAAGGGCAAGCCGGTGCGCCTCGGCGACGTGGCCAGGGTGAAGCAGCAGGAGGCTCCGGCCGACTCCATCACCCGTACCGACGGCAGGCCCAGCCTCGCCGTCGCCGTCACCATGGACCGCGACGGCAGCGCGGTCGCCATTTCCGACGCCGTCCAGGACAAGCTCCCGGACCTGCGCGAGGACCTCGGTTCGGGCGCCACCCTCACGGTCGTCAGCGACCAGGGCCCGGCGGTCTCGAAGTCCATCAAGGGCCTGACCACCGAGGGCGCGCTCGGTCTGCTCTTCGCCGTCCTGGTGATCCTGGTCTTCCTGGCCTCGGTCCGCTCGACCCTCGTGACCGCGGTGTCCATCCCGCTGTCCGTGGTCCTCGCCCTGATCGTGCTGTGGACGCGCGACCTGTCGCTGAACGTCCTCACCCTGGGCGCCCTGACCATCGCCATCGGCCGGGTCGTCGACGACTCGATCGTGGTCCTGGAGAACATCAAGCGCCACCTCGGCTACGGCGAGGAGCGCCACTCGGCGATCCTCCAGGCCGTTCGCGAGGTCGCGGGCGCGGTGACGTCCTCGACGCTCACCACGGTCGCGGTGTTCCTGCCGATCGGCCTGGTCGGCGGCATGGTGGGCGAGCTGTTCGGCTCGTTCAGCCTGACCGTGACGGCCGCGCTGCTGGCGTCCCTCCTGGTCTCCCTGACGGTCGTGCCGGTCCTGTCGTACTGGTTCCTGCGCCCGCCCAAGGGCACCCCCGAGGACGCGGCCGAGGCCCGCCGGCTCGCCGAGGAGAAGGAGGCCAGGAGCCGCCTCCAGCGCGTCTACGTCCCGGTCCTGCGGTTCGCGACCCGGCGCCGTCTCACCAGTGTGGCCCTCGCGATCGTCGTGCTGGTCGGCACGTCCGCCATGGCGTCGCTGCTGAAGACGAACTTCTTCGACCAGGGCGAGGTCGAGGTCCTCACCGTCAAGCAGGAGCTGAAGCCCGGCACCAGCCTGGCGGCGACCGACGCCCAGGCGGCGAAGGTCGAGCGGCTGCTGGGCGACACCGAGGGCGTGAAGGACTACCAGGTCACCATCGGGTCGTCCGGCTTCATGGCCGCCTTCGGCGGCGGCACGGACACCAACCAGGCCTCGTACCAGGTGATGCTGGAGGACTCGGCGTCGGCCGAGGACGTCCAGGACGGCATCGAGAAGGGCCTGGCCGGGCTGAAGGGCATCGGCACGACCACCATCACCGCCGGCGACGGATTCGGCGCCCAGGACCTCAGTGTCGTGGTCAAGGCCGCCGACGCCGACGTGCTGCGTACGGCGTCCGAGGAGGTCCGCAGGACGGTCGCCTCGCTCGACGACGTCACGGACGTCAGCAGCGACCTGTCGCAGAGCGTGCCACGCATCTCGGTGAAGGCCAACGACAAGGCGGCCGCGGCCGGTTTCAACGACCAGACCCTCGGCGGCGCCGTCGCCCAGGCCGTCCGCGGCACCACCGCGGCCCAGGCGGTCCTGGACGACACCGAGCGCGACGTCGTCATCCGCTCGGCGAAGCCCGCCAAGACCCTGAAGCAGCTTCAGGACCTGCGCCTGGGCGGCACGGTGAGGCTCGGCGACATCGCCACCGTCGAGGTGGTCGACGGTCCGGTCTCCATGACCCGCATCGACGGCCAGCGCGCGGCCACCGTCACCGCGAAGCCGACCGGCGACAACACCGGCGCGGTCAGCACCCAGCTCCAGTCGAAGATCAGCGCGCTGAAGCTCCCGGACGGCGCCACGGCGTCGATCGGCGGTGTCTCCGAGGACCAGGACGAGGCGTTCGTCAACCTGGGCCTGGCGATGCTGGCGGCCATCGCGATCGTCTTCATGCTGCTGGTCGGCACCTTCCGGTCGCTGGTCCAGCCGCTGATCCTGCTGGTCTCCATCCCGTTCGCCGCCACCGGCGCGATCGGCCTGCTGGTCGCCACCGGCACCCCGATGGGCGTCCCGGCCATGATCGGCATGCTGATGCTGATCGGCATCGTGGTGACGAACGCGATCGTGCTGATCGACCTGATCAACCAGTACCGCAAGCAGGGCCATGGCGTCGTCGAGGCGGTGATCGAGGGCGGCCGGCACCGGCTGCGCCCGATCCTCATGACCGCCCTGGCGACGATCTTCGCCCTGCTGCCGATGGCCCTCGGCATCACCGGCGAGGGCGGCTTCATCGCCCAGCCGCTGGCCGTGGTCGTGATCGGCGGTCTGGTCACGTCGACACTGCTGACGCTGCTGCTCGTCCCGACGCTCTACGCGATGGTCGAGCTCCGCAAGGAGCGCCGGGCGAAGAAGCGCGCCGCGAAGAAGGGCCTCCCGGCCCAGCACACGGACGCGACGGAGCCGGAGCACGCGAGCGCGTGACGGCCTGACCCGGCGGCGGCCGGGCACCGGACCTCCCCGTCCCGTGCCCGGCCGCCGCCTTGTCCCGTTCCGTATCCTGTGGCCCTCGAACGGCTTTACGGGGGAAGGGGATTGGGGCGTGCCGCTGCACAGCGACGACCCGAGGTCGGTCGGCGGCTACAGGCTGCTCGACCGGCTCGGGGCCGGAGGCATGGGCGTGGTCTTCCGGGCCAGAGCGCGTTCGGGCCGCGACGTGGCCCTCAAGGTCGTCCATGCCCAGTACGCCGCGGACGCCGTCTTCCGGGCCCGGTTCCGGCAGGAGATCGCCGCGGTGCGCAAGGTCAGCGGAGCCTTCACGGCACCGGTGCTGGACGCGGACCCCGAGGCGGCGCGGCCCTGGATGGCGACCCAGTACGTGCCCGGACCCTCGCTCGCCCGGCGGATCCGCGACCGGGGCGCCCTGCCGGAGGCCGAACTGCGCGGGCTGGCCCTGGGCCTGGTGGAGGCCCTGCACGACATCCACCGGGCGGGGGTGGTGCACCGGGACCTGAAGCCGGCCAACGTCCTGCTGGCCGAAGACGGCCCGCGTGTCATCGACTTCGGCATCTCCCGCGCGGCGGAGAACCACCAGACGCTGACCGAGACCGGTCAGATGATCGGCACGCCGCCCTTCATGTCACCGGAACAGCTCGTCGACGCCCGCGCGGTCGGCCCGGCGTCGGACGTCTTCTCACTCGGGGCACTGCTGGTGTACGCCGTCACCGGGCGCGGCCCCTTCGACGCGGACAGCCCCTATCTGACGGCGTACCGCGTGGTGCACGACGAACCCGTGCTGGACGGCGTCGGCGGGCCGCTGCGCGGGCTGCTGGAGCGCTGCCTGTCCAAGGAGGCCGCGGACCGGCCCGGACTCGACGAGCTGGCCCGGGATCTGGCGGCCGCCCTGCCCGAGCCGACGGACGGCGACCCGGCCACCGTGACCCTGCGCGCGGACCGGCTCCCGGCCGCCGGGCCCGCCCATCCCGCGACCGTGGCGGACCCGCCGCCCCCGAGCCGCCCCCGACGCCGCTTCCGCCCGCTGCTCGCCGCGACGGGCACGGTCGGCACCGCCGTCCTCGCCCTGACGGCCTATCTGACGCTCGGCCCCGGCTGGGCGCGCAGCGCTGACCGGCAGGACACCTCACCGTCCGCGAACTCCCGCTGGGCGGCACCGCCGGCCGGCTGGAAGGCCTGGCAGACGACCGTGTACGAGAGGGCCGGCCGCGGTGTGCGCACGACGCAGCAGCCGCGGGCCGGCGGGTCGCGGGGCGGGCCGGAGTGCCGGACGTACGAGGGGGCCGTCTACTGCGCGGGCGACGGGATCCTCCCCGTCCGCCTGGACGGGAGGACGGGCGAGACCGTCTGGCGCGCAGGCCCGGCGGCGTCCGTCAGCGGCGACGACTTCTCCAGATTCGTGATCCTCGGCGTCCACGACGACGCGGTACTGGTGCGGCAGGAG
Organism: Streptomyces luteogriseus; assembly: GCF_014205055.1. Taxonomy (NCBI): domain Bacteria; kingdom Bacillati; phylum Actinomycetota; class Actinomycetes; order Kitasatosporales; family Streptomycetaceae; genus Streptomyces; species Streptomyces luteogriseus. The sequence continues at coordinate 6,342,356 of NZ_JACHMS010000001.1, forward strand.
CCCCCGGGCGAAGGGGCGACCCGGGTCTTCGCGTTCGACACCGGCACCGGTGACCGGCTCTGGGACCGCGCGGTGAACGACCAGTGGACGGAGGTGGCCTTCTCCGGCGACGTCGTCGTGCTCCCGGAGGGCGACGGCACGTCGATGACGGCCCGCTCGGTCCGCACCGGCGCCCCGCGCTGGAAGGAACGGCTGCCCGCGAAGCACTTCTGCGGGGTCACGGAGGCCGCCGGGAGGCTGTGGCTGCAATGCAGCCCGGAGGAGGGGCCGGAGGAAGGTCTCGTCATGGAGCTTCACCCGGCCGACGGCCCGGCGCGCCGGCTGAGCGTACCGAGCCACGCCGGGCTGCTCGGCGCCTTCGACGGCCGCCTCCTGTTCCTGGAACTGACCCAGGACGAGGACGGGAACGTCCTCATGGGGCAGGACGCGCCGTATGCGGGCATCCGGCTGGTGGACCCCGGCAGCGGTGCGCAGAGCACGACACAGCTGGCCGAGGAGTACGAGGGCGAGGTGACGCTGGCGGACGGCACCCTGTGGTTCGCCACCGCCAGCGGACGGATCACCGCCGTGTCGGCCCGCACGGGCAGGCCGCTGTGGCAGACCTCGACCAGCCTGGAACAGCCGGGCGAGGCGACCTACGACCCGCGGACCCGGGCTGTGTACCTCGCCAGTGCCAGCGGCCGCGTCGGGGCGCTCGACGCGAAGAGGGGCGCTCTGCTGTGGCAGACGCAGCCGAGGGCCCAGAGCAACGCCACCGACTGGGGCGCCACCCGGGTGCGGCTGCTCGAAGGCGCCCTGGTCGCGACCACCCCCGGCGGCAGCGTCTTCAGCCTCGACCCCGCGCACCCCGAGCGCGAACCGCGCTCGGGGTGACGTGGGGCGGGGCGGCTACGGCAGCGCCAGCATCCGCTCCAGGGCCAGCTTCGCGAAGGCCTCCGTCTCCTTGTCCACCTCGATGCGGTTGACGAGGTTGCCCTCGGCCAGCGACTCCAGGGTCCAGACCAGGTGGGGGAGGTCGATGCGGTTCATGGTCGAGCAGAAGCAGACCGTCTTGTCGAGGAAGACGATCTCCTTGCCCTCGGGCGCGAAACGGTTCGCCAGGCGGCGGACCAGGTTCAGCTCCGTGCCGATGGCCCATTTCGAGCCGGCCGGCGCGGCCTCCAGCGCCTTGATGATGTACTCCGTCGAACCGACGTGGTCCGCCGCGGCCACGACCTCGTGCTTGCACTCGGGGTGGACCAGGACGTTCACGCCCGGGATGCGCTCGCGCACGTCGTTCACCGAGTCCAGGCTGAAGCGGCCGTGCACCGAGCAGTGGCCGCGCCACAGGATCATCTTCGCCGCGCGCAGCTCGTCGGCGGTCAGTCCGCCGTTCGGCTTGTGCGGGTTGTAGAGGACGCAGTCCTCCAGGGACATGCCCATGTCGCGCACGGCGGTGTTGCGGCCCAGGTGCTGGTCCGGCAGGAAGAGCACCTTCTCGCCCTGCTCGAAGGCCCAGTCCAGGGCCCGCTTGGCGTTGGACGAGGTGCAGATCGTGCCCCCGTGCTTGCCGGTGAACGCCTTGATGTCGGCGGAGGAGTTCATGTACGAGACGGGCACGACCTGCTCGGCTATCCCGGCCTCGGTCAGCACGTCCCAGCACTCGGCGACCTGCTCGGCCGTCGCCATGTCGGCCATCGAGCAGCCGGCGGCGAGGTCGGGCAGCACGACCTTCTGGTCGTCGGACGTCAGGATGTCGGCCGACTCCGCCATGAAGTGCACGCCGCAGAACACGATGTACTCGGCCTCGGGGCGGGCGGCCGCGTCCCGGGCCAGCTTGAACGAGTCACCCGTCACGTCGGCGAACTGGATGACCTCGTCGCGCTGGTAGTGGTGGCCGAGCACGAAGACCTTGTCCCCGAGCTTCTCCTTCGCCTTGCGGGCGCGCTCCACCAGGTCCGGGTCGGACGGCGAGGGCAGGTCGCCGGGACACTCCACACCGCGCTCGCTCTTCGGGTCGGCCTCACGGCCGAGGAGCAGCAGGGCGAGGGGCGTCGGCTGTACGTCGAGCTCCTGGGTCTGGGCGGTGGTCACGACACGCACCCTTTCTGTTTCTGCGACTTTTCGTCGATTTGACGCTATCTATCATAACCGCTTCACGTCACTTTGACGACGGCCATAGCGTCGGTGTGACGTGAATCCCGGTGAGCCCCAGTTCATTCCCGAGAAGACCCGGAAAGAGCTGTTTTCCGGTTCCGGGCGCGTGTGCGAGCATGAAAAGGAGCCGAGATCGAGCGCCCGGCCCGGAATGAATCCGCGGCCCCGCCGGTTGCAACCGTCGGCAAGCAGTCTCCGTACAACCCGGGAGAGATGTAGATGTCCGTATCGGACGAGACCAGCACCGTCACCGACGGCATCATCCTGACCGACGCCGCCGCGTCCAAGGTCAAGGCGCTGCTCGACCAGGAAGGCCGCGAAGACCTCGCGCTGCGCGTCGCCGTCCAGCCCGGCGGCTGCTCCGGCCTCCGCTACCAGCTCTTCTTCGACGAGCGTGCCCTCGACGGCGACGTCGAGAAGGACTTCGACGGTGTGAAGGTCGTCACCGACCGCATGAGCGCCCCGTACCTGGGTGGTGCCACGATCGACTTCGTGGACACCATCGAGAAGCAGGGCTTCACCATCGACAACCCGAACGCGACGGGCTCCTGCGCCTGCGGCGACTCCTTCAGCTGAGCCGGCCGAGCCGCCCCCGGCGGCCGCGGACACGACGAAGGCGGCGGCCCCCTCCGACGGGGCCGCCGCCTTCGCGCTGCGTGGCCGCTCCTACCGCTCCCGCGTCGGGGGAGCCGGCAGCCGCGCACCTTCCTTGGCCAGCGGCACCGCCTTGCCGTCCGCGTTCACGACGGCCCGGTCACCGAGCGGCTCGTCCAGCTGCACGGTCTCCTGGAACTGCTTGGCGATCATGACGCAGACCTTGTCCGGCCACGGCGTCGACGTCACGGAGACCGTCACCTCGTCGCCTTTCTCGCTCGCCTTCACGTCGTAGTCGGCGCACACCCCGCCCGTGAAGGTCACCGTCAGCTCCGAGCCCTCGGCCCGGTAACCGTCCACCTTCACCTCGCGCGGCCCGGGAGCCGCCGTCGGCCGGTCACTCGGCTCGCTCGGCTCGGGGGAGGCCAGGTACTTCGGCTCCACCGCCGGGTACGTCACCGTGAACGGGTCCTCCGCGCCCGGCGCCGTCACCTCGAACAGCCAGGACGGCACCAGCCCCTGCCGCCCGTCCACGACGTGCGCGGCCAGCCCGAACACCGCCTTCTCGACCGTCACCGTGTCCTGCCCGGAGGCACCGCTCGACGGCTGCTCGCAGGGCTGCTCCAGCCGGTCCTTCAGCGGCACGGGGCTCGCGCAGCCGCCGACGCCCATCCGGTGGTCGTTCTTCGGCTGCCCGTTCATCAGCTCCAGCGCCTTCTCGGCGCCGACCACCGGGTACGTGTCACCCTTCACCGGCGTCTTCAGCTGACCGCTGCCGCCGACGACCTCGCCGTCCGAGCCGACGGTGATGCCGGTCGTCCAGCCGTGCGTGGGCAGTCCGCCGACCTCGGGAGTGGCGTTCACCACCCGCTGGGCCCCCATGACCTGGCTCGCGTCGCGCTTCGCGTCGTCCTGACCCACCACCTTCAGCACGGGCGTCGCGGCCTTCTCGGCCACCTCCTCGCTCACCGGTGTGCCACCACCGGACTGCGGGGCGGTGCAGGTGTCGCCCTTGCAGTTGTCGGTGCCCGGGGCGTAGCGGCTGAACGTCCAGGACCCCGGGGCCTGCTTGTTCACCTGGAGGCTCGGCCCGGACCCGTCCTGACCCCCGATCTTCCAGGCCTCGCCCTGGGCCACCGGCGTCCCCTCGACCCCGAGGGCCTTCGCCAGCCGGGCCACGTCCGCCTGGGTGACCTCGCCCTGCGCCCGGTACACCGGAGCCTTGCCCGGGCCGGCCGGCAGGGGGCCGCCGACCCGGTAGGTGGCGCCGTAGGGGTTGGGCTCGCCGGGCGCGATGCCGTTGCCGCCGCCCGCCGTGGACTCCGAGTAGCCGTCGAGCGCGAGCTGCGGGGGAGTGCCGTCCCCACCGGGCGCGCCGGAGGTCGCACCGCCGCCCGACCCGCTCGACGCGTTGGAGGCGAGCCAGGCCCCGCCACCGCCGATCAACAGCACGGCGGCGGCGACGGAGGCGATGATCGCGGGCGTACGAGGGCGGCCACCGTCGTGACGGACCAGATCCTCTTCGTCGCGAACGTCACGCACATCGCGTGGGTCGCGTACGTCACGGACATCGCCTTCGTCGCGGGGGAGGTCGCCGGCCGTTTCCGGGGTCGCGTCCGGGGGCTCGGCGTCGGCCTGCCGGTCCTCGGACGCACCGGGTTCGGAGGCGTTCTCGAGGGCACGCGTCCCGGAGGTCTCCGGCGCAACCGGAGCCTCGGCCGGCGGTTCAGCGTCCCCGCCCTCGGCGGCCGGCTCGGCGTCCCTGCCCGCGCCCGTCTTCGGCGGCTCAGGAGCCGGCGTGTCCTCACCGGGCGCCTCGGAAGCCTCGGCGGTCTCTTCGACCTCTTCGGGCTCAGCGGCCTCCGGCGACACCCCGGCCTTCGCCGAGGTGCCGGCGTCCGCCGAGGATCCGGCGTCCGCCGTACCCGGCTCCCCGACCTCCGGGGCGTCGGCGTCGGTGCCCGCTTCCCTGGCGTCGTCGTCGTTGTCGGGTCGCTCGGTGTTCACCGCATCGCTCCTTCGGCTGCACAGCTGTCCCATGGGACCCGGCCCGTCACATACGGGCCCGCTGGTGGGTCGTATCCCGCCTCCCCTTTACGGGGGACAGCGATGGGACGCAGCGGGGGAGCACACGGTTCCCGCGAGTGCGCCGTTCAGTCCCCGTAGTCCTCCATGGCGTCGAGCAGCCGCGCCGATGCCGGGGGAACCGACACGCCGTGGATCAGAGCCGGGGAGACCGGCCGCGCAGCGATCCGGGGGACCGCCCAGTGCGGAGCCATCCGTGCCCCGTCACCCGGCAGCGACGCCAGATCACCCTCCAGATCGACCGGAACGGGGGCGTGGACCTTGAGGTTCGTCATACCGGCACCGTATGCACGGTCGTGGTCACCGAGAAAGATCTACTATCGGGTAGTTTCGATGCCTTCAGAGCCGCCCCGCCCACCCGATAGCGTGAACCGTCAAGGTCCGCCTCCCTCAGGAGAGTCCACGCCGTGCGCATCGCAGTCTCCGGCTCCATCGCCACCGACCACCTCATGACCTTCCCCGGCCGCTTCGCCGACCAGTTCGTAGCGGACCAGCTGCACACGGTCTCGCTGTCGTTCCTGGTCGACCAGCTCGACGTCCGCCGCGGCGGCGTCGCCGCGAACATCGCGTTCGGCATGGGGCAGCTCGGCACCCGGCCGATCCTGGTCGGCGCCGCGGGCGCGGACTTCGACGAGTACCGCGCCTGGCTGGAGCGGCACGGAGTCGACACCGACTCCGTCCGGATCTCCGACACGCTGCACACCGCCCGCTTCGTGTGCACGACCGACGCCGACCACAACCAGATCGGCTCCTTCTACACCGGCGCCATGAGCGAGGCCCGCCTCATCGAGCTGAAGACCGTCGCCGACCGCGTCGGCGGTCTCGACCTGGTCTCCATCGGCGCAGACGACCCGGAGGCGATGCTCCGCCACACCGAGGAGTGCCGCTCCCGGTCCATCCCGTTCGCCGCCGACTTCTCCCAGCAGATCGCCCGGATGGACGGCGAGGAGATCCGCATCCTGCTGGACGGGGCGACGTACCTCTTCTCCAACGAGTACGAGAAGGGCCTCATCGAGACCAAGACCGGCTGGAGCGACGCGGAGATTCTGTCCCGTGTGGGCCACCGGGTGACCACCCTCGGCGCGCGCGGCGTGCGCATCGAGCGGGCCGGCGAGGACCCGATCGAGGTCGGCACGCCGGACGAGGAGCGCAAGGCCGACCCGACGGGTGTCGGCGACGCCTTCCGCGCCGGCTTCCTCTCGGGCCTGGCCTGGGGCGTCTCCCTGGAGCGCGCCGCACAGGTCGGCTGCATGCTGGCGACCCTCGTCATCGAGACGGTGGGCACACAGGAGTACCAGCTGCGGCGCGGGCACTTCATGGAGCGGTTCACCAAGGCCTACGGGGACGAGGCCGCGGAAGAGGTCCGGGGGCATCTGGGCTGATCCGCCGTCCGCGGGGGTGCGGGGGCTGATCGCGCCCGCGGCGGCAGCCGCATGTCGACACAGCCCCGCGCCCCCGAGGAGAGGGTCGGTCAGCTCACCCGGCGGACCACGTACGCCGTTCCCTGTTCCGCCTTCTCCGCGCCGACGTACTCCTGGCCCCGCATCTCGCACCACGCCGGGATGTCCAGGCGGGCCGCCTCGTCGTCCGACAGCACCCGGACCAGGCCGCCCACCGGCACGTCGCCGATGACCTTGGCGAGTTCGATGACCGGGATCGGGCACCTCTTGCCCAGGGAGTCCACGACGAGCACGTCGGCCTCCCGTACCACCGTCTCCGAAACCGGAGCCCCCAGCTTCTCCCGCACCGCCGTCACGGCCCGGGGAAGGACGGCCAGGAACCTCTCCACCTCCTCCTCGGCCGCCCCGAGCGGCAGCGAAACCCGCACATTTCCCTCACTCAGCACGCCCATCGCCCGCAGCACATGGCTCGGCGTCAGCGTGCTGCTCGTGCAGGACGAGCCGGACGAGACCGAGAAGCCCTCCCGGTCCAGCTCGTGCAGCAGCGCCTCCCCGTCGACGTAGAGGCAGGAGAAGGTGACGAGCCCGGGCAGCCGGCGCACCGGATCGCCGACGACCTCGACGTCGGGCACCAGCCGCGGCACCCTCGCCCGGATCCGGTCCGTCAGCTCCCGCAGGCGCACGGCCTCCTCGGCCGCCTCCGCCCGCACGGCCCGCAGCGACGCGGCCGCCGCCACGATCGCCGGGATGTTCTCGAAACCGGGCGCCCGACCCGACTCCCGCTCGTCCACCGGGCCTTGCGCCGCGAACCGCACCCCCTTGCGGACCACGAGCAGCCCGACCCCGGACGGCCCGCCCCACTTGTGGGCACTGGCCGTCAGCAGCGACCAGCCCCCGTCCACCGGCCCCCACCCCAGCGACTGCGCCGCGTCCACCAGCAACGGCACCCCGGTCTCCCGGCACACCTCGGCCACCGCCGCGACGGGCTGCTCGGTCCCGACCTCGTGGTTGGCGGACTGCAGACACGCCAGTGCGGTGTCCTCGCGCAGGGCGTCCCCGTAGACCACGGGGTCCACCAACCCGGTGCGGTCCACGGCGACCTGGGTGACGCTCCCCCCGGCCGCCTCCAGGAGCTCCGCCGAATGCAGTACAGAGGAGTGTTCGACCGCGGACACGATCAGGTGACGCCCGATCCGCCTCCGCCCGGCCAGCGCCCCGGCAATCCCGGTGTGCACGGCACGGGTTCCGGACGAGGTGAAGGTCAGTTCGTCCGGCCGGCATCCCACCGCCTCGGCAGCGGCCTCCCGCGCCGCGTCCAGCAGCACCCGGGCCCGCCGCCCTTCCCTGTACAGACGCGCGGGATCCGCCCACCCCTCGTCGAACGAGGCCAGCAGGGCCTGCCGGGCGACGGGATGGAGAGGAGCACTGGAAGCAGCATCGAAGTAGGCCACACAGCAACGCTAGAACGTCCCCGGGGGAGGCGGACCTCAGGGGCGCGGGGAACTGCGCGAACAGCCACAAACGGCCCGCAGCCGCCAATTCAGCGAACCACCTGGGTGAGTAGGCACCCCTCCCCGAGAACCCCCGGAGGGCGTCGGCTAGGGTTTGGTCCGCATAAACATCCAAACCCCTGCCCGACGCAGGGCCGCGACCGACCAGCGAGAAGGCCAGGCCGCAGCCGATCCGCGCGGGCGAGACTCTCGGGAAGGCGCTACGTGAGTCCCAACGGCTCCGACCGCTCGCCGCGGCGCCCGATGCGGCGGAAGCTGCTGCAGGCACTGACCGCGGGCCTGGTCTTGGCGACAGCCACCGGTTGCTCGTACAACTGGGAAGACTTCCCCCGCCTTGGTATGCCCACCCCGACCACGGAAGAGGCTCCGCGGATCCTCTCCCTGTGGCAGGGGTCCTGGGCGGCTGCGCTCGCCGTCGGCGTGCTGGTGTGGGGTCTGATCCTGTGGAGTGCTTTCTTCCACCGGCGCAGCCGCACCAAGGTCGAAGTTCCCCCGCAGACCCGGTACAACATGCCCATCGAGGCGCTGTACACCGTGGTTCCGCTCATCATCGTCTCGGTGCTGTTCTACTTCACCGCTCGTGACGAGTCCGAGCTGCTCAGCCTCAAGAAGAAGCCCGACGTCACGGTCAACGTGGTCGGCTTCCAGTGGAGCTGGTGCTTCAACTACATCGAGCCGGTCGCCGGTTCCACCGGGGACGCCAAGACCTCGAAGGACCTGGACGCGATCCCGGACCGGTTCAAGAAGGACTTCCCGGCCAACGCCGGCGGCGTCTACGACTGCGGCACCCCCGGCACGCGGAACCCGCAGACGGGCAACCCGGGCCCGACCCTGTGGCTGCCCAAGGGCAAGACGGTCCGCTTCGTCCTCACCTCGCGTGACGTCATCCACTCCTTCTGGGTGGTGCCGTTCCTCATGAAGCAGGACGTCATCCCGGGCCACACCAACGCCTTCGAGGTGACCCCCAACAAGGAGGGCACCTTCATGGGCAAGTGCGCCGAGCTCTGCGGCGTCGACCACTCTCGGATGCTGTTCAACGTGAAGGTCGTCTCCCCCGAGCGCTACGAGCAGCACCTCAAGGACCTCGTGGACAAGCAGCAGAACGGTTACGTTCCTGCCGGCATCGCGCAGACGAGCCACGAGAAGAACCGGGAGACGAACAACCTGTGAGCATCCTCAACGAACCCCAGGGTGCCGCGGCAGCAGGGTCCCACTACCAGGACGAGCTGCCGGTCAGGCGCCAGAACCGCGGCAGTGTCGTGGTCAAGTGGCTGACGACGACGGACCACAAGACGATCGGCACGATGTACCTCGCCACGTCTTTCGCGTTCTTCGTCATCGGTGGCGTGATGGCGCTGCTCATGCGCGCCGAGCTGGCCCGTCCGGGTCTGCAGATCATGTCGAACGAGCAGTTCAACCAGGCGTTCACGATGCACGGCACGATCATGCTGCTGATGTTCGCGACGCCGCTGTTCGCCGGATTCGCCAACTGGATCATGCCGCTCCAGATCGGCGCGCCCGACGTGGCGTTCCCGCGGCTGAACATGTTCGCCTACTGGCTGTACCTGTTCGGCTCGCTCATCGCGGTGGCCGGCTTCCTCACCCCGCAGGGCGCGGCCGACTTCGGCTGGTTCGCCTACAGCCCGCTCTCGGACGCCGTCCGCAGCCCGGGCATCGGCGCCGACATGTGGATCATGGGTCTGGCCTTCTCCGGCTTCGGCACCATCCTCGGCTCGGTCAACTTCATCACCACGATCATCTGCATGCGGGCCCCCGGCATGACGATGTTCCGCATGCCGATCTTCGTGTGGAACGTGCTGCTGACCGGTGTCCTGGTCCTGCTGGCCTTCCCGGTCCTCGCGGCCGCGCTGTTCGCCCTGGAGGCGGACCGCAAGTTCGGCGCCCACATCTTCGACTCCGCCAACGGCGGTGCGTTGCTGTGGCAGCACCTCTTCTGGTTCTTCGGCCATCCAGAGGTGTACATCATCGCGCTGCCGTTCTTCGGCATCATCTCCGAGGTCATCCCGGTCTTCTCCCGTAAGCCGATGTTCGGTTACACGGGTCTGATCGGTGCGACCATCGCGATCGCGGGTCTGTCCGTGACGGTGTGGGCGCACCACATGTACGTCACCGGCGGCGTGCTGTTGCCGTTCTTCTCCTTCATGACGTTCCTCATCGCAGTACCGACCGGTGTGAAGTTCTTCAACTGGATCGGAACGATGTGGAAGGGCTCGTTGTCCTTCGAGACACCGATGCTCTGGGCGACCGGCTTCCTGATCACCTTCACCTTCGGTGGTCTGACCGGTGTCATCCTGGCCTCGCCGCCCATGGACTTCCACGTCTCCGACTCCTACTTCGTGGTGGCCCACTTCCACTACGTCGTCTTCGGCACCGTGGTGTTCGCGATGTTCTCCGGCTTCCACTTCTGGTGGCCGAAGTGGACCGGCAAGATGCTGGACGAGCGCCTCGGCAAGATCACCTTCTGGACGCTGTTCATCGGCTTCCACGGCACGTTCCTGGTCCAGCACTGGCTGGGCGCCGAGGGCATGCCGCGTCGTTACGCCGACTACCTGGCGGCCGACGGCTTCACCGCGCTGAACACGGTCTCGACGATCAGCTCGTTCCTGCTCGGCATGTCGATCCTGCCGTTCTTCTACAACGTGTGGAAGACGGCCAAGTACGGCAAGCCGGTCGGCGTCGACGACCCGTGGGGCTACGGCCGCTCCCTGGAGTGGGCGACCTCCTGCCCGCCGCCGCGGCACAACTTCATCACCATGCCGCGGATCCGCAGTGAATCCCCGGCATTCGACCTGCACCACCCCGAGATCGCGGCTCTCGACCAGCTCGAGAACGCCGGTCACGGCGAGAAGGCCATCGCTGGTGGCAAGGAGGCCGGCAAGTGAAGATCCAGGGCAAGATGTTCATGTGGCTGAGCGTCTTCGTCCTCGCCATGGCTGTGGTCTATGGCGTGTGGTCGAAGGAGCCGGCCGGTACCACGGCCCTCTTCCTGGCCTTCGGTCTGTGCATCATGATCGGCTTCTACCTGGGCTTCACGGCCAAGCGGGTGGACGCCGGTGCGCAGGACAACAAGGAGGCGGACGTCGCGGACGACGCCGGCGAGGTCGGGTTCTTCAGCCCGCACAGCTGGCAGCCGCTGTCCCTGGGCATCGGAGGCGCCCTCGCCTTCCTGTCCGTCGCCATCGGCTGGTGGCTGATGTACTTCTCGCTGCCGATCATCCTGATCGGCGTCTGGGGCTGGGTCTTCGAGTACTACCGCGGTGAGAACCGCACCCAGTAACACGCGCCGAGCGTTCCAGGGGCCCGGACACTCCGAGAGGAGCGTCCGGGCCCCTGCGCATGCCGTAATGCGATTCACTCGTACGAGTCGCTCGGCGTGCCGCCGTTGACGCGGCTTCCTAGCGTGAGGCCATGAGCCACACAGCGATATCCCGCCCCCGCACCGCCGTCAGCTGCACGCTGCTGGTGACAGCCCTCTGCGCGGGCCTCACCGCCTGCGGCTCGGACGGCAACCCGCTCGCCGCCCGCCCCTACGACGCGGCGGACCAGATCTCCTTCAACGCCCCCGACGGGGGCCGCGAGAAGGCCGACCCGGACAAGCCCCTGGAAGTCGTCGAGGACTCCGACGGGCGCATCACGGACGTCACGGCCCACGACGCCTCAGGACGCTACGTGGCGGGCGAACTCGCCGCCGACGGCAGCCGCTGGCACAGCACCACCCCGCTCGCCGCCAACGCCAGCTACACGGTCCGTGTGAGCACCGAGGACGAGGACGGGGCGCCCGGCCGCAAGGTCGTCACCTTCGACACCGGCAAGCCCACCACCAAGAAGCGCCTGGACGTCGCCTTCGGCCCGAAGAAGGGCACCTACGGCGTCGGACAGCCCATCACGGCCGAACTGAGCCAGCCCGTCAAGGACAAGGCCCAGCGAGCCGTCGTGGAGCGCGCCCTCAGGGTCTCCTCCACGCCCGCCACGGACGGCGCCTGGCACTGGGTGGACGACAAGAAGCTCCACTACCGCCCCAAGGACTACTGGCCCGCCCGGGCCACCGTCCAGGTCCGCAGCAACCTGGAGGGCATCAAGATCGGCGACCGGATGTGGGGCGGCAGGGCCAAGCCGCTGACCATCACCACCGCGGACAAGCTCATAGCCGTCACGGACGCCTCCGCCCACCAGATGACCGTCTACAAGAACGACGAGGTCGTCCGGCAGATACCGGTCACCACGGGCATGCCCGGCTACGACACCCGCAACGGCGTCAAGGTCGTCCTGGCCAAGGAGGGCACCGTCCGCATGACCAGCGCCAGCATCGGCGCCTCGGACTTCTACGACCTGGTCGTGCACCACTCGGTCCGGGTCACCAACAGCGGCGAGTACGTCCACGCCGCCCCCTGGTCCGTCGGCTCCCAGGGCTACGCCAACGTCAGCCACGGCTGCACCGGCATGAGCACCGAGAACGCCGCCTGGTTCTACGACACCGTCCGCGAGGGCGACATCGTCAAGGTCGTGAACTCCGGCGGCGACATGATGGCCCCCTTCGGCAACGGCTTCGGCGACTGGAACCTCGACTGGGCGAGGTGGCGCACCGGCAGCGCCCTGGTCGGCGGCACCCCGGACGGCCCCACGGAGGCCGACAGGGCCCGCCTGAGGCCGCAGAGCGTCTAGAGCAGGGGCCTCCGGGCCCTCAGGCGTTCAAAGCCGCCTTGTCCCGCAGCAGGGAAGCCAGCGCGGCAGCGAACTCCACCGGCTCCACCGGCAGGGTCACGGCCGCCTCCGCACGGCTCCAGGTCGCCAGCCACGCGTCCTGGGGCCGCCCGATCAGCAGCAGCACCGGCGGGCAGTCGAACACCTCGTCCTTGATCTGCCGGCAGAGGCCCATGCCCCCCATCGGCACGGCCTCGCCGTCCAGGACGCAGACGTCGATCCCGCCCCGGTCCAGCTCCCTCAGCACCGCGTCCTGAGTCGCACACTCCAGGAACTCCACCACGGGAACGTCCGGAGCCGGCCTCCGTCCCGTGGCGAGCCGCACCTGCTCGCGGGTGTTGGAGTCGTCGCTGTAGACCAGCACCGTGGCGGTCGGCTGCATTGTTCCTCCGTGACGTCAGCGTCGTAAGGACAGGCCCGTTGGGCCGGATGCTACTCCCTTGAACACCACGTCAACACCGGTACGACCGGGGAAGACACTCCGAACGGCACCCCCCGGAGTGAGGGCGGGATAAGCGACCGACATAATGTCGGTCGTGGCGACAGCAACGACAGTAGAAACCGGGCACGCGCACCCGTCGGTCAATCGGCCGAACCTCACCAGCGTCGGAACCATCATCTGGCTGAGTTCCGAGCTGATGTTCTTCGCGGCCCTCTTCGCGATGTACTTCACCCTGCGATCGGTGACGGGTCCCGATCACTGGAAGGAGATGGCTGCCCATCTCAACTTCCCGTTCTCGGCGACGAACACCACCATCCTGGTGCTCTCCTCGCTCACCTGCCAGCTCGGCGTCTTCGCCGCCGAGCGCGGTGACGTGAAGAAGCTCCGGATGTGGTTCATCGTCACGTTCGTGATGGGTGCGATCTTCATCGGCGGCCAGGTCTTCGAGTACACGGAGCTGGTCAAGGACGCGGGCCTGTCCCTGTCCTCCGACCCGTACGGCTCGGTGTTCTACCTGACCACCGGCTTCCACGGCCTGCACGTGACAGGCGGTCTCATCGCCTTCCTGCTGGTCCTGGGCCGGACCTACGCGGCCCGGAGGTTCACCCACGAGCAGGCGACGGCCGCGATCGTCGTGTCCTATTACTGGCACTTCGTCGATGTCGTCTGGATCGGTCTCTTCGCCACGATCTACATGATCAAGTAGCAGGGCCCGCATCCGCGCGTGCTCGACGAAGCGCGCATCCCAGAAGCATCGACGCAGAAGATCCTGACACCGGGGTAATCCGTGAAAAAGCTCTCCGCACGACGACGCCACCCGTTGGCGGCGCTCGTCGTCCTACTCCTCGCGCTGGCATGCACCGGGGGGCTGTACGCCGTGTTCGCACCCGCGGACCAGGCGCAGGCCGACGAAACCGCCCAGTCCCTCACCATCGAGGAGGGCAAGAAGCTCTACTCGGTCGGCTGCGCCAGTTGCCACGGCACCGGCGGTCAGGGCACCTCCGACGGGCCGAGCCTGGTGGGTGTGGGCGCAGCGGCCGTCGACTTCCAGGTGGCCACCGGCCGTATGCCGGCCGCCACCTCGCAGGGCCCCCAGGTCCCGAAGAAGAAGAACATCTACTCGCAGGCCGAGATCGACCAGCTCGCGGCGTACATCGCCTCGCTGGGCGCCGGTCCGTCCGTCCCGACGGAGGAGCAGTACGGCCCCGAGGGTGCCGACATCGCCAAGGGCGGTGAACTGTTCCGCACCAACTGCGCGCAGTGCCACAACTTCACCGGCAAGGGCGGCGCGCTGACGCACGGCAAGTACGCGCCGACCCTCGAGGGCGTCTCCCCGAAGCACATCTACGAGGCCATGCAGACCGGCCCGCAGAACATGCCGTCCTTCCCCGACACCACGCTGTCGGAGAAGAACAAGAAGGACATCATCGCGTACCTCGACGCGGTCAACAGCGAAAAGACCGAGAGCCCCGGCGGCCTCGAACTGGGTGGCCTCGGGCCGGTCAGCGAGGGCCTGTTCGGCTGGATCTTCGGTCTCGGCGGTCTGATCGCCGTCGCCGTGTGGGTCGCCGCCCGGACCGCAAAGGCCAAGAAGTCATGAGTAGCCAAGACATTCCAGAAGAGAACCTGCCTGCCGCGCAGTCCGCAGGCCATGACGAGCACGGGCACGGCGCGGTGAGCGTCGCGGACGACAAGCACCCGTTCGCCGACCCGGGCCTGCCTCCCCACGAGCACCGGGTCCAGGACGTCGACGAGCGGGCCGCCAAGCGGTCCGAGCGCTCGGTCGCCTTCCTGTTCACCCTGTCGATGCTGGCGACGGTCGGCTTCATCGCCTCCTTCGTGGCGATCCCGGTCGACAAGTCGGTGTTCATCTTCCCGCTCGGTCACATCAGCGCGCTGAACTTCGCACTGGGCATGACGCTCGGCATCGCGCTGTTCTGCATCGGCGCGGGCGCCGTCCACTGGGCCCGCACCCTGATGTCCGACGTGGAGGTCGCCGACGAGCGGCACCCGATCGAGGCGGCGCCCGAGGTCCGCGAGAAGGTCTTCGCGGACTTCAAGCAGGGCGCCAAGGAGTCTGCGCTCGGCCGCCGCAAGCTGATCCGCAACACGATGCTCGGCGCGCTCACGCTGGTGCCCCTCTCCGGCGTCGTGCTGCTGCGCGACCTCGGTCCGCTGCCCGGCACCAAGCTCCGCCACACGCTGTGGTCCAAGGGCAAGCTGCTCGTCAACATGAACACGAACGAGCCGCTGCGTCCGTCCGACGTCGCGGTCGGTTCGCTGACCTTCGCCAAGCCCGAGGGCCTGGAGGAGCACGACCACGACTTCCAGAACGAGATCGCCAAGGCCGCCCTGATGATCGTCCGGATCCAGCCGGACAACATCAAGGACAAGCGCGAGCTCGAGTGGTCGCACCAGGGCATCGTCGCGTACTCGAAGATCTGCACCCACGTCGGTTGCCCGATCTCCCTGTACGAGCAGCAGACGCACCACGTGCTCTGCCCCTGCCACCAGTCCACCTTCGACCTGTCCGACGGTGCCCGAGTGATCTTCGGTCCCGCCGGTCACGCCCTGCCGCAGCTGCGCATCGGCGTGAACGACGAGGGCTACCTCGAGGCGCTCGGCGACTTCGAAGAGCCCGTCGGTCCTGCCTTCTGGGAGCGCGGATGAGTAACAAGGACGACCGCCGCAAGGCACCCGCCGGAGAGCGGGTCGCCGACTGGGCCGACGGCCGCCTGGGGATCTACTCCCTGGCCAAGGCCAACATGCGCAAGATCTTCCCGGACCACTGGTCCTTCATGCTGGGTGAGATCTGCCTCTACAGCTTCATCATCATCATCCTCACGGGTGTGTACCTGACGCTGTTCTTCCACCCGTCGATGAACGAGGTGGAGTACCACGGCAGTTACGTCCCGCTCCAGGGGCAGCTGATGTCGGAGGCGTTCGCCTCCACGCTGGACATCAGCTTCGACGTCCGCGGCGGTCTGCTCATCCGGCAGATCCACCACTGGGCGGCGATCATCTTCCTCGCCGGCATGTTCGTGCACATGATGCGCGTCTTCTTCACCGGCGCGTTCCGCAAGCCGCGCGAGATCAACTGGATGTTCGGCTTCCTGCTGTTCGTCCTGGGCATGTTCACCGGCTTCACCGGCTACTCGCTCCCGGACGACCTGCTCTCCGGCACCGGTGTCCGCTTCACGCAGGGCGCGATCCTGTCCGTGCCGATCGTGGGCACGTACATCTCGATGTTCCTGTTCGGCGGGGAGTTCCCGGGTACCGACTTCGTCGCCCGGTTCTACTCGATCCACATCCTGCTGCTGCCGGGCATCATGCTCGGGCTCGTGGTCGGCCACCTGATCCTGGTCTTCTACCACAAGCACACCCAGTTCGCGGGTCCCGGACGGACCAACAAGAACGTCGTCGGCATGCCGCTGCTGCCGGTCTACATGGCCAAGGCCGGAGGCTTCTTCTTCCTGGTCTTCGGTGTCATCTCGGCCCTCGCCGGCATCGCGACTATCAACCCGATCTGGGTCCTGGGCCCCTACCGTCCCGACCAGGTGTCGACCGGTGCCCAGCCCGACTGGTACATGGGCTTCGCCGAGGGTCTCATCCGCGCGATGCCCGGCTGGGAGGTCAACCTCTGGGGCCACACGCTCGTCCTGGGTGTGTTCATCCCGCTGGTGCTCTTCGGTGTGTTCCTCGGGATCATCGCCCTGTACCCGTTCATCGAGTCGTGGGTCACCGGGGACAAGCGCGAGCACCACATCCTGGACCGGCCGCGCAACGCCCCGACCCGTACCGGTGTCGGTGTCGCCTGGGTGACCGGCTACATCATCATGCTGATCGGCGGTGGCAACGACATCGTCGCCACGCACTTCCATCTGTCGATCAACGCGGTCACCTGGTTCGTCCGGATCGGGTTCTTCCTCGGACCGGTCATCGCCTTCGTCGTCACCAAGCGCATCTGCCTCGGCCTGCAGCGCCGGGACAAGGAGAAGGTGCTGCACGGCCGCGAGTCGGGCATCATCAAGCGCCTGCCGCACGGTGAGTTCATCGAGGTGCACGAGCCGCTCAGCCAGGAGCAGATGTACACGCTCACGGCGCACGAGCAGTACAAGCCGGCCGAGATCGGCCCGACGGTCGACGAGAACGGTGTCGAGCGCAAGGTGAAGGGTTCCGAGAAGCTGCGCGCCAAGCTCAGCGACGCCTACTACGGCGAGGGTGCCCAGATCCCGAAGCCCACCGCCGAGGAGTACCGGGAGATCACGAGCGGCCACGGCCACCACTGATCACTGCTTCGCCACGCCACAGAAGGGCCCCGTCCGTTCAACGGACGGGGCCCTTCGCCCTGCCCGGGGCTGGATAGGGTGGACCCCGTTGAGACTCTCGTCCCGTAGTGCGGGACGCCTGACCCTGGAGCGGCTTATGAGCGCTGTGACCCCCGCTGGAGGCGACACCGCGGCGGGCCGCTCCTGGCCCCTGCTGTTGAACGGCCTGCTGGACGGCAGGCACCTGAGCGCCGACGACACCGCCTGGGCGATGGACCGGATCATGCGCGGCGAGGCGACCGAGGCACAGATCGCCGGGTTCGTCGTGGCCCTGCGCGCCAAGGGCGAGACCGTCGAGGAGATCAACGGCCTCGTCCGCACGATGTACGAGCACGCCAACGTGATCGAGGTGCCCGGGGCGACGGTCGACATCGTCGGCACGGGCGGCGACGGCGCGAAGACGGTCAACATCTCCACGATGTCCTCGATCGTGGTCGCCGGCACCGGCGCGAAGGTCGTCAAGCACGGCAACCGCGCCGCGTCCTCGGCGTCCGGGGCCTCCGACGTGCTGGAGAAGCTCGGCGTCAACCTCGAGCTGCCCCTGCACCGGGTCACGGAGGTCGCCGAGGAGGCCGGGATCACCTTCTGCTTCGCGGTGAAGTTCCACCCCGCGCTGCGGCACGCGGGCGCCGCACGCGGCCAGTTGGGCATCCGCACGGTGTTCAACGCCCTCGGCCCGCTCACCAACCCGGCCCGGGTCCGCGCCCAGGCCGTCGGTGTCGCGGATCCCCGCATGGCGCCGATCGTCGCGGGCGTCTTCGCCGAGCGCGGCAACTCCTCCCTGGTCTTCCGGGGCGACGACGGTCTGGACGAGCTGACCACCACGGCCACCTCCCGGGTGTGGATCGTCCGGGACGGTGAGGTGACCGAGGAGGCCTTCGACCCGCGTGACGTGGGCCTCGAACTGGTCCCCGTGGAGGCGCTGCGCGGCGCGGACGCCTCGTACAACGCGGAGGTCGCGCGGCGGCTCCTGGACGGGGAGACCGGCCCGGTGCGGGACGCGGTGGTGCTGAACTCGGCGGCGGCCCTGGTGGCCCTGGAGCCGACGCGAGCGCCGCTGGCCGAGCAGATCCGCGCCGGGATGGTGAAGGCGGCCGAGTCGATCGACTCGGGCGCGGCCAAGCGCACGCTGGAGCGCTGGGTCGCCGCCAGCAACAGGTAGGGAACCACGGACGGCGTCCCGCGATCCGGACTCGGGTTGCGGGGCGCCGATCTTTTCGCGTACGTTCCTGACCAGGTCATGAGTGACAGTCATGAGGCCCCGGCCGACTGTCCGGCAACCCTCCGTCCGTGGCGGGGTGCCCCGGGTGAAGACCGGGCCGCAGGCAGCGAGGTCTGTGGCAAGCGCGGACCCCTCGCACGCTTTTGAAAAGTGTGGGGCCAGGGGTCCTGGTCCTCGAGGAGTTCTCCCGTGAATCAGCGAATGCGATAGGGCCGCAGAGCCCCGCCTCCGCATCCCTCTTTCCTTCACCCCCGCTGGTAGCCGTACCGGCTCGCGGGCGGATTCCATCTGCCTTCACGGGAGTTCACCATGTCCGTCTCCACCGTTGCCGCCACCCCGTCCGTTTGTGCCCCGCTGCCCGTTCTGGGCCGGGATGTCACCGTGCCGCTCGTGACCGGTGGCGAGGTCACCTACGCCGCCCTCGACTACGCCGCCAGCGCTCCGGCGCTCCAGCGGGTCTGGGACGACGTCGCCGCCTACGCGCCCTATTACGGCAGCGTCCACCGCGGCGCCGGGTACCTCTCCCAGCTCTCCACCGACCTGTTCGAGAACGCCCGCCGGACCGTCGCGGAGTTCCTCGACTGCCGCGAGGACGACCAGGTCGTGTTCACCCGGTCGACCACCGACTCCCTCAACCTCCTGGCCGCCGCGCTCCCCGCCGACTGCCGGGTCTTCGTCTTCGAAACCGAGCACCACGCCTCGCTGCTGCCGTGGCGCAGTGCCCAGGTCACCTACCTCGACGCCCCGCGCAGCCACCGCGAGGCCGTCGAGACCCTGGAGCGCGCCCTCGCCGACCGCGACCCCTACGGGCCGGCCCTCGTGTGCGTCACCGGCGCCTCGAACGTGACCGGTGAGCTGTGGCCCGTACGGGAGCTCGCGGCGGCCGCGCACGCCCACGGTGCGCGGATCGTGCTGGACGCCGCGCAGCTGGCCCCGCACCACGAGGTGTCCGTCGCCGGCCTCGACGTCGACTGGGTCGCCTTCTCCGGGCACAAGCTGTACGCGCCCTTCGGCTCGGGTGTGCTGGCCGGGCGGGCCGACTGGCTGCGCGCGGCCGATCCGTACCTCGCGGGCGGCGGGGCCAGCCGCAAGGTCGTCCGGCGGGAGGACGGGGGAGTGGACGTGGAGTGGCACGACAGCGCCGCCCGTCACGAGGCCGGTTCGCCCAACGTCATCGGCGCCTACGCCCTCGCATCGGCCTGCACGGCACTGACCGAGGCCGGCTTCGACACCCTGGCGGCCCGTGAGCAGTACCTGGTCCGCACCGTGCGGGAGGGTCTCGCCGACGTTCCCCAGGTGCGGTTCCTGTCCCTCTTCGGGGACGACGCGCCGCGCGTCGGCGTGCTCTCCTTCGTCGTCGAGGGCTGGAACAGCTCCCACTTCGCCGCCGCCCTGTCCGCCGAGTACGGCATCGGCGTACGGGACGGGCTGTTCTGCGCCCACCCGCTGCTGCGCACCCTGCTCGGCAGCGACCCGCAGGCCCAGGGGGAGTGCGGGTCGCCGGAGTCCGCGCCCGGCGAGAAGTCGCTGAACGCCATCCGGGTCAGCTTCGGCGCGGGCACGCCGGACGAGCATGTGGAGCGGTTCGTGCGGGCGGTGAAGGAACTCGTGGCGGACGGCGCGCAGTGGAACTACCGCACCGAGGACGGTCGCTGCGTGCCGGACACCTCCGCCTGAGCCGGCAGACGGCTGCCCAGGACGATCATCCGCAGGGCGCGTTCGGTGGCGTCCGTGAGCAGTTCGCCCGCCCGCAGCAGGGCCTCGGCCAGCTCCAGGGGGCGGGCAGGATGCCGTCGCCCGTCGTCGTCGGTGCCCGGGCCGCGGTCGTCGTCGTCACTCGCTGGGCTGTCGGTCACCGGGGGCCGCCGCGAGACCACCTCGTCACCCGGCGTGGCGCCGGACGGCGTGGCCGTCGGGGTGGGATCGACGTGGAGGTGGGCGTGGGCGAGCCGTGGTCCAGCTCCATCCGCGGGGCGGGCACCTCGGGCGCCTTGGGGCTGTCCGCGAGGGCGTAGCTGGTCGCGGCGATGCCCAGCGGGATCAGCACGACGGCGGACAGGGCCGCCATCCGGCGAGAGAAAACCATGTGCCCGATCCCCCGGGACGGGACCCGGGCGACAGCATGAAGCCCGGATGAAGAACTCTTCATCCGGGGCCCGGCAGGCGGGACGGCCTCAGTTGTCCAGCCCGATCGAGAACGCCGCTTCCAGGTCGTGCTGCGAGTACGTACGGAACGCCACGTGTGTGTCCGTCCCCTCCACCCCGGGGATCTTGCTGATCCGGCCCGGGATGACCTCGGCCAGGTCCTCGTGCTCCTTCACCCGCACCATCGCGATCAGGTCGTAGGTGCCCGTGACGGAGAAGACCTCGCTGACGCTGTCCAGCGCCGCGATCGACTCGGCGATCTCGGGGATCCGGTCCACGCTGGTCTTGATGAGGACGATCGCGGTGATCACGGCTGGTTCTCTCCCTCGGGGGCCGGAGCAGGGGCGGCCTTCACTCTAGTAGGGCTGGTGGGGCGGCCGTAGCGGACCGACGCATAGCCGAAGCCCAGACCGAAGCCGATCAGGTGGGCGAGGTAGGCCACCCCCGGCCCGTCCGGGGCCCGCCCCGCCGCCAGCCACTGCAGCGCCGCCCAGAACGGCAGCACGACCCATGCCGGGAAGCGCACCGGCAGGAAGAACAGGAACGGCAGGAGACTGGTCACCCGGGCCCGGGGGAACAGGTACAGGAACGCACCGAGGACCGCCGAGATCGCGCCCGAGGCGCCGACCAGGGACTGCTCGGAGTCCGCGTTGGCGACGGCGTAGCCCAGCAGGGCCAGGTAGCCGCAGCCGACATAGAACAGGGTGAACTGCACCCGGCCCATCCGCTCCTCGGTCATCGCCCCGAAGACGTAGAGGAAGAGCATGTTGCCGAGCAGGTGGACCCAGCTGCCGTGGACGAAGAGCGCGGTCGCGGGGGTGAGGGCCGCTCTCCCGGACCCTTCGAACAGTTCTGCGGGGATCACGCCCCAGCGCCGGAAGTAGGCCCGCTGCACGGCGAGCAGCTCCTCGCCCGTGCCGTACGCCGGGTTCAGGCCCGAGGCGGGTCCGGCCAGGAAGGCCAGGCAGCACAGGGTGATCAGGGTGTACGTCACCGGCGCAGACGACCCGCCGACCGTTCTGCCGGCCCGGACGATCGACGCACTCCACTTGCGGATCATGAATACAGAGCATGACGTAACCGGACGCAACCGCCCAGACCGCCTCGCCGCCGTGGACACGCGGGCGGCGGGTACCCGCCAGGCCGTAGGGTTACGGACCACACGCACCGGGGATGCCGGTCGCGTCACGGACACTAGATGGAAAGAGAACAGGTCACGATGACGGTTCCCCTGCCGACCGCCGAGACGCGTTGGCGCTGCACCCTCTGCGGCAACCTCACGAGGTTCGACGTGACCCGCTCGTCGAAGGTCGTCGAGTACGTCCACCTCGACCTGGCCGGAGAGCCGAAGGTCGAGGAGCGCGAGGTCCTCAGTGAGACCATTGAGTCGGTGCGCTGCCGCTGGTGCAACGCGGTGGACCAGGTGGAACTCGTGGACAGGCCGGGCGCCGGCTCCTGAGGACGGGGGTCCCGGGGAGGGCCCCGCACGGATTGGGGTGTGACGGATGGTGGAGACCACGGGCGGGGGGCCGGGTGACGGCGCCGCCGAGGTGCTCGACCGTCCGCTGCCCGACGGCGTGCGCCGCAGGGTCGTGCAGATCGTCTCCGACGGCTTCGGCTCGCTGACGGTCGGCGAGCTGCCCGCGCAGCTCAGGCAGTACGCCCGGTTCGCTCCGAACCGCCGGGCGAAGTTCGCCGGCAACGCGATGGCGGCCGCCCTGGAGACCGATCCGCTGTTCCGGCAGCGCATCGGGGAGAAGCTCAGAGAGACCCAGCCGGAGCTGACCGGCGCCCTCGACTCAGGCTCCCCGCCCCCGGCCGCGGACCCGCTCGACGTGGCGGCCGCGGCCTACGTACTGCGGCCCCTCGACTGGGTGAAGCTCGTGACCGCCGCCGGCGAGGAGGCCCAGCGGGCCGACGCCGAGCGCGCCGACGAGGAGAACCGGGCCGAGCTGGAGCGGCTGCGCGCCGAGCTCGACCGGGCCCGTGATCACACCCGGGCCGAGACCGAGCGGCTGCGCACGGAGCTGGAATCGGCCAAGAAGGAAACCGAGTCGCTGCACCGCAAGCTGCGTGCCGCCCTCAGCGACGTCAAGCGGGGCGAGGCCGCCCTGCGTAAGGCGCAGGGCGAGATCGAGGCAGTCCGTGCCGAGGCGCACGCACAGGTGTCCGCCGCCGAGAGCGAGACCCGGCGCCTCAAGTCCCGGCTGGGCGAGAGCGAGGCCGCTCTGGAGGCCGCGCGCCGGGCCGCCCGCGAGGGCCGCAGCGTCGAGGACATGCGGGTCCGGCTGCTGCTGGACACCCTGCTGGACGCGACCCAGGGGCTCCGCCGCGAACTGGCCCTGCCCCCGGTGTCGGTGCGGCCCGCCGAGACCGTCGACGCCGTCGAGCCGGGCCGGATGACCCCCAAGGACATCGCCGCCCGCGCCCTGTCGGAGGACGACCCGCAGGTCCTCGATCAGCTGCTGGCGCTGCCGCAGGCCCATCTGGTCGTCGACGGCTACAACGTCACCAAGACCGGCTATCCGCAGATGCCGCTGGAGAAGCAGCGCCTGCGGTTGCTCGGGCAGCTCTCCCAACTGGCCGCGCAGAGCGGCGCTGAGGTGACCTGCGTCTTCGACGGCGCCGAGCTCGCCGCACCGGTGCTGCTGGCCCCGCCGCGCGGGGTGCGCGTGCTGTTCTCGAAGCCGGGCGTCACGGCCGACGAGCTCATCCGCCAGCTGGTGCGCGCCGAACCGCCGGGCCGCCCGGTCATCGTGGCGTCCACCGACCGCGAGGTCGCCGACGGTGTGGCCCGGGCCGGCGCCCGCCCGGTCGCCTCCGCGATGCTGCTCAGGCGGCTTTCACGGGCCTAGGGGGCCTTGGGGGGCGTACGCACCATGCGTAACGTCCGGGCGTGATGCCCGAATTGGTGGGACCTGTGAGCCACGGTGCGTCAAGTGGGTCTCACGGCCTGTGAGTCCAGAGGAAAAGATGGCCTACCGTGACGCAATTTTTCATCTGAGGATTTGAACTGATCACAGGAAGGTCACTAGGGTCGGGCCGAACCTCCGCTCGGGTGATCACTCATCGGGAGAGACGGCGGAGGGGCCAGAAGGAGCTTTTCACCCGTGGCGTCCCACCGTCGTCCTAAGCAGCCGAGCCGCGCACGTGTGACCGTGCTGACCACCGCCGCCGCCGCTGCCGTCGCCTTCAGCTCGCAGGCCGCCAACGCGGCCCCCAGTGAGAAGCCGAGCAAGGACGAGGTCAAGACCAAGGTCGACAAGCTCTACGAAGAGGCGGAGCAGGCCACCGAGAAGTACAACGGGGCCAAGGAGAAGCAGGAGAAGCTCCAGAAGGAGATCTCCACCATCCAGGACAACGTGGCCCGCGGCCAGGAGGAGCTCAACGAGCTCCGCGACGGTCTGGGCCTCGCCGCCGCGTCGCAGTACCGCACCGGCTCCATCGACCCCTCCGTCCAGCTGTTCCTCTCCGCGAACCCCGAGGACTACCTCGACAAGGCCTCCACGCTCGACCAGTTGAGCAGCCAGCAGGTCGAGGCACTGAAGAAGGTCCAGGAGAAGCAGCGCGAACTGGCACAGCAGCGCGCCGAGGCCTCCGAGAAGCTCAAGGACCTCGCCTCCACCCGGACCGAACTGGGCAAGAAGAAGAAGGAAGTCCAGGGCAAGCTCTCCTCCGCGCAGAAGCTGCTCAACAGCCTCACCGCCGCCGAGAAGGCCGCACTCGCCGCCGAGCAGAGCCGCGCCAGCCGGGCCAGCGAGCGCGACGCCCTCGACGTCGACGTCCCGCCCGGCTCGGGCCGCGCCGCGGCCGCCTTCGCCTTCGCCCAGAGCCAGCTCGGCAAGCCCTACGTCTACGGCGCCACCGGCATGAGCTCCTTCGACTGCTCCGGCCTCACCTCCCGGGCCTACGCCGCCGCCGGCATGCAGATCCCGCGCACCTCCGAAGCGCAGTCCCAGATCGGCACCAAGATCTACTCCACCAGCCAGCTCAAGGTCGGCGACCTGGTGTTCTTCTTCAACGACCTGCACCACGTCGGCCTCTACGCCGGCAACGGGCAGATCATCCACGCCCCGCGCACCGGCACCGTCGTCCGCTACGAGTCGATGAGCACCATCGGCGGCCCCTTCATGTTCGGCGTCCGGGTCTGACGACCGGCTCCCGGAGCCTTCGGGACCAGGACACCCTGTCCGCCGTTCGGGCGAATCACGACGGCCCCGAGTGAGCCCACGCCCCGCCACTGACCTGCGTCAGCGGCGGGGCGCAGTGCTGGATACCCACGGATGGTCGTTGGCGGCCCTGCGTCGCGGGGCTACTGTCTGCCGCGGTCCAAGTCCGCCAGCGGAAGGAGAGCGGCTTCCCGTGGGGTCCCATCGTCGTCTTGCACCGTCCGGGTTCGACCGGGGCGCCGGTGCCGCGGTCAGCATCCTGTCCGTCACGGCCGCCGCCCTGGGCGCGGTACCGTCCGCCGCCGCACCGTACGACGACACCCGTGCCCAGGTGGACCGCCTCTACGAGCAGGCCGAGAAGGCCACCGAGGCGTACAACGAGGCCGACGAGCGGGCCGACGGGCTGCGTGCCGAGGTCGGCACCGTCCGGGACCGCATCGCCCGCCAGCAGGAGCGCGTCAACTCCATGCGGGAGTCCCTCGGTTCGCTCGCCGGCGCCCAGTACCGCTCGGGCGGCATCGACCCGTCCCTCGCCCTGCTGTTCTCCGACGACCCGGACGACTACCTCGACCACGCGTCCCGGCTCGACCGTCTCACCGCCCGCCAAGCCGGCGAGCTGAGGGAGCTGAGGGGCGCCATGCGCGAACTCGCCCAGGACCGCGAGGAGGCCGCGGACAAGCTCCGCGAACTGGAGACGAGCCGCAAGGCGGTCGCCGCCCACAAGAAGACCGTGGAGCGCAAGCTCGCCACGGCCCGGCGGCTGCTCAACTCCCTGCCGGACGCCGAGCGCGACGCCTACGGCCGCGCCTCCCGCTCCGGCCGCCCCGGCATGCCCGACCTCGGCGGCGCCACCGCCGCCTCCGGACGCGGTTCCGCCGCTGTCGCCGCCGCCCGCAGCGCGCTCGGCAAGCCCTACGTCTGGGGCGCCAACGGGCCCTCCGGCTTCGACTGTTCGGGCCTGATGCAGTGGTCGTACGCGCAGGCCGGGGTCTCCCTGCCGCGCACCTCGCAGGCCCAGCGGTATGCCGGCCGGCAGGTCCCGCTGTCCGAGGCGCGCCCCGGCGACCTGGTCGTCTACCGGGGCGACGCCAGCCATGTCGGGATGTACATGGGCAACGGGCAGGTCATCCACGCGCCCTACCCCGGCGCGCCCGTGCGCTACGACCCGGTCGGGATGATGCCCGTCTCGTCGGTCACCAGGGTCTGACCGGCACGGCCCGGCGCCCGTACGATCGGGAACGTGGCAGGTCGAAGGTCGGGGTCCGCGCTGGTGGCGCTCGTCGTGCTGCTCGTCGCCCTGGCCGGGTGCGGCGGGCGGTCCGCGGCCGACAGTGCCACGGCCGACGTACAGCGGCTCCTGGACCGGCGGGCCGCGGCGGTCGTCGACCGCGACGCTCGGGCCTACGAACGGACGGGCGAGGGGACGGATTTCGCCAAGCTGCGCGAGGTGCCCGTGGCCGCCTGGTCGTACCGGGTGACCGCGGTGCGCCGCACCGGCGACACGGCCACCGCCGACGCCGAACTGCGCTACCGCGTCGCCGGGTACGACCGGGCTCCAGTGACCACCGGACGCACCCTGCGGCTGAGCCGGGACGCGGACGGGCGGTGGTCCGTCCTCACCGACCGGCCCGCGAAGAAGTCCGCGCAGCAGCTGTGGGACCAGGGGACGGTGCACCTCGTGCGGGGCCGGCACAGTCTCGTGCTCGGCGTCGGCCGGTCCGGCGGGTCGCTGCGGGACTTCGCGGACCTGGCCGACCGCGCGGTGCCGGCCGTGTCGGACGCGTGGGGCAGGAACTGGAGCCGGCGGGTCGTCCTGGTCGTGCCCAAGTCACTGGAGGGTATGGCGGGGCTGCTCGGCTCGCCCGCCTCGTCCTACCGCGGGATCGCGGCGGTCACCACCGGCGAGACGGGCGCCCGGACCCGGGCGCCGGCGGACCGGATCATCGTCAACCCGGACGCGTTCGCGCTCCTCGGAGACCTCGGCGAACAGGTCGTCGTCACCCACGAGACCACCCATGTCGCCACCCGCGCCCGCACCACGGCCGCCACGCCCCTGTGGCTCTCCGAGGGGTACGCCGACTGGGTCGGCTACCGCGCCGCCGGCCGCACCCCCGCCGAGTCCGCCCCCGAGCTGTCCCGGGCGGTCGCCGAGGACCGTATCCCCACCACGCTCCCGGACGACGAGGACTTCGGCTTCACCGGCGACGCGAGCCGCCTGGCCCGCTCCTACGAGAGCGGCTGGACGGCCTGCCGGATGATCTCCGACCGCTGGGGGGAGGCCCGGCTCGGCGCCTTCTACCGGGCCGTCGGGGAGCACCGGGAGCGGGCCGGGGCGGTGGAGGACGCGATGCGGAAGGTACTGGGGACGACGCCGGACGCCTTCACGGCGCGGTGGCGGGCGTATCTGCGGGAGCAACTGGGCTGACCGCTCGGGCTGCCCGGGGTGTGCCCGGCCGAGGCGCCTCAGGGGGAGACGGGGGTCTCGCCCGCCCGGGTCGGCTGGGAAGGCACGGAAGCCGGCGGTGCGACGGACGGGACGGTCGCCCGCCACAGGGCGCGGGCCGCGATCAGGGCCGCGGCCACCAGCAGGCCGTTGCGCAGGAACAGCAGGGTGAGGCCGAGGCCGTCACTGGCCACCACGTTGGCGAAGTAGAACGGGAACTCCAGCACCGTCACGAAGCAGGCCACCAGTACCAGGGCGACCGGCAGCCGCATCCGGCTGCCGGGGAAGTACAGGCAGACCGCCGCCAGCCCGACCAGCCACACCATGTACTGCGGGCTGATCACCCGGCTGGTGGTGGTGAACATCAGCACGGCGACGAAGGCCGCGTCGGCGAGCGTGTGCTCCGCGAAGCGGCGGGCCAGCAGCCGCCACAGCACCAGCCAGCCGAAGGCCGCCCCGGTCAGGAACAGCGCGCCGGTGCTCACCTCGCTCACGTACGGCCCGAGGAACTCGATCGAGCCGTAGTTCAGCTTCACCTCGCCCCGCCAGCCGAAGTGCCGGGCGACGTGGAAGACCAGCGCGCCCAGCGACTCCACCTCGGTGCCCCGGTCGCGCTGGAAGGTCAGGAACGCGAACGCGCCCGGCATGGCCAGCGCGAACACCCCCGTCACCACGGTGCCGGTCACCAGCGCCGACACCCAGGCACTGCGCCGGCGGGCGGCGAGGAGCAGCATCGCGGGCCACACCTTCAGCAGCGCCCCGAAGGCGGCCAGGGCCCCCATCGCCCTAGGGTGCCGGGCGCCCGCGAGCAGGGCGGCCATCGCCACGGCCGTGACCATCACGTCGTAGCGGGCGTACACCGTCGGGCCGAGCAGGGGGACGCCGATCACCCACACCCAGGCGCCGCGCAGCGAACGGCCCGGGCGGCGGCCCGCGCACGTCATCAGGGCCAGCACGGCCAGGTCGGTGACGCAGACCAGGACGTAGAACGCGGTCGCGTAGTCCAGGAAGGGCAGCAGGCCGGGGGAGAGGATCGCCAGCGCGGCGGCGGGCGGGTACTGCCAGGTGACGTCGTTCAGCGGGAACGTTCCTGTGCTCAGGACGTCGTACCAGCCCTGGTAGATCACCTGCACGTCGCTCGTCACGTCCGGGCCCGGGAAGACGTACACCTTCAGGACGAACAGCAGCAGCACCAGCCTGGAGAGACACCAGACCACCGGCAGCCATGCCAGGGACCGCCTCGTGCCCGTCGTCTTCACGTGATCCCTGCCCGTTCGCGTGCCGTGTCGAGGGGGCCATGATGGGCCCGTCAGCTGTGAGCGTGCCATACGTGCCGCCGCACAGGGCGAGGAGGGCGGTTCGGTAGGGTCGGCGGCGTGCGCAAGACCCTGATCGTGACGAACGACTTCCCGCCCCGGCCCGGCGGCATCCAGGCCTTCCTGCACAACATGGCGCTGCGGCTGGACCCGCAGCAGCTGGTCGTCTACGCCTCGACCTGGAAGCGGACCCGGGAGGGCGTCGAGGCGACCCGCGCCTTCGACGCCGAGCAGCCCTTCACCGTCGTACGGGACCGCACGACCATGCTGCTCCCGACCCCGGGCGCCACCCGGCGGGCCGTCGGTCTGCTGCGGGAGCACGGCTGCACCTCGGTGTGGTTCGGGGCGGCGGCCCCGCTCGGCCTGATGGCCCCGGCGCTGCGCGGGGCGGGCGCCGAGCGGCTGGTCGCCACCACGCACGGCCACGAGGCCGGCTGGGCCCAGTTGCCCGCCGCCCGGCAGCTGCTGCGCCGGATCGGCGACGCCACGGACACGATCACCTACCTCGGCGAGTACACCCGCTCGCGGATCGCCCCCGCCCTGACGCCCGAGGCCGGTGCCCGGATGGCGCAGCTGCCGCCCGGCGTCGACGAGAAGACCTTCCACCCCGGCTCGGGCGGCGACGAGGTGCGGGCCCGGCTGGGTCTGACGGACCGGCCCGTGGTCGTCTGCGTCTCCCGGCTGGTGCGGCGCAAGGGGCAGGACACCCTGATCCGGGCCCTGCCCCGCATCCTCGCCGCCGAGCCCGACACCGTCCTGCTGATCGTCGGCGGCGGCCCCTACGAGAAGGACCTGCGGCGCCTCGCGCACGAGACGGGCGTCGCCTCCTCCGTGCGCTTCACCGGCGCCGTGCCCTGGTCGGAGCTGCCCGCCCACTACGGCGCCGGCGACGTCTTCGCGATGCCCTGCCGCACCCGCCGCGGCGGCCTGGACGTCGAGGGCCTCGGCATCGTCTACCTGGAGGCCTCCGCGACGGGCCTGCCGGTCGTGGCCGGCGACTCGGGCGGCGCCCCGGACGCGGTCCTCGACGGCGAGACCGGCTGGGTGGTGAAGGGCGGTTCCCCCGAGGAGGCCGCCGACCGGATCACCGTCCTCCTCGGCGACGCCGAGCTGCGCCGCAGGATGGGGGAGCGGGGCCGGGAGTGGGTCGAGGAGAAGTGGCGCTGGGACCTGCTCGCGGAGCGGCTCAAAGCTTTGCTGTAGTGCGGGTGCCCTTCAGGGGAGCGGGGAACTGCGCGAAGAACCACGGACAACCTGCACCCGCCGTCAAGGATCAAGTCGCACCCCACTAGGCGGAACCGCAAATTCCGCCGATGCTGCGCGCATGACAGTAAAACTGATGCAGCGTCAGCTGACAAGACGTCACATCCTGGGCATGGCAGCCCTGCAGACCGCAGCCACCCTCGGCTTCACCCGCATCGGCCTCGAAAGCGCCCGAGCCGCCGAGCCCGACGCAGTCGACACCGCCCCGGCGATCGTCGTCGGCTCCGGTTACGGCGGAGCGGTCGCCGCCCTCCGTCTCGGCCAGGCCGGCATCCGCACGATCGTCCTGGAGATGGGCCGCCTGTGGAACACCACAGGCCCCGACGGCAAGGTCTTCTGCACCACCAGCGCACCCGACCAGCGGTCCATGTGGTTCCGCACCCGCACCGAGGCCCCCCTGTCCAGCTTCCTGTGGCTGGACGTGGTCAACCGGGACATCGACCCCTACCCCGGCGTCCTGGACCGCGTGCACTTCGACCACATGTCCGTCTACGTCGGGCGGGGCGTCGGCGGTGGCTCCCTGGTCAACGGAAGCATGGCCGTCACCCCGCCCCGGTCGTACTTCGCCGAGCAGTTCCCCACCGTCGACGCCGACGAGATGTACGGGACGTACTTCCCGCGCGCCCGCGCAGCCCTCGGCGTGAACACCGTCGACCCGGCCTGGTTCGAGTCGACGGAGTGGTACCGCTTCACCCGCGTCTCCCGCAAGCACGCCGAGAACGCGGGCCTGCGGACCACCTTCGTGCCGAGCGTCTACGACTTCGGCCACATGCAGCGCGAGGCGGCCGGCACCGCCCCGAAGTCGGCGCTCGGCGGCGAGGTCATCTACGGCAACAACCACGGCAAGCGCAGCCTCGACAAGACCTACCTGGCCGCCGCGCTCGGCACCGGCAACGTCACCCTCCACACCCTGGAGAAGGTGCGCGCGGTCAGCCGCGCGCCGGACGGCAGCTACGTCCTGACCGCCGATCGCGTCGACGAGACCGGCAGGGTCGTCCAGACCAAGGAGTACGGCTGCACGTACCTCTTCCTGGGCGGCGGCAGTCTCGGCACCACCGAACTGCTGCTGCGCGCCCGGGAGACGGGCACCCTGCCCGACCTCGACGCCCGTGTCGGCGCCGGCTGGGGCCCCAACGGCAACGTGATGCTCGGCCGGGCCAACCACCTCTGGGACACGGTCGGAGCCAACCAGTCGACCATGCCGGTCATGGGCATCGACGACTGGGCGAACACCGCCAACCCGGTGTTCGCAGAGATCGCCCCGCTGCCGACGGGCCTGGAGCACTGGGTGAGCCTCTACCTGGCGATCACCAGGAACCCGGAACGGGCGTCCTTCTCCTACGACACCGGCTCGGGCCGGCTGCGGCTGGGCTGGACGGCCGCGCACTCCGCGGTCTCCGTCGCCATGGCCAAGAAGCTCTTCGACCGGATCAACGCGGCCAACGCCACGATCTACCGCTACGACCTGTTCGGTTCGAAGAGCAAGATCTTCGCCGACGACTTCACCTACCACCCGCTCGGCGGCTGCGTGCTGGGCAGGGCGACGGACGACTACGGGCGGGTCAGGGGATATCCCCGGCTGTACGTCACCGACGGCTCGCTCGTGCCCGGGTCGCTCGGGGTGAACCCCTTCGTGACCATCACCGCGCTCGCCGAACGCACGATGGCGCGGGTCCTCGCCGAGGACACCGCGCCATGACGCCGCACGCGCACTACTTGGCGTAGATCGCCTCGACCTCGTGCGCGTAGTCCTTCGCCACCACGTTCCGCTTCAGCTTCAGCGAGGGGGTCAGGTGGCCCGACTCCTCCGTGAACTGGGAGGACAGAATGCGGAACTTCCGCACCGATTCCGCCTTCGACACCGCGGCGTTGCCGTCGTCGATCGCCGCCTGGATCGCGGCCAGCAGGTCCGGGTCCTCGCTCAGCGACGCCGCGGTGGCACCCGCCGGCTTGCCGTGCTCCGCGCACCAACGGCCCAGGAACTCCTCGTCGATGGTGACCAGCGCGCCCACGAACGGCCGCCCGTCGCCCACCACCATGCACTCCGCGACCAGGGCGTGCGCCCGGATGCGGTCCTCGATCACGGCCGGGGCGACGTTCTTGCCGCCCGCGGTGACGATGATCTCCTTCTTGCGGCCGGTGATCCTGAGGTAGCCGTCCTCGTCCAGGGTGCCGATGTCACCGGTGTGGAACCAGCCGTCGGCCAGCGCCTCCGCGGTCGCGCCGGGGTTGTTCCAGTACTCCTTGAACAGGTGCTCGCCGTGCAGCAGCACCTCGCCGTCGTCGGCGATCCGCACCACCGAGCCGGGCAGCGGCTGGCCGACCGTGCCGATCTTCTGCCGGTCCCAGGGGTTGAACGCGGTGGCCGCGCAGGACTCGGTCAGGCCGTAGCCCTCCAGGACCGTGAAGCCGATGCCGCGGAAGAAGTGCCCGAGGCGCTCGCCGAGCGGGGCGCCGCCGGAGATGGCGTACTCGCCCCGGCCGCCGAGGACCGCGCGGAGTTTGCTGAAGACGAGCTTGTCGAACGTCTTGTGCTTGATCCGCAGGCCGAGCGACGGGCCCGAGGGGGTGTCCAGCGCCTTGCTGTAGGCGATCGCGGTGTCGGCGGCCTTGTCGAAGATCTTGCCCTTGCCGTCGGCCTGCGCCTTGGCGCGTGCCGAGTTGTAGACCTTCTCGAAGACGCGCGGAACCCCGAGGATCAGCGTCGGGCGGAACGAGGCCAGCTCGTCGGTGAGGTTCTTGATGTCGGGGACGCAGCCGAGCTTGATCGGCGCCATCATGGGCGCGATCTGCACCAGCCGGCCGAAGACGTGCGCGAGCGGCAGGAAGAGCAGCACCGAGCACTCGCCCGTGCGGAACAGCGGACGCAGCCGCTCCACGATGTTGCCGCACTCCGCGAAGAAGCTGCGGTGGGTGAGCACGCAGCCCTTGGGACGGCCGGTGGTGCCCGAGGTGTAGACGATGGTCGCCGGGTCGTCGGCCTTGGCGAACGAACCGCGCTCCTCGACCGTCTCGTCCGTGACGTCCTGGCCGAGCCGGCCCAGCTCGTCGAGGCCGCCGCCCTCGATCTGCCACACATGCTTCAGCGCCGGCAGCCGGTCGCGCACCGACTCGATCGCGGCCGAGTGGGCGTCCGACTCCACGACACAGGCGGTCGCGCCCGAGTCGCCGAGGATCCACTGCACCTGCTCCGGCGAACTGGTCTCGTACACCGGCACGGTCACCGCGCCCGCGCTCCAGATCGCGAAGTCCAGCAGCGTCCACTCGTAGCGGGTGCGCGACATCAGGCCCACCCGGTCGCCCGGCTGGACCCCGGCGGCGATCAGCCCCTTCGCGGCCGTGTGCACCTCGGCGAGGAACGCGGTGGCCGTGACGTCCTGCCAGCTGCCGCCGATCTTGCGGGCGATGACGGCGACGTCCGGGTGCTGCGCGGCGTTTCTGCGGACGATGTCGGTCAGGTTTCCGTCCGCAGGGACCTCGTACAAAGCCGGAAGGCTGAACTCGCGCAAGACTGCTGCTCCTCATAGGGCGCCGGCGCCACGACGGTGTGTGCTGCGACGGTGCGGTCCAAGGCTCGGGGAGGTACTCAGGCATTCACTTGTTGAAATGCAGAGCACGACTGGACGGCCCGGACGTTACCCGCCGGTATGGCTTCTCCGACAGGGGGTCCCGTCGAGATGTTCGCTGCGTCACACAGTTGGGTATTCCTTCGCGCACAGTAGTCCACGCACTAACTGACTGGCCAGTAACCGCAGGTAGGGCCGCCACTGTTCACGTCTGCCACACACGCTTACGCTTGATCGTCATGGCACCCACACCAGCCCGAAACCACCGGACGCGCGTACACGTGGTCAGCGACGTGCACGGCAACGCCCGCGATCTGGCCAGGGCCGGTGAGGGCGCGGATGCCCTGATATGCCTGGGCGACCTCGTCCTGTTCCTCGACTACGCCGACCACTCCCGCGGCATCTTCCCCGACCTGTTCGGCGTCGAGAACGCCGACCGCATCGTCGCGCTGCGCACCGCCCGCCGTTTCGAGGAGGCCCGGGAGTTCGGCGCCCGGCTGTGGGCAGGCGTCGGCGAGGACCGCGCCTCGGTGATCGAGGAGGCGGTGCGCAAGCAGTACGCCGAACTGTTCGCCGCGTTCCCCACTCCTACGTACGCCACCTACGGCAACGTCGACATGCCGCCCCTGTGGCGGGAGTACGCGGGCC
Source organism: Streptomyces luteogriseus (assembly GCF_014205055.1). Lineage (NCBI taxonomy): Bacteria > Bacillati > Actinomycetota > Actinomycetes > Kitasatosporales > Streptomycetaceae > Streptomyces > Streptomyces luteogriseus. The sequence continues at coordinate 6,376,346 of NZ_JACHMS010000001.1, forward strand.
CCGGCACGACCGTCCTCGACGGCGAGCGCGTCGAGATCGGCGGCCTGGTCTTCGGCTTCGTCGGCGGCGGCCTGCGCACACCGATGCGGACGCCGTACGAGATCAGCGACGAGGAGTACGCGGCGAAGATCGAGGCCGTGGGCGAGGTCGACGTCCTCTGCACCCACATCCCGCCCGAGGTCCCCGAACTGGTCTACGACACCGTCGCCCGCCGCTTCGAGCGCGGCAGCCGCGCTTTGCTGGACGCCATCCGCCGCACCCGGCCCCGCTACGCCCTCTACGGGCACGTCCACCAGCCCCTGGTGAAGAGGATGCGGATCGGCGCGACCGAGTGCGTGAACGTGGGGCACTTCGCGTCGACCGGAACGCCCTGGGCGCTGGAGTGGTGAGGACGCCCCAGGTCGGGTGAGATCCGCGGGTCCGGTGCGCGGTAGCCTTCACGCTGCACGCACCTGCGCACGACCTCATACCGGCCCGCATCTGGAGGAGCCACGGCGATGGCGGAACACACCAGCTCGAGCATCACCATCGAGGCGGCCCCGGCCGACGTCATGGCGGTCATCTCCGATTTCGCCCGCTACCCGGACTGGACCGGCGAGGTGAAGGAGGCCGAGGTCCTCAAGACCGACGCCCAGGGCCGCGCCGAGCAGGTCCGCCTCGTCATGGACGCGGGCGCGATCAAGGACGACCAGATCCTCGGTTACACCTGGACCGGCGAGAACGAGGTGTCCTGGACGCTCGTGAAGTCCCAGATGCTCCGGTCCCTCGACGGCTCCTACCTCCTCAAGCCGGCCGGGGCGGGCGGCACGGAGGTCACGTACGTCCTGACCGTCGACGTGAAGATCCCCATGCTCGGCATGATCAAGCGCAAGGCCGAGAAGGTCATCATCGACCGGGCGCTGGCCGGGCTGAAGAAGAGGGTCGAAGCGGGCAAGTAGCCCTGGCCGCGCAGCCACCCGGCGGCAGCGCCGGGGGCTCCGGCGACTCCCGGTACCGTTCAACCCCATGCGCACCATCCTGATCACCGGCCCCGGCGGCAGCGGTCGTACCACCCTCGCGGCCGCGACCGCCCTGGCCGCGGCGGCCGAGGGCACCCGCACCCTCGTCCTCGGCACGGACCGCACGGACAGTCTCGGTGCCGCCCTGGGGGTGACGACCGGCCCGGCCCCGGTCCAGGCCGCCCCGCACCTCACCGCCTGGCGCCCCGACGCCGCCCAGGACTTCCGCAGGGACCTCGTCGCCCTCCAGGACCGCGCCTCCTCCGCCCTGGACCTGCTCGGCGCCTCCCGCCTCGACCCCGACGAACTCACCCCCCTGCCCGGCGCCGAGGAACTCGCCCTGCTGCGCGCCCTGCGGGACGCCGCGCTGTCCGAGAAGTACGACACCCTCGTCGTCGACCTCCCCCCGGCCCCGCAGGCCCTCGCCCTGCTCGCCCTGCCCGAGGAACTCCGCCGCTATCTGCGCCGTCTCCTCCCGCCCGAACGGCAGGCCGCCCGCGCCCTGCGCCCCGTCCTCGGCCGCCTCGCCGGCGTCCCCATGCCCGCCGAGTGGCTCTACGAGACGGCGGCCCGCTGGGACCTGGAACTGGCCGCCGTCGAAGCCGTCGTCGCCGACCGCGGCACCGTCGTACGGCTGGTCGCCGAGCCCGGCCCGGCCGGTTCCGACGCGCTGCGCACCGCACGCCTCGGCCTCGCCCTGCGCGGTCTGGCCACCGACGTCGTGGTCGCCAACCGCGTCCTGCCCGAGGCGTCCCCGGACACCTGGCTCGCCGGCCCGGTCGCCCAGCAGCGCAAGACGCTGGAGGAGTGGCGAGAGGCGTACGACGTCCACACCGTCGCCCACCTCGGGCACGACCCGCGCGGCATCGACGACCTCACCGCCCTCGCCGTGCCCGGCACCGCACCGACCGCCCCCGCCGCCGACTGGCCGGTGACCGACCGGCTCGGCGAGGACGGCGTGCTCATCTGGCAGATCCCGCTGCCCGGCGCCATACGCGAGGAACTGGACCTCGTCCGGCGCGGCGACGAACTCGTCGTCACGGCGGGGCGGTTCCGCCGGGTCGTCCCGCTGCCCTCCGTGCTGCGCCGCTGCACCGTCGACGGAGCCGCACTGCGCGACGGCGAGCTGCGGATCCGCTTCGCGCCCGACCCCGGACTGTGGCCGCAGGACCGGTGAGGCAGCGGGGCGCAACCGGGCGAAAACGGCCGGCCCCGGCCCGTGAACCCGGTACGCCCGTTCGGGTAACGTCGTAGGGACGAACCGTAGTCAGGAGTCCGTCATGAGCGAAGAGCTCCCCCCGTCCGACGCCGCCCGCGAAGAGGCCGCGGACGAGGTGCGGGCGGGCGACGCCGACGCCTGGGCGACCGCGTGCGCCGAGGACCTCCAGGCGGAGAAGGCCCGCCGCCGCGCCGAGCACGGCCCGCCCCCGGGCTCCGCCGCCGAGGAACTGAGGAAGCTCGTCGACGCCGTCGCCGAGAAACTGTCCGGTGTCCAGTCCCCGCTGCTCGGCGCGGTCGCGGGGCCCGCCGCCCAGCAGGTCGTACGACAGGTCGTCCAGCAGGCCAAGGACGCCGTCGAACCCGTCATCGAGCGCAATCCGGACGTCTTCGACCACCTGGCGGCGGCCGGGAACGAACTGCTCGCGGCCTACCGCTCCGCCGTCCAGGCCCAGGAGCGGCGCTGGACCGGCCGCGACGACCAAGAGGACCCCCGTGACCAGGGCGAACGCCGGGACGGTGGCGACGACACCGGCCCCGGGGAGCGCATCGACCTGGACTGAGTCCCCGGCCCCGGCCGAGCGGTGACCCCGGTGGGGCCGCCCGGGGTGTTCACCGTGCGGACGACCGCGAACCCGAGGGCAGGGGCTCGGGTACCGTTGGCCGTAGCGGGGCTCGACCGAAACTGAGGGATTCATGGGACTCACCATCGGCGTCGACATCGGCGGCACGAAGATCGCGGCCGGCGTGGTCGATGAGGAAGGCAACATCCTCTCGACCCACAAGGTGCCGACCCCGGGCACGGCTGAGGGCATCGTGGACGCCATCGCCTCGGCGGTGGACGGCGCACGCGTCGGTCACGACATCGTCGGCGTGGGCATCGGTGCCGCCGGTTACGTGAACCGGCAGCGTTCCGAGGTCTACTTCGCACCCAACATCCACTGGCGCAACGAGCCGCTCAAGGAAAAGGTCGAGGCGCGCGTGGGCCTCCCGGTGGTCGTGGAGAACGACGCGAACGCCGCGGCGTGGGGCGAGTACAAGTTCGGTGCCGGCAAGGGCCATCGCAACGTCATCTGCATCACGCTGGGCACCGGCCTCGGCGGCGGCATCATCATCGGCAACAAGCTGCGCCGCGGGCACTTCGGCGTGGCCGCCGAGTTCGGCCACATCCGCATGGTGCCGGACGGCCTGCTCTGCGGCTGCGGTTCACAGGGCTGCTGGGAGCAGTACGCGTCGGGCCGGGCGCTGGTGAGGTACGCCAAGCAGCGCGCCAACGCCACCCCCGAGAACGCCGAGACCCTGCTCGGCCTCGGCAACGGCACGCCCGAGGGCATCGAGGGCAAGCACATCTCCATGGCCGCCCGCCAGGGCGACCGGGTGGCCGTCGACTCCTACCGCGAACTGGCCCGCTGGGTCGGCGCGGGCCTCGCCGACCTGGCCTCCCTCTTCGACCCGTCCGCCTTCATCGTCGGCGGCGGCCTCTCCGACGAGGGCGAACTGGTCCTCGGCCCCATTCGCAAGTCCTACAAGCGCTGGCTGGTCGGCGGCAACTGGCGCCCGGTGGCCGAGGTCCGCGCGGCGGAACTGGGCAACAAGGCCGGCCTGGTGGGCGCGGCGGACCTGGCGAGGGAACCCGACCCGATCATGTGACGCCCTGCTTTGTCGATTTTGGGGGCGCGAGGAACTGCGCGACGAGCCACGAACGGCCGGCACGCGCGCACGTACCTCGCGCCCCGAGCCATGAGGCGTAAATTGATCACATGCCGCTGCTCCCCAACTCCCGTACGGAACCCGACGGTTCCGCGGTCATCAGGGTCCTCAGCTACAACATCCGCTCCATGCGCGACGACACCGACGCCCTGGCTCGCGTCATCAAGGCCTGCGAGCCGGACCTCGTCCTCGTCCAGGAAGCCCCCCGCTTCTTCCGCTGGCGCAAGAAACTCGCCCGCCTGGCCCTCGCCTCCGACCTCGTGATCGTCACCGGCGGTGCCACCACCACGGGACCGGCCATCCTCAGCTCGCTCCGGGCGGGCGTCGAACGCACGGAGGACATCCTCCTGCCCCCCACCCCCGGCCTGCACCGCCGCGGCTTCGCCACCGCGGTCCTGCGGTTCGCCGGCGCCCGCCTCGGCGTGCTCAGCTGCCACCTGTCCCTCCAGAAGGACGAGCGCTACGAGCAGTCCGGCATGCTCCTGGACCAGCTCGCCGGCCTGGGCGTGGAGCACGCGATCGCCGGGGGCGACCTCAACGAACGTCCCGAGGGCCCGGCCTTCCGCCGACTGGCCGGCCGGCTGACCGACTGCCGTGCCGCGGCCCCCTGGGGCGGCGAGCACACCTGGACGCCCGCCGACCCCTACCAGCGCATCGACGCGATCTTCGCGACCGACGGCATCGAGGTGCTGGGCTGCGGCGTGCCGACCGGGCAGCCGGGGGTGTCCGACGCAGACCTGAGGGCGGCCACGGACCACCTTCCGGTCCTGGCCGCCCTCAGAGTCCCGGCGTCCCCAGAGGCCTCCTGACGGATCTCCGCAGCGTCGCGACGCCCGGCACGCTCGCTCGCACGCACCGAACGCCGCTCCTTCTCCTGCGGAGATCCGCCAGAAGGCCCCTAGACGACCGCACCCCGCCCGGGGTCGTCGTCCTCCTCGTCGTCCGTCCGCATGCGCATCACCAGCGTCGCGAAGCCGCCGAGGAACCCGCCGATCCCCAGCGTGGTCAGCCACCAGGTCATGTCCCAGCCGAGCAGCACGGCCAGCAGGAGCAGCACCGGACCGCCGAGCACGCCGAGCCAGGCGAACTTCGAGGTCGGGTCGGCGGTGGGCAGCGGGGGCGGCTCCGGGGGCACGAAGTGGCCCTCGTCGTCCTCGTCGAAGTCGTCCTCGGCTGGCTCGGGCGTGGAGTAGTCACGCGGGCCGACGCCGGGCGCGAAGGAGACCGAGCCGCCCAGGGGCTTCACAGGACCGTCCCCGGGCGCCTCGGCTTCCCGCGGCTCGGCGGGCTTGACGGCGTCCCCGGACTTCACGGCCGTATCGCCCCGGCCGCCGTCGGCCCCGGCCTCGTTGGGCCCGGTCGCCGGCAGGGCCAGGTCCTCGATCGACTTGAACGGCTTGGCGCCCGGCGGGTCCGGCGGCTCCTCCCCGTACCCGGCGACGATCGCCGCCCAGGCGGCCTCCTCGTCGAAGGGGACGCCCTTCTCGTCCGGCTCCCGGCCCTCGCGGTCGGAGTCGTGCTCAGCCACCTGCGGTCGTCCCTTCCTTGCCGAGCCCGGGCTCCTTGCCGAGGCCGGACGCGATGCGGCCGATGAACGCGAGGCTCTCCTCGTGGATCCGGTCCGCGTCATGGTCCAACGTGGCGACGTGGTAGCTCTGTTCCAGGATGACCTCTTTCACGTCCGTCGACGAGATGCGGCTGAGGATCCGGGCGGAGTCGACGGGCGGCACCACGTGGTCCTGCGGGCTGCGCATCAGCAGTACCGGCTGGGTGACCTGCGGCAGCTCGCGGTCGGTGGCCTGGAAGAACCGGCGCAGCGAATGCGCCGCGTGCAGGGGGACCCGGTCGTAACCGAGCTCCCGGCCGTCCGGCCTGGCGATGTCGCTGGCGATGCCCTTCGTCGCGGGGACGAGGTGCCGCACCACGGGCAGGGCGTGCGCGGCCAGGCCGTGCACCTTGTTCGCGGGGTTGACGACCATGACACCGCGGACGGCGTCGCCGTGCTTCGCGGCCAGCCTCAGGGCCAGCGCGCCGCCCATGGACAGGCCGGCGACGAAGACCGTCTCGCGGCGCTCGCACAGCAGGCGCAGCTCACGGTCCACCTCCGCGTACCAGTCCTGCCAGCCCGTGATCCGCAGGTCCTCCCAGCGCGTGCCGTGCCCGGGCAGCAGCGGGAGGGAGACGGTCATGCCGTGCTCGGCTAGGTGCTCCGCCCAGGGGCGCAGCGACTGCGGTGATCCGGTGAAGCCGTGGCAGAGGAGGACGGCGACCTCTCCGCCCTCGTGGTGAAACGGCTCGGCTCCGGCTAGGACCGGCACCTTCGGCCTCCTGGTCGTGAGAAGGGACTGGCACGATCACGGAATGTCACGGAACGTCATGGAACGTCAGGAAAGGGGTCGCACGGCGTTCGCGGGACCTTCACCGTACGCGACCGCACTGACACCGACCAGGGCCGTCGGCGCCTTTGACGGCGCTCCGGGTTAAGGTCTGACCGACACATACAGGAGGCACTCGGTTGTTGTACGGCGCGATGAAGGTCACCATCGGGGGGCCGCTGAAGCTCGCCTTCAGGCCCTGGGTGGAGGGCCTGGAGAACGTACCCGCCGAGGGCGCTGCGATCCTGGCGAGCAATCACCTGTCGTTCTCCGACTCCTTCTTCCTGCCCGCCGTGCTCGACCGCAAGGTCACCTTCATCGCGAAGGCCGAGTACTTCACCACGCCCGGCGTGAAGGGCCGGATGACGGCCGCCTTCTTCAAGGGGGTCGGGCAGCTTCCCGTGGACCGCTCCGGTGCGCGCGGCGCGGGTGAGGCAGCCATCAAGAGCGGCATAGAGGTGCTGGAGCGCGGTGAGCTGTTCGGGATCTACCCGGAGGGCACGCGCTCGCCCGACGGGCGGCTCTACCGGGGCAAGCCGGGCGGCCTCGCACGCGTGGCGCTCGCGACCGGTGCGCCCGTCCTCCCCGTCGCCATGATCGACACGGAGAAGATCCAGCCGCCCGGGAAGGTCATGCCGAAGCTGATGCGGCCGGGCATCCGGATCGGCAGACCCCTGGACTTCAGCCGCTACCAGGGCATGGAGCACGACCGGTTCGTGCTGCGCGCGGTGACCGACGAGGTCATGTACGAGATCATGAAGCTCTCCGGCCAGGAGTACGTGGACATGTACGCGACGGCCATGAAGCGGCAGCTCTCGGAAGCGGCGAAGGCGGAGAAGGAAGCCGAGAAGGCGGCGAAGGCCGCTCTCGCGCGGGCGGAGAAGGAACAAGCAGAGAAGGAAAAGGCCGAGAGGGAGAAGGCCGAGAGGGAACAGCAGACGGAGCGGCGGCGGACCGAGCCCTAGCCGGGGCTCCGCAGGGGGGAGGGGGACATGGCCAAGCGCGAGCGTGTCATGAGGATGTCGGTCGAGCAGCCGCTGTGGCGTGCCCTCACCGCCTACCGGGTGCTCACGATGCTGTACGCGGTCGGCCTGTTCGCCACCGCCTACGGCGAGTTCGTCCGCCCCTGGATCGCCGTCGCCTACTACGCCGTGCTGTGCGGGTGGACCCTGGCCACCCTGCCCCGGGTCGCGAACGCCGCCCGCTGCACCAAGCGGTTCCTCGCCGCCGACCTCACCATCGCCGTCGCCGGCATCCTCCTCACGACCGTCGCCGACGCGCACGAGCGGGTCCAGGCGGGCGGCCCGACCCTGCCGTCGATATGGACCGCCGGTTCCGTCCTGGCCTTCGCCATCAAGGGCGGCTGGCGCTGGGCGGCCCTCGCCTCCTCCCTCGTGGCCGTCGCCAACCTGGTCGAGCGCGGCAGCCCTGCCCGCGACACCGTCCACAACGTCATCCTGGTCTGCATCGCCTCCGTCGCCATCGGCTACGTCGTCGAGGTCGCCCGCGCCTCCGAGCGCACCCTCGCCCGCGCCCTGGAGATCGAGGCCGCGACGCGCGAGCGGGAGCGCCTCGCCCGGGACATCCACGACAGCGTGCTCCAGGTGCTGGCGATGGTGCAGCGCCGCGGGGCCGTGATCGGGGGAGAGGCGGCCGAGCTGGGCCGGATGGCCGGTGAGCAGGAGGTCGCGCTGCGCACCCTGGTCTCCGGCGGCCTCGTCCCCGTGTCGCGGGTCTCGGAGGACGCCGCCGACGGCGCCCTCGTCCGGGCCGTCGACGAGGAGCCCGAGCCCGGCGGCCCCGTCGACCTGCGCGCCCTGCTCGCGCCCTACGCCGGAGCCATGGTCAGCCTCGCCGAGCCCGGCGCGCCCGTGCCGCTGGCCCCGGCCGCCGCCCGGGAGGTGGCCGCCGCCGTCGGAGCGGCCCTGGACAACGTCCGCCGGCACGCCGGTGCGGACGCGCGCGCGTGGATCCTGGTCGAGGACGAGCCTGACGAGGTGATCGTCACCGTCCGGGACGACGGACCCGGCATCCCCGAGGGGCGGCTGGACCAGGCCGAGGGCGAGGGGCGGCTCGGCGTCGCCCTGTCGATCCGCGGCCGGCTGCGGGACCTGGGCGGCAGCGCGGAACTGATCTCGGTGCCCGGCCAGGGCACGGAGGTCGAGCTGAAGGTACCGAAGGACGTGGCGGACACACGGGGGAAGGCGGAGCAGCGATGACGGAGACCAGCGCAGACCGGCAGGGCCCGATCAGGGTCATGGTCGTCGACGACCACCCCATGTGGCGCGACGCCGTAGCCCGGGACCTGGCCGAGTCGGGCTTCGAGGTGGTCGCCACCGCCGGCGACGGCGACCAGGCCGTACGCCGCGCCAAGGCCGCAGCGCCCGACGTCCTCGTGCTCGACCTGAACCTGCCTGCCAAGCCCGGCGTCCAGGTCTGCAAGGAGGTCGTCGCCGCGAACCCCGCCCTGCGCGTCCTCGTGCTGTCCGCGAGCGGTGAGCACGCCGACGTCCTGGAGGCCGTGAAGTCCGGAGCGACCGGCTATCTGCTCAAGTCCGCCTCCACCGGGGAACTCCAGGACGCGGTCCGCCGCACGGCCGTCGGCGACCCGGTCTTCACCCCCGGCCTCGCCGGACTGGTCCTCGGGGAGTACCGCCGCCTGGCCTCCGAACCGGGCCCCGCTCCCGACACCGGCGAACCCGACGCGCCCCGGCTCACCGACCGTGAGACCGAGGTGCTGCGCCTGGTCGCCAAGGGCCTGAGCTACAAGCAGATCGCCGAACGCCTGGTCATCTCCCACCGCACGGTGCAGAACCACGTCCAGAACACCCTCGGCAAGCTCCAGCTGCACAACCGGGTCGAACTCGTCAGGTACGCGATAGAGCGCGGCCTCGACGACGAGTGAGGCGCACGTCACACTGACCCTTCGTCAGGTACCTGCGGCGAAGGGACTGTTCCATGCGCGTCGGAGTACTGACCGGAGGCGGCGACTGCCCCGGCCTCAACGCCGTCATCCGGGCCGTCGTCCGCAAGGGCGTGCAGGAGTACGGCTATGACTTCACCGGCTTCCGGGACGGCTGGCGAGGAGTCATGGAAGGCGACACCGTCCGGCTCGACATCCCCGCCGTGCGCGGCATCCTGCCCCGCGGCGGCACGATCCTCGGCTCCTCGCGGACCAACCCGCTGAAGGCGGAGAACGGCATCCGCCGGATCAAGGAGACCCTGGCCGGGCTGGAGGTGGAGGCGCTCATCGCCATCGGCGGCGAGGACACCCTGGGCGTGGCCGCCCGGCTGTCCGACGAGCACGGTGTGCCCTGCGTGGGCGTACCCAAGACGATCGACAACGACCTGTCCGCCACCGACTACACCTTCGGCTTCGACACCGCCGTCGGCATCGCCACCGAGGCCATCGACCGGCTGCACACCACCGCCGAGTCCCACATGCGGGTCCTGGTCGTCGAGGTGATGGGCCGGCACGCCGGCTGGATCGCCCTCCACTCGGGCCTGGCCGGCGGTGCCAACGTCATCCTCATCCCCGAGCAGCGCTTCGACGTCGAGCAGGTGTGCAACTGGGTGACCTCCCGTTTTCGGGCGTCGTACGCGCCGATCGTCGTCGTCGCCGAGGGGGCCGTGCCGAAGGACGGCGACGTGGTCCTCAAGGACCAGTCGCTGGACTCCTTCGGGCACGTCCGGCTGTCCGGGGTCGGGGAGTGGCTGGCCAAGGAGATCGAGAAGCGCACGGGCAAGGAGGCCCGCACGACGGTCCTCGGGCACGTCCAGCGCGGCGGCACCCCCAGCGCCTTCGACCGCTGGCTCGCCACCCGTTTCGGGCTGCACGCCATCGACTGCGTCCGCGACCGCGACTTCGGCCGGATGGTCGCCCTGCGCGGCACGGACATCGTCCGCGTCCCCATCGCTGACGCCACGGCCCGCCTGAAGACGGTGGACCCGGCGCTGTACGAGGAGGTCGGGGTGTTCTTCGGCTGACGGCCCGGGGCCGGTCGGGGCCGCTCGGCCCCGACCGGGCTGCGCATGACACCGGGCGGCCCCGACCGGCACCGCACTACACCGAGGGCGCGCCCGTTCCCCGCAGCTGCCCCACCAGCTCGCGCACGACCGCCGCGCCGTTCAGCGTCAGCACCGACTCGGGGTGGAACTGCACCCCGGCGAACCCGGGCGCCCGCAGCGCGTGCACCTCACCCTCGGCCGAGCGGGAGACCTCGACACCGCGAGCCGTCAGCCCGGCCGCCGTCTCGTCGTCGCAGCGCGCCACGAAACTGTTGTAGAAGCCCACGACCTCGCGCCGCCCGAACAGCTTGATCTCCGTCTGCGCCCCCTGGTACGGCACGTCCTTGCGCACGATGTCCAGCCCCAGCTCGGCCGCGATCAGCTCATGCCCGAGGCAGACACCCAGCACGCCCTGCCGCTCCCCCCTGATCACCTCGGCGGTGAGGCCGCGCAGGAAGCGCATCTTGGGATCGGCGAGGTCGGACGGATCACCCGGGCCGGGCCCGAGTACGACGAGTCCCGCGTGCGCGAGCACCGCCTCCCGCAGTCCCGGCTCGTCGTACCGCCGCACCGTCACCTCCAGGCCGCCGGAGCGCAGCACGTGCGCGAGCATCGCCGTGAAGGTGTCCTCGCCGTCGACGACCAGGGCGTGCCCGGCCGGTTCCGCCGCGCGCTCCTGCATACGCAGCCAGAACGGCGCGAGCGAGGCCCGGCGTCCGTCCAGCGCGGCCCGGACCCGGGGGTCGTCGGCCAGCTGCGGCCGTACGGCCTCGGCACGCGGCCGGGACGGACGTACGCCCAGCGCGGCCAGCACCCCCGCCGCCTTGGCGTGGGTCTCGGCCACCTCGCTCGCCGGGTCCGAGCCGCGCACGAGGGTCGCGCCGACCGGCACCCGCAGATGCCCGTCGGCGGAGATGTCGGCGGTGCGGATCAGGATGGGGGAGTCGAGGGTCTGGGCCCCGCCCGGGTCCCGGCCGATCAGGGCCAGTGCCCCGGCGTAGTACCCGCGCCCCCCGCTCTCGTGTCGCTCGATCACCCGGCAGGCGTTCTGCACCGGCGAGCCGGTGACGGTCGCCGCGAACATCGTCTCCTTGAGCACGTCCCGCACGTCAAGCGTCGACTTGCCGCGCAGCTCGTACTCCGTATGGGCGAGGTGCGCCATCTCCTTCAGCCGGGGTCCGATCACGACCCCGCCCATGTCGCCGACGGTGCACATCATCTTGAGCTCCTCGTCGACGACCATCGACAGCTCCTCGATCTCCTTGCCGTCGGCGAGGAAGCCGAGCAGGTGCTCGGGGGTGGGCCCCTCGGCGGGGTAGCGGTAGGTGCCGCTGATCGGGTTCATGACGACCGTGCCGCCGGACATCCGCACATGCACCTCGGGGCTGGCCCCGACCAGCGTGCGGTCCCCGGTGTGCACGACGAACGTCCAGTAAGCGCCCCGCTCGCCCTCCAGCAGCCGCCGGAACAGCGCCAGCGCGTCGGCCCGCCCGAATCCGGGGATCTCGCCCTCGTACGTCCGCCGGATCACGAAGTTCGCGCCCTCGCCCCGCCCGATCTCCTCACGCAGCACGCGTCCGACGATGTCGCCGTACTCCTCGTCTGCGACATCGAAACCGCCGCCCTCGACACGCACGTCGTGCGCCGGGAGCTGCTCCAGTGCTTCGGCCAGCGGAACGCCGTACGACTCCTCGGGCGTGAGGGCCAGCAGGGGGGTGCCGTCGTCGCGGACATCGAAGCCGCGCTCGCGGATCTGCCGGAAGGGCACCAGCGCGAGACACCGGTCGGGGAGGCCGGCGAGGCGGTCGTGCGGGGCGACCGGGCCGACCAGGACCTCGACCAGTTCCTGGTCGTGGCCCGGGGTGCGGCGGCGCAGCAGGGCGAACGGGCGGGGATCGTCCAGCAAGCCGAGCAGGTTCATGGTCCGTACTCCATCTCGGTGAGAGAGGAACGGACCCCGGGAAACGCCGAAGGCCGCCCCTCGGGCGGCCTTCGCGAAGTCGTGAGTACGCGCAGTCAGCGGGCCGCCGGATGAGCGGTCCACCACCAGGTCTGGATCGAATGCGCGAACATGCGACGCACCCTACCCCACGTCCGAGGGGCGTACGGGGTGTCTCAATTGCTGGGCATGGGTCTGGACGTCCGACACGACCCCGTAGTGTTGAGGTCGTGACCGTGAACGCTAAGACCAGCGCGAGTGCTGGCAACACCTGGCGAGACCTGCCCGCGGCGCAGCAGCCCGAGTACCCCGACACCGAGGCTCTGCGCGCAGTCGTTGCGGAGCTCGAGTCGTATCCGCCGCTCGTCTTCGCGGGCGAGTGCGACCAGCTGCGCGCCCGGTTGGCGTCCGTCGCCAAGGGAGAGGCGTTCCTCCTCCAGGGTGGCGACTGCGCCGAGGCCTTCGACGCGGTGTCCGCCGACCACATCCGCAACAAGCTGAAGACGCTGCTGCAGATGGGCGCCGTGCTCACGTACGCCGCGTCCGTGCCGGTCGTGAAGGTCGGCCGGATCGCCGGTCAGTACTCCAAGCCGCGCTCCAAGCCGACCGAGACCCGCGACGGCGTGACGCTGCCGACGTACCGCGGCGACTCCGTCAACGGCTTCGACTTCACCGAGGCCGCGCGTATCCCGGACCCCGAGCGGCTGAAGCGGATGTACCACGCGTCCGCCTCCACGCTGAACCTGGTGCGCGCCTTCACCACCGGCGGTTACGCCGACCTGCGCCAGGTGCACGCCTGGAACCAGGACTTCGTGAAGTCCTCCCCGTCGGGTCAGCGCTACGAGCAGCTGGCGCGCGAGATCGACAACGCGCTGAACTTCATGCACGCCTGCGGGACCGACCCGGAGGAGTTCAAGACGGTCGAGTTCTACGCCTCGCACGAGGCGCTCCTGCTCGACTACGAGTCCGCGCTGACCAGGGTCGACTCGCGCACCGGGCAGCTGTACGACGTCTCCGGGCACATGGTGTGGATCGGTGAGCGCACCCGGCAGCTGGACCACGCGCACATCGAGTTCGCCTCGAAGATCCGCAACCCGGTCGGCATCAAGCTGGGCCCGACGACGACGGCCGAGGACGCGCTCCAGTACATCGACCGTCTCGACCCGGACCGCGAGCCGGGCCGGCTGACCTTCATCGTCCGTATGGGCGCCGACAAGGTCCGCGACAAGCTCCCGGAGCTGGTCGAGAAGGTCACCGCCTCCGGTGCCACGGTCGCCTGGATCACCGACCCGATGCACGGCAACACCTACGAGGCGGCCTCCGGGCACAAGACCCGCCGCTTCGACGACGTGCTCGACGAGGTCAAGGGCTTCTTCGAGGTCCACAAGGCCCTCGGCACCCACCCGGGCGGCATCCACGTGGAGCTCACCGGCGACGACGTCACCGAGTGCGTGGGCGGCGGCGACGAGATCTTCGTCGACGATCTGCACCAGCGCTACGAGACGGCCTGCGACCCGCGCCTCAACCGCAGCCAGTCGCTCGACCTGGCGTTCCTCGTGGCCGAGATGTACCGGGACCAGTGACGTACAGGGACCGGTGACGGGTCCGCCTGTCACCGGGCATGGACTGGGGCGCGGATCACACGATCCGCGCCCCTCTCCACTTTTCCGCTCCCGACCCGACGGGTAAGGTTAGGTTAGCCTCACCGATCAACGGGGCGGCATATCCGGGAACGACCCGTCGGGAGGTGAACCGCGTGTACGTCTGCAGTTGCTTCGGGATCACCGAGCAGCAGGTCAAGCAGCATGCGGACGGCGGCGCCTGCACCCCCCGCCAGATAGCCTCCGCCTGCAAGGCGGGCACGGACTGCGGGTCCTGTGTACGCCGTATCCAGGCGATCCTGGGCAGGGGAGCCTGCCCTCGCCGCGACCTGGCCGACCAGGGCCGGCCGGTGCTCACGAACCTCGAAGACGCCGCCTGATCCCGGTCAGCTCGGCTGCTCGATCTGCTGCGCGATGTACAGCGCCTCGCCGAGCTTGTCGATCAGCTCCAGCTGCGTGTCCAGATAGTCGATGTGGTGCTCCTCGTCCTCGAGGATCGACTCGAAGAGGTTCGCGGACGTGATGTCGCCCTTGCTGCGCATCACCTCGATGCCGCGCTTGAGCCGGTCGATCGCCTCGACCTCGACCTGCCGGTCCGCCTGGAACATCTCGGTGACCGTCTGGCCGACCCGTACGTGGAAGAGCCGCTGGTAGTTCGGCAGGCCGTCCAGCATGAGGATGCGTTCGGTGATCTTGTCCGCGTGCTTCATCTCATCGATGGACTCTTCACGCGTGTACTTGGCGAGCTTGGTCCAGCCGTTGTTGTCCTGGATCCGGTAGTGCAGCCAGTACTGGTTGATCGCCGTCAGCTCGCCGGTCAACTGCTCGTTGAGGAATTCGAGGACCTCGGGGTCGCCCTGCATCGCAGAGGCTCCTTCCACGCGGGGGACTGGCAGGTTGCGCCGCATGATTCCACTGGTGAAGAAGATCGTCCAGTAAGTCTCCACTTAGTAAGTAAGGGCATGCTTAGTTGACTTTGTCCCGTTTTCGAATGGGCCCGGTCAGGGGCATCACCCGGGGTCTGTCAGGATGGAGTCATGGGTCAGCCGCTGGAACACGAATCGGGAGAAGGGCGCGATCCAGCAGGAGCGACGCAACCCGACCTGCCCCCGGGACAGCGGTTGCAACGCGGCTGGCCGGTCACGCACTACGGCCCCGTCCCCAAGTTCCGGCCCGAGCGCTGGGAGTTCCGGGTCTTCGGCGCCACCGCGGACGGCGGCAAGCACTGCTGGACCCACGAGGAGTTCACAGCGCTGCCCCACACCACCGTCGTGGCCGATCTGCACTGCGTCACGAAGTTCAGCATGCTGGGCGCCGAGTGGGGCGGTATCCCCGCGCGCACACTCCTCGACCTCGCCCCGCCCGCGGACGACGTCACCCATGTGATGGTGTGGGCCGAGTACGGATTCAGCTCCAACCTCCGGCTGTCCGACTTCGCCGGCGAGCAGGTCCTCTTCGCCACCCACAAGGACGGCGAACTGCTCACCGCCGAGCACGGTTTCCCGCTGCGCCTGATCGTCCCCCACCTCTACGCCTGGAAGGGCCCCAAGTGGGTGCGCGGTGTGGAGTACATGACCGCCGACCGGCGTGGGTTCTGGGAGGAGCGGGGCTACCACAACATCGGCGACCCCTGGCAGGAGCAGCGCTACTCGTACCAGGAGTTGCCCGGGGACGGGCCCGACCTCTGACGGCCCGGCCGTCGCTGACGGGCTCGGGCGGGGCCGGACGGCTCAGCCGTCGCGCAGCTTCTTCAGCCGCTCCACGTCCGCCGCGTGCCCCTGCTTGCCGCCCGGAGTCTCGATGATCAGCGGCACGCCCTCGGTCGCGGGGTGTGTCATCAGGGCCCGGAACGGGTCCTCGCCGATGTGGCCGACGCCGATGTTCTCGTGCCGGTCCTTGTGGGCACCCACCACGTCCTTGGAGTCGTTGGCGTGGATCAGCTTCAGCCGGCCCTCGCCGACCGTGTCCACCAGCAGGTCCAGCGTCCGGTGCATACCGCTGGGGCCGGTCAGGTCGTGCCCGGCCGCGTAGATGTGGCAGGTGTCCAGGCACACGCCGAGCATCGGGTGGGCGTCCAGCGCCTCGAAATACGGGCCGAAGTCCCACGTCCGTGAGCACAGGGAGGCGCCCTGGCCGGCGGTCGACTCCAGCAGCAGGAACGGGTCGTCGTCGTGGGTCAGCTCGTCCAGCAGCGGAAGCAGGTGCTCCCGCACCTGCTTCAGCGCCACCGACCGCTCCCGCCCGCCGGTCGCGCTGCCGGTGTGCACGACCACGCCCAGCGCCCCGATCTCCCGCCCGCGCCGCAGCGAGTGCCGCAGCGACTCCACCGACCGCTCCACGGTCGCCTCGGTGTGCGAGCCGAAGTTGATCAGATAGGGAGCGTGCACATAGGCCGGGACCGACTCGGCCGCGCACGCCGCGCGGAACGCCTCGTCCTGCTTCGGGTTTCCGGTCGGCGTGGCCCAGCCGCGCGGATTGGCGACGAAGACCTGGACGGCCTCCGCCTTCAGATCACGGGCGTACGACAGGCCTACGGAATGGAGCCCACCGGCCACGGGGACGTGGCCGCCCACCGGGTTGCGGGAGGGGCCGGGCAGCTGACTGTTCACCCGTTCAGGGTGTCATGCGTCCGGCCCTGCCCCGTCCACGGGCTCCCGCCCGCAGCCGTCACCTGATCTTGATGGTGATCGTCGAGCCCTTGGGCGCGGTCCGGCCGCCCTCGACGGACTGGCTCTTGACCTCGTCGCCGAAGATGCCGAACAGCCCGCGGTCCTCGTCGACCTCGAACCCGGCGCCCTCCAGCGCCTGCCTGGCGTCGTCGACGCTGTCGCCGACCACGTCCGGAACCTCGATCATCTCGGGGCCCTTGGACAGCGTCAGCGTCACCGTGTCGCCCTCGGCCGCCCGGCCGCCGGACTTCGGCGTCTGCCTGACCACCTGGCCCTTGTCGTACTCGGAGGAGGTGACCCGCTCGGTGGCGATCTTCACCTTGAGGCCGGCCTCCGTCAGCTCGGACCGCGCGTCGGCCTCGTCCGAGCCGGTGACATCGGGGATGTCGATGGGGGCGCCCTTGCTGACGACCAGCGCGACAGCCGTGCCCGCGCGGACCTTCGTGCCGTCGGCCGGGCGCGCGGAGATCACCGAGCCGCGTGGCACGTCCTCGCTGAACTCCCGGGTGACCATGCCCGGATCCAGCCCGTCCTTCCTCAGCTGGTCCTGCGCCTCGCCCAGCTTCTGCCCGGCCAGAGCGGGCACGCGCACGGTCTCGGGGCCATCGGAGATGGTGAACGACACGGCGTCGTTGACGCGGATCCGGGCGCCCGGCTCCGGGTCGCTGCCGATGATCGTGCCGCGCTTGACGGTGTCGCTGTGGGCGTGGCTGACCTTGCCGACCTCCAGACCCGCGTCCTGCAACCGGTCCTCGGCCTCGTCCTGGGTCTTCGCCAGCAGCGGCGGGACCTTGGTGAACTGGCCGGAGTTGATGTACCAGACGCCGGCGCCGAGGCCGAGCGCGAGCAGGACCGCGACGACGATCGCCGCCGGACCGCGCCGGATTCCCGAGCGGCGCCGGGACGGTGGGGGCGGCGGCGGGGACGCGAAGCGGCTGGTGCGGTCGAGGGCGGGCCCGGAAGCGTGGTCGTCCCCGTCCGCCGGCAGCGGACGCGGCGTGGTCAGAGCACGCGGGATCACGGTCGTCCGGTCGTCGCCGTTGTCGTGGTCCACCGCGAGTGCCTGCGGCGGCACCGCGTCCAGCTGGTCCTCGTCCAGCCGGCCGCGTCCGTCACGGACCTGCGCGAGCAGCGCCACCGCGTCGTACGGGCGCAGGGCAGGGGTCCGGGCGGTCGCGGAGGCCACCATCTCGTCCAGCTCGTACGCCATACCGGGCACGGCGGCCGAGGGCGGGGGCACGTCCTCGTGCAGGTGCTTGTACAGGATCACGGCGGGGGAGTCCCCGTCGTGCGGCTTGTCGCCGGTCAGCATCTCGTAGAGCATCACGCCGCACGCGTACACGTCGACGCGGGGATCGGCGGTGCCGTCCTCTATCTGCTCCGGCGCGAGGTACGAGACCGTGCCGAGGACCGTGCCGGTGGTGTTCGTGACCGTGTCCACGGCCCGGACGAGCCCGAAGTCGGCGACCTTCACCCGGCCGTCATCCCCTATCAGGACGTTCTCGGGCTTCATGTCGCGGTGCACGAACCCGGCGCGGTGCGCGGCGCCCAGCGCGGCCAGCACCGGCTCCAGGATGTCCAGCGCGGCCCGCGGCTGCAGGGCCCCGCGCTCGCGCAGCACGTCACGCAGGGTGCAGCCCGCGACGTACTCCATCGCCAGGTACACGTACGAGCCGTCGTTGCCCTGGTCGAAGACCTGCACCACGTTCGGGTGGGCCAGCCGGGCCACGGACTTCGCCTCGCGGATGAACCGCTCCACGAACGAGGCGTCGACCGCGAGCGCGGGGTGCATCACCTTGAGCGCGAGGACCCGGTCGAGCCGGGTGTCCACGGCCCGGTAGACCGTGGCCATCCCGCCGACCGCGATCCGCGAATCGATGCGATACCGGCCGTCGAGCACCTGCCCGACCAAGGGGTCCTGAAGGGTCGTGTCCACGCAGGCGAGTGTACGAGCCGACACCGACAGCTCTCCCGCCCCGCCCGTTTTCGGGGCGGGACTGCAGCCGACCTGTGACGTGTGGACGAGCACCTACTGGAAAGCGGGCCGTTCCGGGTCCAGGGCGGCCCTTCCCTCCGTCGGAGACGACGCCTGCGCGAAATGCCGCCGCGGGATCCGCCCCGCCCGGTACGCCAGCCGCCCCGCCTCCACGGCATGCCGCATCGCGTCGGCCATCAGCACGGGCTCCTGCGCCCGCGTCACCGCCGAGGCGAGCATCACACCCGCACACCCCAGCTCCATCGCCAGCGCGGCGTCCGAGGCCGTACCCGCGCCCGCGTCCAGGATCACCGGCACGCGCGCGTGCTCCACGATCAGCTGGAAGTTGTGCGGGTTGCGGATCCCGAGACCGGAGCCGATCGGCGAGCCCAGCGGCATGATCGCCGCACAGCCCACGTCCTCCAGCTTCCGGGCCAGCACCGGATCGTCGTTGGTGTACGGCAGCACCGTGAACCCGTCGTCGACCAGGGTCTCGGCCGCCTCCAGCGTCTCGATCGGGTCCGGCAGCAGGGTGCGCTCGTCGGCGATGACCTCCAGCTTGACCAGGTCCGTGCCGAGGGCCTCGCGCGCGAGCCGGGCCGTGAGGACGGCCTCGCCGGCGGTGAAGCAGCCCGCCGTGTTGGGCAGCACCCGGATGCCCAGCTTGTCCAGGACGGACAGCACCGAGCCGTGCACGGAGGCGTTCACCCGGCGCATCGCGACCGTCGTCAGCTCCGTGCCGGACGCGACCAGCGACCGCTCCAGCACGTCGAGGCTGGGCGCCCCGCCCGTGCCCATGATCAGACGGGACGTGAACGACGTACCACCGAGGGAGAACGGATCGTCGGCCATGGTCAGCCTCCTTGGACGGCGGTGAGGACTTCCACGCGGTCTCCCTCGGACAGGGGCGTGGCGGGCCACTGCGTGCGCGGGACGACGGTTTCGTTGAGGGCGGCGGCCACGCCCGAGGGTGCGGCGGTGAGCGACCTCACGACGGCGTCGAGAGCCGTGCCGGGCCGGACGTCCCGGGGTTCCCCGTTGACGGAGATGTTCATGCGGGCTGCTCCGAGAGTGCGGTGGCGGGAGTGAAGCGCTTCGGCGTGAAGGGGCGGGCCTCCTCGGGGAGTTCGCCCGTCGCCAGGACGTGCGCCATGGCGTCGCCGGTCACGGGCGTGAGCAGGACGCCGTTGCGGTAGTGGCCGGTGGCCAGCAGCAGCCCCTCCAGACCGGTCGGGCCCAGCAGCGGCGCGTTGTCGGGGGAGCCGGGCCGCAGCCCGGCCCGGGTCTCGGTGAGCGGCAGCTCGGTGATGCCCGGGACCAGCTCGTGCGCGTCCCGCAGCAGCTCGTACACGCCGCCCGCGGTCACCGTGGTGTCCCAGCCCAGCTCCTCGCTGGTCGCCCCGACGACGAGCTCGCCGCTCGCGCGCGGCACCAGATAGACATGGCTGCCGCGCACCACCGCGCGCACGGTCCGGCTCAGGAACGGCCCGTGCCGCCGTGGCATGGTCAGCCGCAGGACCTGCCCCTTCACCGGCCGCACGGGAGGCAGCACGTCCTGCGGGACACCCGCGAGCCGCCCGCTGAGACTGCCCCCGGCGAGCACCACCTGCCCGGCGGCCGCCTCGGTCCCGTCGGCCAGGACGACACCCGTGGCCCGGTCCCGGACGACGGTCAGCCGCTCCGCCCACGTCCGGTGGAAGACCACGCCCGCCCGCTCGCAGGCGGCGACCAGCGCCCCGGCCAGCCGCCGTGGGTCGATCTGGTGATCACCGTCGACCCGCAGCCCGCCGCGCACGCCCGGCGCGAGCATCGGCTCCAGGCGCCGGCACTCGCGCCCCGACAGCCATTGCGACTCCAGGCCCGACTGCTGCTGCAGGGCGTGCAGTTCGCGCAGGTGGGCCCGGTCGTCGGCGTCCAGGGCCACGGCGAGTGTGCCGCAGCGGCGGTAGCCGAGGTCCTGGCCGGTCAGCTCGGTGAGCTCGGCGGCGAAGTCCGGGTAGCGGCGGGCCGAGGCGAGGTTCAGGCCGAGCAGGGTCTGCTCGCCGTAGTGCAGTTCCGTGACGGCGGCCAGCATGCCGGCCGCCACCTGTGCGGCTCCGCCGCCGGGCTCCGGGTCCACGACGGCGGTGACGAACCCGCGTTGCGCGGCCCGCCAGGCCGTGACCAGGCCGATGATCCCGCCCCCGATGACCAGGACGTCCGACGATGCGGACACGGATGTGGACGTAGGCGACATGGGCGTCCAGCCCCTCCCTTCGCCGGCATGACCCGGATCAGGTTCGTACGGTCGGAGGCCGCCAGCCTCCCTCTCAGCCCGGTGCGTCCGGGCTCCCGCGAGTGCTTTACGTTGGCCACCCTAGCCCGATGCCGTACGCCGCAGTAAGGGAGCCTCCGTCCATGGCCCGATCCCTCGACGGTCTCGTCCTCGCCCCGGTCACCGACCAGGCACCGGGTCAGGTGGGCACCCGCACCCGGTTCACCTACCACGAGCGGCAGGGCGAGATCTGGGCCGAGTACACGGGCGGCGACGTCGTACGCGGGCATCTCGTGGGTACCCGGGAGGGTGACCGCCTGGACTTCCGGTACGTCCAGCTCAAGCGGGACGGGACCACGTCCTCGGGGCACTGCGTCTCGACGGTCGTGGAGCTGCCCGACGGGCGGGTGCGGCTGGAGGAGACCTGGGAGTGGGAGTCCCAGCGGGGCGACGGCACGAGCGTTGTGGAGCAGGTCACGGCGCATGAGGACTGACTGACAATTCGTCAGGTGTCTATGGTGATCAGGTGAGCGAGCAGACGCAGGAACCAGGTTCGTCCGCGCCGCGGCGCGTCGTCGTGGCGGGCGCGGGCATGGCCGGGGTGCAGACCGCCGTCGCCCTGCGCGAGCTGGGCTTCACCGGCGACGTGATCCTGATCGGAGCCGAACCCCACCAGCCCTACGACCGGCCCCCGTTGTCCAAGGCCGTCCTGCTCGGCAAGTCCGAGGGCTCCGCCTTCGACGTCGACTTCGAAGCACTCGCCATCGAACTGCGGCTCGGCTGCGAGGTGCTGGGCCTGCGCCCGGCCGACCACGAGCTCGACACCGAGGACGGGCCCGTGCCCTACGACGTCCTGGTCGTCGCGACCGGCGCCGAACCGGTCCGGCTGCCGGGCGCGGAGGGCGTGCCCGGCGTGCATCTGCTGCGCACCCTGGACGACGCCGAGCGGCTGCGGCCCGTGCTCGCCCGGCGGCACGACATCGTGGCCGTCGGCGCGGGCTGGATCGGCGCCGAGTTCGCCACGGCCGCGCGCGAGGCGGGCTGCGCGGTGACGGTCGTCGAGGCCGCCGAACGGCCGCTCGCCGGGGCGCTGCCCGCCGAGGTCGCCGCCCCGATGGCCGGCTGGTACGCCGACGCGGGCGCGGTCCTGCGGACGCACGCGCGCGTGGAGCACGTCGAGCCCGGAGCCGTTCTCCTGGACGACGGATCGCGGCTGCCCGCGGACGCGGTGGTCGTCGGCATCGGCGCCCGCCCCGCGACGGCCTGGCTGGCCGATTCCGGGATCGAGCTGGGCACCCACGGCGAGATCGTGGCCGACGAGCATCTGCGCTCCACCGTGCCGGACGTGTACGCGGTCGGCGACTGCGCCTCCTTCCCTTCCGGGCGCTACGGCGAGCGTCTGCTGGTCCACCACTGGGACAACGCCCTCCAGGGGCCGCGCACGGTGGCCGTGAACATCGTCGGCCGCGCCGCGGGGGAGGCACCGGCGGTGTACGACCCGGTGCCGTACTTCTGGTCCGAGCAGTTCGGGCGGTTCGTCCAGTACGCCGGGCACCACGCGGCAGCGGACACGACCCTGTGGCGGGGCGACCCCTCCGGACCGGCCTGGACGGTGTGCTGGCTGCGCGGGGAACGGCTGGTCGCGCTGCTGGCGGTGGGCCGTCCCCGGGATCTGGCGCAGGGCCGCCGTCTGATCGAGTCGGGCGCCGCGATGAACCCGGTACTGCTGACGGATTCGGCCAGGCCCCTGAAGGCGGCCACGGCGTAGGCGCCGGGCCGTCGCGAGGCCGCCGGACGCAGCTGCCGGGCGGGGATGCGTCCGCCCGGCCGGACCGAGCCGACTTCCGACTGTCAGTGGGAGATGGCAGGCTGGTTTCCGTGACCGAGATTGACGCAAAGATCGATGCTCTCGTCCCCGCCTGGCTCACCCTCCCCGACATCGCCGAACAGTTCGGCGTCGAGGTGACGCGTGTGCGGCAGCTGGTCAAGGACGGCCAGCTCATCGCCGTACGCCGAGGTGAGAACCGCGCGCTGCACGTCCCTGCCGCCTTCATCGACGGGGACAAGGTCGTCAAGGGCCTGTCCGGGACCCTGACGCTCCTGCGGGACGACGGCTTCACGGACGAAGAGATGCTGGAGTGGCTCTTCACCCCGGACGACAGCCTGCCCGGCACCCCCGCGCAGGCGCTCAGCGAGAACCGCGGCACGGAGGTGAAGCGCCGCGCCCAGGCGCTCGCGGTCTGACCCGGCCGCGACGGGAGACAACCGTCCGGCGCCATGGGTGCGGGGGCCGGACCTGAACGACCGCCCGAGTGGGGGCCGTGGCCCGCGGGGTCACGGCCCGGGGGTGACCCGCGCCCGTTCCGCCCGGGCTCACGCGGGCCCGGGGCGGGCGTAAGGTGCCCGAGGCGCTCGCGGCGGGACGGGAACACTCCCGTGTCGCCCGCCCGGCGGCCACATGCTCCGGCATCCGGGAGCCGCTCACCCCGCAGCCGGGTGTTCCGGCACCCCGGAGGCGCCGACCCGCGGGCGTCGCGCCCGCCGCACGACACCGACACCGACACCCTGGGGGACACGCATGACCGGCACCGCAGCCGCCACCGCACGGGCCCGGCTCGCCGACGCCCGGGTCTACCTCTGCACCGACGCGCGCAAGCGGCAGGGCGACCTCGCGGACTTCCTCGACGCCGTACTGTCCGGCGGCGTCGACATCGTGCAGCTGCGGGACAAGGGCATGGAGGCCGGCGAGGAGCTGGAACACCTGGCCGTGTTCGCCGAGGCCTGTGCCCGGCACGGCAAGCTGCTCGCGGTCAACGACCGGGCGGACGTCGCCCACGCCGCCGGCGCCGACGTCCTGCACCTCGGCCAGGGTGACCTCCCGGTCCCCGCGGCCCGCGCGATCCTCGGCGACGAGGTCCTGATCGGCCGCTCCACGCACGCCGAGTCCGAGGCCGCCGCGGCCGCCGTCCAGCAGGGCCTGGACTACTTCTGCACCGGCCCGTGCTGGCCGACCCCCACCAAGCCCGGCCGCCACGCCCCCGGCCTGGACCTCGTCCGGTACACCGCCGGTCTCGGCACCGGCCGCCCCTGGTTCGCGATCGGCGGCATCGACCTCGGCACCCTCGACCAGGTCCTGGAAGCCGGTGCCCGGCGCGTGGTCGTCGTACGGGCGATCACCGAGGCCGACGACCCGGGGGCCGCCGCGGCGGAGTTCGCGAAGCGGCTGCGGGAGGCGTAGCCACGACGGTTTGTCCAAGGGATGGACAACAAGCGGACAATCCGGGCAAATGTCAGCCCCCGGTTGGGGGACCGACCGCCCCTGGCTAACCTGCCGGTATGGCCCTCGGCACCGCATCCATCAGGTCGGACCACGCTCGCACCGTCCGCGACATGCTCGCGGACGGCAAGACGACGTACTCGTTCGAGTTCTACGCGCCCAAGACCCCGAAGGGCGAGCGGAACCTGTGGAACGCGCTCCGCCGGGTCGAGGCCGTGGCGCCCGACTTCGTCTCCGTGACCTACGGAGCGGGGGGTTCCACCCGCGCGGGCACCGTCAAGGCGACCGAGGCGATCGCCTCCGACACCACCCTCACCCCGATCGCCCACCTCACCGCGGTCGACCACTCGGTGGCCGACCTGCGCAACATCATCGGCCAGTACGCCGACGCCGGGATCCGCAACATGCTCGCCCTGCGCGGCGACCCGCCCGGCGACCCGATGGGCGACTGGGTGCCGCACCCCCGGGGCCTGGCCTACGCCGCCGAACTCGTCGAGCTGATCAAGGCCTCCGGCGACTTCTGCGTGGGCGTCGCCGCCTTCCCGGCGATGCATCCGCGCTCCGCCGACTGGGACGCCGACGTCCGCCACTTCGTCGACAAGTGCCGGGCGGGCGCGGACTACGCCATCACGCAGATGTTCTTCCAGCCGGAGGACTACCTCCGGCTGCGCGACCGGGTCTCGGCCGCCGGCTGTGACACCCCGATCATTCCCGAGGTCATGCCGATCGCGAGCGTGAAGACGCTGGAGCGGATCGGGTCGCTCACCAACGCCGCGTTCCCTCCTGTCCTGAAAGAGCGGATCCTCACAGCAAAAGACGATCCGGCCGCTGTACGCTCCATTGGGATCGAATTCGCCACGGAGTTCTGTGCGCGGCTGCTCGCCGAGGGCGTGCCCGGCTTGCACTTCATCACGCTCAACAACTCCACCGCGACACTCGAGATCTACGAGAACCTGGGCCTGCACCACTCACCGCAGGCCTAGACCGTTCGCACCGGTATACGACACACTGCGTAACGGCCACTGGGAGAGGGGCGTACATGGGCTGGGCGGTCCTCTACATCGCGTTCGGCATCGTCGCGCTGTGGCTGCTGGGCGAGGTGCTGCTGCAGTACAAGGCGCGGCTGCGCTGGCGCCTGCTGGCCTTCGCCGGGTTCCTCGGCGTCGTCGTCGGTGTCCTGATTCCGTCGGTCGTCGTGATCGGACTGGGCGCGGCCGCCTTCGCGGTCGGGCAGACGTACGTCACCCTGTCGTTCCGCAGCGGCTTCGCGGCCGGCTGGGCGATGAACGCGCCCGCGCTGGGTGGCAGCAAACGCCGCCGCGGTGAGCGCGGCCGCCAGGAGCCGACCCTCGAGGTCTCCGGCCTCGAGGCCGAGGGCGGCTACGGCGAGGAGGCCGGCGCCTACCGTCGCGACCCGGGCGCATACGGCCAGGACGACGACTACGACCGCGACGACGTCTTCACCCCCGCCCGCCCCGTTCACGATCCGACGGCCGCCGAGACCACGGCCGTCTACGAGCCGCAGCCCATGCCCGACGACACGGGCTCCTACGGCGTCTACGACACCAACGGGTACCAGGCCGCGGGGCAGCAGGCCCAGGACCAGTACGCGGCCCAGACGGCCGACCAGTCCTACTCCTACGACTACTCCGGCTACGGCCAGCAGCAGGGGTACGACGCCACGGGCCAGCAGCAGTACGCCGCCTACTCCGACCCGTACATCGGCTCCTCGAACTACGGCCAGGGCTCTTACGACACCACGTACGGTGACCAGCAGTACTACGGCCAGCAGGGCTACACCCAGGACCAGTACGCCGGCACCTACGGCGGCGAGACCACCCCGCCCGGCGGGGTGTGGGTCCCGCAGCAGCGCAACACCGACGAGTACGGGCAGGAACTGCCGCCGGAGCAGCCGTACCCGTACCAGGGCGGCGGGCAGCAGCCGCAGGGGAACGGCCTCGACGAGCAGTACCGTTTCTGAAGCCTGAATCCCGCCGGGGCGGCGCGCTCACTGCGAGCCGCGGAACTCCGGCCCCTCCACGATCAGTCCCGCGACCAGCGCGCCCGACATGCCCGCGTGCGGCAGTCCGCCGCCGGGGTGGGCCCAGCCGCCCACGGTGAACAGACCCGGCATCCGTGTGCCGTTGGACGGATGCAGCAGCCTTCCGCCGGCCGCCGCCAGGGCCGGCACGGGCACCGCCCCGCCCTCAGCGCCCGTCGCGTCCGCGATGTCGGCCGGGGTGCGCACCTCATGCCAGAGGAGGCGGTCGCGCAGGCCGGGCACGGCGCGTCCGGCGGCGGTGATCATGTGGTCGACGAGCCCGTCGTGCGGCCCGCCGGGCCGTGCGGGCACCACCGTCGTGAGGGTGACCGCCTCATGATCGGCCGGGGCCGTGCGCGGGTCGTCGGGCCGCAGCACGGTCACCGTGGGACGGGGAGGTCCGGCCGCCGTACCGAACAGGGCGCCCAACTCGGCCTCGCGGTCCTGGCTGTGGATCACCGTGCGGTGCGCCGTGCCCTCGGGCCGGGCGCCGCGCAGGGCCAGCAGTACGGTCAGCCGGGCCGTCGTCGCGGCCTGCGGCGGCACCTCGCCCTCACCCCGTACGACGCTGCCCGCCGTCAGCCGGGCCAGGATGCCGGGCGCCACCCCGGCCACCACGAAGTCCGCCTCCGCGACCGACCCGTCGGCGAGCTCCACCCCCGACGCCCGGCCGTCCTTCTCCAGCACACCGGTGACGTCGGCGCCGAATCGAAACTCGACCTTCCGGGCCACACACCGCTCGTACACCGCCCGCGCCAGCTCGCGCAGGCCGCCGCGCACGTACCAGGTGCCGAAGGCGTGCTCCATGTACGGCAGCACGACCGCGCTCGCCGGGGTGACCCGCGGATCCAGGCCGTGGCCGAGGGCGTGGCTCTCCAGCAGTGCCGTGAGCCGGGGATCGCCCAGCTCCCAGGCGCCGATCTCGGTGAGGGTGGCGGCCCGGCGGGTGCGCAGCAGCCGCTTGTGCGGCACCGACGGGTAGGGCTCGCGCTCGGCCAGCACCTGCCAGTTCGGCCACAGCGGCTCCTCCAGCAGCGGACGGCGGGTCCGGTCCCAGGCCTCCCGGGCCCGGACCAGGAAGTCGCCCCAGCGCTGCCCGGCACCCGCGCCCAGCGCCTCGTCCAGGGCGGTCACGACGCCCGCGCGGGAGGCGTTCGGCAGCGACACCTGCGTGCCGTCCGCGAAGACGTGCCGGGACGACGGGTCGACCTGGACCAGCTCGACGCAGGACTCCAGCGGCTCCTTGCCGGTCTTGACGAACAGGTCGCGGTAGACGGCCGGCAGCGGCAGCAGGCCGGGGCCCGTGTCGAAGGAGAACCCCTCGCGCTCGAAGCGGCGCAGCGCTCCGCCGTATGTGTCCGTCCGCTCGTACACCGCCACCCGGTGGCCCGCGACGGCCAGCCGGGCGGCGGCCGTCAGCGCGCCCATCCCGGCGCCGATCACCGCAATCCGTGCCATGCCGGCGACTTTATCGGCCGCCACCGACAACCTCGGCCCGCGGCCTCCGAGTACGGGCACGGAGGCGATCGTGACCAGGCGGCGACGGAGCGTTGTGGGGTCCCGTGCGCAAGCCTGAGTACACGTACCTAGCCGGGGAGTTGAGTACGCGCACGGATGGGGGGCGACCTGCGCGCACGAGAGAGTGGAGGCACGGAGAGGGGCACGGCTCCGGCAC
Organism: Streptomyces luteogriseus; assembly: GCF_014205055.1. Taxonomy (NCBI): domain Bacteria; kingdom Bacillati; phylum Actinomycetota; class Actinomycetes; order Kitasatosporales; family Streptomycetaceae; genus Streptomyces; species Streptomyces luteogriseus. The sequence goes on from NZ_JACHMS010000001.1 coordinate 6,404,086, forward strand.
CGGCGACACGGGGCGCCGGAACGGAGCCGGCCCACGATCCGCTCCTTCCGCCGGCGGTGTCGGCGGGAGCGAGGCACGGGGGAAACCGGGGGACGACCGAACGGGGGTCGTGCGGGGGGACGCACGGGGGAGCACGAGAAGGCGCCGGTTCGAGGTGGCCCGCGGGGGACGCGGCCACACGGGACCGGCGCCTTCGCATGTGCGGCGCGGTTCCGCTCAGCGGCAGCCGCTGACCCGCCCCTGGAGGAGCCGGGACAGTGCCGCGTGGACGTCGTCCAGGGAGCGTTCCGCCTGGAAGGACTTCCAGTCGAGAGCGGCTACCAGGACCATGCCGACCAGCGCGGACGCCGTCAGCGGGATGTCGATCTCCTCGCTGAACTCACCGCCCGCGACGCCGTCGCGCAGCACGTCCTCCACGACCGCGACGACCTGCTGCCGGACCACCATCAGCGTGGACTGCCAGGCCCGGTTGGTGCGCCACAGCTCGGCCACGTACAGCTGGGTGAAGGCCGGGTAGCGGTCGATGAAGACCAGCCCCGCCCGGATCATCGCGTCCAGGGCGTCGACCTTGCCGCCGCCCTCCCGCGCGGTGCGGTCGGCCGCTTCCCGCAGGGAGGCGGCCAGTAGACCCACTCCGTGCCGCAGCAGTTCCTCGAAGAGGACGGACTTGCTCGCGAAGTTGTAGTAGACCGTGCCCTTCGCGACCCCGGCTCGCTCGGCGATCTCGTCCACGGTCGTGGCGGAGAACCCCTGCTCGGCGATGAGCGTGACGGCCGCCTCGTAGAGCTTCTGCCGGGTGGCCTCGCGGCGCGTGCTGCCGCCCGACGCGGCACTGCTGCTTTCCATGGTCCTGATTGTCACAGGAAGCTTTCCGGGGGACGTGCCGGTGGGGCTCACAGGCTCAGCTCCGGGTGCAGCCGGTCCAGCGTCCACACCTGGCGCCGGCGGGCCGCCACGGCGGTCAGCGCGAGGGCGCCGGCGGTGAACGCCGTCAGCACCACGCACGCGTGCCACACCGGTTCGAGTCCACCGCCGGTGATGAGCCGCCTGAGGGCCTCGACGACGTAGCTCATCGGCAGGAACGGGTGCAGGGCGTTGAAGAACCCGGGGCTGGTCTGGACGGGGTACGTGCCGCCCGCCGAGGTCAGCTGGAGCATCAGCAGCGCGAGGACGAGGATCCGGCCCGCCGCCCCGAAGCGCGCGTTCAGCCACTGCACGATCGCCGCGAAGCAGGCCGTCACCAGGAACAGGAATCCCACCGTCCCGGCCGCTCGCGCCATCTGAAGGCCGACCGCCCAGTGCAGCACCGACATCAGCGCCACGGTCTGCAGCACCCCGATCGCCACCACCGGCAGCCAGCCCGCCAGCGCGATCCGCCACGCCGAGGCGCCCGCGGCGAGCGCGCGCCGGTTCATGGGCGCGATCAGCATGTACGCCACCATCGCGCCCACCCACAGGGACAGCGGGATGAAGTACGGGGCGAAGCCGGTGCCGTAGTTGGGCGCCTTGTGCATGTCGTGCGAGGCGAGCCGCACGGGGTCGGCCATGACCTCGGTGCGCCGGTCGCGGTCCTGCGCGTCGTAGTCGGGGATCTTCTCCGCCCCGTCGTGCAGTCCGCCGGCGAGCTTCCCGGAGCCGTCGACGAGCTTGTAGATGCCGCCGTTGAGGTCGTCGGCGCCCGTCTTCAGCTTGCCGACGCCCTTGTCCAGGTCGACGGCGCCGGTCTTGGCCGTGCCGATCCCCTTGTGCAGCTTCTTCGCGCCCGCGGCGACCTCGGCCGCCCCGTCGTTCAGCTTGTTGATCTCCTTGACGGCGTCGGCGAGGTCCTCGGAGAGGTGCGGTGCGCGGTTCGCGAGGGCCTGGGACTGCTTCTGCAGGGTGGCGAGGTTCTTGTCGAGCTTGTCCAGGTCGCCGTCCTGGTCCGCGATCAGCGTGTTCAGGTCGTCCGCGATGAGGGTCACGTCGGCGGCGGCGTCCTTGGCCTTCTTCAGGTCGGAGCAGGCCGCGTCGGGCAGGACGGGATCGTCGCAGCGCCGGGCGTAGACGTCGGTCAGCGTGCCGGACGCTGCGCGGGCGCCCTTGGCGGCGGTCGGGGCCCTCTTCACCAGGGTGTCCAGGTGCTTGCGGATCACCCCGGAGGAGTCGGCGACCAACTGCGCGGTGTCACCGATGGTCTTCTCGTTGCCCTTCAGGAAGGGGCCGACCTTGTCGGCGGTGCCGTTGACCCGGTCGGCGAGCTTCTGCGTGCCCTCGGCGACCTGCTTGGAGCCGTCCTCCAGGTCGCCCGCGCCGGTGTGGAGCTTCTTCAGGCCCGTGGAGAGCTTGCCGCTGCCGTCCTTGGCGTCCTTCAGGCCGTCGGCGAGGTCCTTGGACCCCTTCTCGGCCTTGCCGATGCCGCCGTTGAGCCGGTCGGCGCCCTTCGCCGCCTTCACGGTCTTGCCGTGGATGTCGGAGAACGACACGAAGATCTTGTCCAGGAAGGACCGGGACGTCTTCGTGGACGCCGCCTGCCGCACCTCGCCGAAGACCGTCCGGGAGATCTGCCCGACGATGTAGTTGTTCGCGTCGTTCGTGCGCACCTGGAGGGCGCCGGTCTCCGGGGTGTTCCCGGAGCTGGAGGCGATCCGCTCGCTGAAGTCGGCGGGCAGGGTGAGCGACAGGTAGTAGCTGCCGTCCTCGACGCCTCTGCGGGCCTCGTCGGCGCTCACCTCCTGCCAGTCGAAGGTCTTGCTGTCGTGCAGGCCCTTCGTGATGTCGTCGCCCGCCGTGATCTTCCTTCCGTCGGCGGTCGCCCCCTTGTCGTCGTTCACCAGCGCCACCGGGATCTTGTCCAGACGGCCGTACGGGTCCCAGAACGACCACAGGTACAGCGCGCCGTACAGCAGCGGCAGCACCAGTAGCGCGAACAGCGCGGCGCGCGGCAGCTTCCCCCGCCCGAAGCGGCGCAGCTCAAGCGCGGCCAGTCTCGGCGAGCGCATCGGCCTTCTCCTCTCCCTGGTCGGCCTGGTCGGCCTGGTCGGTGTCGTCGGCCCGGTCGGCCTCGTCCTCGGCGGGCGGTTCTTCGGGGCTCTGCGCGGTGGAGACCGTGACGGCGCCCTCGGGAGCCTCACTGCACACCGCCACGACCGTCGTCCCCGCGTCGGCCAGCGACCTGAGCAGCTCCCAGACCTCCTCGCGTTCCCCGTCCGAGAGTTTGAGGTCGGTGTCGTCGATGCCGAGCAGCCGCGGCCCGCCGACCAGGGCGAGCGCCACCGACAGCCGCAGCGCCTCGAGGCGCTCCAGGTCCCGGACGGCCGTGCGCGGCCCCTTGGGCAGTGCCTCCAGGTCGAGCCCGGCCGCCTCGAGTGCGGCCTCGACGCGCCGCCCGGCCTCGGCCGCCCGCTCGCCGTGGGGCCGCAGCAGTCCGCGCAGTGACGCGCCGAACCGCTGCTGGAGCAGCGCCCGTTCCCGCAGATGCTCGGCGACGGTCAGCGCCGGATCGAGGTCGGTGACCCCCGGGACATGTGCCAGCGCGCTGATGCCGCGCACCGCCGCCATCTGCTTCGGCAGCCTCGCGTCGCCCACGGCGGCCGATCCCTCCGAGACCTTCATCCGCCCCGTCAGCGCGAGCAGCAGGCACGTACGGCCGGACCCGGACGGGCCTTCGACCGCGATGAGCGCACCCGGCTCGGCGTCCACGGAGATCCCGCGGACCGCCCACCCCCGTGGCCCCTTGACCCCGAGGCCGTCGGTGACGATCCGCACCCCTCCCGTCTGTTCCCCCACGAGTCTCCCCTGAATTTGAACTGACTGGTCAGTGCAAAAACTACTCCGAACCTACGAGCGAGGCAAAACGGCAGGTCAGAACGGATTGTCAGTGCCATACCTCACGATGGGTCACATACGGCACTCCGTGACCGGACGTGCCGTCACCCAGACGACAGGAGGTTCGTCATGGCCAACTACCACGCAGCAGCCGCCCGTCGGCGCCGCGCCACCGGCCCTGCCCCCTCACTGACCGGCCCGGCGAGCGACGTGCACCCCGTACTGCGCCGGGCCTCGGCCCCTCCCGCCGCCCTCGACCTTCTCGCCCAGGCCCGCGCGAGCCTCGACGAGGCCACCGCCCTGGAAACACCCAACGAGCGCTACGCGACGGCTCATCTGGCCGCCCTGCGCACCGCCGCCGCGGTGCTCGCCGCCCGGGGGCGCCCGGAGACCTCACCCCGGGCCCGGGCCAAGATCCGGAGCGCCTGGGAAGTGCTCCCCGAGATCGCGCCCGAACTGACCGAGTGGAGCGCGCTGTTCGCCTCCGGCGCCCGCCGCCGTGCCCGGGCCGAGGCCGGCATCCAGGACGCGGCCACCGGCCGGGACGCGGACGACCTGATACGGGACGTGGCGATGTTCCTGCGCCTCGTCGAGCGGATGCTGGTCCTCCAGCCGGTCCTCCCGCAGCCCCGCCCGGACCAGGACCGGCCGCGGGGCCCCGGCACCGGGAGGGACATGCCGGACGCGGGCTGAGCGCGGCCCGGCCCGCCTGACCCCCGGGGCATCCCCGGCCCGGGCCGCCTGACCCCCCCCGGGGGGAATCCCGGCCCGGGCCGCCTGACCCGCGGCGCATCCCGGGACCGGGTCATCCGGACGCCGGAGCCGAGGCAATAGGGTGGGGGACGCCTGAAGTCTTCCCTCCCCGAGGCCGGGGCCGGGGGAGACGCCCCGTTCCGCGCCGCCGTGCAAGAGGCGGTGCCGCGCCGAGGAGTCAACTGCCGTGTCGGACCCGATGCGCCCCCGCGCCTCACTCCGTACCGCCGTGGTCTGGGAGGTCCTCCAGGACGCCCTGGACCGCCGGGTCAAGGCCACGGGTCGGGAGTCGCTGGACGTCCTCGACACCGGAGGCGGCAGCGGTAACTTCGCGGTGCCCGTCGCCCGCCTCGGGCACCGGGTCACCGTCGTCGACCCCAGCCCCAACGCGCTGTTCGCCCTGGAGCGCCGCGCCGCCGAGGCCGGCGTCGCCGACCGCGTGAAGGGCGTCCAGGGCGACGCCCACGGCCTCTTCGACGTGGCCGAGCGCGGTGGCTACGACGTGGTGCTGTGCCACGGCGTCCTGGAGTACGTCGACGACCCGGCCGAGGGCGTCCGCAACGCGGTGGCGGCCCTGCGCGCGGAGGGAGTCCTCAGTCTGCTCGCCGCCGGACTCGGCGGTGCCGTGCTGGCCCGCGCCCTCGCCGGGCACTTCAAGGAGGCCCGGCAGGCGCTCGACGACCCGAACGGACGATGGGGCACGGGTGATCCCGTGCCGCGCCGCTTCACCGCGGAGCAGCTCATGGGACTGGTCGAGGGCGCGGGCCTGCGCGTCGGTGCCGTGCACGGCGTGCGGGTCTTCGCCGACCTCGTGCCCGGCGTCCTGGTGGACACCGAGCCCGGAGCCCTGGAAGCGCTGCTGAAGCTGGAGGAGGCCGCGGCCGAGCTCCCCGCGTTCCACGCGGTGGCCACACAGCTGCATGTGCTGGGTGAGACCCGTGGGACTGCTGGGGCTGGTGGGGCCGGCGAGACCGCTGGGGCCGTCGAGGCCTGAGCCGCTTCGTGAGGTACCGCCGCTGATCAGCGCCTTGGCTGCGCATGGAGTACGCCACAGGCCCCCCGAACGGCGGCGGCGCGCCGTATGATCGAGGGAGACCGTTCCGGCATGACGGATCGGCCGCCGGGGAATGGAAGCCTCAGCGAGCCGACACCGGCCATGGCGGGTTCCGGTTGGTCAATTGGCGCAGAGGGGCGGGTTTCACGGGGGCGATTCCCTGCCTATCCTGAAGGGACCCCCCGGGTCGCCCCGGCGACTGCACGATGAGGAGGACTCCGTGCCGCTCTCGGAGCACGAGCAGCGCATGCTCGAGCAAATGGAGCGAGCGCTGTACGCCGAAGATCCCAAGTTCGCGACAGCGCTCGAGGGAAGCGGGCTGCGTACGTACACCCGGCGACGGGTCTACCAGGCGGTCGCGGGCTTCCTCGTAGGTATCGCGCTCCTCATGGCTGGAATGGTCGCCAAGCAGGTCTGGCTCAGTGTCGTGGGTTTCCTCGTCATGCTGGGCTGTGCGGTGCTCGCCGTGACCGGCTGGCGCAAGGCCCCCAAGCCGGGCGAACAGGCCGCCGGTGCCGCGGGGCCCCAGGCTCGCCGACAGGGTCGTCAGCGCCGCTCCGTGATGGACCGTATCGAGCAGCGCTGGCAGAAGCGCCGCGACGAGCAGGGCGGCCATTAACCCTCCGCGCAGCCGCTCCAGGACTACGTGAACACGTACGTCAGGGGGTGACCACCGACTCGGTGGTCACCCCCTGACGTATGCGTGTAGCCCAGTACGACCGGTCGGCGCGGGACGCGTCAGGGCCGTCGTCCTGCCGTGGCCCGCCCCCGGACGCAACCGGCCTGGCCCGCCCCCGGACGCAACAGGGCCGGCCGGTGCACCCGCACCACCGGCCGGCCTCAGCCGCATGTACCCCTGCTCCTCAGCCCTGCTGTCCCGAGGTCTTCCGCCACGTCGGCCGCAGTGCCACCGCGCGTTCCCGGGCCCCCGTCCACCAGGCCGACGCCGACCACACCACGCGCACGGTGGAGCGGGGGGCCAGCAGCGCGCGGAGCCTCGCCGCGCGGCCGGCCGCCGCGCCGAGGCCCGCCGTCGCCCGGCGGACATCGTCCGTGAGGCCCGCCACCGGGCGGGGACGCGGTGCGTACAGGACCTGCTCCACCCCGTTCGCCACCCGGTGCACCGAGGCCGCGGCCGTCGCGTCCAGATCGCCGAGGCGGACGATCCGGGCGGCCGCCTTGCGCGGGGTCTGCGACTCGTCCGGCGCGATGCCGTAGTCCCACGCCGTGTCGGTCAGCTCCTGCCACAGGGCCAGCGTGTGCTGTGCCGTGTCCGCCTCGCTGCGGCCATGCGCCCCGAGGCGCGCCGCGCGCGTCCGCAGCCGCCACAGCATCGGCGCCAGGGGGAGCGCCAGGACGGCGAGACCGGCGAGGGCCCACACCAGGAACGCGTACCACTTCGGGCCGTCGTCGTCCGTGGGCAGCGCCGCCTGCGGCGACTCGTCGGCACAGCCGCCGTCCAGCTTCTTCTGCTCCGGCGTACAGGTCTCGCTCGCCGAGGGCGCCGCGGACGGTGCGGTGGACGCCGACCGGGACGGGCGTGCCTGGTCCGGCACCGGACTGTCGGGGTTGTCGGGCAGGGTGTACGCCGGGATCGAGCCGCGGTTCGGCGTGGGCTCGAAGCGCGTCCAGCCCACGCCCTCGAAGTACAGCTCGGGCCAGGCGTGCGCGTCCCGCAGCCCCACCGACACCGAGCCGTCCGCCTGCGGGGAACCGGGCGCGAAGCCCACCGCGACCCGGGCCGGTATGCCCAGAGAGCGGGCCATCGCCGCCATCGCGAAGGAGAAGTGCACGCAGAAGCCCTGCTTGTCCTTCAGGAAGCGGGCGATCGCCTGCGAGCCGCTGCCGACCTGCACCTGCGTGTCGTACTCGAAACCGCCGGTCACGGCGAAGAAGTCCTGGAGCTTGACCGCCTGGTCGTACGGGTCGGCGGCGCCCGCGGTGACCTTGCGGGCGGTCCGGCCCACCACCGACGGCAGCGAGTCGGGCAGCTCGGTGAAGTCGCGCTCGACGTCCGCGGGCGGCGGCCCCGCGGAGGCGAGCTGCTCCGCCGTCGGCCGCACGTCCAGGCTCTTGACCTGGTACGTCAGGCCTCGTGTGTTCTGCCCGTGGTCGCCGACCAGGGTCATGCCCTGCGGCTCGTACCGCCAGTTGCCGCTGATGCGCACGCCGCTCGGCGGGTACGGCATGGGCAGCCAGTCCTGGGCGTACCAGTCGGCCGCCGTGATCGTGGTGTCGACCTCCGTGCGCTTGACGTCCGGGCTGAGGCCGACCGGGTCCGGGAAGGTGCCGTCGGGGACGGCGGTGATGGACCGCCGGGACGGCTTCCACGTGGTGCCGTCGAAGTCGTCCAGGGACACGATCCGCAGATACAGGTCCGAGACGTCCGCCATCTTGGTCCGCACGGACAGGACCTGCTGGTCCTCGTCCGCGTTCAGACTGTCCCGCAGCGACACCAGCGGGTTCACGGCGGAGATCGTGCCCCCGCCGCCCGGGCCGCCGCCCGCGCCCGCTCTCACGGAGTCCAGCAGCCCGCCGTTCATCGCCGGCAGGCCGAGCGGCACCACCAGGGCGATGCCCAGCGCGACCACGCCGATGCGCCGGCCGGTGCGGATCGGGGCGACGGCGCCGCTCGGCTCCCTGCCGGCCGTGCGCGGGGCACCGCCGAAGACCCGGCCCCACTGGGAGAGCCGGTCCCGCCCCTCGGCCAGGAGCAGCATCAGATAGCCGGCCGCCGCCACCAGGAACCACAGCCAGTCCGTGCCCCCGTCGGACAGCCCCGCGGCCACCGAGTACAGCGCGAGCAGGGGCAGCCCGGCCGGAGCGGCGCTGCGGAAGGTCACCGCGAGGGTGTCCACCAGCAGCCCGATGACCAGGACCCCGCCCAAGAGCATCAGCCGGATGCCGTCGGACTCCAGGGGCGCCGGTATCGCGTACCGGGCGATGTCGTCCCCGCCCTGCTGGAGCAGGGCCGCGAAGCGGTCGAAGGCCTGCGGCCCGGGGATCAGCCCGGCCAGGGCCTGCTCACGCGCGAACACGAAGGTCAGCAGCGCGAGGGTGACCACGGCCTGCGCCGCGACGGTCAGCGGCCGGGCCAGCGGCACCCGGCGGGCGGCGACACCCACGCCCGACTGCAGGGCCAGCAGGAAGGCCGCCTGCACGATCCACGTGGCCGGCTTGACGAGGGGCAGCAGGGCGCACGCGGCCATCAGCGTGGCCGCCCAGGCGCCCAGCGTCAGTCGTACCCGCCCGCTCATCACGGTCCCTCCCCGCCGCCCGCGGCGGCCACACCCCTGCGCTCCCGGTCGGCCTGCCGCCACAGCTCGTCCACGGAGGCGCCCCGCGGCACGCGCAGCGCCGTCCACCCCGCCTCGCGCAGCATGCGCAACCGGTCCCCGCTTCCGTCCAACGGGCCGGGCACGTCGCCCGGTTCCCGCACCCAGGTGTCGCTGTCCAGCACGAAGGCGACCGCGCCCGGGCTGCGTTGGCGCATCCGGCCCAGCACGGCCGCCTGGTCCTCGTCCAGGTCGCCGAGGAACGCCACCAGCAGCCCCTCGTTCCCGCCGCGCAGTACGTCGTAGGCCCGGGACAGGCCCGCGCCGTCGGAGTGGTCGATCACCGCGAGGGTGTCCATCATCAGCCCGGCCGCGTCCGCCGACTCCTGGTTGGCGCCCGCGAAACCGTCCCCGCCCTCGCCGGGCACCGCGTTGCCGGTGTCCGTCAACAGCCGTACCGAGTAGCCCCGTTCCAGCATGTGCACCAGCACGGACGCTGCGCCCGACACGGCCCATTCGAAGGCCGCGTCCGGTCCCGCGCCCTGGTAGGCGATGCCGCGGGTGTCCAGCAGCACCGTGCAGCGGGCGCGCTGCGGCTGCTCCTCGCGGCGCACCATCAGCTCGCCGTAGCGGGCGGTGGAGCGCCAGTGCACGCGGCGCAGGTCGTCGCCGTAGCGGTAGCCGCGCGGGATGACGTCGTCCTCGCCGGCCAGGGCGAGCGACCGCTGCCGTCCGTCGCCGTACCCCTTCGCCTCGCCGCTGAGACGCACCGGCGCCAGCGGCTCCACACGCGGGATGACCGTGAGGGTGTCGTACGTCGAGAAGGAGCGGGTCAGCTCGCACATGCCGAACGGGTCGGACAGGCGCAGCTGGAGCGGCCCCAGCGGGTAGCGGCCGCGCAGGTCGGAGCGCACCCGGTAGGACACCTCGCGTCGACCGCCCGCCTCCACCCGGTCGAGCACGAAACGGGGCCGGGGGCCGAGCACGTACGGCACCCGGTCCTGGAGCATCAGCAGGCCCGTGGGCAGCCGCGAGACGTTGTCCATCCGCAGGTGGACCCGGGCCTCGCTGCCGGCGGGCACGCGCGCGGGGGAGAGGCGGCGGCTGCCCGCGACCCGGTAGCGGGTGCGGTACAGCACCGCGGCGCACACCAGCGGCAGCACCGTCAGCAGCAGACCCACGCGCAGCAGATCGCTCTGGCCGAGCACGTAACTGCAGATCGCGGCCGCGACTCCGGCGGCCAGGAAGGAGCGTCCGCGGGTGGTCAGACCGGCCAGGGCGGTGCGGATGCCGCCCTTGTCGCCCCGGTCGGCCTCCGCCTGCCCCGCCCCCGCGGTGGTCATCACAGCCTCCGCGGCGGCTGCTGGGGATACGCCGGCGCCGTACGGCCCAGGCCGCCGAAGCCGCTCTGCTGCTGCGCCGCCGGCACCGGGGTGCGCTGCAGGATCTCCTCGACGACCTGCTCGGCGGTGCGCCGGTTGAGCTGGGCCTGGGCGGTGGGCAGCAGCCGGTGCGCCAGGACGGCCACGGCGAGTGCCTGCACGTCGTCCGGCAGCGCGTACTCCCGGCCGCTCAGGGCCGCGGACGCCTTCGCCGCGCGCAGCAGGTGCAGCGTCGCGCGCGGGGAGGCGCCGAGTCTCAGGTCGGGGTGCGTGCGCGTCGCGCCGACCAGGTCGACCACGTAGCGCCGGACCGGCTCGGCGACGTGCACACCGCGCACCGCCTCGACGAGCTTGAGGATCTCGTGCGCGTGGGCCACGGGCTGGAGGTCCTCCAGCGGCGAGACGCCGCCGTGCACGTCCAGCATCTGCAGCTCGGCCTCCGCGCTCGGGTAGCCGACCGACACCCGGGCCATGAAGCGGTCGCGCTGGGCCTCCGGCAGCGGGTAGGTGCCCTCCATCTCGACCGGGTTCTGCGTCGCCACCACCATGAAGGGGCTGGGCAGTTCGTAGGTCTTGCCGTCGATGGTGACCTGCCGCTCCTCCATGGACTCCAGGAGCGCGGACTGCGTCTTGGGCGAGGCGCGGTTGATCTCGTCGCCGATCACCACCTGCGCGAAGATCGCGCCCGGCTTGAACTCGAAGTCACGGCGCTGCTGGTCCCAGATGGACACACCGGTGATGTCCGACGGCAGCAGGTCCGGCGTGAACTGGATGCGCCGCACCGAGCAGTCGATGGACCGCGCCAGCGCCTTGGCCAGCATCGTCTTGCCGACCCCGGGGACGTCCTCGATCAGCAGATGTCCCTCGGCGAGCAGCACGGTCAGCGAGAGCCGTACGACCTCGGGCTTGCCCTCGATCACGCCTTCCACCGACTCCCGCACGCGCTCCACCACGGCGGTCAGATCAGTGAGGCTCGCTCGATCGTCATAGGTCGTCACCCGGCCCTCCTCGGCCTTTCCCGTGCTCCCAAGGAGCACGGGATACCCCATTTTCCCGGGCCGACGCCGCATGGCGCGGACCGGCCCACCCCGAACCACGGACACCACGCGTGAAAAGTTCCGCGCGACGCCACTCCCGCATTCTTGCCGCCGTTACCGTTTCGTGTCACTCGACTGTGGACAACTGGCCGCGATATGTCGGTCTTGCAGCCATTCGAACGCGTGACTGACAGGTTTTCGACAGCTACAGCAGGTGGCCTTCCGGGGCGGGCGGCCCGCGCGCCCTGGTCAGTGGGCCGGGATCAGGAGGCGGGGTCGACCTCCCGCAGCAGGCCGGTCCGCACGTCGAACACGAATCCGCGCACGTCGTCGGTGTGCGGCACGAACGGCGAGGTGCGCACGCGCTGCATCGACTGCCGCACGTCCTGGTCGACGTCCCGGAAGGACTCCACGGCCCATGCCGGACGCTGGCCGACCTCGGCCTCCAGCTCGTTGCGGAAGTCCTCGGTGAGGCTCTCCAGGCCGCAGCCGGTGTGGTGGATGAGCACCACGCTGCGGGTGCCCAGCTTGCGCTGGCTGATGGTGAGGGAGCGGATCACGTCATCCGTGACGACGCCGCCCGCGTTGCGGATCGTGTGACAGTCGCCGAGCTCGAGCCCGAGGGCCGCGTGCAGGTCGAGGCGGGCGTCCATGCAGGCCACGACAGCGACGTGCAGCACGGGCCGGGCGTCCATCCCCGGGTCGGCGAAAGCCGCGGCGTACTGGGCGTTCGCCGCCACGAGACGGTCGGTGACCGTGTCGCCGGCCGTTATGGCGCTCTCCGAACCTGTGGGAACCGATGCAGAAGTCGTCATAGGCATGACGTTACTGGTCACACCCCGTCCAGGCCTCCTGTGGAAGTGAACAAAGAATGCGCCCGGGTGAGGCGTGTGAGGTAACCCACAAGGACGGTGTCCCGGTCTGCGCGCGAACGGCGGCGACGCGCAGGCCGGTTGATTGACCGGGCGACAGGGTGGACTAAAGTGACGCGAAGCGGGAGGCGAGACTCTCCCCGCTGGACTGATGTTCTTCGGAGACCCCGGCGACGACCGGTGATCTCCCCGCGTGCGCGGCGCGTACGTACGGCTCGGCCTCCTCCCGCTCCCGGTCGGCTGACGCTTCCGGCGCCGGCAGGTCTCATGTCCACGAGCGGGCGGGGACCCGGCGGTGCGCATGGCCGCGCCGGATCTGAGAGGGCCCCTTGAGCGAGAGTCGACATGTCCCGGTGATGCTCCAGCGGTGCCTGGATCTGCTGGCACCCGCCCTTCAGGGCCCGGACGCCGTGGTCGTCGACTGCACCCTCGGCCTCGGCGGCCACAGCGAGGCACTCCTCGCGAGGTTCCCCGACGTCCGCCTCGTCGCCCTCGACCGCGACAAGGAGGCCCTGCGCCTGTCCGGCGAGCGCCTCGCACCCTACGGCGAGCGCGCCACCCTCGTGCACGCCGTCTACGACGAGCTCCCCGAGGTGCTGCGCCGGCTCGGCGTCGCGCGCGTGCAGGGCGTCCTGTTCGACCTGGGCGTCTCCTCCATGCAGCTCGACGAGGCGGACCGCGGCTTCGCCTACGCCCAGGACGCCCCGCTCGACATGCGCATGGACCAGACGACCGGCGTCAGCGCCGCCGAGGTCCTCAACACCTACCCGCCGGGCGAACTCGTGCGCATCCTGCGGGCCTACGGCGAGGAGAAGCAGGCCAAGCGGATCGTGAGCGCGATCGTGCGGGAGCGGGAGAAGGAGCCGTTCAGCAACAGCGCGCGGCTCGTCGAACTGATCCGGGACGCGCTGCCGCAGGCCGCCAAGCGCACCGGGGGCAACCCGGCCAAACGCACCTTCCAGGCCCTGCGCATCGAGGTCAACGGCGAGCTGTCCGTCCTGGAGCGGGCGATCCCCGCCGCGGTGAAGGCACTCGACGTGGGCGGCCGGATCGCCGTGCTGTCGTACCACTCGCTGGAGGATCGGCTGGTCAAGCAGGTCTTCGCGGCGGGCGCCGCCATCACCGCGCCGCCCGGGCTGCCCGTCGTCCCCGAGCGCTACCAGCCTCGGCTCAAGCTCCTCACGCGCGGTGCCGAACTCCCCACGGAAGAGGAGATCGCCGAGAACCGGCGGGCGGCACCGGCGCGGCTGCGCGGCGCCGAGCGCATCAGGGAGGACGTCGAGTGAGGCGTGAGCAGGCCGGACCGAGGGAGCGTGCGTGAGCGGCAAACCCGAACTGAAGGGGAGGGCCGCCCGACTCGCGCGGCTCCTCCCGACCGGCCCCGGGCAGGCGGCCCGCACCCCGTTCGTCCTGCTGGTCGTCCTCCTCCTCGGCGGCGGTCTCATCTGCCTCCTGGTGCTGAACTCGGCGCTCAGCGAGGGTGCGTTCAAACTCGACGACCTCCAGCGCGGGACCAAGAACCTCACCGACGAGGAGCAGGCCCTCCAGCGGGACATCGACGCCTACTCCGCCCCCGACGCCCTGCAGCGCCGTGCCCGCGAGCTCGGCATGGTGCCCGGCGGCGACCCCGCGTTCCTCGACCCCGACGGCACCGTCAAGGGCGTCCCCAGCCCCGCCCCCGGCGTCCGGCAGCCCGCCGCCTACACCCCCCTGGTCCTCGCCCCCGAGGCCATGACCGACGGCCCCACCCCGACCCCCGGCAGGTGACGGAAGTGTCCGACAGGGAACCGCCACGCCGCCGTGTGCCCGGCCCAGCCCGGCCCGCCCGCCCCGACGCCCGGCGCCGTCCCGGCTCCGGTGCCCGTCCCGGCCCTGGTGCCCGTCCGGCCCGCCGGCCGGGGCAGGCCCGCCCGGCGGCGCCCAAGCCGCTGCGGCTCGGCAGCCCCCGCCCCCGTCTGCGCCTGGTCGGACTCGCGCTGACCCTGGTCCTGGTCGCCTTCGTCGTGCGGCTCTTCCAGGTGCAGGCCGTCGACGCGAGCACCTACGCCGCCAAGGCCGAGCAGAACCGGTACGTCGGGCAGGTGCTGGCCGCGGACCGGGGCGAGATCACCGACCGGTCCGGTGTGGCCCTCGCGACCAGCGAGGACGCCTACGACATCACCGCCGACCCCACGATGTTCGCCCCCGACATGCTGAAGATCGGGGACGGGCCCGAGCAGGCGGCCGCCCTCCTCGCGCCGATCCTCGGCCAGGAGCAGGAGGACCTGGTCGAGAAGCTGCGGCCGGAGAACAAGGCCCTGCGCTACGTGAAGCTGGCATCCCGCCAGACCCCGCAGGTCTGGAAGCAGATCAAGGACCTCAAGTCGGCGCTCGCCGAGAAGGCGGAGACGGACAAGTCCTCGCCCAACGTCCTCTCGGGTGTCTTCTCCGTGGCCACCAGCAAGCGCGTGTACCCGGGCGGCGACCTGGCCGCCGGGATACTGGGCTGGGTCAACGCCGAGGGCAAGCCCGGCGGCGGCATCGAACTGCAGCTGAACAAGCAGCTCGCCGGCAAGGACGGCAAGATCCGCTACGCCCAGTCCGGAGGCCGTCTCGTGCCCACCGCGGGCTCCACCGAGACCCCCGCCGTCCCCGGCAGCGACGTCGAGCTCACCATCGACCGCGACATCCAGTGGGCCGCCCAGAACGCCATCAGCGACCAGGTGAAGGAGTCGGCCGCCGACCGCGGCTACGTCATCGTCCAGGACACCCGCACCGGGCAGATCCTGGCCATGGCCAACTCGCCCGGCTTCGACCCGAACGACCTGTCCGACGCCGACCCGGCCGCCCTCGGCAACGCCGCCCTCCAGGACGCCTTCGAGCCCGGCTCCACCGCCAAGGTCATGTCGATGGCGGCCGTCCTCCAGGAGAACGCCGCCACCCCCGGGACGCACGTGGTCGTGCCCAACCGGCTGCACCGCGGGGACCGGCTCTTCAAGGACGACATCGACCACCCGACCTGGTACCTGACGCTCAACGGCGTCCTGGCCAAGTCCAGCAACATCGGCACCATCCTCGCCACCGGACAGCTCGGAAAGACCCAGGCCCAGGCCAACAAGGTTCTCTACGACTACCTGCGCGAGTTCGGCCTCGGCGGCTACACCGGGCTCGGCTTCCCCGGCGAGACCAAGGGCATCCTCGCCCCGCCCGACAAGTGGTCGACCTCGCAGCAGTACACGATCCCTTTCGGCCAGGGCGTCTCCATCAACGCCATGCAGGCTGCCTCGGTGTACTCGACCATCGCCAACGGCGGCGTCCGTATCGAGCCCACCCTCGTGCGCGGAACCAAGGGCCCCGACGGACGCTTCACCCCCGCCCCGAAGCCCGCGAAGAACCGGGTCGTCGACTCCAAGACGGCGAAGACCCTCGCCCACATGCTGGAGTCCGTCGTGGACGACGAGGAGGGCACCGGCACCAAGGCGCGCATCCCCGGCTACCGCGTCGCGGGCAAGACGGGTACCGCCAACCGCGTGGATCCGGCCACCGGGAAGTACCACGGCTACACCTCGTCGTTCGCCGGGTTCGCACCCGCCGACAAGCCCCGCGTCACCGTCTACTGCGCCATCCAGAACGCCACCCAGGGCAGCTACTTCGGCGGTCAGATCTGCGGACCCGTCTACAAGAAGGTCATGGAGTTCGCACTGAAGTCCCTCCAGGTCCCGCCGACCGGCGCCAAGGCCGCGAAGCTGCCCGTCTCCTTCAAGCAGTGATCAGCCCAGCAGTGATCAGCGCCGACCGCCCTGATCAGCACTCAGCCCCACCGAGCCACCAGGACCGCCTCCGTGACAACGATCACCCCCGAGCCCGGCAACCAGAGCAGCCCCGGCCCCTCACTTCGCCCGGAGGCGGGTACGCCCGGTACGCTCACCGCCGTGCCACACGCTGATCAGTCCCAAACCACCCAGAAGGGCCATCCCGTGACATACCCCGGGCCGCCCCGGCCGGTGCAGGTCTCCGCCACACCCCTCGCGGAACTCGCCGATCAGCTGGGTGCTTCCACGCCGGAGAGCGCCGCCGAAGTCACGGGCATCACCCACGACTCGCGCGCCGTGCGCCCCGGCGACCTGTACGCCGCCCTGCCGGGGGCCCGGCTGCACGGTGCCGACTTCGTCACCCAGGCGGCGGGCCTCGGCGCCGCCGCGGTGCTGACCGACCCGACCGGCGCCGAGCGCGCCGCCGCCTCCGGACTGCCCGTCCTGGTCGTCGACGACCCGCGCGGGCGGATGGGCGAGCTGGCCGCCACGATCTACGGCCACCCCGGCCGGGACCTGCTCCAGATCGGCATCACCGGCACCTCCGGCAAGACCACCACGGCCTACCTCGTCGAGGGCGGCCTGAAGACGGTCAGGTCCACCGGCCTGATCGGCACGGTCGAGATGCGCATCGGCGACGAGCGCATCAAGTCCGAGCGCACCACCCCCGAAGCCACCGACCTCCAGGCCCTGTTCGCCGTCATGCGCGAGCGCGGGGTCGACGCGGTCGCCATGGAGGTCTCCAGTCACGCCCTGGTCCTCGGCCGGGTCGACGGCTGCGTCTTCGACATCGGCGTCTTCACCAACCTCAGCCCGGAGCACATGGAGTTCCACTCCGGCATGGAGGACTACTTCCAGGCGAAGGCGCAGCTGTTCACCCCGAAACGGGGCAAACTCGGCGTGGTCAACGTCGACGACGAGTACGGCCGCAGGCTGGCCAAGGAGGCCACCGTCCCGGTCGTCACCTACTCCGCCGAGGGCCACCCCGACGCCGACTGGCGCGCCGACGACGTCGAGGTCGGCCGGCTGGACTCGACGTTCACCGTCCTCGGCCCCAAGGGCGAGCGGATCAGCGCCAAGTCGCCGCTGCCCGGGCCCTTCAACGTGGCCAACACCCTCGCCGCGATCGTCGCCCTCGCCGTCGCCGGCCTCGACCCGCAGGCCGCCGCCGACGGCGTCGCCGCCGTCCCCGGTGTCCCGGGACGCCTGGAGCGCGTGGACGCCGGGCAGCCCTACCTCGCGGTCGTCGACTACGCCCACAAGACCGACGCCGTCGAGTCCGTGCTGCGCGCCCTGCGCAAGGTCACCGAGGGCAGGGTGCACATCGTCCTCGGCTGCGGCGGCGACCGGGACAAGACCAAGCGCGAGCCCATGGGCGCCGCGGCGGCCCGGCTCGCCGACACCGCCACCCTGACCTCCGACAACCCCCGTGGCGAGGACCCCCTCGCGATCCTCGCCACGATGCTCCAGGGCGCGGCGTCCGTGCCCGCGCACGAGCGCGGAGAGGTGCAGGTCTTCGAGGACCGGGCCGCCGCGATCGCCGCCGCCGTCGCCCGCGCCGAGCCCGGCGACACCGTGCTGGTCGCCGGCAAGGGCCACGAGCAGGGCCAGGACATCGCCGGGGTGGTCCGCCCCTTCGACGACCGCCAGGTGCTCCGCGAAGCCATCCAGAAGACCCAGGGATGAAAATCCAGAAGACCCAGGGGATGAACTTGTGATCGCCCTCTCCCTCGCCGAGATCGCAGAAGTCGTCGGCGGGCAGACGCACGACATACCGGATCCGTCCGTCCAGGTCACCGGCCCGGTCGTCCGGGACTCCCGCGAGGCGGGGCCGGGCAGCCTGTTCGTGGCCTTCGCCGGGGAGCGCGTGGACGGCCACGACTTCGCGGCGGCGGTCGTCGAGGCGGGAGCGGTGGCCGTGCTCGGCACCCGCCCCGTCGGCGTACCGGCGATCGTCGTGGACGACGTCCAGACCGCCCTCGGCGCCCTCGCCCGGCACGTCGTACGCCGCCTCGGCGCCACCCTCGTCGCCCTCACCGGCTCGGCGGGCAAGACCAGCACCAAGGACCTCATCGCGCAGGTGCTCCGGCGCAAGGCGCCGACGGTGTTCACGCCCGGCTCGCTCAACAACGAGATCGGGCTGCCGCTGACCGCGCTCAGCGCGACCGAGGAGACCAGGTTCCTCGTCCTGGAGATGGGCGCCCGCGGGATCGGGCACATCAGCTACCTGGCCGGTCTGACGCCCCCGAAGGTCGGCCTCGTCCTCAACGTCGGCAGCGCGCACATCGGCGAGTTCGGCGGCCGCGAGCAGATCGCACAGGCCAAGGGCGAACTGGTGGAGGCACTGCCGTCCGAGGCCGACGGCGGCACCGCGATCCTCAACGCGGACGACCCCTACGTACGGGCCATGGCCTCCCGTACGAAGGCGAAGGTGATCTTTTTCGGAGAGTCCGGCGAAGCGGACGTTCGAGCCGAGAACGTGCGACTCACGGACACCGGACGGCCCTCGTTCAGGCTTCACACACCCTCCGGTGCAAGCGATGTGACCATGCGCCTGTACGGTGAGCACCACGTGTCGAACGCGCTCGCCGCGGCCGCCGTCGCCCACGAGTTGGGCATGTCCGCTGACGAGATCGCCGTGGCGCTCTCCGAGGCGGGCTCCCTCTCCCGCTGGCGGATGGAGGTCACCGAGCGCCCGGACGGCGTGACGGTCGTCAACGACGCCTACAACGCGAATCCCGAGTCCATGAAGGCCGCGCTGCGCGCGCTGGCGGCCATGGGCAAGGGGCGCCGTACGTGGGCGGTGCTCGGCAAGATGGCCGAGCTCGGGGACGAGGCTCTCGCCGAGCACGACGCGGTCGGGCGGCTCGCCGTCCGGCTCAACGTCAGCAAGCTCGTCGCGGTCGGTGGCAGGGAAGCCGCCTGGCTGCAACTGGGCGCATATAACGAGGGTTCGTGGGGTGAGGAGTCGGTGCACGTGTCCGACGCACAGGCGGCGGTCGACCTGTTGCGCAGCGAGTTGCGCCCGGGGGACGTCGTACTCGTGAAGGCGTCCCGTTCGGTCGGGCTCGAGAGCGTGGCGCAGGCGCTCATCGAGACCGGTGCCGAGGGTGAGGTTTCCGCCCGATGATGAAGCAGATCCTGTTCGCAGGAGTCATTGGTCTCTTTCTCACGCTGGTCGGCACCCCGCTGCTGATCAAGCTGCTCGCGCGCAAGGGCTATGGCCAGTACATCCGCGACGACGGCCCGCGCGAGCACGCCAGCAAGCGCGGTACGCCCACCATGGGCGGCATCGCCTTCATCCTCGCGACGGTCGCCGCGTACTTCCTGGCCAAGGTGATCACGGGCTATCTGGACCCGGACGTCGACGCGGCACCGACCTTCTCGGGCCTGCTGGTGCTCGGCCTGATGGTCGGCATGGGTCTGGTCGGCTTCCTCGACGACTACATCAAGATCGTCAAGCGGCGTTCGCTCGGCCTGCGCGCCAAGGCGAAGATGGCCGGCCAGCTGATCGTCGGCATCGGCTTCGCGGTGCTGTCCCTGCAGTTCGCGGACAACCGCGGCAACACCCCGGCCTCCACGAAGCTGTCGTTCATCACGGACTTCGGCTGGACGATCGGCCCCGTGCTGTTCGTGGTCTGGGCGCTGTTCATGATTCTGGCGATGTCGAACGGCGTGAACCTGACCGACGGTCTGGACGGTCTCGCCACCGGTGCCTCGGTGCTCGTCTTCGGCGCCTACACCTTCATCGGCGTCTGGCAGTTCCAGGAGTCCTGCGCCAACGCGCAGACGCTGACCAACCCGGGCGCCTGCTTCGAGGTGCGAGACCCCCTCGACCTCGCGGTGGTGGCCTCCGCGCTGATGGGCGCCTGCCTCGGCTTCCTGTGGTGGAACACCTCGCCGGCCAAGATCTTCATGGGGGACACCGGTTCGCTCGCGCTCGGCGGTGTGCTCGCCGGCCTCGCGATCTGCTCCCGCACCGAGCTGCTGATCGCCCTCCTCGGCGGCCTGTTCGTCCTGATCACCATGTCGGTGGTCATCCAGGTCGGCTCCTTCAAGCTCACGGGCAAGCGCGTCTTCCGGATGGCGCCACTCCAGCACCACTTCGAACTCAAGGGCTGGTCCGAAGTGCTCGTCGTGGTCCGTTTCTGGATCATCCAGGGCATTTGTGTGATCGTCGGACTTGGCCTCTTCTATGCAGGATGGGCAGCGGACAAGTGACCTCCTCGGAGCCCTTCGACTTCCAGGGCAAGCACGTCACCGTCGCCGGGCTCGGCGTCTCCGGCGTCCCGGCGGCCAAGGTGCTGCACGGACTCGGCGCGAGCGTCACGGTCGTCAACGACGGCGCCGACGAGCGCGCGCGGGCGCAGGCGGCCGACCTGGAGGCGCTCGGCATGACCGTGCGCCTCGGTGACGGCGACACCCTGCCGGAGGGCACCGAGCTGATCGTCACCGCGCCCGGCTGGAAGCCGGACAAGCCGCTGTTCGCGGCGGCGGAGCAGGCGGGCGTCCCGGTCTGGGGCGACGTCGAACTGGCCTGGCGCCTGCGCGGCCCCGGCGCCGCCGACTGGCTCGCCGTCACGGGCACCAACGGCAAGACGACGACCGTCCAGATGCTCGCCTCGATCCTGAAGGCGGCGGGCCTGCGCACGGCCGCCGTCGGCAACATCGGCGTCTCCCTGCTGGACGCGGTCCTCGGCGAGGAGCAGTACGACGTCCTGGCCGTGGAGCTCTCCAGCTACCAGCTGCACTGGGCGCCCTCCCTGCGCGCCCACTCGGCCGCGGTGCTGAACCTCGCCCCCGACCACCTCGACTGGCACGGCTCCATGGAGGCGTACGCCGCCGACAAGGGCCGCATCTACGAGGGCAATCGCGTCGCCTGCGTCTACAACGTCGCCGACAAGGCGACCGAGGACCTGGTCCGCGAGGCCGACGTCGAGGAGGGCTGCCGCGCCGTCGGCTTCACCCTCGGCACCCCGGGCCCGTCCCAACTCGGCGTCGTGGAGGGCCTCCTGGTCGACCGCGCCTTCGTCGAGGACCGGCACAAGAACGCCCAGGAACTCGCCGAGGCCGGCGACGTCAACCCGCCGGCCCCGCACAACATCGCCAACGCCCTCGCCGCGGCGGCCCTCGCCCGCGCCTACGGCGTGCCCGCCAGGGCCGTACGGGACGGCCTGCGGGCGTTCACCCCGGACGCCCACCGCATCGCGCACGTGGCGGACGTGGACGGCGTCGCGTACGTCGACGACTCCAAGGCCACCAACACGCATGCGGCGGAAGCCTCTTTGGCGGCGTACGAGCCGATCGTGTGGATCGCGGGCGGACTCGCGAAGGGCGCGACCTTCGACGAACTGGTCGCCAAGTCGGCGAAGCGGCTGCGGGGCGCCGTGCTGATCGGCGCGGACCGCGCGCTCATCCGGGAAGCCCTCGCGCGACACGCCCCGCAGGTACCCGTCGTCGACCTCGACCGGACCGACACTGGGGCGATGCGCGCGGCGGTCCAGGAGGCGCGTCGGCTCGCACAGCCCGGCGACACGGTGCTGCTGGCCCCGGCCTGCGCCTCCATGGACATGTTCGCCAACTACAACAAGCGCGGGGACGCTTTCGCGGACGCCGTTCGTGAGCTCGGCTCCGTCGACGGCTGACCCGGGTCCGCCTCGCCCGGCGGCGGTGCCGGGCGTACCTGGGAGGGACGCGTGACACGGATGTGGCTGGTGCCCGAGCGGCCTGGGGGCGTTCACCGCGCAACGCTCCCCTCCGGCATGGCAGGGTGAGCGGCGATGCCCACCAGCCGCACCGGACGGCCTCCGACCCCACCCACCCCCAAGCGCCCCGTCGCGCCACGGCTCGCGCGTGAGAACGGCGTCCTGGGCCTCTACACCCGCGCGCGCAGAGGCTGGGACCGGCCACTGACCGCCTACTACCTGATCCTCGGCGGCAGTCTGCTGATCACCGTGCTGGGCCTGGTGATGGTCTACTCGGCCTCCCAGATCACCGCGCTGCAGATGTCGCTGCCCGGTTCGTACTTCTTCCGCAAGCAGTTGCTCGCGGCGGGGATCGGCACCGGTCTGCTGCTCGCGGCCTCCCGGATGCCGGTGAAACTGCACCGGGCGCTCGCCTATCCCATCCTCGCGGGCGCCGTCTTCCTCATGATCCTCGTGCAGGTCCCGGGGATAGGGGTGTCGGTCAACGGCAACCAGAACTGGATCTCGCTCGGCGGCTCCTTCCAGATCCAGCCCAGCGAGTTCGGCAAGCTCGCCCTCGTGCTGTGGGGCGCCGACCTGCTCGCCCGCAAGCAGGACAGGAAGCTGCTGAACCAGTGGAAGCACATGCTCGTGCCGCTGGTCCCGGCCGCCTTCATGCTGCTCGGCCTGATCATGATCGGCGGCGACATGGGCACCGCGATCATCCTCACGGCCATCCTGTTCGGCCTGCTCTGGCTGGCCGGCGCCCCCACGCGGCTGTTCGCCGGGGTGCTGTCGATCGCCGCCGTCCTCGGCCTGATCCTCATCAAGACCAGCCCCAACCGCATGGCCCGGCTGCAGTGCCTGGGCGCCACCGAACCCCAGTCGGGCCCCGTCGACTGCTGGCAGGCCGTGCACGGGATCTACGCCCTCGCGTCGGGCGGAATCTTCGGCTCCGGGCTGGGTGCGAGTGTGGAGAAATGGGGCCAACTCCCCGAAGCCCACACCGACTTCATCTTCGCCGTCACCGGTGAGGAACTGGGTCTGGCGGGGACGCTGTCGGTACTCGCCCTCTTCGCGGCTCTAGGCTATGCGG
Source organism: Streptomyces luteogriseus (assembly GCF_014205055.1). Lineage (NCBI taxonomy): Bacteria > Bacillati > Actinomycetota > Actinomycetes > Kitasatosporales > Streptomycetaceae > Streptomyces > Streptomyces luteogriseus. The sequence continues at coordinate 6,426,834 of NZ_JACHMS010000001.1, forward strand.
GTATCCGCGTGGCCGGACGCACGGAGGACCCCTTCGTGAGGTATGCCGCGGGAGGCGTGACCACCTGGATCACGGCCCAGGCCGTGATCAACATCGGTGCGGTGCTCGGTCTGCTGCCGATCGCCGGTGTCCCCCTCCCGCTGTTCTCCTACGGAGGGTCCGCCCTGTTGCCGACCATGTTCGCCATCGGGTTGCTGATCGCCTTCGCGCGTGAGGACCCCGCTGCGCGGATGGCGCTTGCGATGCGGCAACCCCGCTTTGGTAGAAAGCGGGGGGCGGGGGGCACCGGTTCCGGTCGGAGTCCCCGGAGATGGAACACGATGCGACGGCGTGCCTCGGCGGCGCGCTCGTCCGGAGAGCGGTGAATTTCGGTGCATGTCGTACTCGCCGGCGGAGGAACCGCGGGCCACATCGAGCCCGCGCTCGCCCTCGCGGATGCCCTGCGCAGGCAGGACCCGAGCGTGGGCATCACGGCCCTGGGCACGGAGCGCGGCCTCGAGACCCGTCTCGTACCCGAGCGCGGGTACGAACTCGCGCTGATCCCCGCCGTTCCGCTGCCGCGCAAGCCCACCCCCGAGCTGATCACCGTCCCGGGCCGGCTGCGCGGCACGATCAAGGCGACCGAGCAGATCCTGGAACGCACCAAGGCGGACGCCGTGGTCGGCTTCGGCGGCTACGTCGCCCTGCCCGGCTACCTCGCGGCCAAGCGCCTGGGCGTGCCGATCGTGATCCACGAGGCCAACGCCCGCCCGGGCCTGGCCAACAAGATCGGCTCGCGCTACGCCAGCCAGGTCGCCGTCTCCACGCCCGACAGCAAGCTGCGGGGCGCCCGCTACATCGGCATCCCGCTGCGCCGCTCCATCGCCACGCTCGACCGGGCCGCCGTGCGCCCCGAGGCCCGGGCCGCGTTCGGGCTCGACCCGAACCTGCCCACGCTGCTGGTCACGGGTGGCTCCCAGGGCGCCCGCCGCCTCAACGAGGTCGTCCAGCAGGTCGCCCCCTGGCTCCAGCAGGCCGGGATCCAGATCCTGCACGCCGTCGGCCCGAAGAACGAACTGCCGCAGGTCCACCAGATGCCGGGGATGCCCCCCTACATCCCGGTAAGTTACCTGGACCGGATGGACCTCGCGTACGCCGCGGCCGACATGATGCTCTGCCGCGCGGGCGCGATGACCGTCGCCGAACTCTCCGCCGTCGGGCTCCCCGCCGCCTACGTCCCGCTGCCCATCGGCAACGGCGAACAGCGGCTCAACGCCCAGCCGGTGGTCAAGGCCGGCGGCGGACTGCTGGTCGACGACGCGGAGCTGACCCCCGAGTGGGTCCAGCAGAACGTCCTGCCCGTGCTCGCCGACCCGCACCGGCTGTACCAGATGTCCCGCGCCGCCGCCGAGTTCGGCCGCCGGGACGCCGACGACCTGCTCGTCGGCATGGTGTACGAGGCGATCGCCGCCAGTCGTGCACACCGATAGGACTGTATGACGGAAGGCAGGGAGCGTGGCCGGATCGACCACCGCCGAGCGCGGTGAACGCCAGCAGGAGTCGTCCGGCCCGCCGCCCCGCCCGAGGTCGCGGCGGGCCCGGCTCCGCGCGCTCGTCCTCCTGGGCCTCGCCCTGGTCTTCCTCGGCATTCCGACGATCTGGCTGTTCTACGGCTCCGACTGGCTGCGCGCCGAGCACGTCTCGGTGTCCGGCACCCGGGTGCTGACGCCGGCTCAGGTCGAGGCGGCGGCCGAGGTTCCGCTGGGGAAGCCGCTGATTTCCGTCGACACCGATGCGATCGAGACGCGACTGCGCCGGAAATTGCCCCGAATTGACGCGGTTGACGTGGTCCGTTCCTGGCCCCACGGAATCGACCTGAAAGTGGTTGAACGGACTCCGGTTCTGATTGTCCAAAAGGGCGGAAAGTTCGTAGAAGTGGACGATGACGGTGTCCGCTTCGCCACGGTTTCCGAAGCCCCGAAAGGCGTCCCCGCACTGGAATTGACGCTCTCCCGCGCCGACTCCGCCGCCGCGAGCCTGCGCCGCTTCGGCGAGCCCCGGCTGGTACGCGCCGCGGTCGGCGTCGCCCGGGCGGTTCCGGCCGCCGTCGCGCACGAGACACGGACCGTCAAGGTCCGTTCCTTCGACGACATCTCGCTGGAGTTGAGGGGCGGCCGCACGGTCCTCTGGGGAAGCGCTGAGAAGGGTGCCGCCAAGGCCCGCACGCTCACCGCTCTGATGAAAGCCTCGCCCGGCGCGCGGTACTTCGACGTGAGCGTCCCCACCGCGCCTGCGTCATCAGGGAGTTGACGCACATCCGCGCAGGCCAGCACCCTGGTTGGGCAGTGCTACGGCTGATCACATAGGGTGAAAAGAAAAACGGGAGGTTCGGCGTGTTCGTTGAACGTGCGCCACTTGTCGACTTAGTGTCCTGTTCAGAAGACTCCAAGGAACAGACACACTGGTAACCCTAAACTTCAGGGTTAGGGTTCGGGTCGGCGATACGGACCGTCCCATTCGGCATCAGTCGTCGGGTCGCGGGGCGCAGGGCGTCACGCTGATTCGGCGACACGTAACTCGAGGCGAGAGGCCTTCGACGTGGCAGCACCGCAGAACTACCTCGCAGTCATCAAAGTCATCGGTGTCGGCGGCGGTGGTGTCAATGCCATCAACCGGATGATCGAGGTCGGTCTCAAGGGCGTCGAGTTCATCGCCATCAACACCGACGCGCAAGCTCTGTTGATGAGCGACGCCGACGTCAAGCTGGACGTCGGCCGTGAACTCACCCGCGGACTCGGCGCCGGAGCCAACCCGGCCGTGGGCCGCAAGGCCGCCGAGGACCACCGCGAGGAGATCGAGGAGGTCCTCAAGGGGGCCGACATGGTCTTCGTGACAGCCGGTGAAGGCGGCGGCACCGGCACCGGCGGCGCGCCCGTCGTGGCCAACATCGCCCGCTCGCTCGGTGCCCTCACCATCGGTGTGGTCACCCGCCCGTTCACCTTCGAGGGACGGCGCCGGGCGAACCAGGCCGAGGACGGCATCGCCGAACTCCGCGAAGAGGTCGACACCCTCATCGTCATCCCGAACGACCGGCTGCTGTCCATCTCGGACCGCCAGGTCTCGGTGCTGGACGCCTTCAAGTCGGCCGACCAGGTCCTGCTCTCCGGTGTCCAGGGCATCACCGACCTCATCACCACCCCGGGCCTGATCAACCTCGACTTCGCCGACGTCAAGTCGGTCATGTCCGAGGCCGGCTCGGCCCTGATGGGCATCGGCTCGGCCCGCGGCGACGACCGCGCGGTGGCCGCCGCCGAGATGGCGATCTCCTCGCCGCTGCTGGAGGCGTCCATCGACGGCGCCCGCGGTGTGCTGCTCTCCATCTCCGGCGGCTCCGACCTCGGTCTGTTCGAGATCAACGAGGCCGCCCAGCTGGTGAGCGAGGCAGCCCACCCCGAGGCCAACATCATCTTCGGCGCGGTCATCGACGACGCCCTCGGTGACGAGGTGCGGGTCACCGTGATCGCGGCCGGATTCGACGGCGGTCAGCCGCCCGCCAAGCGGGACAACGTCCTCGGCTCGTCCTCGGCCAAGCGCGAGGAGCCGGCCCCGGCACGGCAGACCGAGAGCCGCCCCTCCTTCGGATCGCTCGGCAGCGTGACCCCGAAGGAGGACCCGGAGCCCGCTCCGGAGCCGGTCAAGGACATCCCGGTCGCCCCGCCGGTCCCGCCGGCGCCGCGGACCTACTCGGACAGCGCGGCCGAGGAACTGGACGTACCGGACTTCCTCAAGTGATCCTTCAGTCGTGATAGGACAGCGCGAAAGCGCGAGCGGCGCGCACTTCGGCTTCACCGACCGGTGGGGCGGGGTGAGCGCCGCTCCGTATGAGGAGCTCAACCTCGGCGGAGCGGTCGGCGACGATCCCGAGGCCGTACGCGCCAACCGGGACCTGGCCGCCAAGTCCCTCGGCGTCGAGCCGGACCGGGTCGTCTGGATGAACCAGGTGCACGGGGCCGACGTGGCGGTGGTGGACGGGCCGTGGGGATCTTCGGCCCCGATCCCGTCGGTCGACGCGATCGTCACCACGCGCCGGGGGCTCGCCCTCGCCGTACTCACCGCCGACTGCGTGCCGGTGCTGCTCGCCGACCCCGTCGCCGGGGTCGCCGCCGCGGCCCACGCGGGCCGGCCCGGCATGATCGCCGGAGTCGTCCCGGCCGCGCTACGCGCGATGACGGAACTGGGCGCCGATCCCTCCCGGATCGTCGCCCGCACCGGGCCCACCGTCTGCGGCCGGTGCTACGAAGTGCCCGAGGCGATGCGCGCCGAGGTCTCCGCCATCGAGTCGGCGGCGTACGCCGAGACGAGTTGGGGCACACCGGCGGTCGACGTGAGCGCCGGAGTGCATGCCCAGCTGGAACGGCTCGGGGTGCGCGACCGGGAGCAGTCGCCGGTGTGCACGCTGGAGTCACGCGATCACTTCTCGTACCGCCGCGACCGCACCACCGGTCGGCTCGCGGGTTATGTGTGGCTGGACTGATAGGGCATGACGGACCGTAAGGACGAACTCGCCGCAAATCTGGCGAAGGTGGAGCGGCGTATCGCCGACGCGTGCGCGGCCGCGGGGCGGGCACGCGACGAGGTGACCCTCATCGTGGTCACCAAGACCTACCCCGCGAGTGATGTGCGGACCCTCGCGGAACTCGGCGTGCGGCACGTCGCCGAGAACCGCGACCAGGACGCGGCCCCCAAGGCCGAGGCCTGCTCGGATCTGCCCCTCACCTGGCACTTCGTGGGTCAACTCCAGACCAACAAGGTGCGATCGGTGGTCGGTTACGCGGATTCCGTGCAGTCCGTCGATCGTTCCAAGCTCGTCACGGCTCTGTCGAAGGAGGCCGTCAGGGCCGGGCGTGAACTGGGATGCCTGCTCCAGGTCGCACTCGACGCCGGGGAGAGCGGCCGGGGTGAGCGGGGAGGAGTCGGGCCCGGCGGCATCGGGGAGTTGGCCGATCTCGTGGCCGGGGCCCCGGGGCTCCGGCTCGACGGACTGATGACCGTCGCACCGCTGACCGGCGAGTACGCCGGACGCGAACTGGCGGCCTTCGAGCGGTTGATGGTTTTGTCGACCGACCTGCGCCGGAGTCATCCGGCTGCCACCATGGTCTCGGCAGGGATGAGTACGGACCTCGAACAGGCCGTGACGGCCGGAGCGACACATGTGCGCGTCGGCAGCGCGGTACTCGGAGTCCGCCCCAGGCTCGGGTAACGTCGCCAAGAAGTCGGACCACAGCAGAAAATATGGTCATTGCCGCCGATAGGCGGATTCAAGGACCTCGTGGATCGCGGGCACTTGGCAGTCGTCAGCCGATCCACCACAGAGCGGAGGACTCAGAGCATGGCCGGCGCGATGCGCAAGATGGCGGTCTACCTCGGCCTCGTGGAGGACGATGGGTACGACGGCCGCGGATTCGACCCCGACGACGACTTCGAACCCGAACTGGACCCGGAGCCCGAGCGGGACCACCGACGGCACGAGCCGTCCCATCAGCCACACGTCTCACATCAGCCCCAAAGGGACGAAGAGGTACGAGTCGTACAGCCGCCCGCGCCTCGCGAACCGGCCGCCCGCTCCGCTTCGCTCCCCGCGGAATCCAACCGCCCGGCGCGCATCGCGCCCGTGGCATCCATCACACAAGAACGCGCAAGTCTGGAGAAGAACGCACCGGTGATCATGCCCAAGGTCGTGTCGGAACGAGAGCCTTACCGGATCACCACGCTTCACCCACGGACCTACAACGAGGCCCGTACCATCGGGGAACACTTCCGTGAAGGCACTCCGGTGATCATGAATCTGACTGAGATGGATGACACAGATGCGAAGCGACTTGTCGACTTTGCGGCTGGTCTGGTGTTTGGTCTTCACGGCAGTATCGAGCGGGTGACGCAGAAGGTGTTCCTGTTGTCGCCTGCTAACGTCGATGTCACGGCGGAGGACAAGGCCCGCATCGCAGAGGGCGGGTTCTTCAACCAGAGCTGAGACGCACCACCGGAACAGCAGTACCGAGCAGGGCACAGGGGAGAGGGAAGCAAGAGGTCATGAGCGTGGTTTTGGATGTCGTCTACATCGCGCTGATGTGCTTCCTCATCGTGCTCATCTTCCGGTTGGTCATGGACTATGTCTTCCAGTTCGCCCGCTCATGGCAACCCGGCAAGGCGATGGTGGTCGTTCTGGAGGCCACCTACACTGTCACTGATCCACCGCTCAAGCTTCTGCGGCGGGTCATTCCGCCGCTGCGTCTCGGGGGCGTGGCGCTCGACCTGTCCTTCTTCGTACTGATGATCATCGTCTACATCCTGATCACACTCGTGCGGAACGTGATGTGAGCGATGTGACAGATACGGTCTTGCCGACTGCCGACGACTACGTTGAGGTGAAGAGATGCCGTTGACCCCCGAGGACGTGCGGAACAAGCAGTTCACGACCGTCCGCCTCCGAGAAGGCTATGACGAGGACGAGGTCGATGCCTTCCTCGACGAGGTCGAAGCCGAACTGACCCGCCTGCTCCGTGAGAACGAGGACCTGCGCGCCAAACTGGCCGCGGCCACGCGCGCTGCTGCGCAGAACCAGCAGAACATGCGCAAGCCCCCGGAGCAGCAGGATCAGCAGCAGCAACAGCAGCAGCAGGGTATGCGCGGTCCGGGTGGTCCCGTCCCCGCCGGCATATCGGGCCCGCCGCAGCAGCAGATGGGTGGCCCCATGGGTGGCCCGCCCCAGCTGCCGAGCGGTGCCCCGCAGCTGCCCGCCGGTCCCGGCGGTCAGGGTGGACCTCAGGGTCCCGGCCCGATGGGCCAGGGTCCGGGTCCGATGGGCCAGCCCCCGATGCAGCAGCAGATGGGCGGCCCCATGGGCGGCCCCGGCCCCATGGGCGGCCCGATGGGCGGCCCCGGTCAGGGAGGCCCCGGTGGCGACAGCGCCGCCCGTGTCCTCTCGCTGGCCCAGCAGACCGCCGACCAGGCGATCGCCGAGGCTCGTTCCGAGGCCAACAAGATCGTCGGCGAGGCGCGTTCGCGTGCCGAGGGTCTGGAGCGAGACGCCCGTGCCAAGGCTGACGCCCTGGAGCGGGACGCGCAGGAGAAGCACCGCGTCGCGATGGGCTCCCTGGAGTCCGCCCGCGCCACGCTGGAGCGCAAGGTCGAGGACCTGCGCGGCTTCGAGCGCGAGTACCGCACGCGCCTGAAGTCGTACCTGGAGTCGCAGCTGCGTCAGCTGGAGACCCAGGCAGACGACTCGCTGGCTCCGCCGCGCACTCCGGCTGCCGCGTCCCTCCCGCCGTCCCCGGCGCCTTCCATGGCTCCGGCCGGCGCGAGCGCCCCGTCCTACGGTGGCGGCAACCAGACGATGGGCGGCGGCCCGTCGCCGTCCGGTCCGTCCTACGGCGGTCAGCAGCAGATGTCGCCGGCGATGACCCAGCCGATGGCGCCGGTGCGTCCGCAGGGCCCGTCGCCGATGGGCCAGGCGCCCTCGCCCATGCGGGGCTTCCTGATCGACGAGGATGACAACTGACGGCCTGATGGCCAGTAGTACGGCATAGACGTCGGCAGCGTTCAGGGCGAGGCCCCGGGTGACCACCCGGGGCCTCGCCCTTTGCCACGCGCGTTCGTGTCCGCGTGCCCGCGTTCGTGCGTACACAGGCGCGGTCGTGCGCACGCAACGCCGAAGGCCCGGTCCCGCCAAGATCTTTGGCGGGACCGGGCCTTCGGTCCGAGCGTTACGCCTTGCGCAGGCGGAAGGTCAGGGACAGGCCTTCGTCGGTGAAGGGCTCGCCGTAGGTGCCGTCCGCCTCGCCCTGGGCGAAGTCCGTGGCCAGAACCTCGTCGGCGATCAGGCCGGCGTGGTCGGTGAGGGCCTCGACCGTCGCCCGGTCCGTGGCCGTCCAGCGCAGTGCGATGCGGTCGGCCACGTCGAGGCCGCTGTTCTTGCGGGCCTCCTGGATCAGGCGGATCGCGTCACGGGCCAGGCCCGCCCGGCGGAGTTCCTCGGTGATCTCCAGGTCCAGCGCGACCGTCGCACCCGAGTCGGAGGCCACCGACCAGCCCTCGCGCGGGGTCTCCGTGATGATGACCTCGTCGGGAGCCAGCGTGATGGTCTCGCCGTCGACCTCGACCGACGCCGTGCCCTCGCGCAGGGCCAGGGACAGGGCTGCCGCGTCCGCGTTCGCCACGGCCTTGGCCACGTCCTGGACGCGCTTGCCGAACCGCTTGCCCAGGGCACGGAAGTTGGCCTTCGCCGTGGTGTCGACCAGGCTGCCGCCGACCTCGCTCAGCGTCGCCAGCGACTCGACGTTCAGCTCCTCCGTGATCTGCGTGCGCAGTTCGGAGCCCAGCGTCTCGAAGCCCGTCGCCGCGATCAGGGCGCGGGACAGCGGCTGGCGCGTCTTGACGCCCGACTCCGCGCGCGTGGCACGGCCCAGCTCCACCAGGCGGCGCACCAGGACCATCTGCTTCGACAGCTCCGGGTCGATGGCGCCGAGGTCCGCCTTCGGCCAGGACGACAGGTGGACCGACTCGGGAGCGCCCGGGGTGACGGGGACGATCAGGTCCTGCCAGACCCGCTCGGCGATGAACGGGGTGAGCGGGGCCATCAGCTGGGTGACCGTCTCGACGACCTCGTGCAGCGTGCGCAGGGCTGCCTTGTCGCCCTGCCAGAAGCGGCGACGCGAGCGGCGCACGTACCAGTTGGACAGGTCGTCGACGAATGCGGACAGCAGTTTGCCGGCGCGCTGGGTGTCGTAGGCGTCCAGCGCCTGGGTGACCTGGTCGGTGAGCGCGTGCAGTTCGGACAGCAGCCAGCGGTCCAGGACCGGACGGTCGGCCGGGGCCGGGTCGGCCTCGGACGGGGCCCAGTCCGTCGTGCGGGCGTAGAGGGCCTGGAAGGCCACTGTGTTCCAGTACGTCAGGAGCGTCTTGCGGACGACTTCCTGGATCGTGCCGTGGCCCACGCGGCGGGCCGCCCACGGGGAGCCGCCGGCCGCCATGAACCAGCGGACCGCGTCGGCGCCGTGCCGGTCCATGAGCGGGATCGGGTCCAGGGTGTTGCCCAGGTGCTTGGACATCTTGCGGCCGTCCTCGGCGAGGATGTGGCCGAGGCAGACGACGTTCTCGTACGAGGACTTGTCGAAGACCAGCGTGCCGACCGCCATCAGCGTGTAGAACCAGCCGCGGGTCTGGTCGATGGCCTCGCAGATGAACTGCGCGGGGTAGCGGGCCTCGAACAACTCCTTGTTCTTGTACGGGTAGCCCCACTGCGCGAACGGCATCGAGCCCGAGTCGTACCAGGCGTCGATCACCTCGGGCACGCGCGTGGCGGTCTTGCCGCAACCGCCCTGCGGACAGGCGAAGGTGACGTCGTCGATGAACGGGCGGTGCGGGTCCAGGCCCGACTGGTCCGTGCCGGTCAGCTCGGACAGTTCGGCGAGGGATCCGGCGCAGGTGAGGTGGTCGTCCTCGCAGCGCCAGATGGGCAGCGGGGTGCCCCAGTAGCGGTTGCGGGACAGCGCCCAGTCGATGTTGTTGTTCAGCCAGTCGCCGTAGCGGCCGTTCTTGACCGTGTCCGGGAACCAGTTGGTGCCCTCGTTCTCCGCGAGGAGGCGGTCCTTGATCTCCGTGGTGCGGATGTACCAGGAGGGCTGCGCGTAGTAGAGCAGCGCGGTGTGGCAGCGCCAGCAGTGCGGGTAGCTGTGCTCGTAGGGGATGTGCTTGAAGAGCAGGCCCCGGCTGTCGAGGTCCTCGGTGAGCTTCTCGTCGGCCTTCTTGAAGAAGACGCCGCCGACGAGGGGGACATCCTCCTCGAAGGTGCCGTCCGGGCGGACCGGGTTCACCACCGGCAGGCCGTAGGAGCGGCAGACCTTGAGGTCGTCCTCACCGAAGGCGGGGGACTGGTGGACCAGACCCGTGCCGTCCTCGGTGGTGACGTACTCGGCGTTGACCACGAAGTGCGCCTCGGCCGGGAACTCCACCAGCTCGAACGGGCGCTGGTACGTCCAGCGCTCCATCTCGGCGCCGGTGAAGGTCTGGCCGGTGGTCTCCCAGCCCTCGCCGAGGGCCTTGGCCAGGAGCGGCTCGGCGACGACCAGTTTCTCCTCACCGTTGGTCGCGACGACGTAGGTGACCTCGGGGTGCGCGGCGACCGCCGTGTTGGAGACCAGGGTCCAGGGCGTGGTCGTCCACACCAGGAGGGCGGCCTCGCCGGCGAGCGGGCCGGAGGTGAGCGGGAAGCGGACGAAGACCGACGGGTCGACGACCGTCTCGTAGCCCTGTGCCAGCTCGTGGTCGGACAGGCCCGTGCCGCAGCGGGGGCACCAGGGGGCGACGCGGTGGTCCTGGACCAGCAGGCCCTTGTTGAAGATCTCCTTCAGCGACCACCAGACGGACTCGATGTATTCGGGGTCCATCGTGCGGTACGGGTCCTGGAGGTCGGTCCAGTAGCCCATGCGGGTCGTGAGCGCCTCGAAGGCGTCGGTGTGCCGGGTCACCGACTCGCGGCACTTCGCGTTGAACTCCGCGATGCCGTACGCCTCGATGTCCTGCTTGCCGGAGAAGCCGAGCTCCTTCTCGACGGCGAGCTCGACCGGGAGGCCGTGGCAGTCCCAGCCGGCCTTGCGGGCCACGTGGTAGCCGCGCATGGTCCGGAAGCGGGGGAAGACGTCCTTGAAGACGCGCGCCTCGATGTGGTGGGCACCGGGCATGCCGTTGGCGGTGGGCGGGCCCTCGTAGAACACCCACTCGGGGCGGCCCTCGGACTGCTCCAGGCTCTTGGCGAAGATCTTATGCTCGCGCCAGAAGTCGAGCACGGCGTGCTCGAGGGCGGGCAGGTCGACCTGGGCGGGTACCTGGCGATACGTCGGCGATGTCATCAGCGGGCTTCCTCCGGCGGACTTGCTGCCTTCCGTCCGGAGGGACGAGAGCTACGTCTGCTGCGCCGCCTTCGGCGCGCTCCCGCGGTACCACCCTCCTTGGCCCTCCGGCACGGGGTGTGCGCCGGCGAGCCCCCTCATTGGGGTCGCGATGCCGGGTCTACTGGCCCCTGCGGACCCTGGGTGCGGCCCACTGTCCAAGGCGTTCTTCCGGCGGCTCCGGGGTGATCTTCACGTCGCGCTCGCCCCCGGGCTCCCACCGTCCCCGGGTCGCTCTGGGCTGCGTACGCCGCTACTCGTCCCCATCCACGCTTTTCGCTCCGCCCAGTGTACGGCGCCGCGCGCACCGCGGCCGACCGGCTTTTCGGGGCCTGCGGGGCCGGGGTGGCCCGTGGGGTGCGGTGTGGGAGCCGGGTGGGGGGCGAAATGAGTTTGATGACCCGAATGGTGAGGTATAGGTGTTCGGATCCTGGGACGTCCTGCTCGGCGGATTACCGGGCGGGGAGCTGGGCACAACGGATGCAGGTCGCCGCGCGGCGTGCGCGAGGCGGGCGAATCGGGCGGTGTGCCCCGTTGCCGCGGGACTCGAGTCGATTTATCGTCCCAGCACGATTCGCGAGCAAGGTCACAATGTGTGAAGGGGCCGCGGCCATGGTGGCGAAGAAGACCGCCGTACAGCAGCCGGCGTCCGGCAGGTCCGCGGAGGCCTCCGGCGGCGCGGCCAAGGACGTGGGCGGGAAGAAGGCCACGCAGGGGGGCTCGGCGGGGCGGGCGGCGAAGGAGGGCGGGAGGAAGGCCGCCGGCGGGACGAAGACGACCGAGAAGAAGACGACCGAGAAGAAGACGCCGGCCAGGAAGGCCGTGACCAGGAAGGTCGCGCCGAAGAGGGCCGACACCGAGGACGCCGTGGCCGAGGGCGTCGTGGCCGAGAAGGCGACGGCGGCGACGGCGGCGACCAAGGCGGCAGCGGCCCGATCGGCACCTGCGGAGAAGGCCGCGGCCGAGGGACCGGCGGGGAAGGCACCGGCCAGGGCTTCGGCGGCGAGGGCGGCACCGGCCGGGAGATCGGCCAGGGTTTCGGCGGAGCGGTCACCGGCCAGGGTTTCGGCGGAGCGGTCACCGGACAGAGCTTCGGCCGAGGCCCCGGTGGAGAAGGCACCGGCCATGGCCTCCACGCAGAAGGCATCGGCCGAGGCGCCGGCGGATAAGGCATCGGCCAAGGCTTCGGCGGCTGAGGCACAGGCCGTGACACCGGCTGACAAGGCTCCGGCCGGGAACGCGGCCGGGAAGAAGGCCGCGGCCAGGAAGACCTCCCCGGCCGGGAAGGCCACCGGCGAGAAGGCCGCGGCCAGGAAGGCGGGCGGCAAGCGGGCCGCCACCAAGAGGACCCCGGCCGAGAAGGCCGCCGGAGGCAAGAGCACCACCAGGAGCGCGGTCGGCAAGGGCGCTGCCCGGGCCGGCGCGGTCACACAGGACACGGCCGCGAGCAGCACGGCCAAGAAGGCGGGTGCGGCCGAGGCCGCCCCGCAGACGGGAGCGACGACGGTGGTTGCGAAGAAGACTCCTGGCACGGCCACGGCGGCGAAGACCGCCGTTCCGAAGGCACGGGTCGCCGCGGCGGAGCCCGGTGAGCTGGCGGTACGTCCGGGCGAGGACCCCTGGACGGCGGAGGAGGTCGAGGAGGCCCGGTCCGAGCTGACGTCCGAGGAGACTCGGCTGCGCGAGGAGATCACGTCGTCGGAGCGGTCGCTGGCCGGTCTGATGCGGGACTCCGGGGACGGCGCGGGCGACGACCAGGCGGACACCGGGACCAAGAACATCACCCGCGAGCACGAGCTGGCCCTGGCCGCCAACGCGCGCGAGATGCTCACCCAGACCGAGCGCGCCCTGGAACGCCTGCACGCGGGCACCTACGGCCTGTGCGAGAACTGCGGCAACGCCATCGGCAAGGCGCGCATGCAGGCCTTCCCCCGGGCCACACTCTGCGTGGAGTGCAAGCAGAAGCAGGAGCGCCGCTACTGACCGCCTCCGAATGCCTCCTGAGCACGTGCGACGTACGGGGTGTGCCGTACCCTCGTCCTCAGTCAGGCACCTAGGTTGAGGGACTCACGTGGCAGAGGCGGAGCGCATCATCGGTACGCCGGACACACCGGACGCGACCGGGGGCGGCAAGGAGCGGCCCGACTCCGAGGGCACCCCGGCCGGTGAGCCCGGCAACGGCCCGGCGGCCGGGCCGGAAGCCTCCGGTTCCGGCGAGCCGGAGGGCACGGCGGGGCGGCCCCGGGGAAGGCGCCGGATCGCCGTGCTGTTCGCCGTCGCCGCGTTCGCCTACGCCCTCGACCTGATCAGCAAGTTGATCGTGGTGGCCAAGCTGGAGCACCACCCGCCCATCGAGATCGTCGGGGACTGGCTGAAGTTCGAGGCCATCCGCAACGCCGGTGCGGCCTTCGGCTTCGGCGAGGCCTTCACCGTGATCTTCACCATGATCGCGGCGGCGGTGATCGTGGTGATCGCCCGTCTCGCCCGCAAGCTCTACAGCCTGCCCTGGGCGATCGCGCTCGGCCTGCTGCTCGGCGGTGCGCTGGGCAACCTCACCGACCGGATCTTCCGGGCGCCGGGCGTCTTCGAGGGCGCGGTCGTGGACTTCATCGCGCCCAAGCACTTCGCCGTCTTCAACCTGGCCGACTCGGCGATCGTGTGCGGCGGCATCCTGATCGTGCTGCTGTCCTTCCGGGGCCTGGACCCGGACGGGACCGTCCACAAGGACTGAGCGCGCGTACGGCACCGTCCGAGCCGTCCGGCATACTCGACGGGTGAGCACGCTTCCCGAGATCCGTACCCTGCCCGTGCCCGACGGCCTGGAGGGCGAGCGCGTCGACGCCGCCATCTCCCGCATGTTCGGCTTCTCCCGTACCAAGGCCGCCGAGCTCGCCGCCGCGGGGAAGGTCACGGTCGACGGGTCGGTGGTCGGCAAGTCGGAGCGCGTGCACGGCGGCGCCTGGTTGGAGGTCGAGATGCCGCCCGCGCCCGCGCCGGTGCAGGTGGTGGCCGAGCCGGTCGAGGGCATGGAGATCGTGCACGACGACGATGACGTGGTCGTGATCGTCAAGCCCGTCGGCGTCGCCGCGCACCCGTCGCCGGGCTGGAGCGGGCCGACCGTCATCGGGGGCCTGGCCGCCGCCGGGTACCGGATCTCCACCTCCGGCGCAGCCGAGCGTCAGGGCATCGTGCACCGGCTCGACGTGGGCACCTCGGGACTGATGGTCGTCGCCAAGTCGGAGCGCGCCTACACCTCGCTCAAGCGCCAGTTCAAGGAGCGCACGGTCGACAAGCGGTACCACACGCTCGTCCAGGGTCACCCCGACCCGACCAGCGGCACCATCGACGCGCCGATCGGCCGGCACCCCCAGCACGACTACAAGTGGGCCGTCACCGCCGAGGGCAAGCCGTCCGTCACGCACTACGACCTCATCGAGGCGTTCCGCGCGGCCTCCCTGCTCGACGTGAAGCTGGAGACCGGCCGCACACACCAGATCCGCGTCCACATGGCCGCCCACCGGCACCCCTGCGTCGGCGACCTCACCTACGGCGCCGACCCGACGCTCGCCAAGCGCCTCGGCCTGACCCGGCAGTGGCTGCACGCGGTGCGGCTCGGCTTCGAGCACCCCGGGGACGGGCAGTGGGCGGAGTTCTCCTGCGACTACCCGGAGGACCTGCAGAAGGCCTTGGAGCAGGTCCGCGAGGAGACCTACGCGTGAGCATGCCGTACGAGGTGCGGGTGGCCGAGGACCCGGCCGACCGTGAGGCGTGCTTCGCGGTGCGCAAGGAGGTCTTCGTCGGCGAGCAGGGCGTGCCGGAGGACCTGGAGTACGACGCGTACGACGCCGGCGCGGTCCATGTGCTGGCGATCCGCCAGGACGGTGTGCCGCTCGGGACCGGGCGGCTGCTGCACGGGGAAGCGGCCCTGGCGCAGACCGGCGCCGACGCGTCCGTGGGCTCCCTCGGCCGGCTCGCCGTGGTGGGCGCCGCACGCGGGCTCGGTGTCGGCGCCGCCCTGGTGCGGGCCATCGAGGACGCGGCACGCGCGCGCGGGCTCGCCGCCGTCGACCTGCACGCGCAGACGCACGCGCTGGGCTTCTACGAGCGGCTCGGCTACGAGCCCTATGGGCCCGAGTACCTGGAGGCGGGCATTCCGCACCAGGGGATGCGGCGTTCCCTTTAGCCCGTCGTGGCGGGTGCCGAAACGGTTTGTCCCGGGAGTTGCGTGGCAGGCTTGAGATCAGTCGTGTGACCATTTGACCTCCCGGAGCGCTGACCGTGGATCAGTTGGCCCTGCTGTTCGTGCTGCTGCTCGGGGCCGTGATCAGTGTCCCGGTGGGTGACCGGTTCAAGGTGCCCGCCCCGGTGCTGATGACGCTCCTCGGGATAGTCCTCGCGCTGCTGCCGTTCGTACCGAACGTCGAGATCGCGCCGGACCTCATCCTGCCGCTGCTGCTGCCGCCCCTGCTGTACGCCGCCGTGCGGCGCACCTCCTGGCGGCAGTTCGCGGCGAACAAGAGGCCGATCTTCCTGCTGGCCGTGGCCCTGGTGTTCGTCACCATGGCCTGCGTGGCCGCCGTGGCCGACGCGATCGTGCCGGGGCTGCCGCTGGCCGCGGCCTTCGCGCTGGGCGCGCTGGTGGCGCCGCCGGACCCGGTCGCGGCGACGGCCGTGGCCGGGCAGCTGGGACTGCCGCGCCGGCTGGTGTCGATCCTGGAGGGTGAGGGGCTGTTCAACGACGTGACGGCCATCGTCCTCTACCACGTGGCGATCGCCGCCGCCGTCAGCGGGACGTTCTCGCCCTGGAAGGCCGGGCTCGACCTGGTGCTGTCGGCCGTGGTCGCGGTGGCCGTGGGCCTCGCGCTGGGCTGGGGCGCGAACAAGCTGATGGACGTGCTCGGTGACGCGACCCTGCAGATCGGGCTGACCCTGCTGGTGCCCTACGCGTCCTACGTCATGGCCGAGGAACTGCACGGATCCGGTGTGCTCGCCGTGCTCACCACCGCGCTGTTCCTCGCGGAGCACGGCTCCGACGCCGACGACGTCATGACCCGGCTGGCCGGGCACACCTTCTGGAACATCGTCGACACGCTCGTCACCGGCGTCGCGTTCGGGCTGGTCGGTCTCGAACTGCACAACGCGATCCGCACGGCCTCGGGGCGCTGGGGCGAGCTGCTCTGGTGGGCCGCGGTCGTGGTGGTCGTGGTCGTCTTCGCACGACTGCTGTGGCTGCTGCCGGCGACCTGGCTGACCAAACGGCTGCACGCCCGGCGGGACTACGACGAGGACATCCCGGTGAGCTGGCGCGAGACCGTGGTGATGTGGTGGTCGGGGATGCGCGGGGTGGCCTCGGTCGCGCTGGTGCTGGCGATCCCGCTGGAGACCGACACGGGTGCGCCGTTCCCCAGCCGGGACGAGATCATCTTCATCGCGTTCGGCGTGATCATGGCGACGCTGGTGCTCCAGGGGCTCACCTTGCCATGGCTGGTGCGGCGGCTCGGCGTGAAGGCCGATACGGACCGGGAGAAGGAGTTCGCGAAGGCGCTGGCGATCCGGGCGGCCAAGGCGGCGAAGCAGAGACTGCGGGAGATCGAGGACAACGAGGAGCTGCCGGAGGAGCTGTCCGAGCAGATGCTGCGGCGCGCCTACGACATCGGCGTGCGGATCAGTCCCGAACTCGCGGAGGACGAGCGGCGGGAGGCGTACCGGGAGGGCGCCCGGCGGGTGAAGCGGTTGCGGCGGATCCAGCAGGAGATGCTGAGCGCGGCGCGGCACGAGGTGCTGGCGGCGCGCAGCGAGCCGGGGGCGGATCCCGAGGTGGTCGACCGGGTTCTGCGGCACCTCGACGTGCGCAGCCTGCGATGAGGCCGGTGGCAGCGGCCGCCGGATTGACCTCGGGCGGTCGGGGCGTCGTAGGGTCGTCCGTATGGCACGGAATGTAGTGATCAGTGGTGGGGGAACGGGAATTGGGCTCGCGGCGGCCCGGGTGTTCGCCGCCGGCGGGGACCGGGTGCTGCTGCTCGGGCGGCGCGCCGACGTGCTGGAGAAGGCCGAGGTGCCCGGCGCGCTGAGATACGCGGCCGATCTCGCCGAGCCGGAGGACGTGCGCGGTGTCGCCGCCTTCGTGGAGCGGGAGTTGGGGGCCGTCGATGTCCTCGTGCACAGCGCCGGGGGCAGCGGACTCCTCGAACCGGACGCCCCGGGTGACGACCCGCTCGCGGCCGTCGCGCACACCTGGAGCGTGAACTTCAGGCTCAACACCCTGACCGCGGTCCTGCTCACCGAGGCGCTGAAGCCGCGGCTCGCCGAGCCCGGCGGCCGGGTGCTGTTCCTCGGCTCCATCGCCGCCTACCGGGGGTCCGGGAGCGGGGCGTACGCGGCGGCCAAGGCGGGGCTGCATCCGTACGCCCACGATCTGGCCCGGGAGCTGGGGCCGCGCGGCATCACCGTGAACGTGGTCGCGCCCGGGTACATCGAGGACACCGAGTTCTTCGGGGACGCGATGGCCGAGGAGCGGCGGGTCCGGCTCATCGGCGAGACCTCGACCGGGCGGGCCGGGACCCCGGGGGACGTCGCCGAGACGCTGCACTGGCTGGCCTCCCCGGGCGCCGGGCACATCACCTCGCAGATCATCCAGGTCAACGGCGGCGCCGAGCGCGGTCACTGAACCGGCGGACGCAAGGAGGGCCCCCGCACCGCGGGGGCCCTCCTTGCGTCCGAGCGGGTGGTCAGCGCTCCGGCCGTCCCGAGCTGTGGTTGCCGTGGTAGCGGCGCTGCTGCGCGGGCACGCCGTCCTGGGACGGGCGGTGACCGTTGCCGTTGCCGTTGCGGGACGGCGGCAGGATCGCGTCCGCCGTGTTGACCCGGGGCAGGGCGTACGGATGCTCGTCGGCCAGCCAGCCGAGCATCTGCTCGCGGACCGCGACCCGCACCGTCCAGATGTCGTCCGCGTCCTTGGCCGTCACCAGGGCCCGTACCTGCATGGTGCTCGGGGTGCTGTCCGTGACGCAGAGGTTGTAGGCGCGCCCGTCCCAGGCCGGGCACTCCCGCAGGATGTCGCGGAGCTTCTCGCGCATCGCCTCCACGGGGGCGGAGTGGTCGACGTGCCAGAAGACGATGCCCGTCATCTGCGGGGTGCCGCGCGACCAGTTCTCGAACGGCTTGGACGTGAAGTACGACACCGGCATGGTGATGCGGCGCTCGTCCCAGGTGTGGACGGTCAGGAAGGTCAGGGTGATCTCCTCGACCGTGCCCCACTCGCCGTCCACCACCACGGTGTCCCCGATGCGGACCATGTCGCCGAAGGCGATCTGGAACCCCGCGAACATGTTGCTCAGCGTGGACTGGGCGGCGACACCGGCGACGATGCCGAGGATGCCGGCCGAGGCCAGCAGCGAGGCGCCCGCCGCCCGGAACGCCGGGAACGTCAGCAGCATCGTCGCCGCGGCCACCACGCCGACGATCGCGGACACCACCCGCATGATCAGTGTCACCTGGGTGCGCACCCGGCGGACCCTGGCCGGGTCACGGTGGGCCCGGGCGCTGGCGTACCGGCTGTACGACGTCTCGACGATCGCCGCCGCGATACGGATCACCAGCCAGGCGGTCGACCCGATCAGCACCAGGGTCAGCGTCCGGCCGATGGCCTCATCGCGGCTCGGCAGCAGGTCCGCCTCGTCGTACGACCCTCTCAGCAGGGCCGCGAAGAGGACGAGCATGTAGGGGATGCGGCCACGGCGGAGCAGGCCCCACAGGGGGGTCTCGTGGTGTCGTTCGTCGGCCTTGCGCAGCAGGAAGTCGGTGGCCCAGCCGATCACCAGCGTGAGCACGACCGAGCCACCGACCACGATCAGCGGTCGTAGCAGGTTCTCCATGCCCCCGAACCTAACCGGCTCCCCGGGTGCATGAACATGTGACTTCTGTTGCGTCGTGGGTAGTGCCGCGATCTCACGTCGTCACACCCGGCTGGCACCATGGCCTCATGAACATCATGCTCTTTCACTCGACCTTCGGGCTGCGGCCCGCGGTGCTCCAGGCCGCTGACCGGCTGCGTTCGGCCGGACACGAGGTGTGGACACCCGACCTCTTCGAGGGGCGCACGTTCGAGTCGGTCGAGGAGGGCATGGAGCACAAGGAGAAGATCGGCAAGGAGGAGCTGCTGAAGCGGGCCGTGCTGGCCGCCGCTCCCTACTCCGAGCGCGGGCTGGTGTACGCCGGGTTCTCGCTCGGCGCCTCCATCGCCCAGACCCTCGCCCTCGGCGACGACAAGGCCCGCGGCCTGCTGCTCCTGCACGGCACGTCGGACATCGCCCCGGACGTCACGGCGGACGACCTGCCGGTCCAGTTGCACGTGGCGGAGCCGGACCCCTTCGAGACGGACGACTGGCTCAGCGCCTGGTACCTCCAGATGGGCCGCACCGGCGCCGACGTCGAGGTGTATCGGTACGCCGGGGCCGGCCACCTCTACACCGACCCCGACCTGCCCGACTACGACGAGGAGGCCGCCGAGGCCACCTGGCGGGTGGCCCTCGGCTTCCTCGAGACCCTCTAGGCGGTCACACCGGGTCGTAGACGCGCTCGACCTTCTGCGTGCCGCTGCGGGTGCGGTACGAGCGGGACCACGTGGCCGTCGCGTCGCGCTTCGCGCGGTCGGAGATGACGTAGAAGTCCATCTGCGCACGCTCGGCCGTGATGTCCAGGACGCCGAAGCCGTGCCGGTCGGTGTCGACCCAGTGGACATGGCGGTTGGCGGCGCGGATGACCGGTGAGGCGACCGCGGAGACCGTGCCCTCCGGGACCTTGACGATGTCGTCGAGGTTGTCGGAGGTGACCGAGGTGACGACGAACTCGGTGGCGGCCGACGGGGACAGCGGATACGTGCCGGCGTCCACCGGCACGTCGTTGGCCCAGGCCATGTGGATGTCGCCGGTGAGGAAGACGGTGTTGCGGATCGCGTTCGTCCGCAGGTGCGCAAGGATCTCGCGGCGGTCGTCGGTGTAGCCGTCCCACTGGTCGGTGTTGAGGGCGAGGCCCTCCTGCGGCAGGCCCAGCAGCTTGGCGAGGGGCTTGAGCAGATCGGCGGAGAGAGAGCCGACGGCGAACGGCGAGATCATCACCGAGTTGCCGACCAGCCGCCAGGTGGTGTCGGACGACTTCAGTCCCGCCTTGAGCCAGTCCAGCTGGGCGCGGCCGGTGAGCGTGCGGTCCGGGTCGTCGACCTCGCCGTTGCCGACCTTGACCTGCTGCGAGCGGAAGGAGCGCAGGTCCAGCAGCGAGAGGTCGGCCAGCTTGCCGAAGCGCAGCCGGCGGTAGGTGGTGCCCGCGATCGCCGGGCGCACCGGCATCCACTCGAAGTAGGCCTGCTTCGCGGCGGCCTGGCGGGCGGACCAGGCGCCTTCCGCGCCCTCGGTGTGGTTCTCGGCGCCGCCCGACCAGGCGTCGTTGGCGAACTCGTGGTCGTCCCAGATCGCGACGACCGGGGCCGTGGCGTGCAGCGCCTGGAGGTCCGGGTCGGTCTTGTAACGGGCGTGCCGGATGCGGTAGTCGGCGAGCGTGACGATCTCGTGGGCCGGGGCGTGCGGGCGGACGACCTTGTCGCGGGTGCCGTACTCGCCGGTGCCGTACTCGTAGATGTAGTCACCCAGGTGCAGCCAGGCGTCCAGGTCACCGCGGGCCGCGAGGTGGCGGTACGGGGAGAAGTAGCCGGCCTCCCAGTTGGCGCAGGAGACCACGCCGAAGCGCAGGCCGGCGACGGCGGCGTCCGTCGCCGGGGCGGTGCGGGTGCGCGCGGCGGGGGAGTCGGTGCCGCCGGCGGAGAAGCGGAACCAGTAGTCGGTGCCGGGCTGCAGGCCGCGGATGTCGGCCTTCACGGTGTGGTCGGAGGCCGCCGTCGCGGTGGTGGAGCCCTTGGCTACGACGGTGGTGAACGCCTTGTCGCGGGCGACGACCCAGCTCACCTCGGTGTCCGGGCCGGCTCCTGAGCCGGGTATCGCCTCCGGGACCGGGGTGACGCGGGTCCACAGCAGGATGCCGTCGGGCAGCGGGTCACCGGAGGCGACGCCGTGCAGGAAGGCGGGGGCCTGGTCGGCGGCGCGCGCCGGCAGGGTCGCCGCCAGCGGGCCGGCCAGGACAGCGGTCGCCGCCGCGGCCTTGACGACCGTACGGCGGCGCGGGGTGAGGGAGTTGATGCCCTCTGACGTATTCGATGATCTGTATCGACTGGTCACGACCGATCAGGTTACTGGTCGGTATACGTCGGAGCGGGCGAACTCCGGAAGTTCGCCCGCTCTTCACATGCCGACCGGTCCCTGACCTGCCGTCACTTCTTGAGGGCCTCGCCCACGACCCGGTTGAAGTCGGCCACGGTCAGCAGCGGCGTGCCCTGGCTGTCGGCGGTGAGCTGCTTGCCGTCCATCACGAAGCCCGGGGTGCCCTGCACGCCGTCCTTGTTGTCGTCGAAGGTCTTCGACATGGCCATCGCCCAGGCGTCGTAGGTGCCCTTCTCGACCGCGTCCTGGAACTTCTTGTTGTCCTTCAGCTCGGGGACGCTGTCGGCGACCTTGATGAGGTAGCTGTCGTCCTTGAACTTGTCGGTCGTCTCCTCCGGGTGGTACTTCGCGGAGTACAGCGCGGCCTTGTAGTCGAGGAACGCCTTGTCGCTCACGTTCAGCGCGGCTCCCAGAGCGCTCATGGCGTTCTTGGAGCCCTCGCCGTTGTCCTTGTTGTCGATGAACGTGGCGCCGATGAACTGCATCTTGTACTTGCCGTCGTCGATGTCCTTCTTCACGGTCGGGCCGACGGTCTGCTCGAACTGGGCGCACACGGGACAGCGCGGGTCCTCGTAGATCTTCAGCGTCTTCTTCGCCGAGTCCTTGCCGATCACGACCGTGGTGCCGTCGGTGCCCGTGGTGTTGGCCGGGGCGGTGACCTTGGCGTCCTTCTGGCCCTCCCAGTAGCTGGGCTTGTTCGCCTGGACTACGGCGTAGCCGATGCCGCCGGCTATCGCCAGCACGCCGACGATCGAGCAGGCCACGATGACCTGCCGCTTGGCCTTCGCGCGCTTGGCCTCGCGCTCACGCTCGATGCGCAGCCGCTCGCGGGCCGCCGTCTTCGCAGCCTGGGTGTTCCTCTTGCTCATGGTGATGTTCTCCGTGGGGGACGCGCACACCTGCGTGTGCGGAATACGTAAGGGGGACTGCCGGTGCTCGAAAGCGCCTCACGCGAAGGCGGGTGAGCGCGGCGGTCCACGCCGTCCCAGGGAGTACGCGAGGATCCGGTCGAGGGCGGTGGGCGTGCGGTCGGCGGTGCGGGCCGGCAGGCGCCGCCCGGCCGGGACCCGCTCCACCGCGACCGCGGCGACCGCCAGGAGCAGCGGCCGGAACGTGGTCGCCGTCACCGCCCGCAGCAGCTGGCCCAGGGCCCGCTCGCCGCGGCGCAGCCAGACGGCGGCGAGGAGTCCGACGCCGATGTGCGCGCCGAGCAGCAGCCAGGCGGTGGCCGGTTCGGCGTGGGCGACCGCGGCCGCCAGCCGCTCGGTGCCGGTGGCCCCGGCCATCCGGGCCAGCGGCGTGCCGACCTCGCCCCCACCGCAGAGCACGTCCAGGCCGACCGAGCGCAGGGGCCCGGCGACCGGGCCGCCCGCGCGGCCGTAACAAGCGTGCTGGCCGGTGGTGAACACCGTGTCCGCGGCCAGTTCCAGCGGGATCAGCAGGGCCGCGATCCGTCCGAAGGAGCGCTCCCCGCCCGCCAGGGCGAACGCGATCACGAACACCGCGGTGGCGACCGCGGCCACCGTGCTCACCGGCAGCGGGGCCCGGGACAGCAGGACGTGCGACGCGGTGCTGAGCGTCACGACCACGGCCGTGAACAGCGCCGCGCGCACGGCTCTGAGCTGGATCCCGGATATGTCCATAGCGAAAGGAGAGTCTGTCATGGGGGCCTGTAAGAGACCCCTAAAGGATGCCTGTGAGAGGCCTTTCCGTCACAGGCCCGGAATCCGTCCGTTGCGGAACAGGTCCACGAAGGTCTGATGGTCGGCACGCGCGCGTGCGCCGTAGGTGTGCGCGAAGTCGACCAGCAGGGGAGCGAAGCCCTCCTCGTCGGCCGCGAGCGCCGCGTCGATGGCCCGCTCCGTGGAGAACGGCACCAGGGACTCGCCGGACTGATCGTCCGCCGCCGAGTGCATCGTGGCCGTCGCCCGGCCGAGGTCCGCCACCACCTGGGCGATCTCCTCCGGGTCGTCGATGTCGCCCCAGTCGAGGTCCACCGCGTACGGCGAGACCTCGGCGACCAGCTGGCCCGCGCCGTCCAGCTCGGTCCAGCCCAGCCACGGGTCGGCGTGCGCCTGGAGGGCGCGCTGGGAGATGACCGTGCGGTGCCCCTCGTGCTGGAAGTACCCGCGGATCGCCTGGTCCGTGATGTGCCGGGAGACCGCGGGGGTCTGGGCCTGCTTGATGTAGATCACGACGTCGTTCTCCAGGGCGTCGCTGTGCCCCTCCAGCAGGATGTTGTACGACGGCAGCCCCGCCGAGCCGATGCCGATGCCGCGCCGTCCGACGACGTCCTTCACGCGGTAGGAGTCCGGGCGCGTCAGCGAGCTGTCCGGGAGCGTCTCCAGGTAGCCGTCGAAGGCGGCGAGGACCTTGTAGCGCGTGGCCGCGTCCAGCTCGACGGAGCCGCCGCCCGAGGCGAAGCGGCGCTCGAAGTCGCGGATCTCCGTCATCGAGTCCAGCAGGCCGAAGCGGGTCAGCGAGCGGGCGTCACGCAGCGCGTCCAGCAGCGGGCCCTGCGCCGTGTCCAGGGTGAACGGCGGCACCTCGTCGCTCTTCGCGCCCGTCGCCAGGGCGTGGATCCGCTCGCGGTAGGCGACCGCGTAGATCGTCACCAGCTCGGAGATCTGCTCGTCGCCGAGCGCCTTCGCGTAGCCGATCAGCGCGATGGAGGCGGCCAGGCGCTTGAGGTCCCAGGTGAAGGGGCCGACGTAGGCCTCGTCGAAGTCGTTGACGTTGAAGATCAGGCGGCCGTTGGCGTCCATGTACGTGCCGAAGTTCTCCGCGTGGAGATCGCCGTGGATCCACACGCGCGAGGTGCGCTCGTCCAGGTACGGCCCGCCCCGCTTCGACCCGAACTGATCAGAAACAGTCAGGTCGTGGTAGAAGAGGCCCGCCGTCCCCCGGTAGAAGGCGAAGGCCGAGGCCGCCATCTTGCGGAACTTCACGCGGAACGCGGCCGGGTCGGCGGCCAGGAGCTCGCCGAAGGCGGTGTCGAAGACGGCGAGGATCTCCTCGCCGCGGTGCTCGTCGTTGAGCTGCGGGAACGACATCGCTAGGTGCCTCCTGGTGCATGCGCTTCGGGGCGGCAGTTCCGCCCCCTGCCTAACGTGCGGCGGCCCGCGGGAGTGCCCGCGAACCCTCGCACGAAGGTACGCGGGTCGGCCCTCCGGGTGTCAGTGCCGAGGCATAGACTTCGACGCTGTCCCCAGACTGTCAGCAGCCTGCCGGACCCCATTGGACCGACTTTCTCCCTGGAGGCCGCAGCCGTGTCAAAGCCGCCGTTCACGCACCTGCACGTCCACACCCAGTACTCGCTGCTGGACGGTGCCGCGCGGCTGAAGGACATGTTCAACGCGTGCAACGAGATGGGCATGACGCACATCGCCATGTCCGACCACGGCAACCTCCACGGCGCGTACGACTTCTTCCACACGGCCCAGAAGGCCGGTGTGACCCCGATCATCGGGATCGAGGCCTACGTCGCCCCGGAGTCGCGGCGCAACAAGCGCAAGATCCAGTGGGGCCAGCCACACCAGAAGCGGGACGACGTCTCCGGTTCCGGTGGTTACACCCACAAGACGATGTGGGCGGTGAACGCGACCGGCCTGCACAACATCTTCCGGCTGTCCTCCGACGCCTACGCCGAGGGCTGGCTCCAGAAGTGGCCCCGGATGGACAAGGAGACCATCTCGAAGTGGTCCGAGGGGATCGTCGCCTCCACCGGCTGCCCCTCCGGCGAGGTCCAGACCCGGCTGCGCCTCGGCCACTTCGACGAGGCTCTGAAGGCCGCCGCCGACTACCAGGACATCTTCGGCAAGGACCGCTACTTCCTGGAGCTGATGGACCACGGCATCGAGATCGAGCACCGGGTCCGCGACGGCCTCCTGGAGATCGGCAAGAAGCTCGGCATCCCCCCGCTGGTCACCAACGACTCGCACTACACGTACGCGCACGAGGCGAGCGCCCACGACGCCCTGCTGTGCATCCAGACCGGCAAGAACCTCTCCGACCCCGACCGCTTCCGGTTCGACGGCACCGGCTACTACCTGAAGTCCACGGACGAGATGTACGCCATCGACTCCTCGGACGCCTGGCAGGAGGGCTGCGCCAACACCCGCCTGATCGCCGAGATGGTCGACACCACGGGCATGTTCGTCAAGCGCGACCTCATGCCCAAGTTCGACATCCCCGAGGGGTACACGGAGGTCAGCTGGTTCCGCGAGGAGACTCTGCGCGGCATGCACCGCCGCTTCCCGGACGGCATCCCGGACGACCGCATGAAGCAGGTCGAGTACGAGATGGACACCATCATCTCGATGGGCTTCCCGGGCTACTTCCTCGTGGTCGCCGACTTCATCATGTGGGCCAAGAAGCAGGGCATCGCGGTCGGCCCCGGCCGAGGCTCCGCGGCCGGCTCGATCGTCGCCTACGCCCTCGGCATCACCGACCTCGACCCCATCCCGCACGGCCTGATCTTCGAGCGGTTCCTCAACCCCGAGCGCATCTCCATGCCCGATGTCGACATCGACTTCGACGAGCGCCGGCGCGTCGAGGTGATCCGGTACGTGACGGAGAAGTACGGCGCCGACAAGGTCGCCATGATCGGCACGTACGGCACCATCAAGGCCAAGAACGCGATCAAGGACTCCGCGCGCGTGCTGGGCTACCCGTACGCGATGGGCGACCGCCTCACCAAGGCCATGCCCGCCGACGTCCTCGGCAAGGGCATCAACCTCGACGGCATCACCAACCCCGAGCACCCCCGCTACTCGGAGGCGGGCGAGATCCGGGCGATGTACGAGAACGAGCCGGACGTGAAGAAGGTCATCGACACCGCCAAGGGCGTCGAGGGCCTGGTCCGGCAGATGGGCGTGCACGCCGCCGGCGTGATCATGTCCAGCGAGACCATCACCGACCACGTCCCCGTCTGGGTCAGGCACACGGACAAGGTCACCATCACCCAGTGGGACTACCCGAGCTGTGAGTCGCTCGGCCTGCTGAAGATGGACTTCCTCGGCCTGCGCAACCTGACGATCATGGACGACGCCGTCAAGATGGTGAAGTCCAACAAGGGGATCGACATCGATCTCCTGAGCCTCCCGCTCGACGACCCCACGACCTTCGAACTGCTCCAGCGCGGCGACACCCTCGGCGTCTTCCAGTTCGACGGCGGCCCCATGCGCTCCCTGCTCCGGCTGATGAAGCCGGACAACTTCGAAGACATCTCCGCCGTGTCGGCCCTGTACCGCCCGGGCCCCATGGGCATGAACTCCCACACGAACTACGCGCTGCGCAAGAACGGCCAGCAGGACATCACGCCGATCCACCCCGAGCTGGAGGAGCCTCTCAGGGAGGTCCTGGACGTCACCCACGGCCTGATCGTCTACCAGGAGCAGGTGCAGAAGGCCGCCCAGATCATCGCCGGCTACTCGCTCGGCGAGGCCGACATCCTGCGCCGCGTGATGGGCAAGAAGAAGCCCGAGGAGCTGGCGAAGAACTTCGTCCTCTTCCAGGCGGGCGCCCGCAAGAAGGGCTTCAGCGACGAGGCCATCCAGGCGCTGTGGGACGTGCTGGTCCCCTTCGCCGGCTACGCGTTCAACAAGGCGCACTCCGCCGCGTACGGACTCGTCTCGTACTGGACGGCGTACCTCAAGGCGAACCACCCCGCCGAGTACATGGCCGCGCTGCTCACGTCCGTGAAGGACGACAAGGACAAGTCGGCTGTCTACCTCAACGAGTGCCGCCGCATGGGCATCAAGGTGCTCCCGCCGGACGTCAACGAGTCGATGTCCAACTTCGCGGCCCAGGGCGACGACGTGATCCTCTTCGGCCTCTCCGCCGTCCGCAACGTCGGTACGAACGTGGTCGAGTCGATCATCAGGTGCCGCAAGGCCAAGGGGAAGTACGTCTCCTTCCCGGACTACCTCGACAAGGTGGAGGCGGTGGTCTGCAACAAGCGCACCACCGAATCGCTGATCAAGGCCGGCGCCTTCGACGCCATGGGCCACACCCGCAAGGGCCTCACCGCGCACTACGAGCCGATGATCGACAACGTGGTCGCGGTCAAGCGCAAGGAGGCCGAGGGGCAGTTCGACCTCTTCGGCGGCATGGGCGAGGCCGAGACCAGCGAGCCGGGCTTCGGACTCGACGTGGAGTTCTCGCCCGACGAGTGGGACAAGACCTATCTGCTCGCCCAGGAGCGGGAGATGCTCGGTCTGTACGTCTCCGACCACCCGCTGTTCGGCCTTGAGCACATCCTGTCCGACAAGGCCGACGCCGGTATCTCCCAGCTGACCGGAGGTGAGCACTCCGACGGGGCGGTCGTCACCATCGGCGGCATCATCTCGGGCCTCCAGCGCAAGATGACCAAGCAGGGCAACGCCTGGGCCATCGCCACCGTCGAGGACCTCGCCGGCTCGATCGAGTGCATGTTCTTCCCCGCGACCTACCAGCTCGTCTCGACCCAACTCGTCGAGGACGCCGTGGTGTTCGTCAAGGGCCGTCTCGACAAGCGGGAGGACATCCCGCGGCTCGTGGCGATGGAGCTGATGGTGCCGGACCTGTCCAACGCGGGCACCAACGCGCCGGTGGTCCTCACCATCCCGGCCACCCGGGTCACCCCGCCGCTGGTCAGCCGGCTCGGCGAGGTGCTCAGCCACCACAAGGGCGACAGCGAGGTCCGGATCAAGCTCCAGGGGCCGACCAAGACGACCGTGCTGCGGCTGGACCGGCACCGGGTGAAGCCGGACCCGGCCCTCTTCGGCGACCTGAAGGTGCTGCTCGGACCGTCCTGTCTGGCCGGGTGACGCGGGGATCTCGATGCGCTCGAGGGGCGTACCCGGCATCGGGTACGCCCCTCGTGCGTGTGCGTGGGTCCAACAACCCCTCACGCAGACGTCAGTTGTGGCCGAAGCTGCGCTTTCGCTTGCCGGACGGGGCCATCTCGCCGGGGGTCACCTCGACCTCGGGCTGGGGCTCCGTCTGCGAGGCGGGGCTGCGGTCGGCCCGCTGACCACGCTCGGTCGGACGCTGCTGCTTACGGTCACGGTTCTTGTTCTTGGCCATGGTGATGCCTCCTGTGGGGGACTAGGGGCCAGGGCCGGGACCAGATTCACACAGGCCGACAACGATCGCATGTCGGACAATTACCGTGCGTGACAGGGCTGGTCAGGGAGGGAAGTCCCGAAACGCCACGCCGAAGATCGAGTTCCGGCCGTTAAGCTCCGCGCCGTCGGGCAGACTCGAAGCAAGCCCGAAGCAAACCTCCTGGGAAGAGGGTGAGTCGCGTGGACCGCTGCATCGTCCTGGTGGACGCTGGGTATCTGCTGGGAGCCGCGGCGAGTCTCCTCGCCGGGGAGCCCTCGCGGTCCCGCATCACCGTCGACCACTCCGCCCTCATCCAGGGGCTGCGCGAACGCGCCGAGTCCGACACCCAGCAGCCGCTGCTGCGCATCTACTGGTTCGACGGCGCCCCCGACCGGGTCCCGCAGCCCGAGCACCGCAGGCTGCGCGTGATGCCCCGGGTCACCGTTCGGCTCGGCGCCCTGACCCGCAGCGACGGCCGCTGGGCACAGAAGGGCGTGGACGCCGCGATGCACGCCGAGCTCACCGAACTGGCCCGCAACCGCGCCTGCTCCGACGTCGTCCTCGTCACCGGCGACGGCGATCTGCTGCCCGGCATGATGGCTGCCAAGGAGCACGGCGTCGCCGTCCACCTGTGGGCCGTCCAGGCCGCCGACGGCGACTACAACCAGTCCGAGGATCTGGTCGCCGAGGCCGACGAACGGCGCGTCCTGGACCGCGCGTGGATCACCAAGGCCGTCCGCGCCAAGGACTACACCGGGGTGTGCGCGCCGCAGCCCGCGCCCCGGCCCGAGATCGCCGCGATCCTCTCCGCGCCGCTGCCCGAGTCCGCGCTCGGCGCCCCGGCCGAGAGGCCCGCCCCGCAGCCCCGGCACCCGGTGGACGGCCCCGGGGAGAACGGCACCGGGGAGCGGATGGCCGCCCCCAAAGGCGTCCCCACGCCCAAAGACCTCGCCGCCCTGCGCGCCCCCGGCACCCAGCCCGCCCAGCCCCCCGCCTCCGCCACCCTCCGGTGGTCCTCCGACAAAGGCTGGGTCGACCGGCCCACGGCCGAGCCCCCCGAGGCCGCCTCGATGCCGACGCTGGCCCAGCTGACCACGGCCGAGCAGCGGTGGGCCGACCGCGAGGAGGACATCACCACCGTCGGCGGTGACTCCTTCGAGGTGGGGCAGGTCTTCGCCCGGCGCTGGGTCGAGCGCCTCGGCGACCAGAGCCACCTGCAGAAACTGTCCGGGATGTACCCGCGCATCCCGCACCGCGTCGACGGGGAGCTGCTGCGCTACGCCGCCCGCTTCGGCCTGCTCGCCCACAAGGACGACCAGATCGACGAGCGGGACCGTTACGCCATCCGGGCCGGCTTCTGGCGGGAGATCAGTGTGCGCACGGGCGTGGAGCACCCGCCCCTGGACGCCTGAGTTCTTTGCCGACGGATTTCCCGGTACGGACCGACCCGAGAGCGGACCTGGGCCGCCGACCCCGTAGTCTCGTCCCTTGTGAGTAAGCGCGCGGCACAGGCATTTCGGCACGATGGTGACGTCGTGTGCGCGGTGCGCGGGCTGACCAAGACCTATCCGGCGGTCCGGGGCCGGCGCGGCACCCCCGCAGCACCCGAGGTCCGGGCCACGGACGACGTGACGCTCGACATCCGCCGCGGCGAGATCTTCGGCCTGCTCGGTCCCAACGGGGCCGGCAAGTCCACCCTCGTGCGCCAGCTGACCGGGCTGATGCGGCCCGACCGCGGCAGCGTGGAGATCCTCGGGCACGACATCGTCCGCCACCCCGAGCGGGCCGCGCGGATCCTCGCCTACCTCGGGCAGGAGTCGACCGCCCTCGACGAGCTGACCGTGTCGCTCGCCGCCGAGACCACCGGGCGGCTGCGCGGCCTGGACGTACGGCACGCGCGGGCCGAGCGGGACGCCGTCCTCGACGAGCTGGGGCTCGCGCCGCTGGCCGGGCGGCCGCTGAAGAAGCTCTCCGGGGGCCAGCGGCGCCTGGCGTGCTTCGCGGCGGCCCTGGTGGGGGAGCGGCCGCTGCTCGTGCTGGACGAGCCGACCACCGGCATGGACCCGGTGGCGCGGCGGGCCGTGTGGTCCGCCGTCGACCGGCGCAGGGCCGAGCACGGGACGACCGTGCTGCTCGTGACCCACAACGTCATCGAGGCCGAGACGGTGCTGGACCGGGTGGCCGTCCTCGACCGGGGGCGGGTGATCGCCTGCGACACCCCCGCCGGGCTGAAGGAGCAGGTCGCCGGTGAGGTGCGCGTCGACCTGGTGTGGCGGGTCGCGGCCCCGCTGCACGTGCCCGAGGTGGCCGCGCTGAAGGACCGCGTCGTGGAGTCGGGCCGCCGCTGGACGCTGCGGCTCGGGCCCGAGGAGGCCCGGGCGGTCGTCGCGACCGTCACCGGCGGCGCCGCCTTCGCCGCCCTGGACGACTTCACCCTGGCCACCCCCAGCCTGGAGGACGTGTACCTCGCCCTCGGCGGGGCCGTGCAGCAGGGGCTGGTGAAGGTGTGAGCGCGAGGACACAGGGCGCGCGTGCCGTGAGCGGACCGGCCGCCGCATCCGTACCGAACAGGCGACTGCCGCAGTGGACCCGAGCGAAGGGGAGCAGCGCGACGTGAGTGTCGTACCCGCCGATGTCCTGCCGGGCAGTGCCCTGGCGGTGGAGGAGCCCGCCGCGCGTGCGGCCGAGCTCGGACCTCGGGCGCGGCTGTGGCCGTCGCTGGCGGCCGTGTACCGGGCCCAGCTCTCCCGGGCGCGGGTGGCGCGGATCCCGCTGCTGTTCGTGGCGACCTTCCAGTCGGTCGGGATCATGATCCTGATGCGCGGGGTCGTGGACGACGGGTCGGAGGCGCAGGCCGTCGTCGCCGGGTCGTCGGTCCTGGTTGTCGCCTTCGTCGCGCTGAACCTGCTCGCGCAGTACTTCGGACAGCTGCGGGCCAGCGGCGGCCTCGACCACTACGCGACGCTGCCGGTGCCCCCGGCGGCCGTGGTGCTGGGCGCGGCGGGCGCGTACGCCTCGTTCACCGTGCCCGGGACCGTCGTGACCGCGGTGTTCGGCTGTGTGCTGTTCGGGCTGCCGATGGCCCATCTGTGGGTCCTCATGGCCGTGATCCCGCTCGCGGGCGCCGCGCTCGCCGGGCTCGGTGCCGCGCTGGGGCTGCTCGCGCCCCGGCCGGAACTGGCCACGCTGCTCGGGCAGCTGGGCATGTCCGCGGCCCTGCTGCTGGGCGTGCTGCCGGCGGACCGGATGCCGGAGGTCGTGCGCTTCACGCGGGATCTGCTGCCGTCGACGTACGGCGTGGAGGCCTTCGCGCGGACGTTCGGACCGCACCCCGACTGGGCCTTCGTGCTCGGCGATCTCGCGGTGTGCGGGGTCGTCGGCGTCGTCTCGCTGGCCGTGGCGACCTGGGCGTACCGCCGGGCGGCCGTCCGTTGAGCGCGGAGCGGTCCTCCGGTGACGCGGGGCACGAGCGGGGCTGGCACGATGGCAGGGTGACCGCACCACTGACTCCGCCACCGCCGCCGCATGAACACTCCGCACAGGGTGCGTGGCAGCCGCCGGCCGCCGGGCCTCGGGCTCCCGGTTCCCAGCACGCCGAGTACGCCGGGGACGGCTGGTACGGACAGGACGGCCCGGGGATGAGGACGGAACTGCGGGAGGCCGCCGTGATCGCGGTGGCCGTGGCGCTCGGCGGTGTGCTGCTCGGGGTGCTGTGGTGGTGGCTCGCGCCGCACGTGCCGCTGGTCGGCGACGTGGTGGAGAAGAGCTGGGTCGTCTACCTCAAGGACACCGAAGGGGAGCAGGCCATCGGAGTCGACGGCACGTTCACGCTGCTCGGGCTGGGCTTCGGGGCCGTCAGCGCGCTGGTCGTCTTCCTGCTGCGGCGGCGCGGAGGCGTGCCGCTGGTGGTGGGGCTGGCCCTCGGCGGGCTGCTCGGGTCGTTGCTCGCCTGGCGGGTCGGGGTGTGGCTCGGCCCCGCCGAGGACGTGATCGCGCACGCTCGGGAGGTCGGGCGGGGCGTGACGTTCACCGCGCCGCTGAAGCTGGGCGCCAAGGGTGCGCTGCTGGCCTGGCCGCTCGCCGCGCTGGTGCTGCACCTCGGGCTGATGGCGCTGTTCGGACCCCGTGACCCGGAGCCGGAGTTCCCCGAGGGGCCGTATCAGGCACCGCCCGCCGTGTGAGCGCCCGGCGCCGGGTCCGCGGCTACGCCCGGCCGACGGGGGCGAGGACCGCCTCGGTCAGCTTGGCCAGGTCCTCCGGCGCCAGTTCCACCTCGAGGCCCCGCCTGCCCGCCGAGACGCAGATCGTCGGGTGGGAGGACGCCGACGCGTCGAGGACGGTGGGGAGCTTCCTGCGCTGGCCCAGGGGTGAGATTCCGCCCCTGACATAGCCCGTCGTGCGCTCGGCCAGCGCCGGGTCGGCCATCGCCGCGCGCTTGCCGCCCACGGCCGTCGCCAGGGCCTTCAGGTCCAGTTGGCCCGCCACCGGGACCACCGCGACCGTCAGGGTGCCGTCGACGTCCGCGACCAGGGTCTTGAAGACGCGGTCGGGGGAGACGCCCATGGCCTCGGCCGCCTCCTCCCCGTAGGAGGGGTGCGCGGGGTCGTGGTCGTAGGAGTGGACCGTGTACGTCACGCCTGCCGCCGTGAGGGCCACCGTCGCGGGGGTGCCACCTGTCTGCTGCTGCTTCTTCGGCTTCTTCGCCATGCGGATCCGCTCAGTTGAGGCTCATCGGGCCGCGCGTCAGCTCCGACGCGGGCAACGACGGCAGACTACGGATGATCGCCGTCTCGGAGCGAAGGAGTTTCAGCTCGTCGCGCAGGCGGGACGCCGTGTCGGGCGCCTGGAGCAGGCGCTGCTTGGTCGGGGTGTCCAGCATCATCGCCGCGGCCACGAGGTACGACACCACGCCCGGCTCGTCCGGCAGCTCGGCCCCCGTCGCCAGGGACCGCTCCCGGGCCCCGGCCAGCCGCTTCTGGTACTGGCGGAAGGACCGCAGCACGCCCTCGGCCAGCGGCGCGGCCTCGTCGCCCGGTTCCTCCTCCAACGGCTCCAGCTCGGCCGTCAGGAAGGGCCCGGACGCCTCGACCGACAGCAGCTTCACCCGGGTCGTGCCGGTCGCCAGCACCTCGAAGGAGCCGTCGGCGCCCTCCCGGATCGTCGCCGCGTCGGCGATGCAGCCCACCTTGTGGAACGCCTTGACCGGGTCCGTGCCGAAACCGGCCGCGGGTCCCCGCTCGGGCAGCGCGGTCGGGTCGGGCATGCCGGGTGCGGTCGAGGCCACCTCGTGGCCGTCGCGGATCGCCACGACGGCGAACCGGCGTGACTCGTCCTCGGGCGTCTTCAGCAGCTCGCGCATCATGGCGCGATACCGCTCCTCGAAGACGTTGAGCGGGAGCACGAGCCCCGGGAACAGCACCGAGTTCAGGGGGAAGAGGGGGAGCCGGACGGTGGTCACGACGCAAAAGCCTAATGGTCGCCGGGACGGACTCGTCCGCCCCGTTCACTCCGTGGATGCCAGGACGGGTCCCCGGCCACCGCGGACCGCACGTCCTCGCGCACGTGCAGGAAGTGCCCGAGCGGGTCGTCCGACACCTGGTCCCAGGGGAAGGAGGTGGCGTACGGGCCGTTCAGGCGCAGCTGTTCGACGGCGTCAGGCCAGCGCTCCAGGCGTACCAGGACGAAGATCAGCAGGTTGCGCATCCGGGCCGGCCAGGGGTCGTGGGCCGGCAGTCGCGGGGACAGCGCGATCGCCCGGTCGACGGCCGCGTCCAGCCGCTCGCGCGGCACCTCGGGCCCGCAGTCGTCGGTGAGGTAGCCGAAGGCCGCCCGCAGCGGCAGGGCCTGGACCAGCGCGCCGGCCGGAGCGTCCTGGGCGGCGCGGTCGGCGAAGTCGAAGCACTCGTGGTGCGAGCCGTGCCAGGAGGAGGCCAGGTAGCGCAGGGCCGCCACATGGCAGCCGTAGTGGTGCGGGGCACGGCGGACGGCCGCCGCCCACAGTTCCTCGAAGTACGTGTGCCCGGCCTGTGCGCCCCGGGCGTGGTCGAGCGCGAGCCGCCAGGGCACCGGGTCCCGCCGGTCGCCCCGGGCCGCCGCCGTGATCAGCGGACTCACCTCGCGCAGCAGCTCGGCCCGGGCCGGTGACCGCCAGGCGCGGTCCACCGCCAGCTGGGCCCCGACCAGCAGCGCGTCGGGGTCCTGCGAGGCGGTGGCGAGCCAGGCGTCCAGCCACTCGGGCCGGGAGCGGGCGAAGGCGGCCAGCCGGGTCACGTACCGGTCGCGCCGCTCCCACTCCGAGGCCACACGGGTGGCCAGGAGCAGCGAGGCGGCCGGGACGTGGTCACCCCGGGCCGCGGCGACCAGCGCCGGGCTCAGCCGGGCGTCGGGTGCGTCGAGCAGCACCTCGTCGTCGGCGCACGGCTCGCCGACGAGGTGGGGGGAGGTGCTTGCCATCCGGCTCGCGCGGATGAACGGGAGCTGCATTGCCATGGTGCCGACCATTGAAAGTCGGCTGGTCGTGGCGGCGCCAGACTGTTCATGGAACCCACGGAAAGTTGTACATCCGATGGTCAAGAGAACGTAAAACCGCGACAGTTCGACAACTGTGGTCACACCAGCACCATCAGTTGCGCCGCAGCAGCCGCGTCGCCCCCGCCGCCACCGTCGTCGCCAGGACCCAGCCCAGAAGGATCATCGCCGTCGCCAGCCACTGCCAGCCCCCACGTAACTGCCAGAAGCCCACCTGTCCCAGGTCGATGACGGGCAGCAGCAGGTCGAGGGTGAACAGCGCCGGGTCCCACTCCGGGTGCTCGCCCCGCTTCAGCGGCGGATGGCCGGCCTGCGCGAAGGCGAGGGAACCCGCCGCCCACAGCACCGCCATCCACACCGCGGCCCGGCCCGGCCGGTACCCGTAGGCGACCGTCCAGTCCTGTGCGTAACCCCACAGCTTGGCCGCCATCGGCAGGCTCTCGCGATGCCGTCGCTGCTTGGCCAGCAGCACCTCACGGGCGTCCTCGTCCTCCCCGCCGGCCCGCAGCACGGCAGCGAGCCGCTCGTACGGCTCCGGGTTGTACTCGGCGGTCGCCGCCGCCACCCACGCCAGCCGTTCGGACGGCGGGAACGGCCCGCGCGGCACGAGGTTCTCGTAGGCGAAGCCGCCCATGTGCAGCCGCCCCGGGCCCGGCCAGGCGTCCGCCCGGTCCATCAGGTTGACGATCTTCGCCCCGGACAGCACCACCCGCCCGCGCACCGGTTGCTCCCCGAGGAACCGCAGCTCCGGCGTCTGCACCCGGCGCAGCGACAGCTCCTGGTCGTCCGTGAGCGTGAACCTGGCCCGCTCGAAGTCGACGGCGTCGCCGAACCGGCCGTCGTCCAGCCGGATCCCGCCCTCGCACGCGAAGCGCTGGATGCGCGTCCCCTGCGCGGGGGTCATCCCGCTCATCGCCTGGGCGCCGACCCCCGCCGGCGTAAGATAGAGACTGCGCTCGACCGTCAGCTGGGGGGCGTTCAGCGCGAGCCGCTCGAAGGGGTTGCTCAGCCGCGCCCCGCGCAGGCTCAGGGACACGCCGACGGTGGCGGCGCGCAGGCTCAGCTCGCCGTGCGACTTCAGCAGCTCGGCCTGGAGGTCCTGGCCGACGGTCATGCCGTCCGCGGCGATCGACCGGCCGCTGTGATCCCGGTGGACGATCGCCTGGTTGAGCATCAGGTCCGTGCCTATCTGCGCGTCCGTGAGCCGGATGCCGTGGTGGAAGCGGCAGCGCGGCAGATGCAGATCGCCCTCGGTGTGCACCCGGGCCGCCTCCAGCCGGGGCACCGAGCAGTCCACCATGCGCAGGGTGGTGAAGCGGGCCTCCGGCAGCAGCACGTCCTGCTCGAAGCGGCACCGGCGCATCTCGACGTACGGCACCACCGTGCCGCCCGCGAGGTCCAGGGAGCCGCTGACCTGCACCCCGATCAGCTTCAGCGACGACACACGGCCGGCCAGGGCGGGCGGCCCGTCGAGGAGCAGCCAGCACACGATCCGGGCCCGGACGGTCCGCTCCTCGCCCCACGGGTGACCGCCGTGCGGATCGTCGGCCACGGCATCGCCGCAGCTCAGGTCGTACACGGTGCCGTTGCGGAAGGCCTGCCACATGCCGGCCTCGGCCGCGGTCAGGTCGTCGGGCAGATCCCCGTCACGGACGCCGGCCCCCTCGGTCACAGCTCTTCCTTCCTCCCCAGGTACTCACGGGTCACTTGCCTAGTACACCGGTTCATGCCCGCTGTGTGACGGCCCGAACGCAAGACGTGAAGGTGATCTTCCGGGGTGCCGCGGCGTTCTGTATCAGCCATTGATACGCGCGGACGACGCCTCACCCGGGTCTGAGAGAATTGAGCACGTGATCTCCCGAATCGATCTGCGCGGCGACGCCCTCGTCGAGGGCCCCGCCCTGCGCGACCTGCTGCCCCGAGCCGACTTCGACGTGGCGGCCGCCCTCGAGAAGGTGCGTCCGATCTGCGAGGACGTGCATCATCGGGGCGACGCGGCGCTGATCGACTTCGCCGAGCGGTTCGACGGAGTCCGGCTGGATCAGGTGCGGGTGCCGGCCGCCGCGCTCACCCGTGCGCTGGAGGAACTCGACCCGGCCGTGCGCGCGGCCCTGGAGGAGTCCATCCGCCGCGCCCGGACCGTCCACCGCGCCCAGCGCCGCGACACGCACACCACCCAGGTCGTGCCCGGCGGCTCCGTGACCGAGAAGTGGGTGCCGGTCGACCGCGTCGGGCTGTACGCGCCCGGCGGCCGGTCCGTCTACCCGTCCTCCGTGATCATGAACGTGGTGCCCGCCCAGGAAGCCGGCGTCGAGTCCGTCGCGCTCGCCTCTCCCGCCCAGGCCGAGTTCGGCGGCCTGCCGCACCCGACGATCCTCGCCGCCTGCGAGCTCCTCGGCATCGACGAGGTCTACGCCGCCGGCGGTGCCACGGCCGTCGCGATGTTCGCCTACGGCACCGAGTCCTGCGCGCCCGCGAACATGGTCACCGGCCCCGGCAACATCTGGGTCGCCGCCGCCAAGCGCTACTTCACCGGCCGCATCGGCATCGACGCCGAGGCCGGCCCGACCGAGATCGCGGTCCTCGCCGACGACACCGCCGACCCGGTGCACGTCGCCTCCGACCTGATCAGCCAGGCCGAGCACGACCCGCTGGCCGCCGCCGTCCTCGTCACCGACTCCGTCGAGCTGGCCGACGCCGTAGAGAAGGAACTGGAGCCGCAGGTCGCCGCCACCCGGCACGTCGAGGACCGGATCGTCCCCGCCCTGTCCGGCAGGCAGTCCGCGATCGTGCTGGTCGACGGCATCGACGAGGGCCTGAAGGTGGTCGACGCGTACGGCGCCGAGCACCTGGAGATCCAGACGGCCGACGCCGCCGCCGTGGCCGACCGCGTCCGCAACGCCGGCGCGATCTTCATCGGCCCCTGGGCGCCCGTGTCGCTGGGCGACTACGCGGCCGGGTCCAACCACGTCCTGCCCACCGGCGGCTGCGCCTGCCACTCCTCGGGCCTGTCCGTCCAGTCCTTCCTGCGCGGCATCCACATCGTCGACTACACGCGCGAGGCGCTGGCCGACGTCGCGCACCACGTGGTCACGCTGGCCGAGGCGGAGGACCTGCCGGCCCACGGCGCGGCGATCAAGGCGAGGTTCGACTGGAAGGTTCCCCCGGGCAAGTGAACGACGTACGCATCGACGATCTCCCCGTACGGGACGAGCTGCGCGGCAAGTCCCCCTACGGCGCGCCCCAGCTGGACGTCCCCGTACGGCTGAACACCAACGAGAACCCCTACCCGCTGCCCGAGCCGCTGGTCGAACGCATCGCCGAGCGGGTCCGGGAAGCCGCCCGGAACCTCAACCGCTACCCGGACCGGGACGCGGTCGAGCTGCGTACGCGGCTGGCGGAGTACCTGACGGACACGTCCGGACACGAAGTCGGCGTCGCCAACGTCTGGGCGGCCAACGGCTCCAACGAGGTCATCCAGCAGCTGCTGCAGACCTTCGGCGGACCGGGCCGCACCGCCATCGGCTTCGAGCCTTCGTACTCGATGCACGGCCTCATCTCGCGCGGCACGGGCACCGGCTGGATCTCCGGTCCGCGCAACGAGGACTTCACCATCGACGTCGCCGCCGCCGAGAAGGCCATCGCCGAGAACCGGCCGGACGTCGTCTTCATCACCACCCCCAACAACCCCACCGGCACGGCCGTGCCGCCCGAGACGGTCCTCGCGCTGTACGAGGCCGCCCAGGCGGCGAAGCCGTCGATGGTGGTGGTCGACGAGGCGTACATCGAGTTCAGCCACGGCGACTCGCTGCTGCCGCTGATCGAGGGCCGCCCGAACCTCGTCGTCTCCCGCACGATGTCCAAGGCGTTCGGCGCCGCGGGCCTGCGCCTCGGCTATCTCGCGGCGCACCCGGCGGTCGTCGACGCCGTCCAGCTGGTCCGGCTGCCCTACCACCTGTCGGCCGTGACCCAGGCGACCGCCCTGGCCGCCCTGGAGCACACCGGCACGCTGCTGGGCTACGTCGAGCAGCTCAAGACCGAACGGGACCGCCTGGTCACCGAACTGCTCGCGATCGGCTACGAGGTGACCGCGTCGGACGCGAACTTCGTGCAGTTCGGCCGCTTCGAGGACTCCCACGCGACCTGGCAGAAGATCCTCGACCGGGGCGTCCTGGTCCGGGACAACGGCGTGCCCGGCTGGCTGCGGGTCACCGCCGGAACCCCCGAAGAGAACGACGCGTTCCTCGACGCGGTCCGTGAACTGAAGAAGGAGCAGAGCGCATGAACCGCGTAGGCCGCACAGAGCGGGTGACCAAGGAGACCTCGGTCCTCGTCGAGATCGATCTCGACGGCACCGGCAAGACCGACATCAAGACCGGCGTCGGCTTCTACGACCACATGCTCGACCAGCTCGGCCGGCACGGTCTGTTCGACCTCACGGTGAAGACCGAGGGCGACCTGCACATCGACTCGCACCACACCATCGAGGACACCGCCCTCGCCCTCGGCGCCGCCTTCAAGCAGGCCCTCGGCGACAAGGTCGGCATCTACCGCTTCGGCAACTGCACGGTCCCCCTGGACGAGTCCCTCGCCCAGGTCACCGTCGACCTGTCCGGCCGCCCCTACCTCGTGCACACCGAGCCCGAGAAGATGGCGCCGATGATCGGCGAGTACGACACGACCATGACCCGGCACATCCTGGAGTCCTTCGTGGCCCAGGCGCAGATCGCGCTGCACGTGCACGTGCCCTACGGGCGCAACGCGCACCACATCGTGGAGTGCCAGTTCAAGGCGCTCGCCCGCGCCCTGCGCTACGCGTCCGAGCGCGACCCGCGCGCGGCCGGCATCCTCCCGTCCACGAAGGGCGCCCTGTGAACGGCACCTCGACCCTGCTGATCGTCGTCGGCCTCTTCCTCGTCGGCGGGATCTACTCCTTCATCAAGCAGCAGATGCCCAAGGGCCTGATCGTGCTGCTGTCGATCGGCGCCGCGATGTGCCTGGCGGCCGGTGTGGTGAGGCTGGAGGTGTGGAATTGAGCAGCCCCCTGAAGACGCGGAAGAAGGTCGTCGTCTTCGACTACGGCTTCGGCAACGTCCGTTCCGCCGAGCGCGCCCTCGCGCGCGCGGGTGCCGACGTCGAGATCACCCGTGACTACGACAAGGCCCTGAACGCCGACGGCCTGCTGGTCCCCGGCGTCGGCGCCTTCGCGTCCTGCATGACGGGCCTGCGCGAGGCCCGCGGCGACTGGATCGTCGACCGCCGGCTGTCCGGCGGCCGCCCGGTCATGGGCATCTGCGTCGGCATGCAGATCCTCTTCGCCCGCGGCATCGAGCACGGCGTGGAGAGCGAGGGCCTCGACGAGTGGCCCGGCTCCGTCGAGCCGCTCCAGGCCGAGATCGTGCCCCACATGGGCTGGAACACCGTCGAGGCGGCCCCCGGCTCGCAGCTGTTCGCCGGCCTCGATGCGGACGCCCGCTTCTACTTCGTGCACTCCTACGCCGTCCACGACTGGTCGCTGGAGACGCACAACCCGGCGATGACGGCCCCCAAGGTCACCTGGTCCACCCACGGCAAGCCGTTCGTCGCCGCCGTCGAGAACGGCGCCCTGTGGGCCACGCAGTTCCACCCCGAGAAGTCCGGCGACGCCGGAGCCCAGCTCCTCACCAACTGGATCGGAACACTGTGAGCAAGCTCGAACTCCTCCCCGCCGTCGACGTCCGGGACGGCCAGGCCGTCCGCCTGGTGCACGGCGAGTCCGGCTCGGAGACCTCCTACGGCTCCCCGCTGGAGGCCGCCCTCGCCTGGCAGCGCTCCGGCGCCGAATGGCTGCACCTGGTCGACCTGGACGCCGCCTTCGGCACCGGGAACAACCGCGAGCTGATCGCCGAGGTCGCCCGCGCCATGGACATCAAGGTGGAACTGTCCGGCGGCATCCGCGACGACGAGACCCTCGCCGCCGCCCTCGCCACCGGCTGCAAGCGCGTCAACCTGGGCACGGCCGCCCTGGAGACGCCGGAGTGGGTCGCCAAGGTCATCGCCGAGCACGGCGACCAGATCGCCGTCGGTCTCGACGTCCGCGGCACGACCCTGCGCGGGCGCGGCTGGACCCGCGACGGCGGCGACCTCTACGAGACGCTGGAGCGCCTCGACAAGGAGGGCTGCGCGCGGTACGTCGTCACCGACATCGCCAAGGACGGCACGCTCCAGGGCCCCAACCTGGAACTGCTGCGCAACGTGTGCGCCGCCACCGACCGCCCGGTCGTGGCCTCCGGCGGGGTTTCCTCGCTCGACGACCTGCGCGCCATCGCCGACCTCGTCCCGCTCGGTGTCGAGGGCGCCATCGTCGGGAAGGCGCTGTACGCGAAGGCGTTCACCCTTGAAGAGGCCTTGGAGGCTGTGTCGTCATGACCGTGCGGCGTGTGCAGAGCGGAAGTCCCTGGGAAGAATCCTTCGGTTTTGCACGCGCCGTCGCGGCGGGCGACCGGGTGCTGGTCGCGGGCACGACCGCGTTCAAGGGCGATGTGCTCTACGGCGAGGGCGACCCGTACGAGCAGGCCAAGGTGGCCTTCACCACCGCTCTGGAGGCGATCGCGGAGTTCGGGCTCACTCCCGAGTCCGTGATCCGGACCCGCGTGTGCCTGGCACACGCCCGGGACGTCGACGCGGTGGGCCGGGCCCACAAGGAGATGTTCGACGCCGTACGCCCGGTCACGACCCTGCTGGTCGTGCAGGGCTTCATCGACTCCCGGGTCCTGGTGTCGGTGGAAGTGGAAGCATTCAGAGGGACACCTTCAGCGGAACACTAGAGGAGCACGATTCATGACCCTGGCGGTCCGAGTCATCCCCTGCCTGGACGTGGACAACGGCCGGGTCGTCAAGGGCGTCAACTTCCAGAACCTGCGCGACGCGGGCGACCCCGTCGAGATGGCCAAGGTGTACGACGCCGAGGGCGCCGACGAGCTGACGTTCCTGGACATCACGGCCTCGTCGGGCAACCGCGAGACCACGTACGACGTGGTGCGCCGCACGGCCGAGCAGGTGTTCATCCCGCTCACGGTCGGCGGCGGCGTCCGCACGGCCGAGGACGTGGACAAGCTGCTGCGCGCCGGTGCGGACAAGGTCGGCGTCAACACGGCCGCGATCGCCCGCCCCGACCTGATCCGAGAGATCGCCGAGCGCTTCGGCCGTCAGGTGCTGGTCCTGTCGGTCGACGCCCGCCGCACCGAGTCGGGCTCCTTCGAGGTCACCACCCACGGCGGCCGCAAGGGCACCGGCATCGACGCCGTCGAGTGGGCCCACCGGGCCGCCGAACTGGGCGCCGGTGAGATCCTGCTCAACTCGATGGACGCCGACGGCACCAAGGACGGCTACGACCTGGAGATGATCCGGGCCGTGCGCAAGCACGTCACGGTCCCCGTCATCGCCTCGGGCGGCGCCGGCAGGCTGACCGACTTCCCCCCGGCCGTCGAGGCGGGCGCGGACGCGGTCCTTGCGGCCTCGGTGTTCCACTTCGGGGATCTGCGGATCGGCCAGGTCAAGGAGACGCTGCGGGAGGCGGGACACCCGGTGCGGTGACGTCCCCGTCTGACGAGAGCCCCGGCCGCGTGGTGCGGCCGGGGCTCTCGCCTGTCCCTCAGATCCCTCGGATCCCTCGGATCCCTCGGATCCCTCGGATCCCTCG
Organism: Streptomyces luteogriseus; assembly: GCF_014205055.1. NCBI lineage: Bacteria > Bacillati > Actinomycetota > Actinomycetes > Kitasatosporales > Streptomycetaceae > Streptomyces > Streptomyces luteogriseus. Next base: position 6,469,325 of record NZ_JACHMS010000001.1, read on the forward strand.
GATCCCTCGGATCCCTCGGATCCCTCGGATCCCTCGGATCCCTCAGATCCCGAGCTGCTTCGACTCGTGCAGCTTCGCGATCGCGTTCTCGTCGCCGTCCAGGCCGACCTTGGCCGCGCTCTGACGGCCGTAGCAGAACAGGACCAGTTCGGACGGCTCGCCGGTCACGGTGACCACCGGGGTGCCGCGGTGGGCCACCGCCGTCTGGCCGTCGGGCCGGCGCAGGACCAGGCCCGTCGGGACGCCGCGGCCCATCAGACGCGCGGTGCGCTCCAGGCGGGACCACAGGGCGTCCTGGAAGACCGGGTCGAGGTCGCGCGGGGACCAGTCGGGCTGGGCCCGGCGGACGTCCTCGGTGTGGACGTAGAACTCGATGATGTTCGACGCCTCGTCGACCGGCTTGAGGGAGAAGGGCGAGAAACGCGGCGGACCCGTACGGATCAGCTGGATCAGCTCCTCGTACGGCTTGTCGGTGTACTCCGCCATCACCTTCTCCAGGCGCGGCGCGAGCTGCTTGATCAGTATGCCGCCGGCGGCGTCCGGGCGGCGCTCGCGCACCACGACGTGCGCCGCGAGGTCCCGGGTCGTCCAGCCCTCGCACAGGGTGGGCGCGTCCGGGCCCGCGGTCTCCAACAGGTCGGCGAGGAGAAGTCGTTCGCGCTTGGCATGGGTCGACATGCGGCCAGCCTACGACCGCCCGTCAGGTCCGCACAGCGGACACTCCACCCGGCCTGTCGGTGGCGCGCGGCACAATGGTCACCATGACCAGCACGCCCAGTCGCCTCGACCCGGAGATCGCCGTGCGCCTCAAGCGCAGCCCCGACGGCCTCCTGCCCGCCATCGCCCAGCAGTACGACACCGGAGAGGTGCTCATGCTCGGCTGGATGGACGACGAGGCGCTGCACCGCACCCTGACCACCGGCCGGTGCACCTACTGGTCGCGCAGCCGCGGCGAGTACTGGGTCAAGGGCGACACCTCCGGCCACTTCCAGTGGGTGAAGTCCGTCGCCCTGGACTGCGACGCCGACACCGTGCTCGTCAAGGTCGACCAGGTGGGTGCCGCCTGCCACACCGGTGCCCGCACCTGTTTCGACGAGGACGTGCTCCTCAAGGACGGCGGTCCCGCCGGCCCCGTCGCGGATCAGTAAGGTCAGCGGCCATGGACCTCGAGACCTTCCGCAAGCTCGCCACCGACCGGCGGGTCGTCCCCGTCACCCGCAAGCTCCTCGCCGACGGCGACACCCCGGTCGCGCTCTACCGCAAGCTCGCCGCCGAGCGCCCCGGCACCTTCCTGCTGGAATCCGCGGAGAACGGCCGCTCCTGGTCCCGGTACTCCTTCGTGGGCGTGCGCTCCGCAGCGACCCTGACCGCACGCGACGGACAGGCCCACTGGCTCGGCGCCCCGCCCGTCGGCGTCCCCACGGACGGCGACCCCCTCGCCGCCCTGCGCGCCACCATCGAAGCCCTGCACACGCCCCACCAGGAGGGCATGCCGCCCTTCACCGGCGGCATGGTCGGCTACCTCGGCTACGACATCGTCCGCCGCCTGGAGAAGATCGGCCCCGGCGAGCGCGACGACCTGAAGCTGCCCGAGCTGACCATGCTCCTCACCAGCGACCTGGCCGTCATGGACCACTGGGAGGGCTCGGTCCTGCTGATCGCCAACGCGATCAACCACAACGACCTGGAGACGGGCGTCGACGAGGCCCACGCCGACGCCGTCGCCCGCCTCGACGCCATGGAGGCCGACCTCTCCCGCCCGGTCGCCCAGCCCCCGGCCGTCCTCCCGCCCTCCGAACTCCCCGAGTACACCGCGCTGTGGGGCGGCCCCGACTTCCAGGTGGCCGTCGAGGACATCAAGGAGCGCATCCGCGCCGGTGAGGCCTTCCAGGTGGTCCCCTCCCAGCGGTTCGAGACGCCGTGCACGGCGAGCGCGCTCGACGTCTACCGGGTCCTGCGGGCCACCAACCCGTCCCCGTACATGTACCTGTTCCGCTTCGACGGGTTCGACGTCGTCGGCTCGTCCCCCGAGGCCCTGGTCAAGGTCGAGGACGGCCGGGCCATGGTCCACCCCATCGCCGGCACCCGCTGGCGCGGCGCCACCCCGCAGGAGGACCAGGCCCTCGCCGAGGAGCTGCTCGCCGACCCCAAGGAGCGCGCCGAGCACCTCATGCTCGTCGACCTGGGCCGTAACGACCTGGGGCGGGTCTGCGAGCCCGGCTCGGTCGAGGTCGTCGACTTCATGTCCGTCGAGCGGTACTCGCACGTCATGCACATCGTCTCGACGGTGACGGGCCGCGTCGCCCCGGGCCGTACCGCCTTCGACGTCCTCACCGCCTGCTTCCCGGCCGGCACCCTCTCCGGCGCCCCGAAGCCCCGCGCCATGCAGATCATCGATGAACTCGAACCCTCCCGGCGCGGCCTCTACGGCGGCTGCGTCGGCTACCTCGACTTCGCCGGCGACTCCGACACCGCCATCGCCATCCGCACCGCCCTCCTGCGGGACGGCACCGCGTACGTGCAGGCCGGAGCGGGCATCGTCGCCGACTCCGACCCGGTCGCCGAGGACACCGAGTGCCGCAACAAGGCGGCCGCGGTGCTGCGGGCCGTCCACACGGCGAACCGGCTGGGAAAGGCCTGAGATGAACCCCGGGTGACGGTTCGCCCGGGGTTCAGGCGATAGTGGGGTACGTGACTGCCGTACCGCACCCCCGTTCCGAAGCCCCCGGATCCGCCCGGGCCGGCCGCCTGAGCCTCGCCGTCGCGCTGCTGAGCGGCGCGCTCGGCGCTGCCGTGGCGCTGCTCGCCACCCGGCAGCAATGGTCGCAGGGCACCGCGACGGTGGCCGGCGGCGCCTTCCCCCTGACCGCCAAGGGCAGCGACGTCACGGGCGTTCCCGCGGCGCTCGCCATAGTGGGCCTCGCCGCGCTCGTCGCCGTGTTCGCCGTCCGCCGCGCCGGCCGCTTCGTCGTCGCCGCGCTGCTGGCGCTCTCCGGCGCCGGCATCGTCGCCGCGGCCCTGCTCGGCGCCTCCGACAGCTCCGCGCTCGACGAGCAGGCCGCCCAGGCCTCCGGCGACACCTCGGCCTCCGTCGACGCCCTCAGCCACACCGCCTGGCCGTACGTCGCGGTCGTCGGCGGCGTCCTGATCCTGGTCGCCGGACTCCTCGCCCTGCGCTACGGGCGGCTGTGGCCCGCCATGTCCGGCCGATACGAGCGCGGCGCGACGCCCCAGCCGCGCCGCAAGACCCCCGCCGTCGACCCCGACCGGCCGGAGGACCTGTGGAAGGCACTCGACCGCGGCGAGGACCCGACCGGGGCCTGAGCCCACCCGGGGGACCGGGGAGCACCCCCGCTCACCGAGCGGGCACGCGTGCGGGACAATGGGCCCGAGCGTCCTGCTCAGACACGCACACAGCAACGAGGAGCAAGCAATGGCGGGCAGCAGCCACGGTCACACCCCGGCCGCCTGGACCGGTGTCACGATCGCCTTCATCGGTTTCTGCGTCTCGGGCGCGTTCATGGTGCTGGACCAGCCGGTGGGCTTCTGGGCGGGCATGGTGGTCGTGCTGCTCGGCGGTGTCGTCGGCGGCATCATGCGGATGATGGGCCTGGGCCAGCCCAAGGAAGCGCACCAGCCGCACCGGACCACGGGCGACCGCGAGCCGGCCGGCGCCGGGAGCTGACCCCCGCGGCACGGTCCGCGGAGCACGTCCTCACGTGAGGGGCGGCGCTGGCACACGAGTGCCGGAACCGCCCCTCACGCGCGTGCGGGGCACAATGCATACCGTGAACGCCGAGAGCCGAAGGGTGACGCAGAGCGTCCCGAGCCGTCTGGCCGTCCCCGCCGGGGTGCTCGCGGCCGTCGCCGCCGCCTTCGCCTACGTGGGCACCGTGGACCCCAACGAACCCGGCCACTACCCCGTCTGCCCGCTGTTGCGCTACACCGGCCTGTACTGCCCCGGCTGCGGCGGCCTGCGCAGCGCGCACGCCTTCGTCCACGGGGACGTCCTCGCGGCGCTGCACGCCAACGCGCTCGCGACCCTCGGCTATCTGGGCTTCGCCGCGCTGTGGACCGTATGGGTGGTCCACGCGGTCCGCGGGCGCCCGCTGCGGATCGACCCCCGCCCGGGACTGGTGTGGAGCCTCGGAGCGTTGCTGCTGGTCTTCACCGCTGTCCGGAACCTGCCCTTCGGTGGCTGGCTCCATCCTTGATCAACAGGCGGATGTCCAGGTAGTGGGACCGGCGTCAACCGGATGTGAGGCCTACGCCCCGCTGCGGATACCATCGCAGTGACCATCGGTTTTCGATCGGTCGCTGGAACTGTCAAGAGTCTGGAAGGGGGCCGCTCGCGTGAGTGTGCTCGACGAGATCATCGACGGAGTCCGTGCCGACCTTGCGGAGCGGCAGGCGCGCGTCAGCCTCGACGAGCTCAAGGAGCGCGCGGCGAAGGCTCCCGCGGCCAAGGACGGCGCGGCCGCACTGCGCGGCGAGGGCGTCAAGGTCATCTGCGAGGTCAAGCGCTCCAGCCCCTCCAAGGGTGCGCTGGCCGCGATCGCCGACCCGGCCGGACTCGCCGCGGACTACGAGGCGGGCGGTGCGGCCGTCATCTCCGTCCTCACCGAGGAGCGCCGCTTCGGCGGTTCGCTCGCCGACCTGGAGGCCGTCCGCGCCCGGGTGGACATCCCCGTGCTGCGCAAGGACTTCATCGTCACGTCGTACCAGCTGTGGGAGGCCCGCGCCTACGGCGCCGACGTCGTGCTGCTGATCGTCGCCGCCCTCGACCAGCCCGCCCTGGAGTCCCTCATCGAGCGCGCCGAGTCCATCGGGCTCACGCCGCTCGTCGAGGTGCACGACGAGGACGAGGTCGAGCGGGCGGTGGACGCGGGCGCCCGTGTGATCGGCGTCAACGCGCGCAACCTCAAGACCCTCGAGGTCGACCGCGGCACGTTCGAGCGGGTGGCACCGGAGATCCCCGACCACATCATCAAGATCGCCGAGTCCGGTGTCCGGGGCCCGCACGACCTCATCGCGTACGCCAACGCCGGCGCCGACGCGGTCCTGGTCGGCGAGTCCCTCGTCACCGGCAAGGACCCGAGGACGGCGGTCTCGGACCTGGTGGCGGCCGGCGAGCACCCCGCACTCCGGCACGGCCGGAGCTGATCACCCGCTAGGCTTGCCCCGATGACTCCCACCATGACGACCGTGGACCGGTACGCCCGCCTCGCGCGCGGCTGCCGCCCCCGCGGCTGCCGTGCACCGGCCCGCCGGATCCACGGCCGCCGCGTCCGGTACGTCATCGGTGACGAGCCCGGGCAGGTCAACGGCATGCGATGGCAGCGCGCCCTCTAGGGGCGCGGGGAACTGCGCGACCAGCCTCGATGGGCCCGCAGCCGACAGGAAGTCCTCGCCCCCACGGCGATTAGTGATCAACACACACTCACCGTGAGGTATCCGCATGCCCAGCCAGTTCTTCATCCCCGACCCCGAGGGTCAATCGCCCAACCCCGAAGGCTACTTCGGGGCATTCGGCGGCAAGTTCATCCCCGAGGCCCTCGTCGCAGCCGTCGACGAGGTGGCCGTCGAGTACGACAAGGCCAAGCACGACCCCGAGTTCGCCAAGGAACTCGACGACCTCCTGGTCAATTACACCGGCCGCCCCTCGGCGCTCACCGAGGTCCCCCGCTTCGCCGCGGAAGCGGGTGGCGCCCGCGTCTTCCTCAAGCGCGAGGACCTCAACCACACCGGCTCCCACAAGATCAACAACGTCCTGGGCCAGGCTCTGCTCACCAAGCGCATGGGCAAGACCCGGGTCATCGCCGAGACGGGCGCCGGCCAGCACGGCGTGGCCACGGCCACCGCCTGCGCGCTGTTCGGCCTCGACTGCACCATCTACATGGGCGAGATCGACACCCAGCGCCAGGCCCTCAACGTGGCCCGGATGCGCATGCTCGGCGCCGAGGTCATCGCCGTGAAGTCCGGCAGCCGCACGCTGAAGGACGCCATCAACGAGGCCTTCCGCGACTGGGTCGCCAACGTCGACCGCACCCACTACCTCTTCGGCACCGTCGCCGGACCGCACCCCTTCCCGGCGATGGTCCGCGACTTCCACCGGGTCATCGGCGTCGAGACCCGCCGCCAGCTCCTGGAGCGCGCCGGACGCCTGCCCGACGCGGCCGTCGCCTGCGTCGGCGGCGGCTCCAACGCCATCGGCCTCTTCCACGCCTTCATCCCCGACACGGACGTCCGCCTCATCGGCTGCGAGCCCGCCGGACACGGGGTCGAGACCGGCGAGCACGCGGCGACCCTCACCGCCGGAGAGCCCGGCATCCTGCACGGCTCCCGCTCCTACGTCCTCCAGGACGACGAGGGCCAGATCACCGAGCCGTACTCGATCTCGGCCGGTCTGGACTACCCGGGCATCGGCCCCGAGCACGCGTACCTGAAGGACTCCGGCCGCGGCGAGTACCGCGCGGTCACCGACGACGCGGCGATGCAGGCCCTGCGCCTGCTCTCGCGCACCGAGGGCATCATCCCGGCCATCGAGAGCGCCCACGCCCTGGCCGGCGCCCTGGAGGTCGGCCGGGAGCTCGGCAAGGACGGGCTGATCGTGGTCAATCTGTCCGGCCGCGGCGACAAGGACATGGACACCGCCGCGCGCTACTTCGGCCTGTACGACACGGACGCCGAGGTCGCCGAGGACGCCTCCGGCACCGCCGAGATCGAGGGGGACGCCAAGTGAGCGGGAACATCAGGCTGTTGAGCGACACCCTCGCAGCGGCCAAGTCCGAAGGGCGCTCCGCCCTCATCGCCTACCTCCCGGCCGGGTTCCCGACCGTGGACGGCGGCATCGAGGCGATCAAGGCCGTCATCGACGGCGGCGCCGACGTCGTCGAGGTGGGCCTGCCGCACAGCGACCCCGTCCTCGACGGTCCGGTCATCCAGACCGCCGACGACATCGCCCTGCGCGGCGGCGTCAAGATCGCCGACGTGATGCGCACGGTCCGCGAGGCCCACGCCGCCACCGGCAAGCCCATCCTCGTCATGACGTACTGGAACCCCATCGACCGCTACGGCGTCGAACGGTTCACCGCCGAGCTCGCCGAGGCGGGCGGCGCCGGGTGCATCCTGCCCGACCTGCCCGTGCAGGAGTCGGCCCTGTGGCGGGAGCACGCCGAGAAGCACGGTCTCGCCACCGTCTTCGTCGTCGCCCCCAGCAGCAAGGACGAGCGGCTCGCGCAGATCACCGCGGCGGGCAGCGGCTTCGTCTACGCCGCCTCCCTCATGGGCGTCACCGGCACCCGCGCCAGCGTCAGCAATCAGGCCCAGGACCTGGTGGAACGCACCCGGGCCACGGGGACGGACCTGCCGGTCTGCGTCGGGCTCGGCGTCTCCAACCCCGCCCAGGCCGCCGAGGTCGCGGGCTTCGCCGACGGCGTGATCGTCGGCTCGGCCTTCGTCAAGGCCATGCTGGACGCCCCGGACGACGCGGCCGGTGTCGAGGCCGTGCGCGCGCTCGCCGGCGACCTCGCCAAGGGCGTGCGCGGGCGGGCGTAAGAACGCCGGAAGTCATACAGGTCCCTCGTACGGGTGGACCTGGGGCCGGGGAGGCGCGCTGCGCCTCCCCGGTTCGTTTCCGGGGTGTGAGCGAGAAGAACCGTGAGGGAAAGCGCACCGCCCGGGAGAAGCTGGCGGTCGAGCGCGAGAAGCAGAAGTCCGCGGACAAGCGCCGGCGCGCGCTGATCGTGGGCGGGGCCGTCGTCGCCGTCCTGGGACTCGCGGCGGTGATCGGTGTCGTCGCGGCCAACGCCGGCAAGGACGACGACAGTGAGGCCTCGGGCCCGGTCGTGGCGCCCTCGGGAGCCCAGGGCAAGGACAGCCTGGCCATCCCGGTCGGCAAGGACAGCGCCAAGTCCACGCTCACGGTGTGGGAGGACTTCCGCTGCCCCGCGTGCAAGTCCTTCGAGACGGCGTACCGGCCGGTGATCCACGAGCTGACGAACGCGGGCCGGCTGAAGGTGGAGTACCACCTGGTCACCCTCATCGACGGCAACATGCGCGGCACGGGCTCCCGCAACGCGGCCAACGCCGCGGCCTGCGCCCAGGACGCCGGGAAGTTCCCCGCGTACCACGACGTGCTCTTCGACAACCAGCCCTCGGAGGTCGACGACGCCTTCGCGGACAACGCCAAGCTGATCGAGCTGGCCGGCAAGGTCGACGGCCTGGACACCCCCGCCTTCCGCACCTGTGTCGAGAAGGGCACGCACAACGGCTGGGTCGCCAAGTCCCACCAGGCCTTCAACAAGGGCGGCTTCTCGGGCACGCCGACCGTGCTGTTCGACGGCAAGAACATCTACCAGGACCGCACGATGACCCCGGCCAAGCTGAAGCAGATGGTGCAGGAGGCGAACAAGGAGTAAGGGTCTTCTCACGCCCCCGTTATGGACCCGTAGCCGGGCTGCCCGTCGCGGGCCCGGTGCGGCACGGTAGCGTCGACCCTGCCATGGAACTTGCCTTCATTCCCAGCCCGTCGCGCGGGGTGCTGTACCTCGGCCCCATTCCGCTGCGCGGCTACGCGTTCTGCATCATCATCGGCGTCTTCGTCGCGGTCTGGCTCGGCAACAAGCGCTGGATCGCCCGGGGCGGGCGGGCCGGCACGGTGGCCGACATCGCTGTCTGGGCCGTGCCCTTCGGCCTGGTCGGCGGCCGGCTCTACCACGTGATCACGGACTACGAGCTGTACTTCAGCGAGGGCCGTGACTGGGTGGACGCCTTCAAGATCTGGGAGGGCGGCCTCGGTATCTGGGGCGCGATCGCACTCGGCGCGGTGGGCGCGTGGATCGGCTGCCGCCGCCGGGGCATCCCGCTGCCCGCGTACGCCGACGCCATCGCCCCCGGCATCGCCTTCGCGCAGGCGATCGGCCGCTGGGGCAACTGGTTCAACCAGGAGCTGTACGGCAAGCCCACCGATCTGCCCTGGGCTCTGGAGATCACCTCCTCGTCGGACGGACGGGTGCCGGGCACGTACCACCCGACGTTCCTCTACGAGTCGCTGTGGTGCATCGGTGTGGCGTTCCTCGTCATCTGGGCGGACCGCCGCTTCCGCCTCGGACACGGCCGGGCGTTCGCGCTGTACGTCGCCGCGTACTGCACGGGCCGGGCGTGGATCGAGTACATGCGGGTCGACGACGCCCACCACATCCTGGGCCTCCGGCTGAACGTCTGGACCGCGATCCTGGTGTTCCTGCTCGCGGTGACCTACCTGGTGCTGTCGTCCAGGAAGCGGCCCGGGCGGGAGGACGTCGTGGAGCCGGGCGCCGTGGCCTCCGGTGACGACGCCGACGGCGGCGAGCAGTCCGAGGGCACCGCCGAGGACGACGAGAGCACGGACAATTCCGAGACCGGGGCGGACGCCGCCGGGAAGACCACCACGAACGAGGCCGGGTCGGGGAAGAAGACCTGACGGCCTGCCGTATGTGACATGCCGAGAGCGCCCGGGAGTCATCCCGGGCGCTCTCGGCATGTCAGCGGCGGCGCGCCAGGGACAGGGTCCGCTGGGCCGCCGTCACCACCGCCGCGTCGACGAAGCGGCCGTCGGGCAGAGCCTGGGCGCCCTGATCCGTGGCGGCCGCCTTGAGCACCGTCTCCGCCCGCTCGATCTCCGCCTCGGTGGGCAGATAGGCGCGTTCGATCACCGAAAGCTGACGGGGGTGGATCGCGGCACGGCCGAGGAATCCCAGGGCGCGGCCGTGGGCGCAGGAGGCCGCCAGTCCGTCCAGGTCGCGGGTGTCCGGGTGGACGGACTGGGGCGGAGGCGGCAGACCGGCGGCCCGGGCCGCCACGACCACCCGGGAGCGGGGCCAGTCGAGGCCGGTGTCGTCGCGCACGCCGAGGTCGGCCCGCAGATCGGCCTCGCCGAGCGCGATACCGCGCAGGTTCGGATGGGCACCGGCGATGGCGTACGCCTGCTCCACGGCGAGAGCCGTCTCCAGCAGGGCGTACAGGTCGGCCCGAGCGGCTCGGCGTGCCGCGTGGGCGACCTCGGCGGGTGAGGTGATCTTGGCGAGGCGGAGACCGGAAAGCCCGGGAGCCGGGGCCAGGGCCGCGATGTCCCGCTCGCCCCAGGGACTGTCCGGGGCGTTGACGCGGACATGGACCGGGACGTCCGGCGGGTGTGCGAGCAGGTCGGCGGTGGCGGCCCGGGCGTAGTCCTTGCGGTCGGAGGCGACCGCGTCCTCCAGGTCGATGACGACGACGTCGGCGCCGGAGGCCAGGGCCTTCGCGACCACCTGAGGACGGTCGCCCGGGGCGTAGAGCCAGGTGAGCGGGTACGCCGTCACAGGGCGCCCTCCGCCCGCAGCGCCGTGACGTCGTCCGGGGACAGGCCCAGCTCGGTCAGGATTTCCTCGGTGTCGGCGCCGTGCGGGCGCCCGGCCCAGCGGATCGCGCCGGGCGTGGCGGAGAGCCGGAAGAGGACGTTCTGCATGCGCAGCGGGCCGAGTTCGGGGTCGTCGACGGTGGTGATGGTGCCCAGGGCCTGGTACTGCGGGTCCGCCATCACGTCCCGGACGTCCTGGACCGGCGCCACCGCCGCCTCGGCCTTCTCGAAGGCGGCCATGACGTCCGTGCGGGTGCGCACGGCGATCCAGCCGCCGACGGCCTCGTCCAGGACGTCCGCGTGCCGGGCGCGGTCGGCGCCCGAGGCGAACCAGGGCTCGTCGATCAGTTCCGGGCGGCCGACCAGGTGCATCACGCGTTCCGCGACCGACTGGGCCGAGGTGGAGACGGCGACCCAGGTGCCGTCCGCGGTGCGGTAGACGCCGCGCGGGGCGTTGTTGGGGGAGCGGTTGCCGGTGCGGGGCTGGACGTGGCCGAGCTGGTCGTACCAGAGGGGCTGGGGGCCGAGGGCGGCCAGGATCGGCTCGATCAGGGCCATGTCGACGACCTGGCCCTCACCGGTGCGCTCGCGGGCGGCGAGCGCCGTCATCACCGCGTACGCCGTCGTCAGGCCCGCGATGGAGTCCGCCAGGCCGAACGGCGGGAGGGTCGGGGGCGAGCCCGGTTCGCCGGTGATCGCGGCGAAGCCGCTCATCGCCTCGGCGAGGGTGCCGAAGCCGGGCCGATGCGCGTAGGGGCCGAACTGGCCGAAGCCGGTGACGCGGGCCAGGACCAGGCGGGGGTTGACGGCCGACAGCTCCGGCCAGCCCAGGTCCCACTTCTCCAGGGTGCCGGGGCGGAAGTTCTCGATGATCACGTCGGTGGTGGCGGCCAGCCGCAGGAGGGTGGCGCGGCCGCCGGGCTTCGACAGGTCCAGGGTCATGGTCCGCTTGTTGCGGCCGAGCATTTTCCACCACAGGCCCACGCCGTCCTTCGACGGGCCGTGGCCGCGGGAGGGGTCCGGCTTCCCCGGGTGCTCGATCTTGACGACCTCGGCGCCGAAGTCGCCGAGCAGGGTGGCGGCCATCGGGCCGGCGAAGAGGGTGGCGAGGTCGAGGACGCGGAGGCCGGTGAGGGCCGCGGTCGTGGGTGCTGTCATGGGCGGTGGGTCTCCCGGTGCGTGAGGTGGGCGAGGGTGTCGAAGCCGATGCCGTCGAAGTCGCCGACTGACGTGGCCAGCCGGTTCTTCAGGGGTGCCGTCCAGCGGTCGGGGAGCGCCGTGGGGTGCCCGGCCAGCAGCCCGGCGACGGAGCCGGCCGTCGCGCCGTTGGAATCGGTGTCCCAGCCGCCGCTGACGGCACGGCAGACGGAGCCGTCGAAGTCACCGTTCGCATGGGTGAGGGCGGCGGCGATCAGGGCGGTGTTGGGGACGGCGTGCACCCAGTGGTGGGTATCGGCGTGGGTGGCGTGGAGGGCGTCGACGACCGACTCGAAGTCCGCCTGTTCGTGCGCGAGTTGAACGGCCTGACGGACGGCTCGGGCCAGGCGGGAGCGTGGGGGGACGACGGTGAGACCGGTGCGCAGGCAGGTGTGGACGTCGTGGTCGCCGGTCGCCGCCGTGGCGAGGGTGGCCGCCGTGAACATCGCCGCGTAGACGCCGTTGGCGGTGTGCGTGAGAGTCGCGTCCCGGTGGGCCTGTTCGGCTGCCGCGGCCGGGTCGCCCGGATTGGTCCAGCCGTGGACGTCGGCGCGGATCAGGGCGCCGATCCACTCGCGGAACGGGTTGCGAAAGCGGGCGGTGTGCGGGGGTTCCAGGCCGGAGAGGAGGTTGCGGTAGGCGATGCGTTCGGCGGTGAAGGTGCGGCCGGCGGGGAGTTCGTCGAGCCAGGTGCGGGCCACGTCCGTGGTGGTGAACGCCCGGCCGTGGCGTTGCAGGAGGACGAGGTTGATCAGGGGGTAGTTGAGGTCGTCGTCCTCGGGCATGCCGTCGATGTTCTCGGCGAGGGAGGTGGGCGCCGAGCGGCGGTTCCAGGGGTGCCGTTCGAGGAGCTCCCGCGGGACGCCCCGGGCGGTGAAGTAGGTGGTGAGGGGCCAGTTGCCGGTGGACCGGGCGAGTCGGCGGATCGCGTCGAGCGGGAGCTTCTCGACCGGTTTGCCGAGGAGGCAGCCGGTGGCGCGGCCGAGCCAGGCGGCTTCCAGGGCCTGCGGGGTGGTGGTGGCCGTGGTGCCCACCGGCTCCGGCCAGTCGGGGCAGGCGGACCGGATCCTCCCCAGGTCCGTCGGTTCGTCGTCCGCCAACGCGCTCGGGAGATCGGCCAGTTCGTCCAGGAGGTCCTCCGCCAGCCGGCGGAGGTAGCGGGACGCCGGGGTGGGGGAGGCGCCCGCGGTGGCCGGGGCCTCGGGGCCGCCCGCCGCTCGCCAGCGGGCCGCGACGGCCTTGGGCTCGCGGCCGTCCTGGGCCGCCTGCCGGAGTTCGTGGCCGAGCAGGTCCTCCGGCTGGACCCAGGTCAGGCGGAGCATTCCTGGCCTCCGAGGGAGGCGAAGGCCCGCTCGTGGGCGCGGCGGCGGGTCACGTCCCGCTCGAAGATCTCGCGGGTCACGGCCGTCAGGGTGGCCGCCGGTTCCCAGAGGTCCAGGCGGCTGGCTTCCGCGACCGTCTTGGCCCAGTCCTCCGGGACCGGTGAGCCCAGCGCCCCGGCCACGGCGCCGGCCATCGTGGCGATGGAGTCGCAGTCGCGGCCGTAGTTCACCGCGCCGAGGACCGCGTGGCGGTAGTCGCCCCGCGCCACGAGCACCATGCCCAGCGCGACGGGCAGTTCCTCGATCGCGTGCAGACGGGACGGGCGGCGGGCGCCGAGCGAGGGGGCCCGGTAGTCGGGGCCCACCGTGTCGTACGGGGTCACCGCCTCGCGCAGCGGGCGCAGAGCGGACTCGAAGTCCGTGTGGCGCACCGCCTCCTCGCAGACCCGCTCGATCGCGGCCCGGGTGCCGTCCTTCGCGAGGGCCAGACACGTCGAGACGACCGAGTCCGGGGTCGCGCCCGGGGTGCATGCCGCCGCCACCGCCGCGGCCAGGACACCCGCCGCCTCACGGCCGTACGACGACTGGTGGGCGCCGGCTACGTCGAGGGCCTCGGCGTACGCCGCCCGCGGGTCGGCCGCGTTGACCAGGCCGACCGGGGCCATGTACATCGCCGCGCCGCAGTTGACGATGTTGCCGGTGCCGGCCTCGCGCGGGTCGGCGTGGCCGTAGTGGATCCTCGTCACCAGCCACTTCTCCGCCAGGAAGATCCGCTGGAGGGGGAGGGCCTCGCTCTCCAGCTCCGGGATCCAGCGCCGCTCGGTCATCAGGTCCGGGACCAGGTGGTCGGCGATGGCGTAGGCGTCGAGGTGGTCGCGGACCCGGGCGTAGACGCGCACCAGGGCGTGGGTCATCAAGGTGTCGTCGGTGACGTGGCCGTCGCCCTTGTGGTACGGGGCGAGAGGGCGGGCCGTGCGCCAGTCGTCGCCGTGCCAGGGGCCGACGATGCCGTGGACGCGGCCGCCGTGGCGTTCGAGGATCTGCTCGGGCGCGTAGCCCTCGACGGGACCGCCGAGCGCGTCGCCGACGGCCGCCCCGACCAGGGCTCCGGTGATCCGCTCGTCCAGTGGGGCGTTTTGGCGGGTTTTGGGCTGCATGGCCGCATCATCCACCCGGACGGGCCGGTTGTACCGCTTCCAGAAGTTCGGCGAGTTCCACGAGGTCCGTGCCGGTGAGGCGGGGGAGGACGCAGCCGGAGAGGGTGCGGCAGGTCTCCCGCCAGGAGGCGGGGATCGACGCGCCACCGCCGAGGGCGCCGGTGAGGGCGCCCGCCAGGGCCGGGGCGGAGTCCGCGACCCGGGACAGGCAGGCCGCGGCGGGGATCGCCTGCGCGATGCGGCCGCGGGCTGCGGTGGCCAGGGCGAGGGCGACCGGGACCGTCTCGGCGGCGGCGATGCCGTAGCTGTAGACGTGGTCGACGATCTGGTGCTCCAGGGGCGGGACGAGCGCGAAGGCGTTGTCCGCGGCGGCGGCGAGCTGCAGGGCCTGGCGGGCGTTGCGGCCGATCTCCGTCTCCTCGGGGAGCTCGGTGAGGGCCGCGGTGACACAGGCGTCCACGTCCGCCCCGGCCAGGGCGAGGGCGAGCGCCGCCGCCATCGCGCGGGCGCCGTGGACGCCGTCGCCGTCCTGGGTGTAGCGGGCGTCGAACTCGGCGAGGTCGGCGGCGCTGCGGGGGTCGCCGGGGTGGGCCATGGCCAGGACGCAGGCGCGTACGCAGGCGGCGTCGTCGAAGTAGTGCGGGTTGTCGTGGCCGGTGGCGGGCGGGCGCAGGCCGGTGGCGAGGTTGCCGAGGCCGGCGCGGACGGAGATGCGGGCGCGCAGGGGGAGGACGGCGGACTCGATCTCGGGGGCGCGGTCCGCCGCGGCGGCGACCTCGGCGGCGAGGGCGTTCCAGGTGAGGTCGATCGCGGCTCGGGTGCGGCGTTCTCGGCTGAGGTCGTTCAGGACGGTGTCGTCGCCTGCGCGCAGGAGGGCTTCCGCCGCGAAGGCCGCCCACTCGGCGTCGTCGGAGGGGCCGAGGCGGAGGGGCTCGGGGGGCTGGTTCAGGGCGATGGGGACGGGGAGGGTGGTCGTGGCGTTGTGTTCGGCGAAGGTGTCGAGTTCGCGGGTGAGGCGGCGGGTCCAGTCGGGCATGCGGGCGGCTCTGTGGCGGGCGGCGGGCCAGCCGGCGGCGTCGCCGGCGGCCAGTCCGAGCAGGAGGCCTTCGGCTCGTCTCGAGGCCTCGGCTTCGCCTTCGGACCTTTTGTCTCCCGCCCGCGCACCGCCCGCAACTGTCACCCGCGGGGTCCTGGTCTCCCGTGGGGCGCGTTCGCCGTCGGCGGGTGCGGGGGGTTCGGGTGGGGTCGGGGCGCGTTCGCCGTCGGCGGGTGCGGGTGGGGTCGCGGGTTCGTGCGGGGCCGGGGCCGGGGCCGTGGCCGGTTCGAGGGTGGTCATGCGGGGGTCTCCGGTCCGTCGGTCGGCGGGGCGGCGGCCGGCGGTGTCAGCAGGTCCGCCACGTCCAGGACGTGGTAGCCCGCCATCGCCGGGAGGCATCTGCCGTGGACCGGGCCGATGGGCGTCGCCCAGCACTGCGGGATCGCCGACACGCCCCGGGTGGCACCCGCCAGGGCCCCCGCCACCGCCGCCGTCGTGTCCGCGTCGCGGCCCATGTTCACCGCGGTCAGGACGGACTGCTCGAAGTCGCCGTCGGCCGCCGCGTACGCGCCGAAGGCCAGGGCGACCGCCTCGGGCGCCAGGTCGGTCCAGGGGTAGCCGCCGATGACGACCGCGGAGCGGACCGCGCGTTCGCCGCGGTGGGCGACGGCCACCGCGCGGCGCAGGCTGCGGGCCGTCCAGGAGTCGTCGGGGACGACCGCGAGGGCCGCGGCCACCACCGCGGTCGACGGCGCGCCGGCCATCGCCGCCGCGACGCCCGCCGCCACCGCCTGCCCGCCGTAGATGCCCTCGCCGTCGTGGCTCACCGAACCGTCGATCGCGACCAGCCGGGCCGCCTCCGCCGGGCGGCCCGCCGCGAACACCCCGAAGGGGGCCGCGCGCATGGCCAGGCCGTCGCTCCAGGCGTGCCGGTGTTGCGCGGAGATCGGGGCGGCCAGCCCTCGGCGGAGGTTCTCGAGCGTGCCGCGTTCGCTGAAACCGGCGCCCCGGAAGGGGCCCTCGTCGCGGTCGGCGATCCACTCGTGCCAGGCCGCCTCCACATGGGCCGGGGTGAGCGCCGAGCCGTGCCGGGCCAGCAGGAGGCCGGAGAAGATCGCGTACTCGGTGTCGTCCGTGCCGGACGGGTTGTCAGTGACGTAGCCGGTGATGCGGCCCCACCGGGCGCGGATCTCGGAGGGCTTCATGTTCTCGGCCGGGGCCCCGAGGGCGTCACCGACGGCCAGGCCCAGCAGTGCGCCGCGTGCGCGTGCGCGGAGCCCGGTGGCGTCCCCGGGCGCCGGGACGGAGGGGATGCAGGCGATCGATGCCATACGGCATGTGTCCCACTCCGGTGACTCCGCCGAGCCTCACGAGCCCCAGCATCACCCGGTCGACATTTGGGCGCACTGATGATCAAGTGAGCGCGAAACGGTAAAACCGCAGGTTAGCGCAGCCTTTCCTTGCTGGCGAGAGTGGAATTCAGGGCGTAGTTTATGGGTTGTAAAACTCTGGAATCTGTCCAAAGAACGGGGAGTGGGGATCTTCCATGGCCATCATCGACACCGAGGCGACGCTGCACGAGGCGCACCGGGACAACCACACGCACCGGGACGTGAACGGCGGCTGGCTGCGTCCCGCGGTGTTCGGTGCGATGGACGGTCTCGTCTCCAACCTCGCCCTGATGACCGGCGTCGCCGGTGGCGCGGTCAGCCAGCACACCGTCGTCCTGAGCGGACTGGCGGGCCTGGCCGCCGGCGCCTTCTCCATGGCTGCCGGTGAATACACCTCCGTCGCCTCGCAGCGCGAGCTCGTCGAGGCCGAGCTGGACGTGGAGCGGCGCCAGCTGCGCAAGCACCCCAAGGACGAGGAGGCCGAGCTCGCCGCGCTCTACGAGTCGAGGGGTGTCGAGGCCGGGCTGGCCCGCGAGGTCGCCCAGCAGCTGTCGAAGGACCCCGAGCAGGCGCTGGAGATCCACGCCCGGGAGGAGCTGGGCATCGACCCCGGTGACCTGCCCTCGCCGACCGTGGCCGCCGTGTCGAGTTTCGGCTCCTTCGCGCTGGGCGCGCTGATTCCCGTCCTGCCCTATCTGCTGGGCGGGAGCAGCATGTGGCCGGCGGTGCTGCTGGCGCTGCTGGGGCTCTTCCTGTGCGGTGCGGTGGTGGCCAAGGTGACGGCACGCACCTGGTGGTACAGCGGGCTTCGGCAGCTGTTCCTGGGAGGCGCGGCGGCCGGTGTGACGTACGCCCTGGGCACCTTGTTCGGAACGGCCGTAGGATAGCGCGGCTCGGACCTATGCAAGGGACCGCATAGGTAGCCGTTACTCACTGGTTTCGAATGCGGAACCACCGGGCATGAGCCGTAAGCGCTGCGGGCAACGACGCTCGCCGCGCACCCCCAGCGGGGTGGGCGAAGACGCCTGTCCCGCTCCGCGGGCCGATGGAAACCGATCTGACCCGATCGTTCCGTGCCCTCCATAGCTTCCACCGCCGGCGCGGTACCCCCGCCGCGCACCCGCGGTGTCCGCATGCTGGAACGGATTATCCCGGTTCCCGAGAACCGCTCCATCATGTAACCTGCACGAAATTTTGCGATCACGCGAGGGCCAACGTCGTCCCTCGGCACTTGCATATGCCACATGACGACGACGGGAGAGCCGATGCGTACGCCGCGCCAGCCGTCCCAGCATTCCGCGAATGGCCAGAACTGGTCCTTCATGGATGCTCGCCCTGCTGCGCAGGGTATGTACGACCCCCGCAACGAGCACGACGCCTGCGGCGTCGGCTTCGTCGCCACACTCACCGGCGAGGCGTCCCACACCCTGGTCGAGCAGGCTCTGACCGTCCTGCGCAACCTCGAACACCGTGGCGCCACCGGCTCCGAGCCGGACTCCGGCGACGGCGCCGGCATCCTGTCGCAGGTCCCGGACGCCTTCTTCCGTGACGTGGCCGGATTCGAACTGCCCGACGCCGGTTCCTACGCCGTCGGCATCGCCTTCCTGCCGGAGGACTCCACCGCCGACGCCGTCTCGCAGATCGAGACGATCGCCGCCGACGAGGGCCTCACCGTCCACGGCTGGCGCGAGGTGCCGGTCGCCCCGCAGCTGCTGGGAGCCACCGCCCGGTCGACCATGCCGGTCTTCCGCCAGATCTTCGTCGGCGACGGCGTCTCGGAGGGCATCGACCTCGACCGCAAGGCCTTCGTGCTGCGCAAGCGCGCCGAGCGCGAGGCCGGCGTGTACTTCCCGTCGCTGTCCGCGCGGACCATCGTCTACAAGGGCATGCTGACCACCGGCCAGCTGGAGCCCTTCTTCCCGGACCTGTCCGACCGCCGCTTCGCCTCCGCGATCGCGCTCGTGCACTCCCGGTTCTCGACGAACACGTTCCCGTCGTGGCCGCTGGCCCACCCGTACCGCTTCGTCGCGCACAACGGTGAGATCAACACCGTCAAGGGCAACCGCAACTGGATGGTGGCCCGCGAGTCGCAGCTCGTCTCGGACCTGTTCGGGTCCGACGACAAGGCCATCGACCGGATCTTCCCGGTCTGCACGCCGGACGCCTCCGACTCCGCCTCCTTCGACGAGGTCCTGGAGCTCCTGCACCTGGGCGGCCGCTCCCTGCCGCACTCCGTGCTGATGATGATCCCGGAGGCGTGGGAGAACCACGACTCCATGGATCCGGCCCGGCGCGCCTTCTACCAGTTCCACTCCACGATGATGGAGCCCTGGGACGGCCCGGCCTGCGTCACCTTCACCGACGGCAAGCAGGTCGGCGCGGTCCTGGACCGCAACGGCCTTCGCCCCGGCCGCTACTGGGTCACCGACGACGGCCTCGTCGTCCTCGGCTCCGAGGTCGGCGTCCTGGACATCGACCCCTCCAAGGTCGTCCGCAAGGGCCGTCTGCAGCCCGGCCGCATGTTCCTCGTCGACACCGTCGAGCACCGCATCATCGAGGACGACGAGATCAAGGCCGAGCTCGCCGCCGAGAACCCCTACGCGGAGTGGATCGAAGCCGGCGAGATCGAGCTCGAGGACCTGCCCGAGCGCGAGCACATCGTGCACACGCACGCCTCGGTCACCCGCCGCCAGCAGACCTTCGGCTACACCGAGGAGGAGCTGCGCGTCATCCTCGCGCCGATGGCCAAGGCCGGCGCCGAGCCGATCGGCTCGATGGGCACCGACTCGCCGATCGCCGCGCTGTCGGACCGCCCGCGGCTGCTCTTCGACTACTTCACCCAGCTGTTCGCGCAGGTCACCAACCCGCCGCTGGACGCGATCCGCGAGGAGCTCGTCACCTCGCTGCGCTCCGCGCTGGGCCCCCAGGGCAACCTGCTCGACCCGAACGCGGCCTCCTGCCGCAGCGTCCTGCTGCCCTTCCCGGTGATCGACAACGACGAGCTGGCCAAGCTCATCCACATCAACGCCGACGGCGACATGCCCGGCTTCAAGGCTGCGACGCTGTCCGGCCTGTACCGGGTGCACGGCGGCGGTGACACGCTGGCCGCGCGCATCGACGAGATCTGCACCGAGGCCGACGCCGCCATCGAGAACGGCGCCCGCCTGATCGTCCTGTCGGACCGCCACTCGGACGCCGAGCACGCGCCGATCCCGTCGCTGCTGCTCACCGCGGCCGTCCACCACCACCTCATCCGCACCAAGCAGCGCACCCAGGTGGGCCTGCTGGTCGAGGCCGGTGACGTCCGCGAGGTCCACCACGTCGCCCTGCTCATCGGCTACGGCGCCGCCGCCGTCAACCCGTACCTGGCGATGGAGTCCGTCGAGGACCTGGTCCGCGCCGGCACCTTCCTGCCCGGCATCGAGCCCGAGCAGGCCATCCGCAACCTCATCTACGCCCTCGGCAAGGGCGTGCTGAAGGTCATGTCGAAGATGGGCATCTCGACCGTCGCCTCCTACCGCGGCGCCCAGGTCTTCGAGGCCGTCGGTCTCGACGAGGCCTTCGTCGAGAAGTACTTCAACGGCACGGCCACCAAGATCGGCGGTGTCGGCATCGACGTCGTCGCCAAGGAGGTCGCCGCCCGGCACGCCAAGGCCTACCCGGCCTCCGGCATCGCCCCGGCGCACCGCGCGCTGGAGATAGGCGGCGAGTACCAGTGGCGCCGCGAGGGCGAGCCGCACCTGTTCGACCCGGAGACGGTCTTCCGCCTCCAGCACTCCACGCGCTCCGGCAAGTACGACATCTTCAAGAAGTACACCGAGCGCGTGAACGAGCAGTCCGAGCGGCTGATGACGCTGCGCGGCCTGTTCGGCTTCAAGTCGGACCGGCAGCCGATCTCCATCGACGAGGTCGAGCCCGTCTCCGAGATCGTCAAGCGCTTCTCCACGGGCGCCATGTCGTACGGCTCCATCTCCCAGGAGGCGCACGAGACCCTCGCCATCGCCATGAACCAGCTGGGCGGCAAGTCCAACACCGGTGAGGGCGGCGAGGACCCGGAGCGCCTGTACGACCCGGCCCGCCGGTCGGCCATCAAGCAGGTCGCCTCCGGCCGCTTCGGTGTGACCTCCGAGTACCTGGTCAACTCCGACGACATCCAGATCAAGATGGCCCAGGGCGCCAAGCCCGGCGAGGGCGGCCAGCTGCCCGGCCACAAGGTCTACCCGTGGGTCGCCAAGACGCGGCACTCGACGCCGGGCGTCGGCCTCATCTCGCCGCCCCCGCACCACGACATCTACTCCATCGAAGACCTCGCCCAGCTGATCCACGACCTGAAGAACGCCAACCCCCAAGCGCGGATTCACGTCAAGCTGGTCTCCGAGGTCGGCGTCGGCACCGTCGCCGCGGGTGTCTCCAAGGCGCACGCGGACGTCGTCCTGATCTCCGGTCACGACGGTGGTACGGGTGCCTCCCCGCTCACCTCGCTGAAGCACGCCGGCGGCCCCTGGGAGCTCGGCCTCGCCGAGACCCAGCAGACCCTGCTGCTCAACGGCCTGCGCGACCGCATCGTCGTGCAGACCGACGGCCAGCTGAAGACCGGCCGCGACGTCGTCATCGCCGCGCTGCTCGGCGCCGAGGAGTTCGGTTTCGCGACCGCGCCGCTCGTCGTCTCCGGCTGCGTCATGATGCGCGTCTGCCACCTGGACACCTGCCCGGTCGGCATCGCCACGCAGAACCCGGTCCTGCGCGAGCGGTACAACGGCAAGGCCGAGTACGTCGTGAACTTCTTCCAGTTCATCGCCGAAGAGGTCCGCGAGATCCTCGCCGAGCTGGGCTTCCGCTCCATCGAGGAGGCCGTCGGTCACGCCGAGACCCTCGACGTCACGCGGGCCGTCGACCACTGGAAGGCACAGGGCCTGGACCTGGAGCCGCTGTTCCACGTGCCCGACCTGCCCGAGGGCGCGGTGCGCCACCAGATCATGGCGCAGGACCACGGCCTGGAGAAGGCGCTCGACAACCAGCTGATCAAGCTGGCCTCGGACGCGCTCGCCGCGACCGGTGCCACCGACGCCCAGCCGGTGCGCGCCCAGGTGCAGATCCGCAACATCAACCGCACGGTCGGCACCATGCTCGGCCACGAGGTGACGAAGAAGTTCGGTGGCGCGGGCCTGCCCGACGACACCATCGACATCACCTTCACCGGCTCCGCCGGCCAGTCCTTCGGCGCCTTCGTCCCGCGCGGTGTCACGCTGCGTCTGGAGGGCGACGCCAACGACTACGTCGGCAAGGGCCTGTCCGGCGGCCGGATCGTGGTCCGCCCGGACCGCGCGGCCGACCACCTCGCCGAGTACAGCGTCATCGCCGGCAACACCATCGGCTACGGCGCCACCGGCGGCGAGATGTTCCTGCGCGGCAAGGTCGGTGAGCGGTTCTGCGTCCGCAACTCCGGTGCGACGGTCGTCTCCGAGGGCGTGGGCGACCACGGCTGCGAGTACATGACCGGTGGCCACGCGGTGGTCCTCGGCGAGACGGGCCGCAACTTCGCGGCCGGCATGTCCGGCGGTATCGCGTACGTGATCGACCTGGACCCCGACAACGTCAACGCCGGCAACCTGGACGCCGTCGAGCCGCTCGACGACGCCGACAAGCAGTGGCTGCACGACGTGGTCCGCCGCCACCAGGAGGAGACGGGCTCCACCGTCGCCGAGAAGCTCCTGGCCGACTGGGACACCGCCGTCGAGCGGTTCAGCAGGATCATCCCCAGCACGTACAAGGCAGTGCTCGCCGCCAAGGAAGCCGCCGAGCGAGCCGGTCTCTCCGAGACCGAGACCCACGAGAAGATGATGGAGGCGGCGATCAATGGCTGACCCGAAGGGCTTCCTGAACCACGGGCGCGAGCTCGCCAAGTCCCGCCCCGTCGAGGAGCGCGTCAAGGACTGGAACGAGGTCTACGTTCCCGGCTCCCTGCTGCCCATCATCAGCAAGCAGGCCAGCCGCTGCATGGACTGCGGCATCCCGTTCTGCCACAACGGCTGTCCGCTCGGGAACCTGATCCCCGAGTGGAACGACTACGCCTACCGCGAGGACTGGGCGGCCGCCTCCGAGCGTCTGCACGCGACGAACAACTTCCCGGAGTTCACGGGCCGTCTGTGCCCCGCTCCCTGCGAGTCGGCGTGTGTGCTGGGCATCAACCAGCCGCCGGTCACCATCAAGAACGTCGAGGTCTCGATCATCGACAAGGCGTGGGAGACCGGGGACGTCGCCCCGCAGATCCCGGAGCGCCTGTCCGGCAAGACCGTCGCCGTCATCGGCTCGGGCCCGGCCGGGCTGGCCGCCGCCCAGCAGCTGACCCGGGCCGGCCACACCGTCGCCGTCTACGAGCGCGCGGACCGCATCGGAGGCCTCCTCCGCTACGGCATCCCCGAGTTCAAGATGGAGAAGCGGCACATCAACCGCCGCATCGAGCAGATGCGCGCGGAGGGTACCCGCTTCCGCACCGGCATCGAGATCGGCCGCGACCTGAAGGCCACGGACCTGAAGAAGCGCTACGACGCGGTCGTCCTGGCCGTCGGCGCCACCACGGCCCGCGACCTGCCGGTGCCCGGCCGCGAACTCAAGGGCATCTACCAGGCCATGGAGTATCTGCCGCTGGCCAACAAGGTCCAGGAGGGCGACTTCGTGGCGCCCCCGATCTCGGCCGAGGGCAAGCACGTCGTGGTCATCGGCGGCGGCGACACCGGCGCGGACTGCGTGGGCACCGCCCACCGTCAGGGAGCGGCCTCCGTCACGCAGCTGGAGATCATGCCCCGCCCGGGCGAGGAGCGGAACGACGCCTCCCAGCCGTGGCCGACCTTCCCCATGCTGTACAAGGTCACCTCGGCGCACGAGGAGGGCGGCGAGCGCGTCTACTCCGTCTCGACGACCCACTTCGAGGGCGACGAGGACGGCAACGTCCAGTGGCTGCACCTCACCGAGGTGGAGTTCATCGACGGCAAGCTCACCCCGAAGCCGGGCTCCGAGCGCAAGATCCCCGCGCAGCTCGTCACGCTCGCCATGGGCTTCACCGGCACCGACCGGGACAACGGCCTGGTCGAGCAGTTCGGCCTGGAGCTCGACGAGCGCGGCAACATCGCCCGTGACGACAGCTACCAGACCAACGTGCCGGGCGTGTTCGTCGCCGGTGACGCGGGCCGCGGCCAGTCGCTCATCGTCTGGGCGATCGCCGAGGGCCGCTCGGCGGCGCGCGGCGTGGACCGTGCGCTGACGGGCGCGAGCGAGCTGCCGGCGCCGATCCGCCCGACGGACCGCGCGTTGATGGTCTGACCGCACCTCACCTGGTCCGACCGCGCCTCACACGGTCTGGCCTCACAGAACGTCCCGCACAAAGGCGTGCGGAACACTGACGGCGCCTGCCCCTTGTCCCCGACCGGACGAATGGGCGGGCGCCGTCGCACGTCCTCAGCCGTTCTCGTCCCCGGTTCCCGGTGCGCTCGCGTGCCCGTCCGGCCGCACCTGGATGTGGTCCTCCTCCAACTCCAGCAGCACCCGGTCCGCCATGCCCAGGGCCGCGGTGTACTCCGCCGGCAGCTGGAGGCGGCCCGCGCGGTCGAGCATCGCGTACTCACGGGCCACCAGGGACTCCAGGCCCGACGCGTCGACCTCCGTGCGGCGCAGTACCTCCGTCGAGGTGCGGCCGTCGCGGATCGCGACCGTGCGGCGGACCTCGCCGGCGACCGCCTGGTCGTGCGTGACGATGACGATCGTCGTCCCCAGCTCCTCGTTGGCCCGGCGGAACGCCGCGAAGACCTGCTGCCCCGTCGCCGAGTCCAGCTCGCCGGTCGGCTCGTCGGCGAGCAGGACGGCGGGGGCGTTGGCGAGGGCGACGGCGATCGCGACGCGCTGCTGCTGGCCACCGGACATCGCCTGCGGACGCCGGTCCCGGCAGTCGGCGACGCCGAGCAGGGACAACAGCTCGTCCGCCCGCCCGGCCCGCTTCCGACGGGAGGCCCCCGCCAGCTGCATGGGCAGGGCGACGTTCTGCGCGGCCGTCAGGTACGGCAGCAGATTGCGCGCCGTCTGCTGCCAGACGAAGCCCACCACCTCACGCCGGTAGCGCAGCCGGGCCTTCGCGTCCATCGTCAGCAGATCGCGGCCGGCGACCTTCGCGGCGCCCGCGGTCGGGACGTCCAGACCCGCGAGGATGTTCATCAGCGTCGACTTGCCGCTGCCGGACGCCCCCACCAGGGCCATCAACTCGCCCTCCCGCACCAGCAGATCGAGCCCCTGCAGCGCCTGCACCTCCACGGCGTCCCCGCCACCGCGCCGGGCGAAGATCCGCACCAGCCGGTCACAGGCGATCAGGGCGTCGTGCCCGTACGCGGGCCGGTCGCGGTGCCGGGCCACCCGGCGCTGGAGCTCGTCCAGCGACTCCGTCGTACCGCTCATCGCATGTCTCCCGCCCTGAGGTGAGTGATCGGTGTCCGGCGTCCGGCCCACCAGGCCTGCGCGACGGCCACCGCCCCGGCCAGCAGCACCGCGCCCGCCGCGGGCAGGACCAGTGACCACACGTCGGTCCGCAGCACGGCGTCCGGTGCCGTGACGCCGGCCGCGCCGGCCAGGGCGAGCCGGTCCAGGTCGATGCCGGGGGCGAGCAGCCCCACCGTGGCCCAGCCGACGGCCATGCCCCCGGCGGCCGCGAGCAGCGCCTGCGGCAGCGCCTCCAGGCCGAGCAGGCGCCGCCCCTGGCGGGCCGTCATACCGAGGGTGCGCAGCCGGGCCAGCAGCGCGGCCCGCTCCGGCGCGGTGCGCAGCAGACCGAACACCAACGCGAGCACGGCGTACCCGGCGCCCGCGGCGACGGCCCAGACGTAGATCCGTTCGGCGCCCTCCTGCAACGGCGTGTCGGACAGCGCCGCACGTTCCTCGCCGCGCAGCGTCACCGACAGGTCCGCCCCGGCCTCCCGTACGGCCGCCCGCAGCGCCTTCGCGTCCAGGCCGGCACCGGCCGCGAGCAGGGTCGTGGGACCGCCGACGCCTTTCAGGCCCGCCGTGTCGACCAGCAGGAACTCGCCCTCGGTCAGGGCCGGGGTGCGGGGGCGCACCTCGGTGATCCGCACCCTGACGGGGCCGCCGTCCGTCACGATCCGGCGCGGCGCCCGTCCGAGCCGCTCGGCGACGTCGGGGGAGGCGACGGCGCCCAGCACCCCGTCCCCGACCCCCAGCCGGCGGGCCGGGAAGCCGCCCAGCCCCATCCGCCGGGCCACCTCGGCGTAGGAGTCCGGCTCGACCCCGACCACGGGCAGCGACTGCGCCTCGTCGGAGGCGCCCTCCGAGGCGTACATGATGCTCACGGCGGTGACCTGCCGCACGCCCTCCACGTCACCCACCGCCCGTGCCAGACCCGCCGGGAGGGCAGCGCCGTCGGTCGTGGAGACCAGGGCGTCAGCGCCTGTCGCCAGCAGCGCGGCCCGGTCCCGGGCGTCCGCCACGCCCTGCAGCACGGAACCCCCGAACGCGGCCGTCGTCAGGGCCGTCAGCAGGGCGAGCAGCGGCAGCGTGGCCACCGACGCCGGTGAGCGGCCCGCCCGGGCCAGCGACAGGAACCCGACCACACCGCGCAGCCGCGCCGCCGGGCCCGCGGCCCACCGCAGGGGCAGCGGATACAGCCGGACGAGGACCAGCGCGGCGACCAGCCCGACGAGCACCGGGGCGGCGCTCACCAGCAGATCGCCCGACCCGCCCGTACCGCGCCGGCGCAGCGCGGCCACCGAGCCCACGGCCAGCACCAGCAGGGTCAGTTCCGCGATGGTGCGGCGCGCGCCCGGCCTGGAGTGGGCGAGGTCGTCGCGCTCCAGGTGCGCCCGGGGCCGGCGATGCGCCACGAGGGCACGCACCGGCAGTACGGCGCACGCGAGCAGCGCCACGGCGCCCGCCCCGAGCACGGAGGGCAGCGGTTCGGCCTCGTCGATCACGAGCACGGCGAACAGCAGACCGCAGGCCGCGCCGGGCAGTGCGGGCACCGCCGTCTCCGCCAGCAGCCGCCCGGCGATACCGCTCAGGGAGCCGCCCCGGGCCCGCAGCAGGGCGAGTTCGGCCTCGCGGCGGGCGGCGGCCAGACCGCCGCTCATCACCAGGACGACCACGGCGACCGCGGCGATCCCGAAGGCCGCGACCGCGACCACGGGGGTGATCGCCTCACGGGCCGCCGTGTAGGAGCCGACCACCTGCTCCAGACCGGTGGACAGCTGGGCCGTCGGACCGGCGACACCCCGCATCCGCACCAGCCCCGGCCCGTTCTCCAGGGACGCCACGGCGGCCACGAGCGCGGAGGTGTCCGTCCCGGTGAGCCGGCCCGTCTCGGGGGCCATCCGCCAGTACTTCTCCGGCTCGCCCTGCCCGCCGAGCAGGGCCGGCGCGGCCCCCGGCGCCAGCAGGACCCCCGCCTCCCAGTAGAGCTGCGGGGGGCGGCCCCCGTTGTTCGTCAAGGCCGGGGTGCGCTGGACCGGCTCCGCCGACCAGTAACTCCGCTTCGGATGCAGGGGTTCGAGGATGCCGGTGATCCGAACGGTAAGCGGCCCGTCCGTGAACCCGGCCAGGGTGAGTTCGGACCCGGTCCGCAGCCGCATGGTGCGGGCGGTCTCGGCGGTCACCGCGCCCTCCACCACCCTGGTGTCCACGGTCACCGCCCCGGCGGTGGGCAGCCGGCCCTCCCGGACGGTGGCGTGACCGGCCGCTCCGGACTGGGCGAACGCGGTGAACCGGGGCGGCAGCCCGTCGGGACGGGGCAGCGACGCGTCCAGCGCCACGAGGCTCTTCGCGGTGCGCACCCCGTACGCCGACTGCGCCGGATCCGCCCGCAGCGGTGCGGGGAGCAGGCCCCGGGCGGTGTCGTGGACCGCCGCGAGCGCCTCCGGTGACACCGCCTCCGCACGGGCCCTCTCCGGCCGTTCCAGACCCGGCGCCGGTGCCCTCAGCTCCAGCACGGTGGAGTCGGGGGAGGCGGTGGCCAGGCTCTCGCGCAGCCCGTCGGTCTCGTACGCCTCGACGGCCCGGGGCAGGACGGCCGCGAGGAACGCCGTGACCAGCACCAGCACACCGAAGGCGACGGCGGACAGGGGCGCGGTCCGCAGCCGGGTCCGCACCCAGGGCGCGCCCCGGTCGTGACGCGGCATCTCAGTCCTCCCCCTGATCGCGGAGCGCCACCGCGGGCTCGGCGCGGCGCAGCGCCGACGCGGCGGTGATCAGCAGGAGCGGCGCGGCCACCCCCGCCAGCAGCAACGCCACCCGGGACAGCGGAAGTTCGACGAGGACGGGCGGCACCGGCCGCGCGGCGTCGGAGGTCAGCACGATCAGCGGCACGACGGCCCGGGTCAGGAGAGTGCCGAGACCGAGCCCGGCGAGCAGACCCGCGCCGACGAGCAGGCTCTGCTCCGTCGCGACCAGCCGGGCGAGGTCCCGGCGGGGTGTGCCGAGGGCGCGCAACACGGCGAACTCCGAGGTCCGCTCCCGGCGCGCACCGGCGCCGCTCACCGCGAACCCCCCGGCGGCCAAGGCCACGGCGGCCACCGCCACGGCCGTCAGCGCCGCACGCGGACCGGCGCCGAGCGGATCCCGCAGCAGCTCGGCCGCCGTCTCGTCCCGCACCAGCACCTGCCGCGCTTCGAGGTCGGGGCGCGCCCGCAGCGCGGCGGCGACCTCGCCGGCCCGGCCGGGGGCGGTACTCACCCACCACTCGGTGGGGGTGAGCGGCGCACTGGCCCGCTGTGCCAGCACGGCGTCGACGGCCCGCAGGTCGAGGAGCAACGCCCCACCCGAGACGGCCTCACCGGCCAGGTCGGCGGCGGTGGTCGGCAGTGCCTCGACCGACCGTACGATCCGCACCCGCAGCTGCTCCCCGGACAGCGGCACGTCGATGCTGTCGCCGGTCTCGGCCCCGGCCGCGCGCAGGAAGTCCCGGGTGGCGACGGCCGTCAGGCTGCGCGGCGCCCGGGCACCGGCGGTGTCGAGGCGGACGGTGTAGATCGGGGCCGCGCCGTAGCCGTCGCCGCGGTCGACGCCGGTGCCGTACGACACGGTCAGCGGCGCGGCGTCCGACACGGTGGGCCGGGCGGCCGTGCGGGCGGTGACCTCGCCGTTCTCCGTCACGGTCCGGCCGCCCCGCCAGCGCAGCCCAGCGGGCGCCGTCACGGTCCGGGCGGGGCCGTCGCGGCCGGCGGCGAGCAGCCGTTCCACGGTGAACCGGTGCTGTTCGGCGCGGCCCGAGGGAGCCGTGTCGTCGAGCTGGAGTCCGGTCATCCGCAGCGGTCCGGCCGGTGCGGCACGGCGGCTCGCCGCCGTCGTGTCCAGGTCGAGCCGGATCCGGTGCACCCGGCCGTCCACCGGGACGGTCCCGGCGCCCAGCCGGTAGGCGATGCCGTACCCGTCCTCGACGACCACCGTGAGCTGGGGTGCCCGGTCGGAGGGGGAGTGTCCCGTCCGGGCCCGCACGTCCGAGAGGCGCACGTCGAGGGCGATCCGCCGGGTGCCGTCGGGCAGCCGTACCGCCCGGCCCTCGTTCGGCGCGGGCGGCGCCAGGGTCCGCAGCAGCTTCTCCGGGCGCTCGTCGGCGAGGTCGCCGCGCATCAGCATCGCGTCCCGGGCGTGGGAGGTGTCCAGGACCAGGACCGTCGCCTGGCCGCCGCCGGAGAGGGCCAGGGAGGCGCGGTGCGCGGGGGCGGCGTCCCGGACCCCGGGCAGCCCGGTGTAGAGGCCGGACTGCCCGGGGCTGCCCGGCCGGTAGTCGAGGACCCGCACGGGGGCGCCCGTCCTGAAGTCGGCCAGGTCGTCCTGCGACCGGTCCCAGGACGCGCCGTGCCCGATCGCCAGCATCCCGGTCGTCACGGCGATGACCAGCAGCAGAACCGGCCCCGCCCCGCGCAGCGGACGCCGGCTGAACTGCCAGCCCGCCAGCGCCGCCGGCAGCCCGCGCCCCCTGGAGGAGCGCCGCTCCGCGAGCCGGGCCGCGAACGGCAGCAGACGCAGCGTCAGCACGGTGCCCGCCAGCAGCGCCAGCGCGGGCGCCGCGATCAGCAGCGGGTCGATGCCCAGCTCCCCGGCCCGGTCCCGGCCGAGCACCCCGCCGCCGGTCGCGTCGGTCTGCCGGTCGAGCTGCCAGTACGCCACCCCCGCGATCAGCAGCAGCGCCACATCGGCTCCGGCGCGCACCGGCGCGGCCGTCGTGGCGGCCCGGACGCGCCGCAGCCGTATCGTCCCGCCCGCCGTCGCCGCCAGCGCGGGCACGACGACCGCCGCCGCGCAGGCCAGGGCCACCCCGCCCGCGACCAGCCAGACCCGGCCCGCCGGGGCGGTGTCGAGCCGCAGCCCGATCCGGTCGAGGGAGGACCACCGGGCCAGCAGCCGGGTCAGTGGGCCCGCCAGCAGCGCGGCGCCGACCGCGGCCGGCACCGCGAGCAGCAGCGCCTCCAGCGCGGCGAGCCCCGCGATCCGGCCACGTGATCCGCCCCTGGCCCGCAGCAGTTCGGTCTCGCCCGCCCGCTCGGCGTCCAGCAGCCGGGCCACCAGCAGCAGCGCGTACGCGGCGAGCAGCACCAGCTGCACGGAGACGATCAGCAGCGTGGACCGGGACACCAGCAGGGCCCGCCCCGCCCCGTCGAGCACCTCGGGCAGCCCGGTGCGCACGTCCGCCTCGCCCCCGAGGGCCGGGTCCTTGCGCAACGCCGCGGCCGCGTGCACGGCAGACTCGCGGAGGGCACCCATGCCGTCGGTGCCGAAGGCCCGGTAGTCGGCCGTGGCCACCCAGCCCGTACCGCCCTCGGAGACCCGGCCGGAGGCGAGCACCGAGGCGTCGGCCAGCAGCGGCCCGTACGTGGTGAAGACGACCGTGCGCATGCCCTGGCCGCCGAGCTCGTCCGCCTGCCAGTAGGGATCGGTGCCGTCGGCCGCCCGGTACACGCCGGTCACCCGCACCACGAGCGGCTCGCCGCCCAGTCGGTCGGTGAGTTCGACGCGCGCCCCGGGCCGCAGCCCCAGCCGGCCGGCGGCCGCCTCGGGCAGCGCGACGGGTACGGCGCCGTCGCGGTCCGCCGGGGCCGGGCCCGGCAGGGTGCCCGAGACCAGCCCGATCCTGGACCGGTCGAGGGCGGCGAGGTGCGTGAGGTCGGGTTCGCCGGTGCGGGCGTCGGCCTTCCGCAGGGAACGGGGCAGCGCGTACGGCCCGGACCGCTCCAGCCTCCGCACGGTCGCCGGCAGCCCGCCGAACGCCTCCCGCGCACCGCGCTCCACGGCCCGCTGCGCCGCGTCCCGCCGCTCCCGGGGCACGTCGGCCTCGACGAGCAGAGCGGCGGAGACCGCCGCCCGGCCGCTCAGAGTGGAGCGCAGTGCCGCGTCCCCGACAGAGCCGGAGAAGGCGGTGAGGGCCGCGAGCACCGAGGCGGTCAGCAGGACGGCGAGCAGGGCGGCCGTGAGCAGCAGCCGGTGCGCGCGTGCGCGCAGCAGCAGTAAGCCCGTCACACCAGTCCCACCCCGTCGGCCGAGCCGCTCTTCCCCCAACCCGGAATGCATATCACGGAGTTACCTGTCAGGCACATGAGTTCGAACCCGCGGTGTTCCGCTCTTGACCACCCGGACCGGTTGCGTATGGGATGCCGTGATGACCGAGAACACCGGCCCGGGCCCGGGTGCCACCCTCACCGACGACGCGCCCGCCGAGCCGATGCTGCGGGTGGAGGACCTGCACCACTCCTACGGCACGGGGGCCGCGGCGGTGCACGCGCTGCGCGGGGCCTCCTTCGCCGTCGGCCGCGGTGAACTCGTCGCCCTCAAGGGCCGTTCGGGCTCCGGCAAGTCGACGCTGCTCCATCTGATCGGCGGCCTCGACGCCCCGCAGCGCGGCCGTGTCGTCGTGGACGGCACCGACCTGTCCGCGCTCGGCGAGAGCGAGCTGCTGGAACTGCGCCGGGACCGGATCGGTTTCGTCTTCCAGTCCTTCGGGCTCATCCCCATCCTCACCGCCGCCGAGAACGTGGGCGTGCCCCTGCGGCTGCGCCGGGCCGAGCCGCGTGAACGCGAGGAACGGGTGGCGCTGCTGCTGGGCCTGGTGGGACTGGCCGGCCACGAGACGCAGCGGCCTGCCGAGCTGTCCGGCGGACAGCAGCAGCGGGTCGCCATCGCCCGGGCCCTCGCCAACAGCCCGGCGCTGCTGCTCGCCGACGAGCCGACCGGCCAGCTCGACGCCGCCACCGGCCTGGCGGTGATGGAGCTGCTGCGGGCCGTGGTCCGCAGTGAGGGCGTCACGGCCCTGGTCGCCACCCACGACCCCCAGCTCCTCGGCCTCGCCGACCGGGTGCTGGAACTGAGCGACGGAGCGGTCCTCGAGGCGTGAACGGCGCGGCCGTCGAGGAGTGAGAGGATGCGGCCCATGGTCGCGATCAGTCTGAGCAAGGTGCAGGAGACCGCTCCCGCCCTGGTGAACCTCTACAAGAGCGCCGGGGTGTCCCTCGCGAAGCACGGCCTCGACGGGCTGCGGGCCGCGGTCTACCTCGTGGTCGACTACTCCGGCTCGATGAAGCCGTACTACAAGGACGGCAGTGTGCAGGCGCTGGCCGACCGGGTGCTCGGGCTGTCGGCGCACCTGGACGACGACGGCAGCGTGCCCGTGGTCTTCTTCTCCACCGACGTCGACGCCGTCACCGACATCGCGCTCGCCGACCACCACGGAAAGATCGAGCGGATCGTGGCCGGGCTCGGGCACATGGGGAAGACCGCCTACCACCTGGCGATGGACACCGTGATCGACCACTACCTCGACAGCGGGTCGGCCGAGCCCGCCCTGGTCGTGTTCCAGACCGACGGCGGGCCCATCAACAAGCTCGCCGCCGAACGGTACCTCTGCAAGGCGGCGAAGCTGCCGCTGTTCTGGCAGTTCATCGGGTTCGGCGACCCGGGCAGCAAACAGTTCGACTTCCTGCGCAAGCTGGACGATCTGGCCGTGCCGGGCAAGCGGGTCGTCGACAACGCGGGGTTCTTCCACGCGGGGCAGGATCCCCGGAGGGTCTCGGACACCGAGCTGTACGACCGGCTGGTGGGCGAGTTCCCGAAGTGGCTGGTGGCCGCGCGGGCGCAGGGGATCGTGCGGGACACCGCCGGTCGCTGAACCGGCCGCTGGTCCCCTTGGCCCAACCGTCCCCACGCCCCGTTTGCACGGCCGCGACCCCGTGCCACGCTGGGAAGGATCCGACGGGGAGGCGACGACGTATGGGCGACGACGGCGCACGACGGGTGTACGGGACGGACTCCGCCGACCGGAGACCTCCCGCCGGCACGGGCGAGAAGCTCGCCGACTGGGCGGACGGGCGGCTCGGGCTCTACGCCCTGGCCAAGGCCAACATGCGCAAGGTCTTTCCGGACCACTGGTCCTTCATGCTGGGCGAGGTCACCCTCTACAGCTTCCTCGTGCTGATCCTCACCGGCGTCTACCTCACCCTGTTCTTCGAGCCCAGCATGCAGGAGGTCGTCTACAACGGCTCCTACACGGAGCTCAACGGCGTCCTCATGAGCAAGGCGTTCGAGTCCACGCTGGACATCAGCTTCGATGTGCGCGGTGGGCTGCTGATCCGCCAGATCCACCACTGGGCGGCCCTGGTCTTCGTCACCGGCATGCTGGTGCACATGATGCGGGTGTTCTTCACGGGTGCCTTCCGCAAGCCGCGCGAGCTGAACTGGCTCTTCGGCTGGACCCTGCTGATGCTCGGCATCATCACCGGCCTGACCGGCTACTCCCTCCCCGACGACCTGCTGTCCGGCACCGGCATCCGCTTCGCGCAGGGCGCGATCCTGTCCATCCCGATCGTCGGGACGTATCTGTCGTTCTTCCTGTTCGGCGGGGAGTTCCCGGGCGAGGACATCATCTCGCGGCTGTACCCCGTCCACGTCCTGCTGCTGCCCGGGATCATGCTGGGCCTGGTCACCGCCCATCTGATCCTGGTCTTCTACCACAAGCACACCCAGTTCCCGGGCCCCGGGCGCAAGGAGCGGTCGGTCGTCGGGATGCCCTTCCTGCCGGTCTACATGGCCAAGGCGGGCGGCTTCTTCTTCCTCGTCTTCGGCGTCCTGACGGTGATGGGCGCCATCGCCCAGATCAACCCCGTGTGGGCCTTCGGCCCCTACCGCCCCGACCTGGTCACCACCGGCGCCCAGCCCGACTGGTACCTCGGCTTCTCCGAGGGCCTGATCCGGGTGATGCCGGGATGGGAGATCAACCTCTGGGGGCACACGCTCGTCCTTGGCGTGTTCATCCCCTTCTCGCTGTTCCCGCTGATCCTGCTCGCCCTCGGCCTCTACCCCTTCATCGAGGCGTGGATCACCGGCGACAAGCGCGAGCACCACATCCTGGACCGGCCGCGCAACGCGCCCGTGCGCACGGGCCTGGGCGTGGCCTGGCTGACCCTGTACGCGGTACTGCTGATCGGCGGCGGCAACGACATCGTCGCCACCCATCTGCACCTGTCCATCAACGTGATCACCTGGTTCGTGCGGATCGGCGTCTTCGTGCTGCCGGTCGCCGCGTTCGTCGTCACGAAGAAGATCTGCATGGGCCTGCAGCGCCGCGACCGCGCCAAGGTGCTGCACGGCAGGGAGACCGGCACCGTCAAGCGGCTGCCGACCGGCGAGTACATCGAGGTCCACGAGCCCCTCGCGCAGGCCGAGCTGCACACGCTCACCCAGCACGAGCAGCTCCCGCCGTACGAGATCGGGCGCGAGGTCGACGCAGGGGGTGTCCGCCGCAAGGTCAAGCGGTCCGAGCGGCTGCGCGCCCGCCTCGCGCACGCCATGTACGGGCCCGACGCGCGGATCGAGAAGCCGACGGTGGAGGAGTACCGGGAGATCACCAGCGGCGATCACCAGTCGCACTGACGACCAGGGCCCGGCACTCCTCGGGCGCGCCCCAGGCGGTGCGCAGGGCCCGGGCCTTGGTGAGCCACAGCGACAGTCCGTACTCCGCGGTGTAGCCGATCGCCCCGTGCAGGTGCAGCGCGGTGCGGGCTGTGGTGTACGCCGCCTCGCACGCGGCGGCCTTGGCGGCGGCGGCGTCGGCGGGCTCCATGGTCAGCGCGGCGCCGAACACCAGCGGGCGCGCGAACTCCAGGGCGATCTTCGCATCGGCCAGCCGGTGCTTGACCGCCTGGAACGACCCGACGGGGACACCGAACTGGGTGCGCTGCTTGACGTATCCGACCGTTCTGTCGAGGAGCGCCAGGCCCACGCCGAGGGCCTGTGCGGCGGTGGTGAGGCGGGCCCAGGTGAGGGCCTCGTCCGTGGGGAGACCGAGGACATCACCGCCGGGGAGGAGCGGGGTGAGGCGACGGGCCGGGTCGAGGGAGGGGCGCACGGGACCGTGGCCGGGGGAGAGGCGGATGCGGCCCGGCGCCCAGGCGATCCGGACGGCGGCCGCGTCACCGTCCAGGGCGTGCGCCCCCTCGGGGGCCACCGTCGCCATCGCCTCCCCGGACGCCAGCGCCGGCAGCAGCCGTTCGGCCGTCCCCGGGTCCGCCCCCGCGAGGAGCGCCGCCGCCGTGACCGTCTCGACCAGGGGCCCCGGCACCGCGTGGCGTCCCAGCTCCACGAAGGCCACGGCCAGTTCGACCGGCCGCGGGCCCAGACCCTCGTACGCCTCCGGCACCGCCAGCGCGAACACGCCCGCGTCCGCCACACGGGACCACAGCGCCCGCCCGCCCGCATGGTCGCCCCGGCTCCAGTCCCGGATCACCGCCGGGGTGCCGGCCGCCGTCAGCAGGGCGTCCAGCGACGCGGCGAAGGCCCGCTGCTCGGCGTCGAGGAGGAAGCGCATCACATGCCCCTTCGGTAGGCCGCGGCAGGCAGCGTCTGCCCGCCAGGGAGCGGCGTCACGGTGCGGCGAGAGTGCGTGCCGGGCGTCGCGACGGGGCGAACGCCGCCGCTCGCGGCGCCAGAGCCCCCGGCATCAGCGGCGGCCCTTCGGCAGGCCGAGCAGGCGCTCGGCGATGATGTCCCGCTGGATCTCGTTCGTGCCCGCGTAGAGCGGCCCGGCGAGGGCGAAGACGTATCGTTCCGCCCATTCGGTGTCCGCCATCTCACCCTCCGGGCCGAGCAGGTCCAGGGCCGTCTCGTGCAGCGCGATGTCCAGCTCGGACCAGAAGACCTTGTTGAGGCTCGACTCGGGGCCGACGCTCTCGCCGTCCAGGAGGCGGGAGGCGGCCGCGTAGGTGAAGAGCCGGTAGGCGCGGGCGCCGATCAGGGCGTCGGCCACCCGGTCCCGCGCGGCCGCCGGCCGGCCCCGCCGCCGCCACAGCTCCTCCAGCCGGCGGGCCGAGGCGAGGAAGCGGCCGGGGGAGCGGAGCATCAGACCGCGTTCGTTGCCCGCGGTCGACATCGCGATCCGCCAGCCCCGGCCCGGCTCGCCGATCACGTCCTCGTCGGGCACGAAGACCTCGTCCAGGAACAGCTCCGC
Organism: Streptomyces luteogriseus; assembly: GCF_014205055.1. Classification (NCBI taxonomy): domain Bacteria; kingdom Bacillati; phylum Actinomycetota; class Actinomycetes; order Kitasatosporales; family Streptomycetaceae; genus Streptomyces; species Streptomyces luteogriseus. The sequence continues at coordinate 6,505,286 of NZ_JACHMS010000001.1, forward strand.
GAAGGCCGGCTTGCCGTCGAGACGGGCGATCGGGCGGACCGTGACACCCGGGGCGCGCAGTCCGAACATCAGGTACGTCAGGCCCTGGTGGGGCCTCGCCGCGTCCGGGTCGCTGCGGAACAGGCCGAAGGCATGGTCGGCGAAGGCGGCCCGCGAGGACCAGGTCTTCTGGCCGGTCAGCAACCAGCCGCCGTTCGTGCGCACGGCCCTCGCCCGCAGGGACGCCAGATCGGAACCGGCCTCGGGCTCCGACCAGGCCTGCGCCCAGACCACCTCGCCGGAGGCCATCGGGGGCAGGATCCGGGCCTGCTGCTCCTCGGTGCCGTGGTCGAGGAGGGTCGGGGCGAGCAGTTGGATGCCGTTCTGGCCGACGCGGCCCGGCGCGTCCGCCGCCCAGTACTCCTCCTCGAAGAGCAGCCACCGCAGGAGTCCCGCGTCCCTTCCGCCGTAGCGCGCGGGCCAGTTGACGACCGACCAGCGGTCCGCGGCGAGCTCCGCCTCCCAGGAGCGGTGCGCGGCGAAGCCCTCCTCGGTCTCCAGGGAGGGCAGGGGCGCGCGCGGCACGTGCGCGTGCAGCCACTCCCGCGCCTCGGCCCGGAACGCCTCGTCCGCCGGGGAGAACGCCAGGTCCATGGCCGCCCCTCCTTCCCTAACAAGTGTTTGGTAGGTTAGCGTGAGCCCATGACGGACGTCGAGAGCCCGGGGTACGTGCCCGGGCACGGCCTGCTGAAAGGGCGGACCGCCGTCGTCACCGCGGCGGCCGGTGCGGGGATCGGCGGGGCCACGGCGCGGCGCTTCCTGGAGGAGGGGGCCCGCGTGCTGATCAGCGACGCGCATGCGCGTCGCCTGGAGGAGTGCGCGGCCCGGCTGGCCGGAGAGTTCGGCAGCGAGGCGGTCACCGCGGTGCCCTGCGACGTCACCGACGAGACCCAGGTGCGCGTCCTCTTCGAGACAGCGGCGGCGGAGCACGGGCGCCTCGACGTCGTGGTCAACAACGCCGGTCTGGGCGGCACCGCGGAGCTCGTCGACATGACCGACGAGCAGTGGTCCCGCGTTCTGGACGTGACGCTGAACGGCACCTTCCGGTGCACCCGCGCCGCCCTGCGGCTGCTGCGGGAGTCGGGAGGAGGCGTGATCGTCAACAATGCCTCCGTCGTCGGCTGGCGCGCGCAGGCGGGACAGGCGCACTACGCCGCCGCGAAAGCCGGGGTGATGGCCCTCACCCGGTGCGCGGCCCTGGAGGCGGCCGGCTACGGCGTCCGGGTCAACGCCGTCGCGCCGAGCCTCGCCATGCACCCGCACCTGGCGAAGGTGACCTCGGCGGAACTGCTGGAGGAACTGACCGCGCGCGAGGCCTATGGGCGCTACGCCGAACCCTGGGAGGTGGCCAACGTGATCGTGTTCCTGGCGTCCGGCTACTCCTCGTACATGACGGGCGAGGTCGTCGCCGTCAGCAGTCAACGGGCCTAGGACAATGGACGATGTGCCGACCAAGAAGAAGCCCCAGGTGAGCGCCGCAGCGCCCGCGCGCCGCAGTGAACTCCTCGCCACCGCCGCCGAGGTCTTCGCCGAACAGGGCTACAACGCCACCACCGTCCGCAAGATCGCGGATCACGCGGGGATGCTCGCGGGCAGCCTCTACTACCACTTCGACTCCAAGGAATCGATGCTGGAGGAGATCCTGCGCACCTTCCTCGACGAGCTGTGGGACGGCTACGACACCGTCCTCGGCGCCGGGCTCGGGCCACGCGAGACGCTCCAGGCCCTGGTCACCGAGTCGTTCCGGGAGATCGACCGGCATCGCGCGGCCGTCGCGATCTACCAGAAGGAGAGCAGACAGCTCGTGGCGCAGGAGCGGTTCGCGTTCCTCGCCGCATCGCAGCGCCGGTTCGAGAAGGCCTGGCTGTCCACGCTGGAGCGGGGCGTCGCCGAGCGGGCCTTCCGGGCCGACCTCGACGTCCGGCTCACCTACCGGTTCGTGCGCGACACGGTCTGGGTCGCCGCGTCCTGGTACCGGCCCGGCGGACAGCACAGCCCCGAGGAGATCGCCCGGCAGTACCTGTCGATGGTGCTGGACGGGATCGCCGTACGGAACAGCCCCTAGGTGCGAGGGAGTCGTCATGGCCGAGGCCTACATCGTCGAAGCGGTCCGCACGCCCGTCGGGCGGCGCGGGGGAGGGCTGAGCGCGGTCCACCCCGCCGACCTCGGCGCGCACGTCCTGGCGGAGCTGATGGACCGCTCGGGCGTCGACCCGGCCGCCGTGGAGGACGTCGTCCTCGGCTGCCTGGACGCGGTCGGGCCGCAGGCCGGGGACATCGCGCGGACCTGCTGGCTGGCGGCCGGGCTGCCCGAGGAGGTGCCGGGCGTGACCGTCGACCGGCAGTGCGGCTCCTCGCAGCAGGCCGTGCACTTCGCCGCGCAGGCCGTGCTCTCCGGCACCCAGGACCTGGTGGTCGCGGGCGGGGTGCAGAACATGTCGATGATCCCCATCGCCTTCGCCACCCGGCAGGCCGCCGAACCGCTCGGGCTGACGCAGGGCCCCTTCGCGGGCAGCGCCGGCTGGCGGGCCCGGTACGGCGACAAGCCCGTGAACCAGTTCGTGGGCGCCGAGATGATCGCCGCGAAGTGGGGGATCAGCCGGCGGGACCAGGAGGAGTTCGCCCTGCGCTCCCACCGGCGGGCGGTGCGGGCGATCGACGAGGGGCGCTTCGCCCGCGAGACCGTGCCCTACGGGGAGGTCACCGCCGACGAGGGACCGCGTCGGGACACCTCCCTGGAGAAGATGGCCGGGCTCAAGCCCGTCCTCGACGGCGGCACCGTCACCGCCGCCTGCTCCTCGCAGGTCTCCGACGGGGCGGCCGCGATGCTGCTGGCCTCCGAGCGGGCCGTGCGCGACCACGGGCTCACCCCCCGCGCCCGTGTGCACCACCTCTCGGTGCGCGGCGAGGACCCGATCCGGATGCTCACCGCCCCCATCCCGGCCACCGCCCACGCCCTGAAGAAGACCGGCCTCGGCATCGACGACATCGACCTCGTCGAGATCAACGAGGCCTTCGCCCCCGTCGTCCTGGCCTGGCTGAAGGAGACCGGCGCCGACCCGGACCGGGTCAACGTCAACGGCGGCGCGATCGCCCTCGGGCACCCCCTCGGCGCGACCGGCGTCAAGCTCATGACGACCCTGCTGCACGAACTGGAGCGCACCGGCGGCCGGTTCGGCCTGCAGACCATGTGCGAGGGAGGCGGCCAGGCCAATGTGACGGTCATCGAACGGCTGTGAGCCGCGCCAGCGTCTCCTCGGCCTCCCGCACGATCCGCTCCACCAGCTCCGCGCACGACGGCAGGTCGTCGATCACCCCGGCGACCTGCCCGGAGGCCATCACCCCCAGGTCCGTACGGCCGTCCACCATCGCCGACCTCAGCAGCATCGGCGTGTTCGCGGCGAGCAGCACCTGGCTCCAGGTCAGGTCCTTGCCGTGCCTGAGCGCGAGCCCGTCGCGGACCAGCCGCGGCCAGGTCAGCCCGGACAGCCGCCGGAATCCGGCCGCCGCGCGCACGGCCCGCACCAGCGCCCGGGCCCGGCCGGAGTCCTCCAGGGCGGCTACCAGTTCCGTCCGCAGCATGCGGTGCGGGAGCCCGTCCACGGCCCGGGTCACCGTCACGTCCCGCACGGTCGCCGCGAGGTAGCGCGCCTTCACCGCGTCCGGCACGGTCGAGTCGGAGGTCAGCAGGAACCGCGTGCCCATCGCCACGCCCGCCGCCCCGTAGGCGAGGGCCGCGGCCAGCCCGCGCCCGTCGAAGAAGCCGCCCGCCGCGACGACGGGGATCCGCACCGCGTCCACCACCTGGGGCAGCAGCACGGTCGTGGCCACCTCGCCGGTGTGCCCGCCGCCCTCCGCGCCCTGCACCAGCACCGCGTCCGCGCCCCACGCCTCGACCTTCTCGGCGTGCCGCCGCGCCCCCACGGTCGGCATGACGACCACACCGGCCTCCTTGAGCGTGCCGATCAGCTCCCGGGAGGGGGCGAGGGCGAAGGAGGCGACGCGGACGCCCTCCTCGATCAGGATCCGGACGCGGTCGCCCGCGTCGGCCGCGTCGCCGCGCAGGTTCACCCCGAACGGCGCGCCGGTCCGGGCCTTCACCTCCCGTACGGCCTCGCGCAGCCGGTCCGGCGTCATCGTCGCCGAGGCCAGGATGCCGAGGGCGCCCGCGTTCGCCGAGGCGGAGACCAGACGGGGACCGGCCACCCAGCCCATCCCGGTCTGCACGACCGGATGGCGGACGCCGGTCAGCCGGGTCAGCGCCGTCCCCCTCACGCGGCGACCTCCCGGGCCCGGGCCCCGGCCGGGTCGACGACCTCGCGGATCAGCCGGAGCTCCTCGTCGGTCGGCTCCCTGGTCGCCGGTACTCCTTCCGGCACGGTCAGCTCGAAGCCCGTGGCGTCGATGACCTGCTCGACCGTGACGCCGGGGTGCAGCGAGGCCAGCCGCATCGAGCGGTCGGGCGTGGCGAAGTCGAAGACGCCCAGGTCGGAGACGACCCGCGGGATGCGGTGGTAGCGCGCCCCGTCCGCACGGTCGTAGCCCACCCCGCAGACCATGTCGACCCGCTCGACGAACACCCGCCGGGAGTGCCTCGGGATCCAGTAACTGGTCGGGTTGTTCAGGGTGTTGGCCGGGGCGCCGCGCACCCCGAGCAACTGCCGCTTCGGGAGTTCCCAGTCGCCGATGCAGGAGATGTTCTGGTTGCCGAACCGGTCGATCTGGCTCGCGCCCATCATCACGTGCCGCCGCCCGCCCGTGACCCAGGCCAGATGCTCGCGGTACGGCAGCCAGCCCTCGGGCGTCCCGTCCGGGCGGACGAGCAGGGCCTCGCCGTCGGTCAGCAGCAGGTCCGGCGCGAAGGTGAGCCGGGCCAGCCGGGCGCCGATCGAGGGGATCGGCCCCATGGGGCTCGCCAGCACCTCGCCGTCGCCCCGCCAGGCCTCGGCACAGGCGATCACGCAGTACTCGGCGCGGCTGGGTCCGGTCATGTCGCCTCCCGCGCGGCCGACTGGTACGTCTGCTCGTCCCCGGCGAGGAATCCGGCCTCGAACTCGGGCCAGGGCGTGGTCGCGTACGTCTTCTGGAAGGCCTCGTCACGGCCGTAGTCGGGCGCGCAGGACGTGAAATGCGCTCCGTTCGGCGCCTCGACGACACCGGTGACCGTGTGGCGCCTGATCAGCAGCGTCTGGGGCGGGCCCTGCTTCGTCAGCTCGGCCGTCTCGACGATCCGCTCGCAGCTCACGTACGCCGTGTCGGCCGCCGCGCAGAACAGGTCGTCGAAGTACGGGTCCGGGCCCAGGTACTGCCCGTTGCCCGAGCGGTCGGCGCGGTTGACGTGCACCAGGGCCGCGTCCATGCGCAGGGCGGGCACGGCGACGAACGTCTCCCCGTCCTCGTACGGCGACGTGACCGTCCGCAGGCCGGGGTTGACCCGCATCACGTCCGAGCCGAACCCCGCCCGCACCGGCAGGAACGGCAGCCGGTTCGCCGCCGCGCGCAGGCCCCACAGGAACATCGCCTCGTCGATCTCCGTCAGCTCGAACGCGCCCCGCTCGCGGGCCGCCCGGTAGTGCGGCTCCAGCGGGATCGAGTCGAGGGTGACGAAGGCCGTCACCAGCTTCCGGATCCGCCCGGCCGCGGCCAGCATGCCCACGTCCGGGCCGCCGTACGAGACGACCGTGAGGTCGGTGATCCCCGACCTGAGCAGCGCTCTCACCAGGGCCATCGGCTTGCGGCGCGAGCCCCAGCCGCCGATGCCGAGGGTCATGCCGCTGGACAGCCGGGCCACGGCCTCCTCCGCCGGCATCGTCTTGTCCTTCATCGCGCTCCCTCCCGCCCGAACCGGTCGCGGACCCGCGCGCCCACCCCGCTGAGGCCCGCCTCGTAGGTGAAGCCCTGCTCGAAGCGGTAGCTGCGGCGCACGTCCACGGGGTCGATGCCGTTGAGCGCCGCCTTGGCCAGGCGGAGCAGCCGGCCGTCCTTGGCCGCGATCTCCCGGGCCAGCTCCAGCGCGGCGGCGGGCAGTTCGGCGCGTGGCACCACCCGCCACACCGACCCGTGCGCGTGCAGCTCGGCCGCGCTCGCCGTACGCGCCGTGTAGTACAGCGCCCGCATCAGGTGCTGGGGGACCAGCCGGGCCAGGTGGGTGGCCGCGCCCAGGGCGCCGCGGTCCAGCTCGGGCAGCCCGAACACCGCGTCCTCGCTCGCCACGATCGCGTCCGCGTTGCCCACCAGGCCGACACCGCCGCCCAGGCAGAAGCCCTGCACCGCCGCCACGACCGGCACCTCGCACTCGTAGACCGCCGCGAAGGCCTCCGCGCAGCCTCCGTTCACCCCGCGCAGCGCGCTGTGCTCCCGGTCGTCCGCCTGCAACTCCTTGATGTCCACACCCGCGTTGAACCCGCGCCCCTCGGCGGCCAGCACCACGCACCGCACCTCCGGGTCGCGTCCGGCCGCGCGCACCGCGTCGGCCAGGGCGAACCAGCCCGCCGCCGGCAGGGCGTTCACCGGCGGGAAGTCGACCGTGACGACGGCGATGCCCTTTTCCCCGCACGAGGTGGAGACACCCATGGCCGCATCAGCTACCTTTCCACCAAACGTTTGTTAGGTGGAAAGGTAGCAGCGCATGGAGCTGGACGGGAAGGTCGCCGTCGTCACGGGCGGAACCCGCGGCGTCGGCGCCGGCATCGCGCGCGCCTTCGCGCGGGCGGGCGCCGAGGTCGTGGTCTGCGCCCGCCGTGCCCCGGAAGTCCCGCTGCCCGGCACCGAGTTCATGCCGCTGGACGTCCGGGACCCCGACGCCGTGGGACGCCTGTTCGCCGGCCTGCCCCGGGTGGACGTCCTCGTCAACAACGCGGGCGGCGCACCCCACCGGCTGCTCACCGAGGCCGGACCGGACCGGCACGCGCGCGTGGTGGAGCTCAACCTGCTCGCGCCGCTGACCGTGTCCCTCGCCGCGTACGACCGGCTCCGCTGCGCCCGGGGCTCGATCGTCATGATCGGCAGCGTCAGCGGCGGCCGCCCCTCGCCCGGCACCGCCGCCTACGGCGCCGCCAAGGCGGGCCTGGAGAGCCTCGCCCGCTCCATGGCTGTCGAGTGGGCACCCGACGTCCGGGTCAACACCCTCGTCGTGGGCATGGTCCGCACGGAACGGTCCCACCTCCACTACGGCGACCGGGACGGCATCGACGCCGTCGCACGCACGGTCCCGCTGGGGCGCCTCGCGGAGCCGTCCGACGTGGGTTCCGCCGCGGTGTTCCTGGCGTCCGGCGCCGCCGCCTACATCAGCGGGGCGAGCCTGCTGGTCCACGGGGGCGGGGAGCGTCCGGTGTTCCTGGACGCGGCCACCGCCGGCCGCACATCCGCCGCGGACAAGGAGAACTGACATGAAGCGCCGAGCCGATGACCGGAGAGCTGACATGACCGGAGAGCCGATGACCGGAGAGCCGACATGAGCGGACTCTGCGCGGGCCGGGTCGTGGTCGTGACGGGCGCGGGCCGGGGACTCGGCCGGGCCCACGCCCTGGCGTTCGCGGCCGAAGGTGCCCGGCTCGTCGTCAACGACCTCGGCGTGGGCCTCGACGGCACGCCCGAACCCGACGGCCCCGCCGCCCGGGTCACGGAGGAGATCCGCGCGGCGGGCGGCGAGGCGGTGGCGCACGGCGGCGACATCGCCACCGCCGAGGGCGCCGCCTCGCTCGTCCGCACCGCCCTGGAGACGTACGGCCGGCTCGACACCCTGGTCAACAACGCGGGCTTTCTGCGCGACCGCATGCTGGTCAACCTCGACGAGGACGACTTCGACGCCGTCGTACGCGTCCACCTCAAGGGCCACTTCCTGCCCCTGAGGCACGCGGCCGCGCACTGGCGGTCCGAGGCGAAGGCGGGCCGCCGGCCCGAGGCCCGGATCGTCAACACCAGCAGCGGCGCGGGCCTGCTCGGCTCGGTCGGGCAGGGCAACTACAGCGCCGCCAAGGCCGCGGTCGTCGCCCTGACCCTGGTCGCCGCGGCCGAACTGCGGCGCTACGGCGTCCAGGCCAACGCGATCGCCCCCGCCGCCCGGACCCGGATGACGGAACGCACCTTCGCCGACACCATGACGGCCCCCGACTCCGGATTCGACGTCATGGCCCCGGAGAACGTCTCCCCCCTGGTGGTCTGGCTGGGCTCCCCGGCGAGCGCGGGGGTGACGGGCCGGGTCTTCGAGGCGGAGGGCGGCCGGATCACGGTGATGGAGGGCTGGCGGCCCGGTCCGAGCACGGACAAGGACGGCCGGTGGACCCCGGCCGAGGCGGGGGAGCAGGCCCGCAAACTCCTGTCGGAGGCGGCCGAGCCCCGGCCGGTGTACGGGACCTAGACGTTCACGTGTCGCACTCCAGCACACTCCGGCACAACGCGCACCGCGCCCGGACCCGCCCCCGCACCGGCACCCTGATCCGCTGGTGGCAGGTGGGGCAGGGGAACGACACCCGCAGCCGACCGCCCCCGTCGGGGGAGAACGCGTACCGCACCCCCGGCTGCGGCGGACCCGCCGACGCGTGCCGCCGGTCCCGGGCGTACCGCCGCCGCCCCGCCCACCCCGCCGCGGTCAGCGGCGGCTGCTGCCCGTCCCGGCGGGCCAGCTCCATCCCCTTCACGTACGCCGTGTACGCCTGCGCACTGGTGAACCACACCGACGGGTCCTCCCCGAAGACCAGCGCCCGCTTGGCCAGCACGTACCCGAACTCCTCCGGCGTGAGATACCCCAGCTTCTGCGACGACGCCCCGTCCTCCCGGTACGCGTCCAGCAGCAGCCACCCCGCACCCAGATACGTCGCCGCCGTGTCCGTGAGGATCTCGTTGTCCCGCACGCCCGCGAAGGACAGGTCGAGCCGGTGCAGGTACACGTGCATCACCTCGTGCGCGAGGGCCGCCCCGATGTCCCGCCGATGGTCACGGAACCGGTCGTTCAGCTCCACGAAGTACTCCGGCCCGGCCGCGAGCTCCACGCTCGCCGCGTGCCGCATCTCCCGGAAACCCACGACCAGCCGGGCGTCCGGCAGCCGATAGTGCCGCACCAGCTCGTGCGCCACCCGCTGCGCCCCCAGATACAGATCGTCGGTGTCGCAGAACGCCACGTCGACCGGGAGCACACTGGTCGCGAACGTCCGGACGGTGTCGTACGACAGACGCTTGTACAACGCCGTGACGGCGGCCCGCACCGTCTCCAGATGCGGGTAGCCGTGCTCGACCGGCCCGTCGTTCGCCACGCCTCACCCCCAGACGCCCCTGAACCCGGTTCCACTGTACGAGGACGCACCCCGCAGCGGACGGGTGCCGGCACGGCGAAAACCGGTCGTCACCGCCCGGCACCAGACGGCAGAATCCGGGCCGTGACCAGCGAACAGCACACCGTCGCCACCTCGCTGCGCGTGGGCGGCGAGGACGACGACCTCGAAAAGCGGCTCGACGAGGAACTGACCGCCTTCAACACCGCCGCCGCCGACGGGGCCGTCACCGAGGCCCTCTCCGTCCGCGTCACCGACGAGACCGGCGACCTGGTCGGCGGCCTCACCGCCTGGACCTGGGGCACCCTGTGCTCGGTGGACATGCTCTGGGTCCGCGAGGACCGGCGGCACTCCGGCTGGGGCGGCCGGCTGATGCGCGCGGCGGAGACGGAGGCCGCCCGGCGCGGCTGCACCGACATGATCGTGTCCACGTACAGCTTCCAGGCACCCGCCTTCTACCCGAGACTCGGCTTCCGGGAAAGGGCCCGCATCCGGGGCGTCCCCGGTGGCCACGAGGACATCCACTTCCACAAGCGACTCTCACCGCCGAAGGATGAGACGGCCGGCGGACACCCGGCGTGATCCCCGTAGGCTGACGCCCCATGACCACCAGCAACACCGGTTCCCGCGACGTCGACCCCGCCGTGCGCGCAGAGCTCGCCCGGCTGCGCGACAGCATCGACAACATCGACGCGGCCGTCGTCCACATGCTCGCCGAGCGCTTCAAGGCCACCCAGCAGGTCGGCCACCTCAAGGCCCAGCACCAGCTGCCGCCCGCCGACCCGGCCCGCGAGGCCCGCCAGATCGCCCGGCTGCGCGCGCTCGCCGAGAACGCCAAGCTGGACCCGGCCTTCGCCGAGAAGTTCCTGAACTTCATCGTCGCCGAGGTCATCCGTCACCACGAGCGCATCGCCGACGAGGCGCTCAACGGCACCACCACAAGCGGCAACTGACCCCGCGCGCACCCTCCCGGGGGGAGTGACACGGCGGCCCGCCCGGGGCATGCTGCGCTGTACACAGCATGTCAGCTGACGAGCACTGCGCGTCAGTGTCCCGGACTACTCTGGACCTCCACGAGGGAGGGGCGTCGGGCCATGCCGTCGGATACCAGGATCCTCATCGTCGACGACCACGAGGACACGCTGTACGCGCTGGAGAGCGCCCTGGCCCCGCTGGGCTACCGGCTCGGCCGGGCCACCAGCGGCGACGAGGCACTCAAGCAGGTGCTGCGCGGCCACGTCGGGCTGCTCCTGCTCGACGTGCGCATGCCCGGCGTCAGCGGACTGGAGGTCGTGCGCTACATGCGGCGCGTGGAACAGACCCAGCACATCCCCGTGATCCTGCTCACCGGCTTCGGCGCCGACCACGAACTGACCACCACCGCCTTCGCACTGGGCGTCGCCGACCTCGTCCTGAAGCCCGTGGACCCGTGGGCCCTGCGCACCAAGGTCCGCTACCTCTACGACGCCCACCGGCGCCATCTCGCCCTGGAACGGGAAGTACGCCGCCTGCGCGCCCTCACCGCAGAGCACACCGAGACCGCCGCACACCCCCGCCCCGGCCTGCCGCACCCCGACGCGCGCGTACCGACACAGCGGCCCATGGGGGCGCACGCCGGAGAGCTGGAAAAGGACCGCACGTAGACCGGACATCGGGCACGTACCGATCCGCCTCTGTGCGTTGCCGACGCCATCAGGCAGCATGTCTCGCATGTCCGTACTGACGCGCGACGAAGCGCAGACCCGAGCAGAGCTCCTCGACGTCCACCGCTACACGATCGAACTCGACCTGACCGGCGGAGACGACACCTTCGACTCCCGCACCCTGATCAGGTTCGCTGCCCGCGTGGACGGGGACACCTTCGTCGAGCTCAAGCCCGCCGAGCTGCGCTCCGTCACCCTCGACGGACACCCCCTCGACCCGGAAGCCCTCGACGGCAACCGGCTCGCCCTGCCGCACCTCACCGCCGGCGAGCACGAACTGCGCGTGGACGCACGGATGCGCTACTCCCGCACCGGCGAGGGCATGCACCGCTTCACCGACCCCACCGACGGCGAGACCTACGTCTACACCCAGCTCTTCCTGGACGACGTCCAGCGGGTCTTCGCCGCCTTCGACCAGCCCGACCTGAAAGCCGTCTTCGAACTGTCGGTGAAGGCCCCGCAGGACTGGACCGTCCTCACCAACGGCATCACCGAACAGGCCGACGGCGTATGGAAGGCCGCCCCCACACCGCTCATCTCCACCTACCTCGTCGCCGTCGCCGCCGGCCCCTGGCACTCCGTGCGCACCGAGCACCGCGGCCTGCCCTTCGGCCTGCACTGCCGCCGCTCCCTCGCCCCCCACCTGGACGCCGACGCCGACGAACTCCTCGACATCACACGCGCCTGCTTCGACCGCTACCACGAGAAGTTCGACGAGCCCTACCCGTTCGACTCCTACGACCAGGCCTTCGTCCCCGAGTTCAACGCCGGCGCCATGGAGAACCCGGGCCTGGTCACCTTCCGCGACGAGTTCGTCTACCGCTCCGCCGTCACCGACACCGAACGCCAGACCCGCGCCATGGTCATCGCCCACGAGATGGCCCACATGTGGTTCGGCGACCTCGTCACCCTCAAGTGGTGGGACGACATCTGGCTGAACGAGTCCTTCGCCGAGTACATGGGCTACCAGACCCTCACCGAAGCCACCCGCTTCACCGACACCTGGACCGACTTCGGCGTCACCCGCAAGTCCTGGGGCTACGACGCCGACCAGCGCCCCTCCACCCACCCCGTCGCCCCCGAGGCCGTCGACGACACCGCCTCCGCCCTGCTCAACTTCGACGGCATCTCCTACGCCAAGGGTGCCAGCGCGCTGCGGCAACTGGTCGCCTGGCTCGGCGAGAAGGACTTCCTCGCCGGCATCAACGCCCACTTCGCCCGGCACAGGTTCGCCAACGCCACCCTCGCCGACTTCATCGACAACCTCGCCGGCGCCACCGACCGCGACGTCCACGCCTGGGCCGACGCCTGGCTGCGCACCACCGGCGTCGACACCCTCACCCCGCGCATCACCCCCGGCGAGCACGGCACCTGCGCCCTCACCGTCGACCGCGCCGGCAGCCGCCCGCACCGCGTCGCCGTCGGCCTCTACGACCGGGACCTCGGCGACGACGCCGGCCAGCTCGTCCTGCGTGAACGCCTCCACCTGGACCTCCCGCACTCCGACGCGCACCCCATCGGCAAACGGCCCGCCCTGCTCCTCCTCAACGACGGCGACCTCGGCTACGCCAAGATCCGCTTCGACCCCGAGTCCTTCGAGACCGTCCGCAAGGAGCTGTCCGGCCTGCCCGAACCGCTCGCCCGCGCGGTCGTCTGGAACTCCCTGCGCGACGCCGTCCGCGACGGCGAACTCGCCCCCGGCGCCTACCTGGAGACCGCCCGCACCCACCTCCCGCTGGAGACGGACCTCGCCATCGTCCAGGGCGTCCTCGCCTTCGCCTCCACCTACATCGCCGACCGCTACCTCGCCCCCGAGGAGCGGCCCGCCGCCCTCGCCACCCTCTCCGACCTGTGCCGCGACCTCATCCGCCGCACCGAGGACGGCGACCACCCCGGCCTGCGCCTGATCGCCGTACGCCACCGCATCGCCGTGGCCGCCCACCCCGACACCATCGCCGCCTGGCTCGCCGACGGCACCGTCCCCGGCGGCCCCGAGCTCGACCCCGAGCTGCGCTGGCGCGTCCTCGCCCGGCTCGCCGTCCTCGGCGCGATCGACGAGGCCGCCGTCGCCGCCGAACTGGAACGGGACCCGAGCGCCACCGGCCAGGAGGGCGCCGCCCGCTGTCGGGCCGCCCTGCCCGACCCGGAGGCCAAGGCCCGCGCCTGGGAGGCCATGTTCGGCTCCGACACCCTCTCCAACTACCTCTTCACCGCCACCGCCCGGGGCTTCTGGCAGCCCGAACAGGCCGACCTGGTACGCGAGTACGTCGGGCGCTACTACGCCGACGCGGTCGCCGTCGCCGACCGCCGCGGCCCCGCGATGGCGGAGGCGGCGGGCCGCTGGGCCTTCCCCGCACACGCCGTCGACGCCGACACCCTCCGCCTCGGCGAGGCATGCCTGCGCGACGCCGCCCCCAGCCCCGCGCTCCACCGCAAGCTCGTCGACCAACTGGACGACTTGGCGAGGGCGTTGCGGGTACGCGAGGCGTAGCCCGACGGCGCGCAGGGCCCCGACGGGCGCCCGACTCCACTCGCCGACACGGCGAACCTGCCGCCCCTGCGGGTGTCTGCGACTGCCCCGGGGCCGCTGGGCCGTTGCGGGCGTCAGGTGCTGGCTCGGGGCCGCTGGGTCGCTGCCGGTGTCTGCGACTGACTGGGGGCCGCTGGGCCCCTGCGGGCGTCTGTGACTGATCCGGGTTGCTGGCCCGCTGCGGGCGTCAGGTGCTGGCTCGGGGCCGCTGGGCCGCTGCCGGTGTCTGCGACTGACTGGGGGCCGCTGGGCCCCTGCGGGCGTCTATGACTGATCCGGGTTGCTGGGCCCGCTGCGGGCGTCAGGTGCTGACCCGGGACCGCTGGGCCGCCGCCGGCGTCTGCGACTGACCCGGGGCCACGGCCCCGCCGTGCGTCAGGAGCTGACCCGGGGCCACGGCCCCCGCCGACATCGAGAACCGATCCGGGGCCGGGCGGCCCCGACCGGATTCTCCGTACGGAGGTACCTCCACCCGGGTTGTCTCGTTGAGCTCTCCGGGGCGCGCCGCCCCGCGCCCCGGAGGTCAGCCCCATGAGCACGCCGCCCCTCGCCTCAGGCCACGAAGGCCCCCACGCCCTGCGGCCGTTGCTCGACACCGTCCTCGAAGCGCTGGACACCGGCGCCCGGGCACGAGGCGGACCGCTGCCGGCGGGCGGCCCGGAGGCCGTCGCGGCCCGGATCCGGAAGGCGGTCGGAGACGTCCTCCCCGACCGAGGCGACCCGCACGCCGTGCGCACCCTGGTCCACGCCTTCGCCGAGACCGCCGCAGACCCCGCCCACCCCCTGTGCGCCGCCCACCTCCACTGCCCCCCGCTCGCCGTCGCCGCGGCCGCCGACCTCGCCGCCTGCGCCCTCAACCCGTCGATGGACTCCTGGGACCAAGCGCCGGGGGCGTCCGAACTGGAGAGGCTGGTCGCCGGAGCACTGGCCCGCGAGATCCACGCAACCGGCACCCCCGATGCCCTCGTCACCACCGGCGGCACCGAATCCAACCAGCTCGCCCTGCTCCTCGCCCGAGAGGCCCACGGCGGCTCCGTCCGGCTCGTGTGCGGGGCCAACGCCCACCACTCGCTGCCCCGCGCCGCCTGGCTGCTCGGACTGCCCGATCCCGTCGTCGTACCCGCCCCGGGCGGGACCCTCGACCCCCGAGCGCTCGACGACGCCCTCACCCGCCTGAGCGGCCCGCTGCTCGTCGCCGCCACCGCCGGCACCACCGACGCCGGACTCATCGACCCGCTGCCCGAGATCGCCGCCCACTGCGCGGCCCACGGCGCCCGGCTGCACGTGGACGCCGCCTACGGCGGAGGCCTCCTCTTCAGCGACCGGCACCGCACCCGCCTCACCGGGCTCGACGCCGCCGACACCGTAACCCTCGACCTGCACAAACTCGGCTGGCAGCCCGTCGCCGCAGGCCTCCTCGCCGTCCGGGACGGCCGCGACCTCACCGCCCTGCGGCAACGCGCCGACTACCTCAACGCCGACGACGACACCGAGGCCGGCCTGCCCGACCTCCTCGGCCGGTCCCTGCGCACCACCCGCCGCCCCGACGTCCTCAAAATCGCCGTCACCCTCAAAACCCTCGGACGCGGCGGCCTCGGCGCGCTCGTCGACCAAGTCTGCGCCCACGCACGGCAGTTCGCCGCCCTCGTCGACGAACACCCCGCCTTCGAACTGCACGCCCCGCCCGTCATCAGCACCGTGCTGTTCCGCCCCACCGACGCCACCGACCCCACCGTGGCCGCCGTACGCCGCGCGCTGCTCACCGACGGCTCCGCCGTCCTCGGCCGCGCCCGCCTCGACGGCCGGCTCTGGCTCAAGGCCACCCTGCTCAACCCCGCCACCGGGCCCGACGACCTGGCCGCCCTGCTGCACCTCGCGGCAGCGAGCCGAGCCACCCTCGTGGAAGGACACACCCCCCGATGAACCCCGCCCCGACCCCCGAACCCGACGCCCCCCGCGACCTCGTCGGCATCGGCATCGGCCCCGCCAACCTCTCCCTCGCCGCGCTCGCCCACCCGCTCGACGACCTCGACACCGTCTTCTACGACCAGCGCCCCGCCTTCGGCTGGCACCCCGGCCTGCTCATCGAAGGCGCCACCATCCAGGTCCCCTTCCTCGCCGACCTGGTGACCCTCGCCGACCCCACCAGCCCCTGGACCTTCCTCAACTACCTCAGGTCCCGCGAGCGGCTGTTCCCCTTCTACTTCGCCGAGCGCTTCCACATCCACCGCGCCGAATACGACGCCTACTGCCGCTGGGTCTGCGAGAACCTCCCCGGCCTGCACTTCGGCCACCAGGTCGACGCCGTCCGCTGGAACCCCGAACGCGACGTCTTCGAGGTCGACTTCACCCAGCTCGACACCGACGGCGAAGCCGAGGCCCTCGGCCGCACCTACACCCGCAACGTCGTCCTCGGCATCGGCACCGAGCCCCACGTCCCCGACGCCCTCAAGCCCCTCGTCGAGGCCCCCGGCGTGCCCGTCGTGCACGCCGCCGACTACCTCGACCACCGCGCCGCGCTCCTCGCCGCCGAGCACGTCACCGTCGTGGGCATCGGACAGTCCGGCGCCGAGATCTTCCTCGACCTGCTCCGCAACAGGCCCCCCGGACGCGAGAAACTGCACTGGCTCGGCCGCACCGAGGCCTTCGCCCCCATGGAGTACTCCAAGCTCGGCCTGGAGCACTTCACCCCCGACCACACCCGCTACTTCCACGCCCTGCCCGAATCCACCCGCGACCGGCTCGTCGAGGGCCAGTGGCAACTGCACAAGGGCATCGACGCCGCCACCATCGCCGCCGTGCACGACGAGCTCTACCGCCGCACCCTGCACGGCGGCTGGCCCGACGCCGTCCTCACCCCCGGCGTCCGCGTCCGCACCGCCGGCCGGATCGCCACCACCAAAGTCGAACTGCACCTGGAACACACCCTCCAGGACAGCCGCTCCCGCCTCACCACCGACGCCGTCGTCCTCGCCACCGGCTACCGCGAGCGCCCCCTCGACCGGATCCTCGCCGGCCTCGACCCCTACATGCGCCGCGACCACCAGGAGCGGCCCCGCATCGACGAGGACCACCGGCTCGTCCTCGACCCGTCCGTCACCGGCACGGTGTACGTCCAGAACGCCGAGACCCACACCCACGGCGTCGGCGCCCCCGACCTCGGCCTCACCGCCTGGCGCAGCGCGATCATCCTCAACTCCCAGACGGGCAGGGAGGCCTACGCACTCCCCAGCCGCACCGCCTTCACCACCTTCGGCCTCACCCAGCGCCGGCACGTCCCGCCGCCCCGTGAGGCACCGGCACTGACCCCGCTGGTCGACGACCGAAGGTGACGAAGCCCGCGGATCAGAAGACGGGCGTGCCGTTACGGGTGAGCTTCCAGTCGATCCCCGCGAACGCGGCCGGGTCGATCGACCCCTTCGCCTTCACCCAGGCGATCATGGTGTTGCGGATCTCCTCCGAGTTCGACCACAGCACCGGGGCGGCGGCGACATGCGGGAAGTTGCCGCCGCCGTTGGCCCGGTAGTTGTTCACCGCGAACACGAACTTCGCGTCGTCCGCGAGCGGCTGCCCCTCGAACCGCACATTCGTCACCCGCGACCCGGCCGGCTTCGCGATGTCGATCTCGTACGACAGACCACTCACCACGTCGTAGTTGTAGTCCGGCGTGCCGTTCGCGTTCGTCAGCTTCGCCGGATCCACCGCCGCGTCCGGCGCAGTCTGCACGAAGTAGTTCGCCGAGAACTCCAGGTACGCCTTCATCTGCGCGCCCGTCATCAGACGCGCCTCCAAAGTGTTCTCGAAGACGTACAGACCCGCCACGTCCCGGATCGTCACCTGGCCCGCCGGGATCCGGGCACTGCGCGAGAAGCACGCCGCCTGCGACAGCACCGGCAGCGACGCGTACTCCGTGCCCGCCAGCGCCTGCTTCACCGTGTCCGCCTGGATGTGGTTGATCAGGTCGATGATCGGCACGTCCTTGTACGGCGCCTCGGCCGACGTCATCTCCGCCGCGTTGGTGCCGATGACCTGGTTGACGTACGCCACGACCTTCTCGTGCTCGTCCGCCAGCAGCTTCGTGATCTTCGAGTCCTCCTCCACCGTGTTGGAGTTCAGGACCTTCGCGCCCACCTTCTCGACCTTCCAGCAGCCCTTCTCGAAGACCAGCTCGAAGTCGAACAGCGTCAGCCGCTGACCCCACTTCAGCGGCTCCGACAGCAGGACCTGCTTGCCCGTCTTCTTGTTCGTGACGAAGTACTCGGGGATCTCCGTGTGCGCGTGCCCGACCAGGATCGCGTCGATACCCGGCACCTGCTCCGCCACCAGAGCCGCCGCGTTCTCGATGTACGGCAGCTGGTCACCGTAGGACGACGTCCCCGACGAACCGCTGTGCGCCGACACGATGACGACGTCCGCACCCATCGACCGCAGCTTCGGCACCCACTTCGCCGCCTGCTCCTCCAGACCCGGGAACGTCATCTTCCCCTGCACGTTCGCCTTGTCCCAGATCGCGATGCCCGGGTTGGTCAGCCCCAGCACCGCCACCTTCACGTCCCGCCCGTGCGGCGTCCGCAGCCGGTGCATGCTGTACGGCGCGAACGCCGGCCGCAGAGTCTTCGCGTCCAGCGCGTTCGCGCCCAGCAGCGGGAACCGGCACTGCTCCTCGAACTTCCGCAGCACCGGGATGCCGTAGTTGAACTCGTGGTTGCCGAGCGCCGCCGCGTCGTAGCCCATGGCGTTCATCGCCTGCGCCATCGGGTGCACCGGGCCGCCCTTGGCCGTGATCGGGTCGACCTTGGCGTAGTAGTACGACAGCTGCGTGCCCTGAATGGTGTCGCCCGCGTCGATCAGCAGCGTGTTGCCGCGGCCCTTCTCCGCACGGACCCGGTTCACCAGCGTCGAGACCTTCGCCAGGCCCACGTCGTTGTGGTCCTTGTCGTCGAACTCCTTGTCCGTGAAGTAGTCCCAGTTGAAGACGTTGCCGTGCAGATCCGTCGTCCCCAGCACCGTGAACGCGTACCGCTTGGCACCCCGCTTCGCCTCGGCCGCCTGCGCACCCGGCGCCGAGACCGCACCGGCCAGCGCCACCCCCGCCCCGGTCACGGCGGACTTCTCCAGGAACTTCCGGCGGTTCAACGGCATGTCTGGCTCCCCTGCGGAATCTGTGAACGACGCGCGTAGATAACGCGCGTAGATTCTGACCCGTCCACGACCGGCCGCAACAGACCCGGCAGGTTGCGATCTGATGACTCGGTCCCCGCATCCCACCCCTCTGGCCAGCCAAGACGTGACAGAGTGGGGCGTATGACCGCGCCCACGGCAGACGCCTCCCAGCCCGCCGTCCCCTACGGCACACCCGAGGCCCCCCGCATCGCCGTCCGCGGCGAAGCCCGCCTCGAAGTCGACCCCGAGATCGCCCGCATCGGCATCACCGTCGCCGCCCGCGGACGCGACCGCCGCTCCGCCCTCGACGACCTCACCCGCCGCAACGTCGGCATCCTCGACCTGGTCAAGTCCTACGGCGACGCCGTCGAACGCCTGGAGACCGGCGCCTTCTCCATCACGCCCGAACTCACCAAACACGGCCGCGGCGAACGCGTCCGCACCTACCACGGCAGCGTCCGCGTCACCGCCGAACTCACCGACTTCACCGCCCTCGGCGAACTCACCACCCGCCTCGCCGACCTCGAACTCACCCGCGTCGACGGCCCCTGGTGGGCCCTGCGCCCCGACTCACCCGCCCACCGCGAAGCCAGGAAGAAGGCCGTGCACGAAGCCGTCCAACGCGCCCGCGAGTACGCCGAAGCCCTCGGCACCAGCCTCTCCGCCCTCGTCGAACTCGCCGACATCGGCGCCGAGAGCGCCCCGCCGGCCTACCCCCAGAGCCCCGGCCGCATGCGCTCCGCGGCCTTCGCCGGCGCCGCCGAGGACACCCCGGCCCCCCTCGACCTCGAACCCCAGCGCCAACGCGTCCACGCCCAGATCAACGCCCGCTTCACCATGGTGCCGCCGCAGCTGTAGGCACACTCACGGCATTCTTTCGAAAATCGGACCGAATTCCTTGAGGTGCTCATCGGAGCGCCCCGCCGCACAATTCAACACTTGTCAATAATGCTTCACGCAAAGTCTGTTGAGTGGTCACCCTCGACCAATTCACTACCAGTCGGTAACTCATAGGCTCGATTCATGCGCCGAGCAAAAATCGTCTGCACCCTGGGACCCGCCACCGACTCGTACGACCAGATCAAACACCTGGTCGACGCCGGAATGGACGTAGCCCGCTTCAACCTCAGCCACGGCGGCCACGCCGAACACGAGGAGCGCTACCACCGGGTCCGCAAAGCCGCCGACGAGACCGGCCGCAGCGTCGGCCTCCTCGCCGACCTCCAAGGCCCGAAAATCAGACTCGGCCACTTCACCGAAGGCCCCGTACTCCTCGAACGCGGCGACACCTTCACCATCACCGTCGAAGAAGGCACCGAAGGCGACGGCCAGATGTGCGGCACCACCTACGCCGGCCTCGCCACCGACGTCACCGCCGGCGAGCGCATCCTCATCGACGACGGCAAAGTCTGCCTCGAAGTCACCGCGGTCGACGGCCCCCGCGTCCACACCACCGTCCTCGAAGGCGGAGTGATCTCCGACCACAAAGGCCTCAACCTCCCCGGCGTCGCCGTCTCCGTCCCCGCCCTCTCCAAAAAGGACGAGGACGACCTCCGCTGGGCCCTGCGCACCGGCTTCGACGTCATCGCCCTCTCCTTCGTCCGCTCCGGCCGCGACATCCAGGACGTCCACCGCATCATGGACGAGGAAGGCCGCCGCCTCCCCGTCATCGCCAAAATCGAAAAACCCCAGGCCGTCGACACCATCGACGACATCGTCGCCGCCTTCGACGGCATCATGGTCGCCCGCGGAGACCTCGGCGTCGAAATGCCCCTGGAACACGTCCCGATCGTCCAGAAGCGCGCCATCAAACTCGCCAAGCGCAACGCCAAACCGGTCATCGTCGCCACCCAGATGCTCGACTCGATGATCGACAACGCCCGGCCCACCCGGGCCGAGGCCTCCGACGTCGCCAACGCGGTCATCGACGGCACCGACGCGGTGATGCTGTCCGGCGAGACGAGCGTCGGCAAGCACCCGATCGAAACCGTCCACACGATGGCCCGCATCGTCGAAGCGGCGGAAGAGGACATCCTGGCCAAGGGCCTCCCGCCCCTGACCGAACGCAACAAGCCCCGCACCCAGGGCGGAGCGGTCGCCCGGGCGGCGGCGGAGATCGGCGACTTCCTCGGCGCGAAGTTCCTCGTCGCCTTCACCCAGTCCGGCGACACCGCCCGCCGCCTCTCCCGCTACCGCTCCCCGATCCCCCTCCTCGCCTTCACCCCCGACCAGGCGACCCGCTCACAACTCAGCGTGACCTGGGGCGTCGAGACCTTCCTCGGCCCGTGCGTCGACTCCACGGACGCGATGGTCGACCAGGTCGACGAACTGCTGTTGCGTCATGGCCGCTGCCGCCCGGGCGACACGGTCGTCATCACGGCCGGCTCCCCGCCCGGCGTCTCCGGCTCGACGAACATGGTCCGGGTCCACCACATCGCGGAGTAGCCGGGTCAGTACTTGGGTCCGACGTGGGCGTCCATGAGAGCGACGGAGGCTTTGCGGGCGACGGAGATGTTGAACGGGTCGCCGTTGCGGGTGTAGAGCTTCCACTCGACGCCGAGCGTGTCCAGGGTGTCGGTGTAGAGCCGCCGGATGTCCTCGGAGACGTTGGTGAAGAAGTACCGGGGATACTCATAGCGCTTGCGCTCGCCGGCGACCATCCGGGTCGTCCAGTTCGTGATCCTGCACCCGTCGGAGTGGATGAGTCCGCGGATGAATTCCCAGGGATGGGCGTCCACGATGCCCTGCTGCCAGGGTTCGAGGACAATGCGCCGCTCGTGCTTCTTGCCGGGGCCGTGCTGGGGGAACAGGCAGTGCAGGTGCTTCGAGTAAACCTTCACGTTGCTGCAACCGGTCTTGCGGACACGGCAGGTCGAGTTCGCGGGGAAGACCGCCCGCATGGCCGCTTCGCAGGCATCCATGAGCCCCGGCCATGACTCCGTGCAGGTGATCATGAGGTTGGGTACGCGGTGCTCGGAGTAGTGGCTGATGTGTCCGTCCCCGAGATACAGACCCAGCAGATAGGAATAGGCGGGCTCGTCCAGGTCCCGCCCATCGCAACGGGGGCACTTCGGATCGTGGCGACCGGGACACTCGCCGCGTTTCGCCCGGTCCAAGTGTTTCCAGTAGCCGATCGTCCCCAGCGGCACGTTGAGGCTCCGCGCCACCTCCGCGTTCCTCGCGCCCCCGCGTAGGAGAGTGATGGCTTTCTGTCGCACGTCAGTGCCATGGAAGTTCATGCGACCACTGTGTGTCACTGACGGTGACCATGGGTAGCAAAAAGCGGAGAACCACGCGAACGTGATCCTCCGCTTCTGATCTTGTGGTGCCCGGTGTGGGATTCGAACCCACATGCCCAAAGGGCACGGCATTTTGAGTGCCGCGAGTCTGACCAGTTCCTCCAACCGGGCAAGTCAGGGGACCGATGAGCAGTGTACCGGTTCACTGTGGGGCCTTGCTGCTAGGTACGCTGCTTGGGAGCAGTACCGGCCTGCCCCTACCAAGGAGCCCACGTGAGTGCCCCCGAGTCGCCCCAGCCTGTTGACGTGCCTGATGAGGACAAGTCGCACGTGCCTCCGATGACGACGCGGGTCGTCATCGCCGAGGACGAGGCGCTGATCCGGCTCGATCTCAAAGAGATGCTGGAGGAGGAGGGGTACAGCGTCGTCGGTGAGGCCGGGGACGGTGAGCAGGCGGTGGAACTGGCCCGTGAGCACCGGCCCGACCTTGTCATTCTCGACGTGAAGATGCCGAAGATGGATGGCATCTCCGCGGCGGAGAAGATCGCGGAGGAGAGCATCGCGCCGGTGCTGATGCTGACCGCGTTCTCGCAGCGGGATCTGGTGGAGCGCGCTCGGGACGCGGGCGCGATGGCGTATCTGGTGAAGCCGTTCAGCAAGACCGACGTCGTGCCGGCGATCGAGATGGCCGTGTCGCGGTTCACGGAGCTGAAGGAGCTGGAGAAGGAGGTCGCCGACCTCACGCTCCGGCTGGAGACGCGCAAGCTGGTGGACCGCGCGAAGTCGATTCTGCAGACGGAGTACGGCCTGTCGGAGCCGGCCGCCTTCCGCTGGATCCAGAAGACGTCGATGGACCGTCGGATGTCGATGCAGCAGGTCGCGGAGGCTGTCATCGAGGACGCCGACGAGAAGAAGGCCAACAAGGGCTGAGAGCGGGACGAGAGGCCCGCGCCCTTTCCGTTCGGAAGGGCGCGGGCCTCTTTGCGTACGGCTGGGACCTCAGTCCTCGCCCAGGTACGCCTTGCGTACCGACTCGTCGTGCAGCAGGTCCTGCCCGGTGCCGGAGAGGGCGATGTTGCCGATCTCCATGACGTGCCCCTGGTCGGCGAGGGAGAGCGCGGCCTGGGCGTTCTGTTCGACGAGGAGGATCGTCGTGCCCTGGGACTTCAGCTCCGAGATCGTCGCCATGATCTTCTGCATCATGATCGGGGAGAGGCCCATGGAGGGCTCGTCGAGCATGAGCAGCTTGGGCTGGGACATGAGGGCGCGGCCCATGGCGAGCATCTGCTGTTCGCCGCCCGACAACGTCCCCGCCGCCTGCTTGCGGCGTTCGCCCAGGATGGGGAAGAGGTCGTAGGCGCGCTGGATGTCCTTTTCGATGCCTTCCTTGTCCTTGCGGAGGAACGCTCCGAGCTGGAGGTTCTCGGCGATGGTGAGGCGGGGGAAGATGTGCCGGCCTTCGGGGGAGTGGGCGAGGCCGAGGGCGACGATCTTGTGGGCGGGGACGCCGTTGAGCGGCTTGCCGTCGAAGAGGATCTTCCCGGAGGTGGGCTTGAGGAGGCCCGACAGGGTGCGCAGGGTGGTGGTCTTGCCGGCGCCGTTGGTGCCGATGAGGGTGACGACCTGGCCGGCTTCGACGCTGAAGGAGATGCCCTTGACGGCTTCGATCTTGCCGTAGGAGACCCGGAGGTCCTCGACCTCGAGCAGTGCGGTCACTTGGCCTCTCCCTTGGTGGTGCTGGCGGTGCCCGTCGCGTCGGCGGCGGCTTCGGCGGCCTCGACCTCCGCGGCCTCGGCCTCTCCGGGATCGCCTTCGAAGGGCTCGCCGAGGTAGGCGGCGACGACGCGTTCGTCGGCCTGGACGACGTCGGGGGTGCCTTCGACGAGCTTTTCGCCCTGGACGAGGACGGCGACGCGGTCGGAGAGGTTGAAGACGAAGCGCATGTCGTGCTCGATGAGGAGGACGGCGATGCCCTTGTCGCGGATGGCGAAGACGAGTTCCTCGGTGGCCCGCGTCTCCTGGGGGTTCATGCCGGCGGTGGGCTCGTCGAGGAGCAGCAGGCCGGGCTCGGAGGCCATGGCGCGGGCGATCTCGAGCTTGCGCTGCTCGCCGTAGGGGAGGTTGCGGGCGAGGTGGTCGCGCTTGTGGTCGAGGCCGATGAACTCGAGGAGTTCCATGGCGCGTTCCTCGCTGGCGCGTTCGGCCTTCTTGAAGCCGGGGCCGCGCAGGAGGGCGGACCAGAGGCCTTCCTTGGTGCGGGTGTGGCGTCCGACGAGGACGTTTTCCAGGACCGTCATGTTGGCGAACAGACGGATGTTCTGGAAGGTGCGGGCGATGCCGGCCTGGGTGACCAGGTGAGGCTTCGGGGGGAGGACGGTGCCCTTGTAGGAGACGGTGCCCTCGGTGGGGACGTACAGGCCGGTCAGGCAGTTGAAGAAGGTGGTCTTGCCGGCGCCGTTGGGGCCGATGAGGCCGACGATCTCGCCGGCGTTGACCGTGAAGTCGACGGAGCGTACGGCGGTGAGGCCGCCGAAGCGCATCGTGACGTCGCGTGCTTCGAGTACAGGTGTGGTCATGTTTCTTACGCCCCCGCCTTGGTGACGGCCGGTTCGTCGGTCAGCGTGGTCTGTTTGGGTACGTCGAGTTGGCCGGTCTCGTGGAATTCGAGCTGGCGCCGGCGGTTGGCGATGATGCCTTCGGGGCGGAAGCGCATCAGGAGGATGAGCGCGATGCCGAAGGCGAGGAGCGACTTGTCCTGGAGGAAGACCAGCTTCTCGGGGAGCAGGTAGAGCAGGGCCGCGCCGAGGAGCGGTCCGGCCACGGTGCCCATGCCGCCGAGGACGACCGCGGCCAGGAGGAACGCGGAGTTGGGCGGGGTGGAGCCGGCGAACTGGTACGGCGTGGGGACGACGCTGTAGGTGACGTGGGCGCTGACGGTGCCGGCGAGGCCGGCGAGGGCGGCGCCGAGGGCGAAGGCGACGAGCTTGACGCGGAAGCCGTTGATGCCCATGGCGGTGGCGGCGGTCTCGTCCTCGCGGATGGCGATCCAGGAGCGGCCGATGCGGGAGTCGGCGGCGCGGGTGTAGACGAGGACCACGATGGCCATGATGAGGACCATCAGCAGGTAGTAGTTGGCGAAGCGGCCGAGGGTGAAGCCGCCGATGTCGTGGGCCTGGCCGAAGTTGAAGCCGAAGAAGTTCAGGTCGGGGATGTTGGCGATGCCGTTCGGGCCGTTGGTGACGTCGGGTCCGGAGTCGCCGTCCATGTTGTTGACGGCGATGCGGAAGATCTCTCCGAAGCCGAGGGTGACGATGGCGAGGTAGTCGCCGCGCAGTCGCAGGGTCGGGGCGCCGATGAGGACGCCGAAGACGAGGGACGCGGCGGCGCCGGCCAGTGCGGAGGCCCAGAAGGGCAGGTGGACGCCGGAGATGGTGGAGAACTCGGAGCCGGAGACGAGGGCGGCGGTGTAGGCGCCGACGCCGAGGAAGGCGACGTATCCGAGGTCGAGGAGTCCGGCGAGGCCGACGACGATGTTGAGGCCGAGGGCGACGGTCCCGAAGATCAGGATGTTGACGCCGATGTTGGCGTAGTGGTCGTCGGTCTGGGTGAAGGGGAAGGCGATGGCCGCGGCGAAGCCCATGGCGAGGGTGAAGCTGCGGTTGGCGGCGACGAGCGCGGAGAAGCGGTCCATGAGGCCGGCGGTGTGCAGGGCCCACATGGCGAAGGTGACTACGAAGAGGTAGCCGATGAAGAGTTCGCCGTACTCGGTGTCGATGCCGTAGGTGAAGACGCCGAGGCCGATGATGGTGACCACGGTGATGATGGCCCGCTGGATCCAGGGCGCGATGGCCTGGGCGGCGGGGATGCGGTCGGGCTTGGCGATGTAGGCCTTGATGGCTTCCTTGGTGCCGTCGGTGCCGGTGCGCTCCTGGGGGAGGGCGAAGGCGCCGAGGACGGGCAGCAGGGAGGCGATGGCCGCGATCCAGCCGCCGGGTTCGAGGTTGACGACGCCGCCGAGCTTGGCGCTGATGGCGATGACGGTGAACCAGGTGACGGTGAAGCCGCCGAGTGCGGTGAGGACGAGTGGCGCGTTGTTGCGGGCGGGCAGGAGCCAGCCGAGGCCGCGGATGCCGTAGGAGGCGAGCGCGAACAGGGCGGTGAGGACGCCGGCGGTGAAGGTCAGCCACTGCAGGCCACCGGGGTAGCCGTTGAAGGTGAGGTCGCCGGGGAATTCGGCGGTCCAGGTCCAGGCGAGGTACGCGGAGGCGGCGGTGGCGATGCCGCCGGCGAGCAGCAGGGCGCGGGCGGCCGCGGTGGGCAGCGGTATGAGTCCGCGCGGTGCGGGCGTCGGGGTGGGGACGGCGTCCGGCACGGGGGTTTTGGTCGTCTCGGTCATGTCATCACGCCCTGTCCGCGACGCGCTCGCCGAGCAGGCCTTGTGGCCTGAAGAGGAGCACGAGGATGAGGAGGCAGAAGGCCCAGACGTTGGCCCAGCTCTGGCCGCCGAGCTGCTGCATGCCCGGGATCTCGTCGATGTAGGCGGAGGCCAGGGTTTCGGCGATGCCGAGGACGATGCCGCCGAGCATGGCGCCGTAGATGTTGCCGATGCCGCCGAGGACGGCCGCGGTGAAGGCCTTGAGGCCCATGAGGAAGCCCATGCGGTAGTCGACGTTGCCGTACTTGAGTCCGTAGGCGACGGCGGCGACGGCGGCGAAGAAGCCGCCGATGGCGAAGGCGATGACGATGATGCGGTTGGTGTCGATGCCCATCAGCTGCGCCGTGTCGGGGTCCTGCGCCGTGGCCTGCATGGCGCGGCCGGTGCGGCTGCGGCGGACGAAGATCGCGAGGGCGGCCATGCAGAGGATGGCGGCGACGATGAGGAAGATGTCGGCGTCCTTGATGGTGACGGAGCCGATGTCGTGGGTGGCGTCGAGGCCGGGGAAGGCGCGGGCGCGGTCGGCGCCGGGGTAGAAGTTGCGCACGACCTCCTGGAGGGCCAGGGAGAGGCCGATGGCCGTGATGAGCGGTGCCAGGCGTGGTGCTCCGCGCAGTGGTCGGTAGGCGAACCGTTCCGCTCCGACGGCGATGAGGATGGCCACGATGGCGCCGCCGAGGAGCATGAGGGGTACGGCGAGGGCCATCGAGGTGCCGTCGGGCAGGATGTAGAAGTAGACCGTGAGGGCGCCGAAGGCCCCGGTCATGAAGATCTCGCCGTGCGCGAAGTTGATGAGCTGGACGATGCCGTACACCATCGTGTAGCCGATGGCGATCAGCCCGTACATCGAGCCTAGAAGCAGCCCGTTGGCCAGCTGCTGCGGCAGGGTGTTCACCGCATGGCCTCCATGTCGCTGGTGGTCGTGTGCACTGGATGTGTGCGTGGTCGTGTGCTGTGTGGGGGTGTGGAAACGGGCCGCGCGGTCGGGGTCCCCTTCCGCGCGGCCCGTGGTGTGGCGTTGTGGCGGGCCGGACTACTTCAGGTCGGCGGTGCCGGTCTCCACGTCCTTCCAGGCACCCTTCTCGACCTGGTAGACCGTCAGCTGCTTGTTGGTGGTGTCGCCGTACTGGTCGAAGGAGATCTTGCCGGTGAGGCCTTCGAAGTCGGACTTCTGGACACCGTCGACGACCTTGGAGCGCAGGTCGTTGATGTCGGTGGGCACCTTGCCGCCGTTGGCGTCGGCCGCGGCCTTGACGGCCTTGATGATGGCGGTGGTGGCGTCGTAGGCGTAGGCGCCGTACGCGCCGTAGTCGCCCTTGTAACCCTTGTCCTTGTACGTCTGGATGAACGTCTTGGCCGCGGGCAGGGTGTCGGCGGGGACGCCGATGGCGGTGGCGAGGTCGCCCTCGGAGGACTTGCCGGCGGCCTCGATGTAGGTGGAGGCGAACATGCCGTCGCCGCCGAACAGCGGGATCTTGACGCCGGCGTCCTTGAGCTGCTTGGTGATCAGCGCGGACTCGTCGTACTGGCCGCCGTAGTAGAGCAGGTCGGCGCCGGAGTTCTTGATCTTGGTGACGAGGGAGCCGAAGTCCTTGTCGCCGGTGTTGACGTGGTCGGTGCCGACGACCTTGCCGCCGAGCTTCTTGTACTGCTCGTTGAAGATCTTCGCGAGGCCGGCGCCGTAGGTCTGCTTGTCGTCGACGACGAAGGCCTTCTTCTTCTTGAGGCCGTTGTACGCGTAGCCGGCGGCGAAGCTGCCCTGCAGCTCGTCGGTGGTGGCGGTGCGGAAGTAGGTCTTGAACGGGCGCTTCTTGTCCGTCTGCCAGTTCTTGCCCTGGGTCAGCTCGGGGGCCGTGTTCGCGGGGGAGATCTGGGCCATGTTGGCCGAGGCGAACACCTGCTGCATCGTCTGGGCGACGCCGGAGTTCAGCGGGCCGACGGCGCCGACGACCGTTTTGTCGCCGGTCAGTGCGGTGGCGTTGGACTGGCCGGTGGCGGGCTGCGCCTTGTCGTCGAGGGCCTTGAGCTTGAACTTCACGCCCGGGACCCAGTTGTTCTTGTTGGCGTCGTCGACGGCTATCTGGGCGCCGTACTGGATGCCGAGGCCGGTGGTGGAGTTCTCACCGGAGAGGGGGGCGTCCACGCCGATGGTGAACGTGGTGTCGCTCCCGCCGTCTCCGCCCTTGTCACCGCTGTCGTCTCGGGAGCCGCAGGCGGTGAGAGTCAGAGCTCCGGTCGTGAGAACGGAGGTAAGAATCACCAAGGAACGCTGTCGCACAATCAGTCCTTTCACAGGCAGGCCCCGCCCTGGTCGGGGGGTGAGTGCCGCGCTGGTACCGAACTCCCGATGGAGGCGGTGACTGGCCGTGACTCTAAGCCCGGTTTCAGGGCAGGGTCAGCGGCGCGGGCTCGCTTGTGACTTTCTTGTTATGACGGGGTGGATGCCTGGTCTCGGCCGGGGACCCTCTCGGCGGGTTTGGTGGATTTTCGCCGAGGTCCGCATTCTGAGAACTCGCACTTCCGGTTGGCCGTGGCTGAGATCATGCGGTACTGGGCCCGCGGGCGGCCCGGAAGAGATCGGAAAGGTCCCGGGCGTAGCCGCGGCCGAAGATGAGGCTGTGGCGATGTATTGCGCGCGCGTTACGCAGCGTTACGCCGAGAAATGGGGGTGGTCGACTTCCGGGGGGAGCGCCGGGTGATCGGAAACGGTGATTTCCACGGTGATGGCGCGGGGTGTGCCGCGGGCCGGCACGGTGACGGCCGGGTCGGGAACGGCGTGGGCGGTGAGGCCCGGGTGGGAAGTGCCGGCGACCGTGAGGGTGACGGAGGGGCCGCGGAGCACGGTGACGGTGAACCGGAAACGGCCCGCCTTTTCCGGTGGGTTGGGGGATTCGGCGCGACCGAGGTCTGCGCCGGCGGTCGGCGAACAGGTCTGCCGGGCATGGTGCGTCGGTGCCGATGGTGTCCCAACTGCGGCTGGAGTCCGTCGAGTTGGCCGGTTCGGCGGGCCGGTGCCACTCATGGCCGCAGCCTCACGGGGTCACGGTAGGGGAGGGGGCCGGGGTGGGGAAAGGCGACGGTGCCCCGCCGCTGCGCCGGGGGCGCGGTGCGGCGGGGCGGTGCGTCGTGCGGGTGCGGTGGTGCGGTGCGTCGTGCGGTGGTGTGCGGGCTACGGCAGCTTCACGAACGGCGAGAGGAAGGCACGGGCGCCGGGGGTGTCCAGGCGGTACGTCACGTTGGTCGCGTAGCAGGGGGTGTCGCCGGTGATGGTGGTGGCGGCGAGGATGCTCCGGCCGCCGATCACCGCGAAGTTGGGGCCGCCCGAGTCGCCGTAGCAGGCGCCTCCGTTGCCCTGCGGCGCGGTCATCGCGAGCCGGGCCCAGGAGTCGTTGAGGGCGTTGAAGGTGACGGGTGCCTTCATCCGGACGCCGCCGCCCGGGTGGGTCTGGCCGCCGGGGCCGTTGACGGCCTCCTGGGTGCCGTATCCGGCGACGAGCCAGTCGGTGGTGTTCAGGCCCTGCGGGCCGAGCTCGCCGAGCTGGTTCGCGGTGGGCAGGGTGGCCGGCGTGAAGCTCCAGCGGGCCTTCATCTCGGCGGCGGGCAGCTGGATCACCGCGATGTCGTGGGTGTCGGCGGCGGGCCCGGGGTAGTCGGGGTGCGTGTGCGCGGTGCCCCGGACGGCGACGGCGGCGGCTTGCGCGGCCGGATCGCCCGGGTGCTTCTTCGCCGCCGCGTCCAGTCCGGACTGCACGTCCTGGTCGAGGGAGACGTGGAACCGCACGTTGTCGGGCCAGTCCGAGGTGCAGTGCGCGGCGGTCAGGAAGGTGTCCGCGTCGACCATGGTGCCGGAGCAGACCCAGTCGACCCGGTCGGGGGTCGCGGGGTCGCCGTCGTCGTCCCAGGTGGCCACGAGCGCGCCGACCTCGGTGCGTTCGGGGGCGGGCGCGGCGTTGTAGGAGTTGACGGCGGAGGACGGCAGCGCGGTGGCGAGCACGGTGGCGCAGGCCGCGGCGGTGACGGAGAAGGCGCGTACGGAGGTCAAGAGAAACCCTTCTGCGGGTGGGACGGGTCTTCTCCTGTGGGGGTGGCGCCAGTGAAAGGCCAGCGGGGCGGTCGCGACAAGAGCGCGCCCGCCCCTCCAGGGTTTTCCCTATGCCGGCCGGACCGCGCGGGTCAGTTCGCGCCGCGGATGAGTTCCTCGTCGCCCGGCCTCACATCGCGCAGGAGGCAGGTCAGCCGGGCCGTGCACACCCTTTTGTCGCTTTCGTCCGTGATGACGATTTCGTACGTGGCGGTCGACCGGCCCCGGTGCACGGGCGTGGCCACGCCCGTGACCAGACCGGAGCGCACCCCTCGGTGGTGGGTGCAGTTCAGGTCGACGCCCACGGCGATCTTGGAGCTGCCGCCGTGCAGCATCGACCCGATCGAGCCCAGGGTCTCGGCCAGCACCGCGGAGGCCCCGCCGTGCAGCAGTCCGTAGGGCTGGGTGTTGCCCTCCACCGGCATGGTGCCGACGACCCGGTCCGCCGACGCCTCGGAGATCTGGACGCCCATCCGGTTCCCCAGGTGGCCCGCGGAGAACAGGGCCAGGAGGTCCACGCCGAGCGCGGCGTACTCGTCGATGACCTCTTGCGGGAACTTCACATGCTGCTGCTCACCCATCGGGCCCGGCTCCGTTCGTCCTCGTCACTCGGCTGCCTGTGTCACTGAGCGAACGCTCAGTCGGTGGCCGATTGTTCCAGACGCACCACCACGGACTTGCTGGCCGGGGTGTTGCTGGTGTCCGCCGTGGCGTCCAGCGGCACCAGCACGTTGGTCTCCGGGTAGTACGCGGCGGCACAGCCCCGGGCCGTCGGGTAGTGCACGACGCGGAAACCGGGTGCCCGGCGCTCCACCCCGTCCTTCCACTCGCCGACCAGGTCGACGTACGCGCCGTCCGCCAGCTTCAGGGCCCGCGCGTCCTCGGGGTGCACCAGCACCACCCGGCGGCCGTTCCGGATGCCCCGGTAGCGGTCGTCGAGGCCGTAGATCGTGGTGTTGTACTGGTCGTGCGAGCGCAGCGTCTGCAGCAGCAGGCGGCCCTCGGGCAGCTCCGGGTACTCCACGGGCGCGGCGGTGAAGTTGGCCTTGCCGGTGGCCGTGGGGAAGCGGCGCTCGTCGCGCGGGGCGTGGGGGAGGGCGAAGCCGCCGGGGCGACCAGCAGAACCCGTCACGCGCGCGTTGAAGTCCTCGAAGCCCGGGATCACGCGCGCGATGCGGTCCCGGATCGTCGCGTAGTCCTTCTCGAACTCCTCCCACGGCGTGCGGCTGTCCTCGCCGAGCACGCGGCGGGCGAGCCGGCTGACGATGGCCGGCTCCGACAGCAGGTGCCGGCTCGCGGGCTCCAGGCGGCCCCGCGAGGCGTGCACCATGCCCATCGAGTCCTCGACCGTCACGAACTGCTCGCCGCCGCCCTGGAGATCGCGCTCGGTACGGCCCAGCGTCGGCAGGATCAGGGCCCGCGCGCCCGTGACCGCGTGCGAGCGGTTCAGCTTCGTCGACACGTGCACGGTCAGCCGGGCCCGGCGCATGGCCGCCTCGGTGACGTCCGTGTCGGGGGACGCCGAGACGAAGTTGCCGCCCATGGCGAAGAAGACCTTCGCCTCGCCGTCGCGCAGGGCGCGGATGGCGCGCACGACGTCATAGCCGTGCTCACGCGGGGGCGCGAAGCCGAACTCCCTCTCCAGGGCGTCGAGGAACGCCGGAGCGGGCCGCTCGAAGATGCCCATCGTGCGGTCGCCCTGCACGTTCGAATGCCCGCGAACCGGGCACACGCCCGCGCCCGGACGCCCGATGTTGCCGCGCAGCAGGAGGAAGTTGACGACTTCCCTGATCGTGGGGACGGAGTGCTTGTGCTGGGTGAGGCCCATCGCCCAGCACACGATGGTGCGTTCGGAGGCCAGGACCATCCGCAGGGCCTTCTCGATGTCCTCCCGGCTCAGGCCGGTCGCCGCGAGCGTCTCGTCCCAGTCGGCGGCGCGGGCGGCCTCGGTGAACTCCTCGTAGCCGTGCGTGTGCTCCCGCACGAACGCCTCGTCGACCGCGCCGTCCGTCTCCAGGATCAGCTTGTTCAGCAGGCGGAAGAGGGCCTGGTCGCCGCCGATGCGGATCTGCAGGAACAGATCCGTGAGCGCGGCGCCCCTGACCATGCCCTGAGGGGTCTGCGGGTTCTTGAAGCGCTCCAGACCCGCCTCCGGCAGCGGATTGACGCTGATGATCCGCGCGCCGTTGTCCTTTGCCTTCTCCAGCGCGGACAGCATGCGCGGGTGGTTCGTCCCCGGGTTCTGCCCGGCGACGATGATCAGGTCGGCCTTGTAGAGGTCCTCCAGCAGGACACTGCCCTTGCCGATGCCGATCGTCTCCGACAGGGCCGAGCCGGACGACTCGTGACACATGTTCGAGCAGTCGGGGAGGTTGTTCGTGCCGAGCTCGCGGGCGAACAGCTGGTAGAGGAACGCGGCCTCGTTGCTCGTGCGGCCGGAGGTGTAGAAGACGGCCTCGTCCGGGGAGGCGAGTGCGTCGATCTCCTCAGCGATGATGTCGAAGGCGCGCTCCCAGGTGACCGGCTCGTAGTGCGAGCCGCCCTCGGGGAGGTACATGGGGTGGGTGAGCCGGCCCTGCTGCCCCAGCCAGTAGCCGCTGCGGCCGGCCAGGTCGGCGACCGGGTGCGCGGCGAAGAACTCCGGCGTGACCCGGCGCAGGGTGGCCTCCTCGGCCACGGCCTTCGCGCCGTTCTCGCAGAACTCCGCCTTGTGCCGGTGCTCCGGCTCGGGCCAGGCGCAGCCCGGGCAGTCGAAGCCGTCCTTCTGGTTCACGCTCAGCAGCGTCAGAGCGGTGCGCTTCACGCCCATCTGCTGCTGGGCGATCCGCAGCGTGTGCCCGATGGCCGGCAGCCCCGCGGCCGCGTGCTTCGGCCCGGCGACCTGCGGCGCGTCCTGGACCGGATCGCTCTTGGGCGGCTTCGACGCCATCGCACACTCCCCTTCGACTGCGCTGCGAGGTACGTCTCCGATCCTCCCACGCGGTGGTGACAGCGGTTGTGGTCGGGCCGGGGGGTCGGCGGGTGTGTGGGGTCTCCTGCGGGGTGGCGGGTGGGTTGGGGAGTGGCGTCGGCGGGTGAGCCGGATCCCTGCGGGCCGGGGGGCGGGCCGGGGGCGTCGGCCGGTGTGTGGGGTCTCCTGCGGGGTTGCGGGTGGGGTTGGGAATCGGCGATGGCGGGTGAGTGGGCCCCCTGCGGGGCCGCGGGTCGGGTCGGGAGGTGGCGACGTCGGGGTGAGCGGGGTCTCCCGCGGGGCCGCGGGTCGGGCCGCGAGGCGGCGAAGGCGGGGTGAGCGGCGTCTCCCGCGGGGCGCACCCGAGCCCGGCACGCGTGGGGGCGGGACCGACTGTCAGTGGGGCGTGGCAGGATCGGGGGCGTGGCAGAGACAGCATCGAAGACGACCGACAAGACCTCCGGCGGCAGCCGGCCGCGACTGATGCTCATGGACGGGCACTCGCTGGCCTACCGAGCGTTCTTCGCGCTGCCCGCGGAGAACTTCACCACCGCGACGGGTCAGCCGACGAACGCGATCTACGGCTTCGCGTCGATGCTCGCCAACACGCTGCGCGACGAGGCGCCCACGCACTTCGCGGTCGCCTTCGACGTCTCCCGCAAGACCTGGCGGTCCCAGGAGTTCACGGAGTACAAGGCGAACCGCTCCAAGACCCCGGACGAGTTCAAGGGCCAGGTCGAGCTGATCGGCGAGCTCCTGGACGCGATGGGCGCCCAGCGCTTCGCGGTGGACGGCTTCGAGGCGGACGACGTCATCGCCACGCTCGCCACCCAGGCCGAGGCCGCGGGCTTCGAGGTGCTGATCGTCACCGGCGACCGCGACTCCTTCCAGCTGGTCAGCGAGCACACCACCGTGCTGTACCCGACCAAGGGCGTCTCCGAGCTGACCCGCTTCACCCCGGAGAAGGTATTCGAGAAGTACGGGTTGACGCCCGCGCAGTACCCCGACTTCGCTGCCCTGCGCGGCGACCCCTCCGACAACCTCCCCGGCATCCCCGGCGTCGGCGAGAAGACCGCCGCGAAGTGGATCAACCAGTTCGGCTCCTTCGCCGAGCTCGTCGAGCGCGTCGAGGAGGTCAAGGGCAAGGCCGGCCAGAACCTCCGCGACCACCTGGAGTCCGTCAAGCTCAACCGCCGGCTCACCGAGCTGGAGCGCCGGGTGGAGCTCCCCAAGGGGGTCACCGACCTGGAGCGCGCGGCCTACGACCGCAAGGCCGTCGCGATGATCCTGGACACCCTGGAGATCCGTAACCCGTCGCTGCGCGAGCGGCTCTTCGCCGTCGACCCGGGCGCCGAGGAGGCCGAGACCACCCCGGTCAGCTCCGAGGGCGTGGAGCTGGACGGCACGGTGCTCGGCACCGGCGAGCTGTCCGCCTGGCTCACCGAGCACGGCACGCAGCCCCTCGGCATCGCCACGGTCGACACCTGGGCGCTCGGCACCGGCTCGGTCGCCGAAGTGGCCCTCGCCGCGCCCGAGGGGCCCGCCGCGTGGTTCGACCCCGCCGAACTCGACGAGGCCGACGAGCAGGCTTTCGCGGCCTGGCTCGCCGACGCCGGGCGGCCCAAGATCCTCCACAACGCCAAGGGCGCCATGCGCGTCTTCGCCGAGCACGGCTGGAGCGTCGAGGGCGTGCGCATGGACACCGCGCTCGCCGCCTACCTGGTCAAGCCGGGCCGCCGCTCCTTCGACCTGGACGCACTGTCCCTGGAGTACCTGCACCGCGAGCTGACCCCGGCCGCCGCGGCCGACGGCCAGCTCGCCTTCGGCGCGGACGACGGCGCCGAGGCCGAGGCCCTGATGATCCAGGCCCGGGCCGTCCTCGACCTGGGCCAGGCCTTCGAGGGCCGCCTGGAGGAGGTCGGCGCCGCCGACCTCCTGCGTGACATGGAGCTGCCCACGTCCGCGCTGCTCGCCCGCATGGAGCGGCACGGCATCGCGGCCGACCGGTCCCACCTGGAGGCCATGGAGCAGATGTTCGCCGGCGCCGTCCAGCAGGCGGTCAAGGAGGCCCACGCGGCGGCCGGGCACGAGTTCAACCTGGGCTCGCCCAAGCAGCTCCAGGAGGTCCTCTTCGGCGAGCTGGCCCTGCCCAAGACCAAGCGGACCAAGACCGGCTACACCACGGACGCCGACGCCCTCGCCTGGCTCGCCGGCCAGACGGACAACGAGCTCCCGGTGATCATGCTCCGCCACCGTGAGCAGGCCAAGCTCCGCGTGACCGTCGAGGGTCTGATCAAGACGATCGCCGCGGACGGCCGCATCCACACCACGTTCAACCAGACGGTCGCCGCCACCGGCCGCCTGTCCTCGACCGACCCGAACCTGCAGAACATCCCGGTCCGCACCGACGAGGGCCGCGCCATCCGCCGCGGCTTCGTCGTCGGCGAGGGCTTCGAGTCGCTGATGACGGCCGACTACAGCCAGATCGAACTGCGCGTGATGGCCCACCTCTCCGAGGACGAGGGCCTGATCGAGGCCTTCACCTCGGGCGAGGACCTGCACACCACGGCCGCCTCCCAGGTCTTCGCGGTCGAGCCGGACGCGGTGGACGCCGAGATGCGCCGCAAGATCAAGGCCATGTCGTACGGCCTGGCGTACGGACTGTCCGCCTTCGGCCTGTCCCAGCAGCTGAACATCGAGGCGGCGGAGGCCCGTGCCCTGATGGACGCCTACTTCGAGCGGTTCGGCGGTGTACGGGACTATCTGCGCCGGGCGGTCGACGAGGCCCGGGCCACGGGCTACACGGCGACGCTCTTCGGACGCCGCCGCTACCTCCCCGACCTCAACAGCGACAACCGCCAGCGCCGCGAGGCCGCCGAGCGGATGGCCCTCAACGCGCCGATCCAGGGCACCGCGGCCGACATCGTCAAGATCGCCATGCTCAAGGTCGACGACGCCCTGAAGGAAGCGGGCCTCGCCTCCCGCATGCTCCTCCAGGTCCACGACGAAATCGTGCTGGAGATCGCCCCCGGCGAGCGGGCCGCCGCCGAGGAACTGGTCCGCCGTGAGATGGCCGACGCCGTCCACCTCCGCGTCCCGCTGGGCGTCTCGGTGGGTGCGGGCCCGGACTGGGAGTCGGCGGCACACTAGCCCGCCGGGTGGATCGGGCGTATCGGGCGGGTGCGGTGACCCGGGTGCGCGGGGGGTTTCCCGTGGCCCGGGTACCGCGTCGGCGGGGCGGCGGACTCCGCAGGGCAGAGGCGCGGGGGTGCGTCTGGGCAGAGGCACCGAGGGTTTCGGTCGGGGCGAGGTCCGACGGCGGGGGTCGACCGGGCGGGGCGGGGTGGAGATCGGCGCCGGGACGAGCCCCGCGCCGGGCCGAAGCCGCAGCCGGGTCCGGCTCGGCCATGCGGCCCGGGTTCGCCTCTACCGGACAGCGGCGCTCGCCTGAGCCGCCGACACGGGGCTCGCGTGTCGGCCGGAGGCCGCCCGCGCCGGGTTCCCGTGCTGGTCGGAGGCCGCCCGCGCCGGGTTCGCGTGTCGGCGGAGGCAGGTGGCGCCGGGCTCCCCTTTCGCTGGAGGCTGCCCGCGCGGGCTCTCCTACGGGCCGGAGGCCCCCCGCACAGGGCTCCCGCGCCGGCCGGAGGTGCCGGGGTCACGCCACATCCGCCCGGGGCACTCCGCTCCCGCCTCCGCAGCAGCGCCGTTCGCCCTGCCTGAGCAGCGCCCCGGGGGTCACCCCTCAGCCGGGGCGCCGGCTTGTCCCGGCCCCCGGCTCCGCCCCGGCCCCGGCCCGCTGAAACCATCACTCGCGTGGACCCCGAGAAGGCGCCTCCGCCCATGGTGCTCGCAAAGATGCGGGGCATGGGTATACGCACGTTCCTCAGCCGCACGAGACCAGGCGTGGCACTGCCGCCGGTCCCGGCGTTCGAGGCCGCCGCGAGTACGGTTCGCGTCCCCGTCACCTTCACCTCGGCCCTGCGCCACACGACGGCGGACCTCCGGCAGCGCCTGGCCACCCGCGGACGGCGGCCGACCGGCTCCGCCGGCACCGGCGCCCTGACCGATGCGACGGCGCTCGCCGGCACGGATGACCCGACGGCCGCCCCGGCGCTCGCCGGCACGGATGCTCTGGCTGCTCTCACGGGTCTCGTCGGCACGGATGCTCTGGCTGCTCTCGCGGGTCTCGTCGGCACGGATGCTCTGGCTGCTCTCGCGGGTCTCGTCGGCACCGATGCTCTGGCTGCTCTCACCGGTCTCGCCGACGCGGATGCTCTGGCTGCTCTCACGGGCCTTGCCGACGCAGATGCTCTCGCCACCCTCACCGGCCTCACCGGCACGGACGCTCTGGCTGCCCTCACCGCCGTCATCGGCGCCGACAGCACACTGACCGTTTCCGGTCTGACCGCCGTCACCGGCGACGTACCCACCGAGGCCCGAATCCCCTGCACCCCCGAACCCCCGGGCAAGCCCTCCCGCCCCTGGGTTCGACTGGCCCGCGACTACCTGGCCCTGGTCCTCACCCTGCTCCCACGCCCCCGCCCCGCGCACACCACCATCACCGTGTACATCACGACGACCGGCAGCGCCCTCAGCGAGCGGCCGGGCGGCTCGGCTCCGTCTCGGCGGCAGGGGCAGGACCGGCGGGGGCCGGAACCGGACGCCGCACCCTGACCCCCACGGCGTAGAGCAGCAGCGCCGGGACGAGTCCCGCGCCCGCGCCGAAGCACACCGTCGGAACGATCTCCCACGGCTTCGCGGCCGAGCCCCAGTACGCCCACCACCGTGACGCCCGCTGTACCGCCCCCACCAGCGCGAAGCCGCCGATGACGGCAGCGGCCGCCCATCGGTCCCGGACCGCCAGCACGGGAACACCCACCGGCTCGCACACGGGCGCCCGCCGCAGCGCGTGCGCCGCGAACACGGCGATCACGACCGCGGCCACCGCCGAACCGCCGTACTGCAAATACCAGTACAGGGGTGAGCCCGCCACCTCCCGGCCCAGTACCGGGAACAGCCGCATCCCCCACCGGTCGAGATGCGTGAACGCGTCCCACACCACATGGGTCAGCGCACCGAGCACCGCGGACGCGTACCACCGCGCCACCAGCGACGCCCGCACCCGCGCGCGGGGCGACCCGCACCGCAGCAGGGCCGCCACCCGTCCCTGCCGGGCCCGCGGCAGCAACGCCACGAGCGGCTCACGCACCAGCAACCACAGCGCCACCAGCGCCCAGGCGATGAGCACATCGACCGTGAAGACCCCCGGGACCGAATGCGTGACGTCCCCGAACTCCATCGCACCGGACAGCACACTCGCCGCGTAGTAGGTCATGTCGGGCGCGAAGGACCCCGCCACGAGCACGGCGGGCACCAACGACCCCCGGCCGGTGCCGTCGGTGCGGACGGCGGGCAGTACGGCCGCCGCATGGCTCAGCGTGAACGGCAACTCGGCTCCTCGCGACGGTCGTTGCGCCAGGCAGGGGCTCCCGGCGGACAGTGGCCCAGTATGCGGGATGCCGCCAGGCCGACGACGTCACGGGCGCACTTGACCAACTGGTGAAAAGCGGTCACGAACGGGTGCCCGAGCAAAGGAAGTTGTCGTAGGGTCGCCAGAGTCGTCACGCGGGGAGCGCGTCGAACGCGTGACCGCGGTAAAGGCGGTAAAGAGCAGAGCACGCAGGAGAACAGAGTTGTGGCCGTCGGAGGGCAACCCCTCGGGCGGTTGGATCGTCACAACAGGGCGAACACTGCAGACGTAGACCGGACGCCCGGGCGTCCACGGGAGGGGTTCACTCTATGGCGGCGCAATTCGGCAGGAGGCTGCGCAAGGGGGCGGCGACCACAGCCGTGGCCGCGGTGGCGGTCGCGGCCCTGTCCGCCTCCCAGGCTCCGGGCGTGAACGACCACGGCAGACAGGCCGCTGCCGACGCCACCCCCTCTCCCGAGGCGAGTGCCTCCGACGGCAGCGCCACCGGCAACTCGCCGTACTACACGGACCTGCCCCCGCTCAAGAGCCCGAACCCGTCTCCCTCCACGGGGCCCGCCCCCGGTGGCGCGGGCGCGACGGAAGCCGGCATCCCCGCGACCGTCCTCGACGCCTACAAGAAGGCCGAGGCCACGCTGCGCGAGGCCAAGCCCGGCTGCAACCTGCCCTGGCAACTCCTCGCGGCCATCGGCCGGGTGGAGTCGGGGCAGGCCCGCGGCGGCCGCGTCGACGCCGACGGCACCACCATCAAGAAGATCCTGGGCCCGCAGCTCGACGGCAACGGCTTCGCCCTCATCAAGGACACCGACGACGGCGCGTACGACGGCAACAGCTCCTACGACCAGGCCGTCGGTCCCATGCAGTTCATCCCCTCCACCTGGGCCTGGGCGGGCCGCGACGGCAACGGCGACGGCAAGAAGGACCCCAACAACATCTACGACGCCGCGCTCGCCGCCGGCCACTACCTGTGCCGCAACAACTGGGACCTTTCCCAGCAGAGCGAGCTCGACCGGGCGATCCTCAGCTACAACAACTCGCGGGACTACCTGAACCTCGTCATGAGGTGGCTGGACTACTACCGCAAGGGCACGCACGAGGTCCCGGACGGCACCGGCACGCTCCCCGACAACCGCAGCGACGACGGCACGGGCGCGAGCCCGACACCCACCGTCCCGGGCACGACGACTCCGGCCGGCTCGACGCCCGGGCCCGGCCCCAAGCACGACAAGCCGGGGAAGCCCGACAAGCCCGCCGGGGGCGGCACGACGACCCCGAAGCCGCCCACCACACCGCCCGGCACCCCGTCCACGCCGCCCACCACGCCCCCCACCCCCACCGACACGGTGGACCACCTGGAGAACGCCGGAACCGCGAAGCTCACCGCCATGGCCGGCGACGCGTTCGACCGGCGGATCAGCACCCGCGCCGAGACGGAGGCCGGCAAGGCCGTCGCCAAGGTCAGGGTCCGCTTCACGATCGTCGGAGACACGGACACCACCTTCACCGGCGGCGAGGACGTGGCCACGGTCGCCACCAACAGCTCCGGCGTGGCCGTCGCGCCCGCCCTGCGGGCGGGGGAGAAGACCGGGACCGTCACCGTCCGCGCCACCGTGGTGGGCCGTGCCGTCCCGGGGCTCGACTACAAGGCCACGGTCACCGAGCGCGCCGCCGACGCCCTCGCCCGCACCGGTGACACCGCGCTGACCTGCGCCCCGGGCGGCACGTTCGCGAACCAGGTCGAGGTGAAGGCCACGTACAAGGGCGCCGTCGCCGACGGGGTCGCGGCCACCGCCACACTGATCAAGTCGGCGGACGACCCGACCGCCGCCGACAAGGGCCCCTACTTCAAGAACGCCGAGGGCAAGCCCGTCCGTACCCTCACGGGTCTCAAGACGGACGCGAAGGGCCTGCTGAAGCTGCCCGAGCTGTACGCGGACGACACGACCGGCACGTTCCTGCTCCGCGTCACCACGGCAGGCGGCGCGACGCTCACCGTCGAACTGACCGTCGCGGCGGCCGAGACGTCCTCGCCGGCACCGTCGGCCAGTCCGAGCGCGTAGCTCCCAGGTACGACAGACGACGCCCCTCCTTACAAGGAGGGGCGTCGTTGTGTGTGCAACGTGTTCTCATCTCCGCCCCGCGTTGCTACGGTGCCGAACAACCTGACGGTGCATCAGTTCTGGCCGTCACGACCCGTGGGGAGGCTCCGTATGCGCGCCCTCATCGCCGCCGCCACCGGTCTCGCCGTCGCGTTCGCCGTGGTCTGGACCCTGACCGCCCTCGGTTCCCCCTCGGGCGGGACATCACCGAAGCCGCTGCTGACGACCGTGCCCGCACACCCCTGACCGCCCCGCCCGGGAGGGAGGCCGAGATGCGCCGCAAGGCCGGCCTGGTCCTGCTCGCCCTCGCCGTGTTCTTCGCGGCCCTGTCCCCGCTGCTGCGCTGGTACGCCTTCCCCCGCCTCGCCAAGGTCCCCGCGAACCAGTACCAGGACATGGTCCTGGAGGCGAAGGACGCCACCCTCCTCGACTACGGCACCATGAAGGCGAAGAAGGTCCCGAAGGTCACCATCGTCCAGACCCTCAAGGGCGACGTGGAGGCCTCCGAGCGGATCGAGGAGTCGGCGGGCCGGGACGTCGTCGTCTGGGACGGCCTGTCCTACGTAGTCGGCCCCGACGGCACGATGGTCTCCAGGATCCCCGAGCGCTACATCTTCGACGCCCACACCCAGGAGCCCGTCCACGCCACCGGCGAGATGGTCGACGGCGACCCGGTGCGCCGCCAGGGCATCGAGTTCAAGTGGCCCTTCCTGACCGAGAAGCGGGACTACGACTACTTCGACGCCCAGGCCCGCGTCACCGCGCCCATCACCTACAAGGGCACCCAGGACTTCCGCGGCCTGGAGGTCTACTACTTCGAGCAGACCATCCCCTGGACCGAGGTGAAGATCCCGAAGACCCTGCCCGTCGAGGGCCTCACCCCCGAGGCGGTGGAACAGACCGGCACGACCCGCTGGTACACCACGGTCCGCAAGTTCTGGGTCGAACCCCTCACCGGCGCCCCCGTGTACGGGGAGGAGATCCACAAGGAGGAGCTGCGCGGCGGCAGCCTCCTCGGCGACCGCGGCAAGGTGACCGCGTTCGCCGGCCACGTGAAGATGCGCGAGGACTACATCACCCACACCGTCGACCTGGTGACGTCCCAGCGCCTGCTCATCGCGCTGATGACGTCCTACCTGCCGTGGGGATTCCTGGCCCTCGGCGTCCTCCTGCTCGGCCTCGCGCTCTACGTGGAGGCCCGTGGCCGCCGCCCCTCGGGACCGGCCCCCTCGGCGGCCGAAGAAGTGCCGTCGGTCAGCGCCTGAGCCGCGCGTTGGTGTGCCGGGTCGGTTCGGCGGCCGCCGGGTCCTCGGGCCACGGATGCTTCGGATACCGCCCCCGCAGCTCCGCCCGCACACCCTTGTAGCCGTCCCGCCAGAACGAGGCGAGGTCGGCGGTGACGGCGGCCGGCCGGCCCGCCGGGGACAGCAGATGCACGAGCAGCGGCACCCCGGCGACCCGGGGCGACTCGTGAAGCCCGAACATCTCCTGCAGCTTCACCGCCAGCACGGGCTGCTCGGGCCGGGAGTAGTCGATCCGGATCCTCGACCCGCTCGGCACGGCCATCCGCTCCGGGGCCAGCTCGTCGAGCCGCCCCGCCTCCCCGGAGGCCCAGGGCAGCAGCCGGGCGAGCGCCTCCCCGGCATCGATCCGCGCCAGATCGGCCCGCCGCCGCGCCCGGCCGAGCTCCGGCTCCAGCCACTCCTCCACGCGCGCGTGGAGCGCCTCATCGGACACGTCCGGCCAGGGCGCACCGCGATGCAGCCGCAGGAAGGCGAGCCGCTGCCGCAGGGCATCGGCCTCCGCCGACCACCGCAGCAGCCCGAACCCCTCCCGCCGCAGCCCGTCGAGCAGCGCGTCGCGCACGAGCCCGGCATCGGCGTCCTTCAGCGCCCGCACCGCCAACTCGACCGCCCCCAGCCGCTCCACCCGCCGCGCCACGACGTCCCCGCCGTCCCAGCCGACCTCGTCCCGCTCCTCCAGCAGTGCCCCCGCCGCGACCCGGGCCGTCTCCTCGTCGACGACCGCCCCGAGCTGCACCCGCGCGTGCCCCCTGCCGACGGGCCGGTCGGCCAGGGCGACGGCGATCCAGGGGGAACCGTGCAGCGCGCTGCCGGCGCCGACCTCGGCACGGGTTCCCGACACCATGAGGTACGACCCGCCGTCGGTCCTGGCGACCCGCTCGGGAAAGGCGAGAGCGGCGACGAGCCCGGCCTGCTGCTCCACGGAGAGACCGGCCGGCGCCTCGGCTTCCGCCGCTGTCTCGCGGGAACCACCGGAAACGACGCCCCGCAGCCGCCGGACCTCACTCCGCCACCGTGACGCATAGGCGTCACCCCCACGCAGCGCACGACGCAGCGCACCCGCCAGATCGTCCCCGTACTCCCGCGGAGCCTCTTCACTGAGCAGCGCGATGACCTCGGCGGCCCGCTCCGCACCGACCGCGTCCGACCCGTCCAGCAACGCCCGACCCAGCCGCGGATGCAGTCCCAGCCGGGACAGGGCGACGCCCCGCTCGGTGGCCCGCCCCGCGGGGTCCACCGCCCCCACCGCCGTCAGGACCTCCCGCGCCGCCGTCATGGCCCCGCCCGGCGGCCCGTCCAGCAGCGCCAGCCCGGACGCGTCCGGATCCCCCCAGCACGCCACCTGCAACGCGAACGCCGTCAGGTCGGCCACCTTGATCTCCGGCGACGGATACCGCGGCAGCCGCGCGTCCTCGGCCTCCGCCCAGCAGCGGTACACCGTGCCCGGCGCCTCACGCCCGGCCCGCCCCGCCCGCTGCCGCCCGGCCGCCCGGGAGGCCCGTACGGTCGTCAGCGCGCTCAGCCCGCGCGCGTGGTCCACCCGCGGCTCTCGCGCCAGCCCCGAGTCCACGACCACCCGCACCCCGGGCACGGTCAGGGACGACTCCGCGACGGACGTGGCCAGCACGACCCGCCGCCGCTCCCCGGGCGCCAGCACCGCGTCCTGCACCGCCGCCGGCGCCCGCCCGTGCACCTGGAGCACCTCGACGTCACCGAGTCCGCCCAGCTGCCCGGCGACCCGGGCGATCTCGCCCACGCCCGGAAGGAAACACAGCACGTCCCCCTCCCGCTCGGCCAGCGCCCGCCGCACCACGGACGCCACATGGGTCAGGAGAGCCGGGTCGACCCGCATCCCGTGCGGCGGGCGTACGGGCCGCACCGGAGGCGCCCACACGGCCTCCACCGGATACGCCGTCCCCTGGGCCTCGACCACCGGCGCCCCGCCCAGCAGCCGCGCCCACCCCTGCGCGTCGGTCGTCGCCGAGGCGGCCACCAGCCGCAGTTCCGGCCGCAGTGTCTGCCGCACGTCCCACAGGAACGCCGCCGCCGTGTCCGCGTCCAGATGCCGCTCGTGGCACTCGTCGAGCACCACCACGTCGGCACCGGACAGCTCCTGGTCGCGTTGCAGCCGCTGCACCAGCACACCGGTGGTGACGACCTCCACGCGCGTGTGCCGCCCCACGACCCGTTCACCGCGCACGGTGTAGCCGACGCTCTCGCCGGGCTTCTCGCCCAGCAGCCACGCCATCCGCCGCGCCGCGGCCCTGGCCGCGATCCGCCGCGGCTCGGCCACGATC
This sequence comes from Streptomyces luteogriseus, assembly GCF_014205055.1. Classification (NCBI taxonomy): domain Bacteria; kingdom Bacillati; phylum Actinomycetota; class Actinomycetes; order Kitasatosporales; family Streptomycetaceae; genus Streptomyces; species Streptomyces luteogriseus. The sequence goes on from NZ_JACHMS010000001.1 coordinate 6,549,883, forward strand.
ACCCGCCGCTCGGGCCCCTCCCCGAGCAGTCCCGCCAGCGCCAGCGGCACCAGGGTCGTCTTGCCGGTGCCGGGCGGCGCCACGAGGACGGCGGTGCCGTGCCCCTCCAGGGCGTCGTCCAGGGCGGGCAGGGCCCCGCGCACGGGCAGGGATTCCAGGGCGTCGTAACGGATCACGCCATCAGTGTCGTACGCCCGGGACGAGGTCCCACGCGCGTGTGTGTGATCAGTCCCGCTCGCACACGAAGATCGCCGTACCGGGGATCAGGTTCCCGCGCAGCGGGGACCAGCCGCCCCACTCGGAGGTGTTCCACGCGGGCCACTCCGGCTCCACCAGGTCGACGAGGCGGAAGCCCGACGCGACGACGTCGCGGACGCGGTCGCCCAGCGTGCGGTGGTGCTCGACGTAGACCGCCCGGCCCTCGTCGTCCTGCTCGACATAGGGAGTGCGGTCGAAGTACGAGCCCGACACCGACAGTCCCTCCGGCCCCGGCTCGTCCGGGAAGGCCCAGCGGATCGGATGCGTCACCGAGAAGACCAGGCGGCCCCCGGGCCGCAGCACCCGGCGCACCTCGCGCAGGACCAGGCGCGGATCGGCGACGAAGGGCAGCGCCCCGTACGCCGAGCAGGCCAGGTCGAAGGAGCCGTCCGCGAAGGGGAGCGCCCCCGCGTCGGCGCACACCAGAGGGAAGGAACCGCCGATGCGCAGCGCGTGCTGCAACTGCCGGTGCGAGATGTCCAGGGCGACCGGGCGTGCGCCCTGGGCGGTGAGCCAGCGCGAGCACTGGGCGGCGCCGGCCCCGATCTCCAGGACGTCCCGGCCCTTCAGCTCCTCCGGCGGGCCGAGCAGCTCGGCCTCCACCTCGTCCAGACCCTCGGGACCCCACACGAAGCGGTCGTCGCCGAGGAACGTGCCGTGCTCGACCTGGTACTCGTCCGCGTTGCGGTCCCACCAGCCACGATTGGCCCGGGAGCTTTCCGTGACATCGGCATCGCGCCGGGTGGCCTCGGGTTCGGACGCTTCGGACTCTTGGATGATCGGCTCCCTCGTCGTACTCTTCCGTCCAGCCGGCCCCGGCGGTGGCACAAAAGGGGGCGTCGCACGGCCTGTGTGGCCTCGAACGACAGGACTTGTGCCGGGTATGCGGCGATCCGCCCCGCGTGGGCGGCTTCGCGCATTGACCCTGCCCGGCTGCCCCCGTATGCTACAAGTTGCGCTGCGGGCCTGCGCACCTCAGACGTAGCAGGTCGCGCTCGCATCTGTTGTATGTCCCCTCGGTTGTCGAGGCGCCACCAGTGGTTTTGTGTGGCGCTTCCTTGGCTGTCCGGCTTCTTCAGAGCGAAACGGGCTCCCGGCGTAAGCAGTACCTACGACTCACTGTCCGTACCGGAGCCCTTTCCCACATGACGAGCAGCACCGAGACCACCTCTACCACTCCGCAGGTAGCGGTCAACGACATCGGTAACGAGGAAGCTTTCCTCGCCGCGATCGACGAGACGATCAAGTACTTCAACGACGGCGACATCGTCGACGGCGTCATCGTGAAGGTCGACCGGGACGAGGTCCTGCTCGACATCGGTTACAAGACCGAAGGTGTCATCCCGAGCCGCGAGCTCTCGATCAAGCACGACGTCGACCCCAACGAGGTCGTCGCCGTCGGTGACGAGATCGAGGCCCTTGTTCTCCAGAAGGAGGACAAGGAAGGCCGCCTGATCCTCTCGAAGAAGCGCGCCCAGTACGAGCGCGCCTGGGGCACCATCGAGAAGATCAAGGAAGAGGACGGCATCGTCACCGGTACCGTCATCGAGGTCGTCAAGGGTGGTCTCATCCTCGACATCGGCCTCCGTGGCTTCCTCCCGGCCTCCCTGGTCGAGATGCGCCGCGTCCGCGACCTCCAGCCCTACGTGGGCAAGGAGCTCGAGGCCAAGATCATCGAGCTGGACAAGAACCGCAACAACGTGGTCCTGTCCCGCCGTGCCTGGCTCGAGCAGACCCAGTCCGAGGTCCGCCAGACGTTCCTCACGACCCTCCAGAAGGGTCAGGTCCGTTCCGGCGTCGTCTCCTCGATCGTCAACTTCGGTGCCTTCGTGGACCTGGGTGGCGTCGACGGTCTGGTCCACGTCTCCGAGCTCTCCTGGAAGCACATCGACCACCCGTCCGAGGTTGTCGAGGTCGGCCAGGAAGTCACCGTCGAGGTCCTCGACGTCGACATGGACCGCGAGCGTGTCTCCCTGTCGCTGAAGGCGACCCAGGAAGACCCGTGGCAGCAGTTCGCCCGCACCCACCAGATCGGCCAGGTCGTGCCCGGCAAGGTCACGAAGCTGGTTCCGTTCGGTGCGTTCGTCCGCGTGGACGAGGGCATCGAGGGTCTGGTCCACATCTCCGAGCTGGCCGAGCGCCACGTGGAGATCCCGGAGCAGGTCGTCCAGGTCAACGACGAGATCTTCGTCAAGGTCATCGACATCGACCTCGAGCGCCGTCGCATCAGCCTCTCGCTGAAGCAGGCCAACGAGTCCTTCGGTTCGGACCCGGCCTCGGTCGAGTTCGACCCGACGCTCTACGGCATGGCCGCGTCGTACGACGACCAGGGCAACTACATCTACCCCGAGGGCTTCGACCCCGAGACCAACGACTGGCTCGAGGGCTACGAGACCCAGCGCGAGGCGTGGGAGACCCAGTACGCCGAGGCGCAGCAGCGCTTCGAGCAGCACCAGGCGCAGGTCATCAAGTCCCGCGAGGCGGACGAGAAGGCCGCTGCCGAGGGTGGCGAGGCTGCCGCTCCGGCCGCGTCCGGCGGTGGCGGCGGTTCGTACTCCTCCGAGGGCCCGGACAACTCCGGCGCGCTGGCCTCGGACGAGGCGCTGGCCGCTCTGCGCGAGAAGCTGGCCGGTGGGCAGAGCTGAACGCCCACTGAGCTGTAGCTCCTGATCAAGGGGCCGTACCTTTCGAGGTGCGGCCCCTTGGCGTTGTCGGGCCGTCGTTCGGCTTCGGGCCGTGGGGGTTGTCGCGCAGTTCCCCGCGCCCCTGACGGGGCGTTGCGCCCACTGCCAAGATCATGAATCTCCTCCCGCGGGAATGCCCACGCCCGCAACGGCGTTGTGAGGTGTGGACACGAGGAGGAGCGGTCACTGTGCTTGATCCGCAGGGTTTGTACGCCTGGGAGCCGAAGGGGCTGGCCGTCGTCGACATGACGCTCGCCCAGGAGTCGGCCGGACTTGTCATGCTCTACCACTTCGACGGATACATCGACGCCGGCGAGACGGGCGACCAGATCGTCGACCGGGTGCTCGACTCCCTGCCCCACCAGGTCGTCGCCCGCTTCGACCACGACCGGCTCGTGGACTACCGCGCCCGCCGCCCGCTGCTGACGTTCAAGCGCGACCGCTGGACCGACTACGAGGACCCCGCCCTGGAGGTGCGGCTCGTGCAGGACGCCACCGGCGCGCCCTTCCTGCTGCTGTCCGGCCCCGAGCCGGACGTGGAGTGGGAGCGCTTCGCCGCCGCCGTGAAGCAGATCGTGGAGCGGCTCGGCGTCCGGCTCTCCGTGAACTTCCACGGCATCCCCATGGGCGTCCCGCACACCCGGCCCGTGGGCCTCACCCCGCACGGCAACCGCACCGACCTCGTCCCGGGCCACCCGAGCCCGTTCGAGGAGGCGCAGGTGCCCGGCAGCGCCGAGTCCCTCGTCGAGTACCGCCTGCTCCAGGCGGGGCACGACGTGCTGGGCGTCGCCGCCCACGTCCCGCACTACATCGCCCGCTCCCCCTACCCGGACGCGGCCCTGACGGTCCTGGAGGCCATCACGGCGGCGACCGGACTGGTCCTGCCCGGCATCGCCCACGCCCTCCGCTCGGACGCCCACCGCACCCAGACGGAGATCGACCGGCAGATCCGCGAGGGCGACGAGGACCTCAGCGCGCTCATCGAGGGCCTGGAGCACCAGTACGACGCCGTCGCGGGCGCCGAGAGCCGGGGCAACATGCTCGCCGAGCCGGTGGACATCCCGTCGGCGGACGAGATCGGCCAGGAGTTCGAGAAGTTCCTGGCGGAACGCGAAGGCGACAACTGATCCCGTCACACGGCCCGGGCGAGGGCCCTGTCAGTGGCAGGGCCTAAGCTGCGGGACATGCTGAAGGTGGGCCTGACCGGCGGCATCGGTGCCGGCAAGAGTGAGGTGTCACGGCTGCTCGTCGCGTGCGGAGCCGTGCTGATCGACGCGGACCGCATCGCGCGGGAGGTCGTCGCGCCCGGGACGCCGGGGCTGGCCTCGGTCGTCGAGGCCTTCGGGGAGGAGATCCTCGCCGCCGACGGCAGCCTGGACCGGCCCCGCCTCGGCGCCATCGTCTTCTCCGACGCGGAGAAGCTCTCCACCCTCAACTCGATCGTGCACCCCCTGGTGGGCACCCGTTCCCGCGAGCTGGAGGAGGCCGCCGCCAAGGACGCGGTGGTCCTCCACGACGTCCCGCTCCTCACGGAGAACGGCCTGGCGCCGCTGTACGACCTGGTGATCGTCGTCGACGCCGCCCCCGAGACCCAGCTCGACCGGCTCGTACGGCTGCGCGGCATGACCGAGGAGGACGCCCGGGCACGGATGGCCGCCCAGGCGACGCGGGAGCAGCGCCGGGAGATCGCGGACATCGTGATCGACAACGACGTTCCGCTGGAGGAGCTGGAGCGGCGCGTGAAGGACGTGTGGGCCGAGCTGGTGCGCAGGTCGCAGGCGTCCCGGCCGTCTCCCGCGGAATAGCGGCACCCCGTGGGGGCGTTGAACCCAGCCAGTGAGGGAAGGACTCTGCCGTGCCCGAGACCAGCGGTTCGACCGGACCTACCCCGGAGACGCACGTCATCGACTTCCGTGCCGCCGAGCAACTCCTCGCGGCCCGGGATCCGCGGGGCGCGGTGAAGCTGCTCGACGGCGTCATCGCCACGCACCCGGAGAACACCGCGGCCCGGCTGCTGCGGGCACGGGCCTTCTTCGCGGCGGCGCAGCTGAGGCCGGCGGAGCTCGAGTTCCAGATCGTCCTGGAGCGGGAGCCGGACAACGCGTTCGCACACTTCGCTCTCGGCCGGACGTACGAGCGCCAGGGCCGACCCGACCAGGCGAAGCGCCATTTCCGCCTGGCGGCCGCGCTGGATCCGAATCCTGAGTTCCTGAAGGCCGCGCGCTTCGACTCGTGACCAGCCGCTCCCGCCCGCGTCAGGGGCGTTCGTCCGGCGGCTGGTACGGCGGGATGTCGCGGCCCGGCTGGTAGTGCGGGCCCTGGCGGATGTGCCGGAGGACGACGGCCAGGTCGACCGTGACGACCAGCAGCAGCACACCGCAGGCGATGGCCCAGCCGCTCCGCCCGGCGATCGCGAACGCCACCGTCCCGAAGAGCGCCCAGACCAGCCCCCACAGGCTCAGCCAGAAGCGCGCCCGCAGGGCACTGCGCGCGGTCCGCGGTTCACTGCCGGTACGCATCGTCGATCACCACTCCTACGTGCAACGTACTCTTCGTGGCGAGGGTTCACCAAGGTCGACAGGGGGAGCCGCGCATGCTGCCGGACGCCGACACACTGCCCGAGATCCTGCTCGACCTGGCGGTGCCGCACGAGGACATCAACGACCTGGTCGCCCTGCGGCGGACACTCACCGCCGACGCCCGGGCCATGGGGCTCCTGGAGGAGTGCGTCGAGGACCTGGTACGGGACATCGGCGAGACCGGCGTCGAGGTGCCGCTCGCCGAGCGCGTCGCCGAAGCCCCGGCCGCGCTGGGCCCGTACTTCGCCGTGTTCGTGTTCGTCGCGGCGTTGCCCCGCACCCGCGCGTATCACCGCGAGCGGGGAGTCCCGGCCGACGTCAGCCGCCGGACCCTCGCCGACCTGGGGCGGAACATGGCGTTCCATCGACGGCGGCGCGGCAGCGGAGGGGTGGAGGTCCCGCAATGGCTCACCCGCCACTTCCGGGGCGGGCTGTACCAGCTGGGACGGCTCCAGTTCGAGCGGGCCCGGCTCGGGCAGCGGTCGGGTCGGGCGGTGGCGGCGGCCGGCCTGGACGCGGCACCGGGGGACCCCTGCCTCAACCTGCACATCCCGGACTTCCACGGGACGCTGTCACCGGCGGCCTGTGACCGTTCCCTGCGACTCGCGCGGGAGTTCTTCGCCCGTCATTTCCCATGGGAGCGACATCGGGTCGCGGTGTGCCACTCCTGGCTGCTCGACCCGCAGCTGAAACGCCACCTCGACCCCGACTCCAACATCGTCCGGTTCCAGGAACGCTTCGAGCCCGGCCGTGACCCCGGCGAAGAGCCGGAACCGGCGGACACCGAGCCGGTCCGCTTCGTCTTCGGAGACCCGGACCTGCCGGCGGCCGGCCTGCCGCGGCGTACGTCCCTGGAGCGGGCGGTGGGGGACCATCTGCGGGCGGGCGGCCACTGGTACATGGGGCACGGCTGGTTCCGGCTGTAGCCGACCGGCCCCTGCCGCGGTCTCAACTCCCCTTTCCCACCGTCTTGTTCACTCGGAAGGGTGAAGAGGGTCATCGCGGGAACGGGTGTGCGGACGCGGTCCGTTGGACGGGCATGGAGATGAACATGCGTGAGGGGTACGAGGGGACGGGACCCGGGGCCATCACTCCGGACGGCTGCGCGGTGGAGTTCTACTCACGGCTGCCCGTCGGGGACGAACCAGACATCATCGCCGCCGCGGTCCCCGAGGGCGCGCGCATCCTGGAGCTCGGCAGCGGGGTCGGACGCATGACCCACGCACTGCTGGAGCGCGGGTTCACGGTCACGGCGGTGGACGAATCCGCACCGATGCTGGAGCGCGTGCGCGGCGCGCGGACGATATGCAGCCCGATCGAGGACCTGCGTCTGGGCGAGACGTTCGACGTGGTGCTGCTCGCGTCGTTCCTCGTGCACGCGGGGGACGCCGAGGTGCGGCGCGGTCTGCTGCGCACCTGCGTGCGCCATGTCGCGGAGGGCGGCTGCGTGCTGATCCAGCGGGAGGGCGAGGACTACCACGAGAACGTGCCGCGGGAGCGCAGGGACCCCAGCGGCTTCACGCTGCGGATCGCGTCCGCGGAGCCGCTCGGCGACGGGGTCAACTCGGTCCGCGCGGAGTACGAGTTCCCTGACGCGGTCTGGACCCATACGTTCCGGGCGCGACCGCTGACCAAGGAACAGTTCGAGGAGGCCCTGGACGAGGCGGGCCTGAGGGTGGACCGCTACCTGACCGAGGACCGGATATGGGTGCGGGCGGTGGCGGCGGTCTAGGCGACCCGATGCGCGGAGCCTGCCGGCGGGAGCGGAGTTGAGGCGTTTGAGCGACTACGACCGCACCCTCCGGAGGGAGAGTGGGACGACGCCCTGCCCCGAGGAGAGGCTTCAACGGCTCTGCCCTTGACGGGCGGTGGGGCGAGGGGGCCGGGGAAACGTTCTGGTCGACGTCTCTCCGGCGGCGATGAGTTCCGGGGTGCGGGCCGGTCTACCTCTCCGACACCAGCGCGGACCGCTTCCCCAGGAGACCTCCATGTCCGAGACCACCCCCACCGTCGCCGCCGACCCCACCCCGGCCGGCGTCGTCATCGCCGAGTCCGCGACCGCACGCGGGCGGCGCGCCCGGATCGCACTGCGCACGCTGCAGGTGCTGATCGCCCTCTTCTACGCCGTTCCGAGCGCCCTGCCCAAACTGATCGGGCACGCGTCGGCCGCCGAGTCGTTCGAGCGGCTCGGCTGGGGCAGCGCCGGGATGTACACCATCGGCGCGCTCGAACTGGCCGGGGCGATCGCCCTGTTGATCCCGGTGCTCCAGTCGGTGGCGGCGATGGCACTGAGCGCGTTGATGGTGGGGGCGTTCGTCGTGCAGATAACCGTCTTCGACGGGCAGTACGCGGCGACGCCGCTGATCCTCATCGTGCCGCTCGTCCTCATCGCGTGGGCGCGGCGGGGCCGCAACGCGGATCTGCTCCGGCTGCTGCGGGGACGGGCGTGACCGGGTGCGACAGGGATGCGGCCGGGGCGCTTTCGGCTCCGGCGGCGTCCGGGGAGGGTCGAGGAGCCGCCCCGGACCCCGGTCGGCGGGGTGATGAGGGCTCCTCGCCCCGCTCACGGCCTCGGTTCGCCCGGGACGCTGCCGAATCCCTTGCCGGGAACAGGGCCGGGGCCGGACACGCTGCCCGGCCCGGTCACCCCACGCAGGCGTTCCATCTCGCGGCGGTCGCGCTTCGTCGGGCGGCCCGCGCCGCGGTCCCGGATGCCGGCGGGGGCGACGGCCTCGCGGGGCGGGGGCGGCGGAGAGTTGTCGATATAGCACTGGGCGGCCACGGGAGGCCCGACCCGCTTGCGGATGAGCCGCGTGACGACGACGACCCGCTCTCGGCCCTCGTGCCGCAGACGCACCTCGTCACCGACGCGGACGCCGTGCGCGGGCTTCACGCGCTCGCCGTTGACACGCACGTGGCCGCCCCGGCAGGCGGTGGCGCCCATGGAGCGGGTCTTGACGAGGCGCACGGACCAGATCCAGCTGTCTACGCGCACCGTCGTGGCGCCCTGCGGACCCGCGGCCTCGGCAGCGGCGATCGCGGCGGCGACCTTCGGATCCGGGGACTTCGCATCCCCGTTCCCGGAGCCGCCCGTGCCCTCGGGGGACTCGGGTGCCGCGTCTTCGGTCCCGTCCGCCCCCTCGTACTGCGCACCTTGAGAAGCCATGTCCCCGACCTTAGTCCTCCGCGTCATCCCGCCGGGCGGGATATCCCGGCCCAGCGGCAACTCCCCAAAACTTATTTTGCAAAAACTCTTTTGCCAAGTGCCCTGGGCGGCCTAACCTCCCGGCATGGACAGCGACGAGCACCAGCGCGTACTCGATCCCGAGCACGACACCGCCGCTCTGAAGGCCCTCACGCACCCTTTGCGTATCCAGCTGCTCGGGCTGCTGCGGCAGGACGGGCCCGCCACGGCGAGTGAACTGGCCGCGCGGACGGGGGAGTCGTCGGCGTCGGCCAGCTATCACCTGCGGGTGCTGGCGAAGTACGCGTTCATCGCCGAGGCCGAGCACCGCGACGGGCGGGAGCGGCGCTGGCGGGCGCTGCACACCGTCACGTCCTGGAGCAACGAGACGATGGAGTCCACCGCGGCGGGCCGGGCCTTCGTCAGCCTGGCGCGACGACGGCAGATCGACCACCTGGAGAGGTCCCTGGCCCGGCACGAGGCGGACATGGCCGCCGGGCGGCTCGGCGAGGAGTGGGTGGAGGCGTCGGGCATCAGTGACCTCATGCCCCGGCTGACGGCCGAGTCGCTCAGCGAGCTCTTCGGCACCGTCGCGGCGAAGCTGGAGGAGCTGACCGCCCGGGACGCGGACGATCCACGCGCCGAACGTGTCGTGGTCCTCGCCGCCGGGCTGCCGCTCGCCCCGCACGAACCCGCCGGCCCTGCCCCCGCGGATTCCGTCCCCGAGGCCTCCGCCCCCGCAGGCTCCGCCCTCCCTGACCCCGCGCCCGAAGACCCGGCCCCCGAGGACTCCGTCTCGGAAGCCCCCGTACAGGGAGCCCCCTGCCCGGCAGACCCCGACCCCCTCGACGGCGTCCCGGACGGCCCGCCGCGCGAAGGCATCGATCCCGCAGACCTCAACCCGTGACGCCGCTCATGACCGGGCCGCCCGGGGAGCGGACCGCCCGGCGCCGGTACGTCACCGTCTGCGTGCTCCTCTGGCTGCCGCCGGGCCTGGGCCTGGCCACGATGGTCCTGCTGTTCAGCGAGCGTGGCATGTCCCTCGCCGCGATCGCCGGACTGTTCGCCGCGCACTCGCTGACCGTGGCCGCACTGGAACTGCCCACAGGAGGCCTCTCGGACGTCCTCGGACGCCGGCCGGTCCTGGCCGCGGCCGGTGTGCTCAACGTGGTCGCCTTCGCGCTCGTCGGCGTCGGCACCACCGCCTGGCTGCTCACCGCGGGCATGGTCCTCATGGGTGCGGCCCGTGCCCTGGCCAGTGGTACCGCCGAGGCCTGGTACGTCGACACCGTCCAGGTGTGCTCCGGCCCGGACGCCGAGCTGCGCACCGGCCTGGCCCGGGGCGGCACCGCGACCTCCGCCGCGCTCGCGGCCGGCATTCTGCTGGGCGGAGCCCTGCCCTGGTTGCTGGGCCTGGGACCCGGCCTCGGTGCCCGGCTGAGTGAGGCGACCTCCGGGGCGGTGCTGCCCCTGTCCGTCCCGCTGCTGCTGGGGGCCGCGCTGCGGATCGTCTTCGTCGCCTATGTGCTGACCGCCCTGCGGGAGCCCCCGCGACCACCGGCGACCCTGCGGTCCGTGCTGCGCGGCGTCCCCGCCACCGTGCTGGACGGACTGCGGCTGGGCGGCCGGGACACGGTCGTCCGGCGGGTCCTCCTCGGCGCCGCGGCGGCCGGCAGCGCCCTGGCCGCGATCGAACTGCTCGTGCCGGTCCGCACCGCCGCCCTGACCGGCGCGACCGCCTCCGGAGCGATGGTCTACGCCGCCCTGGCCTGTGCGGGTTTCGTCTGCTCCGGTATCGGAAGCCACCTCGCGCCGCTCACCGCCCGGGCGGCAGGGAGCGGCCAACGGGCCGTGCTGGTCAGTCTCGCGGCCGGTGCGGGCGGCCTGCTGCTGCTCGGGGTCACCGCGTCGTCCGTCCACCCGGCGGCCACGGCCCTCGCGGTCGTCGGCTTCGGACTGGTCTACCTCGGCCTCGGCGCGGCGGCCCCGAACGAGAGCGAACTGCTGCACCGCAGGGTCTCCGGCGCGGGCCGCGCCACCGCCCTGTCCGTCCAGTCCCTCGCCCAGCAACTGGTCGGCGCGCTCACGGGCCTGGCCGTCGGGGCGCTGCGCCCGGGCCCTCTGCCCTGGCTGCTGACGAGTGCCCTCCTGCTGTCCGGGGCTCTGCTCTGGCGGGGCCGGAGGGGTGAGCGGGCCGTGCGGGTCACCGGTTCCTGAGCCCACGGGCGGGGCGGGTCCGCGGCGGCCGCCGCGGACCCGCCCCCATGACGACGGTGACCCCACCTGCGCCTACGGTGGAGTGATGGACGCCAGCGGCCTGCCCCTCCTCGACCGGCGCATCACGGACTGCCGGGCCTGCCCGCGGCTGGTCTCCTGGCGCGAGGAGACGGCCCGTGCCAAGCGAGCGGCCTTCGCGGACTGGACGTACTGGGCCCGGCCGGTCCCCGGTTTCGGGCCGGTGGACGCCCGGCTGCTGATCGTGGGACTCGCCCCCGCCGCCCACGGCGGCAACCGCACCGGCCGGATGTTCACCGGCGACCGCTCCGGGGACGTCCTCTACGAGGCGCTGTACGACGTGGGCCTCGCCTCCCAGCCGACCGCCGTGCACGCCCATGACGGCCTGGAGCTGTACGGCGTGCGCGTCACCTCGCCCGTGCACTGCGCCCCGCCCGCCAACAAACCCACCCCCGAGGAACGGGACACCTGCCGTCCCTGGCTCGTGCAGGAACTGCGGCTGCTGCGCCCGACCCTGCGGGCCGTGGTCGTGCTCGGCGCCTTCGGATGGCAGGCCGCGCTGCCCGCGTTCGCCGAGGCCGGCTGGCCCGTGCCCCGGCCGCGCCCCGCCTTCTCGCACGGTGCCCGCTTCCGTCTCGACGGCCTGGAGCTCTACGGCTGCTACCACGTCAGCCAGCGCAACACCTTCACCGGACGGCTCACCCCCACCATGCTGCGGGACGTCCTGCGGACGGCCGGGCGGGCGGCGGGCCTGACCACCGGAAGCGGCTAGGGGGCCGCCTCCTCGCCGAACAGGTGGCGCACCGTGGAGCGGTAGTTGGTCCGCACGTGCGTCAGCGCGTGCGCACGGGCCCGCTCCGGGTCGCCCGAGGCGATCGCCTCGTACAGCTCACGGTGCTCCACGAGGAGCTGGGGCCACTCCTCGTTGCGCCGGGTCATCCACCGCAGCCGCCCGGCGACCGGTTCCAGGGCCTCGGTCAGCAGGCTGTTGCCGGCCATCGCCACGATGCGGTCGTGCAGCCGGCTGTTGACGTCGGTGATCGCCTCGGCGTCCCCGGCCTCGGTGGCGGCGGCGGCACGGTCGATCAGCTCCTGGACCTCGGCCAGGTCCTCCTGTGTCGCGCGGGACGCGGCGAGTCCGGCGGCGTAGACCTCCAGGGCTTCTCGCAGTTCGAACAGTTCCTTGACGTCGGTCGGAGTGAGGCGGCGTACTACCGTGCGGCGGGGTGTCTCGAAGTGGACGAAGCCCTCCGCCACGAGGGCCCGGATCGCCTCCCGGACCGGCACGCGCGACACACCGAAACGCTCCGCCAGTTCGCGTTCGACCAGGCGGTCTCCCGGACGGAGGCTGCCCGCGATGATCTCCTGGCGCAGATCGGCCGTGACGCGTTCGCGTACCGCTCCGAGGGGTTCGATCTTCGTCATGCAGCCCATCTTCGTCGACGCGAGGGGTCTTTTACGCAGCGTTAACAAGAGCGATATCGGTCGGAACGGTTGACGACGAGACCATGACGCAGTTTGGTATACCAAACACCTCGCAGGGTGGCCGTCCGCAGCCCTGTAGAGCAGTCCTCCGTCGTCCCCTTGCTCTGGAGGCCCCCGTGTCCCTCGCCGATCGCGCCGCGACCACCGGCACCCCAGCGTTCGTCCCCGATCCCAGACTCACCAACGAAGACCTCGCGCCCGCGAAGAAGCGCAACTGGAAGGTCTTCGACCTCTTCGCGATGTGGATGTCCGACGTCCACAACCTCGGCAACTACACCTTCGCCGCCGGACTGCTCTTCCTCGGCATGAACGTCTGGCAGATCTTCACGTCCCTGCTCGTCGGGTTCGTGATCATCTACATCGGCATGAACTGGATGGGGAAGATCGGCCAGCGCCACGGTGTGCCCTTCCCGGTGGTCAGCCGGATCGCCTTCGGCATCTGGGGCGCCAACATCCCGGCGCTGATCAGGGCCGTGATCGCCATCATGTGGTACGGCATCCAGACCTACCTCGCCTCCGTCGCCGTCAACGTGATGCTGCTGGCGGCCTGGCCCGGCCTGGAGTCGTGGACGCACAACTCGTTCCTTGGCCTGGACGCGCTGGGCTGGGTCTCCTTCATCGCCCTGTGGCTGGTCCAAGCGGCCATCATCAGCCGGGGCATGGAATCGGTCCGCAAGTTCCAGGACTTCTGCGGCCCGGCGATCTGGCTCGTGATGATCGCGCTGGCCGTATGGGTCCTCTACAAGGCCGGCTGGACGATCTCCCTCACCTCCACCCCGCACCCGGTCTCCGTCGGCGAGCAGTGGCGCCAGTGGTTCGGCGCGATCGGCCTGGTCCTCGCCACGTACGGCACCCTGATGCTCAACTTCTGCGACTTCTCGCGCTTCGCCCCCGACTACAAGTCGGTCAGGCGCGGCAACTTCTGGGGCCTGCCCATCAACTCCACGGCCTTCGTGATCGTGTCGGTCATCGTCACCGCCGGCGCCTTCGAGGTCATCGGCAAGGAGATCACCGACCCCGCCTACCTGGTCGCCGAGATCGGCAACACCTGGGTGCTGGTGGTGGGCGCGCTGACCTTCGCCATCGCCACCATGGGCGTCAACATCGTCGCCAACTTCGTCTCACCGGCGTACGACCTGGCCAACGTCTGGCCGCAGAAGATCACCTTCAGGGTCGGCGGGATGATCAGCACCGTCGCGGCGCTGCTCGTGACCCCCTGGAACCTCTTCTCCAACCCGACCGTCGTCAACTACTTCCTCGGCGGCCTCGGCGCCTTCCTCGGCCCGCTGTTCGGCGTGATCATGGTCGACTACTACTGGGTCAAGCGCGGCCGCGTGAACGTGGACGAGCTGTTCGACGCCTCTCCCGGCGCCCGCTACCACTACCGCAAGGGCTTCAACCCCAAGGCGCTGTGGGCGTTCCTGCCGGCGGCCGGGGTCGCGGCGGTGCTCGCACTGGTGAAGACCTTCAGCGACGTCGCCCCGTACTCCTGGTTCATCGGCACGGCGCTCGCCGCCGGCCTGTACGCGGCCCTGTGCCGTCCCGAGCGTGCCACCGCGGAGGTCTGAGAGACGTGCGGATCGTCGTCACCAACTGCAACACCACGCAGGAGATGACCGAGGAGATCGTGCGAGGTGCCCGGGCCGCCGCAGGCCCGGGCACCACCGTCAGCGGACTGACCCCGGCCTGGGGGCCGGCGTCCGCGGAGGGCTGGCTCGACAGCTACCTGTCCGCCGCGGCCGTCCTGGACACGCTGCGGACCTACGACGGACCACCGTACGACGCCGTGGTCATGGCCGGATTCGGGGAGCACGGGAGGGAGGGCGTACGGGAACTGGTCGACGCGCCGGTCGTCGACATCACCGAGGCCGCGGCGCATCTGGCCTGCCTGCTGGGCCGCCGCTACGGCGTGGTGACCACGCTGGAACGCTCGCGCGGCCAGATCGAGGACAGTCTGGAGACGGCCGGCGTGGCGCGGAACTGCGCCGCGATCGTCGGCACGGGCCTGCACGTGCTCGACCTCGGCGACGAGGAACGGACCGAGACGGCGTTCCTGGCCGCCGCCGAACGCGCCTGCGCCGCCGGGGCGGAGGTCCTCGTCCTGGGCTGCGCCGGCATGACCGGGCTGCAACGGGTCGTCGGGGAGAAGCTGGGGCTGCCGGTCGTCGACGGGGTCGCCGCGGCCGTCAAGCTGGCGGAGTCGCTGGTGGCGCTGGGCCTCACGACCAGCAGGATCGGGACCTACGCCGAGCCGCTGCCCAAACGGCGGGTGTGGGGCAGGCCCGAACCGCGGTGACTCAGGCCGGGCCGTCGAGGGTGACGTCGTCGTGATGGGCCCCGTAGAGCCGTGTCTGCCGGGCCATCACCTCCCGCATCGGCGTGCCGCGCGGGATGCCGTACACCGTCCCGGGGAAGTCCAGCGCCTCCTGGATCTGCCAGAGTTCGTCGTGCTCCCCGGGAGCGAAGAGCCGGGCCCGGGGCGCGCCCGCCGCGATCCAGCCGATGGGCAGGACGGTGCCGGGCGGCAGCACGGAGTTGACGTGCAGCACGCTGTGGATCCGCAGCTCCGAGCCGGCGCCCGCGACGGCCCCCGGGAAGACGCAGGCGCCGGTGGCCACGAAGACCTCGTCCTCCAGAGTCGCCCCGTTGACATGGGCGTGCGGGCCGACGAGCACCGCGTCCCCGATCACGGCGGGGTGCGCGGACCGCCCCCGCACCAGCGCGTTCTCCATGACGACGACGTCCGACCCGACCCGCACCTCCCCGTCCTCCGCCGTGAGCACGGCGCCGTGCAGCACCCGGCTGCGCTCACCGAGGACGACGGCCCCGCACAGGACGGCCGTCGGGGCGACGTACGCGGACTCGGGGACGACGGGACGCCGCCCGCGGTGCTCGATCAGCATGGGACTCTCCTCAGGTGGACGACCCTCCGGTGGACGACCCCTCGGCCGACGGCCCCTCGGGTACGACGGCTGTCGCCGTGATCTCCACCAGTTGTCCCGTGTACCCGAGACACGCCACGCCGATCAGCGTCGACGAGTGCGGGCCCGCACTGAGACCGGACGCCTCCACCACACTCCAGACGGCGGACAGCACGGCGGGCTCACTGCTCACGACGTACACCTCGGTCGCCACGACATGGGCCAGACCGCTCCCCACGGCCCTCAGCTGCTCCTCCAGGTTGGCGATCACCTGCTCGGCCTGCCGCACCGGATCCCCGGGACCGACCAGCTCGCCGGCGGCGTCCAGCGGCACGGACCCGGCGAGGAAGGCCAGTCTGGTGCCCGCTTCGACAACGGAGGCGTGCGCGTAGGCGGGCGGCGGGAAGAGGCTCGGGACGGTGACGCGGCGGATCACGTGGGGTCTCCGATCTGCGGGCGGCGAGAGGGCAACCCACCGATCATGCGAGGCCCGGCGCACGGGCGCACCCGTATTTCGTTTCACGGTGGTCGAGCCGTCCCTCTACGCTGCCCGAGCCCGCACCGTCCGTCCGTCCGGGAGCCGCACCGTGCCCGCCTTCCTCGACACCGTCGCAGACCGTCTCGCCCTGCTCCCCGCCGTCGAGGCCGTCACTCTCGGCGGCTCCCGGGCCCAGGGCGCCGAACGGCCCGACAGCGACTGGGACCTGGCGGTCTACTACCGCGGTGCCTTCGACCCGGCCGATCTCCGCGCGGTCGGCTGGGAGGGCGAGGTCTGCGAGCTCGGCGCGTGGGGCGGCGGCGTCTTCAACGGAGGGGCCTGGCTGACGATCGAGGGCCGTAGCGTCGACGTGCACTACCGTGATCTGGACGTCGTCGAGCACGAGGTGGCGGAAGCGGAGGCGGGCCGCTTCCGTGTCGAGCCCCTCATGTTCCACCTGGCGGGCATCCCGACGTACCTGCTCGTCGCAGAACTCGCGATCAACAAGGTGCTGCGGGGTGAACTGCCGCGCCCGGACGCCTATCCGCGGGCCCTGCGCGAGAGCGCCCCGGCGCACTGGCACGGCATGGCCGCGGCCACCCTCGCCTACGCCAGGGCCGGCCACGCCCCGAAGAACGCAGCCACCCAGGTCGCGGGCGCGATCGCCCTCGCCGCGGCACAGACCGCGCACGCGGTGCTGGCGGGGCGCGGGGAATGGGTCACCAACGAGAAGGGGCTGGTGGCGCGGGCAGGCCTGGCGGAAGTGGACGCGGTCGTACGCGGCCTCACGGACGGCCCGGCCGCACTCGCCCGGGCCGTCACCGACGCGGAGACGCTCCTCGCCGGGGCCGTGGCAGCCGTCACCGCCGGGTGAACTGGACGCGGGTCGGCTGGGCGGTGTCCGGACGGACGGCGATGCCGTCGACGGTGAGCTGTTCGCCGTAGATGTCGGTGAGCCGGAGGGAGCCGCCGCAGCCGGTGCCGTCGGGGGAGAGGAAGTAGTTGTACTCGGTACGCGTCAGCCGGCTCCAGCCGCCGCCCGTCCTGACCTCCAGCCGGGCCAGCGGGTTGCGGTGGCCGAGCGCCTGGATGCCGCACCAGTGGCGGCTGGAGCCGGTCTTGTAGCGGACCGAGACCGTGTCGGACGTGCTCGGGCTCAGCAGGCTCCAGGTGATCGGTATCCGCCCCGCGGAGAGGCCCGCGAGTTTCGCGAAGGCCTCCTTGCTGAGGTCGAGTTGCCCCGGCGCGCAGGGCAGCGGGCACTCGTTGGTGATCCGGACGGTGACGGAGGCGCCGCTCGCCGCGCGGACCAGGATGTACGCCCCGCACGCCTGGGACGTCTCGTAGTCGGCGTGGTTCATGGCCGCGACCATGAGGTCGGGGCTCGGGCCGTACAGGCAGGCGCCGTCACCGTCCTTGGCGTCGTAGTGGGTGGCGACGCCGTCGTAGGTGGCCCCGGGCTTGATCCGGCCCGCCAGGGGAGCCGCGCCGGACGCCGGGCGCGGCGCGGGCGACCGGGTGGCGGCGGGCGAGGGCCGCGCCGACGGGGTGGTCGGGGAGACCGCGGTGGCCGGGGTGCGCCTCGGAGTCGGGGACGCCGAGGAGGGCTTCGGTGCCGGCGTCGGCTTGCGTGTCGCCGTCGAGGCGCTCGGGCTGGTGCCGGCCGTCGTCCCGGCGGCCGTCCGTACCGTGTCCGGTTCGCCGCCCGGGCGCAGGACGATCACGAGGGAGACGAGCAGTCCCACCGCTGTCACGGCGACGGCCCAGAGGAGGGCCGTGCGTCGCTTGCGGAGGGGACGACGGTGGGATGCGGATGCCACGGATGAGTCCTTCGGGTCCTTGCGTGGTTCAGGAGAACGCGCGCTCACAACCCACCAGTGGTCGCCGGGGCCGAAAAGGTTGCCGTGCCCCGGCCATTGATCGCCCCGGTTGTCGATCGCGGGCTATCGATCGCCCCGGTTCTTGATTGCGTACATAAAGAACGCCGGTTCCGAGCCGTCCGACACGTTCCGGAAACCTATCCTCCAGGAACCCCACCTACCGTGGACAGCCACACCCCGCCCCGGCCACCGTCGCCCGAAGGCCCACCCCTGCCCTCGCCGAGACGACAGGAGCCCCGTGTCCCGCCGCATCGCCCCCCACCTTCCGCCCTGGCTCGCGCACGCCCTGCACGCCCAGCGGGGACCGGTGCCCTGGAGCGCGGTGACGCGGGGGGCCCTGTCCGCCGGGCCCTTGCTGCTCGTGGCCGTACAGACCGGTCACACCTCCCTCGGCGTCGTCGCCGCCATCGCCGCCATGCTGGCCGGGATCAACGACCGACCCGGGAGCCGGCGCGTCTCCGTCAAGCGGATCGGGGTGCCCGCCCTGGGCGGTGCGGTGGGACTCGTGGTCGGTACGTACACCGGGCAGGGGACCGGGGCGGTCGTGCTCACGGTGGTGCTCACGGCCGTCGGGCTCGTCGCCGGGGGGATGAGCGCCGTCGGGCCCGTCGCGTCCGCCGTCGGCACGCAGCTGCTCGTCGGCGCGGCGATCGGCGCCGGGATGCCCCTGCCGGAACCGGGATGGGAGCGGGCGCTCGCCTATCTCGCCGGAGCGGGCTGGCTGCTCGTGCTGCGGCTCGTCCTGCCCACGCCCGGCGCCCTCGCCGGTGACTTCCGGTTCGACGGGGAACGGGAGGCCGTGGCCGGTGTCTACGAGGCCGTCGCCGAGCTGCTCGACGCCGTCGGCGGGCCGGACGCCATCCGCCGCCGGGCCGCGCTGACCGCCGCCCTCGACCACGCCCAGGACGCCCTCGCCGGGCCCCGGCTGCGGAGGTACGCCTCCTCCTCCACCGAGCGGCGGCTGCACGCGCAGTACGCCGCGGCCCTGCCCCTCGCCGAAGCCGCCACCGCCCTCGCCTGGGCCGAGGAGGCCGTCGCCGAGCGGGCCTCCGAAGGACCCCGGCGGCTCGCCGCGGCCGTACGAGGCAACACCCTCACCGGGCCGCTGCCCGCACCGTCCCGTTCGGCGCCGGCCCTGCGCGCCCTCGACGACGCCCTCCTGCACGCCGCCGAGGTGTTCGACCAGGGCCGGGGCGGCGATCTGCACACCCGGCCGCGCGGTGCCGGGGACCGGCTGCGCGCCGCCTTCGGCACCGCCGGACGCGAGTACGGGCTCCGCGTCGCCCTCTGCTTCGGCGCGAGCTCGGCGGTCGCCCAGGCCCTGCACCAGAGCCAGTGGTACGGGCAGCACGAGCACTGGTACTGGCTGCCCGCCACCGCCGTGTTCCTGGTCAAGCCCGACCTCGGACCGCTCGTCTCGCGCGTGCTGAACCGGGCCGCCGGAACCGTCCTCGGGGCGCTGCTCTTCGCCGGGCTCGCCGCCGTCCTGCCCCGACCGGAAGGCCTCATCGCGCTCGTCGCCCTCAGCGGGGCGCTCATCCCCGTCGCCACCCGGCACTTCGCCGCCCAGACCGCCGTCGCCACCGTCCTCGTCCTGGCGCTCGTCATGGTCGGCGGCGAACCCCAGGCCTCCGCTGGGCGGATCGGCGAGACGCTGCTGGCCTGCGCGATCGTGCTGATCACCGGGCACCTGCCGATGCCCGGACAGCGCGGCGGGACAGTGCGCGCCCGGCTCGCGGCGGCGGGCGACGCCGCGTACGCCTACCTCACGCACGTGCTCGACGAGGCCGACGCCCCGCGCATCGGGACCGCCGGCACCCCTTCCGGCCACCGCGCCACCCGCTGGACCCTGCGCCGCGAGGCCTACCGCACCCTGGCCGAGGCCCGCTCGGCGATCTCCCTCGCCGCGCACGAACTGCCCGCCCTCGCCCGGCACACCGAGGGCGCGGACGAGGTGGCCGACCTCCTCGAACGCCTCGTCGACACGACGACCGCGTGCGCCGTGCACCTCGACGACACCGGCCGGATCGGGCCCCGCCACCAGGAACGCCTCACGGCCGTCCTCGCCGAACTCGCCGGACGGGGAGAACGGGTGGGACTCCGGCCGCCCCGGACACCCCTCGCCGGCTAGCACGCCCGGCCGCGCCGCCCTGCGCCGCGCCGACCCGTCGGCGGCATCGCCCGCCGGTCCGCCGTCCGCGCGGTCGCGACCGATCCGGCAAGGCCACCGGGGCTCAGCCGTCGACCCGCACCCACACCGGAGCGTGGTCCGAGCCGGGTTCGCCCCGACGCTCCGAGGGGTCCGGACCGACCGACGGCAGGCCGGGCGGGCCCTCGCCGGGAAGGCCCGTGCCCGCCTGGATCGCCCGGTGCACCAGGCGGTGGCTCAGCAGCACATGGTCGATCAGCTCGCGCCGCCCGGAGTTCACCCGGGACCAGCGCTGCCCGGGCGGGATGAGCGGGGCCACGTCCCACAGCCGCGTCGCATCGCCCCGGTCGGGCCGGTCGTACCCCGGGGTGCCGATCTCCGAGCCGGGCGGGCCGAGCAGGATCTGCGTGGTCGCCGCCTGCACCTCGTCGTTCAGGTCGCCCAGGACGGCGACGTCCCGCGCCCGCCCGTCACCGGCCAGCAGTTCGTCCGCGAGCGCGCGCAGTGCCGTCGCCTCGGCCGCCCGGCGGTACAGGGCGTAGGCGCCGTAGCGGGCCCGTTCGCCCTCGTCGCGCGGCTGGAACCGCCCGTCCGGATACGACAGCAGCTTCGACTTCAGATGACAGACCGCCACCCGCAGCGGCCCGTCCCCGCCCTCGACCTCCACGGCCAGGACGCCCCGCCCCGCCTGTCCCGCCGTCAGCCCCGAATCGTCCGCCTGGACGGGACGCAAGTCCGCCGGGAACGCCCGCGTGTCGGCCACCACGGTCATGGGCGTACGGCTGAGGAACCCGACCCGTATGCCCCGGCTGTCCGCATGCTCCGACAGGGCGACGTGCCAGTCGTCGTCGAGCATCCCGGCCAGGTCCTTCAAGGCCTCCGGGTCGCCCACCTCCTGCACCCCGAGCAGGGTCGGATCGAGTTCGGTGATCGCGGCGGCGAGCGCGGCGAGCTTCGCCCCGTACCCGGCCTCGTCGTGCGGGCCGTACGGGCCTCCGGGCCGGTAGAGATTCTCCAGGTTCCAGGTGCCGAGGAGCATGCCGGGCTCCTTTCAGAAGCCGACAGTCGGGGTGGTGAGGCCAGGGTGCGCGCCCGGCCCGCCCCGCGACAGAGCCGTGACGGGAAGTGCGGTTCGGCTCATGCCGCCCTACGACGCCGTCGTACGTTGGCGTGATGACGCCTTCTGCCGCGGACAGTCCCGTCGACCTCATCATCAGCGCATGTACCGTCCTCGTGCACGACGATCAAGAGCGCATCGGGTTCGCGGAGGACGCCGCGATCGTCGTACGGGGCGGGATCGTCGAGGCGGTCACGACCACGGCGGAAGCCGCGGAGCTGCCCGCTGCCGAGCGGATCGACGCCCGTGGCCAGGCCGCCCTGCCCGGCCTGATCAACTGTCACACGCACGCGCCGATGGTCGCGCTGCGCGGCCTCGCCGAGGACCTTCCCACCGAGGAGTGGTTCAACGACGTCGTCTGGCCCGTCGAGTCCAACCTCACGGAGCGGGACGTCGAGCTGGGGGCGCGGCTCGCCTGCGCCGAGATGATCCGCGCGGGCGTCACCTGCTTCGCCGACCACTACTTCGCCATGGACGCGGTGGCGCGAGTGGTCGCGGACTGCGGTATGCGGGCGCTGCTCGGGGAGGCCTTCTTCTCCTCGCAGGGCCCCGAAGGCCTGGAGCGGTCACTGGAGTTCGCGCTGCGGCAGCGCGGAGCGGCCGGCGGCCGGATCACCACCGCGCTCGCACCCCACGCCCCCTACACGGTCGAGGACACCGACCTCGCCACCACCGCCGAGCTCGCCCGCACGCACGGCCTGACCGTGCACCTGCACGCCGCCGAGAATCGCGACCAGACCGAGACCAGCCTGGCCCGCCACGGCGCCACCCCGATCGAGGTCCTGGAGCGCACCACCCTCCTCCACACGGACCTGCTCCTCGCCCACGGCACCGGCATCGTCGACAGCGACCTCCCCCTCCTGGAGCGGGCCGACGGCCGTACGGCCGTCGCCACCGCGCCCCGCGGTTACCTCAAGTTCGCCTGGCCCGACACCACGCCGGTCCGCGCCCTGCGCGACATCGGTGTCGACGTCGGCCTCGCCACCGACGGCGCCGCCTCCAACAACTCCCTCGACGTGTGGGAGTCCATGGCCCTCACCTCGCTGGTCCAGAAGTCGTCCCAGGGTGATCCCCGGCGGCTGACCTCCCGCCAGGCCCTGCACCACGCCACCCTGCAGAGCGCGCGTGCCGTGGGTCTCGGTGACAGCACCGGCAGCATCGCGCCCGGCCGGCGGGCCGACATCGTCCTGGTCGACCTGACCGGGCCGCACACCCGGCCCGTCCACGACCTCGCCGCCACCCTCGTGCACAGTGCCCGTTCCTCCGACGTCCGCACCACGATCGTCGACGGGCGGACCCTGATGCGCGACCGGGAGCTGCTGACGATCGACGTGCCGGAGGTGGCACGGGAACTGGAGGATCGCCTGCCCGCGCTCGTCGACCGCAGCCACGGCCGCCGCATCCAGCGGTACGACACCTGAGGCACGACGAGACATCGGAGAAATTCCCCCGGGCAGCGATGAGTTGCGACCCTCCCGACGGTCACCACCCCGGACGGACCGTTGTCACAGGAGGGCCCATGTCGCTTCCGGAGATCGTCTCGCGCGGCGAATGGCGCGCGGCGCGCGCCGAACTGCTGCTCAAGGAGAAGGCCGTCACCCGCGCGCGGGACGCGCTCAACGCCGAGCGGCGCGGACTGCCCATGGTGGAGGTCGACGAGGAGTACGTGTTCGAGGGCGGCAACGGCAAGGCCACGCTGCTCGACCTGTTCGAGGACCGGCGCCAGCTCGTCGTCTACCACTTCATGTTCGCGCCCGAGTGGGACGCGGGCTGCCGCAGCTGCTCCGGATTCCTGGACCAAGTGGGGCATCTCGCCCATCTCCACGCCCGCGACACGTCGTTCGCGGCCGTGTCCCGCGCGCCCTACCCGAAGATCCTGCCGTTCAAGGCGCGGATGGGCTGGACGCCGCCCTGGTATTCGTCGTACGGCAGCGGCTTCAACCGCGACTTCGAGGTGACCCTCGAGCAGGAGGGCGAGCTCGTCGAGCGGCCCGGCCTCAGCTGCTTCCTGCGGGACCGCGAGCGGGTCTTCCACACGTACACGACGTATGAGCGCGGCCTCGACGGCCTGGGCTCCACCACCAGCCTGCTGGACCTCACCGCACTCGGCCGGCAGGAGGAGTGGGAGGAACCCAAGGGGCGCGCGTCGGCCTTCGGGGCGCCTGCGGGAAGTGAGCGCATCCGGTATCACGACGAGTACGAAGGCTGATACGGAAAGTGAACATATCCGCCAAGAGGCTGAGAGGTTGGTCACACTTGGCGGTGAACGCGTGTCAACTACGTCTCAGAACCGTCACTTCGTGAGCCGTTCACCCCATCGTTGGCGTTTAACTCTACGAGTACAGCGCTACATGGAGGTGCAGGGTGAACGGGCGAACGGTGCTCGAGCGCTTTCCCGCCGGTGGGCCGCGCGGCTCCTGGCCTGCGGAGGAGTTCGCGCAGGCGCGGCGCCGCGAAGGCCTGCCCGCCGAGGTCGTCATGGACCTCGCCACGGACATGTTCCTGGTGATCGTCCGCAGCGGGGACGTGGCCGACGCGACCGCCTGAGGTGTGCCGTCAGCCCGCCTTCGGCGCCGGCACCTTCCTGACCGGCGCGGGTGACGGGGCGAACTGCTCCGCCTGGAGCGCGTACAGCTCGGCGTAGAGCCCGCCGGTCGCCAGCAGCTCCTCCGGCGTTCCGGACTCCACGAGTCGGCCCTGGTCCAGGACGTGCACCAGATCCGCGTGCCGTACGGACGCCAGTCGGTGCGTGATCAGTACGACCGTCTGGCCGCTGTCGGCCAGGGCGCGGATCCGCTCGAAGACCTCCAGTTCGGCCCGGGCGTCCAGGGCCGCCGTCGGCTCGTCCACGATCAGGATGCGGCCCCTGCGGTAGGCCGCCCGGGCGATGCCCAGCCGCTGCCACTGGCCACCCGACAGCTCGTGTCCGCCGCTGAAGTTGCGGGCGAGCAGCGTGTCCAGGCCGCGCGGCAGATCCGCGATCACCGCCTCCGCCCCGGCCTCCGCGACCGACGTGGCCAGCCGGTCCTCGCACAGGGGCACCGAGGTGCGTCCCAGGGCGACGTTCACCCGGGCCGTGAACGGCCACCGCTTGAAGTCCTGCGCCACCATCGCGATCCGCTCGGCCAGCCGGTGCCGGTCGGCGGTCGCCGCGTCCACGCCGTCCCACAGGATCCGCCCCCGCTCCGGCCGGTAGAGCCCGGCGAGCAACTTGACCAGGGTGGTCTTGCCGGAGCCGTTCTCACCGACCAGCGCGACGATGCGGCCGAGCGGCAGGCTCAGCGTCACGTCGTCGAGCGCGGGCCGGGCCGAGTCGCCCGGGTAGCGGAACGTGACGTTCTCGAAGCGGATCTCGCGCGGGTCCTCCGGCAGCGGCGCGCCACCCGCCGGGATCGCCCACTGGTCCGCCTCGGTGTACAGCCGCTGCAGATCGCCGACGAAGAGCGCCTCCTCGTGCAGCGCGTTGACCTCCACCACGAGCGTGTCGAGGCTCTGCGAGCCGGTCCGGATCGCGATCACCGCCGTACCCGCCACCGACAGTGCCATCGCGCCCGCCAGCAGCAGCCCTCCCAGCGTCGCGTACGTCGCCACCGTCGCCAGGCCCGTCCACGCCGCCGCGATCAGGCCCGTGCGGGCGGCGAGCCCGGCCAGGCGCGCCTGCTCGGCCTCGGCCGTCTCGGACATCGCGCGAAAGTGCCGCAGCAGGAAGGAGCCCACCCCGTGCACCCGGATCTCGGGGGCCGCCTCGGGTTCGATCAGCAGGTTGCCGAGCAGCCGGCCCGCGCGGGCGTGCTGCACCCACGCGTGGAAGGACTCGTAGCGCCGCCGGGCGACGGTCAACGCGCTCCAGGCGCTCGGCAGGGTCATCGTGACCAGCAGCGGCAGCAGGGCCGGGTGCAGCACGGTCAGCACGCCCGCCGCGGCGACCAGGGAGATCATCGCGTTGATCACGCGCGTGCCGTAGGAGATCATCCGGCGTGCGGAGGCGGCGCCGTACTGCGCGGTGTCGAGCAGTTTGTGGAAGGCGTGGTCCTCGATCGCGGCCAGTTCCACGGCCGCGGCCCGCTCCAGGTACCGCTCGGTCGCCACCCGCTCCACCTTGGGCTCCAGCCGGCCGGTGGCGTAGGTGCTCGCGGCCCGCAGCAGGGCGGCGAGGAACATCACGACGGCCACCGTGACCAGGGCGGGAACGGCTCCGCGCAGCCGGTCGTCGATCGGGCCGCCGCCCATCAGACCGGCCAGCACGCTGTTGACGGCGAGCAGGGCCACCGCCTGCGCCACACCCCGGCCCGCCTCGGCGGCCAGCACGATCCGCGCGGCGCCCCGGTCGGCCTGCCGGGCCAGCTCCAGGCTGGACGCGAGCAGGGACGGCAACCGGGTGATCATGGCGCGGAAGTTCAGCTCCAGGAACGCGTCGGCGTGCTGGTTCCAGCCCATGTCGTAGCGCAGCGGCCCGCCGAAGAGCAGCCGCTCCGACTCGGACACCTCCGGCGCGGTCCGCTTCTTCCCCACCGTCGACCGACCTCCCCGTCCGGGTCCGCACGTGAACGAAGGGCCACTATCGCGGGGCGGGCGTCCGCCCGGGCAGGGCGCAGCCCGGGGCGCCGGATGCGCGCGGGCGCACGACCTGGCCGGGGGAGGCGCGGGGCGGCGCGGGGTGGTGCGGGGGTGTGGGGCCGCGCCGGGGGTGGATACGGGTTCCGTGGCGGTGGGGGGTGTGAGGCCGCCGGGTGCGGGGCCGGGTGCGGGGCCTGGGGGCGCGGGCGGGTGCCGTTATGCGCTGACCGGGCGCGACCAGGACGGGGCCGTTCCCGTCACGCGGCACAGCGCCAGGTAGAGGGGGATCGGCGGGGTGTACGGAAGCGTGCCGTCCGGGCGGTGGATCAGCTCGGGGATCTCCGGCAGGTCCGGGACGACCGCGCCGGTGACGTACCGCACCGGGGCCGGCCAATCCAGGGCGTGGTCGGAGTCGGACGGCACCAGCCACCACCAGTGCGCGTCGTCGGCGTAGACGCAGCCCACCCGGGGCAGCCGCGGCATGACCAGCGGGCCGACGCGGGCGGGGACGGCGACCGCGTCACAGCCGAGCGGGGCGGTCATGCCGTCCGGCACGGGCAGCCGCAGGGCAGGGCCCGGAGCGCGCAGTCCGCGCCGGACGCGCACCAGCGTGTCCAGGCTCAGCACGCGGCCTCCCTGCACCGGGCTCATGCGTGCCTCCGTTCTCGGTGGTGCCCCTGCGGAGGGACCACCGGGGCGCCGCGCGTATGGCGTGCCCGCGGGGTTCCGTCCCCGTCGTCCGGGTCGTCGGACGGACCCCGCTTGGGGCGGGCGCCCCAGCCCAGGTCGCCCCGCGGCCCGGCCGGATCGTCCGGGACGTCCGGACCGTTCGAGGCCTCCGGGGTGTCCGCCGTGCGGGGCAGCTCGGCCCAGACCAGCAGCCCGGGGCCGTTCTCGTGGGCACCCCAGGAATGACAGAGGGCGTCGACGAGAAGCAGTCCCCTCCCGTGCTCCTCCTCGGGCCGGGTCCGGCCGGCGGCGTGGGGCTGGCCGGGGGCGCAGCCCTCGTCGCACACGGCTATCCGCACCAGGTCGTCGCCGTCGAGCAGCTCGCACACTATGTGGGTGCTCGCCGTGTGCACGATGGCGTTGGTGACCAGCTCGGAAACCACCAGGGCCGCGCTGTCGCACGTGTCCTCGCACACCGACCAGCCCGTCAGCCGGGCCCGTGTCAGGCGTCTGGCCTGGGCGGGAGAACCCGGATGCGCGGCCAGCTCGAAACGGAACCGGCGCTCGGCAGCGGCCCCGAGGGGGGTCTCTTCCGGAGCGGCGCCAAGCCCGGGAAGGCTTGCGGCGGCATCTGTTCCTAAGGGCGCGGACGGAATCACGCTTGCCACTATCGCCCCGCCGTGAACACTTGGCAAGTGTCACTCTGAAAATTGCAGAGTGCTGTGTGGCGGTCTGGAAGGCCGTGGCACACTGCTCGCAACAGCACCCCGCGCGGCGCCAGTTGAGATCATCGAAGATTCGTTCGAAATGTTTGTTCGGATCAGTTCTTCGAATGGGTCCTCGAATGGCGCCGCCGGGCTGTCAGCGTTTCTTTTCCGGCCGGCTCGTCAGAACTCTTCGTGGAGGTGGAGCGTGAGTGAACCGCGGTCCGCGCCGACGGTCGGTCAGGTCGTTCTCGGCCGACGGCTGTTGGACCTGAGGGAACGCGCGGGGATGAAGCGCGAGGAGGCCGCGCGCATCCTCCGCGTCGCCCCCGCCACGGTCCGTCGTATGGAGATGGCCGAGGTCGCGCTCAAAATCCCCTATCTGCAACTGCTCCTCAAGGCCTACGGAATCTCCGACGAGGAAGCCGAGGCCTTCGTCCAGCTGGCCGAGGACGCCAACAGGCCCGGCTGGTGGCAGCGTTTCCACGACATCCTGCCCGACTGGTTCTCGATGTACGTGAGCCTCGAGGGCGCGGCCAGCGTCATCCGCAGTTACGAGCCCCATTTCGTCCCCGGGCTGCTGCAGACCGAGGACTACGCGCGCGGAGTGCTCCGGTCGGGCGCCATCGGCCAGACCCGGCCCGAGGACATCGAGCGCCACGTCGCCCTGCGGATGCAGCGCCAGGACCTGCTCACCCGTGAGGACGCGCCCCGGCTCTGGGTCGTGATGGACGAGACCGCGCTACGGCGCCCGGCCGGTGGCCCGGAGGTGATGCGCGCCCAGATCGACAAACTGCTCGACGCCACGAAGCTGCCCAACGTGACACTGCAGATCGCCCCGTTCGCGGGCGGGCCGCACCCGGGCACCTACGGGCCGTTCGTGCTGTTCCGATTCGCCATGGCCGAACTGCCGGACATGGTCTACAGCGAGTACCTGACCGGCGCGGTCTATCTCGACGCGCGCACCGAGGTGGCGACCCACCTCGAGGTCATGGACCGCATGGCGGCGCAGGCCGCTACGGCACATCGCACGAAGGAGATCCTCCGGGATCTCCGCAAGGAGCTGTGAATGGATCGCATCAAGCCGCGCAAACACGTCTACAACGGCATGCCCGCGCGCGACTTGGGCAGCGAAGGCTGGCACAAGCCGTGGAGCGGTGGAAACGGAGGCAACTGCCTGGAGGCGATGAAACTCGCCGACGGCCGGATCGCCCTGCGGCAGTCCACCGACCCGGACGGGCCGGCACTGATCTACACCACCGACGAGATGACGGCCTTCATCGAAGGAGCCAAGGCGGGGGAGGCGGACTTCCTGCTGTCCTGACGTGACCGCCGTTGCCGTTTCCGGCGCTCGACTTCCTCACGTTGTCTGCGTTCCTCACGTTGCCTGCGTTCCTTACGTTGTCGCTGAATCGCTGGTGCTGAATCGACCACCCTCTGTGCCTTACGGAGAGCCTCATGACCGGGCAGGACCCCACCTCGGCCGTCCAGATCGACACGACCAGACCCCACCCCGCGCGGATGTACGACTGGTACCTCGGCGGAAAGGACAACTACCCCGTTGACGAGGAGATGGGCCGGCAGATGCTCACCCTCGACCCCCGGGTGCCGGTGATGGCGCGGGTCAACCGCGCCTTCATGCACCGGACCACGCGCTGGCTGGCCCGCTGCGGCGTACGGCAGTTCCTGGACATCGGCACCGGCATCCCGACCGAGCCCAACCTCCACCAGGTCGCCCAGGAGACCGCGCCCGGCGCCCGGGTCGTCTACTGCGACAACGACCCCATCGTCCTGGCACACGCGGCGGCGCTGCTGCGCGGCACGGACGAGGGCGCGACCGAGTACCTCCAGGCCGACGTGCGCGACCCGGACGCCATCCTGGAGGGCGCGCGCAGGGTCCTGGACTTCACCCGGCCCGTCGCGCTGTCGCTCATCGCGCTGCTGCACTTCGTCTCCGACGAGGACGGCGCCCACGACCTGGTCCGCCGGCTGCTCGCCGAACTGCCCTCCGGCAGCTACCTGGTGATGACCCACGCGACCGCCGACTTCACCCCGGAGGAGTCGAAGGCGGCCACCGAGAAGCTGCGCGCCGCGGGTGTCACCCTGGCCCTGCGCTCCCGCGAGGAGTTCACCCGCTTCTTCGACGGACTCGACCTCGTCGAACCCGGCGTCGAGGTGCCGCACCAGTGGCACCCCGAGCTGGGCGAGCCCGTGCCAGGCCAGGACGACGGGGTGATCCCGGGCTACGGGGCGGTAGCGCGCAAGGCCTAGGCGCCTCGGGGCCCTCCAGGTTCCGCTTCCGGCCGGTCACGGCGGCGGCAGTGCACCGCACAGCGCCTCCAGGGCCGGACCGTAGGCGTGCTCGGAGGGGGTCGCGTACCCGACCACGAGACCGTCGTCCGCCGGCATGTCCGTCTCCGGGTGCCGGAACGCGGCGAGACCGTCGAGGGCGATGCCCTGCCAGGCGGCGGCCTTGACCGCGGACGCCTCGGTGCCGGGCGGCAGCCGCAGCACCGCGTGCAGCCCTGCCGCCACACCGGTCGCCTCGATGTGCGGCGCGTGCACGGCCAGTGCCGCGACGAGCTGGTCCCGGCGGCCGCGGTACCGCTGCCGCATCCGGCGGACATGCCGGTCGTACGATCCCGAGACGATGAAGTCCGCCAGGCTCAGCTGGTCGAGGACGCTCGCCCACGCCTCGCGCTCGCCCTTGGCGGCCAGGACGGCGCCGACGTACCGCTCGGGAAGCACCATCCAGCCCAGCCGCACCGCCGGTGACAGACTCTTGCTGACCGAGCCGATGTGGATCACGCGCTCGGGGTCGAGCCCCTGGACGGCGCCGACCGGCTTGCGGTCGTAGCGGAACTCCCCGTCGTAGTCGTCCTCCAGGATCAGCCCGTCCCGCGCGCCCGCCCAGTCGATCACCGCGGCCCGTCGCGCGGGATGCAGGGGGCCACCGGTCGGGAACTGGTGCGCCGGCGTGAGCAGCACCGCCCGCTCACGCCCCAACCGGTCGACGCGGGCCCCGTGTTCGTCGAGGGGGAGCGGCACGGTCCGTACCCCGGCGGCGGCCAGGACCTCCCGGTGGAACCCGAGCCCGTACGCCTCCACCGCCAGGGGCCCGCGCAGGACGCCGCCTGCGAACAGCAGCCGCAGCGCGTGCGCGAAACCGGAGCAGATCACGATCCGGTCCGGTGCGGTCCGCACGCCACGCGCGCGTGCCAGGTACTCCGTGAGCGCCTCCCGCAGTTCCGGCCGGCCGGCGGGGTCGCCCGGCCCGAACACCTCGTTGGGCGCCTGCTGGAGGGCCCGCCGGTAGGAGGCCAGCCAGGCGGTGCGCGGGAACGCCGAGACGTCCGGAGTTCCCTGCATCAGGTCGTGCCGGGGACCACGCGCGCGTGGGGGCGCCTTCTTGGGCACGCGGGCGGCGGGCCGCAGCGGCTCGGCCCGCGCCGCGACCCTGGTCCCCGAGCCCTGCCGGGCGGTGAGCCAGCCCTCGGCGACCAGCTCCGCGTACGCGTCCGCCACCGTGTTGCGGGCGACACCGAGGTCCGCCGCGAGCGAGCGGTACGGCGGCAGCCGGGTGCCCGGCGCGAGCCTCCCGCTGCGCACGGCCTCGCGCAGTGCCCGGATCAGTGCCGCCCGCCTGCCGCCCGGCCCGGTCAGCTCCAGATGCAGGTCGGACCCGATCCGCTCCGCTGAATTGACCCAGGAATCAGCCATGGGAATGCACCCTACAGTGGGTCTTTCCGGCTCGTAGGTTGAAGGGCATGACGACGAACACGAGCACGAACAGCACCCATGTGACGGCGCCCCGGCTGGACTTCGGCACGTCGGCCCCGAAGGCCTTCCGGGCCCTCGTCGCCTTCGACGCCGCCGCCCGCGAGGGCGTCGACCCGGCCTTGGTCGAGCTGATCCAGATCCGCTCCTCGCACCTCAACCACTGCGCGTACTGCCTCCACATGCACACAAACGACGCCCGCAGGGCCGGCGAGAGCGAGGACCGGCTGCACATGGTCGCGGTGTGGCGCGAGGCCCGCCACTTCTTCACCGAGCGGGAGCAGGCGGCCCTCGCCCTCACCGACGCCGTGACCCTCATCGCCGACGCCGGCGTCCCGGACGACGTCTACGCGCGGGCCGCGGCACAGTTCGACGAGCGGGAACTGGCCCAGGTCCTCGCCCTCATCTGCACGATCAACACGTGGAACCGGGTGGCCCTGTCGACGGGGAAGGTGGCGGGGACGGACGAGCGGTGATCGCCCTTGTGGGCTGTCGTCGTCCTCCGGGCAGGGCGGGGCCCTACACCGCCATGGGCCGGTCGTGCGGCCCGATCGGTGCCGGGAGCCTCGAGCTGCCCGTCAGATGACGGTCGACGGCCGCCGCCACCGCCCGCCCCTCGGCGATCGCCCACACGATGAGCGACTGCCCCCGGGCCGCGTCCCCCGCGGCGAACACCCCGGGCACGTTCGTGGCGAAACCGGAGTCCCGCGCGATCGTCCCGCGGGACTCCATCTCCAGCCCCAACTGGTCGACGAGCCCGTCCTCCCGGTCGGGTCCGGAGAAGCCGAGGGCGAGCAGCACGAGGTCGGCGGGGAGCGTCCGCCCGGTGCCCTCCACCGGGCTGCGCCGCGCGTCCACCTCGGTCAGGTGCAGCGACCGCACATGCCCCCGCGCGTCACCGTCGAAGCGCAGCGTGGAGGCCGCGAACAGCCGCGCGTCGGCGTCGGCGACCGGGGCGGTCCGCAGGTCACGGGCCTCTTCATGGGCGGCGGACAGCCGGTAGACCCGCATCGGGTACGTCGGCCAGGGCTCGGTGTCCTCGTCGCGCACCGCGTCCGGCAGCGCGTAGATGTCCAGCTGGGTCACGGACGCGGCGCCCTCCCGGACGGCCGTGCCCAGACAGTCCGCCCCGGTGTCGCCGCCGCCGACGATGACGACGTGTTTCCCGGCGGCCGACAGCGGGGAGGTCTCCAGATCACCCTCACGCACCCGGTTGGCCAGCGGGAGGTACTCCATCGCCTGGTGAATGCCCGTCAGCTCCCGTCCGGGCACCGGAAGGTCACGCCACGCCGTCGCCCCGGTGGCGAGCACCACGGCGTCGTAGCGGGTCCGCATCTCGTCGGCCCCGATGTCCCGCCCGACCGCCGTCGACGTCCGGAACTTCGTCCCCTCGGCCCGCATCTGCTCCAGCCGCCGCTCCAGGTGGCGCTTCTCCATCTTGAACGCGGGGATGCCGTACCGCATCAGCCCGCCTGGCCGGTCGTCCCGCTCGTACACGGCGACCGTGTGCCCGGCCCGCGTCAGCTGCTGGGCCGCGGCCAGCCCGGTGGGGCCCGAACCGATCACCGCCACCGTCTTGCCGGACAGCCGCTCCGGAGGCCTCGGCGGGGCGAAGCCCTCTTCCCAGGCCCGGTCGGCGATCGCGCACTCGACGTTCTTGATGGTGACGGCCGGCTGGTTGATCGCCAGCACACACCCCGCCTCGCACGGCGCCGGGCACAACCGGCCCGTGAACTCCGGGAAGTTGTTCGTGGCGTGCAGCCGGTCGGCGGCCGCCCGCCAGTCCTCCCTGGACACCAGGTCGTTCCACTCGGGGATCAGGTTGCCCAGCGGGCAGGCGTCGTGGCAGAAGGGGATGCCGCAGTCCATGCAACGGTCGGCCTGCTTGCTGATGATCGGCAGCAGCGCCCCGGGGACATGGACCTCGTCCCAGTCCCGCGCCCGTTCCTCCACCGGCCGGCGCGGCCAGTCCTGGCGGGGCGTGGTCATGAAACCCTTGGGATCGGCCATGGCCGTCTTCCTTGCGTGCGCGTGTGACAGGCCGTGCGTCGTCGGGCGGCGCTCTTCTCGGTCGTGGTGCGGCACTCGTGCGGCCGCGTCTTCTTACTCGTGGTGCGGCGGTCTTTTCGCCACGATACGTCCGCCTCGGGGCTGGTGCCTGTCGCCGTGTGGCGCGGCCGTCAGGTGAGCGCCAGCACGTACGACAGCGCCGCCCCGGCCGAGGCCGCCGTGCGCACGTGGTTCCACAGCGTCCACTCGCGCACATACGCCGGCCAGTACGCCGCCGCCTCCGGAGTGCCCGGCTCCAGCTTCGCCAGCGCGTCGTTGCGCGGCACGTTCGCGACCATGGTCAGCCCGAACGACCCGAACAGATACAGCGCGCTTCCCACCAGCAGCTCCACGGTCCCCTCGTCCGGCCACAGCACGAACGTCACCACGGCGAGCACCGCGCACAGCACGGCCGACCCCAGGAACACGATCATGAACGGCAGGGTCACAGCGGCCACGTTGATCGCGTTCATCGCGGCCACTCCCTGCGCGGGCGGCAGCATGCCGAGACCCCGCATCACGAAGGTCGAGAACCCGCAGAACACCCCGGCCACCAGCCCGGTCCCGAGCACCCCCAGCACCGTCAGCACGAAGTACGGTCCGTCGATCATGTCCCTCTCCTGCCCGTCGAGCCGGGATCCTGCCCGGCGCCCTTCCTCACCACAAGTGCATTCCCGTACGAGCACAGTGACCATGGCCGAGGGACGCGGGGCCATAAGCAGACGTCCACGGTCCGCGAACGGCTTCTCGCTACGGCAGTCGAACGGCTCGCACCACGGTCTTCGAACGGCTCGCACCATGGTCCTTCGCGGGCCGGGCCGACGCCCGGCGGCTCCATGCGCCGGGCCCCTCACATCACCCCGCCGCCGAACCGAGTCCCGCCTCGGTCCAGCCCCGCAGTACCGTCGCCACCGCCGCCGCGATCCGCCGCCGCGCCTCGTGTCTGGGCACGCCGCTCATCAGCAGCCGGTCGTACGGCGTGTCCAGATGCCGTACGGACGCCACGACCGCCGCGGTCACCGCGCTCTCGGTCAGCGCACGCCCCGCCGCGCTGCGGCCCACCCGCCCGCTGCCCCGCTCCGAGGCGTGCAGGGCGACGGCCCGCGCCCGGTCGGCCGGGCACCCGGGAAACAAACGGCGTATTTCCGTCGCGAACGTCTGGGCGAACAGGGCGTCCTGAGCCGCCCGTCGCCGCGCGTCGCGCACCCGGCGCCGCCGTCTCGCCTCGGCGTCCGCCAGACACCGCAGCTCGGCCCGCGCGAGCGCCTCCTCCTCGACCAGGACGCCCTGCCGCTCGTAGCGGCTCTTGCGCTGGTTGAACCGCACGACCACCGCCGACAGCGTGCTCTCCTCCCTGGCCCTGCGGGTCAGCGCGGTGTCCCCGCTCGGCAGGAACACCAGGTGCCCGAGGTCGGCGCAGTCGAGGCAGCGTGGGGCGCCGTCCTCGAGGACCAGCAGCGGCAGCGGCCCTCGCCGGCACTCGGCGCAGTACCGCCGCTTGAGGGGCTGGAAGACGAGAAGTCCGGTGAGGGGCGGGAGCGTCACACGGGGGGCCATACAGGGTTCATTCCCCCTGACAGTGGCGCGAACTACGCACTTCACGACAGACCCCGGCGATCCTTCCGCTGCCCCTCGCAGGTGTCCGCGGCCGGGCCCCCTCCAACCCCGGCCTGACGCATCATGGGCCGTGTGCGACTCGAAGCGATCACCTGGGAACGGCTCGGAGACCTGCTCGCCGAAC
This sequence comes from Streptomyces luteogriseus, assembly GCF_014205055.1. Classification (NCBI taxonomy): domain Bacteria; kingdom Bacillati; phylum Actinomycetota; class Actinomycetes; order Kitasatosporales; family Streptomycetaceae; genus Streptomyces; species Streptomyces luteogriseus. The sequence goes on from NZ_JACHMS010000001.1 coordinate 6,584,350, forward strand.
GCCTGCTCGATCTGAAGCCCGCCGACGGCAGCCCCTGGCCGCGCATCGCTGTCGACGGGGCCCCGGCGGCCCGCCCGGGAGACCTCGCCCACCGGGTCTCGGAGGCGCTGCGCGTACGCGGCCGGTCCTCGCTCGTCGTCGGCACGGAGGGTTTCTGGCGCCCCGCCTCCGTACGGCTGGAGTACGGCCACCAGGACGTCGAGGCCTACTACAGCGGCTGGTACGACACCGGCGCCCTGTGGCGCGAGGTGTTCGGTCCGCTCGAAGCCGACGGCACCGGTCGCGTCCTGCCCGACCTGTGGGATCCGGCCGCCGACCGTGCCACCCGCAGCCCCTACGTCGAACTCCCGCCCGGTGGCGTGCTGTTGCTGCACGGTCCCTTCCTCCTCAAGCACTGGTTCCCTTTCGATCTGAGCGTCCACGTCCTCCTCTCCGAGGGCGCCCTGCGCCGCCGCACGCCCGAGGCCGAGCACTGGACCCTCCCGGCCTTCGAGCGCTACGCGCAGGAGTCGGACCCGGTGGCGGCGGCGGACGTCCTGGTGCGGGCCGACGACCCGCGCCATCCGGCGTGGAGCGGATGATCCGCGCGATCCGGCGTGGAGCGGATGATCCGCGCGATCCGGCGTGAGGTGGCCGCCGGCCGCGGCATCCGGCGTGCGGCGCCTCAGCCGGGGCCCGGAGCTCCGTCGGGACCGGCGGTCAGCCGGCTTCCATGTGCGGGCGTCCGGTGGCGCGGCGAGAATGAAAGGCGCCGGGACTCGCGGTGCGTCCCGCTCCGCGCCGGCCGTCCGGCACCGGGAGGTACTCCATGACCACCGCCGGAGACATCATGCACCGCGGCGCTCAGTGGATCCCCGCCCACGAAACCCTCGACCGCGCGGCCCAGCTCATGCGCGAACTGAACGTCGGCGCCCTGCCCATCAGCGACGAGAACGAGCGGCTCTGCGGCATCCTCACCGACCGCGACATCGTCGTCGGCTGCGTCGCCATGGGTCACGACCCCGCACGGACCACCGCGGGCGAGATGGCCAAGGGCACGCCCCGCTGGATCGATGCGGATGCCGATGTCGGCCAAGTGCTCCACGAGATGCGGGAGCACCAGATCCGCCGGCTGCCCGTGATCAAGGACAAGCGTCTCGTCGGCATGATCAGTGAAGCCGACCTGGCCCGGCATCTCGCGAAGGACCAGATCGCCTCCTGGGCGGAGAGCGTCTACGCCACGACCACGATGCACTGACCTCGCGGGTCAGTTGGCGCGTGCCCCACCGGCTCCGTGCGGGCCACCGCCCGCTTCAGAGCCAGCCGCTGCGCCGGAACCCCCGGTACAGCGCGAGACACGCGACGGATATCACGCCGATGACCATGCCGTAGCCGTACCGCCAGTGCAGCTCCGGCATGTGGTCGAAGTTCATGCCGTAGACCCCGCAGACCATCGTCGGCACGGCGACGATCGCGGCCCACGCCGTGATCTTCCGCATGTCCTCGTTCTGCGCGACCGTGACCTGCGCGAGGTGCGCCTGGAGGATGGAGTTGAGCAGTTCGTCGAAGGCGGCGATCTGCTCCTTCGCCCGCAGGAGATGGTCCGAGACGTCGCGGAAGTACGCCTGTATCTCCGGGTCGACCGCCCGGATCGGCCGGGTGGCGAGATCCTCCAGCGGCCGGCTGAGCGGCACCACCGCCCTCTTCAGCTCGAGCAGTTCGCGCTTGAGCTGGTAGATGCGCCCCGGGTCGGTCCGCGCGCCGGTCTCCGAGAACACGTCGGTCTCGACCTGGTCGATGTCCGCCTGCACCGCGTCCGTGACCGTCAGGTAGTCGTCGACCACGTGGTCCGCGAGCGCGTGCAGTACCGCCGACGGGCCCTTGGCGAGCTGGCCGGGATCGGACTCCAGCTCCTCGCGCAGCGGGCCCAGCGAGCCGTGCCGGCCGTGCCGCACCGTGATCACGAAGTCCGCGCCGACGAACACCATGATCTCGCCCGTGTTCACCACCTCGCTGGTGGCGGTCAGCTCCTCGTGCTCGACGTAGCAGACCGTCTTGAAGACCGCGAAGAGCGTCTCGCCGTAGCGCTCCAGCTTGGGGCGCTGATGGGCCTCGATCGCGTCCTCGACGGCCAGTGGGTGCAGGTCGAAGAGCTCGGCGATGCCGGCGAACTCCTGGTCGGTGGGCTCGTGCAGACCGAGCCAGACGAAGCCCTCCCGGCTCTTGCGCACCCGCTCCACGGTGTCCACCAGATCGCCGCGCTCGGGGGTGCGGACACCCTCCCGGTAGGTCACGCAGTTGACCACCGAGGAGCCCAGCGGGGACCGGGCCGGGTGGCTCAGGTCGACGCGCGGGCGCCGCCGGGCCAGCCGAGCCACCTTGCGAAGACCGCCGACCCCGCCGAGGCTCGTGACCTTCCGCAGATTCCCTGCCATGGACATCCGGATCTCCTTGCGTGGAACCCATCGCGCCGTTCCCGTGCCTTGGCGCGTCAGTCTGCCAGGCCTGCGTGAGCTGCGGGTAAGCCTGTGGAAACGACGCATTCCGCTTGGTTCCGGGCTGTGGACGACCTCGGCGCCGACGCCGAGGTCCTGCCACATCGACGCATGCCCGCGCCGGACGGTTCTCAGTACCGGCGCATCCGACGCGGTTCTCCGTGCCGGAGCGTCGACAGGTACGGATAAGTCGGACAACTGGGATGATCGTGGCATGATGCGAACCGACGGGTACCTCCTGGACAACCGGCAGACCGAGGCGGCAGAGCACTTCAGCGCCTTCGCCGCTCTCTTCGACCCCACGACGTTCCGGCACCTCGAAGAGCTCGGCATCGGATCCGGCTGGCGGTGCTGGGAGGTCGGCGCCGGCACCACCGTGGTGTCCTGGCTGGCCAAGAAGGTCGGCCCGACCGGCCGCGTCGTCGCGACCGACACCGACACCGCACGGCTCGCCTCCGCCGCCCGGCCGCCCGTCGAGGTGCGGGTCCACGACCTCGGCGCGCAGGAGCCCCCGGGGGAGGGTTTCGACCTGGTGCACGCCCGCCTCGCCCTGGTCCACGTCACCGACCGCGAACGGGCGTTGCGGTCCATGGTCAAGGCTCTGCGTCCCGGCGGGCGTCTGCTGGTCGAGGACGCCGACCCCGCGCTTCAGCCGCTTCTCTGCCCAGACGAGCACGGCCCCGAGCAGCAGCTCGCGAACCGGCTGCGGCACGGCTTCCGCGGACTGCTCGCCGACCGCGGGACCGACCTCCCGTGCGGCCGCACCCTGCCGCGGCAGCTCCGGGACGCCGGGCTGACCCGGGTCCAGGCCGACGCCTACTTCCCCCTCACCTCGCCGGCCTGCGCGGCCCTGGAGTCGGTCACGATCCGCCAGATCCGCGACCAGCTCGTCACCGCGGGCCTGGCTACGGACCAGGACATCGACCGGCACCTCGAGAACGTCATGTCCGGCGCGCTCGATCTCACGACGGCACCGATGATCTCGGCGTGGGGGCGCAAGCAGTAGCTGGTTGGTGGCTTTGGCCCGTAGCCGGTGCCGGGTGCCGGGTGCCGGGTGTCAGTGCGGGTGGCCGGTGGCTTCGGGCATCCGGGTCCGGGTGCTCAGCCCGGCGCGGGCGGTCTGCCGCCCACTCGTTCCACCGCTCGCGCACCTGCCCGGCAACCCTCCGCCGCGGCGTCCTCCGGCCCGGCACCCGCCAGCAGTGCGGCGAGGAACGCGCCGGTGAAGGCGTCACCGGCGCCGGTGGTGTCCCGCGCAGTGGCCGGCACGGCCGGGACACGGGCGCGCACCTTCCCCGAGCGGGCCACCAGCGCCCCCTCGCGTCCCTGCTTGACGACGACCAACGGCACCCGCCGGCTCAGCTCGGCCGCCGCCTCGGCCGCGTCCCCCAGTCCCGTCAGCAGGCCCGCCTCGTCCTGGCTGGGCAGCAGGACGTCCACATCCTCGATGAGCGTCAGGAACCGCTCCGCACCCAGCTCCGCGAGGAATCCGGCCGATGCCGGGTCCAGACTCACCGGCACTCCACGCGCGCGTGCGGTTTCCAGTGCCACGGCCACCAGGCCCCGGGTCGGCTCGGAGAACAGGAGATAGCCCGACAGGTGCAGCCGGGCCACGCCGTCGAGCAGCGCGTCCGACCAGTCGGCGGGCCCGAGCCGCTGGGACGCGCCGCTGTCGGTGAGGAACGTCCGCTCCGCCGAAGCACCCCCGTCGACCATGCAGATCACCGTGCCGGTCGGGGCGAGCGGGTCGACGACGAGCTGTGGACGCACTCCCTGGGCGACCAGCTCCCGCTCGTGCCAGGCTGCCGCGTCCGCCCCGACGCGCCCGAGCAGCCGGACGTCCGCCGCGCCCCGGTGCACGGCCCAGCACGCCACATTGGCGCCCGCCCCGCCCGCCACCGTCCGGATCGAGGCCGCCGTGTCCGTACCGGCCGCGAGCGGCCCCCGGTGCCGCGCGACGACGTCGGTGATGACGTCCCCGACGACCAGCAGCCCTCCGCCCACCGCCGATCCCGTATCCCGGGAGCCGGTTCCCCCTCCCGGCCCCGTGCCGCCGGCCGCCGTCATCCCCGGCCCCGCGTCGTCGGCCGCCGTCATCCCCGGGCCCGGGCCGCCGCGATCCGGGCCGCGAGGCGTACGTTGCCGCGGACCGCCGCCAGATTGGCGCTCAGGGAGGCGCCGTCCGTGTGCCGCACCAGATAGTCGAGCAGGAAGGGCGTGACCGCCTGCCCGGTGACGCCTTCCTCCTCGCACGCGCGCAGAGCGTCCGCCAGCACGCGCGCGTGCAGCTCCGGATCGAGCTGCTCCTCCTCGGGGACGGGGTTGGCGACGATCAGCGCCGACTCCGGCCCGCCGAGTGCGTCCTGGGCCCGCATGACGCCTGCCACCTGCTCCGGCGTTTCCAGCGTCCAGTCCACCGGATGCCCCGAGTCGGAGAGATAGAAGCCGGGGAACCGGCCGGTGCCGTACCCCGCCACGGCGACACCCAGCGTCTCCAGCCGCTGCAGGGTCGCCGGCACGTCCAGGATCGACTTCACCCCGGCACACACCACCGTGATGCGCGTGCGCGCCAGCAGACCCAGGTCGGCCGACTCGTCCTGCGTCACCGTCCACTCCCGGTGCACCCCGCCGAGCCCGCCCGTCGCGAAGACCCGCACGCCCGCCAGCGCCGCCAGCAGCGCGGTCGCCGACACCGTGGTCGCCCCGCTCGCCCCGGACGCCACCGCGAGCGGCAGGTCACGGTGGCCCAGCTTGCGGATCCCGTCCTCGTTCGCGACCCGCTCCAGCTGCTTCTTGTCCAGGCCGACGTGAGGACGCCCGTCCAGTACGGCGATCGTGGCCGGTACCGCGCCCTCCTGCCGCACGGCCGTCTCCAGCTCCAGCGCCACCTGGAGGTTGCGCGGCCGAGGCAGCCCGTGGGCGATGATCGTGGACTCCAGGGCCACGACGGGCCGGCCCGCGTCGATCGCCTCCCGCACTTCTTCGGACACCACCAGCACCACGCGCCTGCCTCCTGTCAGTCGGTCAGTCGTCTTCCCTCATCTCTGGCGAGGGGCGGGCCGGGCCAAACCCTTGCGGGCCGCCGGAGTCGTCACGAGCCTGGGGTGCATGACGGACCACACACCACGCCTCGACCACGTCGTCCTCTGGGTGCGCGACCCACTCGCCGCCGCCGACTTCTACGAGAAGGCCGTCGGCTTGGAGGCGGTACGGCTCGCGGAGTTCGCGGCGGGTGAGGCGCCGTTCCCCTCCGTGCGCGTCAACGACGAGACCATCCTCGACCTCATGCCGCTGAGCTTCGTGGAGCGCATGACGATGCTGCCCGGCTCCGCCGAGAGCGCGGGGCATCCGGTCAACCACGTCTGCCTGTCGCTGCCACGCGGCGACTTCGACGCCCTCCTCAGCCGCCTCGAGGAGCGCTCCGTACCGATGTCCGACCTCGCGCACGACTCCTTCGGAGCCCGCGGCAAGGCCACCCGCAGCTTCTACTTCCGCGACCCCGACGGCAACGTCTTCGAGGCCCGGCACTACGACTGACCAGGCTCCTTCCTAGAAGAGCGGCTCCGGCAGCACGCCTTCCAGGGCGAGCAGCCTCCGCTTGGTCTCCAGTCCGCCCCCGAAGCCGCCGATGCCGCCGCCGCTCTCGACGACCCGGTGACAGGGCACCACAACCGGGAGCGGATTGGCGCCCATCGCCATGCCCACGGCCTGGGCGGCGCCCGGCTGACCGACCCGCCCGGCCAGGTCGCCGTATCCGACCACCTGGCCGTACGGCACGCCCGAGGCCAGCTCACGCAGGACCTCACGGTTGAAGCCGGAGATCAGCGACCAGTCCAGCGGCAGGTCGAAGTCGCGCCGCTCACCCGCGAAGTACGCCTCGACCTGGCGTATCGCCTCGGCCAGCAGCGGGGAGCCGGGCGCCTCGACGGGCTCGGTGCCCAGCCGCGACGCCAGCCGCTCGACGGCTTGGTCCCGCACCGCGTCCGTGGCGTGGAACACGACGTTGACCAGGCCGTCCCGGCTCGCGGCCAGCAGCAACGGCCCGATCCCGCTCTCGACGACCGCCCAAACGACCCGCGGCTCGACCTGCTCTCGGCTGTCCATGCGTCCACAGTAGGACCCGCCACTGACAACGCCGCCCGGGCGGGACGCCGGATCAGCCGCCCACGGCCTTCCGCACCACGTCCGGCTTGTTCGTGATGATCCCGTCGACCCCGTACCCGGCGACCCGCCGGGCCGTCCGCGCGTCGTCGACCGTCCAGGCGAAGACCTCCATCGGCCTGCCGTGCGGCCCGTCGAACGCCTGCACGGAGGACACGTACGCCGGGGAGAGCGAGCCGTACGAGGGGTTGATCTGGTCGGCGAACTCGGCGCAGTCGAGCAGGTCCGACACCCGCGGCGTCCCCAGGAGGCCCGTCTTCACACCGGGCTTCAGCTCGTGCACCGTCCGCACGCTGTCCGCGCTGAAGCTCTGCACGATCAGCCGGCCCGCCAGGTGCGGCCGGTCGAGCCAGCCCTCGTTGCTGAGGGCCTTCAGCGTCTGCCGCTCGATGCCGGGGTACAGCTCGGGGTTCTTGATCTCCAGGAGCAGCTTCTGGCGATGGCGCTCCAAGCGGTGCACGAACTGCTCCAGCGTCGGCACGCGCGCGCCCGCGTACGCGGGTCCGAACCAGCTGCCCGCGTCCAGCCGGGCGATCTCCGCAGCGGTGAAGTCCTTCACCTTCCAGGGGGCCCGGCCGGGGAAGACCTCCTCGGCGTCGGTGGTGCGGCGCAGGTTGTCGTCGTGGATGACGACCAGCTCGCCGTCCCTCGTGCGCTGCACGTCGTTCTCCACCCAGCGGATGCCCAGCTCCGCCGCTCTGTCCACGGAGGTCAGGGTGTTCTCGGGCGCGTACGCGGAGGCACCCCGGTGCGCGATGACCAGCGGCGGCGTGCCGCCTTGCGCGGCACGGGCGGGGGAGACGGGGAACAGCAGGGCGGCGGTCCCCAGGAGTGCGGTGGTCGAGGCGGCAACAGCGCGCGCGTGCATGCGTACTCCTCGCGACGAGCGAACGGCGACATCACGGACAGCACAACTGTGACAGCAGAGGGTCAACGCGAGGGGGGTGCGGGATGGCCACACGTTGAACGGAGATGACCCAACTCCGCTCACTGGTACCGCACAACTGCGGCAAGGCCGTGTTTCTTTGCCGGAAAGTCGTTCGACCATTCCGGTGGGGGTCATACTCTCTGCGTCAACCCTGACCGCTCGTGCGGTCCTGGGAGGGGGCGCACATCGGGAATTCCGGGATGTACAAGGGCGGAAAGGGCAGCCGCGCATGCAGGGCACGATCGACGGATTCAGCTATGGCCTGGTCACACCCCTGGTGGCCTACTTCATGGCCTGCCTCGGCGGCGCGCTGGGCCTGCGCTGCACCACGAGATCCATGCTCGTCGCCCAGTCCTGGCGCCCCGGCTGGCTCGCCCTCGGCTCCGCCGCCATCGGCTCCGGCATATGGACCATGCACTTCGTCGCGATGATGGGGTTCACCGTCCGGGGGACCCCGATCTACTACGACAAGACGATGACCTTCGCGAGCCTGGCCGTCGCCATCGTCATGGTGGGCGTCGGGATCTTCATCGTCGGCTACCGGGGAGCCCGCGGTACGGCCCTGTTCACCGGCGGCACCATCACCGGCCTGGGCATCGCGTCGATGCACTACCTCGGCATGGCCAGCATGAGCCTGGACGGAAAGCTGCAGTACAACACCGTGACCGTTGCCATCTCCGTGGCCATCGCCATGGGCGCCGCGACCGCCGCCCTGTGGGCGGCCGGCCAGGTCAGGGGCTTCCTGTGGAGCGTGGGTGCCAGCCTCGTCATGGGGCTGGCCGTGAGCGGCATGCACTACACCGGCATGGCCGCCCTCAGCGTCCACCTGCACGGCACGGGCGAACCCACCACGGGAGACTCGCCCGCGAGCCTGCTCGCGCCCATGCTGATCGGGCCCCTCGCCTTCCTCCTCCTCGCGGGCGTCGTGGTGATGTTCGACCCGCTGATGGTCATGGGGAAACCCACCGTCGTCCCCGTCGAGCACAAGCCCGGCATCCCCGCCCACACCCACGTCCGGCACTCCGCCCACCGTCTGCGGTTCCGCCCCCGCCGCACCGTGGAGCACCGGGGGTCCCGCACTCCGCAGAACCACTGATCAGAGCCCGTTGTCAGTGCGGGGTCGTACGGTGGATCCCATGCGGCCCGTTTCAAAGATCGAACGCACGGTGGCGCCCTTCGAGGTCGTCAGCCCCTACCAGCCGAACGGCGACCAGCCGACGGCCATCGCCGACCTCGCCCGGCGTATCGAGGCGGGTGAGAAGGACGTCGTGCTGCTCGGCGCGACCGGCACCGGCAAGTCCGCCACCACCGCGTGGATGATCGAGAAGCTCCAGCGCCCCACGCTCGTGATGGCGCCGAACAAGACGCTGGCCGCCCAGCTGGCCAACGAGTTCCGCGAGCTGCTCCCGAACAACGCCGTCGAGTACTTCGTCTCGTACTACGACTACTACCAGCCCGAGGCGTACGTCCCGCAGTCGGACACCTACATCGAGAAGGACTCCTCGATCAACGAGGAGGTCGAGCGCCTGCGCCACTCCGCGACCAACTCGCTGCTCACCCGCCGCGACGTCGTCGTGGTCGCCTCGGTCTCCTGCATCTACGGCCTCGGCACCCCGCAGGAGTACGTGGACCGCATGGTCCCCCTCCGCGTCGGCGAGGAGATCGACCGCGACGAGCTGCTGCGCCGCTTCGTGGACATCCAGTACACGCGCAACGACCTGGCGTTCACCCGCGGCACCTTCCGCGTGCGCGGCGACACCATCGAGATCTTCCCGGTCTACGAGGAGCTGGCCGTCCGCATCGAGATGTTCGGCGACGAGATCGAGGCGCTGTCCACCCTGCACCCGCTCACCGGCGAGATCATCAGCGACGACGAGCACCTCTACGTCTTCCCGGCCTCCCACTACGTCGCCGGCCCCGAGCGACTGGAGCGGGCCGTCAACGACATCGAGAAGGAGCTGGCCGAGCGCCTCACGGAGCTGGAGAAGCAGGGCAAGCTGCTGGAGGCCCAGCGCCTGCGCATGCGCACCACGTACGACATCGAGATGCTGCGCCAGATCGGCAGCTGCTCCGGTGTCGAGAACTACTCGATGCACTTCGACGGCCGCTCGCCCGGCTCCCCGCCGAACACCCTCCTGGACTACTTCCCGGACGACTTCCTCCTCGTCATCGACGAGTCGCACGTCACCGTCCCGCAGATCGGCGCCATGTACGAGGGCGACGCCTCCCGCAAGCGCACCCTCGTCGACCACGGCTTCCGGCTGCCCTCCGCCCTGGACAACCGCCCCCTGAAGTGGGAGGAGTTCCAGGAGCGCATCGGCCAGACGGTCTACCTGTCGGCCACCCCCGGGAAGTACGAGATGTCCCGCTCGGACGGCTACGTCGAGCAGATCATCCGCCCCACCGGCCTGGTCGACCCGGAAGTCGTCGTCAAGCCCACCGAGGGGCAGATCGACGACCTGGTGCACGAGATCCGGCAGCGCACCGAGAAGGACGAGCGTGTCCTCGTCACCACGCTCACCAAGAAGATGGCGGAGGACCTCACGGACTACTTCCTGGAGCTGGGCATCCAGGTCCGCTATCTGCACAGCGACGTCGACACGCTGCGTCGTGTCGAACTGCTGCGTGAACTGCGCGCCGGCGAGTACGACGTGCTGGTCGGCATCAACCTCCTGCGCGAGGGCCTCGACCTGCCCGAGGTGTCCCTGGTGGCGATCCTGGACGCCGACAAGGAGGGCTTCCTGCGCTCCGGCACGTCCCTGATCCAGACCATCGGCCGCGCCGCGCGCAACGTGTCCGGACAGGTCCACATGTACGCCGACAAGATCACCCCGGCGATGGAGAAGGCCATCGATGAGACCAACCGGCGCCGGGAGAAGCAGATCGCCTACAACACGGAACGGGGCATCGACCCCCAGCCGCTGCGCAAGAAGATCAACGACATCGTCGCCCAGATCGCCCGCGAGGACATCGACACCGAGCAACTGCTCGGCTCGGGCTACCGCAAGGCGAAGAAGGACGGCGGGGGCACCAAGGCGCCCGTACCCTCTCTCGGCAAGGCGGCCGGCGCGGCCAAGTCCGCCAAGGGCAAGGGTAAGGGCAAGGCCGAGGAGACGGTGCCGACCGACCGCCCCGCGGCCGAACTGGCCGGGCAGATCGAGGAGCTCACCGCCCGGATGCGGGCGGCCGCCGCGGAGCTCCAGTTCGAGATCGCGGCCCGGCTGCGCGACGAGGTCTCCGAGATGAAGAAGGAACTGCGCCAGATGAAGGAGGCGGGCCTGGCCTGACAGCGTGCCGCGTACGCGCAGTGTTGCAAGACCGACACAAAGTGCGGACCGGGGTACGTCGCTGTCAGTCCCCCTGCGTAGGGTTCTGGTCAACCGCGACCACGCGGCAACAGGGGACGTTCGAGAGGGGAATCAGCGCGTGACCGTCAACATGACCAAGGGTCAGGCCATCAGTCTGCAGAAGAACGACGGTGGCAGTCTGACCGCGGTTCGCATGGGTCTCGGCTGGCAGGCGGCTCCCCGGCGCGGCCTGTTCGGCTCGCGCACGCGAGAGATCGACCTCGACGCCTCCGCCGTCCTGTTCGCGGACAAGCAGCCGGTCGACGTCGTCTTCTTCCGCCACCTGGTGAGCGACGACGGCTCGGTGCGCCACACCGGTGACAACCTCGTCGGCGGTGTCGGCCAGGGCGGCGACGACGAAGCGATCCTCGTCGACCTCGCGCGGGTCCCGGTCCACATCGACCAGATCGTCTTCACCGTGAACTCCTTCACGGGCCAGACCTTCCAGGAGGTGCAGAACGCGTTCTGCCGCCTGGTCGACGAGACCAACGGCCAGGAGCTCGCCCGCTACACGCTCGCAGGCGGCGGCCAGTACACGGCCCAGATCATGGCCAAGGTCCACCGCGCGGGCCAGGGCTGGTCGATGACCGCCCTGGGCAACCCGGCCAACGGCCGCACCTTCCAGGACCTGATGCCGACGATCCTGCCGGTGCTCTGACGCACCCCGGGCCCCGGACCGGCGGGCCCGGCGAGCAGCACACGACTACACACAACGACACAGGGGGACGAAGGCGATGACGGCCGAGCTGGTGCGGGGGCAGAATCACCCGCTCTCCCAGGCCCGCCTCGAGATCCGGATCTCGGCCGGTACACCGATCGTGGCCGTGGCCGCGCTCGGCGACGAGAACGGCCGGATCCACGGCGTGGAGTGGGTGGCCCACCCGGGCGCACCCACCCAGCCGGGTCTCGAGGTCTCCCGGCAGGCCGCCGCCGACCATCGCCTCGCGGTGGACCTGGACGCCGTGCCGGAGGCCGTCCACCGTGTCAGCGTGCTGCTGGCCCTGCCCGTCGGCGGGACGGGCCCGGTCCGATTCGGCGCCGTGGCGGCCCCCTTCGTCGCCGTCACCGGCCTCGACGGCGACGAGGTCGCCAGCTACACCATCACCGGCCTGGAGGCCGAGTCGGCCGTCGTCGCCCTGGAGCTCTACCGCCGACAGGACGCCTGGAAGGTGCGCGCCGTCGGTCAGGGCTACGCGGGCGGCCTCGCCGAACTCCTCACCGACCAGGGCCTGCCGCAGGCCCACCAGCTCGCCGGCACCATCGACGACGCGGTGGCCCAGGGACTCTCCCGCTCGGTGCAGGCGCCCCCGCCGCGCACGGCGGACGGCGACCGCTCCCGGCAGACGGCGGCTCCCGCCCTCGGCCCGGACCAGGGCGGCACCGCGCCCCAGCCCGGTCCCGTACCACCGGTGTCCCCGTACGGAGGTCAGACGCCCGGCGGTCCCGGACAGCCCGCGCCGCAGCAGCCGTATCCAGGCGCCGCGCCGGATTCCAACGCCGCCACCCAGCCGTCCGCCCCCACGGCGGGCGGTTCGATCGACTACAGCCACCCGCGCCGTCAGAACGCCGCCCCGCCCCCGCCTCCGCCCACCGCGCCCCCGGCCGCACCCGGGCAGCCCGCCCAGCCCGTCGCGGGCGACGCGACCGGCTGGTCGATGGAGGAGCGGCTCTACAACCAGGTGTGGGGCATGTTCGAGGACCTGGCCCGCACCACCGCGGCCTACCGCAGCGCCGTCGACTTCGCCGAGTCGCGGATGGACAAGGAGCTGGAGCAGGTCCTCTCCGACCCGCGCAGCCGGATCGGCGGACAGGGCGACGCCGCCCGCGAAGCGGCCCGGGCCCGGCACACCCAGCTCGTCGCCCAGGCGCGAGAGGCACTCGACCGGGACCTCACCCAGCTCGCGGCCGAGGCCGATGTCGTCGAACCGGCCCTGCCGCCGGCATACGCCCGCTGGGACAACCCGGCGTGGCACGCCTACCGGGTGCCGATGGAGATCCCCATGGCCCTGCGCCTGGGCGACCTCCATCTCCCCGAGGCCGATCGGATCCGCATCCCGATGCTGGTCCGGCTGCCGCTGGAGCGCGGCCTGTGGATCGACAGCGGAGCGGCGGGATCATCCGACGGGTCGTTCACCGACTCTCCCACCATGAGCCGTCTCGCCATGGAGACGGCGGTCGCGCACGCGGCCCGGCTGCTGGCCGTCTACCCGGCGGGGGAGTTCACCGTCCACGTCATCGACCCGGCCGGCTCCGGGGCCCAGCCCTTGGCGCCCCTCGTGCAGACCGGGGTGCTCGCGGCCCCGCCGGCACTCGGCGCCGCGGGGGTGGCGGACGTGCTGGGCCGGCTCACCCAGCGGGTCGACCTGGTGCAGATGGCCATCCGGGGCGGCGCCGCCGACTCCCTCCCGCCCGGCTTCGACACCTCCCAGCAGCTCCTGATCGTCAACGACTTCCCGCACGGTTTCGACGACCGGGCCGTGAACCAGCTGCGCTACCTGGCCGACGAGGGCCCCGCCTTCGGCGTCCACCTGATGATGGTGGCCGACCGGGAGGAGTCCTCCGGCTACGGGCCGCTGCTCGACCCGCTGTGGCGTTCGCTGCTGCGACTGACCCCGGTGGCCGACGACCACCTCGCCGACCCGTGGGTCGGTCATGCCTGGACGTACGAGCCGTCGCTCGTGCCGCCCGGCAGCCAGGTCCTCCAGCAGGTGCTCGCCCAAGTCGCTGCCGCCCGCACCACGTTCATGTAAAGCTCCTGACCAGGGGTTTTGGTCTTTCTTTTGCCAAGCGCTTTACCTGTTCTTGGTAATTGGGTACTGTTGACGGCACGGAGGGGAGTACTCCCTGTCTGCTGCGGCGTACCCGTCAATACGGATCAGGCCAGATCCCGGGGCGTCGGCCCATCTTGGGTGGAAGAGACCTCCGGCAGCGACGACGCTGACATTTGCCGTTACGACTGCCGGAGGCGCAGTGGATGTTTCCGTGACCCTATGGGTCCTGACGATCGTGGGCCTCGCCGCCCTTATCGCGGTCGACTTCTTCATCGGCCGCAAGCCGCACGACGTGTCGATCAAGGAAGCCGGGATCTGGACGGTCGTCTGGATCGTGCTGGCCGCGCTCTTCGGGCTCGGTCTGCTCCTGTTCGCCGGTGGCCAGCCCGCCGGTGAGTTCTTCGCGGGCTTCATCACCGAGAAGTCACTCAGCGTCGACAACCTCTTCGTCTTCGTCCTGATCATGGCGAAGTTCGCGGTGCCGTCGCAGTACCAGCAGCGTGTGCTGCTGATCGGTGTCCTCATCGCCCTGGTCCTGCGAGCGATCTTCATCGCCGCCGGCGCGGCGATCCTCGCCAGCTTCGCCTGGGTCTTCTACATCTTCGGCGCCTTCCTCATCTACACCGCCTGGAAGCTCATCCAGGAGGCTCGGGCCGACGAGGAAGACGAGGAGTTCGAGGAGAACAAGCTGCTCAAGGCCGCCGAGCGCCGCTTCGGCGTGGCGGACCGGTACCACGGCACGAAGCTGTGGATCGAGGAGAACGGCAAGCGGGTCATGACCCCGATGCTGGTCGTGATGCTGGCCATCGGCACCACCGATGTGCTCTTTGCCCTCGACTCCATCCCCGCGATCTTCGGCCTGACGCAGGACCCGTACATCGTCTTCACGGCCAACGCATTCGCCCTGATGGGTCTGCGCCAGCTGTACTTCCTCATCGGCGGCCTGCTGAAGAAGCTGGTCCACCTCTCCTACGGCCTGTCGATCATCCTGGGCTTCATCGGCGTGAAGCTGGTGCTGCACGCGCTGCACGAGTCCGGGGTACATGTCCCCGAGATCAGCATTCCGGTCTCGCTCGGCGTGATCTGCTCCGTGCTGATCGTCACCACGATCACCAGCCTGCGGGCTTCCAAGAAGCAGGCGGCGGCCGAGGCGGCGCAGGACAAGAGCGGAGGCGCTCCGAAGGACAGCGTCGACGTCTGACGGCGTCGGGCGTAGCAACAACCATCACCGGGACCGGGGGTCGGCGAATTGCCGACCACCGGTCCCGGTGCTTGCTTGTTTCCTGAGCGCGTTTCCCGGCCCGGGGGCGCCGCGGCCGGCTGGAGGTGCCATGAAGTTCGTGCAGATCATCGAGTTCGAGACCGAGCGTCTGGAAGAGATGCAGCAGGTGCTCGACGAGGCGGGGCAGCGCAATGCCGACCGCGCGGGCGGGCCCACCCACAGCACGCTGCTGAAGGACCGGGACAAGCCCAACCGCTATCTGGCACTCATCGAGTTCGAGTCGTTCGAAGAGGCCATGCGCAACAGCGACGACCCCGAGACGACCAGGATGGCGGAGCGGCTCAACGCACTCAGCATCGGCGAGCGGGTCTACACCAACTGCGATGTCCTGGACATGCGTGACCTCAAATAGCCCGGAAGGGCGCCCCGGGGGGCCCGGCACAACCGGAGTGCGGGGCCCCTGCGGGTCTGCGACCATCTCCGCATGATCGCTCGGCGCAGGCGGATCGCGGCACAGTGGACGACCCTGGTGCCCCTGCTGGCGGTCCTACTGCTGGTCCTGACGTGGGGACGGGATCTTCCGGTCGCTGTCGTCGCCCTGGTGACCCTGGTCCTCGCGGGAGCCGTCCTGGCCGCTGTGCACCACGCCGAAGTGGTGGCCCATCGGGTAGGGGAACCGTTCGGCTCCCTCGTGCTCGCCATCGCCGTCACGATCATCGAGGTCGCCCTCATCGTCACCCTGATGGTGGACGGCGGGGACAAGAGCGCGACCCTGGCCCGGGACACGGTCTTCGCGGCGGTGATGATCACCTGTAACGGCATCGTCGGCCTGTGCCTCCTGGTCGCCTCACTGCGGCACGGCACGGCCGTCTTCAACCCGGAGGGCACCGGCGCCGCACTCGCCACCGTCGCGACCCTGGCCACACTCAGCCTTGTCCTGCCGACGTTCACCACGAGCAAGCCGGGACCGGAGTTCTCCACCGTCCAGCTGACCTTCGCGGCGCTGTCCTCGCTGATTCTGTACGGCTTGTTCGTCGCCACGCAGACCGTGCGGCACCGGGACTACTTCCTGCCGCTCACCCGCCACGGCGAGGTGATCACCGCAGAGGAACACGCCGAGGCGCCGACCGCCCTCACCGCCCGGACGAGTCTGGCTCTGCTGGGTCTGGCCCTGGTGGGCGTCGTGGGCCTGGCCAAGGGCGTCTCGCCCACCATCGAGTCCGGGGTGGAGGCCGCCGGGCTCCCACACGCCGTCGTCGGTGTGATCATCGCGCTGCTGGTGCTGCTCCCGGAGACCATCGCCGCGCTGCGCTCCGCGCGCCGCGACCGTGTACAGACCAGTCTGAATCTCGCCCTCGGCTCGGCGATGGCCAGCATCGGCCTGACGATCCCCGCCGTCGCGCTCGCCTCCCTGTGGCTCTCCGGCCCGCTCGTCCTCGGCCTCGGTTCCACGCACATGGTGCTGCTCGCCCTGACCGTGGTGGTCGCCTCGCTGACCGTGGTGCCGGGCCGGGCCACGCCGCTCCAGGGCGGGGTCCACCTGGTGCTGTTCGCGGCGTACCTGGAGCTGGCGATCAACCCGTAGGCGCGCGTAAACGCTCACGCAAGCGTTTACGCGCCCCCGGCGCGACGGCAACGGCACGACGGTCGACGGCACGCGGCACGACAGGCCGACGGCACGGCAGACCGATGGCACCAGGTCCCAGCTCACCCCGCGGCGGCCTCCGCGGCCGCACTCACCCGCACCGGACGCGTCTCCGGCAGCAATGCGAAGCACCCCAGGCTGAACAGCGCGATCGCCGTGAGATAGGCGGCCACAGCCCACGGCACCCGTCCGCCCTGCTCGGCCAGGGCGGTCGCCACGATCGGTGTGAGCGCGCCTCCGACGACCCCGCCGAGGTTGTAGCCGACGGCGGCGCCGGTGCAGCGCACCCGCGGCTCGTACAGCTCCGGCAGATAGGCGGCGATCACGGCGAACATCGTGATGAACGCGAGCATCGCCCCGAGGAAGCCGAGGAACATCGGCATCGGCGCCCCGGTGGCGAGGAGCGCGACCATCGGGAACATCCACAGGGCGGCGGCCGCACACCCGGCCAGGCACAGCGGCCGCCGGCCGTAGCGGTCACCGAGCAGCGCCACCAGCGGGGTGAGAGCGCCCTTCACGAGCACCGCGCCCATGATGCAGGTGAGCATGACGCTGCGGCTCACCCCGAGCCGCTCCGTCCCGTAGGCGAGGGACCAGGTCGTCACGGCGTAGAAGATCGCGTAGCCGATCGAGAGTCCCCCGCCGGTCAGCAGCAGGAGCCGCCAGTGGTCGCGGACGACCTCGGCGAGCGGCACGCGCGCGTGGTCGTCGATCTGGAGGAAGCTGGGGCTCTCGGTGAGCGACGACCGCAGCCACAGCCCCGCGACGGCCAGCACCCCCGCGGCCCAGAACGGCACCCGCCACCCCCACGCGGCGAACTGCGCCTCCGTCAGCGTCGAGGACAGCCCCAGCACCACACCGTTGGCGAGCAGGAACCCCACCGCGGGCCCGACCTGCGGGAAGCTCGACCACAGCACGCGCCGTTCGGCCGGCGCGTGCTCCACGGCCAGCAGCACCGCCCCGCCCCACTCCCCGCCGAGCCCCAGCCCCTGGAGGAAACGCAGCACCAAGAGCAGCAAAGGGGCGGCCACGCCGATCGACCCGTACGTCGGCACGCAGCCGACCGCGACCGTGGACGCCCCTGTCAGCAGCAGGGAGGCGACGAGGACCGGTCGCCGCCCGCGCCGGTCCCCGATGTGCCCGAACAGCACCGACCCGAGCGGCCGGGCCACGAACCCCACACCGAAGGTGGCGAAGGCGGCCAGTGTCCCGGCCACCGGGGAGAAGGTCGGGAAGAACAGCGGCCCCAGGATCAGGGCCGCCGCGGTGCCGTAGACGAAGAAGTCGTAGAACTCGATGGCCGTGCCGGCGAGTGAGGCGGCCGCGAGGCGCGGCATGGAGGGTGCCCTTACGGTGCGTACGTCGTGCATGCCGCGTCAACTACCCACCGTGATCGCCGGTTACGGGGGCGCGCGGAGGGCTCGGGGGCCTTCAATAGGTGACCGTGATACGCCGGGCGGGTCCGTCCACGCGCACGGTGCCGCCGTACGGGATCACCAGTTGCGGATCGGTGTGCCCGAAGTCCACGTCGAAGACGATCGTGGCGTCGGGGGCGTAGGTCCGCATGGCACGCAGCACGGCCTCGCGCTGGTCCGCGGCGTAACGGGCAGCCTGTTCGGGGGTGTTGGGCTGCTCGAAGGACCATGTCTTCGGCCGCCCCATCAGCAGGGCCGGGAAACGCCCCAGCAGCCCCCGCTCGCCCATGTTCCGCAGGGTGTGGAAGACCTCCGTGGCGCTCGGCATGTCCTCGGAGGTCTCCAGGAGCAGGACACCGCCGTCGTACTCGGACAGGTCGCGCGCGATCTCCCGGTCGGCCATCAGCAGCCAGGCGAGGATCTCCAGGCAGCCGCCCCAACTGCGGCCCTCGATCACCCGGCCGGGGTTCACCCAGGTCCAGCCGGACCCGGGCCGGGTCTCCGGCTCCGCGTCGAAGGTCGCCGGGTCCGCCCAGTCCCGGTCGATGTCACGCCACCGCTCGGCGGGCCTCAACTCGTACGGTCCCGGGGTGAACAGGGCCGCGCGCAGGGACTCGGCAGTCTGCGGGTGCATGGCGCCGGGGCGGCCCAGTTCGCTCATCACGCTCCCGCCGTGGAAGCCGACGATGCCGCAGGTGCGCAGGAAAGCGAGCAGGTTCGTGTTGTCGCTCATTCCGAAGAACGGCTTCGGGTTGGTCCGGATCAACTCCCGGTCCAGGTAAGGCAGCACGGTGATCTGGTCGTCCCCGCCGATCGACGCGATGACGGCCTTGATCTCCGGGTCGGCGAAGGCGGCGTGGATGTCGGCCGCCCGCTCCCGGGGCGTGGAACCCATCGTGCGGGTCGCCGGATACTCGACCGGCTCCAGCCCGAACCCCTTCCGCAGCCGCTCCAGGCCCAGCTTGTAGGGGAGCGGGAAGAGCCCCGGCAGACCGGAGGAGGGCGAGATGACGGCGATGCGGTCACCGGGGGACGGCTTCGGCGGACAGGCCGGGCTGGTCAGGCTCGTCATGCCGGGAGGTTACGGCCCGGCGGGCCGCAGGCGCACCGTGATAAACCGGCAGGGAGCGGCGGCCCGCCTCGGGCCGTCACGCCGCCCGACCCTGACCGGACCGGAGGAACCGTGCCCCGCACCCTGGCCCACGCCCCGATCATGATCCTCAACGGCCCCAACCTGAACCTGCTCGGCCAGCGTCAGCCGGAGATCTACGGCTCCGACACCCTCGCCGACGTCGAGGCCCTGTGCGTCAAGGCGGCGGCCGCGCACGGGGGCACGGTCGACTTCCGCCAGTCCAACCACGAGGGCGAGCTGGTCGACTGGATCCACGAGGCGCGGCTGAACCACTGCGGCATCGTGATCAACCCTGGTGCCTACTCGCACACCTCCGTCGCCATCCTGGACGCCCTCAACACGTGTGACGGCCTGCCGGTGCTGGAGGTCCACATCTCCAACATCCACCAGCGCGAGTCGTTCCGGCACCACTCCTATGTCTCGCTGCGCGCCGACGGGGTCATCGCGGGCTGCGGGGTGCAGGGGTACGTGTTCGGCGTGGAGCGCGTCGCGGCGCTGGCGGGGGCGGGCAAGGCGGACGCGTGAGCCGCTGCCGGTAAGCCCCGCCGGCCATGGCCGACGCCCCTTACCGCCCGGCCTCCTGCAGCCGCCCCGCCTCCACCTTGACGGTGGCCCGAGGTGGGAACGGGCGTCGCCGTTCTGTGAACAGGCCCCGGTCCCGGTCGGGTTGGCGTGTGCCGGGGCCGCCGGCCGAGGGCGGGGATCGACAGGCCGGCGGCCCATCCGCTCAGGAGCCGTCATCCTGCGCGGGGCTGGTACCAGTTGACTGCGCAACTACGTACGAGGGGAGCGCGCGTGCGGCACCGGCGTGTGTGAAGGATTCACACGGGACGCGTGCGCGGCGCACTCTTCGGCACGACCGCGTCCCGCGCAGCCATCAGCCCCGCCCGCGCGTGCCTCACCACCCGCGGGCGTCCCTCACCCCGGGCGATGCCTCACCACCCGCGCGCGTGCCACTCCGGCAGGTGCGGGCGCTCCGCGCCCAGGGACGTGTCGTTGCCGTGCCCGGGGTAGACCCACGTCTCGTCCGGGAGGGCGCCGAAGATCTTGGTCTCGACGTCGTGGATGAGGCGGGCGAACGCCTTCGGGTCCTTGTGGGTGTTGCCCACACCGCCGGGGAACAGGCAGTCCCCGGTGAACACATGGGGGTGCCCGTGCGGGTCGTCGTAGACGAGGGCGATCGAACCGGGCGTGTGCCCGACCAGGTGGCGCGCGGTGAGTTCCACGTGCCCCACCCGGATGGTGTCGCCGTCGTCGACCGGCACATCGGTCCGCACGGGGATGCCCTCGGCGTCCTCCCGGCCCGCGTAGGTGCGGGCGCCGGTGGCCGCCACGACCTCGGCGAGCGCCTGCCAGTGATCGCCGTGCCGGTGGGTGGTGACGACGGACGCGATACCGTCGCCACCGATCATGCCGAGCAGCGTGTCCGCCTCGTTCGCGGCGTCGATCAGCAACTGCTCGTCCGTGGCCCGGCAGCGCAGCAGATAGGCGTTGTTGTTCATCGGACCCACCGCGATCTTCGTGATCATCAGGTCCTTGAGCTCGTGCACATCGGCCGGTCCGCCGACCGTCACCTCTCCGCTGTACGTCATGCTCGCCAGCCTATAGCGGGGGAGCGGCCACGGTCCCGCACCCGGGTGGCGGCCCTACAGCGGGGGCAACGCCGGGAGCGGGCCCCCGTCCACCTTCAGCGCGGCCCCGGTCCGGCGGCCGGCGAGCCAGCCCAGCAGGTCCGCCGGGGAGCCCGTGACGGTCACCTCCGGTCCGCCCTCCGCGTCCCGTCCGGTGCGCCACGCGCGCGTGCCGTCGGTGAGGCGCGCGGGCGGTACGTCCGGGTGCCCGGCGAACCGGTCGGCCAGGAAGTCGATCTCGCGCTCGGTGAACTCCGCCGGAAGGTCCTCCAGCTCGTATCCGATGCCCAGGTCCACGTGATGCAGCTCCACCTCGACCCATCGCCGGAACGGCACCCGGGACGCGGAGTCCGTGACCCCGTTGCGCAGTTCCACCGTGCGCGCCCAGTCCGCCGGGGCGTCCCCGGCCTTCTGGAAGCGGGCCGCGCTCTCGCGCAGATCGGCGAGCTGGACGTCGAGGCCGCGCGGGGCGTCCCGCTCGATGTCGGCGTCCCGGGCCTCGCCGGAGACGTACATGGGTCGCCCCTCGAGTACGTTCACGAGGGCGTCCGCGTTGCGGGCGAGGTGGGCGAGGACATGGCCGCGGCTCCAGCCGGGCAGCCGTGACGGGTGGGTCACAGACGCGTTGTCCAGTGTGCCGACTGCGGTCAGCAGCCGTTCCGTCGCGTCACGTACAGACGCCAGGTCATGAGCGTGATCAATCATGGTGCTGACCCTAGCTCCGCCACTCCTTCGGGTGAAGGTGGTGAAGCAGTGCCGTAATTCGAAAGCACGTGCTATATGGTCGGACGTGGCGTCGGGCATGCTGGAGAGCCGGGGTTTGTTGTCAACCCGTGAACCCGACCGGCGTTGTCAGTGGCTCCCCCTAGTCTGAGAAAGACGGGGGCCCCGCCCCTGTCACTTCTCTCAAGAAAGGTGCGGACCGGCGTGGCCGACCGTCTCATCGTTCGTGGAGCGCGCGAGCACAACCTCAAGAACGTCTCGCTCGACCTCCCGCGCGACTCGCTCATCGTCTTCACGGGCCTGTCGGGGTCGGGCAAGTCCTCGCTGGCCTTCGACACCATCTTCGCGGAGGGCCAGCGGCGCTACGTGGAGTCGCTCTCCTCGTACGCCCGGCAGTTCCTCGGCCAGATGGACAAGCCGGACGTCGACTTCATCGAGGGCCTGTCCCCGGCCGTCTCGATCGACCAGAAGTCGACCTCGCGCAACCCGCGCTCCACGGTCGGCACCATCACCGAGGTCTACGACTACCTGCGTCTGCTCTTCGCGCGCATCGGCAAGCCGCACTGCCCCGAGTGCGCCCGCCCGATCGCGCGCCAGTCGCCCCAGGCCATCGTCGACCGGGTCCTCGAGCTGCCCGAGGGCAGCCGCTTCCAGGTGCTGTCACCGCTGGTGCGCGAGCGCAAGGGCGAGTTCGTCGACCTCTTCGCCGACCTCCAGACCAAGGGCTACTCCCGCGCGCGGGTGGACGGCGAGACGATCCAGCTGTCGAACCCGCCCACGCTGAAGAAGCAGGAGAAGCACACCATCGAGGTGGTCGTCGACCGCCTCACGGTCAAGGACGGCGCCAAGCGCCGCCTCACCGACTCCGTCGAGACCGCCCTCGGTCTGTCCGGCGGCATGGTCGTGCTCGACTTCGTCGACCTCCCCGAGGACGACCCCGAGCGCGAGCGCATGTTCTCGGAGCACCTGTACTGCCCGTACGACGACCTGTCCTTCGAGGAGCTCGAGCCCCGCTCCTTCTCCTTCAACTCGCCCTTCGGCGCCTGCCCGGACTGCACCGGCATCGGCACGCGCATGGAGGTCGACCCCGAGCTGATCGTCCCGGACCCGGACAAGAGCCTCGACGAAGGCGCCATCCACCCCTGGTCGCACGGTCACACCAAGGACTACTTCGGCCGCCTCATCGGCGCCCTCGCCGACGCGCTGGGCTTCCGCACGGACATCCCCTTCGGAGGCCTGCCGCAGCGCGCCAAGAAGGCCCTGCTCCACGGCCACAAGACCCAGGTGGAGGTCCGCTACCGCAACCGCTACGGCCGGGAGCGCCGGTACACCACGGCCTTCGAGGGCGCCGTCCCGTTCGTCAAGCGCCGGCACAGCGAGGCCGAGAGCGACTCCAGCCGGGAGCGCTTCGAGGGCTACATGCGCGAGGTGCCCTGCCCGACCTGCTCGGGCACGCGCCTGAAGCCGATCGTCCTCGCGGTCACCATCATGGACAAGTCCATCGCCGAGGTCTCCGCGATGTCGATCAGCGACTGCGCGGACTTCCTGGGCGAGCTGAAGCTCACCGCCCGCGACAAGAAGATCGCCGAGCGCGTGCTGAAGGAGGTCAACGAGCGGCTGCGGTTCCTGGTCGACGTCGGCCTGGACTACCTCTCCCTGAACCGCGCGGCCGGCACCCTGTCCGGCGGCGAGGCCCAGCGCATCCGCCTCGCCACTCAGATCGGCTCCGGCCTCGTCGGCGTCCTGTACGTCCTCGACGAGCCGTCCATCGGCCTGCACCAGCGCGACAACCACCGGCTGATCGAGACCCTGGTCCGGCTGCGCGACATGGGCAACACGCTCATCGTCGTCGAGCACGACGAGGACACGATCAAGATGGCCGACTGGGTCGTCGACATCGGTCCCGGCGCCGGTGAGCACGGCGGCAAGGTGGTGCACAGCGGCTCCCTGAAGGAGCTCCTCGCCAACGACGAGTCGCAGACCGGTCAGTACCTGTCCGGCAAGAAGGCCATCCCGCTGCCCGACATCCGTCGCCCGCTGGACCCCTCCCGGCAGCTCACGGTGCACGGTGCCCGGGAGAACAACCTCCAGGACATCGACGTCTCGTTCCCCCTGGGTGTGTTCACCGCCGTCACCGGCGTGTCCGGCTCCGGCAAGTCGACGCTGGTCAACGACATCCTCTACACGCACCTGGCCCGCGAGCTCAACGGCGCCCGGAGCGTGCCCGGGCGGCACACGCGTGTCGACGGCGACGACCTCGTCGACAAGGTCGTGCATGTGGACCAGTCGCCCATCGGCCGCACCCCGCGCTCCAACCCGGCCACGTACACCGGCGTCTTCGACCACATCCGCAAGCTGTTCGCCGAGACCACCGAGGCGAAGGTCCGCGGTTACCTGCCCGGCCGCTTCTCCTTCAACGTCAAGGGCGGCCGCTGCGAGAACTGCGCGGGCGACGGCACCATCAAGATCGAGATGAACTTCCTCCCGGACGTCTACGTCCCGTGCGAGGTCTGCCACGGTGCCCGGTACAACCGGGAGACCTTGGAGGTCCACTACAAGGGCAAGTCCATCGCCGAGGTCCTGAACATGCCGATCGAGGAGGCCACGGCGTTCTTCGAAGCGGTCCCCGCGATCGCCCGGCACCTCAACACGCTGAAGGACGTCGGCCTCGGCTACGTCCGCCTCGGCCAGGCCGCGACCACCCTGTCCGGCGGTGAGGCGCAGCGCGTGAAGCTCGCCAGCGAGCTGCAGAAGCGCTCCACCGGCCGCACGGTCTACGTCCTCGACGAGCCGACCACCGGTCTGCACTTCGAGGACATCAGCAAGCTGCTGACGGTCCTGTCCGGGCTGGTCGACAAGGGCAACACGGTCATCGTCATCGAGCACAACCTCGACGTGATCAAGACGGCCGACTGGATCGTCGACATGGGTCCCGAAGGAGGTGCCGGCGGTGGCCTGGTCGTCGCCGAGGGCACGCCCGAGCAGGTGGCCGGGGTCCCCGCCAGCCACACCGGCAAGTTCCTGCGGGAGATCCTCGGCGCCGACCGCGTCAGCGACGCGTCCTCGGTGAAGGCGCCACGCAAGACGGCGGCCCGCAAGACAGCGGCCCGTAAGACGGTCGCCGCCAAGACGGCGTCGCCCCGCAAGACCGCCACCAAGGCGGTCGACAGCACGGCCGCCAAGAAGACGGCGGCCAAGACCACCAAGGCCGCCGCGAAGAAGACGACCCGGGCCAGCAAGGGCTGAGGCCCCCTCCGCCGAACGCGCCGTGCCCCACAGGCCACGACCTGTGGGGCACGGCGCGTTCCGGGCGAGGTCAGGCCTTCTTCGGCTCCACGAACTGCATGTCGAGCTGGATCTTGACCACGTCGCCGAGCAGACCCGGGGCGAAGTCCAGCCCGAAGTCGCTCCGCCGGATCTCGCCCGTCGCCTCGAACCCGGCATGTCGGCTGCCGTCCATGGGCACGTCGACCAGCCCACCGAACTCCACGGCGAACGTCACCGGGCGGGTCACGTCGCCGATCGTCAGCTCGCCCTCCATGGCCCAGTCCTCGCCCTCGCCCGACACCCGCGTCGAGCGGTACGTCATCGTCGGGCGCTTCTCCACATCGAGCAGATCGGAGGCACGGACGTGCGCGTCCCGGTCGGGGTTGCCGGTGTCGATCGAGGCCAGGTCGACCGTTGCGGAGACCCGCACGTCCTCGACCTGCTCCCCGACGAACAGTTCGGCCTCCAGCCGCTCGAAACGCCCCCGCACCTTGGCGATGCCCAGATGCCGGACGGTGAAGTTGACGGACGAGTGGAACGGATCGAGGGCCCACTGACCGGGAGCCAGAGGCAGGACGGTGGTGGCGGTGTCATTCGTCATGCCCTCCACCCTGAGGGCCGCGCCGCCCGGCAGGGAGACCGGCCGGAGCCTGGTAGTGACGGGGCCACCCTCCGGGCCCGGAGGCGCTGTACGTTCGGCGGGTGAGCGACAACGAGTTGGGCACGTACCTGCGCACCTGGCGTGAAGCCGTCACCCCGGCCGAAGCGGGTCTGCCCGCAGGCCCCCGGCGCCGCACCCCGGGCCTGAGGCGCGCCGAGCTGGCCACGCTCGCCGGCGTCAGCGTCGAGTACCTCACCCGGCTGGAACAGGGCCGCGACCGCAACCCCTCCGCCCAGGTGCTGGGCGCCCTCGCCGACGCCCTGAACCTCTCCCTCAACGACCGGATACTGCTGCGCCGCCTCACCAAGGAAGCGGACGGCGGCGATCCGCTGGTCTGCGCCGCGGCCCCGTCACTCAGCAGCGCGGCGCGCCCCACCGTACGGGCCGTGCTGGACCACCTGGAGCCGGCTCCCGCACTGGTGGTCAACTGGATCGGCGACGTCCTCGCCCACACGGCCGGGTACGAGCGGCTCGTCCGCCCCCTCGGCCTGCTCGACGACGAGCGGCCCAACCTGCTCCGGTACCTGTTCACCGACGAACGGGCCCGCAGCGCCTACCGCGACTGGGACAGGGTGGCCGACGACCTCGTCGCCCGGCTCCGGCACGGGGTCCCGCTGCGGGACCCCTACCTCGCCGCGCTGGCCGACGAACTGACGGTGACGGCGGGCGCGGACTTCACCGACCGGTTCGCCGACCTGGCCATGGCACCCCGGCGGACGGGCTCCCAGCACATCGACCACCCGGAGGCCGGTTCCCTGCGGCTGCTGCACGAGACGCTCGCGCTCCCCGACGAGGGGCAGCGGCTCATCATCCACCTGCCCGCGGACGACGCCACGGCCGCCGCCCTGGACCGCCTCAACGGCCGCCGCCCGGGTGCCCTGCGGGCGGTCGCGATGGGGGAGACCGGCTGAAGCACCCTCGGCCCGCGAGCCCGTGTCACCCCGCCAGCTCGTGCGCGTACGGCGGTTCCGCCCCGGCCCGCGAGCAGGTTACCGCCGCCGCACGGGCCGCGAAGCCCAGCAGGTCCGTCCAGCCCCCGGGGCCCAGTTCGCCGAGCGCGCGGGCGCTGAGGGCGTCGCGTACCGCGAGCCCGTGCAGCAGCGCCGCGTTGACCGTGTCGCCCGCGCCGATCGTGTCCACGACCTCCACGTGTTCGCCCGGCACCGCGTACTCGCCGCCGTCGGCGGTGAAGGCGGTCAGCCCGTCGCCGCCCCGGGTGATCACGACCGCCGCCGGACCGGCCGCCAGCCACTCCCGGGGCGTGCCGCCCAGCCACGCGGCGTCCTCCTCGGACAACTTCAGCAGTGACACCGACGGCAGCCAGCTCTTGAACCGAACCCGGTAGGCGTCCGCGTCCGGGATCAGACCGGCCCTGATGTTCGGGTCCAGCGCGGTGAACACGCCCTGCCCGGCCGCCCGGCGCATCAGCTCCTCGTACGCGCTCGCCCCCGGCTCCAGCACCAGCGAGCACGTGCCGAAGGAGATCGCCCGGGCGCCGGACGGCAGCGCGGAGGGCGCCGCGAACAGCCGGTCCGCCGTCCCGTCGACGTAGAAGGAGTACGCCGCCGAACCGTCCGCGCCGACCGTGGCGACGGCGAGGGTCGTGGGCTCGGGGCCGCGCTGGACCGAGGACACGTCGACGCCGGTCTCACGCAGCCGGTCCAGCAGGGCCTCCCCGAAGGCGTCCTCCGAAACCCGGGAGCAGAAGGCGGCGTCGGAGCCGAGGCGGCCCAGCGCCACGGCCGTGTTGAACGGGCCGCCGCCGAGCGCCGGCTGCAGCGCCGCCAGGGCACCCGTGCCCTGCGGTACCAGGTCGATCAGTGCCTCACCGGCGACGACGATCACGACGGGATTCCTTCCTCGGACGGGCTGGGGCAGCCGCACGACGTGCGGTGGACGAAGGTGCAGGGCAGGCGCACGGTCCGGGCGGGCCGGCCCGGCTCGGCGAGACGCTCCAGGAGCACACGGACGGCCCGTGCGCCGATGTCCTTGCCGGGCTGCGCGATCGCGGTGAGCCGGGGCGAGAACAGATCCGCCCAGGCGAAATCGTCGAAGCAGCACAGCGCGATGTCGCCCGGCACGGACAGGCCGCGTGCGCTCAGGGCGCGCAGCGCCCCGATGGTCATGGCGTTGTTGCCGGTGACGAGGGCGGTGGGAGGCACTCCGAGGGACAGCAGGGCCTCGGTGGCCTGCCCGGCGCCGGCCGACTCCGAGTCGCCGTGCACCAGCAGCCGCTCGTCGCACGCCAGCCCCGCGAAGGCCAGGCCGCTGCGGTAACCGGTGATCCGCTCGCTCGTGGTGCTGAGCCCCGGCCGCCCCGCCACCAGCCCGATCCGCCGGTGACCGAGCCCGGCGAGATGGGTGACCAGCCGGGACATCGGCTCGGCGTTGTCGGCGCACACCTGGTCGAAACGCGGACCGCCGTCCGTGCCCGGCGCGTCCACCAGCCGGTCCAGGAACACGGCAGGCACGTCGTGCCGCTCCAGGTAGGCGAGCAGCCCGCGCGGATCGGCCGAGGGCGCCACGATCATGCCGTCCACCCGGCGCTCGTGCAGCAGCTGGACGACCTTGCGCTCGTGCTCCGGGTCGTCGTGCGGATCGGCGATCAGCAGGCTGTAGCCGGCCTCCAGCGCGGCGGCCTCGACGCCCTGGAGGATCTCCGTGAAGTACGGGTTGCTGATCGCCGACACCGCCAGCCCGATGGAACGGGTGCGGGCCGTCACCAGGGAACGGGCCAGCGTGTTCGTGGTGTAGCCGAGCTCCTCCACGGCGTCCAGAACCGCCTGGCGGGTGTGCGGCAGCACCGGCCGGGTGCCGTTCAGCACATGCGAGACCGTCGCCACGGAGACACCCGCGCTCCGCGCGACGTCGGCCATGGTCGCCATGCCGCCCCCGCCTCCTCCCTCAAGGTCCAGGCGGTGAACGTATCGCATCCCGCGGCCGACGTAAACGTTTGCGCAAGCGTTTACGTCCCACCGGCGAACCGCCGGGCAGCAGCACGTCTGCACAAGCGTTTACGCCCTACCGTCGGACCGCCCGGCAGCACGGACAGCGGACCGCCCGGCATCACCACGGACAGCGGACCGCCGGCAGCAGCACGGACAGCGCGCCGCCGCCCGGTGAGCCCCTACTCCCAGTCCCAGCCGATCCCCAGGAACCCCGCCCGCAGCCGCGGCTCGACCAGATGCACCGACCGGTGCCGCCCGCTCAGCGCCAGGTCCTGGCAACCGCTGCGCGGCGCCGCCGCCGAGTGCTGGGCGAAGCGGTGGCAGCGCACCGGCACGGCCGCGGCGTCGAAGCACACCTGGAGGGCGTACTGGCCGCCGGGGGAGTCGAAGCCGCGCACGTACTCGCGCGACACACCCGCCGTGCCGTCCTCGACTCCGTAGCGGAACAGGAAGGTGTCCCCGGCGCGCAGCCGGGTGTCGAAGAGGAGCTCGGCCGCGAGCACTCCCGTGTCGCGGTGCCAACGGACGCGGCCGGTACGGCAGTTCTCCAGGGCGTGCACCCGCATGAGCTCCGGCGTGGCTCCCCGGTCGCCGTGGTGGACGGCCACGAAGCGGTCGATGCCGTCCCGGTGGGCGCGCACGATGTGGTGTGACTCGCGCTCGGCCAGCTCGCGCCGCGCACCGATCCGCAGCCGTTCGTGGTGGCCGAGGGTGTGCAGGCCTCCGTCCGGCGGGCAGTCCAGCTCGGCCAGCAACTGGTCCAGGACCCCGGAGGCCTCGACGAGGGAGCGGTAGGAGCGGGCCGCGGACCGCAGCCCGGACGGGCTCTCCCCGGAGTCGGCGAGCAGCCGGATCAGCGACTCCTCGGGAAGCTCCAGGATCTCCTCCAGCGCGCGCACCGCCCGCAGCGACTCGGGGCGCTGCGGACGCCGGGCGCCCTGCTGCCAGTAACTCAGGCTGGTGACGCCGACCTTCACGCCGTGGCGGGACAGATGGTGCTGCACGCGCTGGAGGGGCAGTCCGCGGGCGGCGATCGCGGCCCGCAGGGCGATGTGGAAGGGGCCGCCTCGCAGGGCCGATTCCAGTTCCGCGGTGGCGACGTCCGCGTGCTGTGTGGCGTGCGGCATGCAGGGGCCTCTCTCTGAGTCGGCAACGGCTGGTCAGACCGTTCGCGCGGAGCCGTCCCAGCGGCGCAGGGCAGGTCTTCACATCCGTACGCCGTCGTTCAGGGCCCCGAGTTCCCCCGCATTGAAGCGTGTTGACCTGGTCCCGACAACACCTGATGCCGGACAGTGACGTACGTGCTCCCGGCCGGATCCGTCCGGACGTGCGAACGCCCGGGGCGTGCGCCCCGGGCGTTCGCGGTGGACGTGTGCTTCTAGGAGCGGTCGCTTCCGCCCCGTTCCCTGAGGGCCAGGCGCTTGGCCCGCGCGATGTCGGGATCGCGCGGGTCCAGGGCGTCGCGCAGCGCCAACGGCTCGTCCGTGTACCTGCGGGCACGGACCGCCCGCCGGGTTTTCTCGATCCGCATCTGCCTCATGTGCGCAGCCCTCCGACCCGTGGCCCGCCCGCTCCGCACCGGAAACGACGGTCCGCACCGACAATCTGTGCCTGCACCCGGGACGGGCGCCGTCCGCCGGACGTCGCCGTGTCCCGTGGGTGAGCCACATTCCCGCTCCCGGGGTGCCGTAACCCCGGGGCGGGACATGCCGTTGGAAACTGCCTCCCGGCCGGGTCGTGATCGTGGCCCGCGGCCGCGCCGGAGTGTCGGGGCTCGCCAGTAGGGTGTGAGACATGGCCGACCCCTCCAGCTACCGCCCCAAACCGGGTGAGATCCCCGACTCGCCGGGGGTCTACAGGTTCCGTGACGAGCACCGCCGGGTGATCTACGTCGGAAAGGCGAAAAGTCTGCGCCAGCGCCTGGCGAACTACTTCCAGGACCTGGCGGGCCTGCACCCGCGCACCCGCTCCATGGTCACCACGGCGGCGTCCGTGGAGTGGACGGTGGTGTCCACGGAGGTCGAGGCGCTCCAGCTGGAGTACTCGTGGATCAAGGAGTACGACCCCCGGTTCAACGTCAAGTACCGCGACGACAAGAGCTACCCGTACCTCGCGGTCACGATGAACGAGGAGTACCCGCGCGTGCAGGTGATGCGCGGTCACAAGAAGAAGGGCGTCCGCTACTTCGGTCCGTACGCGCACGCCTGGGCGATCCGCGACACCGTGGACCTGCTGCTGCGCGTCTTCCCCGTACGCACCTGCTCGGCCGGCGTGTTCAAGAACGCCGCCCGCACCGGACGCCCCTGCCTCCTCGGCTACATCGGCAAGTGCTCGGCCCCCTGCGTGGACCGGGTCTCCGCCGAGGAGCATCGCGAACTGGCCGACGAGTTCTGCGACTTCATGACCGGCCGGACGAACACCTACATCCGCCGGCTGGAGAAGCAGATGGCGGAAGCGGCCGACGACATGGAGTACGAGCGGGCGGCCCGGCTGCGCGACGACATCGGGGCCCTGAAGAAGGCCATGGAGAAGAACGCGGTCGTGCTCGCCGACGCGACCGACGCCGATCTGATCGCGGTCGCCGAGGACGAGCTGGAGGCGGCCGTCCAGATCTTCCACGTACGCGGCGGACGCGTGCGCGGCCAGCGCGGCTGGGTCACCGACAAGGTGGAGGAGATCACCACCGGCGCCCTCGTCGAGCACGCCCTGCAGCAGCTGTACGGGGAGGAGACGGGCGACGCCGTCCCCAAGGAGGTCCTGGTCCCGGCCCTGCCCGACCCCGTCGAGCCGGTCCAGGAGTGGCTCGCCGGGCGGCGCGGCTCCGGCGTCTCCCTGCGCATCCCGCAGCGCGGCGACAAGAAGGCCCTCATGGAGACCGTGGAGCGCAACGCCCAGCAGGCGCTCGTGCTGCACAAGACCAAGCGCGCCTCCGACCTGACCACGCGCTCGCGCGCCCTGGAGGAGATCGCCGACGCCCTCGACCTGGACAGCGCCCCGCTCAGGGTCGAGTGCTACGACATCTCCCACCTCCAAGGTGACGACGTCGTGGCCTCCATGGTCGTCTTCGAGGACGGGCTCGCCCGCAAGAGCGAGTACCGCCGCTTCCAGATCAAGGGCTTCGCCGGACAGGACGACGTCCGCTCCATGCACGAGGTGATCACGCGCCGCTTCCGTCGCTACCTCGCCGAGAAGGAGAAGACGGGGGAGTGGACCGACGGGGAGAACGCCGAGACCCCTGAGATCGACAGGAACGGCGAGATCGTCGGGACCGGCCCCACCGAGGACGACGGTCGCCCCAAGAAGTTCGCCTACCCGCCCCAGCTCGTGGTCGTCGACGGCGGTGCCCCGCAGGTCGCCGCCGCCCGGCGCGCGCTGGACGAGCTCGGCATCGACGACATCGCCGTGTGCGGCCTCGCCAAGCGCCTGGAGGAGGTCTGGCTGCCCGGCGACGACGACCCGGTGGTCCTGCCCCGCACCAGCGAGGGCCTGTACCTGCTCCAGCGCGTCCGTGACGAGGCCCACAGGTTCGCGATCACCTACCAGCGCGCGAAGCGGTCCAAGCGCTTCCGCTCCAGCCCCCTGGACGACGTCCCCGGTCTCGGGGACACCCGCAAGCAGGCACTTCTGAAGCACTTCGGTTCGTTGAAGAAACTGCGAGCCGCCACGATCGACCAGATCTGCGAGGTCCCCGGCATAGGCCGCAAGACGGCCGAGACGATCGCCGTGGCCCTCGCCCGCTCGGCCCCGGCCGCACCCGCCGTCAACACGGCGACTGGAGAGATCATGGAAGAGGAACCGGGCACCATGGGTTCCGGTGGGGAGCCCGTGGCAGCGGGCGCCCCGGACGAACGACGGGGGCAGGAGACATGAATGTGAACGAGCACCACGGGCAACACGAGCAAGCCGGAGACGGAGCACAGGTGAGTACGGGCACGCCCAACGACAAGGCACAGGCCCCGGACGCGGCCATCCCCGAGCTGGTGATCATCTCCGGCATGTCCGGGGCCGGCCGTTCGACGGCCGCGAAGTGCCTGGAGGACCTCGGCTGGTTCGTCGTCGACAACCTGCCGCCCGCGCTGATCCCCACCATGGTGGAGCTCGGCGCCCGCTCCCAGGGCAACGTGGCGAGGATCGCCGTCGTCGTCGACGTCCGCGGCCGCCGCTTCTTCGACAACCTCCGCGAGTCCCTCGCCGACCTGGAGGCGAAGAACGTCACCCGGCGGATCGTCTTCCTGGAGTCCTCCGACGAGGCCCTGGTCCGCCGCTTCGAGTCGGTGCGCCGCCCGCACCCCCTCCAGGGCGACGGCCGCATCGTCGACGGCATCGCCGCCGAGCGCGAGCTGCTGCGCGAGCTGCGCGGCGACGCCGACCTGGTGATCGACACCTCCAGCCTGAATGTGCACGAGCTGCGCGCCAAGATGGACGCCCAGTTCGCCGGCGAGGAGGAGCCGGAGCTGCGGGCCACGGTCATGTCGTTCGGCTACAAGTACGGCCTGCCGGTCGACGCCGACCTCGTCGTCGACTGCCGCTTCCTGCCGAACCCGCACTGGGTCCCGGAGCTGCGCCCGTACACCGGCCTCAACGACGAGGTCTCCGGGTACGTCTTCAACCAGCCCGGCGCCAAGGAGTTCCTGGACCGCTACACGGAGCTCCTCCAGCTCGTCGCCACGGGCTACCGCCGTGAGGGCAAGCGCTATGTGACCATCGCCGTGGGCTGCACGGGCGGCAAGCACCGCTCGGTCGCCATGTCGGAGAAGCTCGCCGCCCGGCTCGCCGCCGAGAGCGTGGAGACGGTGGTCGTGCACCGGGACATGGGACGCGAATGACACCGCGTACACCGCGGCTGAGCCGGCTGCGCCGGGTGGTGCCCGAAGGCAACGGCGGGAAGGGCGCCCCCGGCGGTAAGGGCGGCCGGCCCGCCGAGGCCCGGGGCGGCAGACCGCGCCGCCGGGGCACCCAGCCCAAGGTCGTCGCCCTCGGCGGCGGCATGGGCCTGTCTGCCTCGCTCGCCGCGCTGCGCCGGATCACCGGCGACCTCACCGCCGTCGTCACCGTGGCCGACGACGGCGGCTCCAGCGGCCGGCTCCGCGACGAGCTGGGCGTGCTGCCGCCCGGCGACCTGCGCAAGGCGCTGGCCGCCCTGTGCGGCGACGACGACTGGGGCCAGACCTGGGCCCGGGTCATCCAGCACCGCTTCCAGTCCCAGGGCGACCTGCACGAACACGCGGTCGGCAATCTGCTGATCGTCGCCCTCTGGGAGCAGCTCGGCGACCACGTCCAGGCCCTCGATCTGGTCGGACGCCTGCTCGGCGCCCAGGGGCGCGTGCTGCCCATGTCCGCCGTGCCGCTGGAGCTCCAGGCCCTGGTCAAGGGGCACGACCCGGAGCGCCCGGAGGAGGTCGACACGGTCCGCGGCCAGGCGACCGTCGCCCTCACCCCGGGCGAGGTGCAGTCCGTACACCTCGTGCCGAACGACCCGCCGGCCGTGCCCGAGGCGGTCGAGGCCGTCCTGGACGCGGACTGGGTGGTGCTCGGCCCCGGTTCCTGGTTCTCCTCGGTCATCCCGCACCTGCTGGTGCCCGACCTGCTGGACGCGCTCACGCAGACGAAGGCCCGCCGGGTGCTCTCCCTGAACCTCGCACCGCAACCCGGAGAAACCGAGGGCTTCTCCCCGCAGCGTCATTTGGAGGTTTTGGGACGACACGCCCCTAAACTCGCCCTGGACGTGGTGCTGGCCGACGAAGCCGCCGTGCCCGACCGTGACTCCCTGACCGATGCCGCCAAGCGGTTCGGGGCCGCGGTCGAGCTGGCGCCGGTGGCCAGACCCGACGGAACCCCGAGGCACGACCCGGAGCTGTTGGCCGCCGCGTACGACCGTATTTTTCGGATGCATGGAAGGATCGGCCCATGGCGATGACGGCAGCGGTGAAGGACGAGATCTCCCGGCTCCCCGTCACCCGGACCTGCTGCAGAAAGGCGGAGGTCTCCGCCATTCTGCGGTTCGCCGGCGGCCTTCACCTGGTGAGCGGTCGGATCGTGATCGAGGCGGAGCTGGACACGGCGATGGCGGCCCGCCGGCTCAAACGGGACATCCTCGAGATCTTCGGGCACGGCTCCGAACTGATCGTGATGGCTCCGGGCGGGCTGCGCCGCGGTTCGCGCTACGTGGTGCGTGTGGTGGCGGGCGGCGACCAGCTCGCTCGCCAGACCGGCCTGGTCGACGGGCGGGGCCGCCCGATCCGCGGCCTGCCCCCGCAGGTGGTCTCGGGGGCCACCTGCGACGCCGAGGCCGCCTGGCGTGGCGCCTTCCTGGCGCACGGCTCGCTCACCGAACCCGGCCGCTCCTGCTCCCTGGAGGTGACCTGCCCGGGCCCCGAGGCCGCGCTCGCCCTCGTCGGCGCCGCCCGCCGCCTGTCGATCCCCGCGAAGGCCCGCGAGGTGCGCGGCGTGGACCGGGTGGTCGTCCGGGACGGTGACGCGATCGGCGCGCTGCTGACCCGCCTAGGCGCGCACGAGTCGGTGCTGGCCTGGGAGGAGCGCCGGATGCGCCGCGAGGTGCGCGCCACGGCGAACCGGCTCGCCAACTTCGACGACGCCAACCTGCGCCGCTCGGCCCGCGCGGCCGTCGCCGCCGGTGCCCGGGTGCAGCGCGCCCTGGAGATCCTCGCCGACGACGTGCCCGAGCATCTCGCCGCCGCCGGCCGGCTGCGCATGGAGCACAAGCAGGCCTCCCTGGAGGAGCTGGGCGCGCTCGCCGACCCGCCGCTCACCAAGGACGCGGTCGCCGGCCGGATCCGTCGCCTGCTGGCCATGGCCGACAAGCGCGCCTCCGACCTCGGCATCCCGGGCACGGAGGCCAACCTCAGCGACGAGCTGGCCGACAACCTGGTGGGCTGACCCCCACACGACGTCACATAGCCGGTGCCGGCGCCCGCGTGGGTGACCGGCACCGGCTGTTGCGTGTCGCTGAGGCACCCTGGACTCGATCCCGCTTCTGTCGTGAGCGACTTCAGCTCTGTTCCGGACGTTTGGCGCGGTCACCACGGACGACACGTCGACGGCTGACGTCCCAGGTCAACGGGACACGCCATGGGTAGCCAGTTCGAGTGGTCCTGCTCTCGGCGGTGGGCGGTCCGTACCCCTACTGGCGGGTACAGGCCGCCCTGCCGTGTATGAGGCATCTGGATGTCACCACCGGAGCTCCAGGGAGGTAGGGTCGTAGGCGGTCGGGGACATCCCAAACAGAGCTCGCCGGCACTTCATGGCCGGCGTACCAACGAGGAGATCGGTTCGTGACGATCCGCGTAGGCATCAACGGCTTCGGCCGTATCGGTCGTAACTACTTCCGCGCGCTCCTGGAGCAGGGTGCAGACATCGAGATCGTGGCTGTCAACGACCTGGGTGACACCGCGACCACCGCTCACCTGCTGAAGTACGACACGATCCTGGGCCGCCTCAAGCAGGAGGTCACCCACACCGCCGACACGATCACCGTCGACGGCAAGACGATCAAGGTCCTGGCCGAGCGCAACCCCGCCGACATCCCGTGGGGCGAGCTGGGCGTCGACATCGTCATCGAGTCGACCGGCATCTTCACCAAGAAGGCCGACGCCGAGAAGCACATCGCCGGTGGCGCGAAGAAGGTCCTCATCTCGGCTCCGGCCAAGGACGAGGACGTCACCATCGTGATGGGCGTCAACCAGGACAAGTACGACCCGGCGAACCACCACGTCATCTCCAACGCCTCCTGCACCACCAACTGTGTGGCGCCGATGGCGAAGGTCCTCGACGAGAACTTCGGCATCGTCAAGGGCCTGATGACGACGGTGCACGCGTACACCAACGACCAGCGCATCCTGGACTTCCCGCACAAGGACCTGCGTCGCGCGCGTGCCGCCGCCGAGAACATCATCCCGACCACCACGGGCGCCGCCAAGGCCACCGCGCTGGTCCTGCCGCAGCTCAAGGGCAAGCTGGACGGCATCGCCATGCGCGTCCCGGTCCCGACCGGCTCGGTCACCGACCTGGTCCTCGAGCTGTCCCGCGAGGTCACCAAGGAAGAGGTCAACGCCGCCTTCCAGAAGGCCGCGGAGGGCGAGCTCAAGGGCATCCTCGAGTACACCGAGGACCCGATCGTCTCCTCCGACATCGTGAACGCCCCGGCGTCCTGCACCTTCGACTCCTCCCTGACCATGGTCCAGGAGGGCAAGAGCGTGAAGGTCATCGGCTGGTACGACAACGAGTGGGGCTACTCCAACCGCCTCGTGGACCTTACGGTCTTCGTCGGCAGCCAGCTCTGATCAACCCAGCAGGCACGTCCATGTGAGAGCAGGGCTCGGGCGGCGCGAGGACGCGCCGTCCGAGCCCTGACTCACGTACAGATCAGAGCTGTTCGATCACGAGCGCTTACGAGCGATCACGAGCTCTTTCAGGAGTCCCTTCATGAAGACGATCGACGAACTCCTCACCGAAGGGGTCGCGGGCAAGCGGGTCTTCGTCCGCGCCGATCTGAACGTGCCGCTGGACGGCACGCGCATCACCGACGACGGCCGCATCCGCGCCGTGCTGCCCACGGTCAAGGCCCTCGCCGACGCGGGCGGACGGGTCGTCGTCGCCTCCCACCTGGGCCGCCCCAAGGGCACCCCGGACCCGGCCTTCTCCCTCGCTCCGGCCGCCGCGCGCCTCGGTGAACTCCTCGGGTCGGACGTGGCCTTCGCGACCGACACGGTCGGCGAGTCCGCCCGGACCACCGTCGCCGGCCTCGCCGACGGCCAGGTCGCGGTCGTCGAGAACCTGCGCTTCAACGCCGGTGAGACGAGCAAGGACGACGCCGAGCGCGGCGCCTTCGCCGACGAGCTCGCCGCCCTCGCGGACGTCTACGTGGGCGACGGCTTCGGCGCCGTGCACCGGGGGCACGCCTCGGTCTTCGACCTTCCGGCCCGCCTGCCGCACTACGCCGGCTACCTCATCGCCACCGAGGTCGGCGTCCTGAGGAAGCTCACCGACGACGTCAAGCGGCCCTACGCCGTCGTCCTGGGCGGCGCCAAGGTGTCCGACAAGCTCGCCGTCATCGACCAGCTGCTCGGCAAGGCCGACCGCCTGCTCATCGGCGGCGGCATGGTCTTCACCTTCCTCAAGGCCAAGGGCCACGAGATCGGATCCTCCCTGGTCCAGGAAGACCAGCTCCCGGTCGTCCTGGAGTACATCGAGCGCGCCGAGAAGAACGGCGTCGAACTGGTCCTGCCGGTGGACGTCGTGGTCGCGCCGGAGTTCCCGGACCTCAAGACCAAGGCCCCGGGCCGGCCCAGCACCGTCGCCGCGGACGCCATGCCGGCCGGCCAGATGGGCCTGGACATCGGCCCCGAGTCCCGCAAGCTGTACGCCTCGAAGATCGCCGACGCCGCCACCGTCTTCTGGAACGGCCCCATGGGCGTCTTCGAGCACCCCGATTTCGCCGAGGGCACCAAGGCGGTCGCCCAGGCCCTCCTCGACTCCCAGGCCTTCACGGTGGTCGGTGGTGGCGACTCCGCCGCCGCCGTCCGCATCCTGGGCTTCGACGAGAACGCATTCGGCCACATCTCGACCGGTGGCGGCGCCTCCCTCGAATACCTCGAGGGCAAGACGCTCCCCGGCCTCGCCGCACTGGAGGACTGACCCCTTATGAGCACGCGCACGCCGCTGATGGCGGGCAACTGGAAGATGAACCTCAACCACCTCGAGGCCATCGCGCACGTCCAGAAGCTCGCCTTCGCCCTGGCCGACAAGGACTACGAGGCCGTCGAGGTCGCCGTCCTGCCGCCCTTCACCGACCTGCGCTCCGTGCAGACCCTGGTCGACGGCGACAAGCTCAAGATCAAGTACGGCGCCCAGGACATCTCGGCCCACGACAGCGGTGCCTTCACCGGCGAGATCTCCGGCCCCATGCTGGCCAAGCTGAAGTGCACGTACGTCGCCATCGGCCACAGCGAGCGCCGGCAGTACCACGCCGAGACCGACGAGCTGGTGAACGCCAAGGTCAAGGCCGCCTACAAGCACGGCCTGACCCCGATCCTGTGCGTCGGCGAGGAGCTGGAGGTCCGCGAGGCGGGCAACCACGTCTCCCACACCCTCGCCCAGGTCGAGGGCGGTCTGAAGGACCTCCCGGCCGAGCAGGCCGAGACCGTCGTGATCGCCTACGAGCCCGTCTGGGCCATCGGCACCGGCAAGGTCTGCGGCGCCGAGGACGCCCAGGAGGTCTGCGCTGCGATCCGCGGCAAGATCGCCGAGCTGTACTCGCAGGACCTCGCCGACAAGATCCGCATCCAGTACGGCGGCTCGGTCAAGGCGGGCAACGTCGCGGAGATCATGGCCCAGGCCGACATCGACGGCGCCCTGGTCGGCGGCGCCTCGCTGGACGCGGACGAGTTCGTCAAGATCGTGCGCTTCCGCGACCAGTGAGTATGCGGTAGCGGCGATCCGTCGTACCCTTGCGGGGTCCAGCGCTGTGCTGGGCCCCGCGTCGTCATCCGAATCCGAGGAAGTTGGTCCAGCCGTGGTTTTGGGGTTCTCGATCGCCCTGATCGTCTTCAGCCTGCTGCTGATGCTGCTGGTGCTGATGCACAAGGGGAAGGGCGGCGGCCTCTCCGACATGTTCGGCGGCGGCATGCAGTCCTCCGTCGGCGGCTCCTCGGTCGCCGAGCGCAACCTCGACCGGATCACCGTCGTGGTCGGTCTGGGATGGTTCGCGTGCATTGTCGTGCTCGGCATCCTGATGAAGGTGAACAACTGACCGAGCCGCAATCCGCACGGAACTTGTACGTAAGGCCCCATGTTCGGTACGCGCAGCTGAGCGCGGCCTATCATGGGGCTTGCGTCTAGGTGTGAGGGTTGTAACTCCAATCACTGGACGCGCGTTGGGCCTTACGTAGACTGAGGCGCTCGCAGCGAAGCGGAACGCCGACTCGCTTCGCGGCACCATCACGCAGGGAGTTACGACCGTGGCAAGTGGCAACGCGATCCGGGGAAGCCGGGTCGGGGCGGGGCCGATGGGCGAGGCCGAGCGCGGCGAGTCCGCGCCGCGGCTGCGCATCTCCTTCTGGTGCTCCAACGGACACGAGACCCAGCCGAGCTTCGCCAGCGACGCGCAGGTGCCCGATACCTGGGACTGTCCCCGCTGTGGCTTTCCGGCAGGCCAGGACCGGGACAACCCCCCGGACCCGCCGCGGACCGAGCCCTACAAGACGCACCTGGCGTATGTGCGGGAGCGGCGCAGTGACGCGGACGGCGAGGCGATCCTCGCCGAGGCGCTCGCCAAACTGCGGGGCGAGATCTAGAAGTCGAGACCGGCCGGGCATCAGCAGGTGCCCGGCCGGAGCTGTCTGTCCGCCTTCGCCGCCGACTGATTGTCAGTGGTGCCCTCTACGGTTTGTGCATCGGACGAACCATGAGGGGGAGCGGTGGCGGCGGTCGAGGTGGGGAGTCTCCGCGCGCCCGCGTGGCGTGGGGGGTTCGGGCGGCTGTGGAGTGCCGCCGTGCTGTCCAGCTTCGGCGACGCACTGCGGACGGCGGCGCTGCCCCTGCTGGCTGTC
This sequence comes from Streptomyces luteogriseus, assembly GCF_014205055.1. Classification (NCBI taxonomy): domain Bacteria; kingdom Bacillati; phylum Actinomycetota; class Actinomycetes; order Kitasatosporales; family Streptomycetaceae; genus Streptomyces; species Streptomyces luteogriseus. The sequence goes on from NZ_JACHMS010000001.1 coordinate 6,624,242, forward strand.
ACCCTGACCGACGATCCGCTGCTCATCGCCTCCGTCACGGCCTGTGGTCATCTCCCCTGGATCGTCTTCGGCCTGCTCGGCGGGGCCGTCGCCGACCGGGTGGACCAGCGGCGGGCCATGTGGACGGTGGACGCGGTGCGCGGGCTGCTGGTCGCCGCCTTCGCGGTGGCCGTCGCCCTCGGCCATGCCTCGATCGCCCTGCTGATCGTGCTGGCCTTCGCGCTGACGACCCTGCAGACCCTCTTCGACAACGCCGCCACCGCACTGCTGCCCGCCCTGGTCGACCGGGACGCGCTGGGCAGCGCCAACGCCCGGCTGCTGACCGGCCAGCGCATCGCGGGCGGTCTGCTGGGCGGACCGATCGTGCCGCTGCTGCTGGCCGCCGGGGTGGCGGTGCCGTTCGCGGCGGACGCGGTGACCTTCCTGGTGGCGGCCGCGCTCATCGCCACGCTCCCGGCCGCCGAGCCGGACCGAGAGCCGAGGCCGGCGGGGAGCACACTGCGACGGGAGATCGCCGAGGGACTGCGCGTCCTCACCCGCGACAAGGCGTTGCGCGGACTGTGCACGGCCACCGCCCTGTGCAACGTCGGCATGGGCGCCCTCGTCGCCACCCTCGTGATCCTGGTGACCGGCTGGCTCGACGCGGGCAACGCCGGATACGCGGTGGCGATGACCGCGTACACGGTCGGCAGTCTGGCCGGGGGAGGGGTGGGCGGTCGGCTCGTCGCCCGCTTCGGACGGATGCGCCTGGTGCTGGTCGCCGGGACGGCGCAGACCGCCGCCCTCCTCGTCATGGGCTCGGTGCGCAGCATGGTCGCGCTGGTGGCCGCCCTGGCCGTCTTCGGGTTCATGGGGATGGTGTGGAACGTCAACACCACGACGCTGATGCAACAGCGCAGCCCCGCCGAGCTGCTGGGCCGTGTGAGCTCCGCCTTCCGTACGCTCGCGGTCGCGGGCGCACCCCTGGGCGCGCTGCTGGGCGGAGCCGTCGCCGGCGCCTGGGGGGAGAACACCCCCGCGCTGCTCGCGGCCGCCTTCTTCGTCCTGTCCGTCACCGCGCTGATACCCGCCCGCCGTTCGGACGTACCTGTTGTTGCGCCGGACGACGGCGCGACGACAGGCCACGGCAACCGCTGATCAATTAGGTTGGACCGGCAGCGGGGCAGCTACGCAGCAGCACAGGCAGGCAAGGAAGAAGGCTGAAGTCCCAGATGAACGCAGACGGCCGTACCAGGCTCAACCAGACGCCCGAGTGGACGGCACTGGCCAAGCACCGCGAGGAGCTGGGCGAAGTCCGGCTGCGCGAGCTGTTCGCCGCCGACCCCGGCCGCGGCGCCGCGTACACCCTCCGGGTCGGCGACCTGTACGTCGACTACTCCAAGCACCTGGTCACCGACGACACCCTGCGGCTGCTGCGCGAACTGGCCGCCGCCACCGACGTCTTCGGGCTCCGGGACGCGATGTTCCGCGGCGAGAGGATCAACACCACCGAGGACCGGGCCGTGCTGCACACCGCGCTGCGCGCCCCGCGGGACGCCGTCATCGAGGTCGACGGCGAGAACGTCGTCCCGGGTGTGCACGCCGTGCTCGACAAGATGGCCGCATTCGCCGACCGGGTGCGGTCGGGGGAGTGGACCGGCCACACCGGCAAGCGGATCCGGAACATCGTCAACGTCGGCATCGGCGGCTCCGACCTCGGCCCCGCGATGGCGTACGAGGTGCTGCGGGCCTTCACCGACCGCTCGCTGACGGTGCGTTTCGTGTCGAACGTGGACGGCGCCGACCTGCACGAGGCGGTTCGGGACCTGGACCCGGCGGAGACCCTGTTCATCGTCGCGTCCAAGACCTTCACCACGATCGAGACGATCACGAACGCCACCTCGGCGCGCTCCTGGCTGCTCAAGGGGCTGGGCGGCGACGAGAAGGCGGTGGCGAAGCACTTCGTCGCGCTGTCGACCAACGCGGAGAAGGTCGCCGGCTTCGGTATCGACGTCGACAACATGTTCGAGTTCTGGGACTGGGTCGGCGGCCGCTACTCGTACGACTCCGCGATCGGCCTGTCCCTGATGATCGCGATCGGCCCGGACCGCTTCCGGGAGATGCTCGACGGCTTCCGCATCGTCGACGAGCACTTCCGCAACGCCCCGGCCGAGGCCAACGCCCCCCTGCTGCTGGGCCTGCTGGGCATCTGGTACGGCAACTTCCACGACGCCCAGTCGCACGCCGTCCTGCCCTACAGCCACTACCTGTCCAAGTTCACCGCCTACCTCCAGCAGCTCGACATGGAGTCCAACGGCAAGTCGGTGGACCGCGACGGAAAGCCGGTGGAGTGGCAGACCGGGCCGGTGGTGTGGGGCACGCCCGGCACCAACGGGCAGCACGCCTACTACCAGTTGATCCACCAGGGCACCAAGCTCATCCCCGCGGACTTCATCGGCTTCGCCCGGCCCGTCGCCGAGCTGAGCGAGCCGCTCAAGGCCCAGCACGACCTGCTGATGGCCAACTTCTTCGCGCAGACGCAGGCTCTCGCGTTCGGCAAGACGCCCGAGGAGGTCCGGGCCGAGGGTGCGCCCGAGGAGCTGGTGCCGCACAAGACGTTCCAGGGCAACCACCCGACGACCACGATCCTCGCGCCCGAGCTGACGCCGTCCGTCCTCGGTCAGCTGGTCGCCCTCTACGAGCACAAGGTGTTCGTGCAGGGCGCCGTCTGGAACATCGACTCCTTCGACCAGTGGGGCGTCGAGCTCGGCAAGGTCCTCGCCAAGCGCGTCGAGCCCGCGCTGACCGAGGGCGCCGAGGTCGAGGGCCTGGACGCCTCCACCAAGGCGCTGGTCGCCACGTACCGGGAGCTGCGCGGCCGGTAGCCCCCGGCGCCGGACGGGAGGCGGGCGGCAGCGCGCCGTCCGCTTCCCGTAGACTCCCGGGCGATCATCACGGCGAGTGCTCGGGGGAGCGCGAAGTGGCACGCACACGCGGAAGTTGGACCGGTGGCACGCTGACGGCCCGGTCCCTGCTCAAACCTCAGGACGTGGCGCGGGCGGTGTTCCACCCCGCCTGGATCCCGCAGCCGCTCGACCCGTCCGTGGAGCGCCTGAAGCGGGTCCGTGTCATCGCCGGGGCGGTCACCTCGCTCGGTGTCTACACCTTCGTCGAGGGTGGCTTCGACGTCACGGAGCTGCTGGAGAACGCGATGACGGCCTCGGTCGTCCTGCTCTTCCTCACCCCGCTCACCGTCGGGGCGATGCTCTGGGTGTGGCGGCGTGGCGGCACGGTGCGGCAGGTGCGGACGCCGCTGCTCAGGTCCCTCGCGCTGCTGGTGCTGTTCGTCGGCTGCGTGGCCGCCGTGCTGCGGCTGGTGCGGACGGTGAACGCGTCCGCGAACGTCGCCGTGATCATCGGGTTCGGCATGACGATGCTGTGGCTGCTCGCCTTCACAGCCTCCGGAGCCGTGCGGGTCTCGGGCAACTTCTTCGGCACGGCCGCCGTCCACCGCTGTCTGCCGCCGCTGCTCGCCATGGTGACCAGCTGGCTGGTGGCCGTCCCGGACCTGGTGACCGGTGATCTGCACGGACTCAGCCTCACCCTCGGCATCGTCTTCATCCTGGGCGCGCCGCTGACGGTCACCGCCATCGCGCTGCTGGAGATGCGGCGGCTGAAGCGGCGCTACGGAATCCGGCTGAACGCCCATCCCGCGACTCACCCTGCCGTGCCCGGGCCGGTCCCGCCGATGCCTTCGGCGGGATCGCCGTACCTCCCGCCGCAGGGGAACCCGTACGGTCATCCCTACGCGCCGAGTGGGCAGCACCCCTACGCCCCGCACCCGCAGCCGCCGTACGACCCGCGGTACCCGTACGGAGGCTGACTCCCGGGCCGTACCGGCGTCAGGCCACCGCGCTCAGCGTGTCCGCGAGGCGCCGCCGGGCCGCCCGGGCCGCGGGGACGGCGGCAAGCGCGGCCGCGCAGAGCACCGCTGCCATCCCGAGCAGCACCATCAACGCCGCGGAGGGCCCCTGCGCGATGCCCGCGCCGATGCCGCTGGACCGGCCCTGGGCGTCGATCAGCCACCGGGCGAGCGGCAAGCCCAGGGCGGTGGCGGTGAGGACGGCCGCCAGCGCCGTGAGGCCGGTGGCCGTGACGGTGATCGCCGTGATCTGCCGGGGGGACAGGCCGATGGCCTTCAGGGCCAGCAGGTCCCGTTCGCTCTCGCGGACGGTGCCGCCGATCGCGGTCAGCAGCTCGATGAGCCCGATGAGGGCCAGCACGGCGATCAGCCCGGCGACGACCGCGCGCAGCGGCGAGAGCCCGTCGGCCGGGTTGGTCACCGTGTGCACGTCCAGGTGGCCGCCCCCGGCCTTCGCGAGCCGGTCGGCGACCTCGCGCGGGTCGGCGTCGGCGGCCAGCCGGAGTTCGTAGACGGTCGGGCGGAGATCCGGGTCGTTCTCGCGGAGGGTGTCGAGGGACGTGGAGATGACCCGGCCGGCGTTCTCCGGCTCGATGCTGCGGCCCACGATGTGCAGGATCTGCGGCTGGTCGCCGACGGTCATCCGGACCCAGTCGCCGACGCGCACGTCCAGCAGGTCGAGGAACCCCTGACCGGCCACGGCCTCGTCGGCACCGCGGGCGGGGCGGCCCTCGGCGAGGGTGTACGGGTAGGGGTCCTGGTGGGTGCCGAGGCCGCGCAGCGCGATGGTAGCCGTCTGGCTCGCGCCCAGGGCCGCCGTCTCGACGCCCGGGTAGGCGGCGGCGACGTCCGGGTCGCGTTCCAGGAGGGAGCGGGTCTGCTGCTCGCTCAGGCCGGAGTCGTCGGCGCGGACGCTGAGGGTGGTGGGCAGGCCGATCCGCTCGGGCTCGCTGTGGAAGCGGTCCAGGGTGGTCCAGGCGCTCATCGCCACGACGATCAGCAGCAGCGGCAGCGTGAGGCGGGCGACGGTGGCCAGGGACCGGGGGCGGCGGGTGAACGCCTTGTGCCAGCCCAGCACCAGCGCGGGCGGGATCCGCACGCCGAGGGCCCGGCGCGCCACGCCCGACAGCCGTCCGCCCGACGGTGCGGCGGGACGCGGCACCGGCACCGGCGGCACGCGTCCGGCCCGCCAGGCGGCCAGCCCGGTGGTCGCGCCGATGAACAGCACCGCGCCGACCGGGACCACGAGCAGCGCCACGGTGTGCCCGGGCAGCCCCTGCCACACCCCCACCGCGTCCCCGAGCCGCCCCGGGATCCGGCTGCCCAGGGCCTCGGCGAGACCGGCGGCGGCCACGGCACCCAGCAGGGCGTAGGCGAGGTGCTGGAGAAGGAAGATCCGGACCACCTGGCCCGGGGTGAAGCCGATGGCCTTCAGGACGGAGAGGTCCCGCAGATGACCGCGGATACGAGTGCCGATCGCCCCGTGCACCGCGAACCCGGCCGCGACCAGGGCGCCGAGCCCGAACAGTCCCAGTACCTGGCCGAGCAGCCGGTTGTCGCCCTGCGCCTCGGCCCGCGCCTGCTGCCAGGTGGAGACCTCGCCGATCGCCCCGGAGCCCAGCACGGTCACCGCGCGCTGGACGACGTAGGACGTGTCGCCCGGATCCGTCAGCCGCAGCCCGATCACCTGGCCACCGGGATCCGGCACCGCCGACGGCAGGGCCCAGACCAGGCCCGGCTGCTCACCGGGCCGGTAGCGCGGCTCGGCGCTGTCGGCGAGGCCCACGACGGTCAGCTCACGGGCGGTGCCGGGCACGGTGAGGGTGTCGCCGGGCTCGGCCAGCAGGGCGCGGGCGAGACGGCTCTCCAGCACCACGCCGTTCGGGGTCGAGGGGTCCAGCCAGTGACCGGAGACGATCGGGGGACGGCCGGCGGAGGGCCGTTCCGCAGTGGCGCGCAGCTCGACGGCGGCGCGGCTGCCGCGCGAGGCGACGGTGGCGGCGGCGGTCGGGTAGGGGCCGCTGACGGAGTCCACGCCGGTCAGCTGGGCCAGCTTCCCGGTGTCGGCCGCCTTGTCGGTGTGCAGCCACACATGGGCGCCGTGCGACTGCGTGAACACACGCTGCCAGGGGTTGGTCGCGTAACCGAACAGGGCCGTGGCCAGCAACAGGGAGGCGACGATGCCCGCGGTGGCGAGGACGAGGAACAGCGCCTCGCCGCGGTGCGTGCGCAGATCGGAGTGCGCCCAGCGCAGGGTGGCTCGCACGGGCCTCAGCCCCTCGGCCCGTGCGCCGCGCGCTTGTCGGTGCGGTCGTGGACGCGCATGTCAGTCCTTGAGTTCCAGCACACCGGATATGCCGGAGCGGCGCGGCGGGGTGGAGCCGCCGTCGAGTTCCGCGTCGTCGGCGATCCGGCCGTCGAAGAAGCTGATCACCCGGTCCGCGGCGCTCGCCAGCCGGGCGTCGTGCGTGACCAGCACGATCGTCTGGCCGCGCTGGTGGAAGCGGGACAGCAGCCGCATCACCTCGCGGGTGCCCTTGGAGTCGAGGCTGCCCGCGGGCTCGTCGGCCAGCAGCAGCGGCGGGTGGTTGACCAGGGCCCGGGCCAGCGCGACGCGCTGCTGCTCACCGCCGGACAGCTCGCCCGGCATGCTGCGCTCCTTGCCCGTCAGGCCCAGCTCGGCCAGCAGCGCCTCGCGCTCGGTGCGCGCCTGCTTCGGCGGGGTGCCGGCGAGCAGGGCGGGCAGCTCCACGTTGTCGGCGACGGACAGGTTCGAGACGAGGTTGAAGAACTGGAAGACGATCCCGATCCGTTTCCTGCGCTCCACCGCCCAGCGGGCCTCGCCGTAGGTGTCGGTCGACTCGCCGTCGAGCCACAGGCGCCCCGCGTCCGGCCGCTGGAGCCCGCCGAGCAGATGCAGCAGCGTCGACTTGCCGGCGCCGGACGGGCCGGTGATCGCCACGAACTCGCCCTGGCGTACGCACAGGTCGACCCCGCGCACGGCGTGCGCCGGGGCACCCTCGCCGTGGTGGGTCTTCACCAGCCCCTCGGCGCGCAGCACAGGAGCGGGACGGTCGTCGCTCACTCCAGCTCCTCCAGCTCTTCCTGGCACCGTTCCAACCAGTCGAGGTCGGCCTGCAGGTGCAGCATCGCGCCCTCGATCAGCAGATGGGCGATGCGGTTGTCGCGGTTCTCGGCGGCGGCCAGCTTCGACATCTGCCGCATGGTGTTCAGGTACTGGCGCCGCTGCTGGTTGATCAGGGTGATCTGCTCGGCGAGGCCGGTCTGCGGAGCGAGCGCCAGCTTCATGAAGAACTCGTCCCGCACCCGCGGCTCGTCCTCGGGCTCCTCGAACCAGGCGCGCAGCGCCTCCCGCCCGGCGTCGGTGAGGTGGTAGACCTTTTTGTTGGGTCGGCTGGACTGCGCCACGTCCTCGCCCTCGATCAGTCCCGACTTCTCGAGGCGGCCGAGGGTCACATAGATCTGGCCGACGTTCGGCTGAGGGTACGCGGAGCCCAGCAGTTGCTCAAGGTCCTGCTTGAGCTCGTAGCCATGGGCTGGTCCGCGGGCGAGGAGGGCCAGGAGGGGCAGGCGCACGCGTGCAGTCCTCCTGTCCGGTCCAATGTGCTCCAGGCCCTAGTATCGCCCATACCTAACAGGTATACATGGCCTCTGTTCCGGGCAAGGGTGCCCAGCGCCGGTGTACAGGGAGGAACCTATGCGGTGGATCCATGCCGCGGGTAGGGGCCTCCTCGTTCTCGTCGTGGTCCTGACAGGCTACGTTGCCGCCGGAGCGCAGGCGGGCGAACCCCCGCAGGCCGGTCGCGGCCCCCTCACCCTGGCCACCGCCGGAGACCTCACCGGCTACCTCGGCCCCCTGCTCGAAGGCTGGAATCGTACCCATCCCGGCGAGAAGGTCACCCTCGTCGAGCTGCCGGACTCCGCCGACGAGACCCAGGCCCAGATGGTCACCGACCTGCGCGACGGCGACCGCAGCCGGTTCGACGTGCTCAACATCGACGTCAACTGGACCTCGGAGTTCGCCGCGGCGGGCTGGATCAGACCGCTGCCCCGGGACCGCTTCCCCCTGAAGACCTTCCTCCAGCCGGTCGTGGACACGGCGACCTACGACGGGCAGCTCTACGCCGTCCCGTACGTGACCAACGCCGGACTGCTGCTGTACCGCAAGGACGTCCTGGCCGAGGAGGGCGTCGCGCCGCCGCGCACCTGGGCGGAGCTGGAGCGGTACGCGAAGGCCATCGCCCCGAAACACGGCCTCGACGGCTACGCCGGACAGTTCCTGCCCTACGAGGGCCTCACCGTGAACGCCGCCGAGGCCGTCTACTCGGCGGGCGGCTCGATCCTCGGCGACGAGGGCGAGCGCGTCACCGTCGACTCGGCGGCGGCCCGCGAGGGCATCGGGTTCCTGGCGCGCGGAGTGCGCGAGGGCTGGATCCCCAGGGAAGCGCTGACCTACAAGGAAGAAGAGTCCAAACAGGCCTTCCAGGACGGCCGGCTGCTCTTCCTGCGGAACTGGCCGTACGCCTACGTCGGCGCCTCCGCCCCCGGCTCGAAGATCGCCGGGAAGGTCGGCGCGGTCCCCCTGCCGGGGCCCGACGGCCCGGGGACCAGCGTCCTCGGCGGCTCCAACCTGGCCGTCAGCGCGCACGCGCGGCACCCCGACTCGGCGGCCCGTCTGATCGCGTACCTCACCAGTGAGCGCGTCCAGCGCCAGGTCCTCACCCGCGGTGCGCTGCCGCCCGTGCGGGCCGATCTCTACCAGGACCCCGCGCTCATCCGCAGGTTCCCGTACCTGCCGACGCTGCGGACGAGCGTCCTCGCGGCCGAGCCCCGCCCCAAGAGCCCGCGCTACGACCAGGTCAGCCTGGTCGTGCAGGCGGTCGTGCACGACGCGATGGCCGGGCATCAGGCGCCCGCCGCCGCGATGCGCCGCCTGGCGCGCGAGCTCGCCGCCATCTCGCGCCGCTAGCCGATCCTGAGTCGCTCACCCGTCACCTCTCTACTTACTTGTTAGGTAACGCGGACGTCTCGAATCGCTGAATATTGCACCGGTATGTCCGGGTTCAGTCACCTCAACCGCTCGGTAGCTTCTGCCTTTTCATTGACACCCTCTCGACACGCCTACTTAACATGCATGCATAACCGCTGCCCTCCTCAGAGACAGGTCGATGGGTTGAACAGGCACCACTGGTGGCGTGACGCAGTGATCTATCAGGTGTACGTCCGCAGCTTCCTCGACAGCACCGGCGACGGCATCGGCGACCTCGCCGGCGTCCGCGCCGGACTGCCGTACCTCAAGAAGCTCGGCGTCGACGGGATCTGGCTGAGCCCCTTCTATCCCTCGCCGCAGCACGACCACGGCTACGACGTGGCCGACTACTGCGGCGTCGACCCGCTCTTCGGCGACCTCGACGAGTTCGACCAGCTCGTGGGTGCCGCCCGGCGGCTCGGCGTCAAGGTGCTGCTCGACATCGTCCCGAACCACTGCTCCAGCGAGCACCCCTGGTTCCGCGAGGCGCTCGCGGCGGCTCCCGGCAGCCCGGCCCGGGCCCGCTTCCACTTCGCCGACGGCCGCGGCCCGGACGGCGCCGAGCCGCCCAACAACTGGCACTCCATGTTCGGCGGCCCCGCCTGGAGCCGGGTCACCGAGCCGGACGGCACGCCCGGCCAGTGGTACCTGCACATGTTCGCGCCCGAACAGCCCGACTGGAACTGGCGCAACCCCGAGATCGGCGCCGAGTTCGACCGGATCCTGCGGTTCTGGCTGGACCGTGGCATCGACGGCTTCCGCATCGACGTCGCCGCCGGCCTCTACAAGCACCCCGAGCTGCCCGACTCCGACGACCCGGAGGCCGACGCCCGCACCCGCGACTCGGTCAACCCGCTCGCCTGGAACCAGCCCGAGGTGCACGACGTGTGGCGCCGCTGGCGCTCCATATGCGAGGAGTACACCGAGCGCGACGGCTGCGAACGCCTCCTCGTCGGCGAGGTGTCCGTGCCGACCGCCCGCGAGCACGCGCAGTACGTCCGCTCCGACGAACTCCACCAGGCCTTCTTCTTCGACCTGCTGAGCGCCTCCTGGGACGCCGACGCCTTCCGGAAGGTCATCTCGGAGGCCATGCAGGACATCGCCGGGACCGGCTCGACCGTCACCTGGGTCCTCAACAACCACGACCAGGTCCGCACCGTCACCCGCTACGGCGAACCCGCCACCGAGGGCAGCGGCCTCGGCGCCGCCCGTGCCCGCGCCGCCGCGCTGCTGATGCTGGCCCTGCCCGGCGCCGCCTACATCTACCAGGGCGAGGAGCTCGGTCTGCCGGAGGTCGTGGACCTGCCCGACGACGTGCTCACCGACCCGATCTTCCGCCGCACCGGCAGCCGGGCCCGCATCCGCGACGGCTGCCGGGTCCCGCTGCCCTGGTCGGGCCAGGCCTCGCCGTTCGGCTTCACCCCGGGCGTGGAGAGCGCCAAGCCCTGGCTGCCGCAGCCGGAGTACTTCGCCGAGTACGCCACCGACCGCGCCCTCGCCGACACCCGCTCCTTCTGGCACCTGTACCGCGACGGCCTTCAACTGCGAGGCACCCTGCCCCAGCTGGGCGAGGGAACCCTGCGCTGGCTGGACGCCTCGCCCGGCGTTCTGGCCTTCGAACGCGGCGACCTGGTGTGCGCCGTCAACTTCGGCACGGCCCCCACTCCCGCGCCGGTCCCCGGCACCCCCCTGCTCGCCAGCGGCCCCTGCCCGCCCGGAGTGCTCTCCGGGTCGACGGCCGCCTGGTGGATCCGTTCCTGAACTCCCCGCAAGTCAACTCCCCGAAGGGACATCAACGATGATGCGACGACGTACCACCCTGCTCACCGGCTGCACCGCCCTCGTCCTGGCACTCGGCGCGACCGCCTGCGGCGGCGGCCCCGTCTCGGCCGGCGGCGGTGACAAGGCGCTCAACGGCCAGTCGGTCACCGTGGCCGGCGTCTGGTCCGGCACCGAGCAGAAGAACTTCCAGAAGGTGCTCGACGCCTTCACCGAGAAGACCGGCGCCAAGACGCAGTTCACGTCCACCGGCGACAACGTCTCCACCGTCGTCGGCAGCAAGATCGAGGGCGGCAACGCCCCCGACGTCGTGATGGTCCCGCAGGTCGGCGTCCTCAAGCAGTTCGCCCAGAAGGGCTGGCTCAAGCCGCTGTCGAAGAAGACCGAGCAGGCCGTGGACGCCGGGTACGCCCCCGTGTGGAAGAAGTACGGCAGCGTCGACGGCACCCTCTACGGCCTGTACTTCAAGGCCGCCCACAAGTCGACCGTCTGGTACAGCCCCGACGCCCTCCAGCAGGCCGGTGTGAAGCCCCCGAAGAGCTACGACGACATGCTCAAGGCCGGGCAGACCGTGTCCGACTCCGGCCTCGCCGCGTTCTCCGTCGCCGGGCAGGACGGCTGGACCCTCACCGACTGGTTCGAGAACGTCTACCTCTCCCAGGCCGGACCCGAGAAGTACGACGCCCTCGCCGCCCACAAGCTGAAGTGGACCGACGCCTCCGTCGTCGACGCCCTCACCACCCTCGGCAAGCTCTTCAAGGACAAGCAGCTCATCGCGGGCGGCCAGAAGGGCGCCCTGAACACCGACTTCCCCGGCTCGGTGGAGAAGGTGTTCGGCCCGGAGCCCGAGGCCGGCATGGTCTACGAGGGCGACTTCGTCGCCGGTGTCGCCAAGGACCAGTTCGGCAAGAAGGTCGGCGAGGACGCCAACTTCTTCCCGTTCCCGGCGGTCGGCGGCGGCGAGGCGCCGGTCGTCAGCGGCGGTGACGCCGCCGTCGTCCTCAAGGACGGCAAGAACCAGAAGGCCGCCCAGGCCCTCCTGGAGTACCTGTCGACCCCCGAGGCCTCCGCGGTGTGGGCCGAGGCGGGCGGCTTCCTCTCCCCGAACAAGAAGGTCGACCTCGCCTCCTACGGCGACGACGTCACCCGCGCCACCGCCAAGTCCCTCGTCCAGGCCGGGGACTCGGTCCGCTTCGACATGTCCGACCAGGCCCCCGCCGCGTTCGGCGGCACGAAGGGCGCCGGCGAGTGGAAGCTCCTCCAGGACTTCCTGCGCGACCCGTCCGACCCGAAGGGCACCGCGGCGAAGCTGGAGGCCGCGGCGGCCAAGGCGTACCAGGACTGATACGCCATGACAGCGACCCTCGTGAAAGAGACGAGCTCCCCACCGCCCGGCCCGGTCGCCGACCGCACCCGGCGACTGCGCCGGCGAGGGAAGATCATCGCCCTGCTGTTCGTGCTCCCCGCACTGCTGCTGCTCGGCGCGCTCGTCGTCTACCCCGTGCTGTTCAGCATCGGCCGCAGCTTCTTCGACGCCTCCGGGACGAGCTTCGTCGGCGGCGACAACTACACCGAGATGTTCCGCGACCCGGCGACCCTCAAGGCCGTCCGCAACACGGCCATCTGGGTCGTCATCGCCCCGGCCCTGCTCACCGGCCTCGGACTGATCCTCGCCGTCCTGGTGGAGAAGGTCCGCTGGGCCACGGCCTTCAAACTGCTCCTGTTCATGCCGATGGCGGTCTCCTTCCTCGCCGCCGGCATCATCTTCCGGCTCGCCTACGACGAGGACCCCGACAAGGGCGTGCTCAACGCCGCCGTCGTCTCCGTCCACGACGCCTTCAAGGAGGAGTCCTCCTATCCGACGGCCCGGCCGCGTGAGGCTCAGGGCCTGACGAAGGACAAGGACGGTTCGTACCGCACGAGTACGGGCGTGGCGCCCGGGGACGCGGTGGCACTGGGCCTGGTCGGCGTGCAGCCCGGCGACCTGCCGGGCGGAGCGGAGCCGGCGTACGCGGCGGCGGGGCGGAAGGCCGGCCCCGACGAACTGCGCGGTGTCGTCTACCTGGACTTCACGCCCGGCGGGGGAGGGGAGCAGGGCAAGGTCGACCGGCGGGAGAGCGGACTGCCGGAGATGAAGGTCGAGGCGGTCCGCGACGGCGAGACGATCGCCACGACCACCACGGCCGCCGACGGTTCCTTCCGCTTCCAGGGCCTCGAATCGGGCTCCTACGAGGTAAGACTGCCGTCGTCGAACTTCGCCCAGCCCTACGAGGGCGTCTCCTGGCTCGGGCCGGCGCTGGTCACCCCGGCGATCATCGGCGCGTACCTGTGGATCTGGACGGGCTTCGCCATGGTGCTGATCGGGGCGGGTCTGTCGACCCTGCCGCGGGACGCCCTGGAGGCGGCCCGGATGGACGGCGCGAACGAGTGGCAGATCTTCCGGCGGATCACCGTGCCGCTGCTGGCACCGGTGCTGTCGGTCGTCTTCATCACCCTCGTCATCAACGTGATGAAGGTCTTCGACCTCGTCTACATCATCGCGCCCGGTCCCGTGCAGGAGGACGCGACCGTCCTCGCGACGCAGATGTGGCTGGTGTCGTTCGGCGGCGGCAACAACCAGGGGCTCGGCAGCGCGCTCGGCGTCCTCCTGCTGCTGCTGGTCGTCCCGGCCATGGCGTTCAACGTCCGCCGTTTCCGAAGGAGCCAGCGATGAACGCGGTGCGGCGCGGACTGGGCAACGGAGTCGTCCAGGCCTTCCTCGTCCTGGTCGGCCTGGTCTGGATGACGCCCCTGGCCGGACTGTTCCTGTCCTCGCTGCGGTCCGCCGAGGACACGGCGAAGGGCGGCTGGTGGACGGTGTTCTCCAGCCCCGGGCAGCTGTCCTTCGACAACTACTCGTCGCTGCTGGGCAACTCCGGGATCACACAGGCGTTCTGGAACACGGTGCTGATATCGGTGCCGACGACGGTGCTGGTCGTGGTGATCGCGGCACTCGCGGGGTACGCCTTCGCGTGGCTGGACTTCCCCGGGCGGGAACCGGTCTTCCTGCTCGTGGTCGCGCTGCTGGTGGTGCCCGTGCAGATCGGCCTGCTGCCGGTCGCCAAACTCTTCGGTCAGCTGGGCCTGTTCGGCACGATCCCGGGCGTCGTCCTCTTCCACGTGGCCTACGGTCTGCCGTTCGCGGTGTTCCTGCTCCGCAACTACTTCGCCGAGATGCCCAAGGAGATGCTGGAGGCCGCGCGCATGGACGGCGGCAGCGAGTGGCGAATCTTCACGCGGCTCGTCCTGCCCGTGGGGCGGCCCGCGATCGCCTCCCTGGCCATCTTCCAGTTCCTGTGGGTGTGGAACGACATGCTGGTCGCGCTGCTGTTCGCGGACAGCGCGTCGCAGCCGCTGACTGTGGAACTCCAGTCCCAGATACGCCAGTTCGGCAGCAACATCGACGTCCTGGCACCGGGGGCGTTCGTGTCCCTGGTGGTTCCGGTGGTCGTGTTCTTCGCGTTCCAGCGGCACTTCGTGCAGGGCGTGATGGCGGGGTCGGTGAAGTAGCGCATGCGTTTCGGGCCCCCGCTTCGCTGTGAAGCGGGGGCCCGAAGACGTTTCACGGAGATGCCGGCGGATACAGCGACCGGGGCAGTTGCGAGGCCGCCGCCCCGTCCAGGAGCCACAGGGTCCGGCTCCTGCCGTACGCCCCCGCCGCCGGGGCCTGGATCTCTCCCGCTCCCGACAGGGCGATCGCCGCCGCCCGGGCCTTGTCCTCACCGGCTGCGAGAAGCCACACCTCACGGGCGGCCCGGATCGCCGGCAGTGTCAGCGTCACCCGGGTCGGCGGCGGCTTGGGCGCGCCGTGGACGCCGACCACCGTGCGGTCGGTCTCCCGGACCGCCGGCAGCTCCGGGAACAGCGACGCGACATGCGTGTCCGGACCGACGCCCAGCATCAGCACGTCGAACGTGGGCACGGGCCCGTGGTTCTCCGGGCCCGCCGCCGCTGCCAGCTCCTCCGCGTACGCGGCGGCCGCCGCGTCCACGTCGGTGCCGTACGGCCCGTCCGACGCGGGCATCGCGTGCACCCGCTTCGGATCGAGCGGCACCGAGTCGAGGAGAGCCTGCCTCGCCTGGGTGACGTTGCGCTCGGGGTCGCCCTCGGGCAGGAACCGCTCGTCGCCCCACCAGAGGTCGAGGCGGCTCCAGTCGATCGCGTCCCGCGCGGGCGCCGCGGACAGGGCGGCCAGCAGGCCGTTGCCGTTGCGGCCGCCCGTCAGGACCACGGACGCCGAGCCCCGGGAGGCCTGCGCGTCCACGATCCTGGTGATCAGCCGGGCCGCCGCGGCCTGCGCCATCAGCTCCTTGTCGCGGTGCACGACCAGCTGCGGTGCCGTACTCACTTCGTCGTCGCCTTCCGTACCGGTTCCAGCTCGGGCGGTTCCCGCCTCACCGGTTCCTGCGCCGTCGCTGCCGCAGCGGGTGCTTTCGCAGCCCTTTCAACGGGAGCGGGGAGGGCGAGTCCTGCTCGCCCCTCACTTTTGGGCACCGCCGGCACCGACGACGAGGACCTCAGCCGGTCCACCCCGTACCGCAGCGCCGACGCGTACGTGTCGTCCGGGTCCAGCCGCCGCAGCTCCTCCGCCATCAGCTCGGCGGTCTCCCGGCGCTTGAGCGCCACCGCCCGGTCCGGCTGGCCCTCGATGGAGAGCGTCGCCAGGGAGCCGTCGGCGCGGTCCAGCTTGATCGGGCCGCAGTTGGTGTCCATCCGGACCGCCGTCAGACCGGGCCCGCTGGACAGCGACCGCTTCACCGGTACGTCCAGCCGGTCCGCGAGCCACATCGCCAGCAGCTCACAGCTCGGGTTGAACTCCTCGCCCTCCACCTCGACGGCCCGTACCTCGCAGGTGACCTGGTCGAGGGCGGCCGCCAGCATGGAGCGCCAAGGCGTGATGCGCGTCCAGGACAGGTCCGTGTCACCGGGGGTGTAGGCCCGGGACCGGGTGGCCAGGTCGCGTACCGGCTGCTCGGAGGCGTACGTGTCGGTGACGCGGCGCTGCGCGAGGGCACCCAGGGGGTCCTTCGCCGGGTCGAGCGGCGCGTTCACCGGCCACCACACCACCACCGGGGCGTCCGGCAGCAGCAGCGGCAGCACCACCGACTGGGCGTGGCCGACGACCTCGCCGTACAGCCGGAGCACCACCGTCTCGCCGGAACCGGCGTCCGCGCCGACCCGGACCTCCGCGTCGAGGCGGGACTGCGTACGGTCACGGGGGGAGCGGGAGACGCGCTTGATGACCACGAGCGTGCGTGCGGGATGCTCGTGCGAGGCGTCGTTCGCGGCCTTCAGCGCGTCGTAGGCGTTCTCCTCGTCCGTCACGATGACCAGCGTGAGCACCATGCCGACCGCCGGGGTGCCGATCGCCCGGCGGCCCTGGACCAGCGCCTTGTTGACCTTGCTGGCCGTGGTGTCCGTGAGGTCTATCTTCATGGCCGGCGCCAGCTCCGTCCGTGTCGCTCGAGCATTTCGTCCGCCTCGACGGGTCCCCAGGTACCGGCCTGGTACTGGGCGGGCTTGCCGTTCTTGTCCCAGTGCTGCTCGATCGGGTCGAGGATCTTCCAGGACAGCTCGACCTCCTCGGTACGCGGGAAGAGGTTCGAGTCACCGAGCAGAACGTCCAGGATCAGCCGCTCGTACGCCTCCGGGCTGGACTCCGTGAAGGACTCGCCGTACGCGAAGTCCATCGACACGTCCCGGATCTCCATCGACGTGCCCGGCACCTTCGAGCCGAAGCGGACCGTGACGCCCTCGTCCGGCTGGACGCGGATGACGATCGCGTTGGAGCCGAGCTCCTCGGTGGCCGTGGAGTCGAAGGGGGAGTGCGGGGCCCGCTGGAAGACGACGGCGATCTCCGTCACGCGTCGGCCCAGCCGCTTGCCGGTGCGCAGGTAGAAGGGGACGCCCGCCCAGCGGCGGTTGTCGATCTCCAGTTTGATCGCGGCGTACGTGTCGGTCTTCGACGAGGCGTTGATGCCGTCCTCGTCGAGATAGCCGATCACCTTCGCGCCACCCTGCCAGCCCGCGGAGTACTGGCCGCGCACGGTGTCCCGGCTCATGTCCTTCGGCAGTCGCACGGCGCCCAGGACCTTCGTCTTCTCGGCGGCCAGCGCGTCCGCGTCGAAGGAGGCCGGCTCCTCCATGGCCGTCAGGGCCATGAGCTGGAGCAGGTGGTTCTGGATGACGTCACGGGCGGCGCCGATGCCGTCGTAGTACCCGGCCCGGCCGCCGATGCCGATGTCCTCGGCCATGGTGATCTGCACATGGTCCACGAAGGACCGGTTCCAGATCGGCTCGAACATCGTGTTGGCGAAGCGCAGCGCCAGGATGTTCTGGACGGTCTCCTTGCCCAGGTAGTGGTCGATGCGGAAGACCTGGTCCGGGGCGAAGACCTCGTGGACGACCTTGTTGAGCTCCTCCGCCGAGGCGAGGTCGTGGCCGAACGGCTTCTCGATGACCGCGCGCCGCCAGGAGCCGCCCGTCTGGTCGGCCAGCTGATGCTTCTTCAGCTGCTGGATGACCACCGGGAAGGCCGACGGCGGCACGGACAGGTAGAAGGCGAAGTTGCCGCCCGTGCCCTGTGCCTTGTCGAGCTCGTCGATCGTGGAGCGCAGCCGCTCGAACGCGTCGTCGTCGTCGAACGTGCCCTGCACGAAGCGCATGCCCTGGATGAGCTGCTGCCAGACCTCCTCGCGGAAGGGCGTGCGGGCATGCTCCTTGACCGCGTCGTGCACCTCCTGCGCGAAGTCCTCGTGCGCCCACTCGCGACGGGCGAAGCCCACCAGCGAGAAGCCCGGCGGCAGCAGACCCCGGTTGGCGAGGTCGTACACGGCGGGCATGAGCTTCTTGCGGGACAGGTCGCCCGTGACGCCGAAGATGACCAGGCCCGACGGCCCCGCGATACGCGGGAGCCGTCGGTCCGCGGGGTCACGCAGCGGGTTGCTGCTCGACACCTGTTCAGCCCTCCGAGGGGGCGAGGCGCTTGAGCTCGGCCTCGGTCGACTTCAGCAGGTCGGTCCAGGAGGCCTCGAACTTCTCGACGCCCTCCTCCTCCAGCAGCCGGACCACGTCGTCGTACTTGATCCCGAGCTTCTCGACCGCGTCGAGGTCGGCGCGGGCCTGCTCGTACGTACCGGCGACGGCGTTGCCGCGGATCTCGCCCTGCTCCTCCGTGGCGAACAGGGTCGCCTCCGGCATGGTGTTCACCGTGTTCGGAGCCACCAGTTCGTCGACGTACAGGGTGGCCTTGTACGCCTTGTCCTTCACACCGGTGGACGCCCACAGCGGACGCTGCTTGTTGGCGCCCGCCTTCTCCAGGGCGCTCCAGCGGTCCGAGGAGAAGACCTCCTCGTACGCCTGGTACGCCAGACGGGCGTTGGCCACACCGGCCTTGCCGCGCGCGGCCTTGGCCTCGTCGGTGCCCAGCGCGTCGATCCGCTTGTCGATCTCGGTGTCCACGCGGGACACGAAGAACGACGCCACGGAGTGGATCTGCGACAGGTCCAGGCCGCGCTCCTTGGCCTTCTCCAGGCCCTCCAGGAACGCGTCCATGACCAGGCGGTAGCGCTCCAGGGAGAAGATCAGCGTGACGTTGACGCTGATGCCCAGGCCGATGGTCTCGGCGATGGCCGGGATACCCGCCTCGGTCGCCGGGATCTTGATGAGCGTGTTGGGCCGGTCCACCAGCCAGGCGAGCTGCTTGGCCTCGGCGACCGTCGCCCGCGTGTTGTGCGCCAGGCGCGGGTCGACCTCGATCGAGACCCGGCCGTCCTTGCCGCCGGTGGCGTCGAAGACCGGGCGCAGGATGTCGGCGGCGTCACGGACGTCCGCCGTCGTGATCATGCGGATGGCTTCCTCGACGGTGACCCTGCGGGCGGCGAGGTCGGTCAGCTGCGTGTCGTAGCCGTCGCCCTGCGAGATCGCCTTCTGGAAGATCGACGGGTTGGTGGTGACGCCCACGACGTGCTGCTGGTCGATCAGCTCGGCGAGGTTGCCGGACGTGATCCGCTTGCGCGACAGGTCGTCCAGCCAGATCGCGACGCCCTCCTCGGAGAGGCGCTTCAGTGCGTCTGTCATGGAAATTCCATCTCCTACGTGTCGTGTATAAGCGTCAGCGCTGAGCTGCGGCGATCGATTCCCGCGCGGCGGCGGCCACGTTCTCGGGAGTGAAGCCGAACTCGCGGAAGAGGACCTTGCCGTCGGCCGAAGCACCGAAGTGCTCCAGGGAAACGATGCGGCCGGCGTCCCCCACGTACTTGTGCCAGGTGAGACCGATACCGGCCTCCACCGCGACACGGGCCCGGACGGACGGCGGCAGGACGCTGTCCCGGTACCCCTGGTCCTGCTGCTCGAACCACTCCACCGACGGCATGGACACCACACGGGTGGGCACGCCGGCGTCCTGGAGCTGCTCGCGCGCCTCGACGGCGACGTGCACCTCCGAGCCGGTGGCGATGAGGATGACCTCGGGCTCGCCGCCGTCGGCCTCGAACAGGACGTAACCGCCCTTGGCGGCGTCCTCGTTGGGCTCGTACGTCGGTACGCCCTGACGGGTCAGCGCCAGGCCGTGCGGCTGGCCCTTGCCGAACTCCTTCGTCCAGCGCCCCAGGATCTCGCGCCAGGCGATCGCGGTCTCGTTGGCGTCCGCCGGGCGCACGACGTTCAGGCCCGGGATCGCCCGCAGCGCGGCCAGGTGCTCGACCGGCTGGTGCGTCGGGCCGTCCTCGCCGAGACCGATGGAGTCGTGCGTCCACACGTACGTCACCGGCAGGTGCATCAGCGCCGACAGTCGCACCGCGTTGCGCATGTAGTCGGAGAACACCAGGAAGGTGCCGCCGTAGATGCGGGTGTTGCCGTGCAGCGCGATGCCGTTCATCTCCGCGGCCATCGCGTGCTCGCGGATACCGAAGTGGATCGTGCGGCCGTACGGGTCCGCCTCCGGCAGCGGGTTGTCCGCCGGGAGGAAGGAGCTGGTCTTGTCGATCGTGGTGTTGTTGGAGCCGGCCAGGTCGGCCGAGCCGCCCCACAGCTCCGGGATCACCGCGCCGAGCGCCTGGAGGATCTTGCCGGAGGCGGCACGCGTGGCCACGCCCTTGCCGGCCTCGAAGACCGGGATCTTCTCCTCCCAGCCGGTGGGCAGCTCACCCTGGGCGACACGG
This sequence comes from Streptomyces luteogriseus, assembly GCF_014205055.1. Classification (NCBI taxonomy): domain Bacteria; kingdom Bacillati; phylum Actinomycetota; class Actinomycetes; order Kitasatosporales; family Streptomycetaceae; genus Streptomyces; species Streptomyces luteogriseus. The sequence continues at coordinate 6,644,172 of NZ_JACHMS010000001.1, forward strand.
TCGTACTCCGCGGCGCGCTCGGGGTTGTTGTCCCGCCACTGCTGGTACGCCTTCTCCCACACCGCGCGGGCCGCCTGGCCCCGCTCCAGCGCCTTGCGGGTGTGCGTGATGACCTCGTCGGAGACCTCGAAGGACTGCTCCGGGTCGAAGCCCAGCACCCGCTTGGTCGCCGCCACCTCGTCGTCGCCGAGCGCCGAGCCGTGCGCGGCCTCGGTGTTCTGCGCGTTCGGGGCCGGCCAGGCGATGATCGAGCGCATCGCGATGAACGACGGCTTGTCCGTGACGGCCTGGGCCTTCTGGATCGCCTCGAAGATCGCGGCCGGGTCCAGGTCGCCGTCGGCCTTCGGCTCCACGCGCTGCACGTGCCAGCCGTAGGCCTCGTAGCGCTTGGCGGTGTCCTCGGAGACGGCCGTCTCGGTGTCGCCCTCGATCGAGATGTGGTTGTCGTCCCACAGCAGGATCAGGTTGCCGAGCTTCTGGTGGCCCGCGAGGGAGGACGCCTCGGCGGAGATGCCCTCCTGGAGGCAGCCGTCACCGGCGATGCAGTAGATGAAGTGGTCGAACGGCGACTCGCCCTCGGCGGCCTCCGGATCGAACAGGCCGCGCTCGTAGCGGGCGGCCATCGCCATGCCCACCGCGTTGGCGACACCCTGGCCGAGCGGCCCGGTCGTCGTCTCCACACCGGTCGTGTGCCCGTACTCGGGGTGACCGGGGGTCTTCGAGCCCCAGGTGCGGAAGGACTTCAGGTCGTCCAGCTCCAGGCCGAAGCCGGCCAGGTACAGCTGGGTGTAGAGGGTCAGGGACGAGTGGCCGGCGGACAGCACGAAGCGGTCCCGCCCGACCCAGTCGGCGTCCGCCGGGTCGTGCCGCATCACCTTCTGGAAGAGGGTGTAGGCGGCAGGCGCCAGGCTCATCGCCATACCCGGATGGCCGTTACCGACCTTCTGTACGGCATCGGCGGCCAGGACACGCGCGGTGTCGACGGACCGCTGGTCCAACTCGGTCCACTCGAGGTCTGTGGTGGTCGGCTTGGTGCTCACCCTGGGTCAGGGCTCCTCTCCACATGTCGGATGCCGGTGTATCGGGGCGCCCACCGGCCGCAGTCGAGCCTACCCCCGTGGGACGTGCGATTTTCCGAGTCACTCCAGAGTGCCGGGACTGATCCCGATCCGCCTCCTGACTGGGCCGTACCGCATTCGACAGGTGAATACGGAGCCGCTCATCCGGGTGCTCAATCGAGCTTCGACGCGCCCTTCGGAAGGTGTCCGCCAACACGAGCCGACCCCCGCGAATGTCCGAGTCTGGGCAACGTCTAAAGTGGCGTGGTACGCGCGAGCCTTTACCGGGACTTCACAGCGGTGAGGCTTGCTGGGATGTCTCTGTAGGGGTGTGCGTGACGGCCGTTGAATCCCGTCCAGCGGGGATGACCGGGACGGACCAGAGCCCGGCCCACCGGCCGCTCGGGGCCCGTGTCATGGCATTCGTGGCTCTCACCAAGCCGCGGATCATCGAACTGCTGCTGATCACGACGGTGCCGGTGATGTTCCTGGCGCAGCAGGGTGTGCCCGACCTGACCCTGGTGCTGCTGACGTGCCTCGGCGGCTACATGTCCGCGGGCGGCGCCAACGCGCTCAACATGTACATCGACCGCGACATCGACGCGCTGATGGACCGCACCTCGCAGCGCCCGCTGGTCACCGGCATGGTCAGCCCCCGCGAGTGCCTCGCCTTCGGCATCACCCTGGCCGTCGCCTCGACGCTGCTGTTCGGCCTCACGGTGAACTGGCTGAGCGCCTGGCTCGCCCTCGGCGCGCTCCTCTTCTACGTGGTCGTCTACACGATGATCCTCAAGCGCCGCACCTCGCAGAACATCGTGTGGGGCGGCATCGCCGGCTGTCTGCCGGTGCTGATCGGCTGGTCCTCGGTCACGAACTCGATGTCGTGGGCGCCGGTCATCCTCTTCATGGTCATGTTCTTCTGGACCCCGCCGCACTACTGGCCGCTGTCCATGAAGGTCAAGGAGGACTACGCCCGCGTGGGCGTGCCCATGCTGCCGGTGGTCGCCTCCAACAAGGTGGTCGCCAAGCAGATCGTGATCTACAGCTGGGTCATGGTCGGCGTCTCGCTCCTCCTCACTCCCCTCGGCTACACCGGCTGGTTCTACACCGCGGTGGCGCTGCTGGCGGGCGGCTTCTGGCTCTGGGAGGCGCACGGCCTGCAGAACCGCGCGAAGGCGGAGGTGACGGGCGCGAAGCTGAAGGAGATGCGCCTGTTCCACTGGTCGATCACGTACGTGTCGCTGCTGTTCGTGGCCGTCGCCGTCGACCCCTTCCTGCGCTGACACACGGACGTACGTCACAGGCCCCTGCCCTCGCCAGTCGATCTACTCGTGAGTAGCATCCTGGCCATGGCAGACACGCAGCAGGTTGACCCGAAGGCCGAGCGCAAGGTGGCCCGGCTGGCCAAGCAGATCTCCTCGTTCTCCAAGGCCCACGGCGGCGCCGAGGGCCAGCTCGCCTACCTCGGCGAGCGCGGCGCCCGCATCGTCCTGGTCGGCGAGGACGGCACCTGGGGCGACCTGGTCGCCCCCTACGAGATCGCCGAGAAGGCCGTGGAGAAGTCGGGCATCACGACCCACGAGTCCTTCGACGGCGAATTCGCGGCCAAGGTCAAGACGGGCCGCTACGAGTGGTCGCGGATGGCGGGGATCCAGGTGGGCGGCCCCAAGAACGACTGACCTCAAGGGGCGCGCGGAACTGCGCGACCCGCCGCATTCCGCCCGCAGTCGCGGAATCACCCGCACCCCCCTTCGGGACCGCCACCTCGAACCCGGTTCACCCGTTAGGACCCTTGAAACAACAGGGTCCACACCGGGAGGCCCGGATGATCGAAACGCCGTCCTTAGTGGACCAGTACTGCCACGGAGTGCTGCGTACGGAGCTGGGCCTCGGCACCTTCGAGGCCCACCTCAGCCGCACCGAGGGCCCACCCGCCCCCGGCACCACCCTCTTCGACACCCAGACCGGCTTCGCCGTGCGGCGCTGGTGCCCACCTCTGCTCGGGCTCGAACCGCACTGCGCGCCGGCCCGCTACCTGGCCAGACGCCGGGAACTGGGCGTCGTGGAGACCGGCCGCCGGCTCCTGCGCGGCAGCGGCATCACCACGTACCTGGTCGACACCGGCCTCCCCGGCGATCTGACGGAACCCGGCGAGCTGGCCTCCGCCGGAGCCGCCGAGGCCCGCGAGATCGTGCGCCTGGAACTCCTCGCCGAGCAGGTCGCCGACACCTCCGGAACCGTCGAGTCCTTCCTCGCCAACCTCGCCGAGTCGGTGCACGCGGCCGCCGCCGACGCCGTCGCCTTCACCTCGGTCGCGGGGCTACGGCACGGCCTCGCGCTCGCGCCGGAGCCGCCCGGGCCGGGAGAGGTGCGCGGGGCGGCCGGCCGCTGGCTCGCCGGGCGCGGGGTCGGCGGGGAGCTGAGCGATCCGGTGCTGCTGCGGCATCTGCTGTGGAGCGCGGTCGCCTCCGGCCGGCCGCTCCAGCTGCACGCGGGGCTGGGCGCGCCCGGGCTGCGGATCGACCGCACGGACCCGGTGCTGCTGACGGACTTCGTACGGGCCACGGCCGGCCTCGGCACGGACCTCGTGCTGCTGCACGGCTACCCGTACCACCGGCACGCCGCCCATCTCGCCGGTGTCTTCCCGCACGTCCACGTCGACTGCGGCGCCGCCCTGGTCCGCACCGGCGCCCGGGCCGCGACCGTCCTCGCGGAGATCCTGGAACTGGCCCCCTTCGGCAAGATCCTCTTCTCCACCGGCGCGCAGGGCCTGCCCGAACTGCACGTGGTGGGCGCCCGACTCTTCCGCGAGGCCCTCGGGCGGGTGCTCGGCACCTGGGTGGCCGAGGGCGCCTGGTCACTCGCCGACGCGCAGCGGGTGGCGGGCATGCTCGCCTCGGGGAACGCGCGCAGGGTGTACGGGCTCGACTAGGCCTTCGTCAGGGTGGCCTCGGCCGGGGGACCGGGCAGGTCCACGGCGGCCTCCGGCCGCTCGCGCAGCGACAGCACCACCCGCAGCACCCAGATCCACATCACGGCCGAGCCGAGCATGTGCAGGCCGACCAGGACCTCGGGCAGGTCCGTGAAGTACTGGACGTAGCCGATGACGCCCTGCGCGAGCAGGATCAGGAACAGCTCGCGGGTGCGGTTCAGCGGGTTCCCGGGCGCGTCGACCGCCTTGAGGACGAACCACAGGGCGAACGTCAGCGTCACGACGATCCACGCCAGCACGGCGTGCAGCTTGCTCACCGTCTCCCAGTCGACCGGCATCCGCTCGACCTCGCTGGAGTCGCCCGCGTGCGGGCCCGCGCCGGTCACGACCGTGCCGACCAGGATGAGCAGGACGGCCGCCGCGACCAGGAACCACACCAGCTGCTGCACGGCCTTGCCGACCAGCGGGCGCGGTGCCCCGTCGCCCTCACGGGTGCGCTGCCACATCACCGTGGCCACCGCGATCAGCGCCGACGTCGCCACGAAGTGCGCCGCGACCGTGTACGGGTTGAGACCGACCAGCACCACGATGCCGCCGAGGATCGCGTTGCTCATCACGATCCAGAACTGCGCCCAGCCCAGCCGGACCAGGCCGCTCCGGTACGGCTTCTGCGAGCGCGCGGCGATGATCGCCCAGCCGACGGCGGCGCACAGCACGTACGTCAGCATGCGGTTGCCGAACTCGATGGCGCCGTGGAAGCCCATCTCGCTGGTGGCGGTGAGCGAGTCGTCGGTGCACTTGGGCCAGGTCGGGCAGCCCAGGCCCGAGCCGGTCAGCCGCACCGCGCCACCGGTGACGACGATGATCACCGACATCAGGAGCGCGGTGAGGGCCGCGCGCCGGACCGTCCGGGGATCCGGGGTCCAGCGCTCGGCGATGAAGGCGAGCGGGTTGCGCAGGGCGGCCTTGACGTCGGCGCGGGTCACGTTTGGCACGCCGACCATCGTAGGCCGCCGCTTGTGCACGCTTTCACGAGGGTCCGTCACAGGACACCTTCCCTACTCCCAGCGGAAGAACTTCCCGGCCGCCGCCAGCCCCACGACCGCCCAGACGGCCAGGATCCCGAGGTCGCCCCACGGCATCCCGGCGCCGTGCTGGAGCACGTCCCGCAGCCCGTCGGACAGGGCCGCGATCGGCAGCAGGCCCAGCACGTCCTGCGCGCCGGCGGGGAACTTGTCGAGCGGCACGATGACCCCGCCGCCGACGAGCAGCAGCAGGAACACCAGATTGGCCGCGGCCAGCGTCGCCTCGGCCTTCAGCGTCCCGGCCATCAGCAGGCCCAGGCCCGAGAAGGCCGCCGTGCCGAGGACCAGGAGCAGCACGACCGCGACCGGATTGCCCTGCGGCGACCAGCCGAGGGCGAAGGCGATCACCGTCAGCAGGATCACCTGGAGGATCTCGGTGACCAGGACGGACAGCGTCTTCGCCGTCATCAGGCCCCAGCGGGGCAGGGGCGAGGACGCGAGCCGCTTCAGCACGCCGTAGCGGCGCTCGAAGCCGGTGGCGATGGCCTGGCCGGTGAACGCCGTCGACATCACCGCGAGCGCGAGGATGCCGGGCGCGAGGAAGTCGACCGCCTCGCCCGCGCCGGTGTCGACGATGTCCACGGTGCTGAAGAGCACCAGGAGCAGGGTCGGGATGACGACGGTCAGCAGCAGCTGCTCGCCGTTGCGCAGCAGCATCTTGGTCTCGAGCGCGGCCTGGGCCGCGATCATGCGGGGGAGGGGCGCCGCGCCGGGCTTCGGCGTGTACATCCCCGTGCCGGTGGCGGTCATGAGCGCAGCTCCTTGCCGGTGAGCTCCAGGAAGACGTCCTCGAGGGTGTGGCGCTCGACCGAGATCCTCTCCGGCATCACACCGTGCTGGGCGCACCAGGAGGTGACCGTCGCGAGCAGCTGCGGGTCGACCTTGCCGACGACCCGGTAGGAACCCGGCGTCAGCTCGGCGGCCGAGCAGTCGGCGGGCAGGGCCTTCAGCAATGAGCCCACGTCGAGGCCGGGCCGGCCCGAGAAGCGGAGCGTGTTCTCGGCGCCGCCCCGGCACAGCTCCTCCGGGGAGCCGTGGGCGATGACCCGGCCGCCGTCGATGATCGCCACGTCGTCGGCGAGCTGCTCGGCCTCGTCCATGTAGTGGGTGGTGAGGATCACCGAGACACCGTCCGCGCGCAGGTCCCGGACGAGGTCCCAGGTGGCGCGGCGGGCCTGGGGGTCGAGCCCGGCGGTGGGCTCGTCGAGGAAGACCAGTTCCGGTCGCCCGACCACGGCCATGGCCAGGGCGAGCCGCTGCTGCTGCCCGCCGGACAGCCGCCGGTACGTCGTACGGCCGCAGGAGCCGAGCCCCAGCCGCTCGATCAGCGCGTCCACGTCCAGCGGGTGCGCGTGCAGCCTGGCGACGTGGCGGAGCATCTCGTCGGCCCGGGAGCCCGAGTAGACGCCGCCGGACTGGAGCATCACGCCGATGCGGGGCCGCAGCTCGGCGGACTGTCTCACCGGGTCGAGGCCCAGGACGCGCACCGTGCCGGAATCCGGCTTCCGGTACCCCTCGCAGGTCTCGACCGTGGTCGTCTTGCCCGCCCCGTTGGGGCCGAGTACGGCGGTCACACCCGCCCGGGCCACCAGGTCGAGCCCGTCCACCGCGGTTTTCGGGCCGTACCGCTTCACCAGGGCCTGGACCTGGACCACGGGCTCACTTCGCATGGGTCCAGAGTCTAGGTAGGCGCGCGGGGGCCCGGACCGGGGGGTGCGGCTACTCCTCCTCGCGCGGCCGGTGCACCGCGAGCCACCGTTCGGCGTAGTCCACCGCGTCCTTCACCGGGAACAGCCGCGCCTCGGCGGCCCCGACCCTGCCGCGCACGACGGGACGGTCCCGTTCGAAGTCGTAGCCCAGCTCGTCGAAACGGTCCGAGCTGATCGACACCTCGATCACCGTCTCCCAGCCCTCCGGGCCCGGTCGGCCCACCGCGACGAGCGGGGACGGGATCCGGTACTCGGCCAGGTGGAAGCTCGTGCAGGAGGCGTAGCCGGCGCCGAGCAGCAGCACCCGGGCACCCATCGCCTCCAGCTTCGCCAGCGGGCTCCGCTCACCGAGCCGGCAGTCGGGTGCGTGCCCGTCGAGCACCTCCGCCGCGCGCGGGCCGAGCGCCGCGAACGAGGTCTGCGGGTGCGCGCTGCGCAGGGCTCCGGGCCAGGTCCGCACCGTTTCCGGGACGACGCCGACCCCGCGGGTGGGTGTGATCCGCGGGTCGTAGGCGGGCATGGTGGCGCGGATGGCCGTCCACCATTCCGGGGGCACGGGCGGGTTGCTCCACAGGGCCGGGTCGGACATGTCGCCGGTCTGGGTGGGGACCACGAGCGTGCCCTCGGGGCCCAGCGCGTCGAGCAGTGCCCGCACCACCGCCACGGCGCCGCCGTTGACCCAGCCGAGAGCGCTGAGCGAGGAGTGCACGAGAAGGGTCTCGCCGGGCTGTACACCGAGTTCGCCGAGCTGCGTCCGGAGCGTCTCGCGGGTGACAAGAGGGCCGGTCGGAGGGGGTGTGGGCATGGTTCCGGAGTGTCCCCGATGCGGCTGCCGCATGCCACCCGTTTGATCGATCAGAGATCGTTTCCGCAGGTCAGATTAGGTTCACCTAAGTGACGCAGGGCACCGTGGTGTGCGGCACACGCGGCTTGCCCGGTCCGGAGGAATTACGCAACAATGGCGTTGTGAAAAACGTCGGCGAGGCACCTCACGAGGAGCTGGCGACCGGGGAGCGGTCAACCCGCAACCGGGTCGCGCGGTCCATCCTGGACCACGGCCCCTCGACCGTCGCCGAGCTCGCCGAGCGACTGGGCCTCACCCAGGCGGCCGTGCGCCGGCACCTCGACGCCCTCACGGGCGACGGTGTCGTGGAGGCGCGCGAGCAGCGGGTGTACGGCGCGCGGACCCGCGGCCGGCCGGCCAAGGTGTTCGCCCTGACGGACTGCGGCCGGGACGCCTTCGACCAGTCGTACGACACACTCGCGGCGGACGCCCTGCGCTGGATCGCCGACCGCGAGGGCGGCGGCGAGGCGATCGCCGCGTTCGCCCGCGCCAGGATCGCCGCACAGGCGGGCGCCTACCGCCGCGCGGTCGAGGGCGTCCCGCCCGAGAAGCGGGCCGAAGCGCTGGCCAAGGCCCTGAGTGCCGACGGGTACGCTGCTACGGCGCGCAGTGCGCCTCACCCGCAGAAGGGTGAGCAGCTCTGCCAGCACCACTGCCCGGTCGCCCACGTCGCCGAGCAGTTCCCGCAACTGTGCGAGGCGGAAACGGAATTTTTCGCCGAGCTGCTCGGTACGCACGTACAGCGGCTCGCCACCATCGCGCACGGCGACGGCGTCTGCACGACGTTCATCCCCAAGATTTCCCACAACGCATCTGCAAGCACGGCCGGGAGGAACCCCGCATGACTCTCCCCACGGAGACTGCCCACCCCGAGCTCGAGGGCCTGGGCAAGTACGAGTACGGCTGGGCCGACTCCGACACGGCCGGCGCCTCTGCCAAGCGCGGCATCAACGAGGACGTCGTCCGGGACATCTCCTCCAAGAAGAGCGAGCCGGAGTGGATGACCAAGCTCCGTCTCAAGGGCCTGCGCCTGTTCGAGAAGAAGCCCATGCCGAACTGGGGCTCGGACCTCTCCGGCATCGACTTCGACAACATCAAGTACTTCGTGCGCTCCACGGAGAAGCAGGCGGAGTCCTGGGAGGACCTGCCCGAGGACATCAAGAACACGTACGACAAGCTCGGCATCCCCGAGGCGGAGAAGCAGCGCCTCGTCGCCGGTGTCGCCGCGCAGTACGAGTCGGAGGTCGTCTACCACCAGATCCGTGAGGACCTGGAGGAGCAGGGTGTCATCTTCCTCGACACCGACACCGCGCTGAAGGAGCACCCGGAGCTCTTCAAGGAGTACTTCGGGACCGTCATCCCCGTCGGTGACAACAAGTTCGCGTCGCTGAACTCCGCCGTGTGGTCGGGCGGCTCCTTCATCTACGTGCCGCCGGGCGTGCACGTGGAGATCCCGCTCCAGGCCTACTTCCGCATCAACACCGAGAACATGGGCCAGTTCGAGCGGACCCTGATCATCGTCGACGAGGGTGCCTACGTGCACTACGTCGAGGGCTGCACCGCCCCGATCTACAAGTCGGACTCGCTGCACTCCGCGGTCGTCGAGATCATCGTCAAGAAGAACGCCCGCTGCCGCTACACGACCATCCAGAACTGGTCGAACAACGTCTACAACCTGGTCACCAAGCGCGCCGTCGCCTACGAGGGTGCGACCATGGAGTGGATCGACGGCAACATCGGCTCCAAGGTGACGATGAAGTACCCGGCCGTCTACCTGATGGGCGAGCACGCCAAGGGCGAGACCCTCTCCATCGCCTTCGCGGGCGAGGGGCAGCACCAGGACGCCGGCTCCAAGATGGTCCACATGGCGCCGAACACGTCGTCGAACATCGTGTCGAAGTCCGTGGCGCGCGGCGGCGGCCGCACCTCCTACCGCGGTCTCGTGGAGATCGGCGAGGGTGCCCACGGCTCGAAGTCCAACGTGCTGTGCGACGCGCTGCTCGTCGACACCATCTCCCGCTCCGACACCTACCCCTACGTGGACGTCCGCGAGGACGACGTGTCCATGGGCCACGAGGCCACCGTCTCCAAGGTCAGCGACGACCAGCTCTTCTACCTGATGAGCCGGGGCATGACCGAGTTCGAGGCGATGGCGATGATCGTGCGCGGCTTCGTCGAGCCCATCGCCAAGGAGCTCCCCATGGAGTACGCGCTGGAGCTCAACCGGCTGATCGAGCTGCAGATGGAGGGCGCGGTCGGCTGACCCGCCCCCTCGACAGCAGACGTCCCCCTCAGGAAAGAGAGCACTACGACAGCCATGGCTGAGGCCCAGAACATCCCCGTGGGATCCACCACCGCGGGCTCGATCGCGGTCGCCGCGGAGTCGACCGTCGCCACGCGCATGAGCGCGCCCCCCTCCTTCGACGTGGCGGACTTCCCCGTCCCGCACGGCCGTGAGGAGGAGTGGCGGTTCACCCCGCTGGAGCGCCTGCGCGGCCTGCACGACGGCACCGCCGTCGCCACCGGCAATGGCGTGAAGGTCGAGGTCCAGGCCCCCGAGGGCGTCACCGTCGAGGCCGTCGGCCGTGACGACGCGCGGCTCGGCAAGGCCGGCACCCCGGTGGACCGCGTCGCCGCCCAGGCCTACTCGGCGTTCGAGAAGGCCGGTGTCGTGACCGTCCCCAAGGAGACCGTCCTCACCGAGCCCATCCGTATCGCGGTGCACGGCGAGGGCGGCACCGCCTTCGGCCACCAGGTGATCGAGCTGGGCGCCTTCGCCGAGGCCGTCGTGGTCATCGACCACACCGGCGACGCGGTGCTCGCCGCCAACGTCGACTACCTCCTGGGCGACGGCGCCAAGCTCACCGTCGTCTCCGTCCAGGACTGGGACGAGAAGGCCGTCCACGTCGCCCAGCACAACGCGCTCGTCGGCCGCGACGCCTCCTTCAAGTCGGTCGTCGTCACCTTCGGCGGCGACCTCGTCCGGCTGCACCCCCGCGTGCAGTACGCCGGTCCCGGCGGCGAGGCCGAGCTGTTCGGCCTGTACTTCACCGACCAGGGCCAGCACCAGGAGCATCGCCTCCTGGTCGACCACAACGTCCCGCACTGCAAGTCGCACGTCGTCTACAAGGGCGCGCTCCAGGGCGACGACGCGCACGCGGTGTGGATCGGCGACGTGCTCATCGAGGCCAAGGCCGAGGGCACCGACACGTACGAGATGAACCGCAACCTGGTCCTCACGGACGGGGCGCGGGTGGACTCCGTACCGAACCTCGAGATCGAGACCGGGGAGATCGTCGGCGCCGGCCACGCCTCGACGACCGGCCGCTTCGACGACGAGCAGCTCTTCTACCTCATGGCCCGCGGCATCCCGGAGTACGAGGCCCGCCGTCTGGTGGTCCGCGGCTTCTTCGCCGAACTCGTCCAGCAGATCGGCCTCCCCGACATCGAGGAGCGCCTGATCGCCCGGATCGAGGAGGAGCTGGAGGCGGCGGTCGCATGACCTTCGTACGCGCCTGTGGGCTGGGCGAGCTGGAGGAGGACACCCCGAAGCGGGTGGAACTCGACGGCACGCCGCTGTCCATCGTGCAGACCGAGGGCGAGGTGTTCGCGATCCACGACATCTGCTCGCACGCGAACGTCTCCCTGTCGGAGGGCGAGGTCGACGACTGTCACATCGAGTGCTGGCTGCACGGCTCGCGCTTCGACCTCCGCTCCGGCAAGCCCGACGCCCTTCCGGCGACGCGCCCCGTCCCCGTTTACCCCGTACAGATCGATGGGGACGACGTGCTCGTCTCCCTCACCCAGGAGTCCTGAGGCATCCATGGCAACGCTTGAAATCCGAGACCTGCACGTCACCGTCGAGGCCGACAACGCCACGAAGGAGATCCTCAAGGGCGTCGACCTCACCGTGAAGCAGGGCGAGACGCACGCCATCATGGGCCCCAACGGCTCCGGCAAGTCGACCCTCGCCTACTCCCTCGCGGGTCACCCGAAGTACACGATCACCGGCGGCACCGTCACCCTCGACGGCGAGGACGTCCTGGAGATGTCCGTCGACGAGCGCGCCCGCGCCGGCCTGTTCCTCGCGATGCAGTACCCGGTCGAGGTACCGGGTGTCTCCGTGTCGAACTTCCTGCGCACCTCCGCCACCGCAGTCCGCGGCGAGGCCCCCAAGCTGCGCACCTGGGTGAAGGAGGTCAAGGAGGCCATGCAGCGCCTCAACATCGACCCGTCCTTCGCCGAGCGCAACGTCAACGAGGGCTTCTCCGGCGGTGAGAAGAAGCGCCACGAGATCCTCCAGCTGGAGCTGCTCAAGCCGAAGGTCGCCGTCCTCGACGAGACCGACTCCGGCCTGGACGTCGACGCCCTGCGCGTGGTGTCGGAGGGCGTGAACCGCGTCCGCGAGACGGGCGAGGTCGGCACGCTGCTGATCACGCACTACACGCGCATCCTCCGCTACATCAAGCCCGACCACGTGCACGTCTTCTCCGGTGGCCGGATCGTCGAGTCCGGCGGCGCCGAGCTCGCCGACAAGCTGGAGGAAGAGGGCTACGAGGCATACACGAAGGGTGGCGCATCCGCGTGACATTGCTGCCGGGCCTCCTCGACACAGAGGCGATCCGCAAGGACTTCCCCATCCTGGACCGCCAGGTCCACGAAGGCCGGAAGCTCGTGTACCTGGACAACGCGGCGACCAGCCAAAAGCCGCGCCAGGTGCTGGACGCCCTGAACGAGTACTACGAGCGCTACAACGCCAACGTCCACCGCGGTGTGCATGTGCTCGCCGAGGAGGCCACGGCGCTGTACGAGGGCGCGCGCGACAAGGTCGCGGAGTTTATCAACGCGCCCAGCCGTGACGAGGTGATCTTCACCAAGAACGCCTCGGAGTCGCTCAACCTCGTGGCGAACATGCTGGGCTGGGCCGACGAGCCCTACCGCGTGGACTCCGAGACCGAGATCGTCATCACGGAGATGGAGCACCACTCCAACATCGTGCCGTGGCAGCTGCTCGCGCAGCGCACGGGCGCGAAGCTGAAGTGGTTCGGCCTGACCGACGACGGCCGCCTCGACCTGTCGAACATCGACGAGATCATCACGGAGAAGACGAAGATCGTCTCCTTCGTGCTGGTCTCCAACATCCTCGGCACGCAGAACCCGGTCGAGGCGATCGTGCGCCGCGCCCAGGAGGTCGGTGCGCTGGTGTGCATCGACGCCTCCCAGGCCGCGCCGCACATGCCGCTGGACGTACAGGCCCTGCAGGCCGACTTCGTGGCCTTCACCGGCCACAAGATGTGCGCCCCTACCGGCATCGGAGTCCTCTGGGGCCGCCAGGAGCTGCTGGAGGATCTGCCTCCGTTCCTCGGCGGTGGCGAGATGATCGAGACGGTGTCGATGCACTCCTCGACCTACGCCCCGGCGCCCCACAAGTTCGAGGCGGGCACGCCCCCGATCGCCCAGGCGGTCGGACTCGGCGCGGCGATCGACTACCTCGACGCGATCGGCATGGACAAGATCCTCGCCCACGAGCACGCACTCACCGAGTACGCGGTGAAGCGGCTGGCGGAGGTCCCCGACCTGCGGATCATCGGCCCGACCACGGCCGAGGAGCGCGGTGCGGCGATCAGTTTCACCCTCGGGGACATCCACCCGCACGACGTGGGCCAGGTCCTCGACGAGCAGGGCATCGCGGTCCGGGTCGGCCACCACTGCGCACGGCCGGTCTGCCTCCGCTACGGAATTCCTGCGACCACGCGAGCGTCGTTCTATCTGTACTCCACGCCGGGCGAGATCGACGCGCTGGTCGACGGCTTGGAGCACGTACGGAACTTCTTCGGCTGAGGGGCGTGCTGAACGGTGAAACTGGACTCCATGTACCAGGAAGTCATCCTGGACCACTACAAGAACCCGCACGGGCGGGGCTTGCGGGATGGCGACGCCGAGGTGCACCACGTCAACCCGACGTGCGGTGACGAGATCACACTGCGCGTGAAGTACGACGGCACCACGATCGAGGACGTCTCGTACGAGGGCCAGGGCTGTTCGATCAGCCAGGCGAGCGCGTCCGTACTGAACGACCTCCTCGTCGGCAAGGACCTCTCCGACGCGCGGAAGATCCAGGAGACCTTCCTGGAGCTGATGCAGTCCAAGGGGAAGCTCGAACCCGACGATGCGATGGAGGAGATCCTGGAGGACGCGGTCGCGTTCGCCGGGGTGTCCAAGTACCCGGCCCGGGTGAAGTGCGCCCTGCTGAGCTGGATGGCCTGGAAGGACGCGACGGCCCAGGTACTGGGCGGAGCCGACGCCGAGAAGGAGACGACGGCATGAGCGAGACCGTTGAGATGAAGCCGGCCTCCGAGGAAGAGGTCCGTGAGGCGCTGTACGACGTCGTCGACCCCGAGCTGGGCATCGACGTCGTCAACCTCGGCCTGATCTACGGCATCCACATCGACGACGCGAACATCGCGACGCTCGACATGACTCTGACGTCGGCGGCCTGCCCGCTGACGGACGTCATCGAGGACCAGGCGAAGTCCGCCACGGACGGCCTCGTGAGCGAGCTGCGGATCAACTGGGTCTGGATGCCCCCGTGGGGCCCTGACAAGATCACGGACGACGGACGCGAGCAGCTTCGGGCTCTCGGGTTCAACGTCTGAGATCCTCTGAGCTCCACTGACATACGTGAGGGCGGCACCCGGTCCGGGTGCCGCCCTCACGTATGTGCTCGTCCAGCCCGGCTGTGCTCAGCTCAGTCCAGCCCGGCCACCATCTGGAACGACGTGTCCGAGTGGTACAGCCGGCTGTTCTCGTAGGGGTCCAGGCGGAGCTGGAAGTTGCGGTGGCGCAGGAAGCGGCCCGGGTAGTTGACCGACTCCAGCGTGAGCGTGCCCGATGCGGACCAGTAGCGGGGGCAGAACGTGGCGTCCTTGCCGAAGAGGGACGAGCCGTCGTTCATGTTCGCGACCAGGACGAAGCTGCGGTGGCGCAGATAGCGGCCGTCCGCGGTGGTGAAGGAGTAGCAGGAGGAGTCGGCGAGGCCGGCGACGCGCTGGAAAGTGGCGTCCTCGCGCTGCTCGGGGCCCGAGCCGATCTGGTCCAGGCGCACATAGCCGTCGCGCACCCGCCAGTAGCGGTCGGGGAAGTTGACCGAGCGTATGGATATGCCGTGCGTGGACGGGGGCTTCGGGTGCTTCGAGGGGGCTGGGGACGCCTTCGGCGGCTTCGGGGCCTTCTTCCCGGGCTTCGGGCTCGGGGACGCGCTCGACACGCTGGCGCTGGGGGTGGGGGTCGGCTCGGTCCGGTCCCCGCCGGGCTTCTCGGTGGCGTCCTCGGAGGGGGTCGCGAAGGAGATCAGGCCGCCCGGGGCCGAACTGCTCAGGGTGGTCGGCTCCGCCGCCCGGGCTTCCGGCTCGCCGGACTCGCTGTCCAGGACGGTGATGGCCGTGACGCACGCGGTGATCGTGGCCAGGGCGAGCGTGCCCGCCAGCCAGAGCCGTCGCGTCCCCGGTGCCCGGGTGGTGTCCGGGGCCCAGCCGCTCTCCCAGGGACGGTCCTGTGGCGGCCGGGACTTGCTTTCTGACATGCGCTGTTCCTCCGGCGGGGCACCCTTGACGGCGGCGCAGTTGTGGTGGCCCGGTGTGTGATCGGTGACACCGTAGTGGACGCGTGGGGCCCCTGTGACGCGTTTTGTGAGAGCGATTTCCGTCCGATACCCGAAGGCCCGTTGTGTACGGGTGTACAGGTGTTGTGTACGCTCGTACATATGGGATATCTGCTGCTGGCCGGGGCCATAGCCGCCGAAGTCGGTGCGACCACCGCGATGAAGTACAGCGACGGCTTCAGCAGGCTCGGTCCGTCCCTGGTCACGGTCCTCGGCTACGTCGTCTCCTTCGCGCTGCTCGCGCAGACCCTGAAGACCGTCTCGGTCGGCACGGCCTACGCCATCTGGGCCGGGGTCGGCACCGCCGCCATCGCCACGATCGGGATCGCGTTCCTGGGCGAGGGCATGACCGTCGCCAAGGCCGCCGGCATCGCGCTGATCATCGTCGGGGTCGTGGTGCTGAACCTGGGCGGAGCCCACTGATGGCCCGGCGCTACGACCCCGAGAGGCGCCAGCGGATCATCGACGCGGCGATCCGGGTCGTCGGGGAGAAGGGGATCGCCGGGCTGAGCCACCGCAGCGCCGCCGCCGAGGCGGATGTGCCGCTGGGCTCGACGACGTACCACTTCAAGACCCTCGACGAGCTGCTGGTCGCCGCGCTGCGGCAGGCCAACGAGGGCTTCGCCAAGGTGGTCGCCTCGCGCGGCGGTCTGGAGGACCCGCGCACCGATCTGGCCGCCGAACTCGCCGCGTGGATGGGGGAGTGGCTCGCGGGCGAGCGGACGGGGGTGGAGCTGGAGTACGAGCTGTACCTGGCCGCGCTGCGCCGGCCCGCCCTGCGGCCCGTCGCCGCCGAGTGGGCCGAGGGCGTCGCCGAGCTGCTGTCCCGGCATACGGATCCGGTGACCGCGCGGGCGCTGGTGGCGGTCGTCGACGGCATCTGCCTGCAGGCGCTGCTGACGGGGGTGCCGTATGACGAGGCGTATGCGCGGGAGGTGCTGGGGCGGGTGCTCGCGGGGGCGCCGGGGTGAGGCCGGGGGCCGGGCCCGTCCGCGGACGGGTGCTTCGGGGTGGTGCCCGAGCCGGGTGTCCCAACCAGGTGGCCGTGTCGGGTGTCCCAACCAGGTGGCCGTGTTGGTGTTCCACTCGGGTGCCCGAGCCGGGTGTCCCGACCGGTGGCCTTGCCGGGTGGCCGAGCTGTGCGTCCGTGCTGTTGAGGGGGTGTTCGGAGGTGCGGATACCGCCCGTCCCGTGAGACTCCCCCGTACCGGTTCGCCTCCATCGGCGTCCGCCGGTTAGGTTGCCCTCATGACCGACACGACTGCTCCTCGCACCACCGGCGCGGTGGCCGCCGGCCTCGCCACGATCGCCGCCGACGGTACCGTTCTCGACACCTGGTTCCCCGCGCCCGAGCTGGCCGACCAGCCCGGCCCGTCCGGCACCGAGCGACTGTCCGCCGAGCGGGCCGCGGAGCTGCTCGGCGGCGGCGCGACCGCGGCGATCGGCCCGGACGCCCGCCGGGGCGTCGAGGTGGTCGCGGTCCGCACGGTCATCGCCTCGCTCGACGAGAAGCCGATCGACGCGCACGACGCCTACCTGCGCCTGCACCTGCTCTCCCACCGCCTGGTCAAGCCGCACGGGCAGAGCCTGGACGGCATCTTCGGCTTCCTCGCCAACGTCGCCTGGACCTCGCTCGGCCCGGTCGCCGTCGACGACCTCGAGAAGGTCCGGCTGAACGCCCGCGCCGAGGGCCTGCACCTCCAGGTGACCTCCGTCGACAAGTTCCCGCGCATGACGGACTACGTGGCCCCCAAGGGAGTCCGGATCGCCGACGCCGACCGGGTCCGCCTCGGCGCCCACCTCGCCGAGGGCACCACCGTGATGCACGAGGGCTTCGTCAACTTCAACGCCGGCACGCTCGGCACCTCGATGGTCGAGGGCCGCATCTCCGCCGGCGTCGTGATCGGCGACGGCTCGGACATCGGTGGCGGCGCCTCCACGATGGGCACCCTCTCCGGCGGCGGCAACGTCATCATCTCCGTCGGCGAGCGCTGCCTGATCGGCGCCGAGGCGGGGGTCGGCATCGCCCTCGGCGACGAGTGCGTCGTCGAGGCCGGCCTCTACGTCACCGCCGGAACCCGCGTCACCATGCCCGACGGCCAGATCATCAAGGCCCGCGAGCTGTCCGGTGCCTCCAACATCCTCTTCCGCCGCAACTCGGTCACCGGCACGGTTGAGGCCCGGCCGAACAACGCGGTGTGGGGCGGCCTGAACGAGATCCTCCACAGCCACAACTGACGGCCCCGGACCTTCCCGTACGGATGACCCGGCGTGACCTCACGGTGGTTTTGGCAGATGAACGGGTGGACGCAGTGTCCGATCAGACGCCGAACCGACGAAAAGAGGACCGGGGCATGAGGAACGAGCGGGGGCGGGCCGGGGCGCGCCGGCTGGCCGGGGTGGTCGCGACGCTGGCGGTGTGCTGGCTCCCTGCGGGTGCCGCGCACGCCGACGAGACCAACACCGGCTCGCACAACGGCCACCGCGTCGGTCTGATCAACGTCAACGTCGGTCAGATCGACGACCCGGCGGAGGACGTGCTGGAGCACACGCTGCTGTTCGGTGACGGGTACGCCTGGAACTGAACGGGCAGAGCGGACAGAGCAGACGGGACGGCCCGTGGCGCAGGCGACTGCGGCACGGGCCGTTCCCCTTCGGTCGCCCGAGGACAGCACGGGGGGTGGGAGCCGGTGTTCGCGGAGCGGTGATCAGTGATCAGTGATCACATGCTGATCAGGGCCTCGTGGAGCGAGAGCAGTTCGTCGGTCGTTCCGCGGCCGGCGGGCTGAAGGGGGCCGCGGACCGGGCCCGCGGGGAGGGCCAGTTCGTCGAGGAGCGCCTTGACCGTGACGGTGCCCGGCAGGCCCGCCGACATGATCGCCTCGATGAGGGGGGTCGCCTGCTGCTGGAGGCGGGCCGCCCGGGCCGTGTCACCCGCGTCGAACGCGTCCAGGGCCGCTCGCAGGTGGGTCGGGATCACGTTCGCGACCGTGCTGACGTACCCGGTGCCGCCCACGGCGTACAGCGCGAGGTTGTGTTCGTCGCAGCCCGCGTAGTACGCCAGGTCCGTGCGGGCCAGGACCTTCTGAGCGCCCAGGAAGTCCTGGGAGCAGTCCTTGACCGCGACGATCCTGGGATGGTCGGCGAGACGGAGGATCGTCTCCGGTTCGATGCGGGTGCCGGTGCGGGCGGGGATGTCGTAGAGCATGAGCGGGAGTTCGCACGCGTCAGCGATCTGCCGGAAGTGGGCCTCGATCGCGTCCTGCGGGGGTCTGCTGTAGTACGGCGACACCACCAACAGGCCGTCGGCGCCCGCCTTCTCGGCCTCCCGAGCCAGTTCCGTGGTGTGCCGGGTGTCGGGGGTGCCGATGCCGGTGACGACCTTCGCCCGGTCGCCCACCGCCTCCTTGACGGCGGCGACGAGGGCCGACTTCTCGGCGTCCGTGGTGGTGGGGGACTCGCCCGTCGTGCCGGAGAGGACCAGGCCGTCGCAGCCGTTCGCCACCAGGTGGGTGGCGAGGTGCTGGGCGCCGTCGAGGTCGAGGGCTCCGGACGGGGTGAAGGGGGTGATCATGGCGCAGAGGGTGCGGCCGAGGGGTGGTGTGGGTGGCGGTGTGGTCATGGGGGTAGTCTCGGCGCCGCGATAGTGTAGCTCCACTTAATACTGTTACCAAGTACTGGTAAGTGATGCTTCATCGTCTGCTTCGCGCCGCGCACAGTCGTCTCGGCCGGGGTAGCTGCGGGGCTCTTCGGGTACCCGGGTGGTCCTGACTTCGGGAGGAGGCGGAACCGTGACCGGGACCATGGATCATCGGGCCGTGCACGTCGAGCGCCGCTCCGTGCACGATGAGCGCCGCTCCGTGGGCGAGCTCGTCGGACAGGCCACGGAGCAGCTCTCCACGCTCATGCGGCAGGAAGTGGCACTCGCCAAGGAGGAGCTGGCCGAGAAGGGGCGGCGTGCGGGGCGAGGTGGCGGGCTGCTCGGGGCGGCGGGCGCCGTCGCGTACGCCGGGCTGCTCGTTCTGTCCGGTGCGGGTGTCGCCGCGCTCTCGCTGGTGCTGCCGGTGTGGGCCGCGGCGCTGATCGTGACGGGGGTGCTGTTCGTGATCGCGGCCGTGCTGGCGGCGACCGGGCGGGCGCAGCTGCGGCGGGCCACTCCGCCTACGCCCGAGCAGGCTCTCGGGAGTGTCAGGGCGGACATGGAGGAGATCAAGGAGAGGGCGCATCGATGACGGACGCGACGGGTGGTGCGAAGGGGCCCGATGAACTGCGGCGGCAGATCGAGCGGACCCGTAGTGAACTCGGCAACACGGTGGAGGAGTTGGCGGGGAAGGCCGATGTGAAGGGGCGTGCGCGGGCGCGGGCGGCCGATCTGCGGGACAAGGCCGGGGCGATGACGGTGCAGCTGCGGAGCAGCGCCGCGCAGGCGGGGCACACCGTGCACGACAGGGCGGCGCATGCGGGGCCCCGGCCGGTGCGGACGGTGGTTCAGGCTGGGATGCGGCATCCGAAGCCGGTGCTGGCGGCCGGCGCGGCGGGGGCCGTGGTGGCTGTCGGGGTGTTGCGGTGGAGGCATGTGCACGGGCATCGCTGACGCCGGGTGGGGTGCGGGGTGCGTTTCGCCTTCGCGTTGTGGGTGGGTCGGGGCCGCGCCGGGGGGTGTCCGTCCTCGGAACGGCGCGATGGGGTGCCACACCAGCTGACTGTCCGTTGACGCGCCAACCGCTGCGGGCGGACACCCCCCGGCACGGCCCCTTCTCGCCGTACGCGGGTGCGGGAGCGTCGCGACTTGCGCCGCATGCGCGCGGGTGCGGGAGTGTCCTGGCTTGCGCCGCTTGCGTTCGGGTGCGGACTTGTTTCGCGTGCACGCAGCGGCACTCCGCTTCGCCGGGCTGCGGGGCCACCCGGCCCCAGCCGGGGCGCCGAGTTGTTCTGACCTCTCTTGACCTCAAGTTTGGTTGAGGTTGAAAGGTGGGGTGTGTTCGCGACCGGCGCTACGACTGGAGTGTTCATGAGCCCTGTAACCGAGCAGCACCCCGACGTGACCGACCCCCGCGTCGGTGCTCCCTTCTTCAGCGCATGGCGGGTGGGCACCCCCGAGCGGCAGCGGCAGACGGTGGAGGCCATCGGGCGTACCTGGGAGCGGCGGCCCTGGCCCGCCAGGGATCTGCTGGGGTATCACGTGTACGCGGGCCACGACGGGTCCACCCTGATGCACTACTCGCAGTGGACCGGCGAGCATGCCTTCGAGTCGTTCGTGAAGACCCACCGGCAGGAACGCGTCGACGAGATCGACACCGCCGTACCGGGCATCGAACGGGTCGGGCTGGGGCGGTACCGGCGGTACCGGAGCCGGGAGCGCGCCGTGGGAGATGCGAGGGTGCCGGGTCTGATCGTCACCGTGCGGGTCGACTTCGAGGCTGAGGAGCGCCGGGAGGAGTGGGTCGATCTCGTGGTGAAGGCCCTGGGGGACGACCCGGAGGGACACGCGGGGCTGATATCCGCGCACTTCCATCTGAGTACGGACGGCGGACACGTACTGAACTACGCGGAGTGGGCCAGTGCCGACGCCTATGACCGGGCGCTGGCCGCCCCGCCGAGTCAGGGCTGGGAGCGGGTGCGGACGTATCCGGGTTTGAAGGGGAGCGTCGGCAGCCGGTACGAGCATGCTCTGGGGCTGGTGCCGGAGTAAGCATGGGTGGGCCGGCCGGGTCGGTGCCCGGCCGGCCCCGGGTGTTACGGGCGGAAGCGCAGGACCTGCGGGTCGTGGTCGCTGATCTGGTCGTTGAACTCCGCGTTGACGTGCACGCTGTCGTACTCGAAGTCGCAGGCGCGGCGGATCGACGGGCTGATCAGGATCTGGTCGAGGACCTGGCTGTTGCCCTGGTAGACGTACGAGTAGCGCTCGTTGCGGGGGAGCGACTTGATCGCCGACCAGAGTTCGCCGCGGCCCTCGAGGAGCTGCGCGGTCTTCGAGAACTCGAAGTCGTTGATGTCGCCCAGCGTGACGACGTCCGCGTTCTTCTGGGTGTCGAGGATGTCCTTGACGAAGGCGTTCACCAGGGTGGCCTGCTGGTGGCGCTGCGTCTCGGAGCTGCGGGACGGCGGCTGGTACTGGGAGGTCAGACCCTGGTCGCCGCCCTTGGAGTTGAAGTGGTTGGCGATCACGAAGACCGTGCGGCCGCGGAAGACGAACTCGCCGGCCAGCGGCTTGCGGCTGCTCTTCCAGGCCTCGTCGGCGGGCGCGATGCGGCCGGGGCTGAGGGTGAGGTGGGCCTTGCCGCGGATCTTCGTCACGGCGGTGGCCGTGGTGGCGTCGCCGCCGGGGCGATCCGCGAAGGAGACCCGCTCCGGGTTGAACAGGAAGGCCTGGCGGATGTTGCCGCCCGGCTCGCCGCCGTCGGTGTTGTCCGCCGGGTCGATCGAGCGCCAGTCGTACTTCGGGCCGCCGGCCGCGACGATCGCGTCGATCAGCTTGGTCAGCGTCTGGTCTGCGGCGACCGTACCGTCGTTCTTCGCCCCGTTGTTGTCCTGGATCTCCTCCAGGGACACGATGTCGGGCGACTTCAGGTGGTGCACGATCGCGGAGGCGTGGGCGGCGAACGTGTCGTCGGTCGGGTCGAGGTTCTCGACGTTGTAGGTGGCGACCGCGAGTTCGGAGGAGCGCTGCTTGCGGGTCGTCTCGCGCTCCAGGCCCGCGCTCTTCAGGGTGCCGAGTTCGCTCGCGACCAGGGTGTAGCCGCCGAACTGGTTGTAGTCCAGGGGGCCCGCGGTGGTGCCCGTGAGGGTGTCGCCCACGTTCGCCTTGGGGAACTCCGCCGTCGCGCCGAGGGTCTGGATCTGGAGGCGGCCCGAGTTCTGGTCGTCGTAGGAGCCGTAGACCGTGCCGCCGTGGCGGTTGCGGTTCTCGTGCGGCTTCACCGTCACCCAGAGCTCGGTGTAGGGGTCGGTGGCGCCGACGACACGGGTGTCGGTGACCCGTACGGACATGCCCTCCAAGGACTCGTAGTAGTCCAGGGCGTACTTCGAGGGCTTGAGGGGGAGTGCGTTGACCGAGCCGTTCGCGGCGGTGTCGCCGGTCGGCGCGTAGGCGGCCGGGACCGAGCGCGAGGTGATCGCCGTGGCGGCGGGGAGCGCGTTGCCGCTGGAGACGACCGTGGTCGTCGGCTTGGTGATCTCGGTGATCGACTGGTTGCCGGAGGTCGCGCCGCCGGGGACGTACTCCGAGACCGTGCCGCCGACCGTCACGGAGTCACCGACGGCTACTCCCTTCGGGGAGGAGCTGGTGAAGACGAAGACGCCCTCGCTGGTCGCCGGGTCGGCGTCCGGGTTCGGGTCCTGGATCCAGAAGCCGCGGGAGGAGCCGTAGGTCCGGATGCCGGTGACGATTCCGGTCACGTCCGTCACCTGTTGGCCGGCGTACGGGGACATCCGGGTGCTGCCCTGGATGTCGTGGATGCGGACCGACTCCGCGTGCGCGGGGCTGGTGAGAACGATCGTGGAGGCCGCGGAACACGCGGCGGCTACGGTGAGCGCGGCGAGACGCGCGGACGACTTGCTCGGCAACGGGATTCCCTCCGGGGACGTGACAGGGCGCCGGGACGAGGGCGGACACGTGTGGAATGGCTGACGGTCGCTCCCTGTGGGGCGGATGCGATGACGCGCGTAGAAGGAGGGGACGGGTGGACCGGGTGGGGCCGGCCCGGTGAACAAGTGTCCGCCGACTTCTACGCGCGTCAATCTCCAGCCTGTTCATGTCACTTGTCAAGGTTTCGGCCATGTACGGCGGCCGACGGGGAGATGAAGTGGGCGGCATGGGTGGAAATCCGTCTAGGCTGAGCGGCTGAGTCGTATGAGGCGCCCTAGGAGAAACAGCCGATGTCAGACAGCTCCCCCCTGCCGCCGGTGCGGCTGCACCCCGAAGCGGAGCTGGCGCGTGACGCCCTGTCCACGCCGTTGTTGTCCCGGGCCGCCCGGCTCGCCCGCTGGGCCGGGCCGGACACCCGTGTCGACGCCGGGGGCGGGCTCGTCGACGAGCAGTTGCCCGCGGCCGTCGAGGCGCTCGGGCTGAGCGGGGACGACGCCGCCGCCGACGCGAGCGAGGCGTGGCGGGTCGCCGTGGACGCGGGGCTCGTCGAGGTCGTCGACGAGGAGGAGGGCACCGTGACGGCCGGTGAGGACCTGGCCCTGCTCACCGGTGGCTCCCCGCAGGACGTGCTCGCCGTGTGGCTCACCGCCCTGGAGACCGTGCTCGCCGACGCGAGCGTGCCCGACCTGGACGGACTCGTGGACGAGGACGGCGAGGTCGACCTCTCCTCCCTCGACTGGGACCCCGAGGCCGAGGCCGAGTTCCTCGACGGCGTCCTCGGCAACCTCTATCTGCTCACCGCCGGCGAGGACCCGCCCGGCGGCGCCCCGGTGCCGCTGCCGGCGCTGGCCGCCTCGGTGATCGTGCCCAGCGACATGGGAGAGCCCACCAACGACGTCCTGGAGCAGGTCTCCGACGCCATGATGCGGCTGGACGACCAGTTCCGGATGCTGGAGCCGGTGGGGTTGGTCGCCTACCAGCCGGTCGACGAGGCGCTCATGGCCGACGCCGACGAGGAGCCCGCGGCACCCGTCGACGACACCGACGTCTCCCGGTACGGCATGGTCCGGCTCACCCCGCTCGGCCTGTACGGCATGCGCGCACGCCTGATGGAGGCCGGCTTCGAGGCACCGGCCGTCGGGGACCTCGCCGACAAGGGAGCCGACGTCCTGCTCGACGGCACGGCGGAGTTCCCGCCCGGCGCGGCGCAGGCGGAGACCGAGCAGTGGCTCCAGCGGCGCGAATCGCTCGCCGCTGCACGGGAGTTGCTGGCCGCAGCTCGGGGTGCGGACGCCGGGGCGCCGTTGCGTCGGCTGCGCTGTCAGCAGGCCCTGTCGCTGGTGGGGGCCTCGGCCGAGCCCGCGCTGCGGGAGGTGCTCGACGACGCCGAACTGGGCGGGCTCGCGCGGGTGTGGCTGACCGAGAACGGCGCGGTGGACGTACCCGCGCCGTCCGAGGCGATGGTGTACTGGCTGACCATCGACACGGTGGCCGCGCAGCTGGCCGCGGAGGGCAACTCCGAGGAGCTCCGGGCGCTCGTGGAGGGGCTCGCCCAGCAGCACAGTGGGTTCTTCGCGGCGGTGTGGCGGGTCGATCATCCCGCGACCGCCGATGTGCTGGAGGCCATGGGGCGGCTGCATCCCGACAAGAAGGTGGCGAAGGAAGCGCGGAAGGCGGCCTTCAAGGCGCGGTCGCAGCAGGCGGGCTGACCTCGTACCGGGGGTGCGGGTGTGCTGTGGCTTCTCGCGCAGTTCCCCGCGCCCCCAGGGCGTTGTTCAACTGGTGTTCACGGATGAGCGGGACGGTTTCGCCGAACGAGGTCCGCCACCCTCCACGGCATATCCACCGTCACAGGAGACACCATGTCGCTCACCCGTAGGGACTTCGCCAGAAACTCCGCGATCACCGGTGCCGGTGTCGCGCTGGCGGGCAGTGTCGGCGCCCTCGCCACCGCGCCGAACGCCCTCGCCTCCGACGACACCGGCAGCGCGGGGGACCGGGCGGCAGACGCCCGGCACGGAGTCGGCTACGGGCCGCTCGTCCCGGACCCCGAGGGCATCCTCGCCCTGCCCGCCGGCTTCGCGTACCGGGTCATCACGTACAGCGGCAAAACCAAGCTGGAGTCCGGTGAGTCCACGCCGTCCAACCACGACGGCACCGCCGCCTTCGACGGCCCCCGCGGCACCACCCTGCTCGTCAACAACCACGAGCTGAAGGGCCCGCGCGCCAACTGGGAGCACCCGGTGCCGCTCACCGAGGGCCTCGTCTACGACCCGGCCGCGGCCGGTGGCTGCACGGTCGTCGAGGTGCGGCCCGACGGACGCGTCGCCGAATGGGTCGGCATCGCCGGCACCTCCACCAACTGCGCGGGCGGCGCCACCCCCTGGGGCACCTGGCTCACCTGCGAGGAGAACTCCGACAAGGCCGGCGTCAACGGCATGACCAAGGACCACGGCTATGTGTTCGAGGTCGATCCGTGCGACCGGCGTGCCAATCGCGGCCCCAAGCCGCTGAAGTTCTTCGGCCGCTACGACCACGAGGCCGTCGTCATCGACCCCAAGCGCGGCCACGCCTACCTCACCGAGGACGCCTCGGGCCCCAACGGCCTCTTCTTCCGCTGGACCCCGCCCAGGGGCTTCGAGTACGGCCCTGGGAAGTTCCGCAAGCTCGCCGACGACGCCGGCGTCCTCCAGGCGCCCAAGTGCTTCGACTCCGGCGGCACGTTCGTCGACGACCTGTCCCGCGCCACGAAGACCGGCACCGTCTACGGAGTCGACTGGGTGGACGTCCCCGACCGCGACGCCCGCACCACCCCCGTGCGCAAGCAGTTCAAGGACGGCGAGGTCACCCGCGCCCGTAAGCTGGAGGGCATGTGGTGGGGCGACGGCGGCGCCTACATCGTCTCCTCCTACGCCCGTGCGGAAAGCCCCGTCCAGCACGACGGCCAGGTCTGGTTCTACGACCCCAAGCGGCGCACGCTGACGCTCAAGGTCCTGCTCGGAGTGAACCCCGCCCCGTCGAAGGACGGGGCGTTCGACGGCCCGGACAACATCACCGTCTCCCCCTACGGCGGCCTCGTCATCGCCGAGGACGGCGAAGGCGTGCAGCACCTGTTCGGCGCCACCGACAGCGGACGCACCTACCCCATCGCCCGCAACGAGCTGAACATCGGCACCGAAGAGGAGCCGGAATACAGCGAGTTCACCGGCGTCACCTTCTCTCCCGACGGCCGGACCCTCTACGCCAACATCCAGACGCCCGGCATCATGCTCGCCATCACCGGCCCCTGGAAGCGCCAGAAGCGGTCATAAATTCGGTCGCGATTCCGGAGTCGCGCCTCCTACAGTGAGATCACAACGTCACGCACCTCCCGGTGCGATGGCAGCGGCTACTTCTCTTCCAAAGAATCCGACGCCGCCGCCGACTTGATCTCGGGAGGCGCAGCATGTGGTGGGTGCCCGGTGCGAAGGCAACGGTTACTTCCTGGGATCGGAGGGTTGCGGGTTCGAGTCCCGTCAGCGACTTCGGGTCGCTGTAGCTCAATGGGTAGAGCATCTGAATTAGTCCGTCGCCGACTTCTGTCCTCGGGCACCCACCTCTTTTCCGCATGCAGCGTCTCCCCCGAAATGCGAATGAATTCGGGGGAATTCACCATGGCGCGATTCAACTCCAAGGCAGCCCGCGCGCGTCCCGTCTCGCGCGTGACGTCCACCGGGCGTGTGCTGCGCACCTATGAGGGCGGCCGGGGCCGCGAGCGGGACGCCCGCTCCGAACTTTTCCTGCTCTCCGTCTCCAACTTCGTCTCCCAGCAGACCTTCTACGAGACCGGCGCCGACCGCGACGACCGCTTCGCGAAGCTCGTGCGCGAACTCGCCGTCACCGACCCGGAGTGGACGGCCGGCCTGCTCGGCTGGCTGCGCGGCGCGGGCAATCTGCGCACGGCCTCCGTCGTCGGCGCCGCCGAGTACGTGAAGGCCCGCCTGGATGCGGGCGCGACCGACGGCCCGTCCAACCGGCAGGTCGTCGCCTCCGTCCTCCAGCGGCCCGACGAGCCCGGCGAACTGCTCGCGTACTGGACCGCGATGTACGGCCGCAACGTGCCGAAGCCGGTCAAGCGCGGTGTCGCGGATGCCGTGCGCCGCCTGTACCACGGCAAGGCGCTGCTGAAGTACGACACCGCCTCCAAGGGCTACCGCTTCGGCGACATCCTCAACCTCGTGCACGCGGCCCCGGACCCGGACAAGCCGTGGCAGGGCGAGCTGTTCCGCTACGCCCTCGACCGCCGGCACCACCCGGACACCGCCGTGCCGCCCGCGTCCGACCGCGTGCTCAACGCGCACCGCGAGCTGATGGCGCTGCCCGTGGAGGACCGGCGTGCGGTCGTGACCGCCGAGGGCGGTGCCGAGCGGCTGGCCGGCGCCGGGATGACGTGGGAGGCGCTGGCGGGCTGGCTCCAGGGGCCGATGGACAAGGCGGCCTGGGAGGTCGTGATCCCCTCCATGGGGACCATGGCGCTCGTGCGCAACCTGCGGAACTTCGACGAGGCCGGGATCTCGGACGAGGTGGCCGAGCGGGTCGCCGCGCGGATCGGCGACCCGGACGAAGTCGCCCGCTCGCGCCAGTTCCCCTTCCGGTACCTCGCCGCCTACCAGCACGCGCCCTCGCTGCGCTGGTCGTACGCGCTGGAGCGGGCCCTCGGCCACTCGCTGGCCAACGTGCCGGCGCTGCCCGGCCGGACGCTGGTGCTCGTGGACCGCTCGGGCTCGATGTTCTGGTCCCGGCTGTCCGACCGCTCGGAGCTCACCCGCGCCGACGCGGCGGCGATCTTCGGCACGGCGCTCGCGCTGCGGGCGGAGCGCGCGGACCTGGTCGAGTTCGGCTCGACGAGCGATCGCGTGACGTTCCGCCGGGGCGAGTCGGTGCTCAAGATCCTCGAACGGTTCGGCGACCTGGGCGGCACCGACACCACGGAGGCGGTGCGCCGGCACTACAAGAAGCACGACCGGGTGCTGATCGTCACCGACGAGCAGTACACGCACCACCACCGGGGCGACCCGACCGAGCAGATCCCGGCCGACGTGCCGGTCTACACCTGGAACCTCGCCGGGTACCGGGCGGGCCACGGCCCGTCGGGCACGGGTAACCGGCACACGTTCGGGGGGCTCTCGGACGCCGCTTTCCGGATGGTTCCGCTGATCGAGGCCTCCCGGGACGCCGACTGGCCCTGGGTGGCCTGAGGGGCGACAGGCCGTGGCCCGCACCGCGTGGGGAGTGCGGGCCACGGTTCTGTGTGCGCTTCTGTGTCCGGTCCTGTGTGTGGCTCGGGTCGGCAACATCCTGATCAGCCGGCTCGCCGGGGCCGATGTGCGGCTGGTGAAGGCGGGGTTCGGCATCGGCTTCAAGGAGAGCTGGGAGCGGGTGCTCAGGGAGGTCGAGGAGGGCGGCGGGAAGCCGTACGCCATCCCGGCCGGGGCCTCCGACCATCCGCTCGGCGGACTCGGCTTCGCCGGGTGGGCGTACGAGGTCGTCGAGCAGGAGCGGGAGCTGGGCGTCTTCTTCGACACCGTCGTGGTGTGCTCGGTGACCGGGTCGACCCAGGCCGGCATGGTCGCCGGGTTCGCCGCGCTGGAGGAGGCGGGTGGGCGTGCCCGGCGCGTGCTCGGCATCGATGCCTCGGCGAAGCCGGCCGCGACCCGCGGGCAGATCGCCCGTATCGCCGACCGCACGCGGCAGCTCATCGGGGTGAAGCGCGAGTTGACCGAGTCCGACGTCGAACTCGACGAGCGGTACCACGCGGGTGTCTACGGCGTCCCCGACGAGACGACGCTCGCGGCGATGCGGCTCGCCGCCCGGACGGAGGGAATGATCACGGACCCCGTCTACGAGGGCAAGTCCATGGCCGGGATGATCGACCTGGTGTCGAGGGGCGAGATCGGCCGCGACGCCACGGTGCTCTACGCCCACCTGGGAGGGCAGCCCGCGCTGAACGCGTACAGCGCGCTGTTCTGACGGGCGGGTCGCCGGGTGTCTGGGGGGTCATCCGGCGAGCCGCCGGGTGCGCGGGGAATCATCCGGGCGGGCCGCCGGTGCGTGGGGAATCATGCGGGCGGGCCGCCGGTGCGTGGGGAATCATGCGGCGGGCCGTCGGGTTGTCCCCGTCGACCTACGTCCTGGAGGAGCCGCCATGTCCGATGAGCCAGCCGTCCGTGAACTCCGTCTGGTCGTGACCGCCGAGGACTACGACGCCGCGCTGCACTTCTACCGGGACGTGCTCGGCCTGACCGAGCAGGGCGCGTTCGCCTCGGAGGACGGGCGGGTCACGATCCTCGACGCCGGGCGGGCCACCCTGGAGCTGACCGACCCGAACCACGCCGCGTTCATCGACGACGTCGAGGTGGGGCGGCGGGTGGCCGGGCACATCCGGGTCGCCTTCCAGGTGGACGACTCCGTCGCCGCGACGGCGAAGCTGGCCGCCGCGGGGGCCGAGGTCGTGGCCGAGCCGACTCGCACTCCCTGGAACTCCCTGAACTCCCGCCTCGAAGCGCCGGGGGCGCTTCAGCTGACCCTGTTCACGGAACTCGGCGACTGACGGGGCGGTGGATGCCGGGCCGGGGTGTCGGGCCGGCTGCGACCGCGTTTGCTTCGGCTGACCGCGGGGTGTGGGTCAGGGCCGCGCCGGGGGGTGTCCGTCCTCGGAACGGCGCGATGGGGTCGGACATCGACCAACCCCTCCGTTGACGCGCCAGCCGCTGTGGGCGGACACCCCCCGACACGGCCCCTTCTCGCCGTAGGCGGGTGCGAGTGCGAGTGCGGCCGCGTCGCGGCGGCTGGGCGGTGGGATGCGGAGGGCACCCGTCCGGCTTCCCCTGCCGGGTGGGGTTCGGGGGCGGATACAGTGCTGGACGTGTGGACGGACAATCAGCGTGCGGAGCGGTCCGACGGTGCCCGGCGCCGGGCCACGATCCACGACGTCGCACGGCTCGCCGGGGTGTCACGCCAAACGGTCTCGCGGGCGGTCAACGACAAGGGTGAGATCGACCCCGGTACCAAGGAGCGGGTCCTGGAGGCGGCGCGGCTGCTGGACTACCGGCCCAGCCGGTTCGCGCGCGGACTCGTGCAGAAGGGCGCGGTGACGGCCGGTCTGGTCATCCCGGACCTGCGCAACCCGTTCTTCCCCGAGGTGGCCGCCGGGGTGCTGGAGGCCGCCGAGCAGCGCGGCTGGCAGGTCGTCGTGTGGGACTCCCGGATCGACGAGGCCAGGGAGCGGGAGGCGCTCGACGTTCTTTCCCACCAGGCGGACGCGGTCGTCGGCTACTTCAAGGACCCGGACGACGTGCTCACCCGGCACCTCGGAGGCGTGCCGCTGGTGCTGCTGGAGCGCGGCCCGCAGCAGACCCGGTTCGCGGCCGTGGGCATCGACGCCGCCACCGGTGTCGAGCGGGGCATGAACCATCTGTTCCACGCCGGGCACCGCAGGATCGGCATGTTGGACGGTGTGCACGGCCCCGGCCCTCGCAGACAGGCCTTCCTGGAGCAGACACGGCGGCTCGGTCTGCCGGTCGACGAGGACTGGATCGTGATGTGCCCCGAGCACAGCGTGGCGGGCGGCGAGGCCGGCATGGAACGGCTGCTGGCCCAGCGGCCCGAGGTCACCGCGGTCTTCGGCTTCAACGACCTGATCGCGGTCGGGGCCATGCGCACCGCCCGTCGCAGTGGCCGCAGCGTTCCGGACGACGTGGCCGTGCTCGGCTTCGACGGCCTCTCGCTGGGCGAGCTGGTCGAACCCGCCCTGACCACCCTGCACATCGACAAGCGGCAGCTGGGGCGGCTGGCCGTGGAGCAGGTGGCCCGGCTGCGCGCGGGTGAGGAGCCGCTGCGGGGCGCGGAGGCGTGGGTGACACCCGAACTCGTGGTGCGCGACTCCGCCTGACCGTCCCGGCAGATCGGCCTCGCCGTTCCCTTGACCCCGGATTTCGGGCCACCCGATACTCGACGGCACCGCTCACATGAACGTTCACGGACGCTCGACTCTTCCGCCCGGCCCTGGCCTTCCTCGGCATCTTCACGTTCATCGGCCTCTGGAACGACTACATCTGGCCCCTGGTCGTGATGATCGACCCGGAGAAGGTCACGCTCCAGGTGGCGCCGGCGAACCTGAACGTCCTCTACAACGCGGACTACGCCCTGGTGATGGCCGGGGCGCTGATGAGTGTCATCCCGTTGATCGTGGTGTTCCTGTTCGGGGCACGGCACTTCCTGCGGGACCTGGCGGCGGGGGCGATGAGATGTAGGGGCCGGGTGCCGGTGCGCCGCCTCGGTAGAGTGCGGAGAACATCCCCGGTTCGTGAGGAGTGGTCGCGTGGCGCAGGTCAGGCCCATGCGGGCGGATGCCCGGCGCAACCACGAGCGGTTGCTGACGGCCGCCGCGCAGGCCTTCGCCGAGCACGGGGAGGGCGCCTCGCTCGACGACATCGCCAAGCGTGCCGGGGTCGGCTCCGGCACGCTGTACCGGCATTTCCCGACCCGGCAGGCGCTGCTGGAGGCCGCGTATCTGGAGCGTGTCGAGGCGATCGCGGCCCGGGCCGGCGTGCTGGCGGAGGAGCTGCCGCCGGGCGAGGCGCTGGGGGAGTGGCTGTACGAACTGGGCGCCGGGATGATCCGGATGCGAGGGCTGAAGGCGCTGCTGGGCCCGGCCGTCACGGACTCCGGCTCCCTGGTGAACACCGCCTGCGGCGACTCGGTCCGGGCCGCGGCGGGGCGGCTGGTCCGCGCGGCGCAGGCGGAGGGCACGCTGCGGGCGGACGTCGAGCCGGGCGACGTGCTGCGGCTGGCGCACGGGATGGCGACGGCGTCGGAACTGGCGGACGGGGAGGACCGGCACCTCCGGCGGTACCTGACGCTGCTGATGGAGGGGCTGGGCGCGGGGCGCCGCTGACGCGGTGAGCCGGACGCCCCCTGGGTGAGGGGGCGTCCCCGGAGGCCGGTGGCGGGTTACAGCGCCTGCGCCGCGGGCTTCACCATGCCCCTCACCGTGCGGGACTTCACGAAGTCGCCCATGGCCGTCATCTCCCACTCGCCGGAGAACTGGCGGATGAGCTTGGCCATCAGGACGCCGGTCTGGGGCTCGGCGCCGGTCAGGTCGAAACGGACCAGTTCCTCGCCGGTCGTGCCGTCCAGGAGGCGGCAGTAGGCCTTGGCGACCTCGGTGAACTTCTGGCCGGAGAAGGAGTTCACCGTGAAGACCAGGCCCGTGACCTCCTGGGGGAGGCGGCCGAGGTCGACCATGATGGTCTCGTCGTCCCCGCCGCCCTCGCCCGTGAGGTTGTCGCCGGAGTGCCGGATGGCGCCGCCGACGATCTGGAGCTTGCCGAAGTAGCAGCTGTCGACGTGGTTGCGCTGCGGCCCGTAGGCGATGACCGAGGCGTCCAGGTCGATGTCCTTGCCGCGGTACGCCGGCTCCCAGCCGAGTCCCATCCGGACCTGGGAGAGCAGGGGCTGACCGCCCTTCATCAGGGAGACCGTCTGGTTCTTCTGGAGGCTGACGCGGCCCTTGTCGAGGTTGATCTTCCCGGTGCCGGGCGCGGGCGGGGGAGGCGTGGCCGGGGCGGCCGGAGGCGCGGCGGGGGTGGAGACGGGCGGGGCGGGCGGCTGCATCGGGGCCGGCGGCGGGGTCACCGGCTGCGGCGGGGCGGCGGCGGCCGGTTCCTCCACCGTGACCCCGAAGTCCGTGGCGATGCCCGCCAGGCCGTTGGCGTATCCCTGGCCGACGGCGCGGGCCTTCCACTGCCCGCCTCGCTGGTAGACCTCCACGATGACCAGGGCCGTCTCGTCGCCGAGCTGTGGGGGCGTGAAGGAGGCCAGGACGGAGTTGTCGTCGGCGCTGCGGATCGTGGCCGTCGGCTCGATGCCGCGGAAGGTCTGGCCCGCGGCGTCCGGGCTCGCCGTGACGACGATCTTCTCGATGCCAGGGGGGAGAGCCGTCGTGTCGACCACGATCGCGTCGGGCGCGCTGCCGCCGCCCGAGCGGTACGTCACGCCCGGGCCCGACGGCTGGTTGTAGAAGATGAAGTCGTCGTCGGAGCGCACCTTGCCGTCGGCGGTGAGCAGCAGGCCCGATACGTCGAGCCGCACCGGAGCGGCGACGTCCACCGTCACGCGGGCGGCGGACAGGGGGATGTTCGAGCCGGGGGTCATAGCTGTCATGCCGGGTGAACGAGCGAAGCGGTTTTGCCGTTCCCTTACCTTGACGCCAATCGGGTCACCGGCGATTGCGGGGGTGATCGCGGGCCGTGCGCTCGTTGCCGCGCTTGTAGTTGCCGGTCCAGCGGGCCATGACGAGCTGGGGGTCGGAGGTCTCGACCTCGGCGAGGAACTGCGCGGCGCGGGGGCCGTTCAGGGTGGTGGCGGGGCGGCCGTGGTGGCTGATGCGGACGGTGCCGCCCGTGTGCTGCTCGTAGGTGAATCCATGAGGTCTCGGCATGCCGTGAGGGTACGAGGCGGGGAGCAGGCGCCCCAGCGAATTTCGCCCGCCCCCCCGCCCGCGGTGGTCCCTTCCCTACGGCACGACCACGATCTTGCGGCCGACGCCCGCCGCGAACTGCTCCAGCGCCTGGGGGTAGCGCTCCAGCGGGATGCGGTCGCTGATGAAGACCTCCGGGTCGAGGACGCCGTTCGCGAACAGCTCCGCCGCACGCTCGAAGCTGTGCAGCACCGCCATCGAGCCCGTGATGGTGATCTCCTGGTTGTAGATGCGGTACGGGTCGATCGTCACGCGCGTCGCGTAGTCGGCCACGCCGAACTGCAGGAACGTGCCCGCCTTCGCCACCCGGTCCAGACCGTCCTGGATCGCCGCCGCGTTGCCCGTGGCGTCGACGACCAGGTCCCAGCCCTGCGGACGGTCCAGTTCGTCGGGGTTCGCGGCCGACGCCGAGACGCCGAGGCCGCGGGCGGTCTCCAGGCGGGCCGGGTTCACGTCGACGACGTCCACGCTCGCCGCGCCGGTGCGCTTGGCCAGCTCCAGCATCATCAGGCCCATGGTGCCGGAGCCGTAGATCAGCACGTGCGCGCCGAGCCGGGACTGGAGCACGTCGTAGCCGCGGACCGCGCAGGACAGCGGTTCCACGAGCGCCGCGTCCTCGGTGCGGACGTGCTCGGGGAGCTTGACGCAGTTCGCCACCGGGGCGACGGCGTACCGCGCCGCGCCTCCGGCCGTCGTCACGCCGATCGCCGCCCAGCGTTCGCAGAGGTTGTTGTGGCCCGTACGGCAGTAGCGGCACTCGTAGCAATACAGGGACGGGTCGACGGCGACCCGGTCACCCACCGCCACCTCCGTGACCCGGGTGCCGACCCCGACGACCTCGCCCGCGAACTCGTGCCCGGGCACGATCGGCAGTTTCGGGGCGAACTCGCCCTGGAGGATGTGGAGATCGGTTCCGCACAGGCCGCAGGCCGCGACCTCGACCACGACCTCGCGCGGGCCGGGCGTCGGGTCGGGGACCTCGGCGACGACGGCCTTGCCCACGGACTCGATGACGGCGGCCTTCATTTCACGGCTCCCAACGACAGGCCCTGGACCAGCTTGTCCTGGGCGGCGAACCCCGCGGCGAGCACCGGCAGGGAGATCACGAGCGACGCGGCGCACACCTTCGCCAGGAACAGGCCCTGGCTGGTGATGAAGCCGGTCAGGAAGACGGGGGCGGTCTCGGCCACCACACCCGTGAGCACCCGGGCGAACAGCAGCTCGTTCCAGCTGAAGATGAAGCAGATCAGGGCGGTGGCGGCGATACCGGGGAGGGAGATCGGGGCGACCACGCGCCCGAGGATCGTGGGCAGCCGGGCCCCGTCCACCTTGGCCGCCTCGATCACCGCGACCGGGATCTCGGCGAGGAAGGACTGCATCATCCACACCGCGATCGGCAGGTTCATGGAGGTGTAGAGGATGACCAGCAGCCAGATGTTGTCGAGCATCCCGGCGTTCTTGGCGAACAGGTAGATCGGCAGCAGGCCCGCCACGGCCGGCAGCATCTTCGTGGAGAGGAAGAAGAACAGCACGTCCGTCCACTTGCGGACGCGGTTGATGGACAGCGCGTACGCCGCCGGGAAGGCCAGCAGCAGGACCAGCAGGGTCGACGCCAGAGAGGCGACCGTCGAGTTGATCAGGGCCGGCCAAGGACTCGCGCCGCCGCCCGCGCCGAAGAACTCGCGGTAGCCGTCCAGCGTGAGCGACGCCGCGAAGGACGGCGGGTTGGTCGCCGCGTCCGTCTCCGAGTGGAGGGACGTCAGTGCCATCCACGCGATGGGCAGGAAGAACGCGATGCCGAGCAGCCAGGCCAGCAGGCCCAGGCCCGCACCCTTGCCACGGACGCGGCGGGCACGCAGTGCGGTCGTGCTCATGCGCGGGACACCTCCTCGCGGAACAGGGACGACACCACGCGCAGGGCGAAGGTCGCGATGACGATCGAGCCGATGACCACCAGGACGCCCGCGGCCGAGGCGAGGCCGTTCTCGTGGGCCTGGTAGAAGCTCTGGTAGACGGTGTAGGGGAGGTTGGCGGTGCCCAGGCCCCCGGACGTGATCGTGAAGACCGCGTCGAAGTTCTGGACGATGTAGATCGAGCCCAGCAGGGCGCCCAGTTCGAGGTAGCGGCGCAGGTGCGGGAGCGTCAGATGGACGAAGATCTGCCAGTCGCTCGCGCCGTCGACCCGGGCCGCCTCGATCTGCTCGTGGTCGCGGCTCTGCAGTCCGGCGAGCAGGATCAGCATCATGAACGGTGTCCACTGCCAGACGAGGGACGCCTCGACCGCGAGCAGCGGAGTGTTGGAGATCCAGTCGGGCTGTGGGCCGCCCACGTAGTGCAACAGCCCGTTGAAGAGGCCGTACTCGGGGTTGTAGAGCACATGCTTCCAGAGCAGGGCCGCCGCGACCGGCACCACCAGGAACGGTGCGATCAGCAGGGTGCGGACGATGCCCCGGCCCCGGAACCTCCGGTCCAGCAGCAGGGCGAGCACCAGTCCCAGGACCAGGCTGGCCAGCACCACCGCGACCGTCAGCAGCACGGTCGTCCACACCGAGTGGCGCAGGTCCGGGTCGGTGAGCACCTCCTGGTAGTTGTCGACGCCGGTGAAGTGCCGGGCGTCGGGATAGAGGGAGTTCCAGTCGAAGAAGGAGATCACCAGCGTGGCCACGAAGGGCAGCTGGGTGACGACGATCATGAAGATCAGGGCGGGCAGCAGCGGGGCCCGGGTGGCCCAGGCGCGCAGCCGGGCGGAGGGCCGGCGGACCGGCGTGCGGAGCTCGGGGGAGGCCGCGGGGGCCGTTGTCGTGGCGGTCATCGTCCCTCGTATTCCTCGGAGATCTTCTCGGCGAGCGCCTGGGACTTCTTCAGGGCCGACTCGACGGACTGGCGTCCGGCGATGGCCGCGCTGATCTCCTGGGAGACCTTGGTGCCGAGGTCGGTGAACTCGGGGATGCCGACGAACTGGATGCCGGGCGCGGGCCGCGGCTGCACGCCGGGATCGGTCGGGCGGGCCTGCTCGATGGCCTCCTTGGTCATCTCCTGGAAGGCCCCGGCCTCCTTGCGGTAGTCGGCGTTGGCATAGGTCGACGCCCGTTTGCCGGCCGGGACGTTCGACCAGCCGACCTGGTCGCCGACCAGTTCCTCGTAGCCCTTGCCGGACGCCCAGGAGACGAACTTCCAGGCGTTGTCCGGGTTGCGGGAGGCCTTCTGGATGCCCCAGGCCCAGGTGTAGAGCCAGCCGGAGGACTCGGTCTTCTCGACGGGTGCGGGGGCGTAGCCCACCTTGCCCTTCACCGGGGAGTTCGCCGCCTCCAGGGATCCGGCCGCGGAGGTGGCGTCGTACCACATGGCGACCTTGCCCTGAGTCATGTTGTTGAGGCACTCGGCGAAGCCGGCCTGGGCGGCGCCGGACTCGCCGTGCTCGCGCACCAGATCGACATAGAACTTCGTCGCCTTTTCGAAGGCGGGGGAGTCGAGTCGTGCCTTCCAGTCCTTGTCGAACCAGGTGCCGCCGAAGGTGTTGACGACCGTGGTGAGCGGGGCCATCACCTCGCCCCAGCCGGGCAGGCCGCGCAGGCAGATGCCCTTCATGCCGGGTTCGGCGCCGTCGGCCTTCGCCGCGAGGTCCGCCACCTGCTGCCAGGTGGGGTGCGCGGGCATCGTCAGGCCCTTCTTGTCGAACACGTCCTTGCGGTACATCAGGAACGACGACTCGCCGTAGAAGGGCTGGCCGTAGAGCTTGCCGTCGTCCGCGGTGAGGGACTGGCGCATCGGCTTCAGGACGTCCTGCTCGTCGTAGGCCGGGTCCTTGGCGACGTAGCCGTTCATCTGGCGCAGCCAGCCGTTGCGGGCGTAGATCGGTATCTCGTAGTTGGACAGGGTGGCGACGTCGTACTGGCCGGCCTGGTTGGCGAAGTCCTGGCTGATCTTGTCGCGGACGTCGTTCTCGGGCAGGACCGTGAAGTTGACCTTGATGCCCGTCTCCTTGGTGAAGTGGGCGCGCGTCAGCTTCTGCAGCTCGACCATCTGGGGGTTGTTGACCATGAGGACGTTGATGGCGTCGCCGCCGGATCCGGCCCCGCCCGCGCCGACCCAGCAGCCGGAGAGCAGCGGGGCGAGCAGCGTCCCTGCGGCGGCCAGGGCGAGCGGGGCTCGCGGTGGCCGTCGTCGGCTCTGGGTTCGCATGGATCGCTCCTGGAGGTATGGGGAGATAAGGGGCAGCACAGGGCGTGGCTGCGCCCGGTGGGGGACGTCGGTGTGGTGTCAGACCCGGATGACCTGGGGTCCGAGCAGTGAGTAGCGGTGGGCCTCGGCGGCCGGCAGCAGGGTGCTCGTCACGATCGTCTCCAGCGCGCCGACGTCGGCGAACCGGCAGAAGCTGACCGCTCCGAACTTGGTGTGCACGCCCGCGAAGACCACGCGCCGGGCGGCCCGGATCGCCTGTGCCTTGACCTCGCTGACGGCCGGGTCGGGGGTGGTGAGGCCGTGTTCGCGGGAGATGCCGTTGGCACCGATGAACGCCAGGTCGACGACGAAGCCGGCCAGCATCTTCGTCGTCCAGTGGTCGACGGTGGCGAGGGTGCCGGGCCGCACCCGGCCGCCGAGCAGCAGCACGGAGGTGTGCTCGGCCTCGGCGAGGGCGCCCGCGACCGGCAGGGACGCGGTGACCACGGTCAGCGGCCGGTCCCGGGGGAGTGCCTCGGCGATGAGCTGCGGGGTGTAGCCCTCGTCGACGAAGACGGTCTCGGCGTCGCCGAGCAGCTCGGCCGCGGCGGCCGCGACCCGGCGCTTCTCGGGGACGTGGCTGGTGGCCCGGAAGGCGAGCGTCGTCTCGAAGCCGGCGCTCTCCACGGGGTAGGCGCCGCCGTGGGTGCGGCGGAGCAGGCCGTGGTCCTCCAGGACGCGCAGATCGCGCCGTACGGTCTCCTTGGCCACGCCCAGCTCGGCGGCGAGGGTGGTGACGTCGACCGAACCGTCGCGCCGCGCGGCCAGCACGATGTCGCGCTGCCGTTCTTCCGCGGTCCTGTTCATGGCCGTCACCCGCCTTCCTGCCGTGCTGCCCGTTCGGGCCCTCGCTCGGGCCTTGGGGGAAGTTCTACAGCGGGTGCTCCGCGGTGGCCAGGTCTGCTGCGGGCGGGATCCTGCCCGGATGTGCCCGTTCGGTCGTGCGGATGCGCGCCACGACACAGGGCGGTCGTGGCCGTCTACGGGCGCGTTGTGGCTGGTCGCGCAGTTCCCCGCGCCCCGGAGGACGCTTCCCTGCCGTATGCGGGCCGTGCCCGAATGCCCGAGCGGGCGGGCCCGTTTGCTGCCCGCCCGCCCTGGTGACGACTGTTTCCGGTCAGTACGGCCAGATCGGCGGGTCCGTCACGAACTGGCCGCCGAGGTAGGCGTGCGCCTCGTTGCCGTCCTGCAGTTCGCCCTGCTCGGCGATGAGCTTCTCGGCGAACGGCTCGGAGTCGTCCTGCGGCTCGTAGCCGAGCGCCCGGGCACTGGTGAGGTCCCACCACAGCCGGGTGTTGGCGGAGGAGCCGTGCACGACGGTGTGGCCGACCTGCTCGGCGGTCAGGGCCGCGTGGAAGAGGCGGGCGCCGTCGGCGGGGCTCATCCACACGGAGAGCATGCGCACGCTGGTCGGCTCGGGGAAGCAGGAGCCGATGCGCACCGAGACCGTCTCCAGGCCGTGCCGGTCCCAGTAGAGCTGCGCCAGGTCCTCGCCGAAGCACTTGGACAGGCCGTAGAAGGTGTCCGGGCGGCGCGGGGTGTCGACCGGGATGAGGGGGTCGTCGCCCCGGGGGCGGGGGGTGTAGCCGACCGCGTGGTTGGAGGAGGCGAAGACGATCCGGCCGACGCCCTCCTCGCGGGCGGCCTCGTACAGGTGGTAGGTGCCCTCGATGTTCGCCTTGAGGATCTTCTCGAAGGGGGCTTCCAGGGAGATGCCGGCGAGGTGGATGATCGCGTCGACGCCCCGGACCGCCTCGCGTACGGCGTCCCGGTCGGCCAGGTCGGCGGCGATCGCGTCGGGCTCGCCCTCGATCGGGCGCAGGTCCAGCAGACGCAGGTCGTAGCCGTAGGCCGGGAGCAGGTTCCGCATCAGGGTGCCGAGGCCGCCGGCGGCGCCGGTGAGCAGGACGGTGCGGGGAGCGGGCATCCTCGGGTCTCCTTGATCGCCAACCGTGCCGATCGCAAGCGCGCTGATCACCAGCGTGCACATGAGCGCACGGCATTCATATGCGTGGACACGCTAAGGATCCGGGGCGGAGCCCGTCAAGTATGCCGCGGAGGGGATGAATCCGCAGGTGCGTCGCGGGTGTGCGCGCTTGACCGGCGCCAAGGCGGCGCCTTAGCGTGGAGTTGTTCAGGGATATAGACGCCAATCATGAATATGGAACCGGGAGAGCTTGTGACGTCAGCCCCTCTCGCCGCTCGACTCACCGTCCCCAGCGGGCCGCTGTTCTTCCCGGTCACCGCCTACGGACCCGATGGCTCCGTGGACCTCGACACCTACCGCACGCATGTCCGGCGCGGGGTGGAGGCCGGAGCCGCCGCGGTGTTCGCCTGCTGCGGCACCGGCGAGTTCCACGCGCTGACGCCCGAGGAGTTCGAGGCCTGCGTACGGGCCGCCGTCGAGGCGGCCGACGGGCGCGTGCCGGTCGTCGCGGGCGCCGGGTACGGCA
This sequence comes from Streptomyces luteogriseus, assembly GCF_014205055.1. Lineage (NCBI taxonomy): Bacteria > Bacillati > Actinomycetota > Actinomycetes > Kitasatosporales > Streptomycetaceae > Streptomyces > Streptomyces luteogriseus. Next base: position 6,684,241 of record NZ_JACHMS010000001.1, read on the forward strand.
CCGCGCTCGCCGTGCGCTACGCCCGTCTCGCCGAGGCCGCCGGGGCGGACGGACTGCTCGCCATGCCGCCGTACCTCGTCGTCGCCGGGCAGGAGGGACTGCTGCGGCACTACCGCGAGGTGGCCGCCGCCACCGCCCTGCCGGTCATCGTCTACCAGCGCGACAACGCGGTGTTCACCCCGGAGACGGTCGTCGCCCTCGCCCGCACGGACGGGATCATCGGCCTCAAGGACGGGCTCGGCGACCTCGACCTCATGCAGCGCGTCGTCAGCGCCGTCCGTACCGAGGCCCCGGGCGACTTCCTCTACTTCAACGGCCTGCCGACCGCCGAGCAGACCCAGCTCGCCTACCGCGCCCTCGGGGTCACGCTCTACTCGTCCGCCGTGTTCTGCTTCGCGCCGGAGATCGCCCTCGCCTTCCACCAGGCCCTCAGGACCGGCGACGACGCCACCGTGGCGAAGCTGCTGGACGGCTTCTACCGCCCGTTCGTCGAACTGCGCGACCGGGGCCGCGGCTACGCGGTCGCCCTGGTCAAGGCCGGCGTACGGCTGCGCGGCCTGGACGTCGGGGAGGTGCGGCCCCCGCTGCACGAACCGGCCGGGGATCATGTGAAGCAGCTCGCCGAAGTGATCGAGCGGGGCTACGCGCTGCTGGAGGAGGCCAAGTGAAGGCGTCGACATTCGTCTACCCCTGGGACGTCAACGGGGACCCGGAGGCACCAGCGCGCATCGCCGGGCTGGGCGTGGCACAGGTGACGCTCGCCGCCGCCTACCACTCCACGCGCGCCCTCACGCCCCGCCACCCGCGCCACCGCATCGTCACCGCCGAGCACGCCGCGGTGCTGTACCCGGCGGACGACCGCTGGGCCGGGCGCGAGCTGCGCCCCTACGCGGCCGGCGGCTGGGCCCCCGGGGACGCCTTCGGCGAGGCCGCCGGCGCGCTCACCGAGGCCGGTCTGGAGGTGCACACCTGGGTCGTCCTCGCGCACAACTCCCGCTTGGGCGCCGAACACCCGGACACCTCGGTCGTCAACGCCTACGGCGACCGCTATCCCTGGGCGCCGTGCATCGCGCAGCCCGCCACGCGCGCGTACCTGACCGACCTGGCGGCCGAGGCGGCCGTCCGGCCCGGAGCGCGCGGCACCGAGCTGGAGTCCCTCGGCTGGTACGGCCTGCAGCATCTGCACGCCCACGACAAGACCGGCGGCGTCGGCCTCGGGGACGCCGGGCAGTACCTGATGGCGCTGTGCTTCTGCCCGTCCTGCCGGGAGGGCTACGGCCGGCACGGCCTGGACGCCGACGAGCTGGCGGCCACCGTACGGACCGCGCTGGAGCCGGTGTGGCAGGGGGCGCCGTCCGACGGCGGCTGGGCGGGCATCGAGAAGCTGCTCGGCGAGACGCTCGCGCACGCCACGCGCGCGTACCGCGACGACACCGCCCGCACGCTCCAGGAGCAGGCCGTCGCGGCGGTCCGGGCGGCCGCGCCCGACGGCTTCCAGGTGCTGCTGCACGCGGACCCGGTTTCGTACCACGTCGGCGCCAACCCCGGAGTCGACCCGGCGCACATCCTGACCGTCGCGGACGGTGTGGTCGTGCCCTGCGCGGGCGGCACCGGCACGCTGACGCCGTTCGCGCGGCAGCAGCGCGAGGGCGCCGTCGTCGCCGCCAACTTCACCGTGGTCTCCGGGATGGGTGGCAGCCCCGCCACCCTCGCCGCCGACGCCGCCGGGGCACGCGAACTCGGCGCCACCGAACTGCGGCTGTACCACGCCGGGCTGGCCTCCGACGACGACCTGGAGACGGTCCGCTCCGCCCTCGCCGGGCTCTGAGACGACGGGCCGGCCGTCACCGGTGCGGGACGGCTCCGGTCCCGGGAGCGCACAGCGCCGCCGCCGGCACCAGCAGGGCCACGCCCAGGGCCACCAGCACCAGCCGGTGGTCCACCAGCTCGACCAGGGCCGCTCCGGCGGCCAGCCCGACCACGTTCGGAGTGAACACCAGCGTGTGGGCGGTGGCCGTGACCCGGCCCAGCAGCGCCCCGGGCGTCTCGCGCTGCACGGACGTGAGCGTGGCGATCAGCACCGCGGGCAGCCCCATGCCGATCGCCGCGCCGCACACCAGCGCCACCGGGTCGGACGGCACCGCCCGCAGCGCCACCGCGAGCGCGAGCAGGACGATGCCGGAGGCCGCGAAGCGCCGCGCCCCCAGGTGACGCAGGGCGGGGCCGGAGAGCAGACCGACCGCGACCGAACCGGTGCCCTGCACGGCGTAGAGGACGCCGGTGTACGCGGGGGAGCGCCCGAGGCCGTCGACGACGGCGTACACCATCGCCCCGTTCAGGCCGGCGCACAGCATCGTGGCGCCGCCCGCCAGGACCAGGGGGCGCAGCACGGGATCCGCCCACAGGTGCCGGACGCCCTCGGCGGACCGCCGCCGACGGCTGCCGACGGGCGGCGCGGGCTTCTCCTCCCTCACCCGCAGCAGCGCGTACAGCCCCGCGGCCAGCACGAACGTCGCCGCGTCCAGGAGGGCGACCCCCGCACCGCCGTGCGCCGCGTAGAGGCCCGCGCCCGCCAGCGGGGCCAGGAGCTTCATGCCCTCGGTGGCGGTCATGCGCAGGCCGTTGAAGTCGCCCAGCAGGGACGGTTCCACGGCGGTCGCGACGAGCGCCGACTCGGCCGCGTCGTGGACGACGCCCGCCGCGCCGTACACGAACAGCACCGCGTACAGCAGCCACAGGTCGCCCGGGGCGTCGACGCCCACGAGGCCCGGCAGCAGGACGCCCAGGAGCACGTTCAAGCCGACCAGCAGCGGTCTGCGGCGTCCGCGGTCGGCCAGGGTGCCCAGCAGCGGCCCGGCCAGGGTCGGCAGCCACATGGCGAGCAGGCACAGCGCGGCCAGGCCGTCCGAGCCGGTCAGGTCCTTGACCCACACGCCGGACGCCAGCCACAGGGCGGAGGTGCCGAAACCGGAGACCACCACGCCGCAGAGGTACAGCCCGGCGTCGCGGTCGCGCAGGACGCGCGCCACGGGCCAGGTCGTCTTGGTCGTCATACCTGGTCATCGTGGCTCTAAGGCCCGTGCGCGGGGATCGGGAAGGTGCCTTAGGACACGCGTGTCCGGGCGATGAGTTCCGCGGTCGCCGTCGGTCTACCTCCCGAGAGCGAAACCAGGAGGAGCAGCGGATGACCGACACGACCCCGAACCCGGCCCTCGACCTCGGACCGCAGGCGGCGGTGGTGGCACGCCTCGCCGAGGCCGTCACCGACGAGCAGCTGGCGGACCCGACACCCTGTCCCGAGTACGCGGTGCGCAACGTGCTGGCCCACCTGGCCGGGCTCGCCGTCGCCTTCCGCGACGCAGGCCGCAAGGATCTGGGTGTCACGACCGACACCCGCCCGGACTCCACCGTGCCCGAGCTCGGGCACGGCTGGCGCGAGGAACTGCCCAGGGTGCTCGGCGAGATGGCCGAGGCCTGGCGTGATCCTGCCGCGTGGACCGGCATGACCCGCGCCGGGAGCGTTGACCTGCCCGGCGGGATCGCGGGCCTGGTCGCCACCGACGAACTGGTCGTCCACGGCTGGGACCTGGCCCGCGCCACCGGTCAGCGGTACGACCCCGACCCGGCCGCACTCCGGGTCTGCCACGACTTCCTCGCGGCGTCCGTCGACGACCCCGGTCGCGGCGCCATTTTCGGACCCGTCGTCACCGTCGGGCCGGAGGCATCCCTGCTGGCCCGGGCGGTGGGGCTCAGCGGGCGGGACCCGGAGTGGGCGCCCCCGGCGTAGAAAGCGATTGCTGTTTCTCTGTCGAAAGCATTGACGAAGCCCACGCGCCCTCCTACCGTCATCGCGTCGTACTTCGTACGTCATATATGAGACGCGATACGCGAGATCCGATACGCGATCCACCGAGACGCGAGATCCGAGAGGCGCGCATGACCTCTGTGCCCACGCCGATCCCCTCCCGCACGCAGTTCGTGCTGGAGGGGATCAAACACCGCATCCTCACCGGGCAGCTGACGCCCGGGCAGGCGCTGGTCGAGACCGAGCTCGCCGCGCAGTTCGGGGTGTCGAAGACCCCGGTGCGCGAGGCGCTCAAGACCCTCGCCGGCACCGGGCTGGTAGTGATGAGCCAGTACAAGGGCGTCACCGTGCGCCTGGTGGACGCGGACATGGCGCGCGAGGTCTACGACGTACGGCTGCTGCTGGAGCCCGAGGCGCTGCGGCGGGCCGTGCAGCGCGGGGCCTCCCTGGACGTCGCCCGCGAGGCGCTGACCCGGGCCGACGCCGCCACCGACACCGCCGAACGCTCCCTCGCCAACCGGGAGTTCCACCGCGCCCTGTACCTGCCGTGCGGCAACCCGCTGCTCGGCCGGATGCTCGACGAGGTCCGCGACCAGGCAGCCCTGGTCTCCGCCGTCGCCTGGGCCGCCTCCCCCTCCTGGGAGCGGGAGGCCGGCGAGCACCGGGAGATCCTGCGGCTCGCCCTCGACGGCGACGCCGACGGCGCGGCGCGTGCCCTGCACGCCCACATCGCGTCCTTCGTGCAGCGCGCTTTCCCCGAGGCAGCACTGGAACAGGAAGGTCAGGAATGAGCAGCGTGGCGTTCGAGACGCAGCGGGCGGCCCTGGCCGACGTGGTGGCGATCCCGGTGACCCCGTTCGCCGAGGACGGCTCCGTCGCGCGGGACACCCACCGGGCCCTGCTGCGCCGCCTGCTCGACGGCGGCATCACGACCCTCACCCCGAACGGCAACACCGGCGAGTTCTACGCCCTCACCCCCGAAGAGCGCCGGCTCGTCACGGAGCTGACGATCGACGAGGCCGGGGAGCGGGCCGTCGTCCTGGTCGGCGTCGGACACGACGTCCCGACCGCCGTCGCCTCCGCCCGGCACGCCCGGGAGCTCGGCGCCGGCATGGTGATGGTCCACCAGCCCGTCCACCCGTACGTCTCGCAGGCCGGCTGGGTCGACTACCACCGCGCCATCGCCGAGGCCGTGCCCGAGCTGGGCGTCGTGCCGTACATCCGCAACGCGCAGCTCACCGGTGCCCGGCTCGCCGAACTCGCCGACCACTGCCCGAACGTCATCGGGGTGAAGTACGCCGTTCCCGACGCGGCCAGGTTCGCCGCGTTCGCCCGGGACGCGGGCCTGGAGCGGTTCGTGTGGGTGGCCGGGCTCGCCGAGCCGTACGCCCCCTCCTACTTCTCCGCCGGCGCCACCGGCTTCACCTCGGGGCTGGTCAACGTCGCCCCGGCCGTCTCCCTGAACATGATCGAGGCGCTGCGCTCCGGCGACTACCCGGCCGCGATGAAGGTCTGGGAGCAGATCCGCCGCTTCGAGGAGCTGCGCGCGGCCAACGGCTCCGCCGACAACGTCACCGTCGTCAAGGAGGCCCTCGCCTCCCTCGGGCTGTGCCGCCGCGAGGTCCGCCCACCGAGCCGCACCCTCCCGGAGGAGCGGCGCGCCGAGGTCGCCGCGATCGCCGCGGGGTGGTCGATATGACCGGCAGACTGCGCCCCGAGGACCTCAGGAGCCATCAGTGGTACGGCGCCGAGGGCCAGCTGCGCACCTGGTCCCACAACGCCCGTATGCGCCAGCTCGGTTACGAGGCGGAGGAGTACCGGGGCCGCCCGGTGATCGCCGTCCTGAACACCTGGTCCGACATCAACCCCTGCCACGTCCATCTGCGCGAGCGGGCCGAGGCGGTCAAGCGGGGGGTGTGGCAGGCCGGCGGCTTCCCGCTGGAGTTCCCGGTCGCCACGCTCTCCGAGACGTACCAGAAGCCCACCCCGATGCTCTACCGCAACCTCCTCGCGATGGAGACGGAGGAGCTGCTGCGGTCGTACCCCATCGACGCGGCGGTGCTGCTCGGCGGCTGCGACAAGTCGACGCCCGCGCTGCTCATGGGCGCGGCCTCGGCCGACGTCCCCGCCCTCTTCGTGCCCGCGGGGCCGATGCTGCCCGGCCACTGGCGCGGTGAGACCCTCGGGTCCGGCACCGACATGTGGAAGTACTGGGACGAGCACCGCGCGGGCAACCTGACCGACTGCGAACTGCGGGAGCTGCAGGGCGGGCTGGCGCGTTCACCCGGTCACTGCATGACCATGGGGACCGCGTCGACGATGACCGCCGCCGCCGAGGCCCTCGGTATGACGCTGCCTGGCGCCTCCTCCATCCCGGCCGTCGACTCCGGGCACGAGCGGATGGCCGCCGCGTCCGGGCGCCGTGCCGTCGAGCTGGCCTGGACGGGGCTGAAGCCGTCCGTGATCCTCACCCGTGAGGCCTTCGAGGACGCCGTCACCACCGTGCTCGGGCTCGGCGGCTCCACCAACGCCGTCATCCACCTGATCGCGATGGCGGGGCGCTGCCAGGTCGAGCTCACCCTCGACGACTTCGACCGCATCGCCCGCACCGTGCCGGTGCTCGCCAACGTCCGGCCCGGCGGCCGGACCTACCTCATGGAGGACTTCCACTTCGCCGGCGGTCTGCCCGCCTTCCTCTCCCGGATCACCGACCTGCTGCACCTGGACCGGCCCACCGTCAACGGGACCCTGCGCGAACAGCTCGAGGGCGCCGTCGTCCACGACGACGACGTCATCCGCACCCGCGAGAACCCGGTCGCCGCCGAGGGCGGAGTCGCCGTACTGCGCGGCAACCTCTGCCCGGACGGCGCCGTCATCAAGCACATCGCCGCCGAGCGGCACCTGCTCGAGCACACCGGCACGGCGGTCGTCTTCGACGACTACAAGACCATGCAACGCACCATCAACGACCCGGAGTCGGGGATCACCGCGGACAGTGTCCTGGTGCTGCGCAACTCCGGACCCAAGGGCGGCCCCGGCATGCCCGAGTACGGCATGCTCCCGATCCCCGACCACCTGCTCAAGCAGGGAGTGCGCGACATGGTCCGCATCTCCGACGCCCGGATGAGCGGCACGAGTTACGGCGCGTGTGTGCTGCACGTGGCCCCGGAGTCGTACATCGGCGGCCCGCTCGCCCTCGTGCGGACCGGCGACAGCATCACCCTCGACGTCGAGGCGCGCACCCTCCACCTCCACGTCGACGACGAGGAACTGGAGCGGCGCAGGGCGGCATGGACGCCGCCGCCCACCCGCTACGAGCGCGGCTACGGCGCGCTCTACAACGACCAGATCACGCAGGCCGACACCGGCTGCGACTTCGAGTTCTTGGCAAGGCCAGGCAAGGCCCCGGATCCCTACGCCGGTTGACCGGTCTTCCCCAGGGGCGCGGTGAACTGCGCGAAGAGCCACAACGCATCCGCACTCGCCACGCCCACAGCAAGAGGCAACCCGTCCTGCGTATTCCAGGCGGACTCCCGCACATCGAGAAAGCGCTTCCCGTACGACCGCACCGAGATCGGAGATCCTGTCATGGCCCAAGCCGCAGCCGTGGCGAAACCGCCCGCGCCACCCCGGCGGCGCCGGGCCTCCGCCACGCCGCGCAGGCTCCCGTACCTGCTGATCGCGCCGGCCGCCCTGCTGATGCTGGGGTTCATCGCCTACCCGGTCATCAGCGTCTTCTACTACAGCCTGCAGAACTACAACCCGACCAAGCCGTGGCGCAACGGCTACGCGGGCTTCGACAACTTCGTCCACGCCTTCACCAAGGACCCCGTCTTCTGGGACACGCTGGTCTTCAGCGCCAAGTGGGTCGTCGTCGAGGTCGGCCTCCAGCTGCTGTTCGGCCTCGCGCTCGCCCTCATCGTCAACCAGACCTTCGTGGGGCGAGGCCTGGGACGTGCCCTGGTGTTCTCCCCGTGGGCAGTCTCCGGCGTGCTGACCTCCGCGATCTGGGTACTGCTCTACAACTCCCAGACGGGCATCACCCGTTACCTCGCCGACATGGGCATCGGCTCCTACGGCACCAGCTGGCTGTCGGACACCTCGACCGTGTTCCCGGCGGCGGTCGTGGCCGACCTGTGGCGCGGGGTGCCCTTCTTCGCGATCCTCATCCTCGCCGACCTCCAGTCCGTCTCGAGGGACCTCTACGAGGCCGCCGAGGTCGACGGCGCGAGCCGCATCAAGCAGTTCTGGCACATCACGCTGCCGCACCTGAAGGACGCCATCATCCTGTCCACGCTGCTGCGCGCGGTGTGGGAGTTCAACAACGTCGACCTGCTCTACACCCTGACCGGCGGCGGCCCCGCGGGCGAGACGACGACGCTGCCGCTGTACATCGCCAACACATCCGTCGACGCCCACAACTTCGGCTACGCGTCGGCCCTGACCACGGTGGCGTTCGTGATCCTGCTCTTCTGCTCGATGGTCTACCTGCGGCTGAGCAAGTTCGGAGGCGAGAAGTGAGCGTCAAGGAAGCCACCAAGACGGCGCCCGCTCCCGTGCGCGCAACCCCCGAGCCGCCGCGCCCCGCCAAGCGCAACCGCGCCTGGGACGAGGCACCCCGCTGGCAGATCTACCTGCCGCTGGGCATCTACCTGCTCTTCACCCTCGTCCCCTTCTACTGGATCCTGCTGTTCTCGCTGCGCCCGGCCGGCTCGACCTCGCTCGTGCCCTGGCCGATGACCTTCGACCACTTCGAGAAGGTCTGGACGGACCGCAGCTTCGGCACCTACTTCACCAACAGCGTGCTCGTCGGCGTCGCCACCCTGATCATGACGACGCTCGTCGCGCTGGCCGGCGGCTACGCCCTCGCCCGGTTCGACTTCAAGGTCAAGCGGGCGTTCATGCTGGCGCTGCTGTGCTCCCAGTTCGTGCCGGGCGCGCTGCTGCTGGTCCCGCTCTTCGAGATCTTCGCCGAACTCCAGATGATCAACTCGCTCGGCAGCGTCATCCTCGCCGAGACGGTCTTCCAGCTGCCGCTGTCGATGATCCTGATCAGCAACTTCATCAAGAACGTGCCCTACACCCTGGAGGAGGCGGCCTGGGTCGACGGCTGCAACCGCATGACGGCCTTCCGGATCGTGGTGCTGCCGCTGCTGCGGCCCGGCCTGATCGCCGTCGGCTCGTTCGCCTTCGTCCACTCCTGGAACCACTTCCTGTTCGCCCTGATGTTCCTGAACAACCAGGACAAGCAGACGATCCCCGTCGGCCTCAACTCCCTGATGAGCGCCGACAGCGTCGACCTGGGCGCGCTCGCCGCCGGCGGCATCATCGCGGCCGTCCCGGTGGTGATCGTGTTCGCCTTCATCCAGAAGTGGCTGATCACCGGGTTCAGCGCGGGGGCGGTGAAGGGATGAGACTCCGGCAGCTGACCGTCGCCTGTTCCCTGTTGGGCGTGCTCTGCGTGCCCGCGCACGCCGAGGGCCGGGACATCGGCCGCGACACCCTCCCGGCGAACGACGGCTGGGCGGCGGAGGGCACCGGGACCACCGGAGGTGCCGCCGCCGACGACGCCCACGTCTTCACCGTGACCGACCGGGCCGGACTCGTCCGCGCCCTCGACGGCGGCAGCGCCACCCCGAAGATCATCAAGATCGCCGGGACGATCGACGCCAACACCGACGACGACGGCGACCGGCTGGACTGCGCCGACTACGCCACCGGCGGCTACGCCCTGAAGAATTACCTCGCCGCCTACGACCCCCGCACCTGGGGCTCCGCCAAGCCCAGCGGCCCCCAGGAGGAGGCCCGCCAGGCGTCCGCCGCGCGGCAGGCCGAACGGATCGTGCTGCCCGTCGGCTCGAACACCACCCTCGTCGGGCTCGGCGACTCGGCGGTCCTCAAGGGCGCGAGCCTTCAGGTGAAGAACGCCGAGAACGTGATCATCCGCAATCTCGACGTGCGCGACGCCTACGACTGCTTCCCCGTCTGGCAGCCCAACACCGGCGGCCTCGGCGACTGGAAGACGGCCTACGACAACATCTGGCTCACCGGAGCCACCCATGTGTGGGTGGACCATGTGACCCTGAGCGACAAGGGCCACCCCGACGCGAAGGAACCCACCTACCTCGCCCGCAACTACCTGCGCCACGACGGTCTGCTGGACATCACCGGCGGCTCCGACCTCGTCACCGTCTCCTGGAGCCGCTTCGCCGGCCACGACAAGGCGATGCTCATCGGCAACGGCGACACCGCCACCGGAGACCGCGGCAAGCTCCGCGTCACCCTGCACCACAACGCCTTCGAGTCCGTCGTCCAGCGCGCCCCGCGCGTCCGCTTCGGCCAGGTCCACGTCTACAACAACCGGTACGACATCACCGGCGACGACTACCGCTACTCGCTGGGCGTCTCCACCGAGTCGAGGATGTACGCGGAGAACAACGCCTTCCACGCGCCCGGCCATGTGGAGGTCGCCGACCTGGTCAAGAGCTGGAACGGCAGCGCACTGCACCAGAGCGGCACGCTCTTCAACGGCTTCCCGGTCGACCTGCTCGCCATCCACAACGCCTACAACTCGGGCAGCGAGCGCGATCTGACGGCCGACGTCGGCTGGACGCCCACCCTGCACGGGCGGATCGACAGCACCCAGGAGGCCGACCGGGCGGTGACCCGCGGCGCGGGTGCGGGGAGGATCCCGTGACCGGTCGCATGATCAACGCCATGAGCGAATCCCCGAGCACGCCCCTGCCCGTCGTCCTCGCCGGGGCCCGCGGTCACGGCCGCTGGCACGTCGAGAACATCCGCCGCCTGCAGAAGAAGGGCCTCGTCCGGCTCGTCGGGATCTGCGAGCTGACGCCGCTGACCGAGGAGGAACTGGGCGACCTGGGCGCTCCCGAGCAGTCCGCCGACTTCGGCGCCCTGCTGGACGCCACCGGCGCCCGGGTCGCGGTGATCTGCACCCCCATCCCGACCCACACCGACCTCGCCCTCACGGCGGCCGAGCGGGGGGTGCACCTCCTCCTGGAGAAGCCGCCCGCCCCCTCCTACGCCGAGTTCCGCCGGATGGCCGACGGGGTCGCCGCGGCCGGAGTCGTCTGCCAGATCGGCTTCCAGTCGCTGGGCTCGCACGCCCTGACGGCCGTCCGCGAGCTGATCGAGCAGGGCGCGATCGGCACGCTGGTCGGGCTCGGCGGGGCCGGTGCCTGGGTCCGGGACGAGGACTACTTCCGGCGGGCGCCCTGGGCGGGCAAGCGGCGGCTGAACGGCGTCGACGTGATCGACGGGGCGCTGACCAACCCCCTCGCCCACGCCGTCGCCACCGCCCTCGCCCTGGGCGGCAGCACCCGTGCCGAGCACGTCACCGGCATCGAGACCGAGCTGCTGCGCGCCAACGCCATCGAGTCCGACGACACCTCCTGCGTCCGAGTCAGCACCACGCAGGGCCACCCGGTGACCGTCGCCGCGACGCTGTGCGCCGAGGAGCCGGACGAGCCGTACGTCCTCGTCCACGGCAGCAGTGGCCGGATCACCTTCTGGTACAAGCAGGACCGGGTGCTGCTCCAGCGCGCGGGGCACGGCCCGGAGGAGTCCGAGCACGGCCGCACCGACCTGCTGGAGAACCTCGTCGACCACCTCACCACCGGCGCGGACCTGCTGGTCCCCCCGGACGAGACCGGCGCCTTCATGAAGGTCGTGGAGGCCATCCGCACCGCCCCCGACCCGGCGCCGCTGCCGGACACCGCCTGGCACCGGATCCCCGGCGAGAACCGCCGGGTGGTGCCCGGCATCGACGGACTCGTCGCGGCCGCCGCCGACACCCTCTCCCTCTACTCCGAGCTCGGTGCCCCCTGGGCCGTGTCCGCGGAGCATCTGTCGAACGAGGTGAGCACCCGATGACCAGCAACGACACCACCGTCCTGCGCGTCGCGGGCCGGCCGGTCGGCCGGTACGTCACCCGGCCCGAGCTGCCCGCCAGGCTCTCTCCGCGCCCCTATCTGCACCCCGTCACCACCCTGGCCGGCACGGCCGTGACCGAACTCGCCCCGGCCGACCACGCACACCACCTCGGCGTCGGTGTCGCCGTTCCCGACGTCGAGGGGTTCAACTTCTGGGGCGGGCGCACCTACGTCCGCGACCAGGGCCCGACCGAGCTCGACAACCACGGCGCGCAGCGGCACATCGCCTTCCAGCTGCGCGACCCCGACGGCTTCGTGGAGGAGCTGCGCTGGGTGGCCGCGGGCGGCGAGCTGCTGCGCGAGCGGCGCACGGTCGCCGCGACCGAACTCACCGACCAGGCCTGGGCACTGGACCTCACCTTCTCCCTCACCAACGTCACCACGGGCCCGCTGTCGATCGGCAGCCCCGCGACCAACGGGCGCCCGGGCGCGGCCTACGGAGGCTTCTTCTGGCGGGCCCGCAAGGAGTCCCGCGCGCCGGAGGTCTTCACGGCCGGGTCCGACGGTGAGGAAGACGTCCACGGCCGGCCCGCCGACTGGCTCGCCCTGCGGGGCGCCACCTGGACGCTCGTCTTCGCCGGCGCCACCGAACGGACCCGCCGCGACCCGTGGTTCGTACGCACCGAGGAGTACCCGGGCGTCGGATCCTCCCTCGCCCACGAGGAGCGGCTGCCGCTCCCGCCGGGCGAGACCGTCGTGCGCCGGGTGGTCACCGTCGTCGCCGACGGCCGGCTCGACCGGGACGCGGCGGCCGCCCTCGTCCGCAAGGCGGTGAGCCCGTGACCTCCGAGACCTACCGCAACCCGGTCCTCGACGCCGACTGGTCCGACCCGGACGTCGTCCGCGTCGGCGACGACTACTACCTGACCGCGTCCAGCTTCGGCCGCGCCCCCGGACTGCCGCTGCTGCACTCCCGGGACCTGGTCCACTGGACGCTGGTCGGCCACGCCCTCGAACGCCTCGAACCGGCCGCCGAGTTCGACAGACCCCGGCACGACTGCGGGGTCTGGGCCCCCTCCCTCAGGTATCACGACGAACGCTTCTGGATCTTCTGGGGCGACCCCGACCAGGGCATCTTCCAGGTCAACGCCCCGCAGATCGGGGGCCCGTGGACCCGCCCGCACCTGCTGAAGGCCGGCAAGGGCCTCATCGACCCCTGCCCCCTGTGGGACGAGGAGACCGGCGAGGCCTACCTGGTCCACGCCTGGGCCAAGTCGCGCTCCGGCGTCAAGAACCGCCTCACCGGCCACCGGATGCGCCCCGACGGCACCGGCCTCCTCGACGAGGGCAAGGTCATCGTCGACGGGGACCGCATACCCGGCTGGTTCACCCTCGAAGGCCCCAAGCTCTACCGGCACGACGGCCGGTTCTGGATCCTCGCCCCCGCCGGCGGGGTGGAGACCGGCTGGCAGGGCGCCTTCCGCTCGCGCGGCTTCTTCGGGCCGTACGAGGAGAGGATCGTCCTGGAGCAGAAGGACACCGACGTCAACGGCCCCCACCAGGGCGGCTGGGTGCGCACCCCGTCGGGAGAGGACTGGTTCCTGCACTTCCAGCAGCGCGGCGCCTACGGCCGGGTCGTCCACCTCCAGCCCATGAGCTGGGGTCCCGACGACTGGCCCGTGCTCGGGGACGACGGCGCCCCCGTGGCCGAACACCGACGCCCCGCCCTGCCGCCGCAGCCACCCGCCGCGCCCGCCACCGACGACGACTTCCCCGGCGGACGGTACGGCCGCCAGTGGCAGTGGACGGCCAACCCGGGCGACGGCTGGGCCACCCAGCACTCCGGGGACGGGCTGCGGCTCACCTGCGTCCGCTCGGCGGACGCCCACGACCTGCGGAAACTGCCCCATGTGCTGACCCAGCGGCTGCCCGGCACCCCCAGCGCCGTCGAGGTGGAACTGCGCCTCGACAGCGACGAGCCCGGCGCCCGGGCCGGACTCGCGGTCCTCGGGGACGCGTTCGGCTGGATCGGACTCCAGCGGGGCACGGACGGCACCGTCCACCTTGTACACCGGTTCGCCGAGGCCGTCGCGGAGCGGGAACGCGACGCCGCGCACCCCCGCATCGCCCCCGAGGGCCGGGCCCGGCTGCGGATCGAGATCGGAGCGGGGGCACGCTGCCGGTTCTCCGCGGACGTCGGCGACGGCGAGGGATTCCGTGCGTCCGGCCCCGTCTTCACCGCCACGCCGTGGCGCTGGGTCGGCGCCCTGCTCGGCCTCTTCGCCCTCGCGCCCGCCGGTCAGGGGCACGCCGGTACGGCGGCCTTCACGCGGTTCCGGATCAGCGCCTCGTAACACACCTTCGTCGTACGCCTGTTGGGAGCCGCAATGACGCACCTCCGTAGCAAGCGCTTGTCGAGACCGGGGCACGGCAGGGTCGCGGCCGCCGTGCTCGCCCTGGTCGCCGCGCTGGGCCTCGGCGCCATCGGGGACGCCCAGGCAGCCCCGGCACCGCGGCCCGGTCCGGCCGCGGACCGCTGGACCGACCGGCCGCACGGCTTCGCCTCCCTCGCCGGCGGCACCACGGGCGGGGCCGGCGGCAAGGTCGTCACCGTCACCGACCAGGCCGCCCTGGCGAAGTACGCGGCGGCCGAGGAGCCGTACGTCATCCGCGTCAAGGGTGCCGTGGAGATGGAGCCCTTCGGCACGGAGATACCCGTCGCCTCCGACAAGACGATCATCGGCGTGAGCGACACGGCCGAGATCGTGCACGGCGGCTTCACCCTCGACCCGGGCACGCACAACGTCGTCATCCGCAACCTCACCATCCGCGACACCGCCATCGACGGCAACTGGGACTGCAAGGACACCGACCACGACGGCATCCGCCTGGACACCGCCCACCACGTGTGGATCGACCACATCCGGTTCTCGCGGATCTGCGACGGGCAGCTCGACATCCGCAAGGACAGCGAGTACGTCACCGTCTCCTACAACCAGTTCACGGACAACAACAAGACCTTCGGCATCGGCTGGACCCCGAACGTCCGAACGCAGATCACCGTCGACCACAACTGGTTCCGCGGCACGAAGCAGCGCAACCCGTCCGCCGACAACTGCGCCTACGCGCACCTCTACAACAACTACCTGTCCGCGCAGCTGTCCGACGGAGACCCGGTCTGGACGTACGGCAACTGGTCGCGCGGCCGGACGAAGATGGTCATCGAGAACAGCTTCTACGACGGCGTCCAGCACCCCTACCAGGCCGACGCGACGGCCGAGCTGGTGCAGCGCGGGTCGGTCCTGCGGGACACGACGGGCCGGCACGACGCCTGGGGCACGGCGTTCGACCCGCGGGAGTTCTACGACTACCGGCTCGACCCGGCCGCCGCCGTTCCCGTGCTGGTGAAGCGGTTCTCCGGGCCGCAGAAGCGGAACGGCGGCCCGGTCCGGCTGCACGTACCGGCCGACTACCCGACCGTGCAGGCCGCCGTGGACGCCGTCCCCGACGGCAACGACATCCCGCTGACGATCGCCGTCGCGCCGGGCACCTACCGTGAGAAGGTGTTCATCCCCGCGAGCAAGCCGGACATCGTGCTGCGCGGCACCGGACGCGACCGCTCCGACACCGTCATCGTCTTCGACACGCCCGCCGAGTACGGGGGTTCGACGGGCAGCGCCACCGTCCGGATCGCCGCGAACGACGTCACCGCGCGCAACCTCACCTTCAGCAACGACTTCGACGAGGCCGCGCACGAGCTGAAGGGCGAGCAGGCCCTGGCCATGAAGACGACCGGCGACCGGATCGTCTTCGAGGACACCGCGTTCCTCGGCAACCAGGACACCCTGATGACCGACAGCCCCAAGCTGACCGCCGTCAGCCGCGTCTACGTCCGCGACTCCTACATCGAGGGCGACGTCGACTTCGTCTACGGACGGGCCACGACGGTGATCGAACGGTCGGTGATCCGGGCCCTGAGCCGCGGCTCGGACTCCAACAACGGGTACATCACCGCGGCTTCGACGTGGAAGGGCAACCCCTACGGGTTCCTGATCACCAGGTCGGAGATCGTCAGTGACGCCCCCGCCGGGACCTTTCACCTGGGGCGGCCCTGGCACCCCGGCGGCGAGCCGGACGCGATCGCCCAGGTGCTGATCCGGGACACCCGGCTGCCCGCCGCGATCAAGTCCTCGCCGTGGACCGACATGAGCGGGTTCTCGTGGAAGGACGCGCGGTTCACCGAGTACCGGACCTACGGCCCGGGCGCGTCGCTCACCCCGGACCGCCCGCAGATGAGCGACCGGGACGCGCGCTCCCACACCGTCTCCGCCTATCTGGCGGGCGCCGACGGCTGGGCGCCGCACACCCGCCGCTGACCCACCCCCACACCCTCAAGTTCCGCTGGATCCAGAAGAAGAGAGCCGACCAATGAAGATCAGCAATCACACCGGCAGCAGGGGCGGGCGCCGCCGCACCTCGGCCGCCGTCGCCCTGGGGGCCGTACTCGCGCTGACCGCGACCGCCTGCGGCGACGACGGCAGCGGGGCGGGCGGCGACAAGGGCGCCGACGGAAGCGGCAAGGGCAAGATCGTCTTCTGGGACAACAACGGCGGTGTCCGCACCGACATCTGGAAGGAGATCATCGCCGACTTCGAGAAGGCCAACCCCGACATCAAGGTCGAGTACGTCGGGATCGCCTCGACCGAGTACCAGTCCAAGGTCGACACCGCCCTCCAGGGCGGCGGCCTGCCGGACGTCGGCGGTGTGGGCGCGGCGATGCTCGCCGGGTTCGCCGCGCAGGGCGCGCTGGAACCGCTCGACGAGCGGCTCGGCTCGTCGTCGCTGAGCGGCAAGCTCAACAAGGACATGGTCGAGTCGCTGAAGGCCGCCGGAGGCGGGGACGACAAGCTGTACTCGATCCCGACCTCCGCGAACAACGGTGTGCTGTACTACCGCACCGATCTGTTCAAGAAGGCGGGCCTCGAGGAGCCCACGACGTGGGAGCGGTTCTACAAGGCCGCCGACAAGCTGACGAACTCCGGCAAGAACGAGTTCGGCTACACCATTCGCGGTGGTGCGGGTTCCATCGCCCAGGCGCTGGACGCCATGTACGGGCAGTCCGGCATCACGTCGTTCTGGGACTCCAGTGGTGAGAAGACCACGGTCAACGACCCCAAGAACGTGACGGCGCTGGAGAAGTACGCGGCGCTGTACAAGAAGGTCACTCCGGCCGCGGACCTCAACAACGACTTCACCAAGATGGTCGCGCAGTGGGACTCCGGCACGATCGGGATGCTGAACCACAACCTGGGCTCGTACCAGGACCATGTGAAGGCGCTCGGAGTCGAGAAGTTCCGGGGCGTTCCGCAGCCGATCGGTGCCGGCGGCAAGCGGGTGCAGGTGTCCAACCCGGTGGACGGGCTGGGGCTGTTCAAGAGCGGCAAGAACAAGGACGCGGCCTGGAAGTTCATCGAGTTCGCCACGTCCAAGGCGGAGAACTCGAAGTTCAACGAGGCGGCGGGGCAGGTGCCGTCGAACACGGACGCGGCGAAGGACGCGTGGATTTCGAAGGCCGAGCCCACGAAGCTGGCCGCTGACGCGTTGTCGGACGGGTCGACGACGATCGTGCAGCTGCCGTACTACCTGCCGGACTGGAACACCATCTCCAAGGCCGACAACGAGCCGAACTTCCAGAAGGTGCTGCTCGGGAAGATGAGTGCGAAGGAATTCCTGGACACGATGGCCGAGCAGCTGAATGCCGCTCAGGAGGAATGGAACCAGCAGAAGGGTTGATTTCTGCTGGGTTTCGCCGTGGGGCGGCCTGTGGTCTGCAGGGTGCAGGCCGTCCCGTGGTTGCTCGCGCCCACGCGGCGGAGCCGCATATCGATACAGCCCCGCGCCCCCTGAGGTAGGACAAACACCGCCCCTAGAAAGGGACTCCGCGTGTCTCTCAGTCGTAGGCAAGTCGCTGTCGCAGCCGTTTCTGTGCCCCTGGCGCTTGCCGCCACCGGTACCGCTCACGCCGGTGCCCGTCGTACTCCCACCCTCTACATCGCCGGTGATTCCACCGCCGCGCAGAAGTACAAGGACGCCGCGCCCGAGACCGGGTGGGGAATGGCGATTCCCTTCTTTCTGCAGAGTTCCGGGCTCGCCGTCTCGAATCATGCCGTGAACGGGCGGAGTTCCAAGAGCTTCGTCGACGAGGGACGGTTGAAGGTGATTCTGGCCGCCGTCCGGGCCGGGGATCTCCTCCTCGTCCAGTTCGCCCACAACGACGAGAAGGCGGAGGATCCCACCCGGTACACCGAGCCCTGGTCGACGTATCAGCAGTATCTGCGGATGTACCTGGACGGGGCCCGGGCACGTGGGGCGCGGCCGGTGCTGGCGACCTCCGTGGAGCGGCGGCGGTTCGACGCCGCCGGGAAGGCCCTGCCGACGCACGGGGAGTACCCAGCGGCCATGCGGGCGCTGGCCGCAGAGGAGCGTGTCCCGCTGCTCGACGTCCAGGCGCTGTCGCTCGCCCTGTGGCAGCGGCTCGGGGTCGAGGAGACCAAGAAGTACTTCAACTGGACCGCCACCGAGCAGGACAACACGCACTTCAACCCGCCGGGGGCCATCGAGGTGGCCCGGCTCGTGGCGCGGGAGCTGCTGCGGACCCGGGTGCTCGGGCCGCGTGACGTGCGGCGGCTGGACGAGCCGATTCCCGAGTCCTGGATCACCTGGCCGTAGTCCGGCGCGTCACCCCCTGACGAAGAAGAAGGAGAGCCGCACCATGAACGTTCAGAAGTGTCATGATCATGCCATGACGAGAGCGGCCGTGCTCATCGGCTGCACCGCGCTCGTCCTGTCCCTGAGCGGCACCGGCGCCCAGGCCCAGCCCCGGGACGTCGCCCGCCAGACCCTCGCCGCCAACGACGGCTGGGCCTCCTACGGCACCGGGACCACGGGCGGCTCCCAGGCGGACGCCGCGCACGTGTACACCGTCACCACCTGGGAGCAGTTCCGCACCGCCCTGAAGGACGGCGGGTCCGCACCGAAGATCATCAAGGTCAAGGGCGTGATCGACGCCGTCTCCGAGGGCTGCGACGCGTTCGCGGCCGCCGGATACGACTTCCAGAAGTACCTCGCCGCCTATGACCCCGCCGTGTGGGGCCACGACAAGCCGGTCAGCGGCGAGCAGGAGGACCTGAGGGCCGCGTCGGCCGCCGCGCAGGACAAGACGATCAAGGCGGTCGTGCCCGCCAACACCACCATCGTCGGTGTGGGGAAGGGCGCCGGGATCCGCGGCGGCAGCCTGCAGATCAGGGGCGTGGACAACGTCATCGTCCGCAACCTCGCCTTCGAGGCCCCGATCGACTGCTTCCCGCAGTGGGACCCGACCGACGACAACAAGACCGGCGCCTGGAACTCCGAGTACGACGGCGTGGTGGTGTACGGCTCCACCCATGTGTGGATCGACCACAACACCCTCACCGACGGCCGCTACCCCGACAGCAGCCTGCCGACCTACTTCGGCAAGGTCTACCAGCAGCACGACGGGCTGGTCGACATCGTGCGCGGCGCCAACCATGTGACGGTGTCCTGGAACTCCTTCGAGGACCACGACAAGACCATGCTGATCGGCAACAGCGACGGTGCCGGCGCCGACGACACGGGCAAACTCAAGGTCACCCTGCACCACAACCGCTTCGAGGGCATCGTCGAGCGGGCCCCGCGCGTGCGGTTCGGGCAGGTCGACGCGTACAACAACCACTTCGTGGTCACCGAGGACCAGCCGTACGCCTACACCTTCGGCATCGGCGCCTCCTCGCAGCTCCACGCCACGGACAACGCCTTCTCGCTGCCCGCCGGGGTCGGCGCCGGCAAGACCCTGAAGAAGTGGAACGAGGCGCCGCTCACCGCCGAGAACAATTACGTCAACGGCAAGCGGACCGATCTCATCGCCGTGCACAACGCGGAGATCCCCGGCGAGATCCTGAAGTCCGGCGCGGGCTGGAAGCCTGCTCTGCGCACGAAGGTGGACTCGCCGAAGGCCGTGCCGCAGATCGTCGACCGGCAGGCGGGCGCGGGCCGGATCTGCTGACGCCCCCGGACACCGGCCGGGGCGGCCCGCACCGCACCCCCACCCCTGGGGGTGCGCCCGCCCCGGCTCCTCCCGCAGTGACATCGAAGGAGCACCCGCATGCCCCTGTCCAGAAGAGGATTCCTGACGGTGAGCGCCGGAGCGGGCGCCGCGCTCGGTGCGGCCCCGGGCCCCGCGCGGGCCGCCGGCCGCCCGCGCCCGTTCGGCCGCTACGGCTCACCGGCCGCACGCCTGACGCCCGGGACGCTGTACGTCCATCCGGGCGGCGCCGGTGACGTCACCTCCGTCCGGGACGCGGTGGCCGCGGCGAGCGGGACCGGGCGCACCCTCGTCATCGCCCCCGGCACCTACCGGGAGACGGTGGCCGTCGACCGCACCCGCACCGCAATGACCTGGATCGGGGCGAGCGAGGACCCCCGTGACGTCGTGGTCGTGTACGACAACGCGGCCGGGACGCCCAAGCCGGGCGGCGGCACCCATGGCACGACCGGATCCGCCACCACCACCGTCCAGGCCGACGGCTTCAGCGCCCGCTGGATCACCTTCGCCAACGACTGGCTGCGCGCCGACCACCCCGGGATCAGCGGCACCCAGGCCGTCGCCCTCAAGGTCCAGGGCGACCGGTCGGCCTTCCACCACTGCCGGTTCCTCGGCCACCAGGACACCCTGTACGCCGACTCCATGGCCCTCGGTACCTTCGCCCGCCAGTACTTCACCCACTGCTACGCCCAGGGCGACGTCGACTTCGTCTTCGGACGGGCCACCGCCGTCTTCGAGCACTGCCACTTCCGGACCCTGTCCCGGGCCGACCTGGCCGGCGCCCCCTACGGCTTCGTCTTCGCGCCGTCGACCGCCGGTGCCAATCCGCTCGGCTACCTGGTGACCCGCAGCCGCGTCAGCAGCGAGGCCCCCGACGGCTACTACAAGCTGGCCAGGCCCTGGGTACCCAGCTCCGACACCACCGCCCGCCCCATGCTCACCGTGCGGGACACCCGGCTCGGCCCGGGCATCGACGCGGTCGCCCCCTACGCGAACATGTCGGACGCGTACCCGTGGCAGGCCCAGCGCTTCGCCGAGTACCGCAACACCGGGCCGGGCGCGGCCGTCACGGTCCCCGCCAACCGGCCCCAGCTCACCCCGTGGCAGGCCCGGTCCGCGAACCGCGCCACCTGGCTCGGCGACTGGGAGCCGTGGAAGGAGGTCTGCTGATGCACCGGCGTACCCTCCTCACCGGAATCACCGCCGGGCTGGTCGCCGCGGGTACCGCACCCGTCTTCGCCGCGGCGGGCCGCCGCGTCCTGCACGTCCGCCCCGGCGACTCCGTCCAGGCCGCCGTCGACGCAGTGAGCGGCCCGGGCTGGACCGTCGTCGTGCACCCGGGGACGTACCGCGAGGTCGTCAGCGTCCCGGCGTCCAGGGCCGGACTGACCCTCAGGGGTGCGAGCAGGGACCCACGCGACACCGTCATCGTCCACGACAACGCCAACGGCACACCCAGGCCGGACGGTTCGGGCACCCACGGCACCGCCGGTTCCGCCACCTTCACCTCGGCGGCGCCCGGCCTGACCGTCCGCGATCTGACCCTGGCCAACGACTGGCTGCGCGCCGACCACCCCGAGATCACGGGGACACAGGCCGTGGCGGCGTACACGTACGGCGACCGGACCCGCTTCGAGAACGTCCGGCTCCTGGCCCACCAGGACACCCTCTTCGTCGAGACCGGCGCCCTGGACACCTTCGACCGGCAGTACTTCCACGACTGCTACATCGAGGGCGACGTGGACTTCGTCTTCGGACGGGCCACGGCGGTGTTCGAGCACTGCCACTTCCGCACGCTCGCGCGGGACGTGGACTTCACGCCCAAGGGCATGGTCTTCGCCCCCTCCACGGCCCGGGCCAATCCGCACGGCATCCTCGCCGTACGCTGCCGGATCAGCTCCGGCGCCGAGGACGCGGCGTACAAACTGGCCCGGCCCTGGGTGCCGTCGTACGAGACCACGGCATGGCCGTCGCTGGTCGTGCGGGAGACCCGGATCGGGCCCGGCATCGACGCGGTGACCCCGTACACGAACATGCGGGACGCCTACCCGTGGCAGAGCATGCGGTTCGCCGAGTACCGGAACACGGGGCCGGGGGCGGCGGTCCATGTGCCGGAGAACCGGCCCCTGCTGAGCCGCGCACAGGCCCGGTCGCACACCAGGGAGACCTACCTCGGCGACTGGCGGCCGTATGCGTAGGGCCGCCGCGATCCTCCTCGGACTGTGCCTGCTCTGGCCGGCCGCACCGGCCGGCGCCGCCGACCGGGCCCCCACCGGCTGGGCCTCGACCGGACCCGGTGCGACCGGCGGGGCGGGCGGCCGGACCTGGACGGTGCACACGCGCGCCGAGCTCAAGGCAGCCCTCGCGAACGACGGCGAGCCGACCGCGCCCAAGGTGATCCGGGTCGCGGGCGACATCAACGGCCACGAGAGCGACGACGGTTCCCTGCTCGGCGAGCAGGACGACGCGCCCGGATACGACCTCGCCCAGTACATGTCCTGCTTCGGCGAGGACGGTTCCACCTGGTCCGACACCCGCTTCGACCACTGCAAGCGGCAGCGGCAGCTGCGGCAGACCGGGTCGAACAAGGAGAAGGCGCAGATCCAGCTCACCGTGCCGGCCCACACCACGCTCGAAGGCGCCGGCCGCGACGCCCGGCTCCTCGGGGTGTTCCTGACCGTCAACACCGGCAGCAACATCATCGTGCGGAACCTGCACCTCGAAGCACCCGTCGACCACTTCACCAGTTGGTCCCCGGACGACGGCACCCACGGCAGCTGGAACGCCCGCTTCGACGCCATGACCGTGATCACCGGCAGGAACATCTGGATCGACCACTGCACTTTCACCGACGGTCGCTTCCCCGACCGCGAGGCACCCCTCGGCTTCCACGGCGAGCGGGTGCAGCGGCACGACGGGCTGCTGGACATCGAGGACGGCTCCGACTTCGTCACCGTCTCCGACAGCCGCTTCGAGGACCACGACAAGGCGATCCTCATCGGGTCGGGCGACGGACGCGGCGACCGCGACCGCGGGCACCTCAAGGTGACCTTCGTACGCAACCTGTTCAGCGACATCGTGCAGCGCGCACCCCGGGTCCGCTTCGGGCAGGTGCACGTCGTCAACAACGTCCACCGGGGTCGGGCGCCGCTCTACGCCCTGGGTGTCGGCGTCGAGTCGGCGATCTTCTCCGAGCGCAACGTCTTCCGGTATCCCGGCGCAGGGCCGTCGCTCGCCGTCGCCGCCTACGGGGGCGCGGAGTTCCACGACACCGGCTCCTGGTTCAACGGCCGGCCCGCCCGGCTGAACGCCGTGGCGAACGCACTCGGTCTCGGGAGCGACGTCGGCTGGGACCCCGCCGACGTCTACGACCACCGCGCCCTGAACTCCCCGTCGGCGGTCGAGCGGTACGTACTGCGGCACGCCGGAGCCGGGAGGCCCCATGGACGCCCATGAAGCCCTGGGACGACGGACGTTCGTGGCCGGGGCGGGGACCGCGCTGCTGGGCGGGGGAGCGGTGAGCGGGGCGGAGGCGGCGGTCGTGGACGGCCCTTTGCCCGACTTCCACCCCGCGCTGAAGGACGCCCTGACCTTCCCGCTCGCCTGGGGCCGGTCCCCGATCCGCGACGTCCGCGCCTGGCGGCGTGCCGCCCGGGCCACCGTCGAGGAGCACCTCCTCGTCGAGCGGCAGGACGGGACACCCTACGCGCCCGAGTTCAGCGGCCGTTCCCGGACGCGGGACTGCACCCGCGAGCTGGTGACCGTCTCCCTCACCCGCTACGAACGGGTCCGCGGAGTCCTGCTCACCCCGCACGGCCGCGGGCCGTTCCCCGCGGTGCTGCTCCTGCACGACCATGGCGCCCGGTTCGACATCGGCAAGGAGAAACTCGTCCGGCCCTGGTACGACGACACCCGTCTCGCCTCCGCGCGGGCCTGGGCCGACAGGTACTTCAGCGGGCGGTTCGTCGGGGACGAACTGGCCCGGCGCGGCTATGTGGTGCTGTGCCTGGACGCCCTCGGCTGGGGCGACCGCGGGCCCCTCGCCTACGAGCAGCAGCAGGCCCTGGCCTCGAACTTCTACAACCTCGGCTCCTCGCTCGCCGGGCTCATGGCCAGGGAGGACCAGCGAGCAGCCGCGTTCCTGGCGGGGCTCGACCGGGTGGACGCCCGGCGGGTCGCGGCCGTCGGCTTCTCCATGGGCGCCTACCGGGCCTGGCAGACCGCCGCCCTCAGCGACCACGTCGCGGCCGCCGCGAGCATCTGCTGGATGACCGGGCTGAAGGAGATGATGGTGCCCGGCAACAACACGCTGCGCGGGCAGTCGGCTTACTACATGCTCCACCCGGGTCTCGCCCGGCACCTCGACATCCCCGACGTGGCGAGCATCGCCGCGCCCCGGCCGGCGCTGTTCTTCAACGGCGGGCTCGACACGCTGTTCCCGGCCGAGGGCGTACGGGTCGCGTACGACAAGCTGCGTGCCGTCTGGCGGTCACGCCACGCCGAGGACCGGATAAGGATTAAGACGTGGCCGGAGCTCGGCCACGTCTTCACCCACGAGATGCAGGACGAGGTCTTCAACTGGCTCGACGACGTCCTGTGAGGCTCATCGCCGAACCGGCTTGATGCCCTCCAGGGTCGGCACCACCGGCTTGATGCCGCCGTCGGCCGCGAACTCCATGCGGTCGATGGTGGTCTCCCGGTGCATGCCGTCGCCGCCGGGCCTGCCGGGGCCGTTGAGGGCGAAGCGGTGGTAGACCATGTACCAGTCGTCGGTGCCCGGGGTGTTCACCACCGAGTGGTGACCGGTGCCGAGGATGCCGTACTCGGGCCGCTTCTCGAGGATCGTCCCGCGCTTGGTCCACGGGCCGAGCGGGGACGGACCCGTCGCGTACGCCACGTGGTAGTTCTCGCTGCGGGTGTCGTCCTCCGACCACATGAAGTAGTACGTGCCCTTGCGCTTGATCACGAAGGAGCCCTCGCGGAAGTTGTCCGGGGTGATGTCCTGCACCTTCGACGCGTCGAAGGACACCATGTCGTCGTTGAGCGGCACGACGTACCCGCGTCCGTTGCCCCAGTACAGGTACGCCTGGCCGTCGTCGTCCGTGAAGACCGCCGGGTCGATCATCTGGCCCTTGAGCGCTCCGCCCTTGGCGACCAGCGGCTTGCCGAGCGCGTCCTTGAAGGGGCCGGCGGGGGAGTCGGCCACCGCGACGCCGATCTGCTGCTCGGCGCAGAAGTAGAAGTAGTACCTACCGTCGCGCTCGGCGATCGCGGGTGCCCAGGCGTTCTTGTCGGCCCAGCTCACGTCAGGGCCGAGGTCGAGGATGACACCGTGGTCCTTCCAGTTGACCAGGTCCTTCGACGAGTACGCCTTGAACCTGGTGCCGCTCCAGCCCTGGAAGCCGTCCGTCGTCGGGTAGATCCAGTACCTGCCGTTGAGGTAGTGCACGTCCGGGTCGGCGTTCAGGCCGGGCAGCATGGGGCTGCGGGTGCGGACCGCCTCGACCGTCCAGATGCGCTTGGTACCGTCGGCCGCCGTCACGGTGTACTTCTGCGGCTTGCGGAAGTCGCGCCGGGTGCCGGACCTCGGGCTCAGCACGGCGCCCTCACCGACCCACAGCTTCGGGGCCAGACCACGCAGATCGGCATCCGGCTCCATCGGCAGGACGACCTTGGACGCGCTGTCCGTGACGATCGAGTAGCCCTTCTGGTGCTTCGCCGTCGCGTCCACGACCGAGGTGGGCGTGGCCGGGTAGGCGGCCAGCAGGCGGTCGTACTCCTGCTGCGTCACCGGCAGGACCGTGCCGTGCCTCGGGCTCGCCGGAAGCTGATAGTTCGTGGACGGGGTCCACTTGCCGGAGGCGAGGTCGGTGGTCTCGAAGGGGACGTAACCGCGCCCCCCGTACTCGTCGATGAACAGGTACCACTTCTTCTCGGTGTTCGACTTGAACACCGTCGGGCCCTCGCCACGGTCCATCGCGCCCTTGCCGATGCAGTCGGCCACGAAGTCGTACGTCGTCGAGGTCAGGGAGGTGGACTTCTCACCGGTGATGAACTTCGAGCAGGGGCCGGCGGAGCCGGGGTCGCGCTCGTCCTTGGTGTAGCGGTAGTACTCGTCCTTGTACTTCACGACCGTGGAGTCGATCACCGAGTAGCCCGGGTCGTTCCAGACCTTCGGCTCGCTGAAGGTGCGGAAGTCCTTCGTGGTCGCGTACATCATCTTGTTGTACGTGTCGCCCTTGTGGTCCGGGTCGTCGTCCGCGTACAGCTTCGACGCCCAGAAGACGACGTACGAGTCGAGCTCGTTGTCCCAGTAGGCCTCCGGGGCCCAGGTGTTGCCCGCGTTGTCCGGGGAGACCTTCACCAGGCGCTGGTCGGTCCAGTGGACCAGGTCGGTGGACTCCCAGACCATGATCGACTTGCTGCCGTGCCGCTGGACCTGGTCCCAGCTGCCGCTGGAGTTCTGGTACATCCGCAGGTCGGTGGCGATCAGGTAGAACTTGTCGCCCTCGGGAGAGCGGATGACGAACGGGTCGCGCAGGCCCTTCTCGCCGGTCGTGGACGTCAGCACCGGCTTGCCGGCGTTCAGCTCACGCCAGTGCAGCGGGTCGTTGCCGCGGCTGAGGGCGTAGCGGATCTGCTCGCCGTCGGCGGTGCCCTCACCGGTGAAGTAGGCGAAGAGGTAACCGGCGTACTCGCTGTGCTTCACGGGTGGGGCTCCGGGGTCTGCGGTGCTGGGCGGTGCGCTGAGGAGGGTCAGCAGGAGGCCGGTCAGGGCCAGGAAGGGGAGCAGGAGCGTGCGGGCGATGCGGGAGCGCATGACACTTCCTGTCGGAGTCTGGGGGATTCTGTTGGATAGCGGCCTTCGGAGTCTCACCGGAGGGACGCAGGGCGTCAACGGGTGCGTGTGAGGCCGGTGGTTCCGAAACTTTCGGAACGCCGAGGTCTCCGGCGCACGTGACCGCGGCAACCCTTTCCTGCCCGGCGGCGACTGGTGGACGGAAAACGTGCCGGAGCGGGCCCCTCCGAGCCGTTTCCGTCCCGATCCCCTAGGAAAGGAACGCTCCGTGCTGCCGAGCACCGGACGTCATCGCAGGACCCGTACGCTCTCCATCGCCGCAGCCGTCGCCTGTGCCGCGGGGGCCGGCGGCGTCTACCTCGGACTGTCGACCGGCGGCGCGCAGGCCGCCTCGGCGGCCGTCACCGTCTCCACCACGGCCCAGCTCGAACAGGCCGTGAAGAACGCCACCGCCGGCACCGTGATCCAGGTCCGCGGCGGCACCTACTACCCGGCCGCCACCCTCAAGTCCACGGCGAACGGCACGAGTTCCGCACCCATCAGCCTGCGCGCGTACGGCGCCGAGAAGGTGCGGATCGACGGGTCCAAGCTGCCCGCCGGCTCCTGGCTGGCCGGGATCTACGGCGACCACTGGACCGTGCAGGACCTGGCCTTCGTCAACTCCCCGGCCCAGGGATTCGTCGCCACGTCGTCGGTCGGCGGCGTCTTCAGGAACCTGGTCACCGCGGACAACGGCGACTCCGGCTTCACCCTGCGCGGCGACGGCACCACCGGCAACCTCGTGCAGAACCTGGACAGCCACGGCAACTACGACCCGGCCGGCCACGGCCAGAACGCCGACGGCATCGCCGTCAAGTTCGGCTCCGGGACCGGGAACCGGATCACCGGAGCCCGGCTCTACAACAACTCCGACGACGGCCTCGACCTGTGGCAGTTCTCCTCCCCGGTCACCATCGAGCACTCCTGGGCCTTCGGCAACGGCGAGAACCGCTGGAACGACGCGGCCTTCGAGGGCAACGGCAACGGCTTCAAACTGGGCGGCGGAGGCGCGTCCGTCGCCCACGTCGTCAACAACAACGCGGCCTGGGACAACACGCTGCACGGCTTCACCGAGAACTCCAACACCGGCGCCCTCGCCCTGAACCGCAACACCGCGTACGCCAACGCCCAGAGCGGCTTCTACTTCGCGACCGGCACGGCCCGCCTCGGCAAGAACCTCGCCGTCGCCGACAAGGGCGGGGCGGCGAAGCTCGGCTCCTCGACGGTCTCGGCCGGCAACAACTGGGACAGCGGCATCGTCACGCCGCCCTTCAGGTCGACGGACGCGACCACCGCCTACGGAGCGCGCCGGGCGGACGGCTCCCTTCCCACGACGACGTTCCTGACGACCGGCTCCACGACCATCGGCTCGACGATGGACTGAGACCGCGCTCCCGCTTGCACGACGACGCCCCCGCCGGTGCGAAACGGCGGGGGCGTCCTGCCGACCGGCCAAGGGGGGCTCGGCCGGTACGTCCGGCCGTCCGGAGGGGGGCTCCGGAGGGCCGAGGTGCCGGGAGATCCGGCTGGGGGGCCGGACACCCGGCGTTCCGGTCGGCCCAAGGGGGGACGAGGGCCGACCGGAGTCACAGGGGGGCGGTTCCTACTGGTAGCTGATGTCGGACGCCTTGAACTTGCAGCTCTTTCCGTCCGGACCGGGCGGAGTCAGCTCCTTGGGCTCCTTGCCCGTGTTGTTGCCCTCGAAGCGCACACACGTCTTGATCTTCTTCTTGCCGTCGCCGTGGATGCGGATCTTCGACAGCGTCGCCGTGTCGCCGTAGTTGGCGTTGATCCCGACGATGGAGTTCAACGGCGCGGTCACGTCGATGTCGCTGAGCACGATCGTGCGCTTGTGCTGCGTCTTGCAGTTGCCGCAGGAGCGGACCAGCTTGCCGGCGTTCTCCACCTGGAAGCCCGAGACGTTCAGCGTGCCGGCGCCGTTGAACTGCAGCACCTTGTCGTCGGCGTTCTTCGCGCCGCCGCCGATCACCTTGTACACCGCGGAGGAGGACTTGCCCTTGAAGCTGGCCGCGTCCTCGCCGACGTCCGTCCACCACACGTTCTGCAGCGTGCAACTGCCCTTGCAGTGCACGCCGTCCGCCGCCGGTGTGCCGATGATGACGTTCTTGAGGACCGCGCCGTCTGCGAGCTCGAAGAGCGGGTCCTGGCCCTCGTCCTGGCTGCCGCCGCCGAGCGCGCCGGTGCCGTAGAACATCTTCATCCCGCCGTCGCGCACACCGGAGACCGGGATCGTCTTGGACACGGGGGTCTTGCCCTTGTCCGTGGGCCAGGAGGACGCGGCGCCCGCCGTCGACAGCATCGACGTGGTGACGATCGCCGCACCCGTGATGCCGAACGCGGACACCGCGGCGATCACGGCCCGCCGCTTGGTGGCGCTGCGGCGATGGCGGACGCGCTGTTCTGCTGGTGCAGTCATGTACCGATTCCTCAGATGGGGGGTGACTCTTGCGCGTTGTGGTGGTCACCGGTGAGGAAAGGGTTGCCGCCTCTCCAGGAATTTTTCACGAGTCACCGTCGCCGTCGTCGACCGCAGCGAAGCCGCCGCCCACCGACAGCTGCCGCGAGGCGGCGGTGGCCGTCACCGAGTAGGTGTCCTTCCCCGCGTCGCGGCCGCCGCGGGCGTGGTCGAACTGTCCGGCGAACACCCACTCGCCCGCCGGCACCGTGCGGCCCTCCTTGAGGGTCCAGGTGTAGACGAGGAAGCCGTCCCGCTCGGCGACCGCGAGGGTGAAGTCGTTCTCGGGCAGCGAGCGCCAGGCGCCCGCGTTCGAGACCCCACCGGTCTGCGCGACCTTCAACCGCACGGTCAGCGCGGTGAGTTGCCCACGGGTCTTGAGGGTGATGTTGCTCTGCGCCCAGAAGTCGTTGCTGTGCGGGTCGACCGAGCCGTCCGACCAGAGCGGACCGTCCTCGGGGCCGGCGGGCGGCCGCTCGGTGGCCGGGGCGCTCGGCGTCCTCGACGGCGGCGGGCCGGACGCGCGGCGCTCGGGCGACCGGCTCGGCGTCGGCTCCACCGGAGCCGGGGGCGCGGGAGGCCGGCTCGTCGCCTCCGGGGACGGCGTGGGCGTCGCCGACGTGGCCACCTCCTGCTGCCGCGGGGCGGCCTCGTCCTTCACCGCGGACGCCACCGCGTAACCGCCCACCGCCAGTACACCGGCGACCGCGGCCGTCGCACCGGCCACCCGCATCCAGCCGAACGCCGGCGGACGCGTCGCCCGATGACCGGAACCGGCCGGACCGGCCATGCCGCGCTCGATCCGGGCCAGCATGCGCTCCCGGTCGGGCTCGTGTGCCCCGGCCGCCTCGTGCAACCGGGAGCGCACCTCCTCGTGCACGTCCCGCCGCATGCTCATCGGTCCCTCCCTCCGCCCTGGCCGGTGCGCACGCCCTCCACGGCGGGCGAGACGCGGGGAGCACCCAGTGTCGCGTGCATCCGCTGCGGCACCCCCTGCGTCCCCAGCAACCGCTGGAGTTCGGCCATTCCCTTGGAGGTCTGGCTCTTCACCGTACCGACCGACACACCCAGCGCCAGCGCGGTGTCCTTCTCCGACAGGTCGAACGCGTGCCGCAGCACCACACAGGCCCGCTTGCGGAACGGCAGCCTGCGCAGCGCCTCCTGCACGTCGACCACACCCGCGACGTCCGGGTTCTCGGTGTTCTCCTCGCGCTGCGACCAGAACAGGGCGATGCGCCGCCGCTCGCGCACCGCGCTGCGGATGCGGGTGCGGGCCAGGTTGGTGACCACACCGCGCGCGTACGCCGCCGGATGGTCGGCCGCACGCACCCGGTCCCAGCGGTGCCACAGCGCCAGCAACGCGTCCGCCGCCAGGTCGTCGGCGGTGTCCGCCTCACCCGTCAACAGATAGGCGAGGCGGGACAGTTCGGCGTAGTGGCGCTCGAAGAAGGCGTGGAACTCCACGGAGGCGGCGTCGTCGACGACTGTGCCCACGGGCGACCTCTCCTCGCAGCGGCTACGGGCGCTCCCGGCCGGGGCACCCTGTGACTGTCATGTAGATGACATGTGATCATCCGGGGGAGGCCCGGACGAGATCCGGAAGCGTAGCAGCGATCGTCGGATGGTTCGTACGGAGCTTCGAACGTCGTATGGCAGGCCGGACTTCGATTTCGTAACACGAAGAACACCTGAACGTGGTTCAACGCGACGAAAATCCAGCCAGCACCCGCATACCGATCACCCAGGCATCAAGGAGCACGCGCCATGTCCGAATCGCAGAAGGTGGCCGACCGGTCCGGCGCCGCGCCACCGTCGGCGAACAGCGTCGACCGGTTCTTCAAGATCTCCGAGCGGGGATCCACCTTCGGCCGTGAGATACGCGGCGGCTTCGCCACGTTCTTCACGATGGCCTACATCCTTGTCCTGAATCCCATCATCCTGGGCAGCGCGAAGGACAAGTTCGGGCACCAGCTGGACGCCGTCCAGCTCACCACCGCCACCGCCCTGGTGGCCGCCGTCATGACGATCATCATGGGCGTCGGCGGCAACCTGCCCCTCGCGCTCGCCGCCGGACTCGGCCTGAACGCCGTCGTCGCCTTCCAGATCGCCCCGCTGATGAGCTGGGACGACGCGATGGGCCTGATCGTCCTCGAAGGCCTGCTGATCTGCGTGCTGGTGGTGACCGGTCTGCGCGAGGCCGTCATGCACGCGATACCCCAGCCGCTCAAGCAGGCCATCAGTGTCGGCATCGGCCTGTTCATCGCCTTCATCGGCTTCGTCGACGCCGGGTTCGTCTCCCGCATCCCGGACGCCGCCAACACCACCGTCCCCGTTCAGCTGGGCGGCACCGGCACTCTCGCCGGCTGGCCGATGCTGGTCTTCTGCCTCGGCGTGCTGCTGACGATCGGACTGCTCGCCCGCAAGGTCAAGGGCGCCATCCTGATCAGCATCGTCACCATGACCGCGCTGGCGATCGTGATCAACTCCTTCGCCGACATCAAGTCCTGGGGCCTGACCACACCCTCCTGGCCGGACAACCTCGTCGACGCCCCCGACTTCGGCCTCATCGGCGCCTTCGACCTGTTCGGCGCCTTCGGCGCACCCGGCGTCGGCGTCATCACCGTCGTCCTGCTGATCTTCACGCTGATCCTGTCCGACTTCTTCGACACCATGGGCACGGTCGTCGGCATCAGCGCCGAGGCCGGCCTGCTCGACGAGGACGGCAAGGTCCCGAACCTCGGCCGGGTGCTGCTCATCGACGGTGCCGCCGCCGTCGCGGGCGGCGCGGCCTCCGCCTCCTCGGCGACCTCCTACATCGAGTCCGCGGCCGGTGTCGGCGAGGGCTCGCGCACGGGCTTCTCCAACCTCGTCACCGGCGGACTGTTCGGCCTCGCGCTGTTCCTGACCCCGCTGCTCACCATCGTCCCGCTCCAGGCGGCGGCCCCGGCCCTGGTCGCCGTCGGCTTCCTGATGATGACCCAGGTCAAGCACATCGACTGGGACCGCTACGACATCGCCATCCCCGCGTTCCTCACCATCGCCGTGATGCCGTTCACTTACTCCATCACCAACGGCATCGGGGCCGGCTTCCTCGCCTACGTCGTCATCAAGACCGTCCTCGGCAAGGCCAGGGAGGTGCACTGGCTGCTGTGGGGGACCTCGGCGCTGTTCCTGGTGTACTTCGCCATCGACCCGATCGAGCAGCTCCTCGGAGCGAAGTGACGCCGGGCGCGCGCTGACACGACGGACGGACCCCCGGGGAAGACGGGCCGCCCCCGGGGGGAATACCAAGACGGGCCGCCCCCGGGGGGAGGGGGGCGGCCCGTCTCGTCTCTACAGACGGCTTATCGGCAGCTGAGGTTCAGTCCTTGAGCGCCGCTTGCATCATGGCCTTGGCGACCGGCGCCGCCAGGCCGTTGCCGCTGACCTCCGAGCGGGCCGCGTCCGACTGCTCGACCATGACCGCCACGGCGACCTCCTTGCCCGACGAGTCGGACTTGCCGTACGAGGTGAACCAGGCGTACGGCACCTGGCTGTTGTTCTCTCCGTGCTGGGCCGTGCCCGTCTTGCCGCCCACCGTCGAGCCCGGGACCTTGGCGTTCGTGCCCGTGCCCTTGTTCACGACCGTCTCCATCGCCGACTGCAACTGCTCGGCGGTCGAGGAACTGACGATCTCCTTCGTGCTCGCGTCGTCGTAGTCCTCCAGCACGTCACCGCCGCTGTCGGTGATCTGCGAGACCATGTGCGGCGACACCAGCTTGCCGCCGTTGGCGATGGCCGCCGACACCATGGCCATCTGCAGCGGAGTGGCCGTGACGTCGAACTGGCCGATGCCCGTCAGGGCCGTCTGCGACGGGTCCATGTCCGAGGGGTACACGCTCGTGTAGGCCCGGACCGGCACGTCCAGCTTGTCGTCGTTGAAGCCGAACTTCTCGGCCATCGCCTTCACCTTGTCCTGGCCCAGCTTCACGGCCATCTTGGCGAAGACGTTGTTGCACGAGTACTCCAGCGCCGTGCGGATGGTCGCGTTCGTGCAGGGCGCGTTCGGGTTCTCGTTCGTCAGGTCCCGGCTGGTGCCCGGCAGCGTGTACGGGTCCGGGCTGTCCGTCCTCTCGTCCACCGACGAGTACAGCCCGTCCTCCAGCGCGGCCGCCGCCACGACCAGCTTGAACGTCGACCCGGGCGGCAGCGGCTGCCGCAGCGCACGGTTGACCAGTGGCTTCTCCGGGTCCGAGGTGAGCTTCTGCCAGGCCGTCCCCGCGGTGTTGGCGTCGGTCAGCGAGGAGGGGTTGTACGACGGCGTCGACACCGCCGCGAGGATCTTCCCGGTCTTCGGGTCGACGGCGACGGCACCGCCCTTCTTGTCGCCGAGCGCCTCGTAGGCGGCCTTCTGCACGTCCGGGTCGATGGTCGTGACCACGTTGCCCGGCTCGGCCCGCTCGTTGGTGAGCGTGTCCATCACGGACTTCAGCCGGCTGTCCGTGCCGTTGAGCAGGTCGGTGTAGATGCCCTCCAGCTGGGTCGGGGCGTATGCCTGGGACGCGTACCCCGTCACCGCCGCGTACAGCGCGCCGTCGGTGTACGTCCGCTTGTACGTGAGGTCGCCCGATTTCGTCGGCGTCGAGCCGGTCACCGACCGGCCGCCCACGATGATGTTGCCGAGCGGCGCCGAGTACGTCTCGATCGCGTTCCGCCGGTTGTCCTTGTCGTCTGCCAGCGCCTGGCCCTCGTAGAACTGCACCCAGGTCGCCCTGACCAGCAGAGCGAGCACCAGGAGCAGCGAGAAGACCGAGGCGCGCCTGATCGTCTTGTTCATTCCGAACAGGAGGACGAGCCGCGCCGGGCGGATCGTTCCCGTCCGTCCCGGTTTCTCATCCGGAAGGCCGGTTTTCTCATCCGCCGTTCAGAAATCCGGCCTCGTACGCGGCGATCACCGCCTGCGTACGGTCCCGGGTGCCGGTCTTGGCCAGGACCGCCGCGACGTGGGACTTCACCGTGGCCGGGCCGACCTCCAGCAGGCGGGCGATCTCCGCGTTGGTCAGCCCCCGCGCCATGTGCCGCAGCACCTCTCCCTCGCGTCCCGTGAGCTTCGCCACCCACGCGGGCGGCGCCGGGCGGGCGCGGGCGTGCTCGGTCGCGAGGCTGCGTACGGCCGCGGGGAACAGCAGGCTGTCGCTGCGCGCCACCAGCCGGACCGCCTGCACCAGCGCGTCGGCGTCCGCCCGCTTCAGCAGGAACCCGGCGGCTCCGGCCCGCAGCGCGTCGTACACGTAGGAGTCGTTCTCGAACGTCGTCACCACGACGATCCGGGGCGGGTCGTCCAGCGTGGCGAGGATCTGCTCGGTGGCGCGGATCCCGTCGGTCTGCGGCATCCGCACGTCCATGAGGACGACGTCCGGCCGCAGCTCCCGGACGACCGACACCGCCTCGGCACCGGTGGCCGCCTCGCCCACGACCTCCAGGTCCGGCTCGGCGGAGAGGATGGCGCGCAGCGCGGTGCGGACCATGCGCTCGTCGTCGGCGAGGACGACACGGATCGGGGCCGGGCGGTTCATGCGGGTCCCTTCATCGGCAGGCGTGCGTGCAGCCGCCAGGTCTGTGCCGCGGTCGGTCCGGCCGTCGCCGTGCCGCCCAGCAGCCTGGCCCGGTCCGCGATGCCCCGCAGCCCGTGGCCGCCACCGGCGCGGGAGGGCGCGGGGCCGGTGACCGGATTCTCCACGGTGATCTCCAGTTCCCCGTCCGCCACCGCGATCCGCACGTCCACGGCCGCCCGTTCACCGGCGTGCTTGAGGGCGTTGCTCAGCCCCTCCTGCACGATGCGGTAGCCCTCCCGGGACACCAGCGGTGGCAGCGCCTCCGGGTCGGCGTCCACGGTGGCCCTCACCCGCTGCCCGCCCGCCCGGGTACGCCGCAGCAGTCCGTCGAGATCGGCGGCGAGGGTCGGCGCCGGTGCCGTGCCGGGGGCGTCGCCCTCGCGCAACACGCCCAGCACGGCGTCCAGTTCACCGACCGTGCGCCGGGTCGTGTCCTCGATCGCGGCGAGGGCCTCGCGGACGAACTCCGGGTCGGAGTCGAGGACCCGGCGGGCCGCGCTCGCCTGGAGCGTGACCGCGCTCAGGGCGTGGCCGACGGAGTCGTGCAGCTCCCGCGCCAGCCGGTTGCGCACGGCCAGGTCCGCCGCGCGGGCCTCGGCGGCGGCCAGCCGCTCCCGGGGCGTGGGGCCGAGCAGCAGAGGCGCCCAGCGGGCCAGCAGCGCACCGCAGCCGGCCGCGCAGCCGGCGAGGGCCACGAGCGAGAGGGCGCCCGCGACCGGGGCGAGCGCCAGTGCCCAGGCGTGGTCCAGGACTTCGGGCAGCCCGAGCCGGTCGCCGCGCAGTCCCGCGAGAAGCGGCAGCACGATCAGCACGGCGGCGAACGGCGGCAGCGCCAGCGACATCCCCGCGATGATCCCGCCGAACCCGAGATGCAGCGTGAACCAGGCAGCCGTACGGCCTTTCTCGCCCCGCGTGCGCGCGGGCCCGTAGGCGAGCCGGTCCCTGTCCACACCGCACAGCCAGCGCACCGCGCCGGACTCCAGCGGCCGGGTCAGCGGGAACAGCGAGGTGACGGCCGCGAGCGGCAGGCCCACGCCGAACGAGGCGAGTTGGAGGGGGAGGGAGCCGAAGACGTCCGCGGAGCCGGTGACCGGGCCGATGACCACCGAGCCGACCAGGACGTAGGGCATGGCCAGCGCACCGCCGAGGATCAGATGGATCCAGCGCAGCCGCGCCCGCCGGCCGAACAGCGTCCGGGCGACCGCGCTCACGCCAACCGCCGCGCGGTCCGGGCCGAGCGCTCGGCGACGTGGTAGACGCCGATGGCGGCGACGAGCAGGCCGGCGAGCATCTGGCCGGCGTAGGCGAGGTTCATCAGCGGCGTGAGGCGGTCGGCGAGGTCCGCCGGGCCGCCGAGGGAGGCAAGCGACAGCCAGCCGCCCCAGCAGACCACGGCCCCCGAGCCGACCCAGACGAGCGCGAGCGGCACCGCCACGGGCAGGGCCCGGCCGCGCCGGAAGGCCAGCAGCACGGCCCCGGCGACCGCCGCGAGCAGGAACACCACGTGCAGGGCCTCCAGGACGTGGAACTCACCGCCCCGGTCCGCTGCCCGGCCCTCGCTGAGCCCGGCGGATACACCGCAGGCCCAGAGGGCGTGCAGGGCGAGCGGCGGCACGGCGAGCACCGCGGCGGCCACGGCGAGGGCCCGGTGGGCCGGTCCGACGGAACCGACGGGCAGGTCCCACACCCGCCCGCGCCACACATGCCCCCAGCGGCCCCGCGCATAGAGCACGAAGAGGCCGCCGAGGGCGAGCCCCTGGGCGATGAACCCCGTGTACACGACGGCGAACACCCACTCGTCCAGGAAGGCCTCCCGGCCCGCCGACGAGGCACCGCCTCCGCCGAACGCCCTCACCACCAGCTGCGCCGGGAACCCGGCCATGACGGGCGCGAGCAGCCCGGTCGCGACCCACACCGGGAACCCGAGCAGCCACGCGGGCACCCGCAGCCCCCACGGCCGGGTCAGCACCAGCGCCAGCACGATCACCGCGCTGTCCAGCAGCATCGACAGGCCGTTGATCACGGCCATGGTGAGGCGGTCGTCGAGCAGCGGGCTGCCCGCGGGGATCCCGGCGTGACTCCCGGCGACCCAGGCGGCCTTGAGGGCGAGGTACGGGACACAGGAGACGACGGCGACGGCACGGAGGATCCGCCGGGCGCGGCCGGGACCGGCGGTGGGACGGGCGGCGGGAGCGAGCGACTGCGTCATGCGATCAGGCTCCCGCACGGCGGGGTACCGGCACCTCCTGCCCGGCGACGATCCGCCTCCGCCGGGCGGGGGAGAGGCCCTCGGCGCCTCAGCCCCCCAGGATGAGGACCGTCTCGTCGATCTCGGCGCCCCGGGCCGGGGCGTACCCGCGGGCCGCCGCCGTCACCCGGAACCCGCACTTCTCCAGCACGCGCAGCGATCCCACGTTGTCGGACGCCGCCCGCGCGTACAGCGGGCGCTCGGGCACCTCGGTGAGCAGCGCCCGCAGCGCCTGCGTGGCGATGCCCTTGCCCCAGTAGGCGCGGTCGACCCAGTACGTCACCTCGCGCTCGCCCGGCACCCCGTACACCCCCGCGCTGCCCACCACGTCCCCGTCGGCCAGGACCGTACGGACGACCACGTCGGGTGAGGAGCGCATCCGGGACCAGCGGGTGTCGAAGGCGGCCCGGTCGGCCGGATCCTGCGGGGTGAAGGCCGCCATGCTCAGGGACTCGGGGTCGTTCATCTGCCGGAAGAAGACCGGCAGATCGCTGTCGTGGACCTGGCGCAGCTCGACGTTCATGTCTCAGAGCCTACGGGTGGCCAGTGTCAGCCGGTCCCGGGCGTCGAAGAGGGCGTCCTTGACCAGCTGTTCGTGCGCCGGGGTCAGCCGCGCCACCGGCACCGAGCAGCTGATCGCGTCCCGCGCCGGGGTGCGGTACGGGATCGCCACGCCGAAGCAGCGCAGCCCCAGCGTGTTCTCCTCGCGGTCCACCGCGAAGCCCTGGTCCCGCACCTGGCGCAGCTCCTCGATGAGCTTCTCCCGGTCGGTGATCGTGTGCTCGGTCAGCGCGGGCAGCGTCTCCGGGAGCATCTTGCGCACCTGCTCGTCCGAGTACGTGCTCAGCAGCGCCTTGCCGAGGGACGTGGAGTGCGCGGGCAGCCGGCGGCCGACCCGGGTGAAGGGGCGCAGGTAGTGCTGGGACTGGCGGGTGGCCAGGTAGACCACGTTCGTGCCGTCGAGGCGGGCGAGGTGGATCGTCTCGGTCGTGTCGTCCGAGAGCCGGTCCAGCGTCGGGCGGGCCGCCGCGACGACCTCGTCACCGTCGATGTACGACGTGCCGACCAGCAGGGCCCGCACTCCGATGCCGTACCGCGTGCCCGTCGCGTCCGTCTCCACCCAGCCCAGCTCGACCAGGGTGCGCAGCAGCATGTAGAGGCTGGACTTGGGATATCCGACGGCCTCCTGGACCGCCGCGAGGGAGTGCATGCCGGGGCGTCCGGCGAAGTATTCGAGCAGTTCAACCGTTCGTACCGCGGACTTGACCTGCGCCCCGCCGCCCGTCTCGCCAGCCGACATCGCCCTTGACCCCTTCGTTGGACGCGAAATAGTCTCCACAGCATATTCATCATCAGAGACAGCGTTCAGTATATCGAACGTCCCTGGTGGATGACCCAGTACTGCGGCAATACATGTGTGGAGGGACCCGCGGTGGCAGCAGCACCAGTCTGGAGTGTCGACCCCCGAACCGGGAAGCAGCGTGAACAGGTTGCGGTGGAGGCCACAGCCCAGGAGGTGGATGCCGCCGTCCGCGCCGCGCACGAGGCGCGCGGCGCCCTCGCCGACCGCACGGTCCGCGCGGCCTTCCTGCGCACCGCCGCCGACGAGCTGCAGGCGGCCAAGGACGGACTCGTCGAGACCGCCGACGCCGAGACCGCGCTCGGCCCGGTCCGGCTGACCGGCGAGCTCGCCCGCACCTGCTACCAGCTGCGCGCCTTCGCGGACATCGTCGACGAGGGTGCCTTCCTCGACGTCGTCATCAACCACCCCGACGACACCGCGACCCCGCCGATCCCGGACCTGCGCCGCTACAAGGTGGCGCTGGGCGTGGTCGCCGTCTACTCGGCGTCGAACTTCCCCTTCGCCTTCTCCGTCGCGGGCGGCGACACCGCGAGCGCCCTCGCGGCCGGCTGCCCCGTAGTCGTCAAGTCCCACCCGGACCACCCGGCGCTGTCCGAGTACGTCGCCAAGGTGCTGCGCCGCGCCGCCGCCCGGCACGACATTCCCGAGGGCGTCGTGGGTCTGGTCCACGGCTTCGAGGCGGGCATCGAGCTGATCAAGCACCCGCTGGTCGCGGCGGCCGGCTTCACCGGCTCCGTGCGCGGCGGGCGCGCCCTCTTCGACGCGGCGGCGGCCCGCCCGGTCCCGATCCCCTTCCACGGCGAGCTGGGCTCCCTGAACCCGGTCGTCGTCACCGAAGCCGCCGCGGCCGAGCGGGCCGAGGCGATCGGCGCCGGACTCGCCGGTTCGATGACGCTGGGCGTCGGCCAGTTCTGCGTGAAGCCGGGCCTCGTCCTCGCGCCGGCCGGTGCCGCGGGCGACGCCCTGCTGAAGTCCCTGACGGACGCCGTCAGCGACACCGACGCCGGGGTCCTGCTCGACCACCGCATGCGCGACAACTTCGTGGCCGGCGTCGCCGAGCGGGCCGGGCTGCCCGACGTCGACTCCCCGGTCACGCCCGGCGCGGGCGGCGAGCACACCGTCAGCGCGGGCTTCCTCACCGTCCCGGCGAGCAGGCTGGCCGCCGAGGGCGAGCACGACCTGCTCCTGGAGGAGTGCTTCGGGCCGGTCACCGTGGTGGCCCGCTACGAGGACGAGACCGAGGTGAAGGCGGTGCTGTCGCGTCTGCCGGGGAACCTCACGGCGACGGTGCAGCTGTCCGAGGAGGAGGCGGCGGGCGAGGGCCGCGGAGCGGAGATCCTCGCGGAGCTGACGCCACTGGCGGGGCGCGTGCTGGTCAACGGCTGGCCGACGGGTGTCGCCGTCGCGGCGGCCCAGCACCACGGGGGGCCGTACCCGGCCACGACGTCGACGTCCACGTCGGTGGGTGGTACGGCGATCGAGCGGTGGATGCGGCCCGTCGCGTATCAGAACGCGCCGTCTGCGTTGCTTCCCGCCGAGTTGAGGGACGAGAACCCGCTGGGGCTGCCGCGGCGGTTCAACGGGCGTCTGGAGCGGTAAGCGCCGTAGGGGCGTGGTGAGTTGCCGGCTTGCGGTTGGCCGTGGCTTGTCGCGCAGTTCCCCGCGCCCCTGAGGGGCGGACCTGAAAGACTTGGTCGAATGGATCTCGAACTTCCCGAACTTCCCTTCGGTCTGCGCACATATGGCCCCGAAGCCCATTGGTCCTACGAGGACGGTGTGCTCACCGCCTGGGCCGGGGCGCGGCAGGACCGGTTCGTGCCGCCCACCGGGGAGGGGCTGGACCCCGCTTCCGACGCGCCCCGGCTGCTCGGGGCGCCCGAAGGGGACTTCCAGCTGATCGCCAAGGTCACCGTCGGGTTCGGTGCGGCCTTCGACGCCGGGGTGCTCTACGTCCACGTGGGGGAGCGGGCCTGGGCGAAGCTCTGCCTGGAGTACTCCCCTGACGTCCCCACCGTCTGCACGGTGGTCACCCGGGGGCACTCCGACGACGCCAACTCCTTCACCGTGGATGGCAGTTCCGTCTGGCTCCGGGTCAGCCGCACCGGCCGGGCCTTCGCCTTCCACGCCTCGCGCGACGGCGAACGCTGGACCTTCGTCCGCCTGTTCACCCTCGGTGGCGAGAAGGAGACCGGCGCGGCCCTGGTCGGCTTCATGGCCCAGTCCCCGATGGGGGAGGGCTGTGTGGTGACGTACGACCATGTCGAGTTCAGGCCGAGCTGGCCGGACGATCTGCGCGACGGCAGTTGAGGGCGGGCCGGACGATCTGCGCGACGGCAACTGAGGGCGAGCCGGGAACCGCGTACCGGCCCGGTCACGTCCTCCGTTCCATGATCGGTGACAGAGTGCTTCCCGGCCGTGTGATCCGTACCGTCCTGCCCTCCGAGGTGGCGGACGTCGTCGCGCTGCACGCGCGGGCCCGGGCGACGTACTACCCGGGTGGGGTGCCGCAGGACGGCACCGACTGGAGCGCCTCCTGGCGCGGCGCCCTCACGCGGCCGGACGGCCGCGTGCTGGGCGTCGTCGAGGGGGGACACATCATCGGCCTGGCCTCCTTCCGCACCCCGGAGGGCGCCCCGGCGGACACGGTGAAGCTGTTCCAGTTCCACGTCGACCCCGACCACTGGCGAGCCGGCGTCGGCACCGCCCTGCACGCGGCCTGTGTGGAGGAGTGGCGGGCCGACGGCAGGCGTACGGCCGTCCTCGACGTGCACGTCGGCAACCAGCGGGCGCAGGGGTTCTACCGGCGGCAGGGCTGGTCCCCGGAACCGCCCGGGCCCGGCGACCACCACCTGCGGATGCGGTTCGCCGTCCCCGGGGAATGAACCCCGCTGCTTGAACGTTCATCCACTTGGCGGAGGGAGTCTCCGTACCCGTACGACCTGGAGAGAGCCGAGACATGCGCGTCGAGATCTGGAGCGACATCGCCTGCCCCTGGTGCTACGTGGGCAAGGCCCGCTTCGAGAAGGCGCTGCGGGACTTCCCGTACCGCGACGAGGTCGAGGTCGTGCACCGCTCCTTCGAGCTGGACCCCGGCCGCGCCAAGGACGACATCCAGCCCGTGATCACGATGCTCACCAAGAAGTACGGGATGAGCGCCGCGCAGGCCGAGGCGGGGGAGGACAACCTCGGCGCCCAGGCCGCGGCGGAAGGCCTCGACTACCGCACCCGGGGCCGCGACCACGGCAGCACCTTCGACATGCACCGCCTGCTGCACCTCGCCAAGGAGCAGGGCCGCCAGGAGCAGCTGCTCGACCTGCTCTACCGGGCCAACTTCGCCGAGGAGCGGTCGGTCTTCGACGACGACGAGCGGCTGGTGGAGCTCGCCGCGGCCGCCGGTCTCGACACGGACGCCGTGCGCGCGGTGCTGGCCGACCCGGAGGCGTACGCCGACGAGGTCCGCGCCGACGAGCGCGAGGCCGCACAGCTCGGGGCGAACGGCGTGCCCTTCTTCGTCCTCGACCGGAAGTACGGCGTCTCCGGTGCCCAGCCCGCCGAGGTCTTCGCCCGGGCCCTCACCCAGGCGTACGGAGAGCCCTCGCCCCTGAAGATCGTCGACGGCGGCGACGGCGCGGACGCCTACGGCCCGGACGGCTGCGCCGTGCCCCAGCACTGAAACGCCCAGGTCGGAGCGCACCCATAAGCGCTCCTTAGCGGCATCACGCAGAAATCGGCAATGGACGGGGAGATCCCGGGGACGCAGAGTGGTCCCATGGAGACCTTCGAGAACCTCGTCCGTGCCGAGTTCACCCCGAAGCACACCTACCTCAACACCGCGAGCAACGGGCTCCTGCCCGCCCGGACCGTCGACGCCGTGCAGGCGGCGGTGCGGATGCGGGCCGAGGGCACGCCCCTGGGTCCCCTGTACGAGGACGTGGAGGCCGCCCGCGCGTCCTTCGCCCGGCTGGCCGGCGTTCCGGCCGAGCGCGTCGCGACCGGGGCCTCGGTCGCCGAGTACGGCGGGCTGATCGCCGCCTCGCTGCCCGCCGGTGCCGAAGTCCTCACGGCGGAGGGCGACTTCTCCTCGCTGGTGAACCCGTTCCACGCGCGCGGCGACCTCAAGGTGCGCGCCGTGCCCCTGGAACGGCTCGCCGAGTCCGTCCGACCCGGCACGGCGCTGGTCGCGGTCAGCGCCGCCCAGTCCGCCGACGGCCGCCTCGCCGATCTGCCGGCCGTGCGTGCGGCGGCCCGGGCGCACGGCGCCCGTACCTACGTCGACGCCTCGCAGTCGGCCGGCTGGCTGCCGATGGAGGCGGACGCGGACGACTTCCTCGCCGCCGTCGGGTTCAAGTGGCTGCTGGGCCCGCACGGGGCCTCGTTCTTCGTCGCCCCGCGGGACTTCGGCGGGCTCACGCCGCTGCTCGCGGGCTGGGTCGCCGGGGAACGCCCCTGGGACAGCTGCTACGGCCCCGTCGAGGAACTCGCCCACTCCGCACGGCGGTTCGACGTCAGCCCGGCCCTCTTCACCTACGCCGGGCTGCGCGCCTCACTGGAGCTGCTGGAAGAGATCGGCGTGGACGTCGTGCACGCCCACGACGTCGGCCTCGCGGACCGCTTCCGTGCCGGGCTCGCCGGACTGGGACACGAGGCGGTGCCCGCGCCGGGCTCGGCGATCGTGTCGGTGCCGGGGCTCGGCCACCGCCAGGGCGAGCTGAGCCGGGCGGGCATCGAGGTCTCCGACCGGGCCGGAAACCTGCGGGCCGCGTTCCACCTCTACAACACGACCGCGGACGTGGACCGGCTGCTGGAGGTCCTCGCGGCATGACAAAACCGGGTGGGGCCTCCCGTCCCACACGAGGAGGCCCCACCCGGCAGCTCTGTCACACGGCCGTCTCACCGCTGACCGGCGGTCATCGCACGGGCGTGAAGTCCCGCGCGCCAATGCTGTGCCGTCCGGGGAGCAACCCCCGGACCCCCGGCCGAAGAGCGGTCACCGGACCGGCGTGAAGTCCCGCGCGCCAATGCTGTGCCGTCCGGGGAGCAACCCCCGGACCCCCGGCCGAAGAGCGGTCACCGGACCGGCGTGAAGTCCCGCGCGCCAATGCTGTGCCGTCCGGGGAGCAACCCCCGGACCCCCGGCCGAAGAGCGGTCACCGGACCGGCGTGAAGTCCCGCGCGCCAATGCTGTGCCGTCCGGGGAGCAACCCCCGGACCCCCGGCCGAAGAGCGGTCACCGGACCGGCGTGAAGTCCCGCGCGCCAATGAACTCCGGCCGCCGCACCGGCGCCGCGAAGGGTTCGACCGCCGTGTTCTCCACACTGTTGAACACGATGAACACGTTGCTGCGCGGGAACGGCGTGATGTTGTCGCCGGAACCGTGCATGGCGTTGCAGTCGAACCAGGTCGCCGACCCGGCCTTGCCCGTGAACAGCTTGATGCCGTGCTGCGTGGCCAGCTGGGTCAGCGCCTCGTCCGAGGGCGTGCCCGCGTCCTGCATCTGCAGCGACTTCTTGTAGTTGTCCTTCGGCGTCTCACCGGCGCACCCGAGGAACGTCTTGTGCGACCCCGGCATGATCATGAGTCCGCCGTTGGTGTCGTAGTTCTCGGTCAGCGCGATCGAGACCGACACCGTGCGCATCCGCGGCAGACCGTCCTCGGCGTGCCACGTCTCGAAGTCCGAGTGCCAGTAGAAACCACTGGCGCCGAACCCCGGCTTGACGTTGATCCGCGACTGATGGACGTACACGTCCGAGCCGAGGATCTGCCGCGCCCGTCCGACGACCCGTTCGTCGCGGACCAGCCGGGCGAACACCTCGCTGATCTTGTGCACCTCGAAGACCGTGCGGATCTCCTCGGACTTCGGCTCGACGATCGACCGCTCGTCGGCCCGCATGTCCGGGTCGTGCACCAGCCGGTTCAGCTCGTTGCGGTAGACCGCGACCTCGTCCTCGGTGATGAGCTCGTCGATGGCCAGGAAGCCGTCGCGCTCGAAGGACAGCAGGTCGGCCGGGGCGACCGGCCCCGGGGCGTCGGGTGCGCCCCAGACGACCGGGTCCTGGCGCGGGGTCAGCGCCTCGACGGCACCGCGACTGGGATAGAGGTCGGGGATACCGGTGGTGGTGTCGGTGGTGGCGGTCATGGAAACGTCACACCTCCTCGGTGAGCAGCGGGTAGACGCCGTTCTCGTCGTGGTCCTCCCGTCCGGTCACGGGCGGGTTGAACACGCAGAGGCAGCGGAAGTCCTGCTTGACCCGCAGCGTGTGCCTCTCGTGCCCGTCCAGGAGGTACATGGTGCCGGGCGTGATCGTGT
Source organism: Streptomyces luteogriseus (assembly GCF_014205055.1). Classification (NCBI taxonomy): domain Bacteria; kingdom Bacillati; phylum Actinomycetota; class Actinomycetes; order Kitasatosporales; family Streptomycetaceae; genus Streptomyces; species Streptomyces luteogriseus. The sequence continues at coordinate 6,728,886 of NZ_JACHMS010000001.1, forward strand.
GGGTCAGCCCGGTCTCGTGGTCGGTCAGCTCGGCCTCGCCCTCCACACAGACGACGGCCTCGATGTGGTTCGCGTACCACATCGACGTCTCCGTACCCGCGTAGAGGACCGTCTCGTGCAGGGAGAAACCGACTTTCTCCTTGGCGAGGACGATGCGCTTGCTCTCCCACGTACCGGACGCCGCCTTCACGTGCCGGTCGGTACCTTCGATCTCCTTGAACGAACGGACAATCACGGTGCTGCGATGCCTCCTAGATGAGTGATGCTCGGTTGGTCAGGCGGTCTCTCGGACGGCGCGGGCCAGCATGCTGAGGCCCTCGTCCAGCTCCTCGGGCGTGATGGTGAGGGCGGGAAGCATCTTCACGACCTCGCTCTCCGGGCCGGACGTCTCGATGAGCAGTCCGAGCTCGAAGGCGCGCTTGGCGACCTTGCCCGCGCGGGCCTTGTCGTGGAACTCCAGGCCCCACACCAGGCCGCGGCCCCGGTACTCCTTCACGTCGGCCAGGTTCTCCTCGGTGATGGAGATCAGCGCCTGCTCGACCTGCTCGCCGCGCTTGCGGGTCTGCTTCTCCATCGCGGAACCGTCGGCCCAGTAGGTCTCCAGGGTCGCGGTGGCCGTGACGAACGCGGGGTTGTTGCCGCGGAAGGTGCCGTTGTGCTCGCCCGGCTCCCAGATGTCGAGCTCGGGCTTGAACAGGCACAGCGACATGGGCATGCCGTAGCCGCTGATCGACTTCGAGACGGTGACGATGTCCGGCACGATGCCCGCCTCCTCGAAGGAGAAGAAGGCGCCGGTACGGCCGCAGCCCATCTGGATGTCATCGACGATCAGGAGCATGTCCTGCCGCTCGCACAGCTCGGACAGGGCGCGCAGCCACTCGGGCCGGGCCACGTTGATGCCGCCCTCGCCCTGCACGGTCTCGACGATCACGGCGGCCGGCTTGTTGAGGCCGGAGCCCTGGTCCTCCAGCAGCCGCTCGAACCACAGGAAGTCCTCGACCGTGCCGTCGAAGTAGTTGTCGAACGGCATGGGCGTGCCGTGCACCAGCGGGATACCGGCGCCGGCGCGCTTGAAGGCGTTGCCGGTGACGGCCAGCGAGCCCAGCGACATGCCGTGGAAGGCGTTGGTGAACGACACGATCGACTCGCGCCCCTTCACCTTGCGCGCCAGCTTCAGCGCAGCCTCCACGGCGTTGGTGCCGGTCGGGCCCGGGAACATGACCTTGTACGGCAGGTCACGCGGGCGCAGCAGCAGGTTCTGGAAGGCCTCCAGGAACGTGCGCTTGGCGGTGGTCGACATGTCGAGCCCGTGCGTGACGCCGTCCCGCTCCAGGTAGTCGATCAGCGCGCGTTTCAGGACCGGGTTGTTGTGCCCGTAGTTCAGTGACCCCGCTCCGGCGAAGAAGTCGAGGTACTCATGGCCGTCCTCGTCGTACATGCGGCTTCCCACCGCACGGTCGAAGACGGTGGGCCAGCCGCGGCAGTAGCTGCGTACCTCGGACTCGACGGTCTCGAAGACACTCAGGTCCGGCTGGGTGATGGTCACGAAGAATCGCTCCTCGGTGCGTGGGGGAAGTCTGCGGGAGTCGGGCGGGGCGTCAGGAAAGTCAGTGGGGCAGGGGGCCGATGCGGTACAGCACCTCTGCGTCGTGCGGCCCGTCGGGGAACAGGCCCGTGTCGAACAGCACCTCGCGCTCCAGCCGGGCGCCGTGACGCTCGGCGAACGACGTGAACAGGCGCTCCGAGGCGGTGTTGCCCGGAGTGATGGTGGTCTCCACCGTCGTCACCTCCAGCTCGGCAGTGGTCCGTGCGACCAGACCGTCGAGCAGCGCGGCGGCCAGTCCGCGCCCGCGGTGGGCCTCGTCCACCGCCACCTGCCAGACCAGCAGGGTGCGCGGGCTGTCCGGCCGCACGTACCCGGTGATGAAACCCATCGGCTCGCCCTGCTCGTCGCGGGCGACGGCCGAGGTGGCGGCGAAGTCGCGGCACCACAGCAGATAGCTGTAGGACGAGTTCAGGTCGAGAACCTTCGAGTCCTTCGCCATCCGCCAGAGTGCGGCTCCGTCAGCCACCGTGGGGCGGTCGATTTGCGGATCTGCTTGTACGGCAGTCATGCGAATTGAACTTACCCAGCCAAATTCAAAATTGCATCGCCGGTCGGGGTTACATATGAGCCTCGTCTGTGTTATCGCGCGAGCGCGCGGATTCACGTATCGAGGTGGCGGAATGCCCGATATTGCCCGGTAATTACCGGGCAAAGCGGTCACAGTGTGTAACGCGTCACAGCCGTGTAACCCCCGCGAGATCTGACAGAATTTCCCCGCCGAGTGTCCTCAAAATCTACGCGTTTAGGACCGGGAAAAACGGGCAGAAGAATAGGGCGACCTGTTCTTGGAAGAATTCTTAATTGTGTGCCAGCTTACATGTGGGATGTTCCGGATAGCACGAGGAATTCAAGCCCCGGTCACTCCGTCGATGCGTTCCCGCAGGAGATCGGCGTGACCGTTGTGCCGTGCGTACTCCTCGATCATGTGGATGAGGACCCAGCGCAGGCTGACCTCCATGCCGGGCACCGGCCCCTCGGAGACCCGCCCTACGTGGTCCAGCGGCAGCCCGGCGCACAGCTCCCGCCCCCGCGCGATCTCCCGCCGCCAGATCCCGAGTGCCTCGTCGAGCCCCCGCGCCGGGTCCAGCGCGTAGCCGGTCGCGTCCTCGAACACCGGCGGTACGGCGAGCCCGCCGGCCACCCGCTGGAACCAGTTCCGCTCGACCTCGGCGAGGTGCTGCACCAGCCCGAGCAGGGTCAGCGAAGACGGCTCGGCCGCCGCGATCCGCACCTGCGCGTCGTCGAGCCCGGCGCACTTCAGCTCCAGTGTGGCCCGGTGAAAGTCCAGCCAGCTCTCGAGCATGGCCCGCTCGTCGCCCGTGAGACGCGGGACGGGGCGGCCGTCGGGCAGGACAGGGGTGTCAGCAGGTGTGTTGGCGGTCATACGGGGAGCATGGCACGGGGCACTGACACCGGTGCCCCGGTTCACGACAGCCGACGACTACCGCCACGCCCCCTCGACGGCCCGCAGCGCCGCCTCCACATCCACCGGAAGCCCCTGCTCGGAGAGCGCCGCGCCCAGCGCCGCCAGACTGGCCCGCACCGCCCCCGGCGTCGCGTCCGCGCCGTAGTGGTTGACCCGGATCATCTCCTTGGCCAGCGCACCGCCGCCCGCGGCCAGCGGCACCGCCGGATCCGCCTCCAGCGCCCGCCGGACCAGCTCCGACGCCACCACCTCGGACGGCGCCCGCAGTGTCGTGGCCACCGGTGCCGCGTCCCGCGCCTCGTACACGTACGGCTCCAGCCCGCCGCCGAGCGCCACCGCCCCGGCCCGGGTCGCCGCGGCGGCGGACGCGTGCCGGGCCATCACCGCGTCGAGACCGGTCGCTTCGATCCGCTCCACACACGCCTCCAGCGCCAGCATCTCCAGCTGCGCCGGCGCGTGCAGCAGTGCCTTGCGGCCACCGTCGATCCACCGCTCCTTCCAGTCGAGGAGCGACAGGTACGACCGTCGCGGCGCCTTCGGGTTGGCCGCCATCCGCGCCCAGGCCCGGTCGCTCACCGACACCGCCGACACCCCGGCCGGACCGCCCATCGCCTTCTGCGCCCCGATCACGCACAGGTCCACGCCCCACGCGTCCGGCAGCACCGGCTCGGCCCCGATCGACGCCACCGCGTCCAGGTAGAACAGCGCCCCGTGCGCCCGCACCACCTCGCCGATCTCCGCGACCGGGTTGGTGTTGCCGGTCGCCGCCTCCGCGTGCACCAGCGACACGAAGTCGATCTCCGGGTGCTCGGCGAAGGCCTGCCGGATCTCCTCGGCCGTGACCGCCGTGTGGAAGGGCACCGCCAGGTCCATCACCGTGGCACCGCAGTCCCGCAGCCAGTCGCCGAAGGTCTGTCCGTACGGCCCCGTGACGACGTTCAGCGCCGTCGTGCCCGGACCGGCCGCGGCGCGGATCGCGCCCTCCAGCGGCAGCAGCGCCTCGCCCTGCATGATCACGACGTCCTGCCCGGTGCTCAGCAGCCGCGCCACGCGGTCCTCGATCGCGGCGAAGCGGTCCGCGCCGAGCGGGGACAGGTCCAGAAACGGATGCGTCACGGCAAAGCTCTCTTCACTCACAGCAGGTTCGATCGCATCGAGGGTAACCGGCGGCCCTCATCCCCCTGCGCGCCGAGTCCCGCGCACACCGGCCCCCTTCGAGGCCCGGCCGCCCGCTCACTAAGGTGCGGTGCATGAGCGATCGCACGGTGCTGCACGTGAAGGGACGGGTGCTCGTCGGGCCCGAGGACGTCCGGGACGAGCTGTGGGTGGTCGACGGCCGCGTCTCCTACGACCGTCCCGCCGGCGCCCGCGACATCCGCACGGTCGTCGGCTGGGCCCTGCCCGGCCTCGTCGACGCGCACTGCCACGTCGGACTCGACCGGCACGGCCCGGTCCCCGAGGACGTCGCCGAGAAGCAGGCCCTGACCGACCGGGACGCGGGCACGCTGCTCATCCGCGACGCCGGCTCACCCTCCGACACCCGCTGGATCGACGACCGCGAGGACCTGCCGAAGATCATCCGTGCCGGGCGGCACATCGCCCGCACCCGCCGCTACATCCGCAACTACGCCTGGGAGATCGAGCCGGAGGACCTGGTCGCCTACGTCGGCCAGGAGGCCCGGCGCGGCGACGGCTGGGTCAAGCTGGTCGGCGACTGGATCGACCGCGACCTCGGCGACCTGTCGGCCTGCTGGCCCCGCGAGGCCGTCGAGGCGGCGATCGCCGAGGCCCACCGCCTGGGCGCCCGCGTGACCGCGCACTGCTTCTCCGAGGACTCCCTGCGGGACCTCGTCGAGGCGGGCATCGACTGCATCGAACACGCGACGGGCCTGACCGAGGACCTCGTCCCGCTGTTCGCCGAGCGGGGCGTCGCCATCGTTCCGACCCTGGTCAACATCGCCACCTTCCCGCAGCTCGCGGACGGCGGCGAGAGCAAGTTCCCCCGCTGGTCGGCCCATATGCGCCGGCTCCACGAACGCCGCTACGACACCGTGCGGAACGCCTACGACGCCGGTATCCCCGTCTTCGTCGGCACCGACGCCGGCGGCGGCCTCGCCCACGGTCTGGCCGGCGCCGAGGTCGGCGAACTCGTCACCGCCGGCATCCCGCCCGTCGAGGCACTCGCGGCGGGCACCTGGACGGCCCGCGCCTGGCTCGGCCGTCCCGGCCTGGACGAGGGCGCCCCGGCCGACCTGGTCGTCTACGACGAGGACCCGCGGGCCGACGTACGGGTGCTGACCTCGCCGCGCCGGGTGGTGCTGAACGGACGTGTGGTCGGCTGACCGCGAGGGCGACGGCGGGACGACCGTGAGGGCGACGGCGGGACGACCGTGAGGGTGGTGGCCGGGCGACCGTGAGGGTGATGGCCGGGCTACCGCGAGGGTGAGGCCGGGCAACCCGGGACGGTGGGGCCGGGCAACCCGGGAGGGTGGCGGCGGGGAACGCCTGTGCCGGGAGATTCGAATGGATCCGCGGTATCGCCACGTTGGAGTGAAGCGGCGTCGGATCGCTGACGCCGTGCGCGCGGTGCGGCGATTCTGTCCGGGTCCCGAGCCTGTCTCTCCTGGAGTCCCCACCGTGAACAGCCCTTCCTTCCGCATGCCCGCACGCCGGCTGGCGACCGTCGCGACCGTCACGGCCCTCGCCGCCGGGCCCCTGGCACTGACCGGCGTGAGCTCGGCGCACGCCACCGGCGACCACGGCCGCGCGAGCGCCGTCGTCCTGCGCACCGGCCTGGACGTCTCCCTGCTGAACAAGTCGGTGAACGTCCCCCTCACCGTCTCCCTCAACGACGTCCGGGCCCCGCGCAGCGCCGAGAAGACCACGCTGACGGCCACCCTCGACGCGGTGGACGGCGGTCGGCCGTTCAGCGTGCTGGGCGCGGAGGTGGCCGAGGCGAGAGCGACGGCGACCGCCACGAAGGCCGAGGGCAGCGCCACCCTGGCCCACGCCCGCCTCCATGTCCCCGGACTGCCGCTGCTGTCGCTGATCGAGGTCGAGCAGGTCACGGCCAGGGCCACCTGCGAGGTGGGGAAGAAGACGTTCGCCACGACCGGCGTGCCCGGCTCGGTGACCGTGCTCGGAAAGCGCGTGGCCCTGTCCGCCGACGGCCCGACGGACGTCGAGGTGCCGGGCGTCGGCGAGGTGCGCCTGGACCTCTCCAGCACCCGGACCACGGCCCGTACGGCCGCCGCCACCGCCCTCGAACTCAAGGTGTCCGTCAACCCGTTGAAGCTGAACGTCGCGGAGGTCGACGGCACGGTCACCCTGGCCGAGGCGACCTGCAAGACCCCGCAGCCCGAGTCCGCCGCACAGCCCCCGGCCGAGCAGGCCACCCCACCCGCCGACGTGAAGCCGCAGGGAGAACCCGCGGAGGCGGACCTGGCCGAGACGGGCGGCAGTTCGACCACGCCGTACCTCATGGGCGCCGCCCTCGCCCTGCTCGCGGCGGGCGGCGGAGCGGTGGCCCTGGCCCGCCGCCGCGGCTGATCCGCGGCGGCGCCGGTCGGGCACCTCGACGGGTGGGGAGTCAGTCCGTCAGAGCCCGTTCCAGGGCGTGCAGGAACCCGTCCGTCGTCCTGCGGTCCCGGACCGCCAGCCGGAGCCACTCCTCGTCCAGCCCGGGGAACGTGTCCCCGCGGCGCACGGCGTAGCCGAGGTCGCGCAGGCGCCGGCGGACGGCGGACGCCCCCGGCAGGCGGAGCAGGACGAACGGGCCCTGCGCGGGACCGGCCACCCGCAGCCCGGCCGGGGCGAATCGGTCGAGGCCGGCCAGCAGATGGGCGCGGTCCGCGGCGACGCGGTGCGCCACGTGGGCCGCCTCCGCCACCGCCCGCGGGCCCACGCACGCCTCGGCCGCGGCCAGGGCCGGGGTCGACACCGGCCACAGCGGCTGCGCCCGCTGGAGGTCCTCGATCGTCTCGGGCGCCGCCAGCACGTAGCCGATCCGCAGCCCGGCCAGCCCCCAGGTCTTGGTCAGGCTGCGCAGCACCACGAGCCCCGGCACGTCGACGCGGCCCGCCAGGGCCTCGCTCTCGCCCGGCACCGCGTCCATGAACGCCTCGTCGACCACCAGCGTCCGCCCCGGCCGGGCGACTCCGGCGAGCGCGTCCGCCGGGTGCAGCACCGACGTCGGGTTCGTCGGGTTGCCGATCACCACCAGGTCCGCGTCCTCGGGCACGGCCGCAGGGTCCAGCCGGAAGCCGTCCTCCTCCCGCAGCAGCACCCGGCCGACCGGGTGCCCCGCGTCCCGCAGTGCCGCCTCCGGCTCCGTGAACTGAGGGTGCACGACGACCGGCCGTCGCACCTTCAGCGCCCGTGCCAGCAGCACGAACGCCTCCGCCGCGCCCGCCGTCAGCAGCACCCGCTCCACCGGGAGCCCGTGCCGCGCGGCCACCGCCGCCCGCGCGGCCCGCCCGTCCGGGTAGGCCGCGAGCCCGCCGAGCGAGGCGGCGATGTGTTCCCGCAGCCAGAGCGGCGGCGTGTCCGCGCGGACGTTCACGGCCAGGTCGACGAGCGAACCGCCGTCGTCCCGGACCTCCGCGTCCCCGTGGTGACGCAGATCGTGCCCGCTCTCAGTGCGCATGCGAGTGAGCACCGTGGTGGTGCCCGTGACCGTGGTGGTGGTCGTCGTCGTCCGGGTGGAAATGCGGCTGCTGCGGCATGCCCACCTTGTCCTCGAAGCCCGGCAGCGCGATGCGGTACACGCAGGAGTCGCAGTTCATCCGCAGGTCACCCTTGACGGCCTCCTCGTAGCGCTCCCACACCAGGTCCAGCAGCTCCGGCTCCGGCCCGATGACGTCGGCCGACAGCACCTCGACCTCCGGGTGAGCGGCCGCCCAGCCCTCTGTCTGGTGCCGGACCCGGTCCGGCAGGATGCCCGTGAACAGGAAGTAGGGCAGGACGACGATCCGTCGCGCGCCCAGCCGCACACAGCGGTCGAGCCCGCTCGGCACGTCCGGCGCCGCCAGCGACACGAACGCCGTCTCGACGCCCGCGTACCCGCGTCCCTCCCACAGCAGCCGGGCCGCCTTGTGCACCTCGGCGTTGGCGTCCGGGTCCGTGGAGCCGCGACCGACCAGCAGGACCGTCACGTCGGCCCGGTCGCCGGGCGTGCGGCCCGCCGACCCCAGGGCCTCGTCCAGCCGCCGCTCCAGCACGTTCAGCAGCGCCGGGTGCGGGCCCAGCGGACGCCCGTACGTGTACGAGATGCCCGGGTGCCGCTCCTTCTCGCGGGCCAGGGCCGCCGGGATGTCGCCCTTGGCGTGCCCGGCGGACACCAGCATCAGCGGGACGGCGGCGAACCGCCGCACGCCCTGCTCGACCAGCTCGGTGACGGCCTCGCCCAGCGGCGGCGGGGACAGTTCGATGAAGCCGCCCGCGACGGGCAGTTCGGGGTGCCGGGCCCCCAGCTGCCGTACGAAGTCGCGGAACGCCTCGGCTCCGGCGTCGTCCCGGGTGCCGTGGCCGGCGATGAGCAGGGCGGGCGGGGTGGTCACAGTTTCTCCTCGGCGGAAGTGGGGTGGTACAGCAGGGCGTTGAGCGCGGCGGCGGCGACCGCCGACCCGCCCTTCTCGGACACGTTGCTCACGGCGGGCAGTCCGCTCTCGCGCAGCGCGGCCTTCGATTCCACGGCTCCGACGAAACCGACGGGCAGCCCGATGACGAGTGCGGGGTCGGCGTCGAGCGTCAGCAGTTCCTCCAGCGCGGTCGGCGCGTTGCCGATCACCCAGAGGGCGCCGGGGCCGACCTGCTCGTGGGCGAGCCGGATGGCGTGCGCGGAACGGGTCAGACCGGGACCGGACTCGGCGTCCTTCAGACGGCAGACGGTCTCGCGCCGGGTGATGCCGGCGCCGACCATCGCCACGTCCACGACGACGGGCGCCCCGGCGTGCAGCGCCGCGTGCGCCTTCTCCAGGTCGGCCTCGTCCATGACGAGGTCGCCGGCGTAGTCGAGGTCGGCGGCGGAGTGGACGACCCGCTCCACGACCGCCCGGGTCAGCGGCGGGAAGTGCGAGGTGTCCAGCCGGGCGCGCATGCGCCGGTAGGACTCCACCTCGATGGGATGAACGACACGGTTCACTCGGAGCCCTCCTGCGCCGACTGCCAGCGGTAGCCGCGCGGGGTCACCATGCGCCCCGCGATGTCCCGGGTCGCGGTGTTCCCCACGGTCACGACCGTCATCATGTCGACCGTCGCCGGGTCGAGCGCGCCCAGGGTGGTGAGCCGGCTGGACTCGTCCGGCCGCGAGGCGTTGCGCACGACCCCGACCGGCGTCGCCGGTGTGCGGTGCTCGGCGAGGATGCCCAGCGCCTTGGGGAGCTGCCAGTCGCGGCCGCGCGAACGCGGGTTGTAGAAGGTGACCACGATGTCCGCCTCGGCCGCGGCGCGCACCCGCCGCTCGATGACCTCCCACGGCGTGTGCAGGTCGGACAGGCTGATCGACACGTGGTCGTGGCCCAGCGGGGCGCCCAGGATCGCACCGGCCGCGAGCGCCGCCGTCACCCCGGGCACACCGACCACGTCGATGTCGTCCGAGGCTTCGGCCAGCGCGGGGGAGGCCATGGCGTAGACGCCCGCGTCCCCGCTGCCGATCAGCGCGACGGCCTGCCCCTTGCGGGCCTCCTCGACCGCCGTGCGGGCCCGCTCCTCCTCGGCGCCGAGCCCCGACTCCAGGATCCGGGTGCCGGGCCGCAGCAGATCACGGATCTGGTCGACGTACTGGTCGAGCCCCACGAGTACGGAAGCGCGCCGCAGTTCGGCCTTCCCGCGCGGCGTGAGCAGGTCCCGGGCGCCGGGCCCGAGCCCGACCACCGCGAGGCGCCCGCGCCCCGGACGCCGTACGACCGCACAGGTCGCCATGGCCGGGCTCGCGGCCGACTTCCGCTTGGGCACGAGGAGTTCGCCCCCGCCGACGAGCGCGGCGGCCTCCGCCACCGACGGGGTCCCGACGGCCGCGAGCGGCGCGTCGGACGGATTGGGCACGTCGACCCCGGCCAGCTCCTCCGCGGAGTACGTCACCAGCGGCACCCCGAGCCGCCGCGCGGCCTCGACGATGCCGGGCTCCTCCGCCTTGGCGTCGACGGTGGCGAGTTCGGCGACGGACGCCATCGACAGCCCGGCCTCCCGCAGGGCGTCCTCGACCAGCCCGAGGACCTCCTCCACGGGGGCGCCCTTCGACGCCCCGACCCCGACGACCAGGGTCGGCGGACGCAGCACGGCCTCGCGCTCGGCCGCCTCCACGAGCCGGTCGGTCAGCCGGATCGTGTACGACCCCTCGTCCGTCACCGGCAGCGGCGGCAGCGGCCAGGCCGCCTCGGCCCGCAGCGCCACCGCCTCACCGTCCAGCAGCGCCCGCGACACCCCGGCGACATCGCCCTCCACGGGCAGGCCGAGGGTGTCAAGGCCCGCCAGGTCCACGGCGTCCGTGGCCGTCGTCACCACCGGCTCGGCACGCAGCAGGTCGCCCACCTCGCGGGCGAGTTCGTTGGCGCCGCCCGCGTGCCCGCCCAGCAGGGACACGGCGAACCGCCCGCCCTCGTCGACGCACACCACGCCCGGGTCCTCGGTCTTGCCGGACAGCAGCGGCGCCACCAGCCGCACCACCGCGCCCGTCGCCAGGAAGCACACGAGCTGCTCGCACTGCGCGAACGCGGTCCGTACGGCGTCCCCGACGGGACCCTCGTACACCCGGGTGCGGTCCGGCCACGCGGCGGCCAGCCGGTCCCGGGCAGCCGCTCCCGCCGCGGTGGCGGAAATGAGGCCGATCACTGGGCGACTCCTTCTTCGACAGCTGCCGGAGGCCGGACGCCCCACAGCAGGAAAACGGGGTTGGTCGCCGCGAGCCGGGTCACGTCCCCGGGCAGCGGCGCGAGCCGCGACGACTGCAGCAGCACGCCGTCGCAGGTGTAACCGACGCTCGTCAGGGCCTCGCGCGCGGCCGGCACCCGGTCGAGGGCCGCCATGGCGACGACCACCGTGCGCCGGGCCCGCCGCGCGCACGCGCCGACGATGGCGGGCAGTTCGCGCCCGCCGCCCCCCACGAACACGGCGTCCGGGGTCTCGGCGAGCTCCGCCAGCGCCTCCGGTGCCGAGCCCCGCACCACCCGCACGTCCACTCCGTGCGCGACGGCGTTGGCGCGGACCCGCTCCACACCGTCGGCGGTCTTCTCCACCGCGGTCACGGCCGCACCGAGCCGCGCGCACTCCACGGCCACGGACCCCGAGCCCGCGCCCACGTCCCACACCAGGTCGCCCGGGCGCGGCCCCAGCCGGGCCAGGGCCAGCGCCCGCACCTCGAACTTGGTGATCATCGAGTCCCGGTGGGCGAACTCCGCCTCCTCCAGGGCCCAGCCGGCGGGCCGCTCCCCGGGGCCCGCGACCGTCCGGACGGGGCCGAGCGCCCGCGTCTCGTCCAGGCACAGCACCACGTTCACCGCCGTGCCCCAGTCCCGGGCGGCGGCCTCGGCGGGTGTCACCCGCTCCACGCGCTCCGCGTCCGAGCCGAGCCCGGACGCGACGACCAGCACCCGTGCCGCGTCCCGCAACGCGGCACCCAGCTCCGCCGGACCCGCGCCCGGCCCGGTCAGCACGGCCGTCTTCGCCTGCGCCCGGCACACGTTGACGGCCGTCCGCAGCTCCCGCCCGTGGGCGCTCACCACCACGGCGTCGTCCCACGGCAGCCCGATCCGCGCGAACGCGGCCGCGACCGACGACACTCCGGGCCGCACATCCAGCCGCTCCGGACCGAACCGCTCCGCCAGCACCCGCACGATCCCGAAGAAGCCGGGATCGCCGGAGGCCAGCACCAGAACGGGACGGTCCTTCGCGAGGTACTCGCCGATGGTGTCGAGGGCCGGCGCGAGAGGCCCGAGCACGACCCGCTCGGCCGTCTCCGGCAGCCTGGCGGCGTCGAGATGCCGCCGACCGCCCACGACCAGCTCGGCACCGGCGAGGACGTCGTCGGAAGCCGCCGCCCCCGTCCCCGTGCCGACCACCGTGATCACGTACTCGCCCCCCGCTCGCGCAGCGCCCGGCGGGCCTCCGGGTCGGCCTTGCGGTACCCGTGGAAGTGGCCCGGGTGGTACAGGTGCGAGCGCGTGCCCTGGGCGTCGAGCGCCGGGCCGACCAGGAACAGGGTGTGCTTCCAGAGCTTGTGCTCCTTGACCGTCTCCTCCAGCGTGCCGATCGTGCACTTCACGATCAGCTCCTCCGGCCAGGTCGCCTGGTACGCCACCACGACCGGGGTCGTCGTCGGGTAGCCGCCCTCCAGCAGCTCCCGCACCAGCTGCCCGCTGCGGGCGGCGGAGAGGAACACCGCCATGGTCGTGCCGTGCTTGGCGAACTCCCGGACCTCCTCCCCGGGCGGCATGGGCGTCTTGCCGCCGCCGAGACGGGTCAGCACGACCGACTGCGCGACCTCCGGGATGGTCAGCTCGCGCTGCGCGAGCGCCGCGACGGCCGAGAAGGAGGACACGCCGGGCACGATCTCGGTCGCGATGCCGATCTCGGCACAGCGGTCGACCTGCTCCTGAGTGCCGCCCCACAGGGCCGGGTCGCCGGAGTGGATCCGGGCGACCTTCAACCCCTCGGCGCGGGCCCGCTCGTACACGGCGACGACGTCCTCCAGGGACATGGTCGCCGAGTCGAGGATCTCCGCGTCCTCGCGGGCGTGCTCGAGGACCTCCTCCTGGACCAGGCTGGCCGCCCAGATCACGACGTCGGCCTCGGCGATGGCGCGCGCGGCGCGGAACGTCAGCAGGTCCGCGGCGCCGGGGCCGGCGCCGACGAAGGTCACTTTGCCGGCGGGGGCGTCGGCCATGGGATGGGTCCTCTCGTACAGGGGGTGAAGGGGGGCGGGGCGATGGTGGACGGGGTGCGTCAGAGCTTTCCGCCCCGTCCGCCCTCGCGCCGGGCGGGCGCGATGAGCGTCGACAGATAGGGCAGGGGCGCCTCGTCGAGATCGGCGGCCGGACGCACGGACTCCTCCGGGAGCCCGAGGGCCGATCCCCAGACGGCGTCGGCGAGCCGCCCGGTCTCCCGCAGCGCCTCGGCGACCTCGTGCGCCTGCCGCCCGAACTTGTAGGCGACCACGGTCCCGGGCCCGGCCAGGGCGTCCTTCAGCACGGCGGCCCCGGCGGTGACGGGCACGAGCGTGAGCGGCTCGGTGCCCTCGGTCAGGACGGCCCCCGACCGGGCGGCGAGGTCCTGCATGGCGGTGATCCCGGGCACGGTCGACACGGCGGTCCCCGGCACCAGCTCGGCGATGGTCTGCGCGAGGTAGGTGAACGTCGAGTACACGTTGGGGTCGCCGATGGTCGCGAAGGCCACCGAAGCGTGCTGCCGCAGCAGTTCCGCGACCCGCTCCCCGGCGGCGTCCCAGGCGGCCTCGCGCCGCCCCCGGTCGCTGCGCTCGTTCAGCGCGAACACGACCCGGACGACCTTGTCCTCAGGCACATAGTGCAACACGGTCGCCTCGGCCCGGCCGCGCTCCCCGCTGTCCATCACGGGGACCACCACGACCTCGGCCTCCCGCAGGGCGTTGACGCCCTTGACGGTCACCAGCTCCGGATCCCCGGGGCCCACCCCGACTCCGACCAGCCTGCTGCTCATGACGTCCGGCACCTCTCCACGAACCGACGGGCGACACCGGGCTCGGACGCCCAGTGCGTGTGCAGATAGCTCGCGTGCACACCGCGCTGTACGAAACCTTCGACCCGCGGCCGGGGGCCGCGGACCCCCCAGGCGGGCTCCGTCCCCGAGCCGGGCTCCACGACGGTCCGGTGGAACTCGTGGCCCCGCATCCGGGTCCCGGCCGCCGCGAGCACACTGTCGCCCACGGCCACGGCGTCCCGGTAGCCCAGAGTGAGCCGCTCGGTCATCCGCGCCCCGGCGTCCAGCACCCCGCACATCGGCAGCCCGTCCAGCTCCCGGCACAGATACAGCAGTCCGGCACACTCGGCGGCGACGGGAGCACCGCTTCCCGCCAGCTCGGCAACGGCCTTGCGCAGGGGTTCGTTGGCGGACAGCTCCGAGGCGTACACCTCGGGGAACCCGCCCCCGACGACCAACCCGGAGGCTCCCTCGGGCAGTTCCTCGTCCCGCAGGGGGTCGAAAGCGACGACTTCCGCCCCGGCGGCGGCGAGCAGTTCGGTGGTCTCGGCGTAGGAGAAGGTGAAGGCAGGCCCCCCGGCCACGGCGACGACCGGAGCGGCTCCCGCGGCCGGCGAGGAAACGGCCTCGGCCGCATCCCAGGCCGCGCTCGACAAGGCCCCCGCACTCCGCGCCAGCCCCGCCAACGCGTCCAGATCACAACCTTCGGAGACCTGCGCCCCCATCGCCGCCACGGCCTCCACGGCGGCGGCGTGCCGCTCGGCGACCGGCACCAGCCCCAGATGCCGCGACGGCGTGTCAACCTGAGGAACCCGCCGCAGCACCCCGAGGACCGGCACCCCGGCCTGCTCCAGCGCCTCCCGCAGCAGCTCCTCGTGCCGGTCCGAGGCGACCTTGTTCAGGATCACGCCCCCGACCCGCACCTCCGGGTCCCAGGAGGCGAACCCGTGCACCAGCGCCGCGACCGACCGGGACTGCGACGACGCGTCCACGACCAGCACCACCGGCGCCCGCAGCAGCTTGGCGACATGAGCCGTGGACGCGAGTTCACCCTCGCCCGCGGCCCCGTCGTACAGCCCCATCACGCCCTCGACGACGGCGATGTCACACCCCCGCGCCCCGTGCAGGAACAGCGGCCCGATCAGCTCGGGCCCGCACAGGTACGCGTCGAGGTTCCGTCCCACCCGCCCGGTCGCGAGCGCGTGGTACCCGGGGTCGATGTAGTCCGGCCCGACCTTGTGCGGGGACACGGCGAGCCCCCGCGCGGCGAACGCGGCCATCAACCCCGTGGCGACGGTGGTCTTGCCGCTGCCCGAGGAGGGCGCGGCGATGACCAGCCGAGGGACGGAAGCATTCACCACTCGATGCCCCTCTGGCCCTTCTGGCCCGCGTCCATGGGGTGCTTGACCTTGGACATGTCGGTCACGAGGTCGGCGAAGTCCACGAGCTTCCCGGGCGCGTTCCGCCCGGTGATGACCACGTGCTGGGTGCCGGGCCGATTGCGCAGGACGTCGATCACCTCGTCCGTGTCCACCCACCCCCAGTGCATCGGGTACGCGAACTCGTCGAGCACGTACAGCTTGTACGTCTCGGCCGCCAGGTCCCGCTTGACCTGCTCCCAGCCCTCCCGGGCCTTCTCCTCGTTGTCCATCTGCTGATCACGCTGGACCCAGGACCAGCCCTCGCCCATCTTGTGCCAGTCGACGGACCCGCCCTCGCCGGAGGCGCCGAGCACCCGCAGCGCGTTCTCCTCGCCGACCTTCCACTTCGCCGACTTGACGAACTGGAACACCCCGATCGGCCACCCCTGGTTCCAGGCCCGCAGCGCGAGCCCGAAGGCGGCGGTGGACTTGCCCTTGCCGACGCCCGTGTGCACGACGACCAGCGGACGGTTCCGCCGCTGGCGGGTCGTCAGTCCGTCGTCCGGCACCACACTCGGCTGTCCCTGCGGCATTACGCGGCCCTCCTCTGCACGTCCTTCACGAGCCCGGCGATGCTGTCCGCCCGCAGCTCGTCCAATGTCACGGCCGTACCGCCCAGTTCGCCCGCGAGCTGCCCGGCGAGCCCCAGCCGCACCGGCCCCGACTCGCAGTCCACGACGACCGAGGCGACCCCGTCGGCCGCGAACAACCGCGCCGCACGCCCGGCCAGGGCGACCGGCTCCGGGCCACCGGTGGCCCGCCCGTCCGTCACCAGCACGACCAGCGGCCGCCGCGCGGGATCGCGCAGCCGCTCCACGCGCAGCACGTCATGGGCGCGCAGCAGCCCCGCGGCGAGCGGCGTACGCCCACCCGTCGGCAACGTCTCCAGCCGGGCCGCCGCCGCGTCCACCGAAGAGGTCGGCGGCAGCGCCACGTCCGCGGCCGTGCCGCGGAAGGTCACCAGGCCCACCTTGTCGCGCCGCTGGTAGGCGTCCAGCAGCAGCGACAGCACGGCGCCCTTCACGGCGCTCATCCGCTGCCGCGCAGCCATCGACCCGGAGGCGTCCACGACGAACAGCACGAGATTGCCCTCGCGCCCCTCGCGGGTGGCCTGCCGCAGATCGTCCCGGCGCACGACCAGGCCCGGCCCGGACCGTCCGCGCGCCCGCTGGTGCGGCGCCGCGGCCTGCACGGTCGCCGCCAGATGCAGCTTGGTGAGCGCGCCGCGGGGCCGCCTGGCCCCGGTCGTCCGCCCGTGCTCGGTCCGCGCCCGGGACCGCCGCCCGGCGGCACCCTCGCCGATCCCGGGCACGCTCAGCACCTTGGTGCGAAACGGCTCGGAGGCGCGTGCGGCCGGCTGCTCGCCGGCGCCCGAGGGCTGCGGCTGCCCGCCCTCGCCGGCCTCGGGCCGGGCCGCGGTGTCGCCGTCGCCCTGGGGCGCGTCGTCGGGCTCCGGCTGTCCGCCGTCCCCGCCGGGCCCGTCCCCGCCGGGCCCGTCCGGGCCGGGGTCCGGATCCGGGTCGTCGTCGTCCGAGCCGCCGAACTCCTCCAGGGTCTCGTCGAGCTTGTCCTCGTCGAGCCCCGGCGCGTCGAAGGGGTTGCGCCGCCGCCGGTGCGGCAGCGCGAGCAGCGCCGCCTGCCGGACGTCCTCGGCGAGCACGTCCGTGCGCCCGGCCCAGGCCGCCAGCGCGGTGGCGGTCCGCGCCATCACGATGTCGGCGCGCATGCCGTCGACCTCGAACGCCGCGCAGGTCGCCGCGATCTGCCGCAGCGCCCCGTCGCCCAGCCGCACGGACGGCAGCAGCTCCCGCGCGGCGACGATCCGCGCCCGGACGGCGGCCTCCTCCTCGGCCCAGCGCGCGGCGAACCCGGCCGGATCGTCGTCGTAGGCCAGGCGCCGCCGGACGACCTCCACCCGCTGGTCCGGCTCCCGCGAGGCCGCGACCTCCACGGTCAGCCCGAACCGGTCGAGCAGCTGCGGCCGCAGCTCACCCTCTTCGGGGTTCATGGTGCCGACGAGCAGGAAACGGGCGGCGTGCCGTACGGAGACGCCCTCGCGCTCGACGTACGAGGCGCCCATCGCGGCCGCGTCCAGCAGCAGGTCGACCAGGTGGTCGTGGAGGAGGTTGACCTCGTCGACGTAGAGGATCCCGCGGTGCGCGTCGGCCAGCAGGCCCGGCTCGAAGGCCTTCACGCCCTCCGACAGCGCCCGCTCGATGTCCAGTGCGCCGACCAGCCGGTCCTCGGAGGCACCGACGGGCAGTTCGACCATGCGGGCGGGCCGCTCGGCACCGCCGCCGGCCTCGTGGGGTCCGTCCGGGCACCCCGGGTCGGGGGACGCGGGGTCGCACGAGAAACGGCAGCCGGGGACGACCGGGACCTCCGGCAGCAGCGCCGAAAGGGCCCGCACCGCCGTCGACTTGGCCGTGCCCTTCTCGCCGCGCACCAGTACACCGCCGACGGCCGGGGACACCGCGTTCAGCAGCAGCGCGAGCCGCAGGTCGTCCTGGCCCACGACGGCCGTGAACGGAAAGGGGGTGGTCACTTCTCGTCGCCCTCCAAGTCGCCTTCGAGTTCCAGATAGGTGGCGCGCAGCCGCTGAAGCGTCTCCGCGTCCGGCTCGGCCCACAGTCCGCGCTCTGCGGCCTCCAGCAGCCGTTCGGTGATGCCGCGCAGCGCCCAGGGGTTGGACTTCTTCATGAAGTCCCGGTTCTCCGGGTCGAAGACGTACTCGGCGCTGAGCTTCTCGTACATCCAGTCGTCCACGACCCCGGCGGTGGCGTCGTACCCGAACAGGTAGTCCACCGTCGCCGCCATCTCGAAGGCGCCCTTGTAGCCGTGCCGCCGCATGGCCGCCATCCAGCGCGGGTTGACCACCCGGGCGCGGAAGACGCGGTGCGTCTCCTCGCCGAGCGTGCGGGTCTTCACCTGGTCCGGGGTGGCCGAGTCGCCGACGTACGCCTCAGGGCTCGCGCCCGTCAGGTGCCGCACCATGGCGACCATGCCGCCGTGGTACTGGAAGTAGTCGTCGGCGTCGACCAGGTCGTGCTCACGGGTGTCGACGTTCTTCGCGGCGACGGCGATCCGCTTGAACGCCGTCTCCATGTCCCCGCGCGCGGCCCGCCCGTCGAGCCCCCGGCCGTAGGCGTAGCCGCCCCACACCGCGTACACCTCGGCGAGGTCCGCGTCGGAGCGCCAGTTGCGGGCGTCGATCAGCGGCAGCAGACCGGCTCCGTACGCCCCCGGCTTGGAGCCGAAGATGCGGGCCGTGGCCCGGCGGCGGTCGCCGTGCTCGGCGGTGTCCTGGTCGGCGTGCGCCTTGACGTGGTTGGACTCGGCCGGCTCGTCCAGATCGGCGACCGTGCGGACGGCGTCGTCGATCAGGCCCACGACGTGCGGGAAGGCGTCCCGGAAGAAGCCCGAGATGCGGACCGTCACGTCGATGCGCGGCCGGCCGAGCTCCGCCAGGGGGATCACCTCGAACCCGGTCACGCGCCGCGAGGCGTCGTCCCACACCGGCCGGCAGCCCAGCAGCGCGAGGATCTCGGCGATGTCGTCGCCCTGGGTGCGCATCGCCGAGGTGCCCCACACCGTCAGGCCGACGGACTTCGGGTACTCGCCGGTGTCCTGCAGATACCGCTGCACCAGCGAGTCCGCGAGCGACTGCCCGACCTCCCAGCTCAGCCGGGACGGAATGGCCTTGGGGTCGACGGAGTAGAAGTTGCGGCCCGTCGGCAGGACGTTGACCAGCCCGCGGGTCGGCGAACCGGACGGTCCGGCCGGCACGTAACCGCCGTTCAGCGCCCGCAGGATGTGCCCGATCTCGTCGGTGGTCTTCTCCAGCCGGGGCACGACCTCGGAACAGGCGAACTCCAGCACGGCGACGGCCTCGGGCAGTTCGGTGCCGAGGACCTCCCGGACCAGCGGCGCGCTCTCGGCGACCGCCCAGCCGCGCTCCTCCATGCCCTCCGCGATCCGCCGGCACAGCTGCTCCAGCAGGTCGATCGCATCGGCGGCGCTGCGCGACGGGCCGTCCACCAGGTCCGTCAGCTCGACGGGCACCTTCACCGGAGCGCCCGGCTCGGCCAGCAGTTCCTTCTCCACCAGCCCGAAGTGCCGCGCCAGCGACGCCCTCAGGCCCGGCAGCGCGTTGGCCTGCCCGCCCCACACCTGCGAGGCGCGCAGCACCGCCAGGACGAGGTTGACGCGCGGCTCTCCGACCGGCCCGCCGCCCAGGATGTGCAGGCCGTCGCGGATCTGCACGTCCTTGATCTCGCACAGATAGCCGTCGATGTGCATGACGAACTCGTCGAACGTCTCGTCGTCCGGCTGCTCGTCGACGTGCAGGTCGTGGTGGAGCTCGGCCGCCTTGACCAGCGTCCAGATCTGGGCGCGCACGGTCGGGGCCTTCGCCGGGTCCAGGTCGGAGACGAGCGCGTACTCGTCGAGGAGCTGCTCCAGCTTGGCCAGGTCGCCGTAGGTGTCGGCGCGGGCCATCGGCGGCACGAGGTGGTCGACGACCGTGGCGTGCCCGCGCCGCTTGGCCTGGGTGCCCTCGCCCGGGTCGTTGACGATGAACGGGTAGATCAGCGGCAGTTCCCCGAGGACCGCGTCCGGAGCGCAGCCCCCGCTGAGCCCGAGGCCCTTGCCCGGCAGCCACTCCATGGTGCCGTGCTTGCCCATGTGCACGACGGCGTCGGCGCCGAAACTGTTCTCCAGCCAGCGGTAGGCCGCCATGTAGTGGTGGGACGGCGGCATGTCCGGGTCGTGGTAGATCGCGATCGGGTTCTCGCCGAAGCCGCGCGGCGGCTGGATCATCACCACGACGTTCCCGAACTGCAGCGACGCCAGCACGATGTCGTCGCCGTCGACGTAGAGGCTGCCCGGCGGCTCGCCCCACGCCTCCGTCATGGCGTCCTTCAGCTCCGGGTCGAGCTTCTCGAACCAGGCCCGGTAGTCGGCCAGCGGCACCCGCGCGGGCGCGGCGGCCAGCTGCTCCTCCGTCAGCCACTCCACGTCGTGCCCGCCGGCGTTGATGAGCCGGTGGATCAGCTCGTCACCCTCGTCCGGATGCCCCTCGACGACGTACCCGGCGTCCCGCAGCGCGTCCAGCACCCGCACCGCCGAGGCGGGGGTGTCGAGCCCGACCGCGTTGCCGACCCGCGAGTGCTTGGTCGGGTACGCGGTGAAGACCAGCGCCAGCTTCTTCTCGGCGTTCTCCTTGTGCCTGAGCCGCGCGTGCCGTACGGCGATGCCGGCGACGCGCGAGGCACGCTCCGGGTCCGCGACGTACACCGGCACGTCGTCCGGGCCCTGCTCCTTGAAGGAGAACGGCACGGTGATCAGCCGCCCGTCGAACTCCGGGATCGCCACCTGCATCGCGGCGTCCATGGGGGAGAGGGCGGCGTCCGAATCCGCCCAGGCCTGCCGCGAGGACGTCAGGCACAGGCCCTGCAGCACCGGGATGTCCAGCTCGGCGAGGGCGCCGATGTCCCAGGCCTCCTCGTCACCGCCCGCCGAGGCCTGCGAGGCGTGGGTGCCGCCCGCGGCGAGGACGGTGGCGACCAGGGTGTCCGCCTGCCCGAGGATCTCGTACAGGCCCGCGTCCGCCCCGCGCAGCGAACCGCAGTACACGGGCAGCGCGTTGGCGCCCCGCGCCTCGATCGCGTCGCACAGGGTGTCCACGAAGCCGGTGTTGCCGCTCAGCTCGTGCGCCCGGTAGAAGAGCACGCCGACGGTCGGACGGCCCGGCTCGAGGGCGCGCTCGCCGTGGACGCCGTACTCCGGCATCTTCCGCGGCTCGACGAACCCCTCGCCCGTCAGCAGCACGGTGTCGGACAGGAACCGGGCGAGTTCGGTGAGGTTGTCCGGCCCGCCCTCCACGAGGTACTTCAGCGCCTCGGCGACGACACCGGCCGGCACGGACGACTCGGCCATCAGCTCCGCGTCCGGCACGGACTCGCCGCCGAGCAGCACGGTGGGGACACCGGAGGCCTTCAGCGCGGCGAGCCCGTCCTCCCAGGCCCGCTTGCCGCCGAGCAGCCGGACGACGGCGATGGCCGCCCCGTCCAGCAGGGCCGGAAGCTCCTCCCGGACGTCCACGCGGGTCGGGTTGCCGATCCGGTAGTCGGCACCGGAGGCGGCCCGGGCCGCCAGCAGGTCCGTGTCGGCGGTCGACAACAACAACACAGTGCTCATGCGGGTGCTCCCGGTGGAATGAAGGGCAGTCCTTGCGGCGCGCCGGACTCGATGAGCCGCCACAGCGCGTCGGTGTCCGCGTGCTGTTCGATCAGGTCGCCGAGCCGGTCGAGCTGCTCCTCGCGCAGCGCGGCGAACGAGGTGTCCGGCGCGGGCACGAAGCGGCGGCCCGCGGCGGCCGCCACCTCGCGCAGAAAGGCCCGCCGGAAGCCGTCCGACTCCAGTGAGCCGTGCCAGTGCGTGCCCCAGGTCTGGCCGACCCGGCAGCCGTCCAGGAAGGGAATCCCTCCCGTGACGTCGGCGACCCCGTGGTGGATCTCGTAGCCCTCGACGCGTTCGCCGAGGGCCTCGCCCCGCGGCCGGGTGAGGGTCTTCTCGCGGGCGAACCGCACCCGCACGGGCAGGATCCCGAGCCCGTCGACGTGGCCCCGGCGGCTCTCGACGTCGTCCTCGATGTGCTCGCCGAGGATCTGGAATCCGCCGCAGATGCCGAGGACGGGCCGCTGCTCGGCTGCCCTGCGGACCAGGGCCTCGGCGAGCCCGCGCTCGCGCAGCCACTCCAGCGCGCGGACCGTCCCGCGGGTGCCGGGCACGATGACGAGGTCGGCGTCGGACAGTTCCTCCGGCCGGTCCACGAACCGCACCACGACGCCCGGTTCGGCGGCCAGCGCGTCCACGTCGGTGAAGTTGGACATGAGCGGCACGGCGCAGACCGCGACGCGCAGCACGTCCTCGCCGACGGGCGGCGCGACGACGGACTCCCGCACCGCTCCCCGCAGGGAGACCCGCAGCCCGTCCTCCTCGTCGATCCCGAGCCCGTGCCGGAACGGCAGCACACCGTACGTCTTCCGCCCCGTGAGCCCGAGCAGCATGTCCAGCCCCGGCTCCAGCAGGGAGACGTCCCCGCGGAACTTGTTGACGAGGAACCCGGCGACGCAACGTTGGTCCTCGGGCGACAGCAGCGCCACCGTCCCGAAGAACGAGGCGAACACCCCGCCCCGGTCGATGTCGCCGACGACGAGCACGGGCAGCCCGGCGTTCCGGGCGATCCCCATGTTCACGATGTCCGTCCGCCGCAGATTGATCTCGGCGGGAGAACCGGCCCCCTCACAGATCACCGCGTCATACGTGCCCCGCAACTGCTCCAGGCAGTCCAGCACCGTCCCGAGCAACTGCTGCTGCCGTCCGCCGTGGTAGCCGCGCGCACTCAGCTCCCCGACCGGCTTGCCCAGCAGCACGACCTGACTGCTCTGCTCGCCACCGGGCTTGAGCAGCACGGGGTTCATCAGCGCGGTCGGCTCGACCCGGCAGGCCTGCGCCTGCATGGCCTGCGCCCGCCCGATCTCGGCCCCCTCCGTCGTCACGAAGGAGTTCAGGGACATGTTCTGCGCCTTGAAGGGCGCGACCTTCACGCCCTGGCGCACCAGCCACCGGCAGATCCCGGCGGTCACGACGCTCTTGCCGGCGTCGGAGGTGGTGCCGGCGACGAGAAGCCCACCGCTCATGTCATTTCCCCCTGTTCGATGACCGCGTGCTCATCAGCAACCGCGCCCCGGCGCACACCCCCAGCGCGAGCCAGGTGACACGCTTCGACAGCCGCACGGCCCGCTCGACGTCGTGCGTGCCGACGGCCCGCCCCCGCGTGTTCAGCACGGGCCGGTGCTCCACCCGCCCGCCGTACGAGAGCGTCCCGCCCAGCCGCACCCCGAGGGCCCCCGCGAACGAGGCCTCCACGGGCCCGGCGTTGGGACTCGGATGCTGTGCCGCGTCGGCCCGCCAGGCCCGCACGGCCCCCCGCGGTTCCGGCCCGGCCAGCACGGCGAGTACGGCGGTCAGCCGCGCTCCCGGCCACCCCGCGAGGTCGTCCAGCCGCGCGGAGGCCCACCCGTACCGGCGGTAGCGGGCCGATTTGTGCCCGACCATGGCGTCCAGGGTGTTGACGGCCCGGAAGCCCAGCAGCCCCGGCACCCCGCCGACGGCCCCCCACACCAGGGCCCCCACCACCGCGTCGGAGGTGTTCTCGGCGACCGACTCGACCACGGCCCGGGCCATGCCGTCGGCGTCGAGTGCCTGCGGGTCCCGTCCGCACAGATGCGGCAGCCGGGCCCGGGCGGCCTCGACGTCCCCGGCCTCCAGGGCACGCCCGATGGTCCGGGCCTCCCGGGCCAGCGACGTGCCCCCGACGACGGCCCAGGTGGCGGCCGCGGTCAGCGCGACGGAGGCGACGGCGGACGGCCGCACGGCACGCGCGGCGACGGACCCGAGGGCGACGGCGCCTCCGGCACACACGGCGGTGTGCAGCGTGCCCCACCCGCGGTGGTCCCGCCACAGCACCCGTTCCACGGCGCCCGCGGCCCGCCCGAACGCGGCGACCGGATGCCCCCGGCGAGGATCACCGAGCAGCAGGTCACCGATCAGGCCGGCGGCGGCGCCGTACGCGAAGACGCGACCGGCACCCATGGGCTCAGCCGGCCGGAAGGGCGGGCGGGGGTGGGGCGTTGAACCTCGGTCGGCAGCCGCGCATGGCGATATGTGTCCTCACTCAGGGTGTCCACGCCCTGGTTCGACGAGACCGGCGGTGAGAGTTCCTGGCTCCCGGGGATTGCTACCCCGGTGACAGTGGCGGGACCGCGCCGGACTTTCACCGGCTTCCTCTCCTGCCGCCGTATTGGCCCCGGCAGTCCACCACGGCCGGGAACCGCCGTCAACTTGCCGTTGACCTGCGAGGGGAGAGTGTGGACAACCCCACATCGCCTCCGCGTACACACGACGACCGGGCGGCACGGAACCGAAGTCCCGTGCCGCCCGGCGGACACGACGTGACGTCAGGCCCTCAGGCCACGATCAGATAGATCCCGTACCCGACGGCCGCCGCGCACGCCGCGAAGCACGCGTACGCGCCGGTGACCGCGAGTCCCGCGGTCCCGCCCTCGGCCACCGCGCGCTCGCGGCGCGACAGGCCCGTGATGCCGAGGGTGAACAGGCCGACGAGGGCCACGGTGACCACGAGGCTGACACCGAAGACGGAGCCGAGCGCCGCCCAGTCGATCTTCATATCGGAGACTCTTCCTTGTTGCCGGTGGCGGGGTCAGACCGTGGTGGTCGGGGTCGGCGTGCGCTCGGCGGTGGCCTGCGACGGGAACGCGGGGACCGGGTCCTCCGCCGCCGTGGCCGAACCACTCGCGGGGGGCGGCGTCACCGCGGCGATCGCCGTGGTGATCACGCCCGCGGGCTCCGCGGTGTCGGCGTCGGTGTCGTTGACGTTGGTGTGGTCGACCACCTCGCGCCGCGACAGCTTCCAGATCGCTGCGCTGGAGGCGATGAGGAAGACGGCCACCACGGCGGTGCCCCAGCTGCCGAAGCCGGTGACGTACTCGGCGAGCGCGCCCACCAGGGCCGCCGCCGGGAGCGTCAGACCCCATGCGACGAACATCCGTGTCGCGGTGGACCAGCGGACCACGCCGCCCTTGCGGCCGAGCCCCGCGCCCATCACCGAACCGGACACGGAGTGCGTCGTGGAGAGGGAGAAGCCGAGGTGCGAGGAGGCGAGGATGACCGTGGCCGCGGACGTCTGGGCCGCGAAGCCCTGCTGCGGCTGGAGGTCGGTGAGGCCCTTGCCCATGGTGCGGATGATGCGCCAGCCACCCAGGTAGGTCCCGAGCGCGATGGCGAGACCCGCCGAGAGGATGACCCACATGGGCGGGTCGGAGTCGGGCGCGACGGCGCCGCCGGCGACCAGGGCGAGGGTGATGACACCCATCGTCTTCTGCGCGTCGTTGGTGCCGTGGGCCAGGGAGACCAGGCCCGCGGAGGCGATCTGGCCGGCCCGGTAGCCCTTCTTGGACGCCTTGCCCTCGGCCTTGCTGCCGAGCGAGTACGTCAGCCGGGTGGCGAGCAGCGCCGCGACGCCCGCGACCAGCGGGGCGGCGATCGCCGGGATGAGCACCTTGGTGACCAGCACGTCGCCGTGCACCGCGCCGACGCCCGCCGAGGCGATCGTGGCGCCGATCAGACCGCCCATGAGGGCGTGGGAGGAGCTGGACGGCAGGCCGACCAGCCACGTCAGCAGGTTCCAGAGGATCGCGCCGACCAGGGCGGCGAAGATGACCTCGGGACGGATGCCGGCCTCGTCGACGAGGCCCTTTGAGATCGTGTTGGCGACTTCGACGGACAGGAAGGCGCCGACCAGGTTGAGGACCGCGGACATGGCCACCGCAACCTTGGGCTTCATGGCGCCCGTGGAAATGGTCGTGGCCATCGCGTTCGCGGTGTCGTGGAAACCGTTCGTGAAATCGAACGCGAGAGCGGTTACAACCACAATCGCGAGGATCAGCGAGAAGCTTTCCATTTACCCAGGCAATCGTTCGAGGTCATTGGCCAGACGAACGTAGGCAACCTGAGTGAACGGAAGATGAACTGGGAGGGGCGCAGGGGTGACCGCAACGGGGGATCCTCGTTCCGCCCCGGAGCGGCGGCCCCGTGTCCCCGTGGCCAGGTGCCCCGAGCGAACCACTTCAGCCCGTCGAGTGACCCTCTGAAGGTGTTCCGGTCACCCGGCAGTGCCCCCCGCCGTCGTTGTGTACGAAGCGCACGGTTTCCGGACCGAAGTGCCCCCGCCCGACGGCGCTTTGCGTCCCGCCCTGGCAGGATCGCGGCATGGCGGAGCAGCGAGGCGACGAGCGGGGCACGAGGGACGTACGCGGGGGCGCGCGAGGCGCGGGGGAGTCGCGGCTCAGGAGTGCGCGCCCCGAGGAGGCACACGCCTGGGAGGACCTCGTCGCCACGGCCCGCCGTACGGTCTCGGACGGACTCGTCGTCGGCACGTCCGGCAACGTCTCGGTGCGCGTCGGGGACACCGTCCTCGTCACGCCGTCGGGCGTCCCCTACGACCGGCTGGCGCCGGACGACGTGACCGGTGTGGACCTCGACGGCCGGCAGGTCCTCGGCACGCTCGTCCCGACCAGCGAGCTGCCCATGCACCTCGCGGTCTACCGCACCACCGGCGCCCTGGCCGTCGTCCACACCCACGCCGTCCACGCGACGGCCGTCTCGACGCTCGTGAGCGAGCTCCCGCTGATCCACTACATGGCCGCCGCGCTCGGCGGCCCCGTCCGGGTCGCCCCCTATGCCACGTACGGCACCGACGAGTTGGCCGAGAACATGCTCCGCGCCCTCGCCGACCGCTCCGGGTGCCTCCTCCGCAACCACGGCACCGTCACCCACGGCGCCACCCTCGCCCAGGCCTACGACCGCACCGCCCAGCTGGAGTGGATGTGCCGCCTGTGGCTCACCGCCTCCTCGGTGCCCGGCCTGTCCCCGAGCCTGCTGTCCCGGGAACAGCTGACGGAGGTGGAGGAGCGGCTGCGCGGTTACGGGCAGCGAGGCTGAGCCGCCCGCACGGCCGCCGCGGACGTCACCCCGCCGCTGCCTCCCACTGGTCACCCACGGGATCCGCCAGGACACTGGAGCCGTGCGCACTGTCAAAGCGACGGCCGCTGCCGTCACCGCCGTGATCGGAGCCGGTGCCGCCGCGGTGGCCGCCGGCCGGCTCGCCAGCGACGCCGCGCTCAAGGCGCCCCCCGGCAGGCCCCTGCCCACCGAGCCCCGGCTCACGGTGCACGGCACGGCCGCCGGGCAGATCAGCCTCACCCGGGACCTCGCCGCCCTGCGCCCCGGCCGCTACGGCCTCTCCGGCAACGGCTCCCACGCGGTCGTCGGCCCCGTCCTGACCGGCGCCTCGCAATCGGCCGACACCGTCGTGCGCCGCCTGGAGAGCGTCACCCACGGCACGCTGACCTCCGGCGACAAGGTCTGGCTCACCCCGAACGTGTACGTCGGCAACCCCGGCGCCGCCCTCGGACTCGAATACGCCGACGTCGACGTCCCCGGCGAACTCGGCGCCCTGCCCGCCTGGTTCGTGCCGGGCAAGCGGGACACCTGGGTGATCGCCGTGCACGGCCTGGGCACCACCCGGGAACTCGCCATGAACGTCATGGGGTTCCTGCACCGCAGCCACTTCCCGGTGCTCGCCCTCGCCTACCGCGGCGACCTGGGCGCACCCCGCCCGCCCGACCGCCTGAACCACCTCGGCGAGACCGAGTGGCGCGACCTCGACGCGGCCATCCGCTACGCCGTGCGCTACGGAGCCCGCCAGGTCGTCCTGCACGGCTGGTCCACCGGCGCCACCATGGCCCTGCGGGCCGCCGCCCACTCGGGACTGCGCGACCGCGTCTCCGGGCTCGTCCTGGATTCCCCGGTGCTCAGCTGGGAGACCACCCTGCGCGCCCTCGCCTCGGCCCGCCGCACCCCGGGCGCGCTGCTGCCCCTGGCGGTCCGCGCCGCCCAGGGCCGCACCGGCCTGACCGGCGACCGCGCCACGGGCCAGGACCCGGCCGACGGACTGCGCGTCCCGTCGCTCGTCTTCCACGGACCGGGCGACACCGTCGCCCCCTGGCGGCTCTCGCGCCGGCTCGCCGATGCCCGCCCGGACATGGTCGCCCTCCGCACCGTCGCCGACGCGCCCCACGGGGCCATGTGGAACGCCGACCCGAAGGCCTACGAGGAGGCGCTCCGCCGCTTCCTCACGCCCCTGATGTGACGCCCCTCACGTGACCCCGCTGCTGCACACCCCCTGCCGGTCCGTCGCGCCCTCGCGCCCGAGCTCCCCCTGTCGGCCCGTCGCCCACCCGCCGATGCGCTCCCCGTGCCGGTCTCTCACGCACCCCCCGCTCACGCCCCCTTCGCCCTGGCGCAACCACATCCCGACCCGCTCCGCACCGACCGGTCGCGACGATTCCGTTTAGCGTCGTACCACTGGCCTGTTCCCGGCCCTCGACCACTCCCGCGAACCGGTGCGTTGGCCATCCCCGTCGCCCGCGGTGACATTCCGTTTGGGTTTTCGGACCGTCAACCGGAAGACTGCCCCCGTGACGTCCCGTATCCCGCGCGACTCCAGGCTTCGACTCGTCCGCCCGCGACCCCTGGCCGCCGCCCCCCAAGCGATGAACCAGCGGCGCTCGCGCCGCCCCGCGCCGCGCCCTCCGGAGGGCACCCCGGCACCGGCGGAGCTGGCCAGAATGGCTCGCTCAGGTCTGGCCGCCGCGGCCCGCGTCGCCCGCTGGGCCGACGCCGCGCTCGGCCCCGGCCGGGACAGCGCCACCGACGACGGCAAGGCCACGCTCTCCGAGGCGACCGCCGAACGGGCGGCCCGCGATCTGGGTCTGACCCCGGCTCAGGTCAGAGCCGACTGGGACACCGCCCGCCTAGCCGGCCTCATCGAGGTGCACGGCGACAGCGCCCGCCCCGGCTGGCGGCTGCGCGCCTGGAACCGCGACGACAGCGCCGTGCTGCGCGGCTGGGTCGCCCTCTTCGACGCCTGGTCGCTCGCCCACCCGGAGCCCGCGGAGCACGAGCCCGCCGCCGTCGCCGAGGTCGTCTCCGCCATGCCGCAGGCGCTCTCCTTCCTCCAGCTGTCCGCCGGGCCCGTCCCCGTGGAGCAGCTCCTCGACCTCCTCGAGCAGCGCGTCACCGAGCTGCGCACCGCCCGCTGCGAGATCCCCTACGGCCCCCAGCCCGAGCCGGCGGCCGAACCGGAGCACACCGACGCCCCGCTCGCCCCACTGCTCGACTGGGCCCTGCGTGCCCTGGCCTCCGTCGGCGCCCTCACCTACGGCGACGGCCAGGCCACCCTCACCCCCCTCGGCAGCTGGGCCGTCTGGGTCAAGCTGGAGCAGATCTGCGTCGCCGCGCAGAGCCCCGCCGGGAACATCGAGCAGGCCGCCGAGGACATGCTCCGGGGCTGCGCCCAGCTGCGCCCGAACGCGGCCCGCGCCGAGTACCGCGCCTGGCTCGCCGCCCGCCCCGTCGGCAGTGCCGTCACCGAGCTCCTCGGCGCCGCGCGCGGTGAGGACGCCCTGCTGCGCGGCCTCGCCTTCGAGGCGCTGCGCGTGGTCGGCGCGCCCGCCGAGCCGGACGTCCGCGGCGTGCTGGACGACCCCACGCTCCGGCCCTACGGGCTGCTGTGGCTGGCCGAGCACGACGGCGCCGACCCCGAGGACGCCCATGAGGTCCTCACCCGCGAGGAGGCGACATGGCTCTGGGTGGACACCGCGGCCGCCGTCGCCGACCACGGCGAGGCGCCGCTGCTGGTGCGCCATCTGGAGTCCGCGGTGCAGCCGACCATCCCGATGCTCCTGGACGAGGTACGCGCCGTGGGGCACCCGCGCACCGTGCAGGTCCTGGTCGCCCTCGCCGCCGCCCACCCCGACCCGGCCCTGGCCAAGGCGGTGCGCCGAGCCGCCTTCCAGGTGCACACCGGCGGCAGCTAGGGCCGCGGGCCCGCCCCGCGGGACGTCAGCCCGCTATCTCGGGCGCGTACGTCCCGAAGCTCCACACATTGCCCTCGAGGTCCCGGGCCATGTAGTCCCGCGAGCCGTAGTCCTGGTCCGTCGGGGGCATCAGCACCTCCACGCCGTGGTCGACGGCGTGGCGGTGGTGCCCGTCCACGTCGTCCACCACCACGTACACCCCCGTGGTGCCCGCGTTCTTCATGGCCGCGTCGAACAGGCCGCCCCGGCCCTTGGTACCGACCATCACCGCGCCGTTGCCCTGCGCCAGCTCGGCGTGCAGCACCGAGCCGTCCTCGCCCTCGTACACCGACAGCTCGGTGAAGCCGAAGGCCTCCGTGAGCTGCCGGATCGCGGCTTTCGCGTCCGCGTACAGCAGCGTCGGGTAGATGCTCGGCCGCCCGCCGGACGTGCCTGCCATGGCGATCACTTCCTCGTGTCTCGCGGGGCTGTCCTCTCAGTCTTCCATCGGCCACCGACAACGACCCTCCGCCCGGCCGCCGGTGATCGAACACACGCACACAGAAAAAGTGGTTGCACGCCCCCGTTAGACTGTCCCCCATGGCCATTCTCCTCGCGCATTAGACGGCGGGAACGTCCTCAGCCGTCCATCCCGCCCCCGTATCCGCCCTGGAGTCTGTCCGTGATCTCCGCCTCCGGTATCGAGCTGCGCGCCGGTGCCCGCGTCCTCATCGAAAACGCCTCGTTCCGCATCGCCAAGGGCGACCGCATCGGCCTGGTCGGCCGCAACGGCGCGGGAAAGACCACCCTGACCAAGTGCCTGGCGGGCGAGGGCATGCCCGCCGGCGGTGCCATCACCCGCTCCGGCGAGGTCGGCTACCTCCCGCAGGATCCCCGCACCGGCGACCTCGACATCCTCGCCCGCGACCGCATCCTGTCCGCGCGCGGCCTGGACGTACTGATCCGCAAGATGCGCGACAACGAACAGCGCATCGCCACCGGACAGGGCTCCACCCGCGAGAAGGCACTCAAGCAGTACGAGCGCCAGGAGACGGAGTTCCTCACCAAGGGCGGATACGCCGCCGAGGCCGAGGCCGCCACCATCGCCGCCGCGCTCAACCTGCCCGACCGGGTGCTCGGCCAGCCGCTGCACACCCTCTCCGGCGGTCAGCGCCGCCGTATCGAGCTGGCCCGGATCCTCTTCTCCGACGCGGACACCCTGCTGCTCGACGAGCCCACGAACCACCTCGACGCCGACTCGATCGTCTGGCTGCGCGACTACCTCAAGACCTACCGCGGCGGCTTCATCGTGATCTCCCACGACGTCGACCTGGTCGAGACGGTCGTCAACAAGGTGTTCTACCTGGACGCCAACCGCGCCCAGATCGACATCTACAACATGGGCTGGAAGCTCTACCAGCAGCAGCGCGAGGCCGACGAGAAGCGCCGTAAGCGCGAGCGGCAGAACGCCGAGAAGAAGGCCTCCGCGCTGCACTCGCAGGCCGACAAGATGCGGGCCAAGGCCACCAAGACCGTCGCCGCGCAGAACATGGCCCGCCGGGCGGACAAGCTGCTGGCCGGCCTGGAGGCCGAGCGGAAGTCCGACAAGGTCGCGAAGCTGCGCTTCCCCGAGCCCTCCCCGTGCGGCAAGACCCCGCTCATGGCCGAGGGGCTGTCGAAGTCCTACGGCTCGCTGGAGATCTTCACCGACGTCGACCTGGCCATCGACAAGGGCTCGCGCGTCGTCATCCTGGGCCTCAACGGCGCGGGCAAGACGACCCTGCTGCGCCTGCTCGGCGGGGCCGAGAAGCCCGACACCGGCAAGGTCATCGAGGGACACGGCCTCAAGCTCGGCTACTACGCGCAGGAGCACGAGACCCTCGACCCGGACCGCACGGTCCTGGAGAACATGCGCTCGGCCGCCCCCGACCTGGACCTGGTGGAGGTCCGCAAGACGCTCGGCTCGTTCCTGTTCTCCGGCGACGACGTCGACAAGCCCGCCGGCGTCCTCTCCGGCGGCGAGAAGACCCGCCTCGCCCTCGCCACCCTCGTGGTGTCCTCGGCGAACGTGCTCCTCCTCGACGAGCCGACCAACAACCTCGACCCCGCCAGCCGCGAGGAGATCCTCGGCGCGCTGCGCACCTACAAGGGCGCGGTCGTCCTCGTCACGCACGACGAGGGCGCGGTCGAGGCGCTCCAGCCGGAGCGGATCATCCTGCTGCCCGACGGCGTCGAGGACCTGTGGGGCGCCGACTACGCGGATCTCGTCGCCCTCGCCTGATCGCACGTCGCCTTCGCTTGAGCGGATGCGTGATCAACGGCGTATGGATCATTCGGCCTAGCGGTGATCCATCATCTGTGTGAGATCTCCTCGTACCGAGGTGTGTCCTACAACGATTTCGCGGCCGAGCCCCCGATTCTTCCGGGCTCGGCCCCGCCGCCTTTCTGACCTGGTCTTTTCCGGAACAATCCGTTCTGCTGTGCGGACACCACTCTTCGGAATTCCGCATTCCGCATGTGGGGATGCGCTCCCGTCGTCACAACCTTGTCTCACGGACCTTGCCGAATGGGTGGCCATGAAGGCCCGGAGGGGTGATCATGAGGAGACCAGAGCGCACTTCCCATGAGGAGGCACGGGTGGCCGAGACTCTGAAGAAGGGCAGCCGGGTGACCGGCGCCGCGCGCGACAAGCTCGCGGCAGACCTGAAGAAGAAGTACGACGCCGGTGCGAGCATCCGGGCGTTGGCCGAGGAGACCGGCCGCTCGTATGGCTTTGTGCACCGCATGCTCAGTGAGTCGGGCGTCACGCTGCGAGGGCGTGGCGGGGCGACCCGGGGCAAAAAGGCCACGGCCTGACCCCGGGTGGCCCCTCGGCTTCGATGGTGGCCACCCGGTCGGTCGTCTGATCGGCCGGGTGGTTACTGTGCAGTCACTTAAGCGTGGCCTGCCACGGCGGTGAAGCCGCCGCGGGAGCACGCAAGACGACCGCACACATCGGAGGCGTCCCATGGCTTCGTCCGACCAGGACCTCGTTCCCGTACTCGACAAGGACGGCGTACGGCTCACCGTCGACGACGCGATCGCCACGGTGACGCTGACCAACCCGGCCAAGCGCAACGCGCAGAGCCCCGCTCTGTGGCGGGCGCTGACCGAGGCGGGGCGGCAGCTGCCGGGCTCCGTCCGTGTCGTGGTGCTGCGGGCCGAGGGCAAGTCCTTCTCGGCCGGGCTCGACCGGCAGGCGTTCACGCCCGAGGGCTTCGACGGCGAGCCGTCGTTCGTCGACCTCGCGCGCGGCGCCGACGCCGAGCTGGACGGGACCATCGCCGAATACCAGGAGGCGTTCACCTGGTGGCGGCGCAGCGACATCGTCTCCGTCGCCGCCGTCCAGGGGCATGCCATCGGGGCGGGCTTCCAGCTCGCCCTCGCCTGCGACCTGCGCGTCGTCGCCGACGACGTGCAGTTCGCCATGCGCGAGACCAGCCTCGGACTCGTGCCCGACCTGACGGGTACGCACCCGCTGGTGGGACTCGTCGGATACGCCCGCGCGCTGGAGATCTGCGTGACCGGGCGTTTCGTCGCGGCCGAGGAGGCCGTGAACACCGGGCTCGCGAACCTCGCCGTACCGGCCGGACAGCTCGACGACGCCGTGCGGGACTTCGCGTCGGCCGTGCTCGCCGCGCCCCGGGACGCGGTCATCGAGACCAAGGCCCTGCTGCGCGGCGCCCAGGACCGCACGTACGAGGAGCAGCGCGCCGCGGAGCGCCAGTCCCAGGCCCGCCGGCTGCGCGACCTCGCCGGCGTAGGGGACTGAGGAGCGCCGATACGGCCGGGGGTACGGTCACCCGATCGCGCTCACCACGACCGCCACCGTCGGGTGATCCGGCAGCACCCTCCTGACCGCCGTCCGGACCTCGCGGGCGACGTCCCGAGCCCGCCGGCCGGCGTCCACCGCCAGCTCCAGCCGGACATGGCGGTGCGGCAGCGCGGCGCCCTCGCGGGGGAGTTCCTCGATGTGCACGGGGTGGCCCAGCGTGCCGGTCAGATGGAGCACGCCCTGGACCCCGAGCGCGGCGGCGGCCACCCGCTCCTCGTCGCCGCCCCCGGCCAGTGCGGCACTCGGCGGCTCGGGAAGGCGCGCGGCGACCCCGGCCTCCCCGGGGCCCTCCTCCTCCAGCAGCCCCGTCACCCGCAGGTCCACCTCCGCCACCGTCAGGCCGAGCCGCTGGGTCGCGGCCGTCGCCAGCGTCGCCCGCAGCAGGGACGCCGTCGTCGGCAGGGGCTGTGCGGCCGTCGCGGCGAACTCCGCCGTCACCCGCAGCGGGCCGGGCGGCAGCGCACTCGGCGGAGCCGGTACGACCGGCTCCGCGGTGTCCGCCGTATCGGCGCCCGCGACACGGAGCGCGTCGAGGCGCACGCCCGGCACGTCCCACGCCGCGCTCCGCAGCACCGCCTCGGCTGCCCGCTCCGCGATCCACGCGCCGTCCCGCGCGTCACCCAACGGCAGAAGCCTGCCGATTCCCAGCTGATGTCTCACTGCCTGTGTCCATCGGTCGGCCGTCATTCCTCCAGCCTGCCGCATCAGAGGCGCGCTTCCCCGCAACCGTGCTTACCGTGGTCGAAGGACGACGAAAAGGACGTACGGCGATGACTGACATGACCGAGAACCGGGGCGGGGAGAGCGAGACCGCGGCGGTACGCAGGAGCCCGTTGGCCAAGCACAGCGGCGGAGACGCCGGTTCCCGCGGGCGGACGACCATCGCGGACGGCGTCGTGGAGAAGATCGCCGGCCTCGCCGCACGCGACGTCGACGGGGTGCACGCCATGGGCAGCGGCATGTCCCGCACGTTCGGAGCAGTGCGCGACCGCGTGCCCGGCGGCACCAAGTCGGTGTCGCGCGGTGTGAAGGCCGAGGTCGGCGAAGTGCAGGCGGCCCTCGACCTGGAAATCGTGGTCGAGTACGGCGTGTCGATCGCCGATGTGGCCCGGGACGTACGGGAGAACGTCATCACCGCGGTGGAGCGGATGACCGGCCTGGAGGTCGTCGAGGTCAACATCGCGGTGAGCGACGTGAAGCTGCCGGACGAGGAGGAAGAGGAACCGGAGCGCCGGATCCAGTGAGGCACGGGCCATCGGACAACGACACAGCGGCTGAGGAGCTGAGGAGAGCGCATGAGCATGGCCGTGGTCGGCATGATCGCCGGCATGGCGCTGGCCTTCGCCGGATATTTCGGCGGATTCGGCGCCTTCCTGCTGGTGGCGGCACTGGGCGCCGTCGGCTTCGTCGTCGGCCGCTTCCTGGACGGAGACATGGAGTTCGGCGACTTCTTCCGCCCTCGCGAACGTGAACGGCGGCGGTGACGCCCGTGAGCACCGGGGCCGGTGAGCTCGACAGACCCCTGGCGGCCGTTCCGCCCGGCGAGCGCGGTGCGACCCGGATCGCCGACCGGGTCGTCGCGAAGGTCGCCTCGCAGGCGGCCCGTGAGGCCGTCGGCACGCTGCCGCCCGGCGCCGACCGGCCCTCCGCGTCCGTCGTCGTCCACCACGAGGTCGCCCGTGTCCGGGTCCACCTCGAACTCGGCTATCCGTGCGACATCGGTGCCCGCTGTCGCACGGTGCGTCACCAAGTCGTCGAGAGAGTGAGCACCTTGGTGGGCATGCAGGTGCCGGAGGTCGTCGTCCAGGTGGAGCGGCTGCACCTGGACGCTGCGCTCGGTGCGGCACAGGGGAGGACGCGATGAGTGAACCCCAGGGCACTCGGCCCCCCGAGGACGGCACGCAGCGCCTGCCCGTCCTCGACAAGGGGGAGACGGAGAACGGCGACGGACCGGACCGGTCCGAGTCGTCGGCCGTCTCCGGGCCACCGCCCGAACTCGAGGGCAAGGGGGGCCGCGAGCGTCGCTTCTGGTCGGCACGCCGCGTCCCCGCCGGCATCGTCGCCCTGCTGCTCCTGGGCCTCGCCGGGCTGTTCCTCTACGACATCGTCTCCGTGCGGGCCGGCCGGCCGGGCATGTACTGGCGCCGGGAACTGGCCCGACAGCTCGCCGAACGGCCCTTGGACGACACATGGGTGCTCGTCGGTGCGGGGGTCGCGGCCGCCCTCGGCCTCTGGCTGCTGGTCCTGGCCGTCACGCCCGGCCTGCGGGACGTGCTCCCGATGCGGCGCACGCACACCGGCGTACGCGCCGGACTGCACCGGGACGCCGCCGCCACCGCGCTGCGGGACCGGGCCATGGAGGTGGCCGGCGTGCAGGCGGCGCGGGTGCGGGTGCGCCGGAGGCGGGCGGACGTCCGTGCCGCGTCGCACTTCCGCGAACTGGACGACGTACGTACCGAGCTGGACGACGTGCTCGCCGACGCGGTCAGCGGGCTGGGGCTGTCCCAACCGCCCTCGCTGTCGGTGCGGGTCCGGCGGCCCGGCCGGAAGGGGTGAGAGCGATGCTCAGGACCGTCAACCGCGTGTTCCTCGGCCTGGTGGGCCTGATCCTGCTGGCGCTGGGCGGCTCCGTCCTCGCCATCGGCCTCGGCGTCTCGGCGCCCTCGTGGTGGATCCACGACAGCAAGCACGACGTGCTGCTGAGCTACGCCGAGCGCACCCGCTGGCGCGACGACGGCTGGTGGTGGCCGGTCGTCATCGCCGTCCTCGCGGTCCTGCTGCTGCTCGCCCTGTGGTGGCTCGTCGCGGTGCTGCGCAGACGGCGCCTGGCCGAGATCCTCGTCGACACCGGCGACGGCGAGGGCGCGCTCCTGCGCGGCCGTGCCCTGGAGAACGTCCTCACCCAGGAGGCGGCCCACATCGACGGCGTGGGCGGAGCACACGCACACCTGAAGGGGCGCCGCAGCGCCCCCGAGGCCCACGTACGCCTCGCACTGGAGCCGCACGTGGACCCGGGGACGGCACTGAACGACTTCACCACCGGCGCCCTCACCCACGCCAAGACGTCGGCGGGCCTCGCCTCACTCCCGGCCGAGGTGAGACTGAAGGGCGTCAAGCACGGTGCCGAACGGGTGAGTTGAGCAGGGGGCCCGCGCCTCGTCAGAACCCGTGCCGCGCTCCACCGTCGACCGGGACCATGACCCCGGTCAGATAGGAAGCCGCCGGCGACATCAGGAACGCCGCCACCCGCCCGAACTCCTCCGGAGCCCCGTACCGCCGCAGCGGAATCCGCGACTCCGATGCCGCCCGGGTCGCCTCGGGATCCGCCGACAACGCGTCCAGCTGCCGCACCCGGTCGGTGTCGATCCGCCCGGGCAGGACACCGACCACCCGGATGCCGCGCGGCCCCAGCTCGTCGGAGAGCGACTTGGCGAACCCGGCCAGCCCCGGCCGCAGCCCGTTGGAGATGGTCAGCCCAGGGATCGGCTCGTAGACCGA
This sequence comes from Streptomyces luteogriseus, assembly GCF_014205055.1. Taxonomy (NCBI): domain Bacteria; kingdom Bacillati; phylum Actinomycetota; class Actinomycetes; order Kitasatosporales; family Streptomycetaceae; genus Streptomyces; species Streptomyces luteogriseus. The sequence goes on from NZ_JACHMS010000001.1 coordinate 6,765,886, forward strand.
ACCGGACAGCACGAAGCCGATGACGCCGCCGGCCTCCATCTCGGCGGCGGCGGCGCGGGCCAGCCGCACGGCACCGAGGAACACCGACTCGAACGCCGTCTGCCACTGCTCGTCCGTGTTGTCCGCGACGAACCCGGCCGGCGGGCCGCCCACGCTGACGAGCACGCCGTTGAAACGGCCCCAGTGCTCCCGTGCGGCCGCGATCAGCCGGGCCGCCGCATCCGGGTCGGCGTTGTCGACGGCGACCCCGACCGCGTTCGGTCCCAGCGCGGCAGCCGCTTCGGCGACGGTCTTCTCGTCACGCCCCGAGACGACCACCTTCGCCCCGTCCGCGACGAGCGCACGCGCGGTGGCGTTGCCGAGGCCCCGCGTGGCCCCGGTGACGACGTACACCCGGTCCTTCAGTCCAAGATCCATGGTCCCTATCCTGCCCCGTCCTCACCGAACAGGGCGAGGGCGGTGTTCACCAGCCCGATGTGGCTGAACGCCTGCGGGAAGTTGCCGAGGTGCCGGCCCGTCACCGGATCGAACTCCTCGGACAGCAGCCCGACGTCGCTGGCGAGCCCCGCCAGCCGCTCGAACAGCTCGCGGGCCTCCTTCGTACGACCCGTCATGTACATGGCGTCGGCGAGCCAGAACGAGCACACCAGGAAGGCGCCCTCGCCGCCGGGCAGCCCGTCGACCTCCCCGCCGTCCGTGCTGTAGCGGCGCACGAAGCCGTCACGGGACAGCTCCTCGCGGACCGCGTCGATCGTGCCGATCACCCGCGGATCGTCCGGCGGCAGGAATCCGACACGTGGGATGAGCAGCAGCGCCGCGTCCAGTTCGCGGGAGCCGTAGGACTGCGTGAAGGTGTTGCGTTCGGCGTCATAGCCCTTCTCGCACACCTCCTCGTGCACCTCGTCGCGCAGCGCGCGCCAGCCGTCCAGGTCGCCCTCCAGCTCCGGGTGGCGCTCCAGGGTGCGCACGGCACGGTCGGCGGCCACCCACACCATCACCTTGGAGTGCACGAACTGGCGCCGGCCGCCGCGCACCTCCCACAGTCCCTCGTCCGGCTGCTGCCAGTGGGTCCGCAGGAAGTCCATCAGGGCCGTCTGCAGCGCCCACACGTCCGGCTGCGGGGACAGGCCCGACTCGCGGGCGAGCGACAGGGAGTCCATGACCTCGCCGTAGACGTCCAGCTGGAGCTGCTTCACGGCGTCGTTGCCGATGCGGACGGGGGCGGACCCGACGAATCCGGAGAGCCACGGCAGCTCGAACTCGGGCAGCCGTCGCTCGCCCGCCACGCCGTACATGATCTGCAGGTCCGCCGGGTCGCCCGCGACCGCGCGCAGCAGCCAGTTCCGCCAGGCCTCCGCCTCCTCCTGGTAGCCCGCGGCGAGCAGCGCGTTCAGGGTGAGGGTGGAGTCGCGCAGCCAGCAGTAGCGGTAGTCCCAGTTGCGGACCCCGCCCGGTTCCTCGGGCAGTGAGGTGGTGGGGGCGGCGACGATGCCGCCCGTCGGGGCGTAGGTGAGCGCCTTGAGGGTGATCAGGGAGCGGACGACGGCGTCCCGGTACGGGCCCTTGTAGCGGCAGCGCGACACCCAGGCCCGCCAGTCCTCCACGCTGTGGCGCAGCGCGTCGTACGGGTCGACGAGCGGCGGGCGCGGCTCGTGGGAGGGATGCCAGGTCAGGACGAACGCGACCTTCTCGCCCTTCTTGACGGTGAACTCGGCGTGCGTGCCGTAGTCCTCGCCCCAGCTGGTCACCTCCGGCTCGCTGCGCAGCCAGGTCGAGTCCGGACCGGCGACCGCGACGCGATGGCCGTCGGCCCGGCGCACCCACGGGATGATCGAGCCGTAGTCGAAGCGGAGCTTGAGGATGCTGTGCAGCGTCACCTCGCCGTCGAGGCCCTCGACGACGCGTACGAGGTCGGGGGCGCGGTCGCGCTGGGGCATCAGGTCGGTGACCCGGACGGACCCTTGCTCCGTCTCCCACTCGGTGTCCAGGACGAGGGTGTCGCGGCGGTAGGAGCGCCGGGTGCAGCGGTCCGCGCCCACAGGGGCGATGCGCCAGTAGCCGTTGTCCTCGTCACCGAGCATTCTGGCGAAGCAGGCCGCCGAGTCGAAGCGGGGCAGGCACAGCCAGTCGACGGATCCGTCCGTACCGACCAGGGCCGCGGTCTGCTCGTCGCCGATGAGCGCGTAGTCCTCGATGCTGGGGTGCACGGAGTGCGGGTTCCCGGCAACTCGGCGTGGCAATCAGGGCGGGGGCCGGGGGAGTGATGTGCCCTGGCCGACGTGACGGGGGCGTCCGCCCGACGCCCCGGGCCCATCCACCGCCGGTGTCTACACCGCCGCCGGCTCGGCCTCCGAGGTGTCGGCCGCCTCGGCCGCCTTCTGGGCCCGGTCCCTGGCCTCGCGGCGGGCCAGGACCGTCCAGCCGACCGGGACGGCCGCGGCGAACAGCCACCACTGGATGGCGTACGCGTAGTTCAGCGCCGCGTCCTCCTTGCCGGGGTTGCCCATCAGCTCGGGGGTGTCGCCCTTGGGTTCGGGGGACGTCTGGGCGATGTAGCCGCCGAGCACCCTGGCGTCCAGGCGCCGGGCCTGCTGCTCACTGTTGATCAGCATGATCTGCCGGTCCGGCAGGCCCTGGAGGTTCTTGATGCCGCTCGCCGCGGTCGTCTCGTCGGGCATCAGCCGCCCCTCGACGGTGACCTCGCCGCCCGGCGGGGCGGGGACCTTCGGGAACGTGGTCTGGCTCGGGCCGTCGGAGGGGATCCAGCCCCGGTTGACCAGCAGCACCTTGCCGTCGTCCAGGACGAACGGGGTCAGCGCGTGGTAGCCGACCTCGTCGTCGGAGTTGGTGCGGCGCCGGACGACGACCTCGTTCTCCGTGTCGAAGCGGCCCTTCGCCGTCACCGTGCGGTACCGCTCGGCGCTGGTCACGGTGTGCCCGGGCGCCGTCAGCTTCTCCACGGGCACCGGCTCGGCCGCCAGCGCGTCCGTGACCAGCTGGTTCCGGGCGGTGCGCTCCTCGTAGCGATGCATCTGCCAGAAGCCCAGCCTGATCATCGTGGGGATGAGGAGCAGGGCGATCAACGTGAGGATCATCCACTGCCGGGACATCAGGAAGCGGTACACCCCACGACCGTACAACTCGGTCGTGGGGTGCATTCAGGCGGGTACGGGTTCACACCTTGTCGACAATTCCTGCCTTTCCCTCCGCGCGGGCGCAGTGGGCACCGCAGTACCAGTGGCCCTCGACCTCGACGCCCTGGCCGATGATCTGCACCCGGCAGTGCTCGCAGATGGGGGCCATGCGGTGGATCGCGCAGGAGAAGCAGTCGAAGACGTGCACCGCGCCCTGCGCGTGCACCTCGAAGGTCATTCCGTACTGATTGCCACATACCTCACAGGTCGCCATGCGCCACAGGGTGGGCTGTCGTCCGCGATCGGGCGAGTGGGCGCCGGGCGAGTCGCCCGGCAATCACCCGTCCGTACGGTCACCCCTCCGCCGGTTCCACATCCGCGAGGAGCTGCCCGAACGCCGCCTCGTCCACGACCGGCGTGCCGAACTGCCGGGCCTTGAGGACCTTGGACGTGCCGGAGTCCGGGTCGTTCGTGACGAGCAGGCTGGTCAGCCGGGACAGGCTCGTGGCCACATGCAGCCCGGCCTCGGTCGCGCGGTCCTCCAGCAGCTCCCGCTCGGTGGAGGTGTCGCCGGAGAAGGCGACGCGCATGCCCTGCTTGAGCCGCCCGCCCGGCTCGTACCGCCCGGGGTTGGGGTAGGGGCAGGCGGGGCGCTTGCGGGACGGGCGCCAGCTGGTCGGCCGGTAGCCGCCGTAGCCTCCGGGGCCCGCCTGCCGGCCGATGTGGGGCGCGGCGGGACGGTCCGTCCATTCGGTCAGCGGCCGGCACTCGTGCAGCGGCAGCCGTACGTTCTTCGCCGCCGCCGCCCGCAGACTCGGGCGGAACGCCTCCGCCAGCACGCGCGCGTCGTCCAGCGCGTGGTGCGCCCGCTGCTGGACGACGCCGAAGTGCGCGGCGAGGGACTCCAGCTTGTGGTTGGGCAGTGGCAGCCCGAGCTCCTTGGAGAGCGCGATGGTGCACAGCCGCTGCCGCACCGGCGCCTCGCGCTCGGCGCGTGCGTACTCCCGGGCGATCATCTGCCAGTCGAAGACGGCGTTGTGCGCGACCAGGACCCGGCCGTCCAGCCGGGCGGTGAACTCCTCGGCGATGTCCGGGAAGAGGGGCGCCCCCTCGAGCGCCTCGCTCGTCAGCCCGTGGATCCACACCGGTCCCGGGTCGCGCTCGGGGTTGACGGTCGTGTACCAGTGGTCCTCGACCTCGCCACGCTCGTCCAGCCGGTAGACCGCCGCGGAGATGATGCGGTCGTCCCGGGCCAGGCCCGTGGTCTCCACGTCAACGACCGCGTACCCCTTGGGATACGCGGCCGGCCACGGCGTGGCGGAGAACACTGCGGTCGTGAGGTCTTCCAGCATGGTTCCCGAGGATACGGGCCGCGACTGACAGCCCCGCCCGCCAGGTCCGTCCGCCGGGGCCCTTCGACGCCCCCTCAGGCGTGTTGTCCGGTCTGTCCGTTCACGGGGCGTACGTCTGATCGATATTCAGTCGATCAGACGTACGTTGCGTCCATCGGCGCCTTCTTCGTCCATCGGCGTCCTTCTCGTCCCGTACCGACGTACGGAGAGATGCGGGCCCTCCGAGACCGGCCCGCGCGCTGGCGTCACCAGCGGATGGGCACCGGAAGCACCGTCAGCAGACCGGACGCCGCGACCGCAAGACCGAGGGCGGCGACCTCGGCACGGGCCGGCGCACAGGCGGTCAGCGGGTCGGCCGCCCGGCGCAGCCGCTGTCTGGCCCATCCGGCGAGGGCGGCGATGGCCACCACGAGGAGCACCTTGGCGAGCAGCGCGCGCCCGTACGCCGTCCCCGTGAGCTGCTCCAGAATCGTCTCCGGCGGCATCCGGCGCAGGGAACTGCACACGCCCGTCGCGGTGATGGCGGCGAGCAGCACGACCGCCACGCGCGCGTAGAGACCCAGCAGGGCCGCACCGGCCGCCGTGTCGTCACGGCCGGACCGGAGCCGCAGCATGCGCAACGCATGGAGGAGTCCCCCCGCCCAGAGGGCCGCGCAGGTCAGGTGGACGAGCGTCAGTGCGGAGCCGGTCAGCGGGCTGTACTCGGTCGTGGGGTGGGCGCGCAGGGCCTCGGCGACGACCACGGCGGCCAGGGGCCACGCCTGCGAGGCAGGCCGGCGGGACACGGCGCACAGCCCCGCCACCAGGAACGCGTTGACCTCCAACAGGGCCAGCTTGCCGTCCCGGGACGCGTGGAGTCCGCCGACGTCGATGTCCGAGACCTCGCCCGGCACGAGATTGCCGGTGGCCACGAGCGTGGCGAGCCCGAGGGCGGCGACGAAACCGGCGGCGGCCGCGAAGGGGGACCAACTGCGGGGCACGGGCCGGTCTCCGGTCTCCGTGCCGGGCAGCGAACGCGCCAGCCGGTTCACGAACAGTTCGCCGACGGGTATGCACAGCGTCGCGAACAGCACCGTGCGCAGCAGGGCCATGCCGCCGGCGCCGGGCACCTCGGCCTCGCCGGTGCCGTGCAGCGCGGCGGACGGGCCGAGCAGCGGGATCGACGCGGCCAGTGCCACCAGCACCAGGGCGGCGACGGTTCGGCCCGCGCCGGTGGGCCGCAGCGGGCCGCGCGAATCGGTCACCCCGGGTATCGGTCTTGGCGAAGTCACCCCAGGATCTTCACCAACCTCCACACGGCCGGGCAAGTCGGCCTTGTTCAATCAACCCGGGACGCGGCCGCCCACCACAGCCGCACCTCCTTGTTCTCGTCCGTCGGCCGCAGCTCCCACCCCTGCGCGAGCGCGACATCGGCGACGTACCACCCGCCGACCCCCCGGTAGTGCCGCAGGGGTATCGCGCACTCCACGGGCGGCCTCGGCTTCTTCGGCTCGATCGGGGCGGAGGCCCGGGCGGTCCACTTGCCCACCACCTTCTCCACGCGTGCCTTGTAGTACTCGACGTCGCCCTCGTGACGCAGCTCCCGCCAGGACACGCACCAGGAGGCCAGCCGCCCGACGCGGTCCATCGTCCAGCCCAGCGTGTCGAGGTAGCCGCGTTCGAGGGTTTTGCTGAAGGTCGTGACGACCTCCGCGAACATGCCGACGACGAAGAACACGGCGAACACCGCCGCCCACAGCACACACACCACCGGAAACCACACCACACTGCCGGCGAACCGCAGGGCCAACTGCCACTGGGGCCGCGTGGGTCGGGCTGTCCAGGTCTTCGGATCCTCGTACACGTCCATGACAAGGGATCCTGCCGCAGACAGGAAACGGGCCGGACGGATGCCCCCGTCCGGCCCGGATCACCTTCACACGAGCTCTACTTGCTCTACTTGGTCACCGCGTCCAGCGCGTCCGCGACGCCCCAGCCGTAGAAGCCGTTGCGGTTCTTCGAGCCCTCGCACACCGCGTCGATCTTGCCGTCGCCGTTGATGTCGTACGGGTCCGTGCACGGCGTGGCGTCGGCCTCCGCGTACAGCAGGGCCTTCACCAGGGCCGGAGAGGCGTACGGGTGCGTCGACTTGATGAGGGCGGCGACACCCGCGACGTGCGGGGACGCCATCGACGTACCGGCCATGTAGCCCCACTTGCCGCCCGGCAGCGTGCCCAGGATGAGGCCGCTCGTGGCCGGCGCGTCCGGCTTCTGGTAGGCGGTCGAGTCACCGCCCGGGGCGGCTATGTCGATGACGCCCAGACCGTGGTTGGAGAAGGACGACTTGATGCCCTTCGCGCCCGTCGAGGCGACCGTGACGACACCCGGCAGCTGCGTCGGGATGTCGAGGCACTTCGAGGGGTCGACGACCCGGTCGCCCGGCGTGGTGTCGTTCGGGGACGACGGGTCGGTGATCTCGTCGGAGGCGAGGTCGTAGTTCTCGTTCCCGGCCGCGGCGACGTTGACCGCGCCCTTCTTCTCCGCGTACCGCGAGGCCCGGCCGACGGCCTCCACCAGCGCCTTCTGGTCCGGGTCGTTCTTGCAGTTGAAGTACCAGGGGTCCGTGTAATAGCTGTTGTTCGTCACGTCGACCCCGTGCTCGGCCGCCCACACGAAGCCGCAGACCACGGCCTCGGTGTAGAAGAAGCCGGCGGTGGTGGACACCTTGATGCCGGAGACCTTCACCCCGGGCGCGACACCGGTCATGCCCACGCCGTTCTTGGCGGCGGCGATCTCACCGGCGACATGGGTGCCGTGCGGGCTCTCCTCGGCGCTCGGCCGCCAGGCCCCGTCGGCCGTGTCCGGCTTGCCCGACACACAGTTGACCGACGCCTTGCGGTCGAAGTTGGGCGCGATGTCGGGGTGGGTGTCGTCGACACCGGTGTCGATCACGGCGACCGTGACCTTCTTGCTGCCCAGCGTCTTCTCGTGTGCCTTGTCCGCCTTGATGGCCGGCAGGTCCCACTGCTGGGGCTGGAGCGGGTCCTGCCCGGCGGGGGCGTCGGCCCCGGCGACCTCGGCAGCGCTCAGCACCTTCGGCGCGCCCAGGTCACCGGTCGACGCCGAGGGCAGCGGAGCGGTGCGGGTGGCGCCCGCCGACTGCACGCCGCGCACCTTTCGGATGGTCTTGGCGAAGTCGGCGTTCGAGGAGTGGACGACGATGACGCCGATCTGGTCGTACGACGTCACGATCGTGCCGCCGGCCTTCACGACGGCCTTCTTCACGTACGCCGAAGTGCCGTGTCCCGGCCTGACGTTGACGACGTAGCTGAGCGGGGTCGCGTCGGCCCGGGCCGCCGCCGCGGGCGCGGGGGCGGGGGCGTCCTCGGCGGCCGTGGCCGCGGTGTTCGGCAGGAACGCGAGGGCCGTGGCCATGGCCATCCCGGCCGGGATGGCGGCGGCGCGACGGTAGCGCGCGTACGGCGCAGTCATGGTGTCTCCAGTTCGTTCACGGTACGAGCTGATCTTGCGAGGGGTCCCGGTGAGCGGTCGGGTCACTTGACCGCGCGCAGCGCGTTGACGATGCCGTGCCCGTAGAACCCGTTGAGGCGCTTGCCGCCCTCGCAGACCGCGTCCTGCGTGCCGTCGCCGTCCTGGTCGTAGGAGGCGGGGCAGGCGGTCTCGTCGGCCTGGGCCTTCAGAAGCGCCTGGAGCTGGGCCGGAGACGCCCAGGGGTGCTTGGACTTCAGCAGCGCGGCGACGCCGGAGGCGTGCGGCGAGGCCATCGAGGTGCCCTGCAGGAAGCCCCACGTGCCGTTCGGCAGGGTGGACAGGATGCGGCCGTCCTTCGAGGGCGTATCCGGGATCTGGTAGCGGCGGTCACCACCCGGGGCGGCGACGTCGACGACGCCCTTGCCGTACGTCGAGAAGTACGACTTCACGCTGTCGACGCCCGTGGAGCTCACCGTGACGACACCCGGCAGCTGCGTCGGGATGTCGAAGCACTCGTGCGGGTCGATGGTGCGCTCGGCGGGCGTGGTGTCGTTCGGGCTGGAGTCGTCGACGATCGCGTCCGCGTCCAGGTCGTGGTTGGAGTTGCCCGCCGCGGCGACGTTCAGCGTTCCCTTCTTCTGGGCGTACAGCTGCGCCCTGTTGACCGCGGTGACGACGGCGCGCTGGTCCGGGTCGTCCATGCAGTTGTACAGCCACGGGTCGACGTAGTAGCTGTTGTTGGTGATCTCGACGCCGTGGTCGGCGGCGAACACGAACGCGCAGACGACGCTCTCCGGGTAGAAGAGGCCGTTCGCCCGGTCGGTCACGTTGATGCTGGACACCTTCACACCGGGAGCGACGCCCGCGACGCCTATGCCGTTGCGGGCGGCGGCTATCTCACCCGCGACGTGCGTGCCGTGGTAGTCCTCGGCGGTGTACGGACGCCAGGCGCCCTCGCTGGTGTCGGGCTTGCCGCCGGCGCAGTTGGCGGACTGCGACGCGGAGAAGTTCGGGGCGATGTCGGGGTGGGTGTCGTCCACGCCGGTGTCGATCACGGCGACGGTCACCTTGCGGCTGCCCGGGTTGATCTGAGCGGCCTTGTCGGCGCCGATGGCGCGCAGGTCCCACTGGTCCGCCTCGAGGGGCTCGCTCTCAGTGGTCTTCGCCGAGGCGGCCTCGGTGCGCTCGGCCTGGGCGTCCGTCAGGTACTCGACCGCGCCCTCCTCCTTCGTCCCCGCGGCCGCCAGCGGCGCCGTCCGCGTCGCACCCGCCGACTGCACCCCGCGCGCCTTGCGGATCGCCTTGGCGAAGTCGGGGTTCGAGGAGTGGACGACGATCACGCCGATCCGCTCGTACGTGGCCACGACCGAACCGCCGGCCTTCGCGATCGCCTTCTTCACCGACGCGATCGTGTGGCGGTCCATCTTGGTGTTGACGACGTACGCCAGCTTCGGCGCGTCCGCCGTCCGGGTGGCCGGCGCCGCCTGCGGGGCCGCCGACGCGGCGGCCGGCAGGAAGCCCAGCGAGGCCGTCAGGGACAGCGCGACGGGCACGGCGAGAGCGAGCCGGCGTCTGGAACGCAAGTGAGACATGGGGTCTCCACATCCTCCGGAAACGAAACCGGCCCGAGGCACAGGTGGTGCTCGGGCAGGTACATGACGTGGTGGTGCAGGGTGAAGCTATCCCGGCCTCTCGCTGGCCAGCAACGCTTTGTCGAAACGACTTCGGAAAGAACGCCGGGCCGTTGAACCGGTTCTCACGTGCCGCCGTGACGTTGAACAAGGAGCGCGAGGACACTCGCCTCCGCCCCCGTTCACAACCGCTTCCGTCATTGCGAGGAGACCTCGTGGCCACCGACGCACCGCCCCCCTCGAAAGAGCAACACAAGCTCCCCTCACCCGAGGAGTTCGCCGAGGTGCAGGAGAGCGCGGAGTTCGGTGAACTGCGCCGCTCCTACCGCTCCTTCGCCTTCCCGCTGACCATCGGCTTCATCGCCTGGTACCTGCTGTACGTCCTGCTCTCGAACTACGCGGGCGGCTTCATGGGCACCAAGCTGTTCGGCAACATCAACGTCGCCCTCGTCCTCGGCGTCGCCCAGTTCGTCACCACGTTCCTCATCGCCTGGTGGTACTCGCGGCACGCCGCCGCGAACCTCGACCCCAAGGCCGAGGCCATCAAGACCCGGATGGAGAGCGGCGCATGAGCCCCGTACAGCACACCCTCCTCGCCGCGAACGAGGCCAGCGAGCACCGCCCGCTGATCATCACCCTCTTCGCGCTGTTCGTTCTCGCCACCCTCGGCATCACCATCTGGGCGGGCCGCCAGACCAAGGACGCCGCCGACTTCTACGCCGGCGGCCGCCAGTTCAGCGCCTTCCAGAACGGCCTCGCCGTCTCCGGCGACTACATGTCCGCCGCGTCGTTCCTCGGCATCGCGGGCGCCATCGCCCTCTTCGGCTATGACGGCTTCCTCTACTCCATCGGCTTCCTGGTCGCCTGGCTGGTCGCCCTGCTCCTGGTGGCCGAGCCGCTCAGGAACTCCGGCCGCTACACCATGGGCGACGTCCTCGCGTACCGCATGCGCCAGCGCCCGGTCCGCACCGCCGCCGGCACCTCCACCATCGTGGTGTCGATCTTCTACCTGCTGGCCCAGATGGCCGGCGCGGGCGTCCTCGTCTCGCTGCTGCTCGGCATCACCTCCGACGCCGGCAAGATCCTCATCGTCGCCCTCGTCGGCCTCCTGATGATCGTCTACGTCTCCATCGGCGGCATGAAGGGCACCACCTGGGTGCAGATGGTCAAGGCCGTGCTGCTCATCGGCGGCACCATCCTGATCACCTTCCTGGTGCTGCTGAAGTTCAACTTCAACATCTCCGACCTGCTCGGCCAGGCCGCCGAGAACAGCGGCAAGGGCGCCGCCTTCCTGGAGCCCGGCCTGCAGTACGGCGCGACCGGCACCTCCAAGCTCGACTTCATCTCCCTCGGCATCGCCCTGGTGCTCGGCACCGCCGGCCTGCCGCACATCCTGATCCGCTTCTACACGGTGCCCGACGCCAAGGCCGCCCGTAAGTCCGTGAACTGGGCGATCGGCATCATCGGCGGCTTCTACCTGATGACGATCGCCCTCGGCTTCGGCGCCGCAGCGCTGATCTCCCAGGACGAGATCATCGCGTCCAACCCGTCCGGCAACACGGCGGCACCTCTGCTCGCCCTGCATCTGGGCGGCGTCGACTCCACGTGGGGCGCGATCCTGCTCGCCACGATCTCGGCGGTGGCCTTCGCGACGATCCTCGCCGTCGTCGCCGGACTCACCCTCGCCTCGTCGTCCTCCTTCGCGCACGACATCTACGCCAACGTCATCCGCAAGGGGAAGGCCTCCGGCGCCGAGGAGGTCCGCGCGGCCCGCTGGGCGACCGTCGCCATCGGCATCGTCTCCATCGGCCTCGGCGCCCTCGCCCGCGACCTGAACGTGGCCGGCCTGGTCGCCCTCGCCTTCGCGGTCGCCGCCTCCGCCAACCTCCCGACGATCCTCTACAGCCTGTTCTGGAAGCGCTTCACCACCCAGGGCGCGCTGTGGTCGATCTACGGCGGTCTGATCGTCGCCGTCGGCCTGGTGCTGTTCTCGCCCGTCGTCTCCGGCGACCCCAAGGCGATGTTCCCCGAGGTCGACTTCGCCTGGTTCCCGCTGAAGAACCCGGGCATCATCTCCATCCCCTTCGGCTTCCTCATGGGCTGGCTCGGCACGGTCCTGTCCAAGGAGGAGCCCGACGCCAAGAAGTACGCGGAGCTGGAGGTCCGGTCCCTGACCGGCACCGGAGCCCACTGAGCACGACCCCTCCCGCGCGGCCGTGTCGTAGGAACCTCCAGGTCCCTGCGGCCCGGCCGCGCCGTGCGTCGTGGGATCGGGCCTGTGGCGTTGTCGGTGGCGTCACGTAGGCTCGCAGGTGTCGGAGAAGCAGTGCCGCACGCATGATCCGCGACGAGGGAGGGGGCCCACGTGCTCATCGACACCTACGGCCGGGTGGCCACCGACCTGAGGGTCTCACTGACCGACCGGTGCAACCTGCGCTGCACGTACTGCATGCCCGAGGAGGGCCTGCAGTGGCTGGCCAAGCCCGACCTGCTCACGGACGACGAGATCGTCCGCCTGATCGACATCGCGGTCACGTCCCTCGGGATCGAGGAGGTCCGCTTCACCGGCGGCGAGCCGCTGCTGCGCCCGGGCCTGGTCGGCATCGTCGAGCGCGTCGCGGCGCTGGACGCCCGTCCCCAGATGTCGCTGACGACCAACGGCATCGGCCTCAAGCGCACGGCGGCGGCCCTGAAGCAGGCGGGCCTGGACCGGGTCAACGTCTCCCTCGACACGCTGCGCCCGGACGTCTTCAAGACCCTCACCCGCCGCGACCGCCACAAGGACGTCATCGAGGGCCTGTACGCCGCCCGCGACGCCGGCCTGACCCCGGTCAAGGTCAACTCCGTCCTGATGCCGGGGCTCAACGACGACGAGGCCCCCGACCTCCTCGCCTGGGCCGTGGAGCACGACTACGAGCTGCGCTTCATCGAGCAGATGCCCTTGGACGCCCAGCACGGCTGGAAGCGCGACGGCATGATCACGGCCGGGGACATCCTGGCCTCCCTGCGCACCCGCTTCGAACTGACCGCCGAGGGCGAGGAGAAGCGCGGCTCGGCCCCGGCGGAGCGCTGGCTGGTCGACGGCGGCCCGCATGTCGTCGGCGTCATCGCCTCCGTCACCCGCCCGTTCTGCGCGGCCTGCGACCGCACCCGCCTCACCGCCGACGGCCAGGTCCGCACCTGCCTGTTCGCCCAGGAGGAGACGGACCTGCGCGCCGCCCTGCGCTCGGGCGCCCCGGACGAGGAGATCGCCCGCATCTGGCGCCTGGCGATGTGGGGCAAGAAGGCGGGAGCGGGCCTGGACGACCCGACGTTCGTGCAGCCCGACCGGCCGATGTCGGCCATCGGCGGCTAGGCCCGTCGTCAGGAGTCCCGGGACGGGGAGTCCTGGGACTCCCACTCCTTCAGCAGGACCACGTCCTTCAAGAACCCCCGCACGCCGAGGAACTGCGACAAGTGCTCGCGATGCTCCTCACAGGCCAGCCACGTCTTGCGCCGCTCCGGCGTATGGATCTTCGGGTTGTTCCACGCCAGCACCCACACGGCCTCGGCGCGGCAGCCCTTCGCGGAACAGATGGGCGTCTCGTCACTCACAGCTTCGTCTCACCACTGCACATCATCACGGCACAAAAGGCGACGCCGAGCAGCCACGGGGGGAGCTGCCCGGCGTCGGTCCGTCGCTCCGACGGGGGATGCGGAGCGCGTACGAAGTATGTCACGGGTAACCCCGGGCCCGGCACTGGAACAACATGATTGATCTGAGCTTTTCTTGAGCTTGGCGCGAAGATGGCTTCCCTTCGCGATCTTCCGTGAGGTCTGCCCGGGCGCCCCTATCGCTCGGACGATTCGCTCCCCGCACCCGGCACCGGCCCGGACGCGGTGTCTTCCGCGGCGGATCCCGCCGGCCCGTCACCGGGGCCCGACGGCGCGATCATGGGACGCGTCTGCGACACCACGTACGTCGACGGCAGAGACGGCGCGTTCTCGCGCCCCGCGTTCGCGATCACCACCGCGATGTACGGCAGCACCAGCCCGAGCACCAACGCCACGATGGCGACGTGCCGTTCGACGTTCCACAAGGTGGCCGCGAGGATCACGGAGATCGTGCGGACCGTCATCGAGATCACGTACCGGCGCTGCCGCCCGCGTACGTCCTCCTGGAGTCCCGTCCGGGCGCCGGTGATCCGGAAAACCTGGACGTTGCCGCCGCCATGCTGCTTCCGCATCGCATTCCACCATCCGCCCGTATCGGACTGTCCCCGCCCCGTGGCCGCCCTCGGCCGGTCGGGGAAACCTGGCCAGGACAGCTTCCACGGTACGCCTGGCCTGCGGCGGCCACGAGACCGGGTGGCGCGCCACCGGGGCGAACGGTCTGCGCCGTCCCGCGGACGGCCCGCGTCGGCATGCGGCGTACGGTTCCTGGGCCGACACTGGCCGTAGTGCTCACGTCGAGCCGTACGAGGAGGCAGCGATGGGCTGGTTGTGGGCGATCATCGTAGGACTGGTACTCGGCCTGATCGCCAAGGCGATCATTCCGGGCAAGCAGCACATTCCCCTGTGGCTGACCGTCATCCTGGGCATGATCGGCGGCATCGCCGGCAACGCCATCGCCCGGGCGGCCGGAGTCGACGCCACATCGGGAATCGACTGGTGGCGGCACGTCTTCCAGCTGGTGATGGCGATCATCCTCGTCGGTCTCGGCGACCGGGCCTGGACAGCGGCCAGGGGAGACAGACAGAGGGCATAACGCGGAGTACGGCGAAGGGGGCGGCCTCCTGAACGGAGACCGCCCCCTTCCTCGTGCTCTCAGCCGCTCGTGACCTCGACCGCGGCCAGGTTCTTCTTGCCCCGGCGCAGCACCAGCCAGCGGCCGTGCAGCAGGTCCTCCTTGGCGGGGACGGCGTCCTCACCGGCGACCTTGACGTTGTTCACGTAGGCGCCGCCCTCCTTGACCGTGCGGCGCGCGGCCGACTTGCTGGCCACCAGGCCGACCTCGGCGAAGAGGTCCACGGCCGGACGGAGCTCGGCGACCTGGATGTGCGGCACCTCCGACAGGGCCGCGGCCAGCGTCCGCTCGTCCAGCTCCGCCAGCTCGCCCTGGCCGAAGAGGGCCCTGGACGCGGCCATCACGGCAGCCGTCTGGTCGGCGCCGTGCACCAGCGTCGTCAGCTCCTCGGCCAGCGCGCGCTGCGCGGCCCGGGCCTGCGGACGCTCCTCGGTCTGCCGCTCCAGCTCCTCCAGCTCCTCGCGGGAGCGGAAGGACAGGATGCGCATGTACCGGGAGATGTCCCGGTCGTCCACGTTCAGCCAGAACTGGTAGAACGCGTACGGCGTCGTCATCTCCGGGTCGAGCCAGACGGCGCCGCCCTCGGTCTTGCCGAACTTGGTGCCGTCCGCCTTGGTCATCAGCGGTGTCGCCAGCGCGTGCGCGGTCGCGTCCGGCTCCAGGCGGTGGATCAGGTCCAGGCCCGCGGTGAGGTTGCCCCACTGGTCGCTGCCGCCCTGCTGCAGCGTGCAGCCGTAGCGCCGGTACAGCTGGAGGAAGTCCATGCCCTGCAGCAGCTGGTAGCTGAACTCCGTGTAGCTGATGCCCTCGGAGGACTCCAGGCGCCGGGCCACGGAGTCCTTCGTCAGCATCTTGTTGACGCGGAAGTGCTTGCCGATGTCACGGAGGAACTCGATGGCGGAGAGGTTCTCCGTCCAGTCGAGGTTGTTGACCATGACGGCCGCGTTCTCGCCCTCGAAGTCCAGGAACGGCTCGATCTGGGCGCGCAGCTTGGCGACCCAGCCGGTGACCGTCTCCGGGTCGTTCAGCGTGCGCTCCGCGGTCGGGCGCGGGTCGCCGATCAGGCCCGTGGCACCGCCGACCAGCGCCAGCGGCCGGTGACCGGCCTGCTGGAGCCGGCGCACGGTGAGCACCTGCACCAGGTGCCCCACGTGCAGCGACGGCGCCGTCGGGTCGAAACCGCAATAGAACGTGACGGGACCGTCCGCGAGCGCCTTGCGCAAAGCGTCCTCGTCAGTGGACAGGGCGAACAGCCCGCGCCACTTCAGCTCGTCGACGATGTCCGTCACGGTTCTCGTATCTCCTTGAGTGGGCTCGTAATCAGGTACGAGGTTATACGCCCTGGCTGACAGAGCTCATATTGAAGTCGGGCACCCGCAGGGCCGGCATCGCGGCCCTGGTGAACCAGTCGCTCCATTCCCTCGGCAGCGTCTTCTCGGTCCGCCCCGCCTCGGTGGCCCGGCCCAGCACCCCGACCGGCGACTCGTTGAAGCGGAAGTTGTTCACCTCGCCCTTCACCTCGCCGTTCTCGACGAGGTAGACGCCGTCCCGGGTCAGACCGGTGAGCAGCAGCGACGCCGGGTCGACCTCGCGGATGTACCACAGGCAGGTCAGCAGCAGCCCGCGCTCGGTGTTCGCGACCATCTCGTCCAGGGAGCGGTCCTCGCCCCCGTCCAGGACGATGTTGTCGATCCCCGGCGCCACGGGCAGGCCGGTCAGGCCCGCGCTGTGCCTGCTGGTCGTCAGATGCCGCAGCTCGCCCTCGCGCATCCACTCGGTGGCCGCCAGCGGCAGTCCGTTGTCGAACACCGACTGATCGCCCCCGGAGGAGTGCGCGATCACGAAGGGCGCCGACTCCAGACCCGGCTCGTTCGGGTCGCTGCGCAGCGTCAGCGGCAGGTCGGTCAGCTTCTCGCCGACCCGCGTGCCGCCGCCCGGCTTGGAGAACACCGTGCGGCCCTCGACCGCGTCCCGGCCCGATGCCGACCACATCTGGTAGATCAGCAGGTCCGCCACGGCCGTCGGCGGCAGCAGCGTCTCGTAACGCCCTGCGGGCAGCGCCAGGCGCCGCTCGGCCCACCCGAGGCGCACGGCCAGTTCCGCGTCCAGGACCGCCGGGTCGACGTCCTTGAAGTCCCGCGTGGAGCGCCCGGCCCACGCGGACCGGGTCCGGTCCGGTGACTTGGCGTTCAGCTCCAGCGTCCCGTTCGGCTGGTCGTGCCGCAGCCGCAGCCCCGTGGACGTGCCGACGTACGACGAGACCATCTCGTGGTTGGCGAAGCCGTACAGCTCCCGGCCGCCCGCACGCGCGCGTGCGAAGGCCTCGCCGAGCGCGGGGGCGAAGTCGGCGAACACGGCGGAGGAGGTCTCGACGGGGGCCTCCGTGAACTCCGGCGACCGCGGCACGCCCGTGACCAGCGGCTGCGCGTCCTCGGCGGGACCGGCGCCGCGCGCGGCGGCTTCGGCGGCCCGCACCAGGGGCTCCAGCTCGTCGGGGGTCACGGCGGACCGCGACACGACACCGGAGGCCGTGCCCTCCTTGCCGTCGACCGTGGCGACGACGGTGAGCGTGCGCCCGCGGGTGACACCGTTCGTGGTCAGCGCGTTGCCCGCCCAGCGCAGGTTCGCGGTGGACTGCTCGTCGGCGATGACGACACAGCCGTCCGCCCGGGACAGTTCGAGGGCGCGCTCGACGACCTCGTGCGGTTTGCTGGAACGCGCGCTCATCGACCGGCCTCCTGGTTCGTGTTCAGAATGCTGACGCCCTTGAAGAGGGCCGAGGGGCAGCCGTGCGAGACGGCCGCGACCTGCCCCGGCTGGGCCTTTCCGCAGTTGAAGGCGCCGCCGAGCACATAGGTCTGCGGCCCGCCCACCGCGGACATCGAGCCCCAGAAGTCGGTGGTCGTCGCCTGGTAGGCGACATCGCGCAGCTGCCCGGCGAGCCGCCCGTTCTCGATGCGGTAGAAGCGCTGACCGGTGAACTGGAAGTTGTAGCGCTGCATGTCGATCGACCAGGACCGGTCGCCGACGACGTAGATGCCGCGCTCCACACCCCCGATCAGGTCCTCGGTCGACATCCCGGCCGGGTCCGGCCGCAACGACACGTTGGCCATGCGCTGCACCGGCACATGCCCGGGGGAGTCGGCGTAGGCGCAGCCGTTGGACCGCTCGAAGCCGGTGAGCTTCGCGATCCGCCGGTCCAGCTGGTAGCCGACGAGCGTGCCGTCCTTGACCAGGTCCCAGGACTGGCCCTGGACGCCCTCGTCGTCGTAGCCGATGGTGGCCAGGCCGTGCTCGGCGGTGCGGTCGCCGGTGACGTTCATCAGCTCCGAGCCGTAGCGCAGCTTGCCGAGCTGGTCGAAGGTGGCGAAGGAGGTGCCGGCGTAGGCGGCCTCGTAGCCGAGCGCCCGGTCGAGCTCGGTGGCGTGCCCGATGGACTCGTGGATGGTCAGCCACAGGTTGGACGGGTCGACGACCAGGTCGTACAGGCCCGGCTCCACGCTCGGCGCCCGCATCTTCTCGGCGAGCAGCTCCGGGATCCGCTCCAGCTCGCCCGCCCAGTCCCAGCCGGTGCCCGTCAGGTACTCCCAGCCGCGTCCCACCGGCGGCGCGAGGGTGCGCATCGAGTCGAACTCGCCGCTCGACTCGTCCACCGACACGGCGTTGAACACCGGGTGCAGCCGCACCCGCTGCTGTGTGGTCACCGTCCCCGCGGTGTCGGCGTAGAACTTGTTCTCGTGGACCGTGAGCAGTGAGGAATCGACATGGTCGACGCCGTCGGCCGCCAGCAGCCGGGCGCTCCACTCCGCGATCAGCCCGGCCTTCTCCTCGTCGGGCACGGAGAAGGGGTCGGTCTCGTACGACGAGATCCACGTCTTCTCGGCGTGCACCGGCTCGTCGGCCAGCTCCACACGCTCGTCCGAGCCGGCGGCCTTGATCACCTGGGCGGACAGCTTGGCCATCGCCACCGCCTGCCCGGCGACCCGTGCTGCGGCGTCCATGGTGAGGTCGACGCCGGACGCGAAGCCCCACGTACCGCCGTGCACCACCCGCACCGCGTACCCGAGGTCGGTGGTGTCCGACGACCCGGCGGGCTTGGCGTCCCGGAACCGCCAGGAGGCGCCCCGCACCCGTTCGAACCGGAAGTCCGCGTGCGCGGCGCCCAGTGCACGCGCGCGTGCGAGGGCCGCGTCGGCGAGGGCGCGTAGGGGGAGGGCCGTGAAGGCCTCGTCGATGGTATGAGGCACCGCCGTCTCTTTCTGTCGAGGTGACCGTGGTTGCCGTACGTCGTGACTGCTCCGCATCATGTCGTCCATCCCGCGCGCGGGCCACGCGTTTCCGGAGCCGGACCGGCGGGTTTCTGTAGGGACCCGACAGTGAGTCCCGTACGCCACTGTCGGTGCCCGATTGTCCGCGGGCGTGCCCGGACCGATAGGTTTTCGAGGAAGCCGCCTGTCGTCACCGCCTGTCTTGTCCAGGCGGCCGGGCGGGCATCAGACCGCTATCGAAAGGGTGATCCGTTGAGCCGCTCGGTTCTCGTCACCGGAGGCAACCGGGGCATCGGCCTCGCCATCGCCCGCGCTTTCGCCGATGCCGGCGACAAGGTCGCCATCACATACCGCTCGGGTGAGCCGCCGGCCGCCCTGACGGAATTGGGCTGCCTGGCCGTCAAGTGCGACATCACCGACGCCGAGCAGGTGGAGCAGGCCTACAAGGAGATCGAGGAGGCCCACGGCCCCGTCGAGGTCCTCATCGCCAACGCGGGCATCACCAAGGACCAGCTCCTGATGCGCATGTCCGAGGAGGACTTCACCTCGGTCATCGACACCAACCTCACCGGCACCTTCCGCGTCGTGAAGCGCGCCAACCGCGGGATGCTGCGCGCCAAGAAGGGCCGCGTGGTGCTCATCTCGTCGGTCGTCGGTCTGTACGGCGGCCCCGGCCAGTCGAACTACGCCGCCTCCAAGGCCGCCCTGGTCGGCTTCGCGCGCTCCCTCGCCCGTGAGCTGGGCTCGCGCAACCTCACCTTCAACGTCGTCGCGCCCGGCTTCGTCGACACCGACATGACCAAGGTGCTCACCGACGAGCAGCGCGAAGGCATCGTGAAGCAGGTGCCGCTCGGCCGGTACGCGCAGCCGGAGGAGATCGCCGCGACGGTGCGGTTCCTCGCCTCGGACGACGCCTCGTACATCACTGGAGCCGTCATCCCCGTTGACGGCGGACTGGGAATGGGTCACTGATCACCATGAGCGGAATTCTCGAGGGCAAGCGCATCCTGATCACGGGTGTGCTGACGGAGTCCTCCATCGCCTTCCACACCGCGAAGCTGGCCCAGGAGCAGGGCGCCGAGATCATCCTCACGGCGTTCCCGCGGCCCACGCTCACCGAGCGCATCGCGAAGAAGCTCCCCAAGCCCACCAAGGTCATCGAGCTCGACGTCACCAACGACGAGCACCTCGGGCGGCTCGCCGACATCGTCGGCGAGGAGCTCGGCGGCCTCGACGGTGTCGTGCACTCCATCGGCTTCGCCCCGCAGGACGCCCTCGGCGGCAACTTCCTCAACACGCCGTTCGAGTCGGTCGCCACGGCCATGCACGTCTCGGCGTACTCCCTGAAGTCGCTCACCATGGCCTGCCTGCCGCTGATGCAGAACGGCGGCTCCGTCGTCGGTCTGACGTTCGACGCGCAGTTCGCCTGGCCGCAGTACGACTGGATGGGCCCGGCCAAGGCCGCCCTGGAGGCCACCAGCCGCTACATGGCCCGCGACCTGGGCAAGCAGAACATCCGCTGCAACCTCGTCTCGGCCGGTCCGCTCGGCTCCATGGCCGCCAAGTCCATCCCGGGCTTCAGCGAGCTGGCCTCCGTATGGGACGACCGCTCCCCGCTGGAGTGGGACCTGAAGGACCCCGAGCCCGCCGGCCGTGGCGTCGTCGCGCTGCTGAGCGACTGGTTCCCCAAGACCACGGGCGAGATCATCCACGTGGACGGCGGTCTGCACGCCATCGGCGCCTGATCTCCCGTACGTCCTCGACGCCCCGTTTCCCGCAGCGCGCGGGGAGCGGGGCGTCACCCGTTCGGCGCAGCCGACCGGGCGGGACAGGCCCGCAACTGGGCACTCTGGAGTACGCGTTCACCACCCGAGCCCCTCCCCAGCACGGCCGAGGAGGTCCCCTTGTGCGCTTGTCCCGCCGCATGGCCTCACTGTCCGTCGCAGCCGCGCTCGTACTGACCCTGGCGTACGAGGCGGTGCCCCACGCGCGCGTGCCCGCCGACGACCACGCGTCGGCGGACCCCTTCGGTGCCGCGTGCCGGATCCGCGTGACCGGGTCCAGGGTGACCGTGTACTGCCACAACCCCTACCCGGAGCCCGACCGGGTGAGCCTGCACGTCGAGTGCGCTCGCTGGTGGGACATCGACACCGACAGCGCACCGGTCGAGGCCGGGCCCGCGCAGACCGTGCGGCTGACGGGGCGGTGCTGGAAAGAGGTCGGCGACGTGTGGATCAGTCACGGGCGGGAGCGCTGAGCGGGGCGGGCGGTGTCAGTCACCGGTGGGAGCGCTGGGCCGGGCGGGCGGTGTCAGTCACCGGTGGGAGCGCTGAGCCGGGCGGGCGGTGTCAATCACCGGCGGGAGCGCTGAGCCCGCCCGGCCGGCACAGGAACGGATAGCGGGCCGCCTCCGCGGCCGCCGTGTCGGCCTCGCCCGCGCGGATCGCCTCCAGCAGCCGCCCGTGGTCCATGTACGTCTCCGGTGTCAGCCTCTCGCCGACGTCCTCGCGCAGCCAGTCCCGCAGCACCTCGCCCAGGTCCGCGTACATGGCCGTCATCACGTCGTTGTGCGACGCGGACACCACGGCCAGGTGGAACGTGGCGTCCGCGGCCACGAACGCTTCCTTGTCACCCGACTCCCAGGCCTCCTCACGCCGCCGCAGCAGCGCGTCGAGCTGCCTGAGGTCCTTCTCCGTGCGCCGCTCGGCGGCCAGCCGGGCGGACGCCGACTCCAGCGTGGAGCGCAGCTCGGCGATGTGCCGGGGGTCGGCCTCGGCGAACCGCCGCTGCATCACCCCCGCCAGCTCGCTCGTCGCCACGACGTATGTGCCGGACCCCTGGCGGATGTCCAGCAGGCCGTTGTGCGACAGGGCGCGGACGGCCTCACGGACCGTGTTGCGGGCGACGCCCAGCTGCTCGACCAGTTCCGGCTCGGTCGGGATCCGGGAGCCGACCGGCCACTCGCCCGAGGTGATCTGGGCCCGCAGCGCTGCGATGACCTGCTCGGACAGGGCCGAGCGGCGGGGATGGCTCAGGGGCATGGCACACCTTCGCACGAGCGGGGCGCCCGGGGGCGGCCGGGGAGTGGACAGTCAATCATCCTATGATTCTATGATGGGTCTCATGCCTAGTGAGGAAACCCGGACGACGACACCCCCGACCGTACGCAGCTCGGCCGCGCACGACGCCGGGAAACCGGGCGGCGCGTCCGCACGCGCGTGGACGGTGCGACTGCTCGTCCTCGGCATCGTGCTGTCCGCGCTGAACCTCCGCCCCGCCATCACCAGCCTCGGCGCCCTCCTGGAGGAGGTCCGCGACGGGCTGGGCATGAGCGGCAGCGTGGCCGGGCTGCTCACCTCCGTGCCGCCGCTGTGCTTCGCCGTCTTCGGCGTCATGGCCCCGCGGCTCGCCCGCCGCTTCGGGGCC
Source organism: Streptomyces luteogriseus (assembly GCF_014205055.1). Classification (NCBI taxonomy): domain Bacteria; kingdom Bacillati; phylum Actinomycetota; class Actinomycetes; order Kitasatosporales; family Streptomycetaceae; genus Streptomyces; species Streptomyces luteogriseus. The sequence goes on from NZ_JACHMS010000001.1 coordinate 6,787,954, forward strand.
GGCGCCGTGGTGTGCGCCGGCATGGCCGCCATCGCCACCGGCCTGCTGATACGGCCGTACGCGGGCGGCACGGCCGGCTTCCTGGCGGGCAGCGCCCTGGCCCTCATGGGCATCGCGGTCAGCAACGTCCTGATGCCGGTCATCGTCAAGCACTGGTTCCCCGACCGCGTGGGGTCCATGACCGGCCTGTACTCCATGGCCCTCGCCCTCGGCACGGCCCTCGCGGCCGCGGTGACGGTCCCCCTGACCGACACCCTCGGCGGCAGCTGGCAGACCGGCCTGGCCCTGTGGGCGGGGCTCGCCGTGGCAGCCGTTCTGCCGTGGCTGCCCTTCGTGCGGGGGCGCGTCACGCCGCCCGGGGCGGGGGAGCGGGCCGCGGAGACAGCGAGCCGGGGCCCGGCCCCGACGGAGCACGCGCGCGTGGAGGCGCCCCGGCTGCGCATGGCCCGGAGCCGCACCGCATGGGCCCTGGCCGTCTTCTTCGGGCTCCAGGCCACTGCCGCCTACATCACGATGGGCTGGATGGCGCAGATCTTCCGGGACGCCGGTGTCCCCGCCGGCACCGCGGGCCTGCTGCTGGCGGTCACCATGGTGATGGGCGTGCCCCTGGCCTTCGTCATACCCCGCCTGGCCACCCGGCTGCCCCACCAGGGCCCGATCGTGCTCGCCCTGGGCGTCTGCGGCCTCGCCGGCTACGCCGGGCTGTACCTCGCACCCGCCGCCGGCGCCTGGGCCTGGGCCGTGCTGCTCGGCATCGCCAACTGCGCCTTCCCGCTCGCCCTGACCATGGTCGGCATGCGGGCCAGGACCGGCCCGGGCGTCGCCCAGCTGTCGGCGTTCGCGCAGAGCACCGGCTACCTCATCTCCATCCCCGGACCGCTCCTGGTGGGCGTCCTCTACCAGCACAGCGGCGGCTGGGGTCTGCCGATCGCGCTGATGAGCGCCCTGATGATCCCGCAGATGGCCGTCGGCTTCCTGGCCGGCCGCGACCGCACGGTGGAGGACGAGGCCGCCCGCTGAGCCCCCGCCCAGGACGGGAGTCACCCCGGGGCGCCCGGCGGGCACCGGGGGTGGGAGACTTGCCCCATGCCAGTGCTCGACCCGAATCCCCAGCACGGTCAGAAGAAGATGCTGCTCGTCTTCGGCGCCTTCTTCGCGATCTTCATCGTCATCGCCGTCATCGCGACCATCGCCTCGCCATGACCCGCCCGTACGCGGCCCGTGGTGGGGCTGGCCCCCTGTCCCCTAGGGGGTGAGGGTCAGGGTCAAGTGGGTGGATCACCGGATGGGTCGGCGGCCGAGGATTCCGTAGCTTCGAGTGTGTGACCGCGAGACGGTCACCGACCACTCGGAGAGCGGAGGCACCCATGTCGGCCCCTACGCCCACGCGGCCCCACCCGGCGACATCGGCCGGTGCCGCCGGCCGGCTGCCCTGGTGGGCTCTCGCGCTGCCCGTGCTCGCCTTCGCCGCACTGCTCGCCCTGATCCTGAACCCGTCCGATGCCCACGCGGCCACCGGCGACCCCGCGATCACCCGGCTCTTCGAGCGTGCACAGGAGCTCATGGCCCGCTGATCACGGCCGAAGCCCGTGGTCAACTCCCTGCGCCCCGTGGCGTGTTTCATGCGAAGCTGGATCTCATGAGCGTCGCAGAACCCCGCAGGATTGTCCTCTTCCGCCATGCGAAAGCCGACTGGCCACAGGTCGCGGACCATGAGCGTCCGCTCGCCGACCGGGGCCGAACGGAAGCGGCGGAGGCCGGGCGCAGGCTGACCGACACCGGTATCGCCTTCGACCTGGCCCTGTGCTCCACCGCGGTCCGGACCCGGGAGACCTGGAAGCTCGCGGTCCAGGAGTTCCCGCAGCGGCCGAAAACCGTCTACGAGGAGCGGATCTACGAGGCCTCACCGGGCGAGCTGATCGCCCTGCTCAACGAGACCCCCGACGACGTGCGGAACGTCCTCATGATCGGGCACAACCCGGGGATCCAGGGCCTCGCCGAGGTGCTGGCCGGCTCGGGCGAGGACGAGGCCCGGGAGCGGATGACCCGCCGCGGCTTCCCGGCCGCCGCCTTCGCCGTGCTGTCGTTCGGCAGCCCGTGGAAGAGCCTGGAGCCGGGCGCCGCCGAGCTGCGGGACTACTGGGCCCCGGCCGAGTGACGACTTCCGCGTGACAGGGCCCGGCGCCGGTGCGGCGCCGGGCCCTTCCCGACCGGTCCCGGTTCAGGAGATCTCGAGGGTGTCCGCCGCCTCGACCTCTTCGCGCGTGACGCCCAGCAGGTACAGGACCGTGTCGAGGAAGGGGAAGTTCACCGCGGCGTGCGCGGCCTCGCGCACCACCGGCTTGGCGTTGAAGGCGACACCGAGACCGGCCGCGTTCAGCATGTCCAGATCATTGGCACCGTCACCGATCGCCACGGTCTGCGACAACGGCACACCCGCCTCCGCGGCGAACCGGCGCAGCAGCCGGGCCTTGCCCGCACGGTCGACTATCTCGCCGGTGACCTTGCCCGTCAGCCTGCCGTCGACGATCTCCAGGGTATTGGCGTGGGCGAAGTCCAGCCCGAGCCGCTCCTTCAGATCGTCCGTGACCTGGGTGAAGCCGCCCGAGACGACACCGACCTGGTAGCCGAGACGCTTCAGCGTGCGGATCAGGGTGCGGGCGCCCGGCGTCAGCCGCACCTCGCTGCGCACCTTGTCCACGACCGAGGCGTCCAGCCCCTCCAGCAGCGCCACACGGGCGTGCAGGGACTGCTCGAAGTCCAGCTCCCCGCGCATCGCGGCCTGCGTCACCTCGGCGACCTTGTCCTCGCAGCCGGCGTGCGCGGCGAACAGCTCGATGACCTCGTCCTGGATCAGCGTCGAGTCGACGTCCATGACGACCAGTCGCTGCGCGCGCCGGTACAGGCCCGCGGCGACGACCGCCACGTCGATGCCGAGCCGCGCCGCGTCCGTCACCAGGGCGGTGCGAAGCGGCTCGGTCTCCACGCCGGAGACGGCGAACTCGACGGCGGTCACGGGGTACTTGGCGAGCCGGAAGATACGGTCGATGTTGCCGCCGGTCTTCGTGATCCGGGCGGCGATCGCGGCCGTCGCCTCCGCGGTGAGCGGGTGCCCGAGCACGGTGACCAGGGAGCGGCCCAGCCCGCGCGGGCGGTTGTCGCCGAGGCCGGAGATGATCTCCGCCTGCATCTTCATCGACTCGGCCCAGCTGTGGACCGTCGCCCGCAGATCGCCCTCCAGGCCGGGGGGCGGCTCGGTCACGAGCGCGCACAGCACCATCCGGCCACGGGTGACGACCTGCTCGATGTCGACGACGTCGACGGAGTAGGCGGCGAGGGTGTCGAAGAGGCCGGCGGTGATGCCCGGCCGGTCCTTGCCGAAGATCTTCACAAGGAGGGTGGGGACGTCGGCAGGGACGTCGGAAGACGAGGTCTGCGAAGCGCTCATGGTGGTTCCACCGTATCCGGCGGGCGGGGCACACCGCCCCCGAGGTCCGTCTGGCGGACAGCGAACACTGCATGTCGCGCCGCCCGGTGAACATTGCGTGCCGGTACGCCCCGCCCCGCGCCCTGGCTGGTCATTCCCCCCTACGCGGTTTCCGTGGCGGCGGGGGAGGAGGCGGCGGAGGCGGGGGCCCGTTCCCGTTCCCCGGCCCCGGTGCCTGCCGGGGACCACGCGGCGGCGGCCCGACCGGCCGTACGACGGTGGGGGCGCCGTAGACGTCGCCGGGGGCCGGGGGTTCGTCGTCCGCCGGTGTGTCGATGCCGGGCCCGGACGCGGCACCGGAAGGCCGTTCCGCCCCGGGAGGCCAGACGCCCTCCGGCTCTCGCAACCCGTCCGGCACCCGGAGGTACGGATTGGTACCCGGGTTGGGCGGCCGGTACGGCGTACCCGGCGTATACGGCCCGGCCTCCTCGCCTCGTCCGTCGTCCCGGGGCCCGGGCGCCCCGGCACCGCTCCCAGACTCCGCGCCGCCCCGCGACCGGGCGATGCCCTCCCCGGCCCTCGATCCGACCCCTGGCCGCGCCTGCCAGACGCCGCCGCCGTCTTCGGGTCCTGCGCCGGGCCCTGACGGGGCCTGCCCGCTGCCCTGGCCGCATCCCATCGGGCCTTGGCCGCTCCGGGTCTCGATCTGCCCAGCATCGGCCTCGCCCCCAGGCCACCCCGCACCACCCTCAGGCCAGGCTCCTTGCCCGCCGCCCCCGTACCCAGGCCTCCCGCCACCCGGCAGACCCCCCGTCCCACTGCCCTCGCTCCGGTACGCCGTCGCCCCAGCTCCCGGCAGACCCTCCGCCCCACCGGCCTCGCTCCGGTACGCCGTCGCCCCAGCTCCCGGCAGACCCTCCGCCCCACCGGCCTCGTTCCCGTACGCCGCCGACCCAGCTCCCGGCAGACCCCCCGTCCCACTGCCCCCGCCCCCGTACCCAGGCCCCCCGGCACCCACCAGACCCCCCGCCCCACCGGCCGGCGCCGGCACTCCCTCCCCCCGCGCCAACGCCGTAGCCCGGTGCCCCGCAGCCCCGAACCCCCACGCGAGCAGCGCCCCCGCCGCCCCGGCGCCGGCGCCCCACCCCGCGCCCAGCAGCAGGGCCGCGCCGGGGTGGCCGTGCAGGTCGATGCCCGCGCCGAAGGCGTCGATGCCGAGCACGGACAGGGACGCGGTCACGGAGGCGTCCGTCAGCCAGGCCAGCAGGGGCAGGGTGAGCGCGGTCGCGACCCCCAGTCGCAGCGCGCACCGGCCCGCGAAGCGCAGGGCACCGGGCCCTTCTCCCGCCGCACCGACCGGCGTACGGACCGCCGCCAGCACACCCGCCAGCAGCATCATCGAGGCCGCCGCCACCCCCAGCAGCCACACGCGCCCGTCCAGCTCGGCCAGCCGGCCCAGCGTCACCGGCCGGTCGGCCCCGGTGCCGAGCAGATCGTCGAGCGGATCCGGCAGGAACCGGGTCAGTTCGCCTGTCGCCCGCCCGTCCCAGGGCACGAACAGGCCGAGCGGCACCCCCAGCCACACGCCGTTCGGCGCCCCGAGCAGCGCCGCCCCGGCGATACGCCGGGGATGGTCGTCACCGAGCGCCGCGTACGCCGCCGCCGCGTACCCCGCCGCCACCGCCACCAGCAGCACGGTCACCACCGCCGACACGGCCGGCCGTACGACCCGGTGCACGGCCTCCCAGCCCCGCGGCAGCGGCGTACGGCGCGAGGCCATCAGAGCGATGACGAGGATGCCGATCGACCAGCCGAGCCCGCCCAGCAGCGTCGGTGCTGTGTCGACCGTGAAGCCGACCGCGGCCTGCGCGTCGACCAGGTCGCCGAGCCGGTCCGGCAGCAGCCCCCCGATGTCCCCGAGCCCCGGGACCTCGATGCCGCCGCCCCCGCCGGTCACGTCGTCCAGCCCCAGCGACCCCCCGTCGATGGTGATGACGTCGTGCCCCGCCCAGGCCAGCCCGCCCAGCATCACTACGAACAGCGCCACCACCGCCCCCGCCCGGGCGAGCAGTTCGGCCGGTGAGATCACAACTCCCGCCGCCCGCAAGGACCGCAGGAAGAACCAGGACAGCAGCAGCGCCCCGACCAGGCTCACCCCCAGTGGCGTGATCTCGATGGCCGTTTCCGCCTCCGCACCCGTGAGGCCGAACGCCGACACATCACCGGACGGCGTGACCGAACCACCCGCCCCGAGGGCCACCACCGCCGCGGTCATCGGCCCCGACGAGCCCGCCGCATCCGCCTCCAGCAGCCGCAGACCCAGCGCCGCCGTCCCCGCCATCCCGATCAACGCCCAGCTCACGGCGGCCACGGCGGACATCAGCACATCCCCCCACGGCACGCGCGTGTCGTCCCTCACCGACTCGACCCCTGCGGCAGCACTCATGGCAGACCCCCCGATCCGCTGCGCGACGGGAACACCACGCATGTCCCCCTCGCGTCGAAATACCACTCTCCGGCCCGGTTTCAACCCCGTCAACGGGATCGGCCGATGCGTCCGGACGCGGTCTTCACAAGGCCCGACTTTCGGTCAGAGGCCAGCTCCTGAAATAGTTCCCCCCGATGTTCGACATCCCTAGACTCCCCATGCCGGGGGTAAATCGGGGGACAACTCAGTGGGGCATGGAGTGCCGGAACTCGTACTGGAATCAAACGGACGTACCTGGACGCTCGATCCGTCCAGGGCATACACCCTCGGACGTGATCCGCAGGGAGACGTCGTCTTCGACGACGCCAGGGTCTCCTGGCGTCACGCCACGGTCAGCTTCAACGGCCGCAGTTGGGTCATCGAGGACCACGGCAGCACCAACGGCACGTTCGTGCAGGGGCAGCGCATCCATCAGATGGAGCTCGGCCCCGGCTCGGCCGTCAACCTGGGCAACGCGACCGACGGCCCGCGCCTGAACCTGTCCGGCGCCGCGGCCTCCGTCGCCACGCCGCAGGCCCGGCCCGAGCAGCAGCCGTACGCGGCGCAGGGCGCGAACCCCGGCTGGGGCCAGCAGGCTCCGGCCCAGCAGCCGCCGCACCAGCAGCCGCAGCAGCAGGCCCCCCAGGCCGGCTGGCAGCAGCCGCAGCAGCCCGCGGCGCACATCCCGCAGCAGCAGGGCATCGGCGGTGTCGCGGGGGCGCCGCCGGTCCACGGCGACCGCAGCCCGACCACGTTCCACCAGTTCTCCCTCGGCCGCGTGATGCGCATCGGCCGTGCCCTGGAGAACGAGCTGGTCGTCTCGGACCTCCAGGTCTCCCGGCACCACGCCGAGTTCCACGCCACGCCCGACGGCCGCATGGAGATCCGCGACCTCGGCTCCCACAACGGCACGTACGTCAACGGCCAGCCCATCACCAAGGGCGGCACGCAGCTGCTCGGCCCGACCGACGTCGTCGGCGTCGGCCACTCGACGTTCCGCATCGTCGGCGACCGGCTCGAGGAGTTCGTCGACACCGGTGAGGTGTCCTTCTCCGCCCGCCACCTGACCGTCACGGTCGACGGCGGCAAGCAGATCCTCAAGGACGTCTCCTTCGGCGTCCCGGAGAAGTCGCTGATCGCGGTCATCGGCCCGTCCGGCTCCGGCAAGTCGACCCTGCTCAAGGCGCTCACGGGCTACCGCCCCGCCAACCAGGGCGAGGTGCTGTACGACAACCGGAACCTCTACAAGCAGTTCGCCGAGCTGCGCCAGCGCATCGGTCTGGTCCCGCAGGACGACATCCTGCACAAGGAGCTGACCGTCAAGAAGGCCCTCAAGTACGCGGCCAAGCTGCGCTTTCCCGCCGACACCACCGGCGCCGAGCGCGAGGCCCGCATCGACGAGGTGCTGCGCGAGCTCAAGCTCGACATCCACAAGGACAAGAAGGTCACGTCCCTGTCCGGTGGCCAGCGCAAGCGCGTGTCGGTCGCCCTGGAGCTGCTCACCAAACCGTCGCTGATCTTCCTCGACGAGCCGACCTCCGGCCTCGACCCGGGCATGGACCGCGACGTCATGCAGCTGCTGCGCGGCCTGGCCGACGACGGCCGTACCGTCCTCGTCGTCACCCACTCGGTGGCCGAGCTGGCGATCTGCGACAAGCTGCTGGTGATGGCGCCGGGCGGCTCGGTCGCCTACTTCGGCCCGCCCGAGGAGGCGCTGAACTTCTTCGGCTACGACACCTGGGCCGATGTCTTCTCCGCCTTCGAGAACTACCGCGACTACGACTGGGCGGGCCGCTGGAAGGGCTCGCAGCACTACCAGATGTACGCCGCGGACATCGACGCCGTTGCGCCGCAGTCCGTACAGGTCCCGCGGATGCAGGCGATGAAGCCGCCGAAGCCGCAGGGCTGGGTGTCCCAGTTCGTCACGCTCGTCCGGCGATACGTCTCGGTGATCGCCTCGGACAAGGGCTTCCTCGCCCTGATGGTGATCCTGCCGGCCGTCCTCGGCGCGGTCAGCCTGCTCATCGACGCCGACAAGGGCCTGCTGCCCAACCCGGCCAACCCGCAGACCGGCCGCATCATCCCGAACGGCACGGCCACGACGGTCCTGCTGATCCTCGCGGTCGGCGCCTGCTTCGCGGGCGCGGCGAACTCGGTCCGAGAGCTGATCAAGGAACGCGTCATCTACGAGCGGGAGCGCGCCACCGGCCTCTCGCGTTCGGCGTACCTGATGTCCAAGGTGTTCGTGCTCGGCATGATCACCGTGCTCCAGGGCCTGCTCGTCGGTGTCATCGGGTTCTCCAGCCGGGAGATCCCCGAGGAGGGCCTGGTCTTCGGCAGTGCCACGCTCGTCGAGCTGTCCGTGCCGATCATGGCCCTGGGCTTCACCTCGATGATGTTCGGCCTGATCATCTCCTCGCTGGTGAAGACCGCCGAGAAGACCATGCCGCTGCTGGTGATGTTCGCCATCATCCAGGTCGTCTTCACGGGCTGCTTGTTCACGCTGCACGGATCGGTCGGCGTCAACCAGTTCTCGTTCCTGATGCCGTCGCGCTGGGCGGTCGCCGCCTCCGGCGCCACGCTGGACTTCAACAAGATCAGCCCCCCCGAGACGGCCGGCGACACCGACCCGCTGTGGGAGCACACGGTCGGGGCCTGGGCGATGGACATGGGCGCGCTGCTCGTCCTCGGCGTGATCTGCGGCTTCTTCGTGGCCCGCTTCCTGCGCCGCCACGAGCCCGAGGTCATGCGCAAGTAGTCACCACGCCACGACGCGACGCCCGAAGGGCGGCACCCCGACAGGAGGGTGCCGCCCTTCGGCGCTCGTACAGCTGTCTCAGAGGTCCGCGCCGACCTCAGTACGCGCTGTCGACGTTGTCCATGGAGCCGTACTTGTCGGCCGCGTAGTTGCAGGCGGCGGTGATGTTGGCTACCGGGTCGTAGATGTCCCAGGAGGTACCGGGGACGTGCCAGTGCTTGAAGGTCGGCGGGATGACCTGGAGCAGGCCCTTCGACGGTATGCCGTTGATGGCGTTGATGTCCCAGTTGTTGATCGCCTTCGGGTTGCCCGAGGACTCCCGCATGATGTTGCGGTGGATGCCGTCGTAGGACGCGGGGATGTCGTGCTTCTTCAGGATGGCGAGCGACTCGCGGATCCAGCCGTCGAGGTTGTTCGGGTAGCTGACGACCTTCTTGGCCTCGGCGCGCTTGGCGGCGCGGCTCGCGGCCTCCTTGGCCTGGCGCGCGGCCTCGGCCTTCTTCTTCGCCGCCTCGGCGGCGGCCTTCTTCTTGGCGGCGGCCGCGGCGTCGGCCTTCTTCTTCGCCGCGATCTGCTCGGCCTTCAGGCTGGCGCCGGCCATCTGGTCCGTGACGCTCGCCTTGACGTCCTTGATCTGCTGGTTGCTGTACGCCACCGCAGCCGGCTGAGCGGCCTCGGTCGTGGTCTTGGTCGAGGCGCCGCTCGGTACCGCGGAGACTCCGATGGCGACGGCGCCGAGGGTGGCGACACCGGCCATGGCGATCTTGTGGTGACGGGTCAGGCTTCGACTCTGAACACGGCTGAAGATGTTCTTGGGCATGCTGCGTGGACCTCTTCGAATAGCGCGGGAGTCGCTCGGCGTCCGGCGTTGGACTCGGTGTGTTTCCGACACAAACGCCGCGGAGGTGAACCCACGGCGCTGAGCGACGTCGCCAATTCTTAGCGGCCGCAAAATGGCGTGGCAAAGGTGTGACGTACGAAGGAAGATAGTGGATCAGGGAGGGGTGAATCGGGGCAGATTGGACTATCCGCGCCGCTCAAAAGGGGCGAGTTTGTCTCCTACGTCCGTTCGTACGTGACGTGGGTCCTATGCGAGGGCTCACACCGCCCCTAGATCAGTCTCACGCGCAGTTGCACAAGCGATGCTCTGTGTGAGGCCCTTTCAGGGGTGCGCTCAGGGCAGTACGAGGTGCACGTCCCCGAACTCGTGCCACAGATAGCGCCCTTGCAGCGCGGCCTCGTACCCCCGCTCGACCGCCACCCGCCCCGCGACCGCCTCCAGCATCAGCAGGTGCGACGCCTGCGGCTCGTGCAGCCCGGTCAGCAGCCCGTCCACCACCCGCACCCCACGCTCCGGCGTCACGACGAGCTCCGTCCATCCCGCACACGCGCGTACGGCCCCGTCGGCGCCGACCGCCGACTCCACGGCTCGCACCGCCGTCGTCCCCACCGCCACCACCCGGCCCCCACCGGCCCTGGTGGCGTCGATCAGCCGCGCCGACGCCTCCGGCACCGCGAAACGCTCCGGATACGGCGGCTCGTGCGCCTCCGCCGAGGCCACCCCCGTGTGCAGCGTGACCGGCGCGAACAGCACCCCCCGGCTCACCAGCTCCGTCACCAGCCGGGCCGTGAAGGGCCGCGCCGCGCTCGGCATCTCCGCACTGCCCGTCCCGTCCGCCGACGGCAGCGCGAACACCGTCTGGTGGACGGACAGCGGCTGGTCCCGCTCCGTATAGGCGTAGCGAATGGGCCGCCCGTACTCCCGCAGCAGCCCCGGCACCCCCGGCCCGGACACCCGCGCCCACCACAGCCGCTCACCCCGCCCGCTCAGCGGCTCCTCCAGAACCAGCCCCACGCCTCCCGGCAGCCGCACCTCCCTCCCCGCGGGCCCACCCTCACGCGCGCGCGTGGTCCCCCGCCCGTCGGGCTCCCGCAGCTCCACCGCCCAGCGGCCGTCGTCCCCGCGCGTGGAGAAGTGCACCACCACGCGCGCGTGCCCGGTCCACCCGTCCACGGCCGCCGCCAGCGTCGCCGAGGTGTTGACCACGAGCAGATCCCCGGCCCGCAGCAGCAGCGGCAGCTCCCGGAACGTGTGGTGCGCCACTTCGGCACCCCGCGACACCAGCATCCGTACGGCGTCCCGCTCCAGCCCCGGCCCCCGCTGCTCGACCGGCACCCGGGCCGACAGCTCCTCCGGCACACGCACGGCCAGGGTCATCGGGCTCCGTCCAGCAGCGCCGGTGCCCCGTACCGCCCGCTCGCCGGACGCTCGTCCAGCAGCCTCAGGAACCCCGGCACGACAGCCGCCGGCTCCGGCCGCGGCTCCCGGTCCCCCGGTACGGCCGCCGCGTACAGGTCCGTGGCCATGTCCCCGGGATCCACCGCCCAGACCCGCAGCCCCGGCTCCTCCACGGCGAGCACGGCCGCCAGCTGGTCCAGGGCAGCCTTGGACGCCCCGTAACCGCCCCAGGTCTCGTACGCCTCGACGGCCGCGTCCGAGCTGACCGTGAGGACGGCGCCCGCCCGCGAGGCCCGCAGCAGCGGCAGCGCCTCCTGGACCAGGCCCAGCCCCGCCACCAGGTTCACCTCCAGCGCCCGGCGCAACCCCTCCAGGGGCAGCTCCTCCAGCCTGACCAGCGGCTCGGCACCCAGGGCACTGGCGTTGTGCACCAGCAGGTCCAGGCCGCCCAGCCGCCAGGCCGCCGCCACCAGCTCCGCCCGGTGCCGGGCGTCCGTGACGTCCCCGGGCAGGGCGGACACCCGCGTGCCCTGCGCGGACACCGCCTCCGCCGCCGCCAGCGCCTGTGCCCCCCTGGCGTCGAGCACCAGGTCCCAGCCCCGCCCGGCCAGGGCCCGGGCCAGCGCCCGCCCCAGCCCCTTCGAGGCCCCGGTGATGATCGCAACCGGCATGATCCGCTCCCTCGTCGTGATCGCGTGCCCTCAACCTAGGAACGGAGCCGCCCGGGCCGCCTCGGACGCGGGCCCCGGTCCGCCGGGTTCCTTCGCCCTAGGCCCCGGGCCCGGCGGCCCCGGCCCCAGGACCCCCGGACCTGCCGTCTCCGCCCCGGGACCTAGGTCCACCGACCGGGAGCTCGGCCGCCACCGGTCCGATCCGCCCTGTCACAGTCCGCCGGTACCGTGAGGACATGAGTCACGGTCCCCGGTCCGGCCTCGCCGCGGTGAGCTCCGCGTTGCTGGCCATGAGCAGGCATCTCGAGGTGCGTGACGTCCTCAAGACGATCGTCGCCTCGGCCCGCGAGCTGCTCGACGCCGAGTACGCCGCGCTCGGCGTCCCGGACGACCACGGCGGCTTCGCCCAGTTCGTGGTCGACGGCGTCAGCGAGGAGCAGTGGAAGGCCATCGGCCCCCTCCCGCGCCAGCACGGCATCCTCGCCGCGATGCTGCACGAGGCCAGGTCCGAGCGCCTCGCGGACGTCCGCGAGGACCCCCGCTTCGAGGGCTGGCCGAAGGCCCACCCCGACCTGGTCGACTTCCTGGGCCTGCCGATCCGCGACGGCGACGAGGTCATCGGAGCGCTGTTCCTGGCCAACAAGAACCGTGCGCGGCCCGAAGGCGGCTGCGGCTTCACCGAGGACGACGAGGACCTGCTCGGCATCCTCGCCCAGCACGCCGCGATCGCCCTCACCAACGCCCGCCTCTACGAGCGCAGCCGCGAACTGACCATCGCCGAGGAGCGCTCCCGCCTCGCCCACGAACTGCACGACGCGGTCAGCCAGAAGCTGTTCTCCCTGCGCCTGACCGCCCAGGCCGCGGCCCGCCTGGTGGACCGTGACCCCTCCCGGGCCAAGGGCGAACTCCAGCAGGTGGCCGTCCTGGCCGCCGAGGCCGCCGACGAACTGCGCGCGGCGGTCGTCGAGTTGCGCCCCGCCGCCCTCGACGAGGACGGCCTCGTGGCGACCCTCCGGACGCAGATCCAGGTCCTCGACCGGGCCCACCACGCCCGCGTCACCTTCGCCGGCCACGGCGTGAAGGCCCTGCCCGCCTCCCAGGAGGAAGCCCTCCTGCGGGTCGCCCAGGAGGCCCTGCACAACGCCCTGCGCCACTCCGGCGCCGACCATGTCGACGTGACCCTGGACCGCCGCGGCGGCGGAGCCGTCCTCAGGGTCACGGACGACGGCAGCGGCTTCGACACGAGAGCGGTCCGCCACGCGGGACGCCACCTGGGCCTGGTCTCGATGCGGGACCGGGCGAGCGGCGCCGGCGGCACGCTGACCGTGGAATCGGTGCCCGGCAAGGGCACCGTGATCGAGATGGAGGTTCCCGGTGGCTGACGCGATCAAGGTGCTGCTCGTCGACGACCACCAGGTCGTCCGCCGGGGCCTGCGCACCTTCCTCGAAGTGCAGGACGACATCGAGGTCGTCGGAGAGGCGGCGGACGGGGCCGAAGGAGTCGACCGCGCCGAGGAGTTGAGGCCCGACGTCATCCTCATGGACGTCAAGATGCCGGGCATGGACGGCGTCGACGCCCTGCGCAGACTCCGCGAGCTGGACAACCCCGCGCGCGTGCTGGTCGTCACCAGCTTCACCGAGCAGCGGACGGTGGTACCCGCCCTGCGCGCCGGCGCCGCCGGATACGTCTACAAGGACGTCGACCCCGACGCCCTCGCCGGAGCCATCCGCTCGGTCCACGCCGGGCACATCCTCCTCCAGCCGGAGGTCGCCGGCGCCCTGCTGGCGCAGGAGGAGTCCAACTCGGGTACGGGAAGGGCGGGTTCGCTCACCGAGCGGGAGCGCGAGGTGCTCGGCCTCATAGCGGACGGCCGCTCCAACCGGGAGATCGCCCGCGCGCTCGTCCTCTCCGAGAAGACCGTCAAGACCCACGTCTCGAACATCCTGATGAAACTCGACCTGGCCGACCGGACACAGGCCGCGCTGTGGGCCGTTCGCCATGGCGTGACCGGCTGATCCGCTCGCCCCACGGCAACTCGGAAGGTTGCGTTCCGGACCGAGATTCATACTGTCGTGGGAACGTCCCCCGGATGGCGCAACCTCGGTGGATCTCCGCCGTTCTCCAGTGCGTGCTGCGGCGCCTGCCGCGGCAATCGCTAGGAGGGCTCAGAAGTGAAGAACCTGAAGAAGGCAGCGGCCGTGACGATGGTGACGGGTGGTCTGCTGGCCGCCGGCGCGGGCATGGCCTCCGCCACCAGCGCCCACGCCGACGGCCAGGCCGTGGGCTCCCCGGGCGTCGGCTCGGGCAACGTCGTCCAGGCCCCGGTGCACGTCCCGGTCAACGTGTCCGGCAACAGCGTGAACGTCGTGGGCATCCTGAACCCGGCCTTCGGCAACCTCGCCGTCAACCACTGACGCTCCACCTCCGTCTCCGAGCCGGAGGTGACACCGGCCTCCCGGTCCTGCCCGGGAGGCCGCCCGGCATGTGCCCGGCTGCGGGCATGCCTGCCGCCCAGCTGCGGGCGTGCGCAGCCGCTTAGCTGCGGGCATGCGTGCCGCTAGGGGCGGCACGGGTGGGCGCAGCGGCACCCCGCTCCGCCGGGCTGCGGACCCACCCGGCCTCGGCACCAACGCCGAGCACCCCGCTCCGTCGGGCTGAGAAACCCCCGCCTCCGGCACAAACGCCGAGCACCACACGAAGAACCGTCACCGCACCCCCCGCTCCCGCTCCTCCACAACGGAGTTGTACGCCGCGACCTGCGCCCGCCGAGCCGTCCGCTCCACCGGCCGCAACGCCTCGCGTCGCGCGAAGATCTCCGACGAACTCACCGCACCGCCGTGCCCACGCTCCGTCGCCACGGCGATCAGCGTCCCCACCCGCTGAGCCAGCTCCAGCACCCGCACGGCCCGCGGCGGATACCCCGGCGCCAGCACCTCCCGCCCCCGCTCGGCCCGCGCCCGGTACGCATCGATCGCCGCCTCCGCCACCGGCCCCGACCCGGCCACATCCAGCCGCGTCAGCAGCTCGGTGGCCTCCCGCAGGGCCTCCGCCAGCTCCCGCTCGGCCTCACCCAGCGACGGCACGTCCGCCGGCGGCGCCTCCCGCACGGGCAGCACATGCCACACGACCTCGACGTGCACATCGCCCTCGGGTCCGGCCTCGTACACCTCCGGCACCAGCCCCAACGCGGCGCCGTAACAGACCACCGCCTGCTCGGCGTCCAGCGCCCGCGCGTTGAACTCCGGCGGCCCGCTCAGCCCCAGCGGATGCCCCGGCGCGGGCAGCGCGACCCGCAGTCCGGTCACGCCCAGCGTCCGCAGCCGCCCCAGCGCGAGAGTGAGCCCCACGGGCGCCGACTCCCCGGGCAGCCCCTCCACCCGGTGCACCGCGTCCTCGCCGACGACGGCCAGCACAGCGTCGTCCGGCGAGACATGTCCGGCCAAAAGGGCATTTCCCCAAGCTGCGAGACGTCCAGCACGTGGTTCCGAGAGCATGCCTCCACCCTAGGACCCTCCAAGGACCGGACCGAGGGAATGTCCCGGCCGACCGGTGGCGTAGATTTCATGGAGGGCTGCGCCCACCGGCGCGGCGGACCGAGCCACAGGCTTACGCGACAGCCGAGACCGGCCACACTGCAAGGGGAGACAACGCGCTCATGAGCGATGTTCTGGAGCTTCAGGACGTATCCGTGGTCCGTGAGGGCCGGGCTCTGGTGGACCAGGTCTCCTGGTCGGTCAAGGAGGGCGAGCGCTGGGTCATCCTCGGCCCGAACGGCGCCGGCAAGACCACCCTCCTCAACCTCGCCTCCACCTACCTCTTCCCCAGCTCGGGCACCGCGTCCATCCTCGGCGAGACCCTCGGCCGGCCCGGCACCGACGTCTTCGAGCTGCGCCCCCGCATCGGCATGGCCGGCATCGCCATGACCGAGAAGCTCCCCAAGCGCCAGACCGTCCTCGAGACGGTCCTGACCGCCGCCTACGGCATGACCGCCACCTGGCACGAGGACTACGAGGACATCGACGAACAGCGCGCCCGCGCCTTCCTCGACCGCCTCGGCATGAGCGACTACCTGGAGCGTCGGTTCGGCACGCTCTCCGAGGGCGAGCGCAAGCGCACCCTGATCGCCCGCGCCCTGATGACCGACCCCGAGCTGCTCCTCCTCGACGAGCCCGCCGCCGGCCTCGACCTCGGCGGCCGCGAGGACCTCGTCCGCCGCCTCGGCCGTCTCGCCCTGGACCCGATCGCCCCCTCGATGCTCATGGTCACCCACCACGTCGAGGAGATCCCCCCGGGCTTCACCCACGTCCTCATGATCCGCCAGGGCAAGGTCCTCGCCGCAGGCCCGCTGGAGCTGGAGCTCACCTCCCGCAACCTGTCCCTCTGCTTCGGCCTCCCGCTCGTGGTCGAACAGTCGGGCGAGCGCTGGACCGCACAGGGCCTCCCGCTCACCTGAAGCCGACCGTCATCCCACAAATCCCGGAGTGAGAACGGGATTTCACACCACGGGCGCCCTGTCGGCGACAGGGCCCGCGGACCTACCATGACCATGTGGAAATAGACGCATGGCTGTGGTGGCTGATCGGCGCGGCAGCGCTCGGCATCGCGCTCGTGGTCACCGCGATGCCCGAACTCGGCATGCTGGCGGTGGGCGCCATCGCCGCGGCGGTGGTCACCGGCGTCTTCGGCGGCGGAGCCGTCGCCCAGGTCGCGGTCTTCGCCGTCATCTCGACCGCGGGCATCGCCGTCGTACGGCCCATCGCGAACCGCCATCGCGCCCAGCGCCCCCAATTCGCCTCCGGCGTGGACGCGTTGAAGGGCAGACAAGCCGTCGTCCTGGAACGCGTCGACGCCTCCGGGGGCCGGATCAAGCTGGCCGGCGAGGTCTGGTCGGCCCGCGCCCTCGACACCGGCCACGCCTACGAAGTAGGCCAGGAAGTGGATGTCGTGGACATCGAGGGAGCCACCGCGATCATCATGTGACCTCGCGAGACGTAACTGGAGTGAACTCCTCGCCAGCCGCACGACGGTCTGTCAGACTCGACCAGCAAGATCTTCGACAACCATAAGATCTGCCGAAGGCGCCGAAGCGGAGAAGGGACACGGGGAACGACGATGGAACCGGTCATCATCGTCCTGATCATTCTGGTGGTGTTGGTCTTCATCGCCCTGATCAAGACGATCCAAGTCATCCCACAGGCCAGCGCGGCCATCGTCGAGCGCTTCGGGCGCTACACGCGGACACTCAACGCGGGCCTCAACATCGTCGTCCCGTTCATCGACACCATCCGCAACCGCATCGACCTGCGCGAACAGGTCGTGCCCTTCCCACCGCAGCCGGTGATCACCCAGGACAACCTGGTCGTCAACATCGACACCGTCATCTACTACCAGGTCACCGACGCCCGGGCCGCGACGTACGAAGTCGCCAGCTACATCCAGGCGATCGAGCAGCTCACCGTCACCACCCTCCGCAACATCATCGGTGGCATGGACCTGGAGCGGACCCTGACCTCCCGCGAGGAGATCAACGCGGCCCTGCGCGGCGTCCTCGACGAGGCCACCGGCAAGTGGGGCATCCGCGTCAACCGCGTTGAGCTCAAGGCGATCGAGCCGCCCACCTCCATCCAGGACTCGATGGAGAAGCAGATGCGCGCCGACCGCGACAAGCGCGCCGCGATCCTCCAGGCCGAAGGTGTCCGGCAGTCCGAGATCCTGCGCGCCGAAGGTGAGAAGCAGTCCCAGATCCTGCGCGCCGAAGGTGAGGCCAAGGCGGCCGCGCTGCGCGCCGAGGGCGAGGCCCAGGCCGTCCGTACGGTCTTCGAGGCCATCCACGCCGGCGACCCGGACCAGAAGCTGCTCTCCTACCAGTACCTCCAGATGCTCCCCAAGATCGCCGAAGGCGACGCCAACAAGCTCTGGATCGTCCCCAGCGAGATCGGCGACGCCCTCAAGGGCCTCTCCGGCGCCATGGGCAACTTCGGCGGTCTCGGCGGCGGTTCCGGCGGCAACGGCGGCGCGACCGGAGGCGGAGTTCCCGCCCAGGAACGCCGCGAGAAGCCGTCCATCGACTGACAGCACCCACAACGCACGTTCCCCGCACCCACTCAAGGGGCGCGGGGAACTGCGCGACAAGCCACGAACCGACCGTAAGCCGAGGAACCACCTGAGCTCCTCCGGCGACTGGTCACGCCGCGTCCAGCACCAGCCAATCCGGCAGCGCCGCAAGGTCCTCCTGCGCCAGCGTCAGCAACATCGCATCCGCCGGAGTCGGCTCGAACGGCCGCCGCAGCAGCGGCATCCCCGCCTCCTCCGGAGTCCGGTTCGCCTTACGGTGATTGTCCTGCGCGCACGAGGCCACCGTGTTCAGCCACGTGTCCTGTCCACCCTGCGACCGCGGCACCACGTGGTCCACGGTCGTCGCCCGCCTCCCGCAATACGCGCACCGGTGCCGGTCCCTGACCAGCACACCCCGCCTCGACCACGGCGCTTGTCTTCGGAACGGCACCCGTACGTACTGGCAGAGCCTGATCACACGGGGCGCCGGTATGTCGACCGCGGCTCCCCGCATCCGCAGCTCGGGGTGGGCCTGCTCGACGACGGCCTTGTCCTGAAGCACCAGAACGACGGCTCGGTTCAACGTCACCGTCGACAGCGGCTCGAAGCTCGCGTTCAGTACCAGCGTGTCCCGCATACCAGCCCACCTCCCGTGTGCACCGGCCCACCCCCTGGCGGGCTGGGATCAACTCTGGCCGGGCACGCCGAGATGGACAACGCAATATCTGCTGCTTCCACAGGGGGGCGACCCCCGCGACCCCCGGCAACAAAAATGCCCGCTCCTGATCAATTCCAAGACCAGGAGCGGGCAAACGTTCCATGAACGCCGGGATTGCGGGCGACTCGCTCAGCCCTCGGCGGGCACCTCGTACTCGCCGATCAGCTGGGCCCGCCCGATCGTGTGGAACCGCAGGTTGAAGCCGACCACGGCGGGCGACGCGTCCGCGTCCGGACCGAGCTTCTCCTGATCCACGGCGTACACCGTGAACACGTACCGGTGCGGACCGTCCCCGGGAGGCGGCGCGGCCCCGCAGAACTCCTTGCCGCCGTAGTCGTTACGAGCGTGGATCGCGCCCTCCGGCAGGCCCTCGAACTTGCCGCCGCCGGCACCCACCGGCAGCTCGGTCACCGACGCCGGGATGTCGAACAGCACCCAGTGCCAGAAGCCGCTGCCCGTCGGAGCATCGGGGTCGTAGCAGGTCACGGCGAAGCTCTTGGTCTCGGGCGGGAAGCCCTCCCACCGCAGCTGCGGCGAGGTGTTGCCGGCCGCGTAGACCTGAGCGTCCTTGAGCGTCGCACCTTCCGCGACGTCCTCGCTCGTCACCGTGAACGACGCGACGGGCGGATGGAAGTCGTGGGGGAGCGGCCGCCGCTTGAGCTCGGTCACCTCGGTACCTCCTGATCGTTTCTTGCAGTCGCCCCCGAGCCTAGAACCAGTTGCGCTTGCTGCCGACCTCGGACAGCCACTGGTTGAGGTAAGCGGTCCAATCGGTCCCCTGGTAGTCGTTGAGACCCACCTGGAAGGAGCGGAAGGTGTCGCTGCCCTCGCTGAACAGCCCCGGCTTCTTGTCCATCTCCAGGACGACGTCCATGGCGGTCTGGTCGGCCACGAAGCTCAGCTCGACCTGGTTCAGCCCGCGGTACTGCTGCGGCGGGTAGAACTCGATCTCCTGGTAGAACGGCAGCCGCTGCCGCGTCCCGCGGATCACACCGCGCTCCATGTCCGCGTTCTTGAACCGGAAGCCCAGCTGGACGAAGGCGTCGAGGATCGCCTTCTGCGCGGGCAGCGGGTGCACGTTGACCGGGTCCAGGTCACCGGAGTCCACCGCACGGGCGATCTCCAGCTCGGTCGACACCCCGATGTTCATGCCGCGCAGGGCCTGACCGTCGATCATCGTGATCGGCGTCTCCCACGGGATCTCCAGACCGAACTGCACGGCGTGCACGGCGTTCGCCTGCAGCTCGAACGCCCCGCCCAGCCGCGACTTCGTGAACTCGATGTCCTGCTTGTACTCCTGGTCGCCGCTCTCGACCTCGACCTTGGCCTGCAGCCCGACCGAGAGCCCCTCGATCTGCTGGTTGACGGACCCGCCCTGGATTCGCACCTCACCCTGGACGACACCGCCCGGGACGACGTTGACCTCGTGCAGCACCGTCTCGACCGAAGCCCCGCCGGCCCCCAGGCTCGCGAGCAGCTTCTTGAACGCCATGTCTCTCCCTCTCGCCCACTACGGGTGGATCCTTGATCCATACAAACGCGATCCGGCCGTGGCCGGTTCCATGCCCCAGCCTGGCAAGGCGGGTGCCCGTCGGCCACCCCCCGGCACCACTCGTCTCCAGTACCCTCGGAGGGCATGATCGCGACCCCCGACCGTACGCCCCTGTCCAGGGAGTTCTTCGACCGGCCCGTCCTCGATGTCGCCCCCGACCTGCTCGGCCGCATCCTGGTCCGCAGCACCCCGGACGGTCCGATCGCCCTCCGCCTCACCGAGGTCGAGGCCTACGACGGCGCCGACGACCCCGGGTCCCACGCCTATCGCGGCCGCACGGCCCGCAATGACGTGATGTTCGGTCCGCCCGGTCATGTGTACGTCTACTTCACCTATGGCATGTGGTTCTGCATGAACCTGGTCTGCGGCCCCGAGGGAAAGGCGAGCGCGGTCCTGCTCCGAGCCGGCGAGATCGTCGAGGGCGCCGAACTGGCCCGGACCCGTCGACTCTCGGCCCGTAACGACAAGGAACTGGCCAAAGGCCCGGCCCGGCTCGCCACGGCCCTGAACGTGGACCGCTCCCTGGACGGCACCGACGCGTGCACCTCTCAGGACACCCCGCTCCGCATGCTGACGGGCACTCCCGTGCCCTCCGACCAGGTACACAACGGTCCCCGCACCGGTGTGGGCGGTGAAGGCGCCGGGCACCCCTGGCGCTTCTGGGTCGCCAACGACCCGACGGTGAGCCCCTATCGAGCCCATGTCCCGAGGCGCCGCCGAAGTTGACGTGCCCTGCCGAGGTGCGTAATGTGGCCCGAGCCGCTGATCCGGGTAGGGCACTCGCCCTGCAGCCGGAAGCGGCCAAACCACTACCCAGCGACTCCCCTCAGCAGGGGCGAATTCGGCGTGCCCGCATGCCTGAATTCGACGCCGACAGACTCGATTATGAGTTGGCCGGGGAATCCGCTAACGTAGTGAATGTCGAAAGGCCGACGAGCGAAAGCCCGGGCCGAACGGCAAATCCCGCCGACAGGGAATCGGATCGGAAAGGATCTGATAGAGTCGGAAACGCAAGACCGAAGGGAAGCCCGGAGGAAAGCCCGAGAGGGTGAGTACAAAGGAAGCGACCGTTCCTTGAGAACTCAACAGCGTGCCAAAAGTCAACGCCAGATATGTTGATACCCCGTCCATCGGATACCCGATGGTCGAGGTTCCTTTGAAGAAAACACAGCGAGGACGCTGTGAACGGTCGGGCCTATTCCGCCTGACTGTTCCGCTCTCGTGCGTGTCATCCCGATTACGGGAAAACATTCACGGAGAGTTTGATCCTGGCTCAGGACGAACGCTGGCGGCGTGCTTAACACATGCAAGTCGAACGATGAACCACTTCGGTGGGGATTAGTGGCGAACGGGTGAGTAACACGTGGGCAATCTGCCCTGCACTCTGGGACAAGCCCTGGAAACGGGGTCTAATACCGGATACTGACCATTGCAGGCATCTGTGATGGTCGAAAGCTCCGGCGGTGCAGGATGAGCCCGCGGCCTATCAGCTTGTTGGTGAGGTAGTGGCTCACCAAGGCGACGACGGGTAGCCGGCCTGAGAGGGCGACCGGCCACACTGGGACTGAGACACGGCCCAGACTCCTACGGGAGGCAGCAGTGGGGAATATTGCACAATGGGCGAAAGCCTGATGCAGCGACGCCGCGTGAGGGATGACGGCCTTCGGGTTGTAAACCTCTTTCAGCAGGGAAGAAGCGAAAGTGACGGTACCTGCAGAAGAAGCGCCGGCTAACTACGTGCCAGCAGCCGCGGTAATACGTAGGGCGCGAGCGTTGTCCGGAATTATTGGGCGTAAAGAGCTCGTAGGCGGCTTGTCACGTCGGTTGTGAAAGCCCGGGGCTTAACCCCGGGTCTGCAGTCGATACGGGCAGGCTAGAGTTCGGTAGGGGAGATCGGAATTCCTGGTGTAGCGGTGAAATGCGCAGATATCAGGAGGAACACCGGTGGCGAAGGCGGATCTCTGGGCCGATACTGACGCTGAGGAGCGAAAGCGTGGGGAGCGAACAGGATTAGATACCCTGGTAGTCCACGCCGTAAACGGTGGGCACTAGGTGTGGGCAACATTCCACGTTGTCCGTGCCGCAGCTAACGCATTAAGTGCCCCGCCTGGGGAGTACGGCCGCAAGGCTAAAACTCAAAGGAATTGACGGGGGCCCGCACAAGCGGCGGAGCATGTGGCTTAATTCGACGCAACGCGAAGAACCTTACCAAGGCTTGACATACACCGGAAACGTCTGGAGACAGGCGCCCCCTTGTGGTCGGTGTACAGGTGGTGCATGGCTGTCGTCAGCTCGTGTCGTGAGATGTTGGGTTAAGTCCCGCAACGAGCGCAACCCTTGTCCCGTGTTGCCAGCAGGCCCTTGTGGTGCTGGGGACTCACGGGAGACCGCCGGGGTCAACTCGGAGGAAGGTGGGGACGACGTCAAGTCATCATGCCCCTTATGTCTTGGGCTGCACACGTGCTACAATGGCCGGTACAATGAGCTGCGATACCGCGAGGTGGAGCGAATCTCAAAAAGCCGGTCTCAGTTCGGATTGGGGTCTGCAACTCGACCCCATGAAGTCGGAGTCGCTAGTAATCGCAGATCAGCATTGCTGCGGTGAATACGTTCCCGGGCCTTGTACACACCGCCCGTCACGTCACGAAAGTCGGTAACACCCGAAGCCGGTGGCCCAACCCCTTGTGGGAGGGAGCTGTCGAAGGTGGGACTGGCGATTGGGACGAAGTCGTAACAAGGTAGCCGTACCGGAAGGTGCGGCTGGATCACCTCCTTTCTAAGGAGCACTTCTTAACCGGGCTTGCCTGGTTCAGAGGCCAGTACATCGGCGAATGTCTGATGCTGGTTGCTCATGGGTGGAACGTTGACTATTCGGCCAGGACCTCGGGTCGGAGGCTGCTAGTACTGCTCGCAAGAGCGTGGAACGCATGATCTCCGGGCGGGTTTTGGCCGGGCACGCTGTTGGGTGTCTGAGGGAACGAAATTTCCTCAGTCGCCGGCCCCAGTGAACTCGCCTGTAGAGGGCGGGGTGATGGGTGGCTGGTCGTTGTTTGAGAACTGCACAGTGGACGCGAGCATCTGTGGCCAAGTTTTTAAGGGCGCACGGTGGATGCCTTGGCACCAGGAACCGATGAAGGACGTGGGAGGCCACGATAGTCCCCGGGGAGTCGTCAACCAGGCTTTGATCCGGGGGTTTCCGAATGGGGAAACCCGGCAGTCGTCATGGGCTGTCACCCATGCCTGAACACATAGGGCATGTGGAGGGAACGCGGGGAAGTGAAACATCTCAGTACCCGCAGGAAGAGAAAACAACCGTGATTCCGGGAGTAGTGGCGAGCGAAACCGGATGAGGCTAAACCGTATACGTGTGAGACCCGGCAGGGGTTGCGTATGCGGGGTTGTGGGATCTCTCTTCTGTTGTCTGCCGGCAACAGGACGAGTCAGAAACCGTTGATGTAGGCGAAGGACATGCGAAAGGTCCGGCGTAGAGGGTAAGACCCCCGTAGTCGAAACATCAGCGGCTCGTTTGAGAGACACCCAAGTAGCACGGGGCCCGAGAAATCCCGTGTGAATCTGGCGGGACCACCCGCTAAGCCTAAATATTCCCTGGTGACCGATAGCGGATAGTACCGTGAGGGAATGGTGAAAAGTACCCCGGGAGGGGAGTGAAATAGTACCTGAAACCGTGTGCCTACAAGCCGTGGGAGCGTCGGAATGAAGCTTGCTTCATTCTCGTGACTGCGTGCCTTTTGAAGAATGAGCCTGCGAGTTTGCGGTGTGTTGCGAGGTTAACCCGTGTGGGGAAGCCGTAGCGAAAGCGAGTCCGAATAGGGCGTTTCAGTAGCACGCTCAAGACCCGAAGCGGAGTGATCTAGCCATGGGCAGGTTGAAGCGGAGGTAAGACTTCGTGGAGGACCGAACCCACCAGGGTTGAAAACCTGGGGGATGACCTGTGGTTAGGGGTGAAAGGCCAATCAAACTCCGTGATAGCTGGTTCTCCCCGAAATGCATTTAGGTGCAGCGTCGTGTGTTTCTTGCCGGAGGTAGAGCACTGGATAGGCGATGGGCCCTACCGGGTTACTGACCTTAGCCAAACTCCGAATGCCGGTAAGTGAGAGCGCGGCAGTGAGACTGTGGGGGATAAGCTCCATGGTCGAGAGGGAAACAGCCCAGAGCATCGACTAAGGCCCCTAAGCGTACGCTAAGTGGGAAAGGATGTGGAGTCGCAGAGACAACCAGGAGGTTGGCTTAGAAGCAGCCACCCTTGAAAGAGTGCGTAATAGCTCACTGGTCTAGTGATTCCGCGCCGACAATGTAGCGGGGCTCAAGCGTACCGCCGAAGTCGTGTCATTGCGATATATACCCCCAACGGGGATCGTGATGGGTAGGGGAGCGTCGTGTGCCGAGTGAAGCAGCCGCGGAAGCGAGTTGTGGACGGTTCACGAGTGAGAATGCAGGCATGAGTAGCGATTCACACGTGAGAAACGTGTGCGCCGATTGACTAAGGGTTCCTGGGTCAAGCTGATCTGCCCAGGGTAAGTCGGGACCTAAGGCGAGGCCGACAGGCGTAGTCGATGGATAACCGGTTGATATTCCGGTACCCGCTGTGAAGCGTCAAACATCGAGCATCGTGATGCTAAGGCCGTGAAGCCGCCCTGATCTCTTCGGAGTTGAGGGGAGTGGTGGAGCCGCCGAACCAAGCGGTTAGTAGGTGAGTGATGGGGTGACGCAGGAAGGTAGTCCATCCCGGGCGGTGGTTGTCCCGGGGTAAGGGTGTAGGACGTCAGGTAGGCAAATCCGCCTGACATGTGTCTGAGACCTGATGCCGAGCCGATTGTGGTGAAGTGGATGATCCTATGCTGTCGAGAAAAGCCTCTAGCGAGTTTCATGGCGGCCCGTACCCTAAACCGACTCAGGTGGTCAGGTAGAGAATACCGAGGCGTTCGGGTGAACTATGGTTAAGGAACTCGGCAAAATGCCCCCGTAACTTCGGGAGAAGGGGGGCCACGTCTGGTGATCCGTTTTACACGGTGAGCTGGGGGTGGCCGCAGAGACCAGCGAGAAGCGACTGTTTACTAAAAACACAGGTCCGTGCGAAGCCGTAAGGCGATGTATACGGACTGACGCCTGCCCGGTGCTGGAACGTTAAGGGGACCGGTTAGCTCCATTTCGGTGGGGCGAAGCTGAGAACTTAAGCGCCAGTAAACGGCGGTGGTAACTATAACCATCCTAAGGTAGCGAAATTCCTTGTCGGGTAAGTTCCGACCTGCACGAATGGCGTAACGACTTCTCGACTGTCTCAACCATAGGCCCGGTGAAATTGCACTACGAGTAAAGATGCTCGTTTCGCGCAGCAGGACGGAAAGACCCCGGGACCTTTACTACAGTTTGATATTGGTGTTCGGTTCGGCTTGTGTAGGATAGCTGGGAGACTGTGAACTCTGGACGCCAGTTCAGGGGGAGTCGTCGTTGAAATACCAGTCTGGTCGTGCTGGATGTCTAACCTGGGTCCGTGATCCGGATCAGGGACAGTGTCTGATGGGTAGTTTAACTGGGGCGGTTGCCTCCTAAAGAGTAACGGAGGCGCCCAAAGGTTCCCTCAGCCTGGTTGGCAATCAGGTGTTGAGTGTAAGTGCACAAGGGAGCTTGACTGTGAGACCGACGGGTCGAGCAGGGACGAAAGTCGGGACTAGTGATCCGGCGGTGGCTTGTGGAAGCGCCGTCGCTCAACGGATAAAAGGTACCCCGGGGATAACAGGCTGATCTTCCCCAAGAGTCCATATCGACGGGATGGTTTGGCACCTCGATGTCGGCTCGTCGCATCCTGGGGCTGGAGTCGGTCCCAAGGGTTGGGCTGTTCGCCCATTAAAGCGGTACGCGAGCTGGGTTTAGAACGTCGTGAGACAGTTCGGTCCCTATCCGCTGTGCGCGTAGGAATATTGAGAAGGGCTGTCCCTAGTACGAGAGGACCGGGACGGACGAACCTCTGGTGTGCCAGTTGTTCTGCCAAGGGCATGGCTGGTTGGCTACGTTCGGGAGGGATAACCGCTGAAAGCATCTAAGCGGGAAGCCTGCTTCGAGATGAGTATTCCCACCTCCTTGAGAGGGTAAGGCTCCCAGTAGACGACTGGGTTGATAGGCCGGATATGGAAGCACGGTAACGTGTGGAGTTGACCGGTACTAATAGGCCGAGGGCTTGTCCTCAGTTGCTCGCGTCCACTGTGTTAGTTCTGAGACAACGAACAGTTGTCGGCTTTGAGCAGAACAAACAATTGAAGAGTGTGCTTGTTCGCTCGAAACCATTAGGGTTTCGGTGGTTATAGCGTAGGGGAAACGCCCGGTTACATTCCGAACCCGGAAGCTAAGCCTTACAGCGCCGATGGTACTGCAGGGGGGACCCTGTGGGAGAGTAGGACGCCGCCGAACAATATTTGGAAGGACCCTTGGTCCCAGCGTTCAGCTGGGACCAAGGGTCCTTTTTGTTTTTGCAGTGCGCGCCGGGCACCCGGCTGCGCGAGAATGACTTGCGGTACCGAAGACAGGAGTCACCATGTCCACCAACTCTCCCGAGGACCGACCGGAGCGCGACCAGCGGCGACGGGAGGGGGACCGGGGCGACCGCAACGACCGCGGCGGTCAGCGCGGGGGCCGCGGGGACCGTGGGGGATTCCGTCGCGATGACCGCGGCGGCAACGACCGTGGAAGCTACGGCCGTCGTGAAGGCGACCGAGGAGACCGCGACAACCGTGGTGAGCGTCGCGACGACCGAGGCGACCGCGGTGGCTTCCGTCGCGACGACAACCGCGGCAGTGACAACCGCGGCAGTGACAGCCGGGGTGGCGACAACCGTGGTGGTGGCTACGGCCGGCGTGACGACCGTGATCGCGGACCGCGCAGGGACGACCGCGACCGCGGTGGCTTCCGTAGGGACGACCGAGGCGACCGGCC
The DNA here is from genome assembly GCF_014205055.1 of Streptomyces luteogriseus. Lineage (NCBI taxonomy): Bacteria > Bacillati > Actinomycetota > Actinomycetes > Kitasatosporales > Streptomycetaceae > Streptomyces > Streptomyces luteogriseus. The sequence continues at coordinate 6,814,789 of NZ_JACHMS010000001.1, forward strand.
TGCCTTCCGTCGGGACGACCGGCGGGACGACCGTGGTGAGCGTCGCGACGACCGAGGCGACCGCGGTGGCTTCCGTCGCGACGACAACCGCGGCAGTGACAACCGCGGCAGTGACAGCCGGGGTGGCGACAACCGTGGTGGTGGCTACGGCCGGCGTGACGACCGTGATCGCGGACCGCGCAGGGACGACCGCGACCGCGGTGGCTTCCGTAGGGACGACCGAGGCGACCGCCCTGCCTTCCGTCGGGACGACCGAGGCGACCGCCCTGCCTTCCGTCGGGACGACCGGCGGGACGACCGTGGTGAGCGTCGTGACGACCGGCGTGACGACCGGCGTGACGACCGTCGGGATGACCGGCGTGGCGAAAGGCGCGACGGCGATCGCGGTGGGTTCCCCCGCCGCGACGACCGTGGCGGCTTCCGGCGCGACGACAACCGCGACCGTGGCTTCCGTAGTGACGACCGGGACCGTTCCAGGGACGGTGACCGAGGTTTCCGGCGCGACGACCGTGGTGGTTTCCGCGGCCGCGACGACCGACGTGACGACCGACGCGACGAGCGCCGTGGCGACGACCGCGGGGAGCGCGGCGGTTTCCGGCGCGACGACGCGGGTCGGGGCGGGCGTCCCGGCTTCCGTCGCGACGACGGTCCCCGCGGCGACCGTGGCGATTTCCGGCGGGACGACAACCGAGGCGACCGCAGTGAGCGGGGCGACCGCGGTGGCTTCCGTGGCCGTGACGAGCGGCGCGACGAGCGGCGTGACGACCGTGGCGGGCGCGGTCCCCGACGGGACGACCGGGGCGACCGCGGCGGCTTCCGGCGTGACGGCGACCGGGGTGGCTTCCGTGGCCGGGACGACCGGGGTGGTTCCGGCCGGTTCCGTGAGGAGCGGGACCGGGACAGGGAGCCCATCAAGCGGCTGCCGATCCCCGAGGACGTCACGGGCGACGAGATCGACAAGGACGTACGGCAGGAGCTGCAGAGCCTGCCCAAGACGCTCGCGGAGGACGTCGCCAGGAACCTGGTGATGGTCGCGCGGCTCCTCGACGAGGACCCCGAGGGCGCGTACGGCTATTCCAGGGTGGCGCTGCGGCTGGCGTCGCGTGTCGCCGCCGTCCGGGAGGCCGCCGGGTTCGCCGCGTACGCCAACCAGAAGTACGGGGAGGCGCTGGCCGAGTTCCGGGCCGCGAAGCGGATGACCGGGAACGTCGACCTGTGGCCCGTCATGGCCGACTGCGAGCGTGGGCTCGAGCGGCCGGAGAAGGCACTGGACATGGCCGGGGCGCCCGAGGTGCACAAGCTCGACAAGGCGGGACAGGTCGAGATGCGGCTCGTCGCGGCCGGTGCGCGGCGGGACCTGGGGCAGCTGGACGCGGCCATCGTGACGCTGCAGAGCCCGGAGCTGGCCGCCAACTCCGTGCAGCCGTGGACCGCGCGTCTGCGGTACGCCTACGCCGACGCGCTGCTCGCCGCCGGGCGGGAGAGCGAGGCGCGGGAGTGGTTCGCGAAGGCCGTCGAGGCCGACCGTGACGGCAGCACCGACGCCTCGGACCGGCTCGCCGAGCTCGACGGCGTGGAGTTCGTGGATGCCATGGCCGGCGACACGGACGAGGCCGAGAACGACCAGGTCCCGGCTCCGGAGACGCCGAAGGCTGACGAGGCCGAGGACGAGGCCCAGGCCCAGGCCCAGGCCCAGGACGAGGCCCAGGCCGAGGCCGAGGCCCAGGACGAGAACGAGAACGAGAACGACAAGGACTGACGTCCGTGAGAGAAGGGGCGGGATCCCGGCCGTGAGGCCTGGGGTCCCGCCCCTTCGTCGTGTCGGCGCCGCCGATTCCCGTGCTGCTGTCAGAGATCCAGCGCCCGCAGTACCAGACCCGTCGCCGGTTTCGGCCCGAACGACGTCGACTTGCGGGGCATCGTGACGCCCTGGCGGGCCAGGTCGCGTACGACTTCCTCGCGGACCGGGTGCATCAGGACGGCCGTGCCGCCGTCGCGTTCCGCCTTCTCCACCGTCGCCGCAGTGTCGTGGATGTAGGCGATGTGGGCGGGGGAGTCCTCGGAGATGCGCCAGACGTGTTCGAGGAGCGTGGCGTGCAGGACCGTCGCGTCCAGGGTGCGCCAGGCCGCCGGACGGTCGGCGGGAATCGTACGGGCCAGCAGGTCCGGGTCCGGGTGGTCGACGAGGTGGAAGGCGCCGTCGCCGGCCAGTAGGAACGCGTTGCTCGCGCAGGCCGCGTCGGCCAGCGTCTCCAGGGCCTCGGCCAGCGGGACTTCGAGGCGGCGCACACGGAAGTGGCCTTCCAGGGCGGCCACGGCGTCGCCGACCGGCAGATCGTGCAGGAGACGGTGGATGGCACGCACCCGGAGGGGATAGCGGGCCGTGTCGACGAGGAGGACCAGGCCGTGGTCCCACGGGCTCGGAGAGGGATGCTCCGTGCGGAGGCGGCGGTAGGTCGCCCAGCGGTGGTGGCCGTCGGCGATGAGAGCCTGGTGCCGTGCCAGGTCCGACTGGATCGCGGCCAGGTCCTCGGGGGCGGTGACCGACCACAGACGATGGCTGAAACCGTCCTCCGTGGTGGTCGCGAGGAGCGGAGGCCGGTCGGCGGTGCGCTCGATCAGGTCCGCCGTGGTGGTCGTCGAACTGTCGCCGCGGTAGGTGAGCAGCAGGGGCTCGAGGTTGGCCGAGGTGGCGCGCATGAGGGCCGCGCGGTCGGCGACGATGTGCGGCATGACGTCCTCGTGCGGCAGCACGACCTGCTCGGCGGGCTCCGAGATGCGCAGGGCGCCGATGATGCCGCGTTGCAGCATGCCGTTGCCGTCCTGCTGCTCGTAGACGTAGAGGCCGGGTTCCGGGTCGGTGGTCAGGACGCCCTCGGACAGCCAGCGGCGCAGGGTGTCGGCGGCCCGTTCGTTGCGGGCGCTGGGCGTGGCGGCCTGGGGGAGGATCAGGCGGACGATGTTGTACGGGTCGGCGGACTCGAGGTGGTGCAGGCCGTCGGGGCGCACCACGACGTCGTACGGCGGGGATGTGACGGCGGCAAGGCTGCCGACCCGGTCGGGGTCGTAACGAAGGCCTCGGAACGGGGTGAGTTCCAGGCCTCGGTGCGCCGTTGCCTCCGAGTGACCTGCTGTCTTCATCAGGGCATCGTACGGCTGTCGGTGGCATGGGGGATGATCGGGGGAAAGCCGTCGAACGAGGAGCGATGCGGGATGAGCCGGAGCGTCAGGACGAGGCCCGAGGCCAGTGGGCAGGCCCTGAGCGAGGCGTACGACACGGCCCTGCTCGACCTGGACGGTGTCGTGTACGCGGGCGGGAACGCGATCGCGCACGCGGTCGAGTCCCTGGCCACGGCCCGGGAGGGCGGTATGCGCCTGGCGTACGTGACGAACAACGCCCTGCGGACCCCGGACACCGTGGCCGGGCATCTGACCGAGCTGGGGATACCGACGGGGGCGGAGGACGTCATCACCTCGGCGCAGGCGGTCGCGCGGCTGATCAGCGAGCAGGTGCCGCAAGGCGCCCGTGTGCTGGTGATCGGCGGTGAGGGGCTGCGCGTCGCGTTGCGGGAGCGCGGGCTGGTGCCCGTGGAGTCGGCGGACGACGATCCGGCGGCGGTGGTGCAGGGGTTCGGCGGGCCCGATCTGCCGTGGGGCAGGTTCGCCGAGGCCTCCTACGCCGTGGCGCGCGGTGTGCCGTGGTTCGCGTCCAACACCGACCTGACGATTCCGAGCGGGCGCGGGATCGCGCCGGGCAACGGAGCCGCGGTGGAGGTCGTGCGCATCGCCACGGGTGCGGAGCCGCAGGTCGCGGGCAAGCCGCTGCCTCCCATGCACCGGGAGACCATCCTGCGCACCGGCGCGCGGCGGCCGCTGGTGGTCGGGGACCGGCTGGACACGGACATCGAGGGCGCGTTCAACGGCGAGGTCGACTCGCTGCTCGTCCTGACCGGTGTGACCGACGGGGCTCAGCTGCTGGCCGCGCCGCCGCAGCACCGGCCGACGTATGTGGACGCCGATCTGCGCGGGATGCTCGGCGGGCAGCCGGACGTCGTCGAGGCGGGCGAGGGCGGGTTCCGGTGCGGTGGCTGGACGGCGACGGCCGGGGCGGACCGGCTGGAGCTCGACGGGGAGGGCGAGGCGCTGGACGGGCTGCGCGCGCTGTGCGCCGTGGCGTGGACGGCGGCCGGTGAGGGTGTGTGCGAGCTGGACGGGGGGAAGGCGCTGGCGCGGCTGGGTCTCTGACTCCCTGTCAGTGCTTGTGGTGCGCCGGGCGGCTGGGTGCGCGTAGCGCTGCCGGGCGGCTGCGGGCGGCGTCGCGAATCCGAATCTTGCTCGAATGCGAGGGTAGGCTAACCTAACTGCGTGTTGGTCGAGAGTCCCCCCGAACAGCGCGCGGAGACCGTCCCCGCGCCCCCGACCCGACGGGCGGTCCGAGCCTTCGGGCTTCTCCTGTCCGTGGCGATCCTGGTGCTCCTCGCGCTGGCGAGCATCGCGATCGGAGCGAAAGAGCTGTCGCTCGGGCAGGTCTGGCACGGTCTGTTCGAGGACTCGGGGACCTACGGGGACGTCGTGGTGGCCGAGCGGGTGTCGCGGACGCTGCTCGGGCTGCTCGCCGGGGCCGCGCTCGGCCTGGCCGGTGCGGTCCTCCAGGCCCTCACGCGCAACCCGCTGGCCGACCCCGGACTGCTCGGCATCAACGCGGGAGCGTCCGCCGCGGTCGTCACGGCCATCACGTACTTCGGGGTCACCTCGCTCAGCGGCTACGTCTGGTTCGCGTTCTTCGGCGCCGCCGCGGTCGGGGCGCTGGTCTGGTTCCTCGGCGGCAGCAGGGGCGCGACACCGGTACGGCTCGCGCTCGCCGGCACGGCCATCAGCGCCGCGCTGTACGGCTACCTCCAGGCCGTGATGATCATGGACGAGGCGGCGCTCGGCAAGATGCGCTTCTGGACGGTCGGTTCGCTGGCCTCGGCCACCGACTCGACCATCACGCAGGTCCTGCCGTTCCTGCTGGCCGGCACGGTCCTGGCCCTCGCCCTGGCCCGGCCGCTCAACGCCATGGCCATGGGGGACGACACCGCCAAGGCGCTCGGCGCCAACCTGAACCGGACGCGGGCGCTGTCCATGCTGGCCGCGACCGTGCTGTGCGGGGCCGCGACCGCCGCCTGCGGGCCGATCGTGTTCGTCGGGCTGATGGTGCCGCACGTCGTGCGCTCCTTCACGGGACCCGACCTGCGCTGGATCCTGCCGTACGCCGCGATCCTGTCGCCCGTGCTGCTGCTCGGCGCCGATGTCATCGGCCGGATCGTGGCCCGGCCCTCGGAGCTCCAGGTGGGCATCGTCACCGCGATCCTCGGCGGACCGGTGTTCATCTTTCTCGTACGACGGCGGAGGACGGCGCAGCTGTGAAGACCACCAACCGTGCCGTGCGGACCCCGGGCGGGCTCTCGATACGCCTGGACGTACGGGCCGTCACCGTCGTGCTCCTGCTGCTCGGCGCGGCGCTCGCGGCGAGCGTCGTGCTCATCGGAACCGGCGACTTCCCGATCCCGGCCGCCGACGTGCTGCGGACGCTGGTCGGCGAGGGCAACCCGGGCCAGGAGTTCATCGTCAACGAGCTGCGGCTGCCGCGGGTCCTGGTCGGGCTGCTGGTCGGCGCCTCACTCGGACTCGGTGGCGCGCTGTTCCAGGCCATCTCCCGCAATCCGCTGGGCAGTCCGGACGTGCTCGGTCTCGGGCAGGGGGCGACGGCCGGCGCGCTCACGGTGATCGTGCTGGGCTCCGGGAGCGCCAACCAGGTCGCGGCCGGGGCGCTGGTGGGCGGCCTGGTGACCGGGCTCGCCATCTACGTGCTCGCCTGGAAGCGGGGGGTGCACGGCTACCGGCTGGTCCTGGTCGGCATCGGCGTCTCCGCGATCGTCACGGCCGTCAACGGCTATCTGCTCACCAAGTCCGACATCGTGGACGCGGCCCGCGCGGTCGTGTGGATGACCGGCTCGCTCGACGGCCGTGACTGGGAGCAGGTGTGGCCGCTGCTCGCGCTGACCGCCGTGCTGGTGCCGCTCGTCCTCGTCAACGCCCGCGGGCTGCGGATGATGGAGATGGGCGACGACGTCTCGTACGCCCTGGGGGTTCGGGTCGAGCGTGTACGGCTGCTGCTGATGGTGGCGGCGGTGTTGCTCACCGCGTCCGCCACCGCCGCGGCCGGTCCCGTCAGCTTCGTCGCGCTCACCGCGCCGCAGCTGGCCCGGCGCCTGACCCGCTCACCCGGGCCGAACCTGCTGCCCTCGCTGTGCATGGGCGCCACCCTGCTGGTCGTCGCCGACTGGGTCTCGCAGCGGGCGTTCGGCTCCGAGCAACTGCCCGTGGGCGTGGTCACCGGCGTGCTCGGCGGGGTCTACCTGCTGTGGCTGCTGGTCAGCGAGCGCAGGGCGGGCCGGATATGAGAATCGGCGAGAGCGCCGAGAGCAGCACCAGCAGCGGACTGAACAACCGAAGGAGCCCCGTGAACCGCCTGTCCGCCGAGAACGTCACCCTCGCCTACGACCAGCGGGTCATCGCCGAGCAACTGTCGGTGGAGATACCCGACCAGTCGTTCACGGTGATCGTCGGCCCCAACGCCTGCGGCAAGTCGACCCTGCTGCGGGCGCTGTCGCGGATGCTCAAGCCGAGAGAGGGCCGCGTGCTGCTGGACGGGAACGTCATCCAGTCGATGCCCGCGAAGAAGGTCGCCCGGACCCTCGGCCTGCTGCCCCAGTCCTCCGTAGCGCCCGACGGCATCACGGTCGCCGACCTCGTCGGCCGCGGCCGCTACCCGCACCAGGGCATCCTGCGCCAGTGGTCCACGGAGGACGAGCGGGTCGTCCAGGAGTCCATGCGGCAGACGGGCGTCGCGGAACTGGGCGACCGCTACGTCGACGAACTCTCCGGCGGCCAGCGTCAGCGCGTGTGGATCGCCATGGCCCTCGCCCAGCAGACACCGCTGCTGCTGCTCGACGAGCCGACGACGTATCTGGACATCCAGCACCAGATCGATGTCCTGGACCTGTGCGCCGAGCTGCACGAGGAGCAGGGGCGCACCCTCGTCGCCGTGCTGCACGACCTGAACCACGCCGCCCGCTACGCCACCCACCTCATCGCGCTGCGCGAAGGCCGGGTGATCGCCGAGGGCGCGCCCAAGGACATCGTCACGGCGGAACTGGTCGAGGAGGTCTTCGGACTGCGCTGCCAGGTCATCGACGACCCGGAGACGGGCACACCGCTGGTCGTGCCGGCGGCCCGCAAGGTCCGCGCCGTGCACGCGGTCGGGAAGGCCGCGGCTACAGAAGCTTCCTGAGCTGGAACAGGTCCCGCACGCCCGCGTGCAGCTTGACCCGGCCCGAGCCCCAGGCCTTGGCGAAGTTCAGCTCGCCGCCGACCAGCGCCACCAGGTCGTCGCCGGTCATGGAGAGTCTGATCTCGGCCTTGCCGGGCGGCGGGCCGGGCACGGTGTCGTGCACCTCGATCCGTCCGCCGCGCATCCGGCCGACGAAGGTGATGTCGAGGTCCGTGATGTGGCAGCTCACCGAGCGGTCGAGAGCCGCGGCGTCGCGGACGTCCCCTTCGGCGCGCTGCATGGTGTCCGAGAGCTTGTCGAGTGCGCTGCGGCACTCCTCGATCGTGGCCATCGCGGTCGACGGTACCGCAGCGGTTCGCGGTAGCGTCGGGGCATGGACGACGCAGTTCTCGAGGCCCCTCCGGCGGCGGAGGAAGAGCCGGCGTACGACCCCGCCGCCCCCGCTCCCCTGAACGTGCTCCGCACGCCCACCGGCGACGCCGAGGTGGACGCCGCCCTGGGCCGGCTCGGTGACGCGGACCACCTCGCCACGGACGGGCATGTCGAGGTGTACGAGGATGTACACCGGGGGCTGCGCGACGCGCTCACCGCGCTCGACGCCCGCCCGGGACCTCCGGCGCCCCCGCGGTCATACGAGCACAGGAGCTGAACCGAACGTGGCAGGAGTCGCACGTCGCCGTCTGGACGCGGAGCTGGTCCGCCGGAAGCTCGCGCGCTCGCGTGAGCACGCCGCGCAGCTGATCGCCGCGGGGCGGGTCTCCGTCGGCAAGACCGTCGCGACCAAATCCGCCACGCAGGTGGAGACCGCGGCCGCGATCCTGGTGGCCCAGGACGACGGCGACCCGGACTACGTCTCGCGCGGCGGCCACAAGCTGGCCGGCGCGCTCGCGGTGTTCGGGCCGCAGGGGCTGGCCGTCGAGGGGCGCAGGGCGCTCGACGCGGGCGCTTCCACCGGCGGTTTCACCGACGTCCTGCTGCGGGCGGGCGCCGCCCACGTCGTCGCCGTCGACGTCGGATACGGACAACTCGCGTGGTCCCTCCAGAAGGATGAACGCGTCACCGTCAAGGACCGTACGAACGTACGCGAGTTGACGCTTGAAGCGATCGATGGGGAGCCAGTGGATCTTGTCGTGGGGGATCTGTCCTTCATCCCGCTCGGGCTGGTCCTGCCCGCCTTGGTGCGGTGCGTGAAGCCGGACGCCGACCTGGTGATGATGGTCAAGCCGCAGTTCGAGGTGGGCAAGGAGCGCCTCGGCAGCGGGGGAGTGGTGCGCAGCACCCAGCTGCGGGCCGAAGCGGTACGGGGGGTGGCCGAGAAGGCCTGGGGGCTGGGGCTCGGGGTGAAGGGCGTGACGGCCAGTCCGCTGCCGGGGCCGTCGGGGAATGTCGAATACTTTCTGTGGCTGCGGTCCGGGGCACCGGCACTGGACCCGGCCGAGGCAGACCGTGCAGTGGCGGAGGGGCCGCGTTGACCGAGAACCGAGCTCGTACTGTTTTCCTGCTCGCCCACACGGGCCGGCCCGCGGCCGTGCGCAGTGCCGAGCTCGTGGTGAAGGGGCTGCTGCGCTCCGGGCTGGGCGTGCGCGTCCTGGAGGCCGAGGCACGCGATCTGCCGCTGCCGGCGGAGGTGGAGCTGGTCAGGGAGGCCACTCCGCAGTGCCTCGACGGCTGTGAGCTGCTCATCGTGCTGGGCGGCGACGGCACGCTGCTGCGCGGCGCCGAGTTCGCGCGGGCGTCGGGTGTGCCGATGCTCGGCGTCAACCTCGGGCGCGTCGGGTTCCTCGCGGAGGCCGAGCGCGACGACCTCGACAAGGTCGTCGACCGGGTGGTGACCAAGGCGTACGAGGTCGAGGAGCGGATGACCGTCGACGTCGTCGTGCACCGCAACGGGGACATCGTGCACACGGACTGGGCGCTGAACGAGGCGGCCGTGCAGAAGGTGTCCGCCGAGCGGATGCTGGAGGTCGTCCTGGAGATCGACGGGCGGCCGGTGACGGGGTTCGGCTGTGACGGGATCGTCTGCGCGACGCCCACGGGGTCGACGGCGTACGCCTTCTCGGCGGGCGGGCCGGTGGTGTGGCCGGAGGTCGAGGCGCTGCTGATGGTGCCGATCTCCGCGCACGCGCTGTTCGCGAAGCCGCTGGTGACATCGCCGGATTCCGTGTTGGCTGTGGAGGTTCTGCCCCACATTCCGCCGGGTGTGCTGTGGTGCGACGGGCGGCGGACCGTGGACCTGCCGCCGGGAGCGAGGGTCGAAGTGCGGCGGGGGGCGGTGCCGGTGCGGCTGGCCCGGCTGCATCACGCGTCGTTCACGGACCGGCTGGTGGCCAAGTTCGCGCTGCCTGTTTCCGGGTGGCGGGGCGCCCCTCACTAGGGGGCTGCTCGTCGTCGGCGGGGGTGGGTGCTCCTGCGGCTTGTCGCACAGTGCCCGCGCGCTGCGAGGGCGATGCACTCGCGTGGGTGACAGGGGTGGGCCGGTCGCAATTGCCGGCCCGGACCTCGTAAGGTCGTGTCCGTGTTGGAGGAGATGCGGATACGGTCGCTGGGCGTGATCGACGACGCTGTGGTCGAGCTGTCGCCCGGATTCACCGCGGTCACCGGTGAGACGGGTGCGGGCAAGACCATGGTGGTCACCAGCCTGGGGTTGTTGCTGGGCGGGCGTGCCGACCCCGCGCTCGTGCGGATCGGGGCCGGCAAGGCCGTGGTGGAGGGGCGGATCACCGTTCCCCGCGACGCCACGGCCGCGGTACGCGCCGAGGAGGCCGGGGCCGAGCTCGACGACGGCGCCCTGCTGATCAGCCGTACCGTTTCCGCCGAGGGGCGCTCGCGGGCGCACCTGGGCGGGCGCAGCGTGCCCGTGGGCGTGCTCGCCGAGCTGGCCGACGAACTGGTGGCCGTGCACGGGCAGACCGACCAGCAGGGGCTGCTCAAGCTGTCCCGGCAGCGGCAGGCGCTCGACCGGTACGCGGGCGACGCGGTCGGCGGGCCGCTGGCCAAGTACGGCGAGGCGTACAAGCGGCTGCGGGCCGTCTCCGTCGAACTCGACGAGATCACCACCCGGGCGCGTGAACGGGCCCAGGAGGCCGATCTGCTGCGCTTCGGGCTCGACGAGATCGCCGCCGTCGAACCCCGTGCCGGTGAGGACGTGGAGCTGGCCGAGGAGGCCGAGCGGCTCGGGCACGCCGAGGCGCTGGCGTCCGCCGCAGCGGCCGCGCACGCGGCCCTGGCGGGCAATCCCGAGGACCCGGAGGGAGTCGACGCCGGGACGCTCGTCGCGGGCTCCCAGCGGGCCCTGGACGCCGTACGGTCGCACGATCCGGCGCTGGCCGCGCTCGCGGACCGCATCGGGGAGATCGGGATCCTGCTCCGCGACGCGGCGGGGGACCTGGCGGGGTACGCCGACGACCTGGACGCCGATCCGCTGCGGCTGGCGGCCGTCGAGGAGCGGCGGGCCGCGCTCACCGGGCTGACGCGCAAGTACGGCGAGGACATCGCCACCGTGCTGGCGTGGGCCGAGCAGAGCGCAGCCCGGCTGACCGAGCTCGACGGGGACGACGAGCGGATCGGGGAGCTGACCGCCGAGCGGGACGCCCTGCGGTCGGAACTGGGCGGGCTGGCGCAGGCGTTGACGGACGCCCGGACGGAGGCCGCCGAGCGGTTCGCCGCCGCGGTGACCGCCGAGCTCGCTTCGCTCGCCATGCCGCACGCGCGCGTGTCCTTCGACATCCGGCAGACCGAGGACCCCGAGGGCGTCGAGGTCGGCGGCCGTCCGGTCGCCTACGGCCCCGCGGGCGCCGACGAGGTCGAGCTGCTGCTCGCCCCGCACCCGGGCGCGCCGCCCCGGCCGATCGCCAAGGGCGCGTCCGGCGGCGAGCTGTCGCGGGTGATGCTGGCCGTGGAGGTCGTGTTCGCGGGGACGGATCCGGTGCCGACGTACCTCTTCGACGAGGTCGACGCCGGGGTCGGCGGCAAGGCGGCGGTCGAGATCGGCCGGCGGCTCGCACGACTGGCGAAGAGCGCGCAGGTCGTGGTGGTGACGCATCTGCCCCAGGTGGCCGCCTTCGCCGACCGGCAGCTGCTGGTCGAGAAGACCAGCGACGGGTCCGTGACCCGTTCGGGCGTCAAGGTCCTCGAAGGCGAGGACCGGGTGAGGGAGCTGTCCCGCATGCTCGCCGGCCAGGAGGACTCCGAGACGGCCCGGGCGCACGCGGAGGAGCTGCTCGCGGCGGCCCGGGCGGACGGCTAGCGGGCAGCGGCACCGGCGGCGGTGCGGCGAGACCGGGCGGGTCGCCCGATTTCACTCGTGTGGGTGACCCGGCCCGGCGCGTTCCCCCGCTGCCGCGCCTCGCTGTCGCGCCGCGGGCGTTCCGGCGTTCCCGGAACCCCCGTATGTCCTGGCATCCTTGGCGGGGTACGCGTCGTGACCGCCCGACCCGAACCAGGAGCCCGGCCACGTGACCCCCGTGAGCAGCCCCTCACCGCACGGCCAGTTGCCGCTGCGCACCGTGCAGGTGCTGGGCGGAGGCAATGCCGCCAGCAGTGCGCATGTGCGCTCGCTGGCCGCGGGGCTCGTCGCGCGGGGCGTGAAAGTCACGGTGTGCGCCCCCTACGAGGCTGACCGCGCCTACGACTTCAGCGGTGTCGGCGCCGACCATGTGCACGTGCCGCGCAGCAGCGACCCGGTGTCGGTGGCGGCCCTGCGGGCGGCCTGCGCCGACGCAGATCTGGTGCACGCGCACGGACTGCACGCCTCCTTCCGCACCGTGCTCGCCCTCAGCGGCCGGCGGGTGCGCACCCCGCTGGTCGTGACGTGGCACGACCGGGCGCACGCCGACGGCGCGCGTGCCCACATGCTGCGGGTCCTGGAGCGCAGGGTCGTGAAGGCGGCCACCGTCGTGCTGGGCACGACCTCGCCGCTCGTGGACCGGGCCCGGCTCACCGGCGCGCGGGACGCACGGCTCGCGGCCGTCGCGCTGCCCGGCCCCCGCAGGCCCCTCGAACCCGACGATCCCGACCGGCTGCGGCCCAAGGTGCGCGCCGAACTCGGCGCCATCGAACGGCCCTTGCTGATCGCCGTCGGCTCGCTGGAACGGCACCGCGGATACGACGTGCTGCTGGACGCCGCGCGCGCCTGGCGCCGGCTCGATCCCGTGCCCCTGGTCGTGATCGCGGGGGAGGGGCCGCTGCGCGCTGAACTCCAGGGGCGGATCGAGGAGGAAGGCCTGCCGGTCCGGCTCATCGGGCGGCGCGACGACGTCACCGACCTGCTCGCCGCCGCCGACCTCGCCCTGCTGCCGAGCCGCTGGGAGGCGCGCTCCGTCCTCGCCCAGGAAGCCCTTCACGCCTGCGTGCCGCTCGTCGCGACGAACGTCGGCGGTATCCCCGAACTCGTCGGCGACGCGGCCGAACTCGTCCCGTACGGGGACGCCAAGGCCCTCGCCGAATCCGTCGCAGCGCTGCTCGGCGACAGGATGCGCCGGGACATGCTGACCACCAAGGGCGCCCGGCAGGCGGCAAGCTGGCCGACCGAGGACGAGACGGTCGCCCAAGTGCTCAGCGTGTACGACGAGTTGACCCAGCCCCGGCCCCTGCCGTAAGGCCCGGCAGCCCTACGGGACGTGCCTGCGGGCCCGCAGGGCCAGGCTCAGGGCCAGGACCGTCTGCGGGTCGTCGAGGTCCGTGCCCAGCAACTCCCCGATGCGCGCCAGGCGGTTGTACAGCGTCTGCCGGTTCAGATGCAGCTCCCGGGCCGTCTCCGCCTTGCGTCCCGCATGGGCGAGGTAGGTCGTCAGCGTGGGCAGCAGCGGCGGCCGGGAACGGCGGTCGTGCTCCAGGAGCGGGCCGAGGGCCCGGTCGACGAAGGATGCCAGGTCCGGATGGTCCCGCAGCCGCCACAGCAGCAGGTCGATGTCGAGACGGCGGGCGTCGTACCAGGGCCGGTCCGGCAGGCCCTGCGCCGCCGTCGCCGTCTCGGCCGCGTGCCGCAGACCCGAGGCCGTGGCCGGCCAGCCCCCGGCCGTCCCCACGACCACCACGGGCGGCTGCCCGCCCGGCCGTTGCAGCCCGGCCCGGCCCACACCCGAACGCAGCGCCGCCGCCACCCGGTCCGCGACCGCGGCCCGCTCCGACTCCGCCCGCAGCCCGAGCAGCACCAGCACCCGGCCCTCCACCGGCCGCACGCCGAGCAGCACCGGCACTCCCACCGCCGCCAGCTCCTCCGAGATCGCCCGGGCCAGCACCGCCCAGCCGCCGCCGGGAGACAGGGCGTCCCCGAGCCGCATCACCACCGGCAGCAGCGGCCCCTCGCCCGGCCGGAAACCCAGCACGCGTGCCTGCGCCGGGGCGTCCTCGGCCGTCACCCGGCCCTCGGCCAGGTCGGTGAGGAAGTCGCCCCGCCCGCGCGCCGCCAGCTCCTCCTCCTGGCGGGCCTGCATCAGCACCACGGCCAGGATGCCCGCCGCCCGCTCGGCCGCCATCCGGTGCACCGGCGCCAGGGCAGTGCGCACGGGCAGCAGAACCAGCCGCGCCCGGACGCCCCCGCTGCCCGGCCCGCCGCCCGGCACGTCCACCAGCACCGACCCCGCGAGCGGCGGCTCGTCCTTGTGCTGACCGCGCAGCCCCTCCCACACCTGGAGCGGGTCCGCACCCTCGGGACCGGCCCCGGCCGCGTACAGCAACTGGCCGTCCGCCGTCTCCAGGAACACGGGATTCCCGGCGAAGTCGGCGAGGATGCCCAGCACGTGGGGCACACCGCCGCCGCCCAGCACGGCCCGCGTGCACCGCCGGTGCACCTCCTCGGCACGTTGGAGCAGGGCGTAGTGACCGTTGACGATCTCGGTGTGGACCTCCTCCGTGACCGTCACGAACGCCACCTCGCGGTGCAGCTGGACCAGCGGCAGTCCGGCCGCGCGGGCCGTGTCGACGAGGGCCGCGGGCAGCCGGGTGAAGCGCGGACCGAGCTCCACGACCAGGGCAGCGATGCCGCGCTCGGCCAGGGTGCGCACGAACGCCCGCTGCTCGGCGGGGCGGGTGCCCAGACCGTAGCCCGTGGTCAGCAGGAGTTCGCCGCCCTTGAGCAGGGAGGCGATGTGCGGCACCTCTCCGGCGTGCACCCAGCGCACGGTCCGCCCGAGTCGCTCGGCGCCCGCCAGCACCTCCGGCAGCCCGCTGCGCAGCCCCGGCAGCTCCAGCGCCCGCTGCACGGTGATCCCGGCGCCCTGGGTGTCGTAACCGCTGTCCGTCCCGGTGTCCATGTGCCGGACGCTACCCGCGCGGATGCCTCCCGGACATCTCCGGACGGGCACCGGGACGATCACTTCCCGGACCCGCCGTGGACCTCTCCGGATTACGGCCTGATCGACCGGGTACGGGCGCCGTCATGGACATGAGCGTGGTGGCGGTGGGGCGGGAGGACGACAGTCCGGTCGAGGAGCCGTTGCGGGTGGCGGTGCTCGCCGACCGGCTCGGGTACCGGGAGGTGTGGGCGGGCGAGGGACCCACCTGGGACTCGTTCGTCCTCGCGACGGCGATCGGCGCCGCCACCGAGCAGGTCGCGCTGACCGCCGGGCCCGTGCCGGTGTCGGTGCGCGACCCGCTCACCATCGTCCGGGGCGCAGCCTCCACAGCGGCCGTCACCGGCCGGCCCGTCGGCGTGGCCCTGGGCACCTCCAGCAGGCGCGTCGTCGAGGGCGTGCACGGCCGGCCGCGCACCCGGCCCGCCGCCACCCTCGCGGAGTCGGCGGCGGCCGTACGGGCGCTGATGCACAGCGTGCCCGGCGAGCCGATCGTGCCCGGCAGCGGCTTCGCGCGCCGGCTGCCGCGGCCCGGCGGCACGGTCACCGTCGCGGCGTTCGGGGAGCGGGCGGTCGCCGCGGCCGTCGCGCACGCCGACCGGATGCTGCTCGACATCGTCTCGCCCGAGCAGGTCCGTATGCTGCGGGCCCGGATGCTCGCCGCCGCCGAGAAGGCGGGCCGTACGCCGCCCCGCCTGGCCGCCTGGCTGCCCGCCGCCGTGGACCCGGAGCCGGAGTCGCTCACCCAGGTCCTGCGCAGCGTCGTCGGCTACCTCGCCGTGCCCGGCTACAGCGACATGTTCGTCGACGCGGGGTTCGCCGAGGTCGTCGAGCTGGCGGCCAAGGGCGCCGACGCCGACACCCTGCTGCGGGCCCTGCCGCCCGAGGCCGCCGGCACGGTCGCCCTCGTCGGCGACACGGACACCGTCCGCGCCCGCATCGCCGCCTACGCCGAGGCCGGACTCGACGAGATCGCCCTCGTCCCCGCCACGGCAGCGGACCCCGCGGGTGAGCGCACGCTCACGGCCCTCAGGCCGCGGTGACGTCCCGCGAGAGCCGGAGAGACACCCCCACGACGCCGCAGCGACACCCCCCACGAGGGGGCCGGCCTGACACCCTGGCGGGCCGCCCCGCTCAGCCGCCGTATGCGCCCGAGGCCGTCAGACGCAGCGCCGTGTCGATGAGCGGCACGTGGCTGAACGCCTGCGGGAAGTTGCCCACCTGGCGCTGCAGACGCGGGTCCCACTCCTCGGCCAGCAGACCGAGGTCGTTGCGCAGGGACAGCAGCTTCTCGAAGAGCTTGCGGGCCTCGTCCACGCGGCCGATCATCGCCAGGTCGTCGGCCATCCAGAACGAGCAGGCCAGGAAGGCCCCTTCGTCGCCGGGCAGACCGTCGACGTTCTCGTCGCCACTGGTGGTCGGGTAGCGCAGGATGAAGCCGTCCGACGTGGACAGCTCGCGCTGGATCGCCTCGATGGTGCCGATGACCCGCTTGTCGTCCGGCGGCAGGAAGCCCATCTGCGGGATCAGCAGCAGGGAGGCGTCCAGCTCCTTCGAGCCGTACGACTGGGTGAAGGTGTTGCGCTCCTTGTCGTAGCCCCGCTCGCACACGTCCCGGTGGATGTCGTCGCGCAGCTCCCGCCAGCGCTCCAGCGGGCCGTCCGCGTCACCGGACTCGATCAGCTTGATCGTGCGGTCGACGGCGACCCAGGCCATCACCTTGGAGTGCACGAAGTGGCGGCGCGGGCCGCGCACCTCCCAGATGCCCTCGTCCGGCTCCTGCCAGTGGTCCTCCAGGTAGCGGATCAGCTTCAGCTGGAGCAGCGCGGCGTAGTCGTTGCGGGCGAGGCCCGTCATATGGGCCAGATGCAGGGCTTCGGTGACCTCGCCGTAGACGTCCAGCTGGAGCTGGTGGGCCGCGCCGTTGCCGACCCGGACCGGGCCGGAGTTCTCGTAGCCCGGCAGCCAGTCCAGCTCCGCCTCGCCGAGCTCGCGCTCACCGGCGATGCCGTACATGATCTGCAGGTTCTCCGGGTCGCCGGCCACCGCCCGCAGCAGCCATTCGCGCCAGGCGCGGGCCTCCTCGCGGTAGCCGGTGCGCAGCAGCGAGGACAACGTGATCGCCGCGTCGCGCAGCCAGGTGTAGCGGTAGTCCCAGTTGCGGACGCCGCCGATGTCCTCCGGCAGGGAGGTGGTCGGCGCGGCGACGATGCCGCCGGTCGGGGCGTACGTCAGGGCCTTCAGCGTGATCAGCGAGCGGACCACCGCCTCCCGGTAGGGGCCGTGGTACGTGCAGTGGTCGACCCACTCGCGCCAGAAGTCCTCCGTCGCCTCCAGCGACTGCTCCGGCTCGGGAAGCGGCGGCGGCTCCTTGTGCGAGGGCTGCCAGGAGATCGTGAACGCGATCCGGTCACCCGGCGCGACCGTGAAGTCCGCGTAGGTCGTCAGCGACTTGCCGTAGGTCTCCGCGGATGTGTCGAACCACACGGAGTCGGGGCCCGCCACGGCCACCGTGCGCCCCTCGTGCTTGTGCACCCACGGCACCACCCGCCCGTAGGAGAACCGCATCCTGAGCGCCGAGCGCATCGGCACCCGGCCCGAGACGCCCTCCACGATCCGGATCAGCTGCGGGGCGCCGTCACGCGGCGGCATGAAGTCGGTCACCCGGACCGTGCCCCGCTGGGTGTCCCACTCGGACTCCAGGACCAGCGAGTCGCCCCGGTAGCTGCGCCGCGCGGCGGTGGGCGGCTGCTGGTCGGAGGCGTACGCGGGGCCCAGCCGCCAGAAGCCGTGCTCCTCGGTGCCCAGCAGGCCGGCGAAGATGGCGTGCGAGTCGAAGCGGGGCAGGCACAGCCAGTCGACTGTGCCGTCCCGGCAGACCAGAGCGGCGGTCTGCATGTCTCCGATGAGTGCGTAGTCTTCGATGCGCCCGGCCACGTGCAACTCCAGTCGAACGGCCACGTCACCCCACGAGGGGGCTGTCGCTAGTGCGGTCAAGGGGGGTTTTCAGCAGGTCTTGCATTGCGTCATTGAGAGATGAAGCAAAACAGGTCACCAAGTCGTGATGCAAAGCGCCAATTGTTGCTCAACGAACCGACGAGCTCACGTTGTTCCGGTGCTTACGGGCGGGGGGTGGTGCCGTTGGGCCGGACGGGCTCGGCAGCGAGTGTCCGAGCAGGATACGACGCACGCAGACGATCCGGGTGCCCGTCCAGGCAAGGCGAGTACGCCGAACGAGTGAGCAACGGGTGAGGGACCGGTGACGGTGATCGCCTCCGTGTCGGGATGTGTGCGGAGCGTGGCCGGAAGCCATCGCCCCGCGGCGCTGATACGCTGGTAGCCCGTGGACCGGTGGGCCCCTTCCCGACAGGGAACCCCCGAACCGCAGCGACGGCGCCCCGGAGATTTCCGGCGGGCAGCCGTACCGCACCCCCAGACCGCGACCACGGGAGCCCCGTCTTGGCCATGCCGCCCGCCGCTTTTCGTAATTCGACGACCAAGCACATCTTCGTCACCGGGGGTGTCGCCTCCTCGCTCGGCAAGGGCCTGACGGCCTCCAGCCTCGGCATGCTGCTCAAGGCCCGCGGTCTGCGCGTCGTGATGCAGAAGCTCGACCCGTATCTGAACGTCGACCCCGGCACGATGAACCCCTTCCAGCACGGTGAGGTGTTCGTCACCAACGACGGCGCCGAGACCGACCTGGACATCGGCCACTACGAGCGTTTCCTCGACCGCGACCTCGACGGCTCCGCCAACGTCACCACCGGTCAGGTGTACAACACCGTGATCGCCAAGGAGCGGCGCGGCGAGTACCTGGGTGACACCGTGCAGGTCATCCCGCACATCACCAACGAGATCAAGCACCGCATCCGCCGCATGGCGACGGACGAGGTCGACGTCGTGATCACCGAGGTCGGCGGCACGGTCGGCGACATCGAGTCGCTGCCGTTCCTGGAGACCGTCCGTCAGGTCCGTCACGAGGTCGGCCGTGACAACGTCTTCGTCGTCCATATCTCGCTCCTGCCGTACATCGGCCCCTCGGGTGAGCTGAAGACGAAGCCCACCCAGCACTCGGTTGCGGCTCTGCGCAACATCGGTATCCAGCCGGACGCGATCGTGCTGCGCTGCGACCGCGAGGTGCCCACCGCGATCAAGCGGAAGATCTCGCTGATGTGCGACGTCGACGAGGCCGCCGTCGTCGCCTGCCCCGACGCCCGCTCGATCTACGACATCCCGAAGACCGTGCACGGCGAGGGCCTGGACGCCTACGTCGTCCGCAAGCTGGACCTGCCCTTCCGTGACGTGGACTGGACGACCTGGGACGACCTGCTCGACCGCGTCCACAACCCCGACCACGAGATCACCCTCGCGCTGGTCGGCAAGTACATCGACCTGCCCGACGCCTACCTCTCGGTCACCGAGGCGCTGCGCGCCGGCGGCTTCGCCAACCGGGCCCGCGTCAAGATCAAGTGGGTTACCTCCGACGACTGCAAGACCCCGGCGGGCGCCGCCCAGCAGCTCGGCGACGTCGACGGCATCTGCATCCCCGGCGGCTTCGGCGACCGCGGCGTGCTCGGCAAGGTCGGCGCGATCAAGTACGCCCGCGAGAACAAGATCCCGCTGCTCGGCCTCTGTCTCGGCCTGCAGTGCATCGTGATCGAGGCCGCGCGCAACCTGGCCGACATCACCGACGCCAACTCCACCGAGTTCGACCCGGCCACCGGCCACCCCGTCATCTCCACCATGGCCGAGCAGCTCGACATCGTCGCCGGTGAGGGTGACATGGGCGGCACCATGCGGCTCGGCATGTACCCGGCGAAGCTGGCCGAGGGGTCGATCGTGCGCGAGGTCTACGACGGCAAGGAGTACGTCGAGGAGCGGCACCGTCACCGCTACGAGGTGAACAACGCCTACCGCGCCGAGCTGGAGAAGAAGGCGGGCATCCTGTTCTCCGGCACCTCCCCGGACGGCAAGCTCGTCGAGTACGTGGAGTACCCGCGCGACGTCCACCCGTACCTGGTCGCCACGCAGGCCCACCCGGAGCTGCGCTCGCGCCCGACGCGTCCGCACCCGCTGTTCGCCGGGCTCGTCAAGGCCTCCGTCGAGCGGAAGATTTCGAAGTAACACACCAGTTGTACGGTGGCCGGGGTGCATCCCTTCAAAGGGTGTGCACCCCGGTTTCGTTTCGGCAGGTCGTGTGGCACGTGGAAGGACAGGCATGACGATCAAGGACACCCCGGAGGCGTGGGAGATCCGGGCGACCCAGACCCCGTTCGTGGGCAACAAGACCTCCGTCCGCACCGACGACGTGGTCATGCCCGACGGCACCGTGGTCGGCCGTGACTACCAGGTCCACCCCGGCTCCGTGGCCGTCCTGGCCCTCGACGAGGCCGACCGTGTGCTCGTCCTGCGCCAGTACCGCCACCCGGTCCGCCACAAGCTGTGGGAGATCCCGGCCGGACTGCTCGACGTCCCCGGCGAGAACCCGCTGCACGCCGCGCAGCGCGAGCTGTACGAAGAAGCGCACGTCAAGGCCGAGGACTGGCGGGTGCTGACCGACGTCTACACCACGCCCGGCGGCTGCGACGAAGCCGTCCGGATCTTCCTCGCGCGCGACCTGTCCGAGGCCGAGGGCGAACGCTTCGCGGTCGAGGAGGAAGAGGCGGACATGGAACTCGACCGGGTGCCGGTGGCGGACCTCGTCCGGGGTGTCCTGGCCGGCGAGCTCCACAACAACTGCCTCGTCGTGGGCGTGCTGTCCCTGGTCGCCGCGCGCGGTGGCGACGGCCTGGACGCCCTGCGCCCGGCACAGGCGCCCTGGCCGGCGCGTCCGTTCGAGGCGTAGCGCTCCGCCGGGGGTGCCGCGCATGCTGTTCGGTCGGGTGCGGCACCGCCGTGGCCGGTCGCGCCCGCGCGGCGAGCCGCAGATCGGGCACAGCCCCGCGCCCCGTCGGGGCCGCCCCCGACGCTGTCGGTCCTACGATCTGCTGATCCGATCGGGGGAAGTGGTCGTCCCGCCCGCCGTGCTCCACCCGGGACGTTGCAGAGCGTGAACTAGGCTCTGTGGAACGCCCGAACCGGAGTCCCGGCGGGCTCGCGTGTGCGGTGGGACGGGAGTGTGGCCCGTGACGGATCAGGTCGTGGAGACAGGCGACGTGCGGCCCGCCGGGCGCGCTTCCGGAGCGGACGAGTTCCTGGGCCGCACACGGGAGTTGAAGGAACTGCGCGCCGACATCGAGCGCGCCGGACTGGACACCCTGGCCGGCCGCAAGGCACCCCGGGCGCGCGTGCTGCTCATCGCCGGCCGGCCCGGATCGGGCCGCACCACACTCGCCGGGGAACTCGTCCGGCAGGTAGCGGACCGTTACCCCGACGGGGTACTGCGGGCGAGCCTCGCCGAGCCCGACGGCACCCCCGTCTCCGTCGCACGCGCCGCCCGGGACCTCCTCACCGCCCTGGGCGAACAGGCACCGGCCGGGGCCTCCGAGGACGACCTCACCGACACCCTGCGCACCGCCCTGGCCGACCGCCGGGTCCTGCTCCTGCTGGACGACGCGGCCGACGCCGAGCAGGTCGACGCCCTGTTGCCCGACACCCCGGAATGCCTCGTCGTCGCGGTATCCCAAGGCCCGCTGACCGGCATCTCCGACGTCCGTCCCTGCACCCTGGGCGGCCTGGACGCCAAGTCCGGGGTGGAGCTGCTGACCCGGCACACCGGCTCGGTCCGCATCACCGTCGACCCCCGGGCCGCCGAGGGACTCGCCGAGGAGTGCCAGGGGCAGCCCGCAGCGCTGATGCTGGCGGGCGGCTGGCTCGCGGCCCGACCCAAGGCCGCCGTCTCCGACCTCGCCAAGCAGCTGCGCGCCGAGGACACCGAGGGCACCGCCCTGACCCGGGTCTTCCGGCTCGCCTACGCCGCCCTGCCTCCGACCGCGGCCCGCATGCTGCGCCTGCTCGCCCTCGCCCCGACCGGGCTGGTCGACCCGCAGACCGCCTCCGCGCTCGTCGGGTCCTCGGTCGGCAGCGCCCGCACCCTCCTCGACGACTTCGTCGCCCTGGGCTTCCTGCACGCGCTGGACTCCCCGCTGCCGCAGTACGAGGTGCCGGGCTGTCTGCACCCGCAGCTGCGGATCCTCGCCGAGCACCACGAACGCCCCGCCGAGCTCCAGCTGGCCCGCGCCCGCATGCTGGAGCGGACCGTGCGGCTGCTCCAGGCCTGCCGGGCCATCACCGAGACCGACAGCCCCCAGGCCCGCCAGAAGCTCCTCGACATGCCGCGTGCCCTGCGCTTTCCCACCCCGCGGGCAGCCGCCGACTGGCTGCGCCTGACCCGGCCCGCCCTGCTGGCCTCGGCCCGGCTCGCGATCGCCGACGGGGAGCTCGACACCCTCGCACGACGGCTCATGTCCCAGCTGGTCCGCGCGATGGCGGCCCACATCGGCACCAAGGCCGCCGCGCCCGACCTCTACGACATCCACCGCATGGTCCTCGATGTCGCCGAGCGCCGGAAGCTGCCCCGAGAGCGCGCCGCCGCCCTGCTCAACCTCGGCGACCTCGACGCCCGCACCGGCCGCACGGCCGACGCCCTGGCGCGCTACCGGGCCGCGCTGGACGCCGGGCGTGAGGTGAACGACCCGTACGCGACCGGCCGCGCGATGGAATCCGTAGGGGGCGCGTACCTGGACCTCGGCGACTTCGACCGTGCCGCCGACTGGTTCGGCCGCGCCCTGGTCGAGCGGCTCGCCCGGGGCGAGCGCGCGGAGGCCGCCCGGCTCTACGGGCGGATCGCCGCCGCGCACACCTTCGCCGGCCGCTACGGCGAGGCCCTGCGGAACTGGCGCGCGGCGATCGCCGGCCACCGCAAGAACGGTGACGTGGCCGCCCAGGCCCGGGCCTTGAGCGAGCTGGCGCGGGTCCAGGAGTACGCGGGCCGGCCCGAGGAGTCGCTGCGCACCTGCCGGGAGGCGGTGGAGTGGGCCCGGCGCGCCGAGGATCCGCGGTTGCAGGCGGCCCTGCATCTGCGGGTCGCCGACACCCTCGAGCACCTGGGTGACCCGGCCTCTGCCGGGCTGCACCGGGGGGCCGCCGAGCGGATTCTCGGCGAGTCAAACCTTCAAAATGACCCTGACGCCTGCGAAATCCGTACCGCATCACTCGAAGATTGATGCAATGAAAGGCTAGACAGCGAGAACGCCTTCATTAGACTGGCTCTGCCGCACGTTCTCCTGCGGTATCTCCCGGTGTGCCCGTGCGTGCCCGGGTATGTCTTAGTGAGACCCCCATACCCTCTGAGCCAAGGACCGTGATCGACGTGAAGGTCGGCATCCCCCGCGAGGTCAAGAACAACGAGTTCCGGGTGGCCATCACCCCCGCCGGCGTGCACGAGCTGGTGCGCCATGGCCACCAGGTCGTCATCGAACGCGACGCCGGCGTCGGCTCCTCGATCACGAACCAGGAGTACGTCGCCGCCGGCGGGCAGATCCTGGACACCGCCGACGAGGTGTGGGCCGCCGCCGACCTGCTGCTGAAGGTCAAGGAGCCCATCGCCGAGGAGTACCACCGCCTCCGCAAGGACCAGACGCTCTTCACCTACCTGCACCTGGCCGCCTCCAAGGAGTGCACGGACGCCCTCCTGGACTCCGGCACCACCGCGATCGCCTACGAGACCGTCGAGCTGCCCAGCCGCGCGCTGCCGCTGCTCGCCCCGATGTCCGAGGTCGCGGGCCGGCTGGCCCCGCAGGTCGGCGCCTACCACCTGATGCGCGCCAACGGCGGCCGCGGTGTGCTGCCCGGCGGCGTCCCCGGCGTGCTGGCCGGCCGGGCCGTCGTGATCGGCGGCGGTGTCTCCGGCTGGAACGCCGCGCAGATCGCCATCGGCATGGGCTTCCACGTGACCCTGCTCGACAAGGACATCAACAAGCTCCGTGAGGCGGACAAGGTCTTCGGCACGAAGATCCAGACCGTCGTCTCCAACGCCTTCGAGCTGGAGAAGGCCTGCCTCGAGGCCGACCTCGTCATCGGCGCGGTGCTGATCCCCGGCGCCAAGGCCCCGAAGCTGGTCACCAACGAGCTCGTCTCGCGGATGAAGCCCGGCAGTGTCCTTGTCGACATCGCGATCGACCAGGGCGGCTGCTTCGAGGACTCCCGCCCGACCACCCACGCCGAGCCCGCCTTCCGGGTCCACAACTCGGTCTTCTACTGCGTCGCCAACATGCCCGGCGCGGTGCCGAACACCTCCACCTACGCGCTGACCAACGCGACGCTGCCGTACATCGTCGAACTGGCCAACCACGGCTGGGCGGACGCGCTGCGCCGCGACCCGGCGCTGGCCAAGGGCCTCAACACGCATGACGGCAAGGTCGTTTACCGCGAGGTCGCCGAGGCGCACGGCGTGGAGCACGTGGAGCTGACCTCGCTGCTCGGCTGAGTCCGCACAGTCGAAAAGTCGGCTAACCAACAGACCGGCAAAGGCGATACGTCAACACGGGTCGTCAACGCCGCGCGCCCGGCCGGACCTTGCCCGACAAGGTCCGGCCGGATGTGTGTATGGTCACTTCGCGATTCTCGCGCAACTCGCCTCGAACGTAACCCTTCAACCGATTCGCACACCGGTGAAACCTGCCGTGCGACGGCCGTACGCCCTTGACAGCGGGATGTTTCATTGCCGACACATCGGGCCGGGTCCGGCGGATTGTGTTGCTGCGGACGCCCGACACGCCATAGAGTCGCCAGCTGTCGGCATGGTGCCACGCTGACCTGTCTAGAAGTTTCCTGGTCACCAAGGAGGTAAGACGACTTGTGAATGAGTCGACATTTACTCCCGGGGGTGGCCAACCAGGAATGCCTGCACGGGACCAGGAGCCCGCGGGGTTCGCGGCTGTCGGCTCCGTCGCTGTGCGCACCTTCGCAGCCCACCAGAGTCAGCAGGCGACTCACACAGCACACCAGAAGATGGATGGCCATCACGTGAACGCCATGGCCGGCGACGGAAGTGGCGCGCCCCACAACCACTTCGCCGACTACGACGAACTGCCCGAGGGGCACTTCTACGACCCCGACGCGGAGTACGAGCCCGATCCCGAGTACGCGGCGACTCTCGCGCCCGACGCGGCCAGACAGCGCCGGGAGCGCGTCGGCCCGACCGGGCGTCCGCTGCCGTACTTCCCGATCCCGGGCCCGCTGCCCGACCACGGACCCGCGAAGATCATCGCGATGTGCAACCAGAAGGGCGGCGTCGGCAAGACCACGTCGACCATCAACCTGGGTGCCGCGCTCGCGGAGTACGGACGCCGGGTCCTGCTCGTGGACTTCGACCCGCAGGGCGCGCTGTCGGTCGGACTCGGCGTCAACCCGATGGAACTCGACCTCACCGTCTACAACCTGCTCATGGAGCGGGGCATGGCGGCCGACGAGGTGCTGCTGAAGACGGCGGTCCCCAACATGGACCTGCTGCCCAGCAACATCGACCTTTCCGCGGCCGAGGTCCAGCTGGTCTCCGAGGTCGCCCGCGAGTCGACGCTGCAGCGCGCCCTGAAGCCGCTGCTGCCCGACTACGACTTCATCGTCATCGACTGCCAGCCCTCGCTCGGCCTGCTCACGGTGAACGCCCTGACGGCCGCGCACAAGGTGATAGTGCCTCTGGAGTGCGAGTTCTTCGCGCTGCGTGGTGTGGCCCTGCTGACGGAGACCATCGAGAAGGTCCAGGAACGGCTCAACCCGGAGCTGGAGCTCGACGGCATCCTCGCCACGATGTACGACTCGCGCACGGTGCACAGCCGTGAGGTGCTCGCGCGTGTGGTCGAGGCGTTCGACGACCACGTCTACCACACGGTCATCGGGCGCACGGTCCGCTTCCCGGAGACCACGGTCGCCGGTGAGCCGATCACCACGTACGCCTCCAACTCCGTCGGTGCCGCCGCCTATCGCCAGCTCGCCAGGGAGGTGCTCGCCCGGTGTCACGCCGAGTGAGTCTGCCGGGGGCCGACGAACTCTTCCGTACGACAGGGGGGATGGCGCTTCAGTCGTCCCAGCCCAGGCGTCAGGTCAACGGCGACGCCCGGGTGCCCGCTCCGGCGGGGGAGGGGGACGCGGCGGCCGCGGCCGCGGAGGACGCGCCTCAGTCGGTGCCCGCGCAGGGCGGTGACGGTGAGGGTGCGGAGCATGTCGCGGCGGACGCGGAGTCGGCCGAGGCCGGTGAGGCCCACAGCCGTTCCGCGGCCGCCGAGCGCTCCGGCTCCGCCGGCCGGCAGACGGCGCAGGAAGGTTCTGCCGCCGGTGCGGCGGGGGCTGCGCCCCGCAAGCGCGGGCGGAGTCCCGCGCGCCGCCCAAGCGGCCGCGAGCGGCACGACGAGAAGATCACGGTGTACGTGTCGGCCGAGGAGCTCATGGATCTCGAGCACGCCCGTCTGGTGCTCCGCGGCGAGCACGGTCTGGCCGTGGACCGCGGGCGCATCGTCCGCGAGGCGGTCGCGGTGGTACTCGCCGACCTGGAGACCCGCGGAGACGCCAGCATCCTCGTACGACGACTGCGCGGGCGGTAGCGGTAGCCTGCGGGGGCCATGACCTCGAACGCTTCCCCACCTCCCCCCGGCGGCCCGGCCGGCCGCCGGCGTGCGCTGGGGAGGGGGCCGACGGCTCCGCGGACGGCTCCGCCGGCTGAGGGGCCAGAGGCCGGGCCGCGAGAGGTCGGGCCGCTTCCCGCCCCGGAGGAGGCCGGCCCCGCCGCTCCGTCGGCTGAGCGGCCGGGGACCGAGGCGGCCGAGTCGGCTATGCCCTCCGAGGACGGTGAGGGGACGGCTCCGCCGGTTGAACCGCGGGCGGAGACGGTCCAGCACAAAGCCTCGCCTGCGAGCACGGCGGCCGCGCGCACGGGGCCCGCCGCCCCGGCGACCGAGCCGGGCTTCCCGCCCCACGGCGCCGGGCCCGCGGCTCCGCCGACCGAATCCCTGAGCGCCGCGGCCCCCGCGCCGACGGCCACGGCCGAGCCCACGGCACCGCCCGAGGACCAGGCCGGGCCCGCTGCGGAGCCTGTGGAGTCGGCCGGGCGCTCGACGCCGCCTGCGGGGGCGGGAGGACCTACGGCTCCGCCTGTAGAGCCGGTCGGGCGCCCAGCGCCTCCTGTGGACGTGGCTGGACCTATGGCGCAGCCTGAGGGCGCGTCCGGGCCCGCTGCGGCGCCTGTGGAGTCGGCCGGGCGCCCAGTGCCTCCTGTGGACGTGGCTGGACCTATGGCGCAGCCTGCGGGCGCGTCCGGGCCCGCTGCGGAGCTTGTGGAGTCGGCCGGGTGCTCGGCGCCACCTGCGGAGGCGGCACCGCCTCCGGCCGCGTCCGGGCGTACGGCACCGCCCGTGGACGCGGCCGGGCCCGTGGGCATGGGGGAAACGGGCGAGGCTGCTGCCGAGACGCGGGCCGCGGATATGGCGACCGCGTCCGAGAGGCCTTCCGCGCCCGCCCAGGGCAGCCACCCGGCCTCCGCCGCGGCGCCTGCCCCGGGCCACCCGGCCTCCGCCGCGGCGCCCGCCCCGGGCCCCCCGACCCCAGCCGGTCGCACCGAGGCCGTGGCGGACGGCGGGGTCTTCAAGGTGCGGCTCGCCAACTTCGAGGGGCCCTTCGATCTGCTGTTGCAGTTGATCTCGCGGCACAAGATGGATGTCACCGAGGTCGCGCTGTCGAAGGTGACGGACGAGTTCATGGCACACATCCGGGCGATGGGGCCGGACTGGGACCTGGACGAGACGACCGAGTTCCTGGTCGTCGCCGCCACCCTGCTCGACCTGAAGGCCGCGCGGCTGCTGCCCGCCGCCGAGGTGGAGGACGAGGGCGACCTCGCGCTGCTCGAAGCGCGGGACCTGCTGTTCGCCCGGTTGCTGCAGTACCGCGCGTACAAGCAGATCGCCGACATCTTCAGCGGGCGGCTCGACGACGAGGCCCGGCGCTACCCCCGTACCGTCGGCCTCGAAGCGCACCACGCCGAACTGCTGCCCGACGTCGTCATCAGCATCGGGGCGGAAGGATTCGCCAAGCTCGCCGTGAAGGCGATGCAGCCGCGGCCCAAGCCGCAGGTCTACGTGGACCACATCCACGCCCCGCTGGTCAGCGTGCAGGAGCAGGCGCAGATCGTCGTGGCCCGGCTCAGGGAGCTCGGCGAGGCCAGTTTCCGGGCCCTCGTGGCGGACACCGACGACACCCTGACCGTCGTGGCGAGGTTCCTCGCTCTGCTGGAGCTGTACCGCGAGAAGGCCGTCGCGCTGGAGCAGGAGACCGCGCTCGGGGACCTGCTCGTGCGGTGGACCGGCGGGGACGGGGACCAGACCCCGACCGTCACCGACGAGTTCGACCGGCCGCCCGAGCCGCCGAAGGAGGAGAAGAAGGCGTGAGCGAGCCAACCACCGACCTGCCGGCCGGGCCGCGCACCGTCGCCGACCTCGATCTGAAACCGGCCCTGGAGGCTGTCCTCATGGTCGTGGACGAGCCCGCGACCGAGGAGCACCTCGCGAAGATACTGGAGCGGCCGACGCGGCAGATCGCCGACGCCCTGCGCGAGCTGGCCGACGAGTACACCGTCCAGGGCCGCGGTTTCGAGCTGCGGTACGTCGCGAACGGCTGGCGCTTCTACACGCGGGCCGCCTACGCCCCGGCCGTCGAGCGCTTCGTCCTGGACGGCCAGCAGGCCCGCCTCACCCAGGCCGCCCTGGAGACCCTGGCCGTCGTCGCCTACCGGCAGCCGGTCAGCCGCAGCAGGGTCTCGGCCGTGCGCGGAGTCAACTGCGACGGTGTCATGCGCACCCTCCTCCAGCGCGGTCTGATAGAGGAGGCGGGCACGGAACCCGAAACAGGTGCGATCCTGTACAGGACGACGAACTACTTCCTGGAGCGGATGGGCCTGCGCGGTCTGGACGAGCTCCCGGAGCTCGCGCCCTTCCTCCCGGAGGCGGAGGCGATCGAGGCCGAGACCATGGAAGGGGTTCCGTCGTTCGATCCGGACGCACCCGATGCGCCGGGTTCCGACGACGCAGACGACTAGACGGAATATTGATGCGAAGCAGCAGCGGCAGGAACAGCAGCGGAAACAACGGCGGGAGCCGTGGTGGCAACAGCGGCGGCCGCGGCGGGAGTGGCGGTGGCCGCGGGAACTTCCGCGGCGCCGGCAACAACCGCGACGACAAGCAGGGCAGCGGCCGTCCGAAGAAGCCGCGCCCGGAGGAGCGGCGCTACGACGTCGGCCCCGGCGCCACGCAGGACGGCCCGAAGTCGGGCCGCGGCCCCTCGGCCCGCGGTGGCGCCAAGGGCGGCCCCAAGCAGGGCCAGCGCTCCGGCAGGACGGCTCCGGCGCGCTCCCGCGAGTACGAGACGCGCACGGAGGAGCGCAACCGCGACCGGTACGCCGAGAAGAAGGAGGTCAAGCTCCCGAAGACCTTCCCCGGCGCCGAGCAGGAGGGCGAGCGGCTGCAGAAGGTCCTCGCCCGCGCGGGCTTCGGCTCCCGGCGTTCCTGCGAGGAGCTGATCGAGCAGGCCCGGGTCGAGATCAACGGCGAGATCGTCCTGGAGCAGGGGCGGCGCGTCGACCCGGAGAAGGACGAGATCAAGGTCGACGGCCTGACCGTCGCCACGCAGAGCTTCCAGTTCTTCTCGCTCAACAAGCCCGCCGGGGTCGTGTCGACGATGGAGGACCCGGAGGGCCGGCAGTGCCTCGGTGACTACGTCACCAACCGCGAGACGCGGCTCTTCCACGTCGGCCGGCTCGACACCGAGACCGAGGGCGTCATTCTGCTCACCAACCACGGCGAGCTGGCCCACCGGCTGACCCACCCGAAGTACGGCGTGAAGAAGACCTACCTCGCGCACATCGTCGGGCCCATCCCGCGTGACCTGGGTAAGCAGCTCAAGGACGGCATCCAGCTGGAGGACGGCTACGCCCGCGCGGACCACTTCCGGGTCGTCCAGCAGACCGGCAAGAACTACCTCGTCGAGGTCACCCTCCACGAGGGCCGCAAGCACATCGTGCGCCGGATGCTCGCGGAGGCCGGCTTCCCGGTCGACAAGCTGGTCCGGGTCTCCTTCGGGCCGATCACCCTGGGCGACCAGAAGTCGGGCTGGCTGCGTCGGCTGTCCAACACGGAGGTCGGAATGCTGATGCAGGAGGTCGACCTCTAGGGATCAGTCTCTCCGAGGCTTGTGAGCGGAGAGGGCTTGTGAGTGAACCGCACCCCCTTTTATAGTCGTGCTGACTATTAAAGGGGGTGTTCGTCATGGACGGCTACGACAAGTACGCGCACGAGCCCTTCGCCGTCACCGTCGACCTCGCGGTGTTCACCCTCCGCGAGGGCGCGCTGCACGTGCTGCTCGTCGAGCGCGGCCAGGAACCGTATGCCGGACGCTGGGCCCTGCCCGGCGGGTTCGTGCAACCGGACGAGTCCGCCGAGACGGCCGCCCGGCGCGAACTCGCCGAGGAGACCGGCTTGTCCGACGTCTCGGGGCTCCATCTGGAGCAGCTGCGGACCTACAGCGAACCCGACCGCGACCCCCGGATGCGGGTCGTGTCGGTCGCCTTCGCCGCACTGCTGCCCGACGCCCCCGAGGCGCACGGCGGCAGCGACGCGGCACAGGCCCGCTGGGTGCCCTACGGCACGGCGGGACCGCTCGCCTTCGACCACGACCGCATCCTGGCCGACGCCCACGACCGCGTCGGCGCCAAGCTCGAGTACACGTGTCTCGCCACCGCCTTCTGCGCGCCCGAGTTCACCCTCGGTGAGCTCCAGCAGGTCTACGAGACCGTGTGGGGCACCGAGCTCGACCGGCCCAACTTCCGGCGCAAGGTGCTTGCCACACCCGGATTCGTCGAAGCCGTCCCCGGCGCCGCGCGACTGACCGGCGGTCGCGGCAAACCCGCCGCGCTGTACCGCGCCGGAACCGCCACCGCCCTCCACCCACCCCTCCTCCGGCCCACCCGGGAAGGACGCCCCGCATGACCACGCTCGTCCACAAGCAGGCCGCCACCGGAGCGCTCACGGGTCTCGCGCTCGGGGATGCGCTGGGCTTTCCGACCGAGTTCGACGACGTCCCCTCGATCCTCGCCAAGGTCGGGCCCTGGCGGGAGATGGAGCTGCCGAAGCGCGCCGTCGTCTCGGACGACACCCAGATGACGCTGGCGCTGGGCCGCGCGGTACGGACCGCGATGGACCGCGGGGTGCTCGCCCCGCTGCGGCTGGCCCGGCCCCTGCGGGAAGAGTTCGTGAACTGGTACCAGTCCCCGGAGAACGACCGGGCTCCCGGCCGCACCTGCATGAAGGCCTGTCACCTGCTGAAGGACGAATCCCGGCCCTGGCAGGACGCCAGTCAGATCGAATCCAAGGGCTGCGGCGCCAACATGCGCGTCGCGCCCCTGGGCCTGGTCGCCGGCCTCAGTGACGAACAGCGCGCGGGCGCGGCCCAGTTGCAGTCCGCCCTCACCCACGGGCACCCCACCGCGCTCGCCGCGTCCGACCTCACCGCACACGCCGTACGCCTGCTCGCGCAGGGCGCCGAGCCGACCGGGCTGATCGGGCTGCTCCGCTCGTACGCCCTGGAGAACCGCAGTCAGTACCACGAGCGCTGGCTCGGCGACCTGTGGCGGCGGGCCGGGGATCCGAGCCCGGGGCAGTTCATCGCGCGCGGCTGGGACGAGTGCCTGGAGATCCTCGAGCGGCTCCAGCGCGCTGTGCGCACCGTCTCGCCGGAGACCGACCCCTGTCTGGCCACCGGCGAGGGCTGGATCGCCGAGGAGGCCCTCGCGACGGGGCTGCTGTGCTTCCTGCTCTTCGTCGACGAACCGGTGACGGCCCTGCGCCGCGCCGCCTGCACCGCCGGCGACTCGGACTCGATCGCCTGCCTGACGGGCGCCTTCGCGGGCGCCCACCTGGGCGCTGAGGCCTGGCCCACCGCATGGGCCGACCGCGTCGAGTACCGGACCGATCTGCTCACTCTCGGGGCGCTGTGGGACGCGTGACGGCCCGGTGCCGGACGCGGGCCCTCAGGCCAGGCGGATCGAGTTCCCCTCCACGGTGATCTGCTCCGCGGGCAGGGGCTGGGTCGCCGGGCCGTGGGCCACCGCGCCGTCGGCGATCTTGAACTTGCTGCCGTGGCAGGGGCAGTTGATCGTGCCGTCGGAGACGGTGGACACGGTGCAGCGCTGGTGGGTGCAGATCGCCGAGAAGGCCTTGAACCGGCCCTGCTCCGGCTGGGTCACCACGACCTTCTCGTCCGTGAAGATCTTGCCGCCGCCCACCGGGATCTCGTCGAGGCCGGCCAGGACCTGACCGGCGGCCCCGCTCGTCGCGCCGTCGCCGGTGGGGGACTGCGACGACGCGGAGCCGCTGTCGTCGCCACCCCCGCCGCAGGCCGTGACGAGTGCGGCCGCGCCGGTCGCGCCCGTCGCGAGGAGAACCGTGCGGCGCGTGGTCTCGTGGGTCATGTCGTCACTCCGAAAGTACCGAAGGTGGGGAAAACGGAACTTCCATCATCCTGGCACCGAAACTACCCAAAGCGTCCGATCCGGGCGTCTCACCGAGCGGGCGCCGCGCACTCGCGCCTCCCGGGCTGACTAGGCTGGTCGGACGTAGAGCGACACGCACGTCAGCAAGGAGCATCGCCGTGGCGGTACGAGCGGTCCGGGGCGCCGTCCAACTCGAACGGGACGAGGCCAGGCACATGGACGAGCAGGTCGGAGCCCTGCTCACGGAGATCCTCGAGCGCAACGATCTCGCCGCAGACGACCTGATCAGCATCTGGTTCACGGCCACGCCCGACCTGCACAGCGACTTCCCGGCCGCCGCCGCCCGCAAGCTGGGCATCGTCGACGTGCCCCTCATCTGCGCCCAGGAGCTGGACATCGACGGCGCCATGCCGCGTGTCGTCCGGGTCCTCGCGCACATCGAGTCCGACCGGCCCCGGGCCGACATCGCCCATGTCTACCTCGGCGCCGCGGCCGCCCTGCGCAAGGACATCGCCCAGTGAGGACCGCGCTCGTCATCGGCACCGGCCTGATCGGGACGTCCGCCGCCCTGGCCCTGTCCCAGCGGGGCGTCACCGTGCACCTCGCCGACCCGGACCCGGAGCAGGCCCGTACGGCGGCCGCGCTCGGCGCCGGCACGGACGAGGTGCCGGACGGGCCCGTCGACCTCGTGATCGTCGCCGCCCCGCCCGCACACGTGGCGGACGTGCTCACCGACGCCATCCGCCGGGGTGCGGGACGCGGCTACCTCGACGTCGCCAGCGTGAAGGGCGGGCCGCGCCGTGAGCTGGAGGCACGCGGCCTCGACCTGTCCGCGTACATCGGCTCGCACCCCATGTCGGGCCGGGAGAAGTCCGGCCCGCTGGCCGCGACCGGGGATCTCTTCGAGGGCCGCCCCTGGGTGCTGACCCCGACCCGGGACACCGACACCGAGGTGCTGAACCTCGCCCTCGAGCTGGTCTCGCACTGCCGGGCCGTGCCGGTCGTCATGGACGCCGACGCCCACGACCGTGCCGTCGCCCTCGTCTCCCACATGCCCCATCTGGTCTCCAGCCTGGTCGCCGCGCGGCTGGAGCATGCCGAGGAGGCCGCCGTACGGCTGTGCGGGCAGGGCATCCGGGACGTGACGCGGATCGCGGCCTCGGACCCGCGGATGTGGATCGACATCCTCTCCGCGAACCCCGCACCGGTCGCCGACCTGCTCACGGACGTCGCCGCGGATCTGGAGGAGACCGTGCGGGCGCTGCGGGCCCTGCAGTCCTCCGACGACCACAAGCGCCGCGAGGGCACCGACGGGATCGAGGACGTGCTGCGGCGCGGCAACGCCGGGCAGGTCCGCGTCCCCGGCAAGCACGGGTCCGCGCCCCGGGCCTACGAGGTCGTGGCCGTGCTCATCGACGACCAGCCGGGACAGCTGGCCCGGATCTTCGCCGACGCGGGCCTGGCCGGCGTCAACATCGAGGACGTGCGGATCGAGCACGCGACGGGGCAACAGGCCGGTCTGGTGCAGCTGATGGTGGAGCCGAAGGCGGCCCCGGTCCTGAGCGCCGCGCTGCGGGAACGGGGCTGGGCGATCCGGCAGTAGGGCGAGCCGGACGGGGCCGGCCGACGCGCGGCCGGACGAGTGACGCGAACCCAGTAACCTTGTGCGGGGCACTCGCGCCCTCACCCCCGCCGAGCCCGGTCCAGGAAGGTCCCCACTGTGGAAAGCGCCACGCCAGTGATTGTCGCCATCGACGGCCCCGCCGGCACCGGCAAGTCGAGCACCTCGAAGGCCGTGGCGGCCCAGCTCGGGCTGAGCTACCTGGACACCGGCGCCCAGTACCGGGCGATCACCTGGTGGATGGTGAGCAACGGCATCGACATAGACGACCCGTCCGCCATCGCCGCCGTCGCGGGCAAGCCCGAGATCGTCTCCGGTACCGACCCGGAGGGCCCGGCCATCACGGTCGACGGCGTGGACGTGGCCGGTCCGATCCGCACCCAGGAGGTCTCCTCCAAGGTCAGCGCGGTCAGCGCGGTGCCCGAGGTGCGTGCCCGGATCACCGAGCTGCAGCGCTCGATCGCCGCCTCCGCCGAGCAGGGCATCGTCGTCGAGGGCCGGGACATCGGCACGACGGTGCTCCCGGACGCCGACCTCAAGATCTTCCTCACCGCCTCCCCGGAGGCACGCGCCGCCCGCCGCAGCGGTGAGCTGAAGGGCTCCGACGTCCACTCCACCCGCGAGGCCTTGATCAAGCGGGACGCCGCCGACTCCAGCCGCAAGGCCTCGCCGCTCGCCAAGGCGGACGACGCCGTCGAGGTGGACACCACCGAGCTCACGCTGGCCCAGGTCATCGAGTGCGTCGTCACCCTCGTCGAGGAGAAGCGGGCCGGAAAGTGACCGAGCTGCCTTCGGCGCGGGGTGCCGAGGTCGGGCGGCGCATCGGCGTCGGCCTGATGTACGGGCTGTGGAAGCCGCGTGTGCTCGGCGCCTGGCGGGTGCCCGCGAGCGGCCCGGTGATCTTCGCGGTCAACCACTCCCACAACATCGACGGCCCGATGGTCATGGGCGTGGCGCCCCGGCCGACGCACTTCCTGATCAAGAAGGAAGCGTTCATCGGGCCGCTTGACCCCTTCCTGCTCGGCATCGGGCAGGTGAAGGTCGACCGCACCACCACCGACCGCACGGCGATCACCCAGGCGCTCGGCATCCTGGCCGAAGGCGGCGTGCTCGGCATCTTCCCGGAGGGCACCCGGGGGGAGGGCGACTTCGCCTCGCTGCGCGCCGGCCTCGCCTACTTCGCGGTGCGCAGCGGCGCTCCGATCGTCCCGGTGGCCGTGCTGGGAAGTTCCGACAAGCCCGGACGGTTGATAAAGGCGCTGCCACCGCTGCGCTCCCGCGTCGACGTCGTCTTCGGAGAGCCCTTCGAGGCGGGCGACGGCAGCGGCCGCCGGACGCGCAAGGCGCTGGACGAAGCGACCGGGCGCATCCAGAAGCAGCTCGCGGCCCACCTGGAAAACGCCAGGCGCCTCACCGGGCGCTAGACGACACTGAGTAGTGGATCAGCCCGGAACACCGGGCACTCCACCGACCACCACGATGAACGACGAGGTACGGACTTCATGAACGACCACATCCAGCCCGACGGCTCGGACGCGTCCGAGGGCGCGTACGAGCATGACCACGGGGCGCTCGGCGACGCCGAGTTCGCGGAGTTCATGGAGCTCGCCGCGGAGGAGGGCTTCGACCCCGAGGACGTCGAGGGCGCCATCGAGGCGGCGGGCCACGGCCCGCTGCCCGTGCTCGCCGTCGTCGGCCGCCCCAATGTCGGCAAGTCGACCCTGGTGAACCGCATCATCGGGCGCCGCGAGGCCGTCGTCGAGGATAAGCCCGGCGTCACCCGCGACCGTGTCACCTACGAGGCCGAGTGGGCCGGCCGCCGCTTCAAGGTCGTCGACACCGGCGGCTGGGAGCAGGACGTCCTCGGCATCGACGCCTCCGTGGCCGCACAGGCCGAGTACGCCATCGAGGCGGCCGACGCGGTCGTCTTCGTCGTCGACGCCAAGGTCGGCGCCACCGACACCGACGAGGCCGTCGTCCGGCTGCTGCGCAAGGCCGGCAAGCCGGTCGTGCTGTGCGCCAACAAGGTGGACGGCCCGAGCGGCGAGGCCGACGCGTCCTACCTGTGGTCGCTGGGCCTGGGGGAGCCGCACCCGGTCTCCGCGCTGCACGGCCGGGGCACCGGCGACATGCTCGACCAGGTCCTCGAAGTGCTCCCCGAGGCGCCGCGCGAGACGTTCGGCGGGGGCGGCCTCGGCGGCCCGCGCCGCATCGCCCTGATCGGCCGCCCGAACGTCGGCAAGTCCTCCCTGCTGAACAAGGTGGCGGGCGAGGAGCGCGTCGTCGTCAACGAGCTGGCGGGCACCACCCGTGACCCGGTCGACGAGCTGATCGAACTCGGCGGCGTCACCTGGAAGTTCGTCGACACGGCGGGCATCCGCAAGCGCGTCCACCTCCAGCAGGGCGCCGACTACTACGCCTCGCTGCGCACGGCGGCCGCCGTCGAGAAGGCGGAGGTCGCGGTCATCCTGATCGACGGCTCCGAGTCCATCTCGGTGCAGGACCAGCGCATCGTCACCATGGCCGTCGAGGCGGGCCGCGCGATCGTCCTCGCCTACAACAAGTGGGACACCCTCGACGAGGAGCGCCGCTACTACCTGGAGCGGGAGATCGAGACCGAGCTCGGCCAGGTGACCTGGGCGCCGCGGGTCAACGTCTCGGCGCGCACCGGACGGCACATGGAGAAGCTGGTCCCCGCGATCGAGACGGCCCTGGCCGGCTGGGAGACCCGGGTCCCGACGGGCCGGCTGAACGCCTTCCTCGGTGAGCTGGTCGCCGCCCACCCGCACCCGGTGCGGGGCGGCAAGCAGCCGCGCATCCTGTTCGGCACGCAGGCGGGCACCAAGCCGCCGCGGTTCGTGCTGTTCGCCTCCGGCTTCATCGAGGCGGGCTACCGGCGCTTCATCGAGCGCCGCCTGCGCGAGGAGTTCGGCTTCGACGGGACGCCGATCCATATCTCCGTGCGGGTGCGCGAGAAGCGCGGCAAGAAGAAGTAGCACGAGAACACCGGAAAGGGCGGCCCCGTCGGGGCCGCCCTTTCCGGTGTCCGGTGCTCGCTCAGACGCCGCCGCGCCGGCCCGGCGGCAGTCCGGCGGGTACGTAGTGCATCCCCGTGCCGTGCGAGACGGGGCCGACGCGCTGCCACTGCGGCTGCTGCCCGGCGGCGTGCCGGGCGCTCTGGGCGCCCGCGCTGTAGGCACTGTACGAGCTGCCGTACGCGCCTCCGTACGAGCCCGAACCGTACGGGCTGTTCCCGAAGGCGGTGAAGCCCAGCTTCTCCTCGCCGCTGCGGTCGCCGGGCAGTGCGCGGAAGGACTTGACGTACTCGGCGTAGAGCGCGTCGTAGATCGGCGTGGCCGATGGGCCGCCCTGGGAGTCCTGAGCCGATCGCGCGGACGGGATCGGCGAGAAGGACTGGCGGGGTGGAACGTCGTATGCGTGCACGTATGTCCAAACGACCCCGCGGGTCAAGGGATGCGGCCCGGGTACGGCTTTCGCAGGTGTGCGGCCTGCGCGGGTGACGCGGGGGCTCAGGTGCCGGCCAGCGGCAGGGCCGAGGCGACCAGCTGGCCGTTGGCCGCGGCCTTGTCCAGCGCGTCCCGCAGCAGGTCCTCGCGCGGCTGGCGGCCGATCGAGCCGACGGGCGCGGCGAACATCAGCACCTGCTGGTGCTTGTTGGCGGCCGCGCGCCAGGGGTCGGTCACCTGGAGCGGCTGGTGCGCCTGCCACCAGGCCACCGGCTGGCCGCCGTTGCTGCCCGGCTGGAGCACCGCGTGCAGCTGGCCCACGGCGAGCAGCACCGACCAGCCGTGCAGCACCGGCGGTACGGCGGACAGGTCGGTCAGGGGCATGAAGCCCTGCTCGATGAGCAGCGGCAGGAAGTCGTCGCCGGTCCCGGTCGTGCCGGGCCGGGCGATGGGCCCCGTCGGCTCCACCACCAGGGCCGGGTGCAGCTCCCCGCCGATCAGGACGAGCCCGCTGGTCACGCCGAGCACCGCCTGCTCGGGCACCATCTTGTCGGGCTCCAGGTCGACGGTGTCGCCGGTGATGGACTTCACGGCGCCCCGCAGCTGCTCCTCGGTGACCTGCACGACCTGCGAGGGCAGACAGCCGGCGTGGGCGAAGGCGAGGACGGCGGTCTCGTCCCCGATGAACAGGACGGTGCTGGTGCGCTCCTGCTCGGAGTCGCCCGGCGTGCGGCACGACGTGCAGTCGTAGCTGCCCGGGGCGGTCTCTCCGGCGAGCAGGCGGTCGGCTTCTTCGTCGCCGATCTCGGCGCGTACCTCGTCGCTGACGTCGAGCATGCGCGGCACGGGTGGCTCCCTCGGGGATGCGGTGCGTGGCAAAGCCGGGTGGCTCCCGGCCCGTGGTCCGGGTAGGTCCCGGCTCATGAAGAAGACAACGGGCGATCTGTGGCGGGAGTCACGCCCCAGGGCGAACGGAATCGAACCAACCAGCGCACAGGGTCACGCTGGGCGCGGAATCGCGCACTCACCGTCAACTCGGCGTTGTGGCAAGGGGTTTGATGGAGTGAAGTGGGTCACAGATCGCGAGGGGGGTGGGTCGACAAATCCGGAAATCCGCGAATGAAGTGGGTGTCCGGAAATTGCCGTTACCCAAGGTATCGGTGAACTGGCCTGCCCGGACGGGCGACCGGTTGATGGAAGCCGCCGGCCTCCTTAGATTCCTCCGCCGTGTGCAACGAGCACCGCTCGGGTACGTCCGCCGGCCGCCGGGTTCCCAGGAACCGGGCGCAGCACCGCTCCGGTGGACGGGGCGAGCGCGACCCCCGCGCCCCATGGCGTGGGAGTGGCGTTCCGTCAGGGGGAAGCCCGGGTGTTCCGAGAGGGACCTACATGTCCGAATGTGCCGATACCACTCGCCCCACCGCCCGGAAGAACCAGGTTCGAACGACGGCGGTCCTCGCCGGGGCGGCACTGCTCGCGCCCCTCGGACTGCTGGCCGCGACCGGAAACGCCGCGGCGGCTGACAGCGGAGTGTGGGACCGCATCGCCCAGTGCGAGAGCGGCGGCGACTGGCACATCAACACCGGCAACGGCTACTACGGCGGACTCCAGTTCGCCCCCTCCACCTGGAACGCCTACGGCGGCACGGCCTACGCGCCCACCGCCGACCGGGCGAGCAGGTCCCAGCAGATCGCCGTCGCCACCAAGGTCCAGCGCGCCCAGGGATGGGGCGCCTGGCCGACCTGTTCGGCACGCGCCGGGGCGAGCGGCGGCGCACCCGCCGCCGACCCGGTCACCTCCACCGAGCGCGCCCCGGCGAAACCGTCGAAGGTGCCGGAGCGTTCCACGGAACACGCGGACCGCGGCTCCTCCCGCGGCGACTACACCGTCCGCCGGGGCGACACGCTGAGCGGCGTCGCAGCGCGGCACGGGACCACCTGGCAGCGCCTCTACGCCGCCAACAAGGCCGCCATCGGCGGGAATCCCGACGTGATCGTGCCCGGCCTGCGCCTCGAGTTCTGAGCCGCCGCTCCCCCTCGCCGGGCCACGGGCCCCGTCCGGTCGACCGACCGGGCGGGGTTCCGGCGTCCCTGATCAATCCGTGAGCTCACCCGCCTCCCCGGCGAACACGACGGCACCGCGGCGCAGTTCGTAGACGATCGCGGGCCGCCCCCGCAGGGCGGGCGGCAGCCGCTGTTCGGCGACCACCACGCACGCGTCGAGCGCGCCCAGCAGCTCGTACGTCCGGGCCGCCACCGCGGCCGACATGCCCTGGGCGGGCTCGTCGACGAGCACCACGCGCGCGCGGGCGAGCAGCGCCCGGGACAGGGCGAGCATCCGCTGCTCCCCGCCGGAGAGGGTGCCGGCGCGCCGCTGGAGCAGGGGCCTCAGCTGCGGGTAGGCGTCGAGGGCCACGGCGGGGTCCCGCGCGGCGAGTTCGAGGTTCTCGCGCACGGTGAGCGAGCCGAACACGGCCTGCCGCTCCGGCACCAGGCACATCCCGCGCCGGGCGCGTTCGTAGGCGGGCACGCGGGTCACGTCGGCGCCGTCCCACAGCACCGCGCCGCCCGACAGGGGCACCGTGCCGGCCAGGGCACGCAGGGCGGTGGTGCGGCCGGAGCCGTTGCGGCCCAGCAGCACGGTGAGACCCGGGCCGGGGGCGGTGAGGCCGACGCCGTGCAGGGCCTCCAGGGGGCCGTAGCGCACGCGTGCGTGGCGCAGGGCGACGGTCGTCATCGGCCGGCCCCCGATTCCAGGGCGCCCAGGACGCGTCCCGGTGGGCCGGAGGCGACGATCCGGCCCGCGGTCATCACATGCACGACGTCCGCGAGACCGGCCACCAGGTCCAGGTCGTGCTCCACGACGAGGAGGGCCGTGCCGTCGGCGGCCAGGGCCTTCAGGACCCGGGCCAGCGCGGACACTTCGGCGGTGTCCAGCCCCGCGCCGGGTTCGTCGAGGAGGAGGACGCGGGGGCTGCCCGCGAGGATGCGGGCCAGTTCGACGCGGCGCAGCGTCCCGGTGGGCAGCCCGGCGGCGGGCAGGGCGCGCACGGGCCCGTCGAGCCCGAGCAGCCTCAGGGTGCGCTCCACGGAACCCGGGTCGGTCACCCGGCCCTGCTCGGCACCCACCCGGACGTTCTCCGCCACGGTCAGCGAGGGGAAGACGGCCAGTTGCTGGAAGGTCCGTGCGACGCCGAGCCGGGTACGGGCGTGGGCGGGCAGCGCGGTGATGTCCCGCCCGCCGAGCCGCACCGTCCCGTGCGCGGGCCGCAGCGTCCCGGCCAGACAGTGGAACAGGGTGCTCTTGCCGGCCCCGTTGGGCCCCACGACCGCGGTGATCCGGCCGGGGAAGAGGTCCAGGTCCACCCCGTCGAGGGCGGTGAAGCGGCCGTAGTGCGCGTGGAGGCGTCGGGCGGTGAGGAGAGGGCCGGAGGGGGCGGTGGCGGTGGCCGGTTCCGTGGACGGCGGCGCGCCGCCGCCGGGCGCGGCCGGGCGCGGCCGAGGGCCGGAAGAGGGGCCGAGGGGCGCGTCGGCCCGCGTGGCGGAGGAGGGCCCGGAAGCCTCGGGCGTTGCCTCCGGCCGGGCGACTGCGGAGGAGTCGGGTGGCTCGGGGCCCCTCTCGGGCCCTCCGGCCGACGGGCGGCCGTCGTCGCTCGGCGGGCGGGTGGCGGCACGGCCCGACGGGCCGCGTCCCGAACGGCCCGCGTCGCCCCGTGGGCCCGATCCGCTCACGTCGTCCCGGAGTTCGCGTCGGCCCACCGCTCCCGAGCCCTTCGCCCCGCGTGTCACGCCCGTCGCCCCGCTCGGTACCGGTGCCCTCCGCTCCGGTTCCGGCTCCGCCGGGCGCAGCCTCTCGCGGGCCCGGGCGCCCACCGCCGTCAGGGCCGGGGCGCGGCGCGGTCGCAGGCGTTCCCCCGCTGTGCGCAGCGCCTCGTACGGGCCGCCGGGGAAGCGGCCCACCAGGACCGCCAGGATGCCGACGAGGGCCGCCGCGACCCCGCCCCGGGTGCCCGCGTCCAGCCCGACCAGGAGGGCCGCCGCGGCAAGGGCGCCGAGCGTGCTGTCGGCGCCCAGCACCACGACCGCCGCGAACCACAGCAGGCCCCGCACGGGGTCGTAGGCGGCGGCGTCGAACGCACGCAGACCCATGCCGAGCATGCCGCCGCCCAGCGCGGCCAGCGCGGCACCCGCGACGAAGGCCAGCAGCTTCAGGGAGGGCACGCCGACACCCGCCGCCTGCGCACCCCGCTCGTGATCCCGCATGGCGGCCAGGGCCCGGCCCGTCCGCCCCCGCCGCAGCGCGTACGTCGCCAGCAGCGCGACCGCCAGCAGGAGCAGCTCCAGGACGTAGTACGCGCGGTCCCCGTCGAAGCCCGCGGGGCGGCCCAGCGACAGGTCCGAGGTGGCGTACGGCTGGGCGAAGACGAAGCGGCTCACCCCCACGCCGACCGCGAACGTGGCCAGCGCCAGCGCCAGGCCCCGGCGGTGAATCGCCGGCCAGCCCGTCAGCAGGCCGAGCGGTGCCACCAGGACCACCGACACCGCGAGGGCGGCCAGTTCCGGCAGGGCGGGCAGCCCCGGGAAACGGCCCGCCGCCAGCAGGGCCGTGAACAGGGCGCCCAGGCCCGCGTACGCCGCCTGCCCCAGCGAGATCTGGCCGCCGCGGCCGGTGACCACCACCAGGGACAGCAGGATCACCGCCAGCGCCGGGACCTGGACCGACGTGTGCAGATCCTGGCCGGCGAGCCCCAGCGGCAGCAGGAACAGCACGAGCACCACGATCCAGGCACCCGGCGGGGTCGTCGCGCGTGCCGAGGCCGTGCGGGGCAGCGCGTCCCGCTCCCCGACGCCCGGCAGGACCAGGGCCGC
This sequence comes from Streptomyces luteogriseus, assembly GCF_014205055.1. Classification (NCBI taxonomy): domain Bacteria; kingdom Bacillati; phylum Actinomycetota; class Actinomycetes; order Kitasatosporales; family Streptomycetaceae; genus Streptomyces; species Streptomyces luteogriseus. The sequence continues at coordinate 6,856,843 of NZ_JACHMS010000001.1, forward strand.
GACCAGCAGCGCGACGACGAACAGGTTCGTGCCCACCGCCTGGAGGAGCGGCTCGGCCCAGCCCGAGGGGTGCAGCCGCGTCAGCTGGCTCTGCGCCACCCCGATGCCCAGCGCCACCACCACCGCGACGGTCAGGCTCCGCATCCGCGCGGCCACCGCGACCGCGACGACCTCCATCACGAGCAGCGAAAGACCGTACGGGTCGAGCCGCACGAACGGCGCCAGCAGCACACCCGTCAGACCGGCCGTGAACGAGCCGAACGCCCAGCCCGTGGCCGCGACCCGGTCCGCGTCGATGCCGCCCAGCTCGGCGAGCCGCCGGTCGTCGACCACGGCCCGCAGTTCCCGCCCGAACCGCGTCCGGCGGACCACCGCCGCGACCCCGGCGGCCAGCACCAGCACCACCGCCAGCTGTCCCCACGGCTCGTCCGGCACCAGCACCGGCGCGTCGTCCCGCGCCCCCTGCCCCCACAGCAGCGCCGCCCCGCCCACCAGCAGCACGAACACCCCGATGGACGCCACCAGCGTCTGCGCCGGGTCACCGCCCAGAACCGCCAGGGGCCGGAACACGAACCGCTCCAGGACCACACCCAGCCCCGGCGCCAGCACCAGCAGCGTCACCACCGCCCCGAGCCACAGCGGCCAGCCCCACTCGACCACGCACTGCCGCAGCCCGTACGCGCACACCATCGCGATCGCGCCGTGCGCGAAGTTCAGCACGCCCGTCGCGCGGTACGTCACGATCAGGCCGATCCCGGTCAGCGCCGCCGCGCTGCCGACCGAGAGCCCGGCGAGGGTGAGGTCGTACGTCAGCGAGGACATCAGTCTGTTTCTTCGGCCGGCTCGCAGATCGGGCAGGGGCCCAGCTCACCGCTCGCCACCAGCTTGGAGTCCACCGGGACCGCCTCCGCCTTGCCCGCGACCAGCGGGCAGTCCGCGCGGTGCCACAGCGTGCCGCCCGGCACCATCAGCAGGTCGCCGCTGACCGCGAGCGGGGCGAGCACGGCCCGGCCGGTCTCCTCCGGCCCGGCCGGCTCGTCCTCCACCAGCAGGCCGTACAGCTCCTCCACCCTCCCGGCGGCGATCGACTCCCGGACCCGGGCCAGCAGCACCGCCCCGGCGACGATCAGCGCGGCACCGGGGATCGTGCAGGAGGCCAGGTAGGGCAGCTGCCGTTCGGCGTAACGCTCGCCGGAGACTCCGTACCAGCCGACGACGCACAGCACCGCGCCGGCGGCCAGGGCGGCCCAGCCTGCCCACAGGACGGGATGCACGGTCCGCAGTCGGCTGGTCCGCATCGCTGGCTCCCACACGTCGGATTCGGCTGTGCGTGCGTCGGGCTGCCTGTTCAAGTCCGCCGATCGCTTGCACTATGCCCTGTGGAAGCTGACCCTGAAAGCACCGGGCACACATGGCCCGGACCGACACCCGGTGGTGAGCCAGATGGTTCTCGGCAGCGACCTCAAGCGGGGGAACGCGAGAGGGGGGCCACGCACCGCGGGACGGGGTACGGCGATCGCCGCGGCCCTGGTCCTGGCCCTCGCCCCGGCCCTGGCGGCCTGCAGCGACGACAGCGGCGGCAGCGAGTCCACGCCCCCCACACCGACCGCGGAGCGGACCACGAGCGCGCCGGCCACCGCGCCGGCGGACCGGGCCGCCGCGGAGGCGGAGATCAAACAGAACTGGCAGAAGTTCTTCGACCCGAAGACCTCGACCGAGGAGAAGCAGGCCGTCCTGCAGAACGGCGACCGGATGCGCCCGGTCCTCCAGGCGTTCAGCGGCGACGAGCGCGGCGGGCAGGTCCAGGCGAAGGTCACCAAGGTCGAGTTCACCTCGGCGACCGGCGCGGACGTGACGTACACGCTCACTCTGAAGGGCGCCACCGTCCTGCCCGACGCCTCCGGAAGCGCCGTCGAGCAGGACGGCACCTGGAAGCTGTCCGCCAAGACGCTGTGCGCGCTGGTGCAACTGAGCGGCAATGCGTCACCGGTCCCGGGTTGCTGAGGCCGTAGCCGCGGTGCTGCTGCTCGCCCTGAGCGCGGCCTGCGGCAGCCGGCTCCCGGAGAGCGACTTCGAGCACGACGACCGCACCCCCGCGCCCCGCGACGCCGCGCCCCTGCGGGTCGGCATCATCACCAGCGCCACCAGCCCGGTCGGCGGCAGCGCCTTCACCGGCCCGCGCGACGGCGCCCGGGCCTTCCTCGACCGTCTCAACGCGCGCGGGGGCATCGACGGCCGCCGGGTCGAGGTGCGCACCTGCGACGACGGCGGCAGCGGCGTCGGCAACAACGAATGCGTGCACAAGCTCGTCGAGGAGGACGAGGTCGTCGCCCTGGTCGCCACGACCGCCCTCGACTACGCGGGCGCCTCCCGCGTCTCCCGCGCGGGTGTCCCCGACATCGGCGGCCAGCCCATCGGCACCGCCTACGACACCTACCCGCACCTCTACGGCATCTACGGCAGCCTCGCGCCTCGCGACGGCACCCCCGGCTGGAGCGGAAAGCTGTACGGCGGCACCGAGGTCTACCGCTACTTCAAACGCGAGCACGGTGCCCGTACCGCCGCCGTCGTCTCCTACAACCAGTCCGCCTCGGCCGCCTACGCCCGGCTCGTCGAGCGCGGCCTGCGCGCCGAGGGCTACGAGGTCGTCACCGAGCAGGTCGACTTCGCCCTGCCCAACTTCCGCGCCGTCGCCGCCGACCTCAAGGAGCAGGGCGCCGACCTGGTGTTCGACGCGATCGACGGGCACGGCAACGCCCGGCTCTGCCAGGCCATGGACGAGGCGGGAGCCGACGTCACCGCCAAGGTGACCAACGTGCAGAACTGGACGTCCACCGTCGGCGACGACTACAAGGACGCCCCGCGCTGCCGCAACGCCCTGTGGGCGACCGGCGCCAGCCGCAACTTCGAGGACACCGGCCACCCGGCCGTACGGGAGTTCCGTGAGGCGACGAAGGACCTGAAGACCCACTCCCAGTGGCAGCTGGAGGGGTGGGCGGCCGCGCGGTGGTTCACGGACGCGGCGACGTCCTGCGCGAGTACGGGCATCACCCGCGCGTGCGTCGACGGCTTCATGAACCGCGGCCAGGGCCACACCGCCGGGGGGCTGCTGCTCCCCGTCCGCTTCGACCGCCTGCCCGAGCCGCCGAAGACCAGCAGGACCTGCCTGTCGGTGGCCCGCTGGCAGGACGGCAGGGGCTGGGTGGGGCAGGGGGACATGAACCGCACCTGCTTCACCGTCCCGCAACTGGCCTACGCGCCTTGAGGACAGTGGCTGTCCGCAAGGCCTGGCAGACTCGCCCCATGTTGGAGACCTCGGCCCGCCTGCTGCGTCTGCTGTCCCTGCTCCAGGCCCACCGCGAGTGGTCCGGCGCCGACCTGGCCGGCCGGCTCGGCGTCAGCGCCCGCACCCTGCGCCGGGACGTCGACCGGCTGCGCGAACTCGGCTACCCGGTCAACGCCAGCCCCGGCACCGGCGGCGGCTACCAGCTCGGCGCCGGAGCCGAACTGCCGCCGCTGCTCCTGGACGACGACGAGGCCGTCGCCGTGGCGGTCGGACTGCGCACCGCCGCCGGGCAGGGCATCGACGGCATCGGCGAGACCTCGGTACGCGCCCTCGCCAAGCTGGAGCAGGTGCTGCCGAACCGGCTGCGCCGCCGGGTGGGCGCACTGAACGCCGTCACCGTGCCGATGCTGCGCAGCACGCTGCCCTCCTCGGTCGACCCGGCCGTGCTCACCGAACTCGCCCACCTGTGCCGGGACTCCGAACGGCTGCGCTTCGAATACCGCGGCCACGACGGCACCACCACCCGCCGCAGCGTCGAACCGCACCGCCTGGTGTGCACCGAACGCCGCTGGTACCTGGTCGCCTGGGACCTCGACCGCGACGACTGGCGCACGTTCCGCGTGGACCGCGTCACGCCCAGGCCCCCGCACGGCCCGCGCTTCGTGCCGCGCGACCCGCCCGCCGAGGACCTGGCCGCCTACGTCTCCCAGGGCGTCTCCACGCGCGCGTACGCCACCCACGCCCTCGTACGTCTCCTGGCACCCCTGGAGGACGCCCTCCAGCACATCTCGCCCTCCGCCGGGGTGCTGGAGGCGGAGAGCACGGACACCTGCCTGCTGCGCTGCGGCGCCGGCAGCCTCGATGTGATGGTCATCCACGTGGTGATGCTGGGCTTCGACTTCGAGGTGCTGGAGCCGGTCGAGCTGATCGAGGCGATCAGGAGGACTCGGGACCGGCTTGATGGCGCTCTGGCTCGGGCTGCGCAGTCACCGCCGCGTACTGCGGATGGTGCAGGTCGAACGCCGGGGACTCGGAACGGATCCGGGGCAGCGTCGTGAAGTTGTGCCGCGGCGGCGGGCACGAGGTCGCCCACTCCAGGGAACGGCCGTAGCCCCAGGGGTCGTCGACCTCGACCCTCTCGCCGTACTTGGCGGTCTTCCACACGTTGTAGAGGAACGGCAGCGTCGAGATGCCGAGCAGGAACGCGCCGATCGTCGACACGGTGTTGAGCGCGGTGAACCCGTCCGCGGCGAGGTAGTCCGCGTACCGGCGGGGCATGCCCTCGGCGCCGAGCCAGTGCTGCACCAGGAACGTGGTGTGGAAGCCGACGAAGAGCGCCCAGAACTGGATCTTGCCGAGCCGTTCGTCAAGCATCTTCCCCGTGAACTTCGGCCACCAGAAGTAGAACCCCCCGAAGATCGCGAAGACGACCGTGCCGAAGACGACGTAGTGGAAGTGCGCGACCACGAAGTACGAGTCCGTCACATGGAAGTCCATCGGCGGCGACGCCAGGATCACCCCGGTCAGCCCGCCGAACAGGAACGTCACCAGGAAGCCGGTCGCCCACAGCATCGGTGTCTCGAACGACAGCGAGCCCTTGAGCATGGTGCCGGCCCAGTTGAAGAACTTCACACCCGTCGGCACCGCGATCAGGAAGCTCATGAAGGAGAAGAACGGCAGCAGCACCGCGCCCGTGGCGAACATGTGGTGCGCCCACACGATCATCGACAGACCGGTGATCGCCATCGTCGCGCCGACCAGCGTCAGATAGCCGAACAGGGGCTTGCGGCTGAAGACCGGGATGATCTCCGTGATGATGCCGAAGAACGGCAGCGCGATGATGTACACCTCGGGATGGCCGAAGAACCAGAACAGGTGCTGCCACAGGATCGCCCCGCCGTTGGCCGCGTCGAAGACCTGCGCGCCGAACCGCCGGTCCGCCTCCAGCACCAGCAGCGCCGCCGCCAGCACCGGGAACGCCATCAGGATCATGATCGACGTGAACAGCGTGTTCCAGACGAAGATCGGCATCCGGAACATCGTCATGCCGGGGGCGCGCATCCCGATGATGGTGGTGATGAAGTTGACCGCGCCGAGGATCGTGCCGAAGCCGGCCAGCGCCAGCCCCATGATCCACAGGTCGGCCCCGAGACCCGGCGTGCGCTCCGCGCTGTTGAGCGGGGCGTAGGCGGTCCAGCCGAAGTCCGCCGGCCCGGAGGGCACCAGCAGCGAGCCGAGCACGATCAGCCCGCCGAACAGGAACAGCCAGTACGAGAGCATGTTCAACCGCGGGAAGGCGACGTCGGGCGCGCCGATCTGGAGCGGCATCAGCTCGTTGGCGAAGCCCGCGAAGCTCGGCGTCGCGAACAGCAGCAGCATGATCGTGCCGTGCAGCGTGAACGCCTGGTTGTACTGCGTGTGGTCGATGATCTGGAGTCCCGGGCGGGCCAGTTCGGCGCGCATCAGCAGCGCCAGCACTCCGCCGACCAGGAAGAAGAGGAACGACGTGATCAGGTAGAGGTGGCCGATCTTCTTGTGGTCCGTCGTCGTCAGCCAGTCGACCACCACCCGTCCGTGCCGCGTGCGCGGTTCGGGCGGCGTCACGGCCTGTACGGTCTGCGTTCCCATCGCTCGCTCGCCCCTTCGCTCATCGCGTGCCGGGCCCGCCGCAGCCCGCGCCCCGCATGCCCGCGCGCTCACGCCGTGATGCTCGCGTCACCGCGCGCTCCGACAGGGGGGCGTACCGGCCTCTCTGTGCCGAAGCCATGCATTTCCCGTACTGTGCCGACGCCGCCGGGCCGACGCGGCACCGGAAAGGAATGGAGCCTCACCGGCACTTCTCCCGGCACTTTCCGCCGGGCTTTTCCATGAGCTCATGGGACACGCGGGAATTGCGATCGAATGCCTGCGGAAGGCGTAGCGAACCGCTCGTCCGTGTGACGGGTGACGCCCGAAACTCCTGTCGTGATCTTGTGACAGAAGCGTGACGGGAGGCTGACAGTGACGGCCGGGGCCCCGGACTTCCGCGGTCGCCGGTCAGGACATAGCGTGGCGGCATGGCACCGACTCCGACACCTCCCGCGGAACCCGACGACAGCCCGGACACCTATGTCGGCCTGGAGGCCGGCCGGGCCGAACACCTCGCGCGCGAGCGCGGCTGGCCGACGGTGCGCGCGCTGCCGTCGGGGGCGATCATCACGATGGAGTACCGCGTGGGCCGGCTGAACTTCGAGGTCAAGGGCGGCCGGGTGGCGCGGGCCTGGAAGGGCTGAGACCCGGCGAAGGCCCCGGTTCCACCGCGGAACCGGGGCCTTCGGCGTACCGGACGGGGTGCGCGCCGTCCCGGGTCAGCCGCCCGTCACGGGCCGGGCGGACGGGGCCGAGCCGCGCGGGTGGCGCTCCGGGTGCGGCGGGCGGCGGCTGCCGGCCGGGGTGATCGGCGTGCGCTCCGAGCGGGTGGTGTGGGGGCCCGGGGCCAGGTAGACCGGCGCCCGGGGCGAGCGGGCGGCGACGTCCTCACGGTCGGCCGGCACGGGCGTGACCAGTACGGGCGGCGCGTCGGCCGGTTCGGCCGGGGTGCGGCGCCTGCGGGCCCGCAGGCGGTCGCGCAGGTCGAAGATCGCGTCCTCGGCACGGGCGATCAGCGGCTCGAACCACGGCAGGCCGAGCAGGATCAGCAGACCGGCGGTCCAGCCGAGGAGCACATCGCTCAGCCAGTGCGTACCGAGGTAGACGGTGGCCATGCCGACGCCGAGCGAGGTCACCGCGGACACGGCGGACAGCCAGCGCTGTGCTCTCGCGCTGGACGCCAGGTAGGCCAGGATCCCCCACGTCACCACGGCATTCGCGGTGTGACCGCTCGGAAATATATCGCCGCCGAGCCACATCTCGTTCGAGCCGATCGTGGTCGCGTAGTGCGGTCCCAGGCGCCCCATGCCGTACTTGGCGGCGCCGACCGTGATGTTCAGCAGCAGCAGCGAGACGCCGAGCGCGAGCAGCGGCCGCAGGGTGTGCTGCCGCCAGGAGCGCCAGCCCAGCCAGGCCGCGACCATCACGGCGGTCGGGCCGCGCTGGCCGAGGACTACGTAGTAGTCGACGAACCAGTGGATCTCCGACCACTGCTGGTACGGGCGGAAGAACATGACCTGCCAGTCGAGCCGGACCAGCCAGGACGTGATCACCACGGCCCACACGATCGCGCCGTAGAAGACCAGGGTCGCCGCGAAGAGCACGATGCGGTGCCTGCTCATCTTCGGCACATCGATGTGGGCCGGTCGTTCCGGCTCACGGTCCAGCCGGGCGAACACCCGGTCCAGACGGGTGAGCTTCGGTTCGGTACGCACCCAATCGACGTTACAGCGAGTGAGCTCAGATCCCAGGCGAATCAACGGCTTTGTGATGACGATGTGATGTGGGATTCCTCTCAGGAGGGGGTTTATTTCCAGCGAATCTGTAATCGTCGGCCGCTGCGGCCTTCAATTCCTTTGATCATTCCGGATGCGGGTTTTATTGCGCTTTTGAATTCGTTCACCGGGGCATGGCATGGAATTCCCCCTGCGCTCACAGCGGGTCAGGGCGGGCCGGAGCCGTTCAGCCAGAACGCCCCGTACACCGCCGAGGCCACCGCGACGGCCCCGAGCACCGCCGCTGACCTGCGCATACGCGCCTTGGCCAGAGCGAGCGCGAGAGGCAGCAGCAGCGGGAAGGCGGGCAGCAGCAGACGTGGTTTCGAGCCGAAGTAACTCGACGCGCACAGGGCCAGCGCGGTCACGACCCCGGTGTAGACCAGCAGCGGCAGCGGCTGGCGCTGACGTACTCCGGTCACATACAGCCAGACGACTGACGCGACCCCGACGATCAGCCCCACACCGGCCAGAGCCGCCGGGAACGACGTGAACTTGTCGGCGACGAACCGGGCGAAGGCCCAGCCGCCGTCGAAACCGTTGCGCCAGCCGGCCTGGACGTCCAGATACCCCAGCGGGCCCTTGCCGGTGTGGTGCCCGACCCAGAGCACGTAGCCGACGGCGCCGAGGGGGGCCAGGACCATGCCGAGGACGCGCCGGGTCACGACCCGGGGGCCGGCCAAGGCACCGGAGCCGGGCGGGGTGTCCGGGGCGTCCGGGCCCGCCGCACGCCCGTCCCGTGCGAAGGAGGCGATCGCCGCCACCCACACCGCCGCCACCACGGCCAGTCCCACCGGACGGGTCAGTCCCGCGAACAGGGCCAGCGTGCCCGCCGTCACCCAGCGGCCGGTCAGTACCGCGTACAGCGACCACGCCGCGAGCGCCGTGAACAGGGACTCGCTGTACGCCATCGACTGCACGATCCCGACCGGCAGGATGGCCCACAGCAGCACCGCGCACACCCCGGCCCGGCGGCCGTACACATGGTCCGCCACCGCGAAGATCCCCCAGGCCGCGGCGAGCGAGGAGACCAGGCTGACGAGGAACCCGCCGTCCGCGTACGACAGCGGCGACACCGCCGCCACCAGCCGCTCCAGCCAGGGCAGCAGCGGGAAGAACGCCAGGTTCGAGTGCACGTCACCGTTCGCCAGCCGCACCTCGTAGCCATAGCCGAGCTCGGCGACCCTGACGTACCAGAGCGCGTCCCAGCGGGCGGTCAGCAACGTGTACGCGCTCTTGTCCCGCGCCGCGCTCCACAGGAAGAGGGCCAGCAGGCCCAAGGCGCGCACGGCCACGTATCCGGCGAGCGCCGGGGCCGCCCGGCGCAGCGCCCCGGCGCGGGTCGGAGCCGCGCGCGTCTCAAGATCGGTCACGCGCCCGATTATCGACCCGGGCCGGAACCACCCGGCCGGCCGGGGCGTGGACGAGGTGGGAGGAAGTGGCCCACGCCACATCGTTCCGCCGCAGGTGTGAGAGGTCCGCCACTGGTCTCCGTCGAGGACTCGCGTACTCTGACGTGTCACTCGCTTTTCGTTTGCGCGGGCCGGGGACCACCGCTCCTCTCCGGCCGAGTCGCGGGGGCGTCCCCCACCCCGTGAGCCCGCCGATCGCGAGGGAACATCTGGGAGGTACGTACATGTCCGGGACGACCACGGCCGCCGCTGCGCTGCGCCGTCGGGCGGCCGGGGCCGGTGCCAACCGCTGGGTGGTTCTCGTCGTCCTCTGCGTCAGCCTGCTGCTGGTCGCCGTCGACGCCACCGTGCTGCACGTGGCGGTCCCCGCCGTCACCGAGGACCTCAGGCCCGGCGGGATCGAGCTGCTCTGGATCGTCGACGTCTACCCACTGGTCTGCGCCTCGCTGCTGATCCTGTTCGGCACGCTGGGCGACCGCATCGGCCGCCGAAGAGTCCTGCTCCTCGGCTACGCGCTGTTCGGCGTCGCCTCCGGTCTCGCGGCCCTGGCCGACAGCGCCCAGGTGCTGATCGCGGCGCGGGCGCTGCTCGGCGTGGGCGGCGCGATGATCATGCCCGCGACCCTTTCGATCCTGCGGCAGGTCTTCCCCGAGCGGCGTGAGCGGGCGCTCGCGATCGGCATCTGGAGCGCCGTGGCCGCGGTCGGCGCGGCGGTCGGACCGCTGCTCGGCGGCTTCCTGCTGGAGCACTTCTGGTGGGGCTCGGTGTTCCTCGTCAACATTCCGTTGATGCTGGTCAGCCTTCCGGTGGGACGGCTGCTGCTGCCCGAGTCGAAGGGCGACGGCAGGGGCCCCTGGGACGTGGTCGGTGCGCTGATGGCGGCGGCCGGGCTGTTCGGTGTCGTGCTGGGCGTGAAGCGGCTCGGCAGCGGGGAGTCGCTGGGCAGCCTGCTCACCGTGCCGTCGCTGGTGGTGGGCGCCGCGCTGCTGGCCGGCTTCGTACGGCGGCAGCGGCGGCGGACGTATCCGCTGGTGGACCTCAAGATGTTCGCGCGGCCGGCGTTCAGCACGTCCGTCGGGTGCATCGTGCTGGCGATGCTCGCGCTGGTGGGTCTGGAGCTGATCGCGGCGCAGTACCTGCAGCTGGTGCTCGGACTGTCGCCGCTGGAGACCGGGCTGCGCCTGCTGCCGCTGACGTTCGCGGCGATGGCCGCCGGGCTGGCCGGGGCGCGGATGCTGCGGCGGTTCGGGCCGCGGCGGATGGTGTGCGCCGGGTTCTGCCTCACGGCGTTCGCGGTGGTGCTGCTGACGGCGCTGGGCCGGACCGACGACTGCGCGCTGATGGTGAGCGGGTTCGTGCTGCTCGGCTTCGGGCTGGAGACCACGCTCTTCGGAGCGTACGAGTCGATGCTGAGCGAGGCGCCGCAGGAGCAGGCCGGCGGGGCGGCGGCGATCGGGGAGACGTCGTACCAGCTCGGAGCGGGGATCGGCATCGCGCTGCTCGGCACGGTGATGAACGCGGCGTACGCGCCGAGGCTGTCCGGGGTGCCCGGGGTTCCGGCGTCGGCGTCCTCCTCGGCGGGGCATTCGCTGGGGGAGGCGTACGAGGTCGCCGCGCAGCTGGGCGGGTCTGCCGGTGCCGCTCTGCGGCATGCCGCCCGGGACGCGTTCGTGCACGGGCTGCATGTGACGTTGCTGGTGAGCGCGGGGTTGCTGCTGCTCGGGGCGGTGATGGCGTTGCGATTGCCGCGGGCCATGCAGTGTGAGCCGGGAGCGGTGGAACTTCCTGCCCCCAGGGACGCGGCGGAGTCACGCGTCTCGGTCTGACTTTCCTTCCCCACCCACGCGCCACCCGTGACCGCCGACCGAGAGGCCGGGGCCGCCCGTGGGGGTGCCGCGCCGTGGACTGCAACCGGGGAGGCGGGGCCGGGCTGGGCTGCGCGCGAGGGAGGAAGGTGCTGCACGTACTTCCAGCCCCTGCGAGCGAGGACATCGCCCTGCTCGTCGCCCGCACCGGGCTGTGATGGGCATCCCGCGTCCGGCGCGCCACTGTCACCCGGGGTCCGGTGCTCGGTGCTCGGTGCTCGGCGCCGCACTCGGTCCCCGTCGTCGGGCTGAGCCGCATCCCTCACCCGCTGCTCTTTCCTGACCCGCGGCTCGCAGACGCCCGTCGTGTGGTGGGGACCACTGGCGAGTTCCGCTCTCAGTCGGCGGCTACGGGTGGTGCGTGGGCGGGCGGACGTCGTAGCGTCTTGGTTAGCGGTGCTAGTTAAGAGTCTCGGAGGGTGTCGATCATGTCCGGTTCGTCCAAGCTGCCTCCCTTCGATCCCGTCGATCCCCTCGGCCTGGACGACCTGCTGGAGCCGGAGGATCTCGGGATCAGGGACACCGTGCGGGCCTGGGCCGCGGACCGGGTGCTGCCGTACGTCGCCGAGTGGTACGAGAAGGGGGAGCTGCCGGGGATCCGGGAGCTGGCCAAGGAGCTCGGCGGCATCGGCGCCCTCGGCATGTCCCTGGACGGATACGGCTGTGCCGGCGCGTCCGCCGTGCAGTACGGGCTCGCCTGCCTGGAACTGGAGGCCGCCGACTCCGGCATCCGTTCCCTCGTCTCGGTGCAGGGATCCCTCGCGATGTACGCGATCCACCGCTTCGGCAGCGAGGAGCAGAAGCGGCAGTGGCTGCCCCGCATGGCCGCCGGTGAGGTCATCGGCTGCTTCGGGCTCACCGAGCCCGACCACGGCTCCGACCCCGCCGCCATGCGGACCCATGCCAAGCGCGACGGCTCCGACTGGATCCTCAACGGCCGCAAGATGTGGATCACCAACGGGTCGGTCGCGGGCGTCGCCGTCGTGTGGGCGCAGACCGAGGACGGGATCCGCGGATTCGCGGTGCCCACCGAGAGCCGCGGCTTCTCCGCTCCCGAGATCAAGCACAAGTGGTCCCTCAGGGCCTCCGTCACCAGCGAGCTCGTGCTCGACGACGTGCGGCTGCCCGCCGACGCCGTCCTCCCGGAGGTCACCGGTCTGCGCGGACCCCTCAGCTGCCTGTCCCACGCCCGGTACGGAATCGTCTGGGGCGCCATGGGCGCGGCTCGCAGCAGTTTCGAGGCCGCGCTCGACTACGCGAAGTCGCGGGAGCAGTTCGGGCGGCCCATCGGCGGCTTCCAGCTCACCCAGGCCAAACTCGCCGACATGGCGGTCGAACTGCACAAGGGGATTCTGCTCGCCCATCATCTGGGGCGGCGTATGGACGCCGGCCGCCTGCGTCCCGAGCAGGTCAGCTTCGGCAAGCTCAACAACGTCCGGGAAGCGATCGAGATCTGCCGCACGGCCCGGACCATTCTCGGTGCCAACGGGATCTCGCTCGAGTACCCCGTGATGCGGCACGCGACCAACCTCGAGTCGGTGCTCACCTATGAGGGCACCGTCGAGATGCACCAGCTCGTGCTGGGCAAGGCGCTCACCGGACTCGATGCCTTTCGGTAGGCCGGTCCGGTCAACCCTGCGCGGGGGCAGGGCCGGTGAGCGGCCCTGCCTCAGCTCTGGTTGAAGAAGCCGTCCGTGCGGTGCCCGGCCGGATCGCCGTTGACGATCTCCGTGTTGGCGGGGGTCAGCAGGAACACGCGCGTCGACACTCTCTCGATCGAACCGCGCAGGCCGAAGATCAGCCCGGCCGCGAAGTCGACCACGCGCTTGGCGTCGGAGGCCTCCATGGCCGTGAGGTTCATGATGACCGGCACGCCCTCGCGGAACAGCTCGCCGATGGCGCGCGCGTCCCGGAAGCTGTCCGGGGTCACCGTGCCGATGCGGCGGCCCTTCTCCTCGGCGACGTCCGAGGCCACCTTGACGCGCGGATCGGTGACCCAGGCCTCCCCGGGCTCGTTTCCGTCGGAGTAGTCGTCGTCGTCGTAGTAACGCTCGTCTTCGTTGTCGTCGACGAGGCCAAGCCAGGCACTTGCCTTGCGTACCGATCCCATGGACGCCTCCTCTCACAGCGGTCTTTCTGCTTTCCGCATCCCTATGGTCGTCCATGATGCGGATGGCGCGCCAAGTGGATAGACGCCGCACGGGGGGTTTGTGACGGTACTGGTGCACAGCGAATCCGTCGAGAGTCCGTGTGTCCCAAGGGCCGTTTCCCAAACGGCTGCTGACTGTGAGTGAAATATGATTCTTCTCGGCGTACGGGTGACGGCCGGGGCGTACGGGTGAATGGGCGGGCCGATACGATGCCGCAGCTCAGCGTCGTCACGAAGCCCGGGGGAGCGTTGTGTTCGGAATCGTCAGGCCCTGTAGGCACCGGCTCGGAGAGAAGCTCACAAGCCAGTGGATGGCGCATTTGTGCGGGCTCTGCCTCGCGCTGCGCGGTGACCACGGGCAGTTCGCCCGGATCGTCACGAATTACGACGGGCTTCTGGTCTCTGTTTTGACGGAGGCTCAGGCGGAGAGCGACGGAAGCGGCCGGCGTACGGCCGGGCCGTGCGCGCTGCGCGGCATGCGCACCGCCTCCGTCGCGCACGGCGAGGGAGCCCGGCTCGCGGCGGCCGTGTCCCTGGTGCTGGCCTCGGCGAAGGTGCGCGACCACGTCACCGACGGTGACGGACTGTTGGCCCGCAAATCGGTGGCGCGGGCCGCGCGCCGGGTCGCCATGAGCTGGGACACAGCCGGTGCCCGGACCGGCACCGCTGTGGGATTCGACACCACGCTCCTGGTCGACGCCGTGGACCGGCAGGCCGGAATCGAGGCGCTGGCCGGGCCCGGGACGCCGCTCCTCACGGTCACCGAGCCGACCGAGACCGCGACCGCCGCGGCCTTCGCGCACACCGCGGTCCTCGCCGGCCGGCCGCAGAACGCCGGGCCGCTCGCCGAGGCAGGGCGGCTCTTCGGGCGGCTCGCGCACCTGCTGGACGCCGTGGAGGACCTGCACACCGATGCCGCGTCAGGCGCCTGGAACCCGATCGCCACGACCGGCACCTCCCTGATGGAGGTCCGGCGGCTCGCCGACGACGCGGTGCACGGCGTGCGGCTCGCACTGCGCGACGCCGAGTTCACCGATGCGCGGCTCGTGCATCTGCTGTTCGTGCATGAACTGCGGCGCTCGGTCGACCGGACGTTCGGCACGGTGCCGGTGTGCGCCTCCCACCAGGGCGGTGGGCCCCACGGGCACCAGGGACCGCACGGGCAGCAGTCGCAGGGGCCTTACGGGCAGCAGCCCCAGGGCCCCTACGGCTCCCCGCAGCACCCGTACGCGGGCGGTGGCGGGAATCCGTACGCCGGTGGGGGCGGGGCCTACGGCGGTGACGGATTCGGCGGCGGTTTCGGTGGAGGCGGTTTCGGCGGGGGAGCTCCGGCACCTCAGCCGCCCCGCCGGCGTGGGTTCTGGGCCGGCTGCGGGATGTTCTGGCTGCTGTGCTGCACCTGCAAGCTGTGCTGCGCCAAGGAGTACGAGGGGCCGTGGTCCCGCAAGAAGCGCGAGGGCGTCTGCCGGGACTGTGACTGCGACGGGTGCGACTGCTGCTGTCCCTGCGACGGCTGACCCGTTTGCGACGGCTGACCCGCCTGCGGCTGCCGACCCTGTGACGGCAGGCCCGCCCGGTGCGGCAGGGTCGCCCGTATGACGACGGACGCTTCCGGGGACTGGCAGCGGTGGCACGAGCGGCGCGTCGCGGCGGTGTCGGCGCCGTGCGGACCGCTCGCGCTCATCGGCACCCTCCCCCAGTGCTTGAACGGCCTGGGGCACCCCCAGGCTCGAGGACTATCCGGACGGTCGACTTCCGGGCATCCCCGGGTCCTGGCGGGCCGGCGGCGACGCGGTCGTGCTGACCGCCGCCGAGGCGGACGGTCTCACCGTGGACGGGCAGTCCTTCGGCGGCGAGGTGCGGCTCGCGGCAGACCCGGGGCCCGCGAGCGCGGCCCGGGTGGCGTACGGGGAGCGGCGGCTGGTCGTGCTGGTGCGTGAAGGGGCGTGGGGCGTGCGGGACTTCGACCCGGAATCCTCCGCACGCCGGGCGTTCGGGGGACTGCGTGTCACGCTGTACGACCAGCGCTGGGCGGTGCCGGGGCGTTTCACGCCCTACGGCACCGGGCGTACGGTCCGGGTGGCGAACGCCGACGGGCGGGAGCGCGGGCTCGGGCTCGGGCTCGGCGGGGAACTGGCCTTCGCACTGGAAGGGCGGGAGCTGAGCCTTCAGGTGTCGCTCCAGGACGACGGCTCGCTGTGGGCCGTGTTCGCCGACGCCACCAGTGGGAGGGGCAGTTACCGCTTCCGGTTCCTGCGCCCCGCCGCGCCGGACGCCGACGGGCTTACGACGGTGGACTTCAACCGCGCGCTGCTGCACGCCGTGCGCCTTCGCCGATCACTTCGTCTGTCCCTTCCCGCCACCGGGGAACACGCTGGACGTCGAGGTGGCGGCGGGGGAGCGCACGCCTTCGTGACGGTGGGGCGGGGGTACGGGAGCCGGCCAGGAGCCGCT
Organism: Streptomyces luteogriseus; assembly: GCF_014205055.1. Classification (NCBI taxonomy): domain Bacteria; kingdom Bacillati; phylum Actinomycetota; class Actinomycetes; order Kitasatosporales; family Streptomycetaceae; genus Streptomyces; species Streptomyces luteogriseus. The sequence goes on from NZ_JACHMS010000001.1 coordinate 6,872,412, forward strand.
TCGTAAAGAACCGTCAAAGGTTGAAGTCCGAAAGGCACTCTTGCGCCGACCGGCCGTTCGGCCGAATACTCCCCCTCAGCGCTTGTCAGGGGCACGGCGTGTTCGGAATCCGGACAGCCGGTCCCAGGCTGCGCCTCACGGGCCCGAAACCCCACGAGGGCCCCCGACTTCCTTTGTGGAGGAACGAAAAGTGAGGATCAAGCGCACCACCCCTCGCAGTGGCATTTCGAGACGGACCCGGCTGATCGCCGTTTCCACCGGCCTCGTTGCCGCCGCAGCGATCGCGATCCCCAGCGCGAACGCTTCCGACACCCCCACCACCTTCAGCGCCGCTGAGCTCAAGAGCGCCAGCGGTTCCTTGATGAAGGCCGACATCCCGGGCACCGCCTGGGCCGTCGACGGCAAGAACAACCGGGTGCTCCTGACCGTGGACAGCACGGTCACGCAAGCCGAGATAGCGAAGATCAAGCAGCAGGCCGGCGCCAACGCCGACGCGCTCACGATCAAGCGCACCCCCGGCAAGTTCAACAAGCTCATCCAGGGCGGCGACGCCATCTATGCGAGTAGCTGGCGCTGCTCCCTCGGCTTCAACGTCCGTGCCAGCAACGGCACCGAGTACTTCCTGACCGCCGGTCACTGCACCGACGGCGCGGGCACCTGGTACTCCAACTCCGGCCGCACCACGGTCATCGGCTCGACCGCCGGCTCCAGCTTCCCGGGCAACGACTACGGCCTCGTGCGCTACAGCGGGTCCGTCAGCCGTCCCGGTACCGCGAACGGCGTGGACATCACGCGCGCGGCCACCCCGAGCGTGGGCACCACCGTCATCCGCGACGGCTCCACGACCGGTACGCACAGCGGCCGTGTCACGGCCCTGAACGCCACCGTCAACTACGGCGGCGGGGACATCGTCTCCGGCCTGATCCAGACCACCGTCTGCGCCGAGCCCGGTGACTCCGGTGGTTCGCTCTACGGCAGCAACGGCACGGCGTACGGTCTGACCTCCGGCGGCAGCGGCAACTGCTCCTCCGGTGGTACGACGTTCTTCCAGCCCGTCACGGAGGCCCTGAGCGCCTACGGCGTCAGCGTCTACTAGGCCCCCGGCGGCAGTTCGCGGCACTTTCACGGTTCATGGCCCCCGCACGCATCGCGTGCGGGGGCTTCGTACTGGTCGCGGGGTTTTGGGCTGCGGGTGGCGTCCCTTCGAACCGGCCGTCAGGGGGGGCGAATTTCAGCCACGTGTAGACCTCACAGAGTGGGCACACATTACTCGCGCGTAATGTTTGCAGTGTGAACGCGCGGGAGTTGGGTCCGATTTGATCGTGGACGGTCAATATGGGAGGGCGTGCGAAGCGCTGTCTACGCGCGTCTCGAACTCACCCTTGTGTGCTCCCCGTTGTCCTCGGAATAGTGGTCGCTCGTCAACGAAGCCTTCCGGCCCCTGAGGTCCCCACAACCTCTCGCGCCGACCCCCCACAGGAGGACAGAAGTTGAAGCACCGACGCATACCCAAGCGGCGTGCAGCCGTGGCAGGTGCGGGCATCGCCGCACTGGTCGCCGCGGGAGTGACGTTCCAGACCGCGAACGCCAGTGAGAGCCCTGAGGCGTCCGCACCCCGGACCCTGTCGGTCACGGCGGCCGGAAAGCTCGCCTCGACGCTGGCCGAGGACCTGGGCGGCGACGCGGCCGGGACCTACTACGACACCAAGAGCAAGAGCCTCGTGGTGAACGTGCTCGACGAGGCCGCCGTGCAGGCCGTCGAGAAGGCCGGCGCCAAGGCGAGAGTCGTGGCGAACTCCCTCGCCGAGCTCAAGAGCGCCCGCAGCACGCTGAAGCAGGACGCGACCATCCCGGGCACCGCCTGGGTGACCGACCCGACGACGAACAAGGTCGTCGTGACCGCCGACCGCACGGTCTCCAAGGCCGAGTGGGCGACGCTGACGAAGGTCGTGGACGGGCTCGGCGCGAAGGCCGAACTCAAGCGGTCGAAGGGGGAGTACAAGCCCTTCATCGCCGGTGGCGACGCGATCACCGGTGGCAGCGGGCGCTGCTCGCTGGGCTTCAACGTGGTCAAGGGCGGCGAGCCGTTCTTCCTGACCGCCGGGCACTGCACCGAGGGCATCTCCACGTGGTCGGACTCCAGCGGCAAGGAGATCGGCACCAACGCGGACTCCCAGTTCCCGGACAACGACTACGGGCTGGTCAAGTACACCGCGGAGGTTGCTCACCCGAGTGAGGTGAACCTGTACAACGGGTCCACCCAGAAGATCTCGGGTGCGGCGGACGCGACCGTCGGCATGGCGGTCACCCGGAGCGGGTCGACCACGCAGGTGCACGAGGGCAAGGTCACCGGCCTGGACGCCACCGTGAACTACGGCAACGGCGACATCGTGAACGGGCTGATCCAGACCGACGTGTGCGCGGAGCCGGGTGACAGTGGCGGGTCGCTGTTCTCGGGCGACAAGGCGGTCGGGCTCACGTCCGGTGGCAGCGGTGACTGCACCTCGGGCGGGGAGACGTTCTTCCAGCCGGTGACCGAGGCGCTGTCGGCGACCGGGACCGAGATCGGCTGACGCTCGGAGTTTGTGGAGCCCCGCCCCTTGTGAGGGGTGGGGCTTTCCGCTGTGTGAGGCGGGCTGTGTGTGGGTGCGCGTTTGCTTCGTCTGGCGCCGGGTGGGGGTGCGCGTTCGTTTCGCCTGACCGTGGGGTGTGGGTCGGGGCCGCGCCGGGGGGTGTCCGTCCTCGGAACGGCGCGATGAGGTCGGACGCCGACTGACTCCCCGGTGACGCGCCAACCGCTGCGGGCGGACACCCCCCGGCACGACCCCTTCTCGCCGTACGCGGGTGCGGGTCGTCGTTGGCTGAGTTACGTCGTGTTTGTGCGCTTTCGCACCCTGGCCGCCGCCATGGTGATCGCCGTTCCCGCCGCTGCCCATGCCGCCAGTACGAGGAGGGGACCGGTCATCGCGTTGTTGTCGAAGTAGGCGATGGAGCGTGCCGACCAGGTGCCGGCGCCGGGGGGCAGGGCCGGGCCGATCGCCTTCCAGAAGGGCGGGAGGAGGGGTGGGGGGAGGGCGCCGCCCGCGCTGGGGTTGCCGAGGATGACCACCAGCAGGATGACCAGGCCGATGCCGATCGTGCCGAAGACGCCCTGGAGGGCGAGGGTGGCCGCGCCCACGGCGAAGATGATCAGGGTGCCCAGGCCCCAGAGGGCGGCGGTGCTGCCCGGCAGGGCGTCCAGGATCGGGCCGGTGATGAGGGCTCCGCCGAGACCGCCGGCGATCGCGACAAGGGCCATGACCGCCAGGCGGATCGCGGCGCGGGTGGGGTTGGAGGGTTTCGCCCCGGCGCTGATGGCCAGGGCCGCGGCGCCCAGATAGCCGCCCACGCACCAGCCGATCACCAGGTAGAAGGACGAGAGTCCGTTGGGGTCGTGGGAGGCGGACGGGATCACGTCGATCGTCCGGATCGTGCGCCGTTCGGACTTCTCCAGGGTGGTGACGAGGGCCGTCAGCGTGGTGGAGAGGACCCTGCCGCTGCCGGAGGCGACCAGGAGGGTGTCGGTCCTGCCCCGGGGGTCGATGATCAGGGCCGCGTCGATGTCCCGCTGGGTGAGCTGGGTCCGGGCCGTTGCCTCGTCGGGCAGGGCGCGGGGGTCCAGGGGGGAGCCGGGGAGGCGTTCGAGTCGGGTGACCGCCTGTGCGGCCGCGGCCTGGGGGGCGACGAGACCGAAGGGCACGTCCTTGGGTTTCGGGTCGTGCAGCGCTCCCACGTACGAGGCGATGAACAGCAGCTGGAGCGCGATCACGCCGACGATGAGCAGGGTGGCCCGCGGGGTGACGGCGTCTCTCACCTCGGCGAGGAACGAGCTGTGCGGCATGCCCTCCACGGTCGGGGGTTCTGGGGTGTTTCCGCAGGTGGGGCGGGGCCGAATGGATGTCGCACATACATTCGAGGATGGGGGTATGGTGGGGGTGAGGCAGTTGGGAACAGATGTTCGAGAGCTGGTGTGGCTCACGAGTGCGGGAGGTGCGTGTGCCGGGGTTCACGCATCTGCACACCGTCTCCGGATTCTCGTTGCGTTATGGAGCCTCGCACCCGGAGCGGCTGGCCGAGCGTGCCTCCGAGCGGGGGATGGACGCCCTCGCGCTGACCGACCGCGACACGCTCGCCGGCGCGGTCCGGTTCTCGAAGGCCTGCGGGAAAGCGGGGGTCCGGCCGCTGTTCGGGGCCGATCTGGCGGTGGCGGGTGTGGCGCCCTCGGTCGAGCGTCGGCGGCGGACCCCGGTGCGGGGTGGTGCCTTTGTCGACGAGTCGGCTCCCCGCGTGACCTTTCTCGCCCGGGACGGTGCCCGGGGGTGGGGGGAGCTGTGCCGGCTCGTCTCGGCTGCCCATGAGGCGGAGGGGACGCCCCTGCTGCCCTGGGGGCGCCATCACGCCGAGGGGCTGACCGTGCTGCTCGGGCCCGCGTCGGATGTCGGGCGGGCCCTGGCCGCCGGGCGGCCCGACCGTGCGGCGCGGCTGCTCGCGCCCTGGCGGGACGTCTACGGCGACGACCTGCGGCTGGAGGCCGTCTGGCACGGCCGGGAGGGTACGGGGCCGGGGTCGCTGCGGCTGGCCGCCCGTACCGTCGGGTTCGCCGCCGAGCAGCGCATCCGGCCCGTGCTCAGCAACGCGGTGCGGTACGCCGACCCGGGTCTCGGGCCGGTCGCCGACGTGCTGGACGCCGCCCGGCGGCTGGTGCCCATCGACCCGGCCAAGGGGCTGGACTCCGGTGCGGCCTGGCTCAAGGGCGCCGGGGACATGGCCGCGGTGGCGGAGCGGGTCGTGGAGGCCGCGGGGTTCCGGCGGGAGACCGCTCACCGGCTGGTGGAGCAGACGCAGGCCACGGCTGCCGAGTGTCTGGTCGACCCCGAGGACGATCTCGGGATCGGCACCGTCCACTTCCCCGAGCCGCATCTGGTCGGCGCGGGACGCCGCACCGCCCAGCGGACGCTGGCCTCGCGGGCGGCGGCCGGGATGGTGCTGCGCGGCTACGACCGGCGGCGGGAGTACTGGGAGCGGATGCACCACGAGCTGGACATCATCGCCCACCACGGATTCGCCTCCTACTTCCTGACCGTCTCCCAGGTGGTGGAGGACGTACGGACGATGGGCGTCCGGGTCGCCGCCCGCGGGTCCGGGGCCGGGTCGCTCGTCAACCATCTGCTCGGTATCGCGCACGCCGATCCGATCGAGCACCGGCTGCTGATGGAACGCTTCCTGTCGAAGGAGCGGGTCGTGCTGCCCGACATCGACATCGACGTGGAGTCCGCGCGCCGGCTGGAGGTCTACCGCGCGATCATCGACCGGTTCGGCACCGAGCGGGTCGCGACGGTCGCGATGCCGGAGACGTATCGCGTGCGGCATGCGATCCGGGACGTGGGGGCCGCCCTGTCCATGGACCCGGCCGAGATCGACCGGGTGGCCAAGTCCTTTCCCCATATCCGGGCGCGGGACGCCCGCGCGGCGCTGGAGGAGCTGCCCGAGCTGCGCGCGCTGGCCGGGGAGAAGGAGAAGTACGGGAGGCTGTGGGAGCTGGTCGAGGCGCTGGACGCACTGCCGCGCGGGGTGGCCATGCACCCGTGCGGGGTGCTGCTGTCGGATGCCTCGCTGCTCGCGCGTACGCCGGTCATGCCGACCAGCGGCGAGGGCTTTCCGATGGCGCAGTTCGACAAGGACGACGTCGAGGACCTCGGGCTGCTGAAGCTCGATGTGCTGGGTGTGCGGATGCAGTCGGCCATGGCGCACGCGGTGGGGGAAGTGGAACGGGTGTCGGGGGTGAGGGTCGATCTGGACGCCCTGCCGCCGGGGGATCCGGAGACGTACCGGCTGATCCAGTCCACCGAGACGCTCGGGTGCTTCCAGATCGAGTCGCCCGGTCAGCGGGATCTGGTCGGGCGGCTCCAGCCGGCCACGTTCCACGACCTCGTCGTCGACATCTCGCTGTTCCGGCCCGGGCCGGTCGCCGCCGACATGGTGCGGCCGTTCATCGAGGCGCGGCACGGGCGGGCGCCGATCCGGTATCCGCACCCTGATCTGGAGGGGCCGCTGCGGGACACGTACGGGGTCGTGGTCTTCCATGAGCAGATCATCGACATCGTCGACATCATGACCGGCTGCGGGCGTGGTGAGGCGGACCGGGTGCGGCGCGGGTTGTCGGACGTGGAGTCGCAGGCGCGGATCAAGGTGTGGTTCGCGCAGCACGCGGCGGCCCGGGGGTATGACGCGGAAACGATTCAGCGGACCTGGGAGATCGTCGAGGCCTTCGGCAGCTACGGCTTCTGCAAGGCGCACGCGGTCGCTTTCGCCGTGCCGACGTACCAGTCGGCGTGGCTGAAGGCGCATCACCCCGCCGCGTTCTACGCCGGGCTGCTGACGCATGATCCCGGGATGTACCCGAAGCGGCTGCTGCTGGCGGACGCGCGGCGGCGGGGGGTGCCCGTGCTGCCGTTGGACGTGAACGCGTCGGGAGTCGCACACCGTATCGAACTGGTGTCCGGTAAATGGGGGCTGCGGCTGGCGCTCTCCGATGTGCACGGCATCAGCGAGGCCGAGGCGGCGCGGATCGCCGAGGGGCAGCCGTACGACTCGCTGGTCGACTTCTGGGAGCGGGGCCGGCCCAGTCGTCCGCTGGCACAGCGGCTCGCGCAGGTGGGAGCGCTGGACGCGTTCGGCGCCAACCGCCGTGATCTGCAACTGCATCTGACCGAGCTGCACCGGGGGGCCCGGGGCGGGGGCGGCGGCCAGTTGCCGTTGGCCGGGGGGCGCAGGACCGCGCCGGCCGGGCTGCCCGACCTCACCTCCTCGGAGCGGCTCAGCGCCGAGCTCGGAGTGCTGTCCATGGACGCCTCGCGCAATCTGATGGACGACCACCGTGCCTTCCTCGACGAGTTGGGCGTCGTCTCGGCGCGGCGGCTGCGCGAGGCACGGCACGGGGAGACCGTGCTGGTCGCGGGCGCCAAGGCGGCCACCCAGACGCCGCCGATCCGGTCCGGCAAGCGCGTCATCTTCTCCACCCTGGACGACGGCACGGGCCTGGTCGACCTCGCCTTCTTCGACGACTCCCACGACGCCTGCGCCCACACCGTCTTCCACTCCTGGCTGCTGCTGGTGCGTGGGGTGGTGCAGCGCCGCGGCCCGCGCAGCCTCAGCGTGGTGGGCGCCGCCGCCTGGAACCTCGCGGACCTGCTGGAAGTGCGCCGGGAGGAGGGGCTGGAGGGGGTCGCGGCCCGGCTGGCCGGCTCCGGCCCCGGTGCTTCCGGCGACGGCGGCTCCGGCGAGGAGGGTTCCGGCGGCGACGGTTCCGGTGACGACGGTGAGGGGGCCGCGCGGCGGCGGCTCGCCGGGTCGGACGGCGCGCCCGCGCCGACGGGCTCCGCGGCCGAGGATCCGATGGAGCGGCGGAAGATCCGCATGTCCACGGGGTACGAGATGCACCCCTGGGCCGATCTGCGTCCGGCGGGCGAAGGGCCCGCGAACACAAGGAAGTTGTGGCATCAGAGTCCGGGGAGTGCGGGATGACCATCCTCTGCGTACGTTTCCAGCTGCCTCCGACGAGCGAGGCGGATCTGCCCCCTCTGCTCGGGATGCTCGAGGAGTTCACCCCCGTCGTCCAGGCCCTGCCACCGGACGGGGCGCTGGCCGATCTGCGTGGCGCCGAGCGGTACTTCCGGCGGGACGCCGTCGAACTGGCCTCGGTGATCCGGGTGCGGTCGCTCGCGCTGCACGGCGTCGACTGCGTGATCGGGACCGGGCCCGGGCCGATGCTGGCCCGCATGGCGCTGGACGACGCCGCCCCCGGGGTGACGCGTACGGTGCCCGGCGAGCCGGACGCCATCGCGGAGTTCCTCGCGGACAAACCCGTCGCCGCACTGCCCGGCGTGGGCACCGCGACCGCCCGCACGCTGGGCGACTACGGCCTCGACACCCTCGGCCGGGTCGCCGCCGCACCGCTGTCCACACTGCAACGGCTGATCGGCGCGAAGCCCGGCCGTGAGCTGCGCGAGAAGGCGAACGGCGTCGACCGCGGCCGGGTCGTGTCGAACGCCGTCTCCCGGTCCCTCGCGACGGAACGCCCCTTCGGACGCGACGAGCTGGACCCGGAGCGGCACCGCCGGGCGCTGCTGTCGGCCGCCGAGGAGATCGGTGCCCGGCTGCGCGCCCTGGAGAAGGTCTGCCGCACGCTCACCCTCACCGTGCGCTACGCCGACCGGTCCGCCACCACCCGCAGCCGCACCCTGACCGAACCGACCGCGCACTCCCCGGCGCTGACCAGGGCCGCGTACGGCATGTACGAGGCGCTGGGACTCCAGCGGGCCCGGGTGCGGGCGATCGCCCTGCGCGCCGAGGGGCTCGACCCCGCCGACCGGGCCTCCCACCAGCTGACCTTCGACCCGGTGGACGAGAAGGTCCGCCGCATCGAGGAGGTCGCGGACCAGGCGCGGGCGAAGTTCGGGCCCCGGGCGGTGATGCCCGGGGGACTAGGGGGGCGGGCGGCGTAGCTCCCTCCCTGTGACGTCAGTTGGCCCACGGCGGCACGATGCGGGTGCCGTCGGCCAGCCGTGCCTCCAGGCCGATGGAGGTGGTGACCCAGGAGTACGCGGTCCGGCTGGTCGGGTTCTCGACGGTCAGGGTGGCGCCGGGGTTGATGATCACCGTGTCGCCCGCGGCGATCCGCTCGGTGCGGCCGTCGAGGGTGATCAGCAGCTCGCCGTCGAGCAGATGGAAGATCTCCTCCCGGCTGACCGTGTGCGCGGGCGCCTTGAGGCCGGCCGGGATCTCACCGCGCCAGGCGCACAGCTCCTTGCTGCCGCTGCCCGGGGTGGCGTACGAGACGAAACGGGCGCCGTGGATCTCGTGGACGACGGCTTCGGACGATCGGACGATGGGCACGGTGCCTCCAAGTGGTCAAGTAGCTTGACTATATAGTCAAGCCGCTTGACCATCTCGTCAAGGGTGTTTCAATGCATGCGTGCAGAACTCCGAGGCCATGGCCCTCTCCGCAGCCCTGCTCGCCGTCGCCGGGGGGCTCACGCAACGCATCAATGACGGCGTGCTCGCCCGTGGCTTCGAAGGGGTGCGGCCCGCGCACGGCTTCGCCTTCGCCCGGCTCGCCCCGGACGGCGCCACGGTCACCGACCTCGCCGCCCACCTCGGGGTGACCAAGCAGGCCGCGAGCCAGCTCGTCGACGAGATGGTGCGCAAGGGGTACGTCGAGCGGCGGCCGCATCCCGAGGACGCGCGGGCGCGGCTGGTCGTGCTGACCGAGCGGGGATGGGGCTGTACGCGGGCCGCGGAGGAGGTGGCCGCGGAAGTCGTGCGGGAGTGGGGGGACCTGCTGGGGGAGCGGGAAGTGCGTTCGCTGGGGCGGCAGTTGCTGCGGATCGCTCCGCACGGGCCCATCCGGCCCGCCTGGTGAGGGCGTGCCGGCCGGGACCTGGAGCGCCGGTTATCACTGCAAGTTTTTACTGACGCGTAACTTCCCAGTTTGACTACCCGCCCGTAACTTGACGAGTGAACAGCATCCTCGTGATCCGGATCACAGGGCCCCGTGCCGTCGCATCCCCCTTGAGCCGCAAGGAGATCACTCGATGCTGCCCTGGAAACGCGTCCTCAGACCCCTGTCCGCGCTGCTGCTGACCGCCGCCGCCCTCACCGTCCCCGCCACCACCGCCCAGGCCGCCGGTGCCCCGAGCTCCGGCTGGAACGACTACTCCTGCAAGCCGTCCGCCGACCATCCCCGCCCCGTCGTCCTCGTCCACGGCACCCTCGGGAACTCCGTCGACAACTGGCTGGGCCTCGCCCCCTATCTGAAGGTCCGCGGCTACTGCGTCTTCTCCCTCGACTACGGCCGGCTGGAGGGCGTCCCCTTCTTCCACGGCCTCGGCCCCGCGGAGAAGTCCGCCGGACAGCTGAAGGACTTCGTCGACAAGGTGCTCTCCGCGACCGGCGCGGCCGAGACCGACCTCGTCGGGCACTCGCAGGGCGGCATGATGCCCCGCTACTACCTGAAGTTCCTCGGCGGAGCCGCCAAGGTGAACGCCCTGGTCGGCATCGCGCCCAGCAACCACGGCACCGACCTGAACGGTTTCACCGAGCTGCTGCCCTACTTCCCGGGCGCGGCGGACCTGCTGTCGAAGAACACCCCCGCCCTCGCCGACCAGGTCACCGGCTCCGCCTTCCTCACCAAGCTCAACGCGGGCGGCGACACCGTGCCCGGCGTGCGGTACACCGTCATCGCCACCAAGTACGACGAGGTGGTCACACCGTGGCGCAGCCAATACCTGAACGGGCCGGACGTGCGCAACGTCCTGCTCCAGGACCTGTGCTCCGTCGACCTGTCCGAGCACGTGGCCGTCGGGCTGCTCGACCGGGTCGTCTTCCATGAGGTGGCCAACGCCCTCGATCCGGGGCGCGCCACGCCCACCACCTGCCTTTCGGCCTTCGAATGACACGTGTCATCCGTTGGCGTGTCGCCCGCTGACACGTGCCACGGAAACGTTTCGGGGCCTGTCCGGCCTGAGCCGCCGGACAGGCCCCGGGTCATGGGGCGGTGGGGGGTCAGCGACCCTGCCGGCCGCCGCTCACCGTCCGGCGCCTGGCCGAGAGGAACAGCGCCGACGCGCCCAGTGCCAGCGCCGCCGCGCCGCCGACCGCGACGTAAGGGGTGGTGCTGTCACCGCCGGTCTCGGCGAGGTTCTCCGTGGCACCGGCCGCCTCGGGCCGGTTGGGCGCGGGCGCGGCGGTCTTCGGCCGGTTCGGCGTGCTCTCCTTCGGCGCCGCGGCCGGCTCCGCCGAGGTGCCGGGGTCGTTGTCACCGTGCCCGTGGTGCTCGACGGTCGACTTGGCGTTGCCGTCCTCGATCTGCTTCTCGCTGGGAGCGGAGGCGGACGGGGCCGGAGCGGCGACGCCTGCCGCACTGCCACGGCCGCCTGTCGCGCCGTCACCGCCGCCGAAGCTGACGTCCGAGCAGGAGTAGAACGCCTCCGGGCTGTCCGACCGCTGCCAGACCGCGTACAGCAGGTGCTTGCCGGAGCGCTGGGGCAGGGTGCCGGAGAAGGTGTAGAAACCGCCGGCGGCGTCCGGGTCGGTGGACGTCGCGACCGGCTTCGCGAGATCCAGGTCCTTCCAGGCGAGCGGCTTGGCCGGGTCGTAGCCGGGCTTGGTGATGTAGACCTTGAAGGTGCCCTTGTGCGGGGCCGTCACGCGGTACTTGAAGGTGTGCGAGCCGCTGCGGACGCCGGTCGCCGGCCAGTCGGCGCGGGGGAGGTCGAGCCCCTTGAACTCCGCGTTGTCCGCGCTGCAGAGCTTGCCGTCCGGTATGAGCTGCTGGTGCCGGCCGCCCGCGTCGCCGATGCGGATGCCGTTCCAGTCGTAGAGGGCCTGGGTGCCGCCCGCCGCGACCGCCGCCTTGCACGCGGCCGACTTCGGGCTCTCGGGGCCCTCGGCGTAGCACTGCGAGACCCGGCTGACCGGGTCGCCCATCGAACCGTGCGCGGCGGCCGGGGCCGCCGTCAGCGCGGTCAGGGCGAGCGGGAGGCTGCCGAGGGCTGCGACGGTGGCTACCTTGCGGCGTGCGGGCATGCGGGAACTCCTCGAAGCGGTGCATGGGACAGGTCCGGGCCCGGGTGCGCCGGATCCCGTGGGGTGGTCCGAAGCTAGCCCGTGAGGACCGGGAAATCGCCTGCTGAGGGCGGGTGGAGGAGATCCTTATGGCCCGCTTAAGGGAGTGTTCGGACTGGCATCAGGTAGGTACCGTCGCGGCATGGCAGACGAGGAGATCCGGCCGGCCGGGGTCGCCGACGTACCGGTCGTCGCGGACGTGATCGACGCGGCGTTCCGCCCCTACATCGAGCGCATCGGGCGGGTGCCGCAGCCCATGGAGGAGGACCATGCGGCGAACGTGGCCGCGGGCAAGGTGTTCGTGACGGGCGAACCCGTGACCGGGCTCGTCGTGGTCGAGGCGTTCGAGGACCATCTCTTCCTCGACATCATCGCCGTCCACCCCTCCGCGCACGGCGGGGGAGTGGGGCGGCGGCTGCTGCGGTTCGTGGACGCACACGCGCGTGCGCTCGGGCTGCCCGAGGTCAGGCTCTACACGAACGCGCTGATGTGGGAGAACCAGAAGATCTATCCGAGATACGGCTACGAACTGGTGGAGCGTCGCGTGGACGGGCCCTACGACCGCGTGCACTACCGCAAGCGACTGCTCTGACCCCTGCGGGCTGCTGCTGCGCGTCTCATGACCGGCACCGGCCGCTCAGGCGTCCGGCCACCAGGTGCGGGCGATGTCCTTGCGGACCTCCGGGCGCGCGACGGGGCGCTCGTCGGCCTCTTCGCGGACCCGGCGGACGTCCGTCTTCTTCAGGGGCTTCTGCACGGTCACACGGCGCATGGCGGCCTCCTTAAGGGTCTACCGGGTTCCGCGTTCTCACGGAGGTAGACCTTTCGGGGGAGAGTTACTCATCGCTCCTGGTCTGTCAGTGGCGGCAGTCACGATTCGGGTGTCAGTGGCGGGTGTCACTCTTGGGCCCATGACGAACGTGGACTGGGACGCCGAGGCCGCCTCCTTCGACGAGGAACCGGACCACGGCCTGCGCGACCCCCAGGTGCGCCGCGCCTGGGCCGGACGGCTGCGCGGCTGGCTGCCCGGACGGGCGGGAGACGTCCTCGATCTCGGCTGCGGCACCGGCAGCCTGTCACTCCTCGCGTCCGAGCAGGGGCATCGGGTGACGGGTGTGGACCTCTCCCCGGCCATGGTGGCGCTCGCCCGCGAGAAGCTCGCCGGGCGTGACGCGGTGTTCCTCGTCGGTGACGCGGCGGTACCGCCGGTCGGGGAAGAGCGCTTCGACGCCGTGCTCGTCCGGCACGTCCTGTGGGCCCTGCCCGACCCCGGCCGCGCCCTGCGGCACTGGCGCGGGCTGCTGCGGCCGGACGGCAGACTCGTGCTGGTCGAGGGCGTGTGGGGCGGCATCGAGCCGGTCGGCATACCGGCCGAGCGGCTCACCGCGCTGCTCGGCCCGATCGCCGGACCGGTGCGTGTGGAGCGGCTCTCGGACGACCCGCTGCTGTGGGGCGGGGAGGTGACGGACGAGCGGTACGCGGTGGTCGCCGAGGTCCGCCCGTCAGGCCAGGAGCGCGGTGAGCCCGCCGCCCCGGGCCAGTGACTCCAGTTCGTCGAGCGCGGCCAGGGCGGCCCGCGCCGCCTCCGGATCCGACGCGCCGAGGCCGCTCTCGGCGAACTCGTCCTCGTCCAGGCGCCGTACGTCCGTGCCGTCCGCGGAGCGCCACAGATCCAGGTCGAGATCCTCCACCACCAGCTCCGCACCGGAGCGCCGAGCCGGGCGGGTGACGTCGCAGTACCAGCCCTTCAGCGCGCCCGTGGCGGAGCGGACCTCCTTCACCGCGTACCAGCGGTCGCGCCAGTAGTACTCCGTGAAGACGTCCCCGGGCTCGAAGCGCACGAACCCGAAGTCGCGGACGCCCGAGCCGGCCCAGGGTGCGCGGACCGCCACGCGCGTGCCGTCGTCCGCCAGCAGCTCACCGGTGTAACGGATCTTCGTACGGCCCGCCTTGACGAGCACGACCTCCAGCTGCGGGGGCCGGTCAGCCGAGTTCGCGGACATGGCGCACTTCCTTCGCGCAGATCTCGTAGCCGAACCACTTGTTGATGGCGATCATCGGCTCGTTGCCGGTGTCGTTGCCGGTGAACGCCTCCGTGTATCCCGCCGCGCGGGCGCGGTGCAGGGAGTCGTTCTTGGCGAGCTTCGCCAGGCCCCGGCCGCGGAACTCCCGGGCGGTGCCGGTCATGGCGGTGCCGTAGCGGGAGTCGCCGTCGGTGTACGCCACGCTGAACGCGGCGGGGCGGCCGTCGACTACCGCGACCGTGGTCAGGTCGCGGTTCAGGAGCGGGTGCTTCCAGTGCTCCTCCAGCCAGGCCTCGTAGTCGGTGAACTCGACGTCGATGTCGCTCGGTTCGTCCGACGACGTCGCCGCGTCCAGTTCGAACACCGGGCGCGGGTCGTCCGCGAAGTCGGCGGCCGTGCGCAGCTCGACGCCGGAGGGGAGGTCCGCTCGGGGCGGCAGCGTGCCCGTCGCCAGGTCCAGGCGCAGGAACCAGGCGGAACGGCTGGCCCGGAACCCGTGGCGCTCGGCGAAGGCGCGGTTGTCCGGCTCGTCCAGCACCCAGGTGAACAGCTTCGTGACGCCCAGACGCCCCAGGCGCTCCTCGGCGGTGCGCAGCAGGAGCGAACCGGCGCCGCGGTTCCTGTGACCGGGACGCACATAGATGTTGGCGGAGCCCTGTCCGGGGTCCGGGCTGTCGTGGGCGACATGGACCTGGGCCGTGCCGATGATCTCGCCGTCCTCCTCGGCGACGAGCTGCCCGAAGTGGGCGTCCGGGTGGGCGTGCGTCAGGGTGTGCACCACCGACTCGGGCGTGGAGAGCATGTACGGAAGGGCGAGGCGGCGGGTGGTGGAGAAGCCCTCGGCGTCGGCCGGGACGTCGGGGCGCAGGTCACGCACGATCACGGTCATGGAGGCGCACGGTACGCGTGGAGGCGACCGGGGTGCCTCTCATTTTCCGCCGGGTGCGCGACAATCGGCCTGTGACCTTGAAGATCGACATCGACGACAGCGCCCCGCCCTACGAACAGGTGCGGGCGAGGATCTCCGAGCAGGCGCGGTCGGGTGCGCTGCCGGTGGGGTACCGGCTGCCGACCGTGCGGGGGCTGGCCGAGTCGCTGGGCCTCGCCGCGAACACGGTCGCCAAGGCGTACCGGGCGCTGGAGGCGGACGGGGTGATCGAGACGCGGGGCCGCAACGGCACGTTCGTGGCCGCCGCCGGCGCGGCGGCCGACCGCGAGCTGGCGTCGGCAGCCCAGGCCTACGCGGAGCGCGCCAGGAGGCTCGGGCTCGCGGAGGCCGATGCGCTGGCGGCGGTACGGGACGCCCTGCGGGCGGCTTACGGGAAGTAGGGCGTCGGGCTGCTGGTCGGGGTGGGCCTTGTGCGGGAGCGTCCGGCTGTGGGCCGGTGGGTTGTTCGCGCTCACGCGGCGGAGCCGCACATCGATACAGCCCCACGCCCCCAGGGCGACGCCCTCAAGGGGCGCGGGGAACTGCGCGACCGGCCGGAACGGCGCCGCAGCCGACTTACGGCCTTCCGCCGCACACCGTCGTGGCGAGCGCCGCCGCAGCGGAGAGGAAGGTCCGGTTCAGCCGGCCCGCGCCAGACGCTCGGGCGTCCGCGTGATGTCCAGCCCCGCAGACCTCCCCGCCCGTGCGAACGCCATCGCGTCCTCCACCGCCGCGCCGCCCGGGTCGTTGTTGAAGTACGCGTGGACGTCCTCGCCGTCGGACCAGGTCGTGGCGATGCGGTCGAGCCAGGTGGCCAGCGAGCGGCGGCCGTAGCGGGGCCAGGGCCGGGCACGGCCCTGGTGGAAGCGGACGTAGCCCCAGTCGGTGGTGCGCCACAGGGGTGTCGCGGGGCGGGCCAGGATGTCGGCCCAGCACAGGGCGGCGCGCCGCGACTCCAGGACGCGGCGGACCTCGGGTGTCCACCAGGAGTCGTGGCGCGGCTCGACCGCGACCCGGGTCGAGGCCGGGAAGCAGGCCAGGCACGCGTCCAGCAGGCCCGGGTCGGCGCGCAGGGTGGGCGGCAGCTGGAGCAGGACCGGGCCGAGCCGGTCGCCGAGGCCCGCCGCGTGGCTCATCAGACGGTGCACCGGCTCCTCGGGGTCCTTGAGCCGCTTGATGTGCGTCAGATAGCGGCTCGCCTTCACCGCCACGACGAAGTCCCCGGGCACCCGCCCCCGCCAGTCCTCGAACGTCTCGCGCGCGGGCAGCCGGTAGAAGGCGTTGTTGATCTCGACGGTGGCGAAGTGCCGCGTGTACTCCTCCAGCCAGAGCCGCATCGGCAGCCCGGACGGGTACAGGACGTCCCGCCAGTCCTTGTACTGCCACCCGGACGTGCCGACGAACAGGGTCATATCCCTATCAAAGCACCGGCGGCCGTGGAGCTCCTACAGATACAGCCCCGCGTCGACGCCCCCGCGCGGCTCCGGCAGGGACGTCGGGGACGTGCCCCGGCGCAGCGCGTACAGCTCCGCCAGCGTCGCGCCCTCGCGGCCGACGCCCTCCTCCTGCCCCAGCCAGGTCACCGCCTCGCGGCGGGTCAGCGGACCGACCTCGATCCGGGCGAGACAGCGGCCCGGGCGCACCACGGCCGGGTGCAGGCGCTCCAGGTCCTCGTTGGTCGTGACACCGACCAGGACGTTGCGGCCCTGCCCGAGCAGGCCGTCCGTCAGGTTCAGCAGCCTCGACAGCGCCTGCCCCGCCGTGTGCTTGGCCTCGCCGCGGATCAGCTCGTCGCAGTCCTCCAGGAGCAGCAGCCGCCAACGGCCCTTGCCCGTCGCGTCCTCCTCGCCGATGGCGATGTCCATGAGGTAGCCGACGTCGGAGAAGAGCCGCTCGGGGTCCAGGACGCAGTCCACCTGGCACCAGTCCCGCCAGGACCGGGCCAGCGTCCGCAGCGCCGACGTCTTGCCGGTGCCCGGCGGGCCGTGCAGCAGCAGGAGCCGGCCCGCGATGTCCTCGGGAGTCGTCTTCAACAGGCGGTCCATGGCATCCGCCACCGGCGCGGTGTAGTTGGGCCGGACCTCGTCCCAGGTGCCCGCCGCGATCTGGCGGGTGGTGCGGTGCGGACCCCGGCGCGGGGAGACGTACCAGAAGCCCATCGTGACGTTCTCCGGCTGCGGTTCGGGCTCGTCGGCCGCGCCGTCCGTGGCCTGGTCGAGGATCTTCTTCGCGAGTTCCTCGCCGGTCGCCGTCACCGTGACGTCGGCGCCCCGGTTCCAGCGGGAGACCAGCAGCGTCCAGCCGTCGCCCTCGGCGAGCGTCGCGCTGCGGTCGTCGTCCCGGGCGACGCGCAGCACCCGGGCGCCGGGCGGCATCAGCGTCGCCCCGGACCGCACCCGGTCGATGTTCACCGCGTGGGAGAACGGCTGCTCGCCCGTCGCGAAGCGGCCGAGGAACAGCGCGTCGACGACGTCGGACGGGGAGTCGGAGTCGTCGACGTTGAGCCGGATCGGCAGCGCCTCGTGCGGGTTTCCAGACATGCCGCCATGATCCGGCACGGGGACGCCGCGTGCACCCGGTTTCCAGGTGCACGCGGCATGTCGCCCCCGTGCAGGTCAGCGCATGGAGCGGGAGACCAGCCGGCGAGCCTGCCGAACCCTGCGGACGACGGCGTACCCCTTGGTCAGGGCACGGTCCCCGGCGAACGTACGGGCGATCGCGCGGCCCTCGACGACCCGCTCGAACTCCTCGATCTCCGTGCTGCGGCGCACCGTCACCCGCCGCAGCGCGTACGGCCCCTGCGCGCGCCGCGCGAGGCCGTTGCCGACGGCGAGGGCCTGGGCGTAGCCCGTCTCGCGCACCGCCTGCCGGACCCGGCGGCTGGAGTAGCCGTAGGGGTAGGCGAACGAGGCCGGGACGGTGCCCAGTTGGTCCGAGACGATCTCCTTGCAGTGGATCAGCTCGAACCGCAGGGTGGCGTCGGAGACCTGGTCGAGCTGCGGGTGGCTGTGGCTGTGCCCGCCGATCTCGACGCCCGCCGCGGCGAGTTCGCGGACCTGGTCCCAGTCCAGCATGGTGTCCAGGCCGCCCCCCGTGTCGTACGGCCCCCTGAGCCACCCGGTCGAGACGAACAGGGTGGCCGGGAAGCCGTGCTTGGCGAGGGCGGGGAGGGCGTGCCGGTGCACGCCCTCGTAGCCGTCGTCGAAGGTGATGAGGACCGGCCGCTCGGGCAGCGCGCGGCCGGAGCGCCAGCACGCCGCCAGTTGGGCCGTGGTGACCGGCGTGAGGCCCCGGTCGGCGAGCACCGCCATCTGCTCGGCGAACGCCTCCGGGGTCACCGACAGGGCGCGGGTCGCCTCGTTCGGGTCGGTCGCCACCGCGTGGTACATGAGGATCGGTACGCGTACGTCGGTGTCACTCACGGGCCGCCACCTCCACCTCGGGCACCCGGAACGTGGTCCCGCCCCGGCGCGCCCGGACGCTGCCGACGACGTAACCGCCCGCCGCCGTCAGCACCCCGGCCACGATCGCCCCCGCCCGGCCCGCACCGCCCGGCCGGGCCAGCAGGGCGTCCCGCAGTCCCCGGGCCACCCCGGCCGGCAGGACCCGCGTGGCGTACCGGCGTTCCGACTCCAGGCCCTTCTCGGCGCCGACGCTGCGCGCCACCAGGGCTTTGGAGAGGCCCTCGGCGTAGGCGCGGGTGCGGAAGTAGCGGAAGTGCTCGCGGATCTCGGGCACCCGGTGGTGGATCACCGCCCGGTCGTCGATCAGCAGCACGGCGTCGGGCCGGGCGCGGCTGAGGCGGATGCACAGTTCCGTCTCCTCACAGCCCAGCGGGCGTTTGTCGCCGTCCCTGCCGATGCCGGTGGCGAAGCCGCCCGCCGTGTCGAAGGCGCTGCGGCGGAACGAGGCGTTGCCGCCGAGCACGTTGCGCACCCGCACCCGGCCGCGCGGCAGGCCCCGGTACGTGCAGCCCACCACCCAGTCGAACTCCTCCGGGAACCAGTGCGGGCGCCGCCCCGAGGCCCAGACCGGCACCGTGCGCCCGCCCACCGCCATCACCCGCTCGTCGGTGTACGCCTCGGCGAAGTGCCGCAGCCAGTCGCGCTCGGCCACGGCGTCGTCGTCGAGGAAGGCCACGATCTCGCCGCGGGCCGCGGCGATGCCGGTGTTGCGGCCCGCGGACAGACCGCGGGGGCCCGCGTTGGCGAGCACCCGCACCACGGCATCGTCGGAGGACTCCTTGTACTCCTTGGCCAGCCGCTCCCGGAGCGTTTCGTTGTGATCGACGACCAGCAGTGTCTCCAGGGCCGGCCGCGACTGCGCGTGGACCGAGGAGACCGCGGCGAGGATGTCCTCCCAGCGGTCCTCGGTGTACGCGCAGATCACGACGGAGATGCCGGGACCGCTCAAGACACCTCTCCCCGCATCGCGGCCGGCATCGGCGAATGGGGCGAACGGCGGCGCAGCGCACGGCGGTTGGAGCGTTCCTGAAGGATCACCCGGAGTACGCGCAGGCCGTCCCGCACGGCCCGCAGATTGCTGACGCCGTGAATGCGGAGGTACTCGTGGCTCGGGATCTCCTGCACCCTGAGCCCGGCCTTGACGACGCGGATGTTCATCAGGGTCTCGACCTCGAAGCCGGTGCAGTCGAGGTCGATCTTGTCGAGGCAGTGCCTCCAGAACGCGTTGTAGCCGTAGCAGAGGTCGGTGTAGCGGGCGCCGAACTTGCGGTTGACGGCCGTGCACAGCGCCCAGTTGCCGAGCTTGCGGATGAAGGTCATGTCGTCGGTGCCGCCGCCGTTGGCGAAGCGGGAGCCCTTGGCGAAGTCCGCGCCGGAGACCAGGGCGGAGACGTAACTGAGGATCTCGCCCCCGTCCGCCGAGCCGTCCGCGTCGATCATCACGATGATGTCGCCGGTGCAGGCCTGGAACCCGGTGATCAGGGCGTCGCCCTTGCCCTTGCCGCGCTGTTCGACGACCTTCACCTCGGGCCACAGCTCGCGGGCCACCTGGACGGTGTTGTCGGTGGAGTTGCCGTCGACCAGGACCACTTCGTGGATCCAGTCGGGCAGTGTCTTGAAGACGTACGGAAGGTTCTCCGCCTCGTTCATCGCCGGGATGACCACGCTCACCGGCGGCGCTATGGCCAGGTGCGAGGAGACGGGCCGGTACTTCCCGGCGACCGGCGGATGCTGCTCCGCGGCGGCCGGCTGCAGAACTGAGCTCATGAGTCTGGTCCCTCTCGTCCGGTGGACCGCCCCCCCAGGGCAGTCCGGATCCAGTCCGGTTCGAAAGGGGGGTTCTCACTCGAGGCACGCCGACATGGAGCTTCGGGCACGCCGGGTGAGCTGGCAAAGCTGGCCGGCGGCGAAAACGGCAGCCGACCGCGCGGCACGGCCCGGAGACAGTTGCAGATCACCGAGCACGGCACCCCCCTACCGCGCCCCGCGCCGGTTCGTCGCGGTCCTTGAGCCCTCCCCTAGAGCCGCGTACTGACGGACCGATGCGGGTGAGATGTATGACGGTATTGACGATTGAACCCGTATGGCAAGACCTGGAACGGCCGTTCACGTTTTTGTTGGTTTGGCCGTTGCGTCAGGTGCCTTGCGCGACGCAAGTTGCACGTTCCCGTCCCATAAACATGCGTTCCCCGGAGGCGATCAGGGCCTGCGGGGAACGCATGTTCAGATGTCCGCGATGTGCAGGAGTCGCAACAGACTTGGCATGAACACTTCCTGTCAACACGCGTAGCTGCTACGACGGTTATGGCAGAGATCCTGCTAAAGGGAGGTTCCATGAGACGTTCCCGACTTGTCGTCCTCGTGAGCTCGCTCCTCCTCGCCGTCGGCACCGCCCTGACCGGGGCAGCGACGGCGCAGGCGTCCTCACTCGCCGCAACTGGCGGCTACGTGGCGCTCGGTGACTCCTATTCCTCGGGAGTCGGAGCCGGCAGCTACATCAGTTCCAGCGGCGACTGCAAGCGCAGCACCCAGGCCTATCCCTACCTCTGGGCCGCCGCCCACTCACCCTCGACCTTCGACTTCACCGCCTGCTCGGGCGCCCGAACGGGTGATGTTCTGGCGGGTCAGCTCACTCCGCTCAGCGCCTCCACCGCCCTCGTCTCCATCAGCGTCGGCGGCAACGACGCCGGATTCGCCGACGTCATGACGACCTGCGTGACCCAGTCCGACAGCTCCTGCGTCTCCCGTATCAACACCGCCCGGGCATACGTGGACTCCACACTGCCCGGCAAGCTCGACGGTGTGTACTCGGCCATCCGCTCCAAGGCCCCCGCCGCCCGGGTCGTCGTCCTCGGCTACCCCCGCTTCTACAAGCTCGGCGCCACCTGCCTCGGTCTGTCCGAGACCAAGCGCAAGGCCATCAACGACGCCTCCGACCACCTCAACACCACCATCGCCAAGCGCGCCGCGAACCACGGCTTCGCGTTCGGCGACGTACGCACCACCTTCACCGGCCACGAGATCTGCTCCGGCGACTCCTGGCTGCACAGCGTCAGCTGGCTGAACATCGGCGAGTCGTACCATCCGAAGGCCCCCGGCCAGTCGGGCGGCTACCTGCCCGTGCTCAACAGCAACGACTGACCGCTCACCCGGAGTCCGGGTCCGAGTTCGACTCCGGATCCGAGCCCGGGTCCGAGCCGGAGGGAGAAGGGGAGGCCCCGCCCGTCGGGGTCTCCGTCTCGCACGTCACCGAGAACGGCACCGACTCGGACGTCGTCCGCACCGGCTCGCGCACCTCGACGCCGATCTCGTTCTCGAACGTCCCGCTCTCCTCCTCGGTCGTCACCCGCACCGTGTCCCGCTTCGAACGGCCGCCGCCCTCGGCGAACGACAGCGTCTTCCAGCCCCCGTCGAGCACCTGGCCGTCCTGGGTCACCCAGCGGTAGCTCACCTCGGCCGGCAGCCGGCCCACCGTGAGTGTCGCCGTGAACTCGGGCGCCCGGGCGTTCGGCGGCGGACACGGGCCCGAGTAGTCCGTGCGCCGGCCCTGCAGGGCGACCCGCACCGACTGCGGCGGCGCACTGCTCTCCTTCGACTCGCTCGGCGTCGGGGTCGGGGACGGGCTGGACTTCTCCGTCCCGGTGTTCGGCGGCGGACTCTTGGTCGCCGTCGGCGTACCGTTCCCCGCGCCCTGGTCGTTGCCGTCGGAACCGTCCCCGTCGTTCAGCAGCACGTACGTCAGCCCGCCCACCGCGAGCGCCAGTGCGATCACGCCCGCGACCAGCACCCGCCCGGCCCTGCGCTCCCCGTCCCGGCCGGTGGCCGTCGTGGTCGCGGCCGGCCCGGACGCCGAACGGCCGGGGAAGGGCATCGGGGGAGTGGGCGCGGGCTCGGGATGGCCCACGGCGGTCGGCGCGAACGGAACCGCCCGTGTGGTGTCCGCGCGCGGCGCACCGCCCGCGGCGACGACCCGCAGATCCTCCTCGGCCCGCTCGGGCGGCAACCGCTGCTCCGGATCCTTGCGCAGCAGCCCCTCGATCACCGGGGCGAGCGGCCCGGCCCGGTACGGCGGCGGCAACTCCTCGTCGACGATCGCCCGCAGCGTGCTCAGCGGGGTGTCGTGCCGGAAGGGGGAGTGGCCCTCGACCGCCGCGTACAGCAGCACCCCGAGCGACCACAGGTCCGACTCCGGGCCCGGTGTACGGCCCAGGGCCCGCTCCGGGGCGAGGAACTCGGGCGAGCCGATGACCTCACCGGTCATGGTCAGCGCCGAACTGCCCTCGACCATGGCGATGCCGAAGTCGGTGAGCACGATCCGGCCGTCGTTGGAGATCAGCACGTTGGCCGGCTTCACGTCGCGGTGCAGCACCCCGGCCTCGTGCGCGGACCGCAGCGCGGCCAGCACCTCGGCGCCGATGTGCGCGGCGCGCTGCGGTGCCATCGGGCCCTCGGCGTCGAGGACCTCGGCCAGGGAGAGGCCGCGGACCAGCTCCATGACGATCCACGGCCGGCCGTCGTCCGTGGCCACGTCGTACACGGTCACGACGTTGCGGTTGGCGACCCGGGCCGCCGCCCACGCCTCCCGCTCCAGTCGCGCGTACATCCGCTGCACGTCGTCACCCGCGAGGCCGGACGGGGCGCGCACCTCCTTGACGGCGACCTCGCGGTTCAGCACCTCGTCGCGGGCGCGCCACACCGTTCCCATGCCACCCTCGCCCAGCGGTGCCAGGAGCCGGTAGCGGCCCGCGATCACACGCTCATGGCCCGGTTCTTCGAACACGGCGCCCCCATTCGCAGCCGGGCGAAATCTTCATGGGGTGTGTCTTCCCCATGAGGTCGGTTTTCCTCACGACGCCCGCTTTTCTCCTGACGTCCGATCTCTCACGAACGTAACTCAGCCGAGTGCGGATGCCGCCCCCTTGAACACCAGTCCGGCCCCGAGAACCACCACGGCGAAGGCCGAACCGAGCGGTGCGGTGCGGCGCACCAGGGCCGCCATCGGGCCTCCCGTCCAGCGGGGGCGCCGGTCCAGGAGCCGGGTCATGCCGCTGCCCGCCTTGACGACGGCGTACCCGGCGGCCGTGAGGGTGAGCGCCAGCCCGACGCCGTACGCGACGACGAGCAGCAGACCGAACCAGGCCTGCCCGAGGGCGGCGGCGCCGACCAGCACCACCACGGCGGACGGGCTGGGCACGAGACCGCCCGCGAAGCCCATGAGGATCGTGCCGCGCAGGGTGGGGGCGATGGCGTGGCTGTGGGTGGAACCGCCGTGGGTGTGCTCGACCGTGTGGGGGTGGGAGTGGGGGTGGCTGTGATCGTGCGGGTGGTCGTGCTTGTGGTCGTGGTCGTGGTCGTGCTTGTCGTGATGGTCGTGGTCGTGGGTGTGGCCGTCGTGGTCGTGGGTGTGGCTTCCGTGGCCGTGAGGGTGGCCGTGCTGATGACCCTGCGGGTGGTGGGTGTGCGCGCGGTTGCGCAGGGCGCGGCGGACCAGGCTCGCGCCCGCCAGCGTCACCAGGAGACCGCTGGCGACGCCGAGCCAGGCGATCACCGAGGGCGCCGCCGCCGAGCCGGCCGTCACCAGCAGGCCCAGGGCGACCACGCCCAGGGTGTGTGTGATGGTCACCGAGGCGGCCATGGGCAGGACGTCCTTCATCCGGGCCTGGCCGCCCCGGGCCGCCGCCGTCGCGGCCATGATGGTCTTGCCGTGGCCCGGGGCGAGCGCGTGCATCGCACCCAGGACGACGGCGATGAGCAGGGCCAGCGCGGCGAAACCGGCGGTGAGGTCCTGCCGGGCCACCAGGTCGTCCAGGGCACGCGTCCAGCGGTCCGCGCCGCGCGGGAGCACGGAGGCCGCGGGGGCGTCCGACTCCTCCTCGGCGAGGGCGGCGCCGCCGGGACGCACCCGCAGGGCGGCCGACGCGGTGTCGGCCGGTGAGGAGAGCAACTCCTCCGGATAGCTGGTCAGTTCGTCCGAGATCGACTTCTCCGGCACGTCCGAGGCGGCGAGTGTCATACGGTCGCCCCGTGCCGTGATCTCCCGCCAGCCCGGGCCGGTCGAGGCACCAGCGCCGCGGAAGCCGACCGACAGGGTCTTCTCGTCCGACGGGAGCGGCGCGGTCAGCTCGCACTCCACCCGGAGGGTGTCGAG
The DNA here is from genome assembly GCF_014205055.1 of Streptomyces luteogriseus. Taxonomy (NCBI): domain Bacteria; kingdom Bacillati; phylum Actinomycetota; class Actinomycetes; order Kitasatosporales; family Streptomycetaceae; genus Streptomyces; species Streptomyces luteogriseus. Next base: position 6,896,640 of record NZ_JACHMS010000001.1, read on the forward strand.
CCCCGCCTGTCCGGGCCGCACACGCGCGTGGCTGCGCTCGGCGGTGAGGGCGACTCCGCGTCCGTCGACGGTCGCCCGGCTGTCCTCGGCGGCGGTGGCGCACCGCTCGCGGGCCCACATGGCGATGCCCAGCCGTTCGATGTCCGGTCCCGCCTGGGTCGCCGGGATCTCGGCGAGGTCCTCGACGTGGTGGACCCGCAGTTCGCCGGGGGCGGCGACCAGGCCGTCGTAGCGGTTGACGGTGAAGTTGCCCAGCGGGTGGGCGCTCGCCGTGGCGGCGGGCAGCAGGGTGAGCGCGCAGGCGGCCGTGAGGACGGCGGCGCCGGACGCGAACAGCCGGCGCAGGGTCACCGGTTCCCCTCCAGGTCCTTGAGTGCGGTACGGGCCTCACGCGCGCCGAGGGGCGAGAAGCCGGGGTTCAGGTCCAGCGCGGCCTTCAGACGCGACCGGGCCCCGCGATCGTCACCGGTGGCCCGCTCGATGACGCCGCGGTGGTAGAGGAAGACGGCGTTGCGGTAGCCGGTGGCGGTCGCCCGGCGGGCGTACGGCAGGGCCTCCTCGTCACGGCCGTTGACGTGCAGGGCCCAGGCGAGCGCGTCGGCGGTGTGCACGCTGTGGCGGCGGTCCCACTCGGCGCGGGCGGCGCGCAGGGCCTCCTTCTTGTCGCCGTGGTCGGCGGCGGCCATGGCCGTCTCGAGGTCGGTGTTGGCGCCGCCGGCGCGGGCGAGGGCCGTCCAGGCGTCGACGAGGGCGTACTGGTCGCCGGCCTTCGCCCGGTCGCCGTCGGCGCCGCGGTCCTCGTACAGCTCGCCGAGGGCGACGAGCGGGCCGGGCAGCGGGAACCGGGCGACGACCTGCTCCAGCCCCCGCACGGCGGCCGTCCGGTCACCGCTCGCCGCCTGGGCGCGGGCACGGCCCTCCAGGGCGGGCAGATACGCGTCGTCGGCGGCGAGGGCACGGGCGTAGTGGCCGAGAGCCGTCTTGTACTCGCCCTGGTTCCAGGCGAGTTGACCGAGGGCGGTGGCGACGTACGCGACGTCGGCGGGGGCGTGCGCCGAGTTGAGGGCGCGCTCCAGCACCTCGCGCGCCGTGCGGACGTCGCCGCGCAGCTCGCGCACGTACGCGTACCGCGTGAAGACGGGTATCCCGGGGCGCCTGTCGTCGGCGGTGTCGGCGGCCTTCGAGGCGTCGTCGTACCGGCCGAGTTCGACGAGGGCGTCGATCCGGGTGCACAGGGCGCGTTCGTTGTAGGGGTTCTGCTTCAGGGCCCGCTCGGCATGGGCCAGGGCGCCGGGGAAGTCGTGCCGGGCGGCGGCGAGGGCGGCCTGCCCGGCCAGGGCCTGGTCGTTGCCGGGCTCCAGTCCGAGGGACCGCTTCAGGGCGCGCTGGGCCTGCGGATACCGGGAGGGGTCGCCCTTCGTACGGGCCTGCTCGACGTAGGCGACCCCGAGGGTGGCCCAGCTGCCGAAGTCCTTCGGCTGGGCCCGCAGATGCTTCTGCAGGGAGGCGATGCCCGCGTCGAGGTCCCCCCGGGCGAGATCGCCGGGCGACAGCGCCCCGGCCGCGGACACGGCGTCGACACCGGCCCCGCGGTCCTGCGCACCCCCGACCGCGATGGCCCCACCGGTCACCGCGACCGCCAGCAGCACGGCGCACCCGGCCACATGCAGGGCCCGCCACCGCCGCCCCCCGTCGGCGGCCCGCCGCACCGCCGCGACCCGTTGATCGACGCCGGGCCCGGGGGCGGAGCCGCTCCCGGTGCCGCCCTCCCGCTCCCCGGTGATCCCGGGCTCCGGGTCCGTCGACGGCACGCGGTCGTCGTCGGGCCTCTCCGGTGTGCTGTCGGTCGGACGCGGAGGCATGACCTCTCCTCGATCGGATGGGCTGGTGCGGGAGTGGAGTCGGCGGCGCGGCCCGCGCCGTGGGGGATGGGGAACGGGCCGCGCCAGTCCGTGAGAGCGGAGCGGGTCAGTACGCCCGGTTCCGCATGCGGCGCCACCACATCAGGGCCGCGCCGATCAGGACGATGCCGCCGGCGCCGGCCCCCGCGGAGGCGGCCATCAGGCGCATGTCGTCCGAACCCTCCGCGCCGGCCGGCTGGAGCGCGTCGCCCAGCTGGCTGCGGACGTCGTTGCCGCCGTCCACGCCCTTGGCGAGCGGGCCGCGCGAACCCTCCGTCGGCAGGGCCACGTACGGGAAGGACTTCTCGAACTTCTTGTCGTTCTTGTCGACCGCGTCACCGAGGTCGTTCTTCGCGCCCAGCAGTTCGCCCTCGACGACCTGGAGCGAGGCGTCGATCACGTCGTCGGTGAGGCGACGGCCGTTCGGGAAGCCCGCGTTGTCACCGTCCAGGACGCCCAGCCGCTTGGGCTTGGCGGCCGGCTTGACGGACGTGTTGAGCCGCAGCTGCTCCGACGGCGTCACGTGCGGCGGCTGGTTGAGGTCCTTGACGCCCTTGAGGAAGACGTCGACCAGGTCGTTGCGCGGCTCGGCCGGCGCCGGGATCTTGTAGATCGCCTCGATGAGCTTGGGCAGCTCCGGGTTGGTGACGTTCTCCAGGAACTGGGCGTCGTCCCGCGGCGTCGACGCGTTGAACTTGTCCTTGTCCTTCAGCGGGTTGACGACCTCGTTCACCAGCGGGTTGCCGAGGCGCGAGACCTGCGAGAAGTAGCCCTTGGCGTTCTTGCGCTGCGTCGTCGACCAGATGCCGACGACCGGCTGCTCGTGCGACTCGGTGATGAAGCTGTTGGGCACCTGCAGGGCGATCGAGTTGACGTTGTAGCCCTTGAGGGTGTCATTGCCGACCTCGGAGAGGTTCCCGCCGTACAGCAGGTCGAAGACGCGCAGGTCCAGGAAGAACGGGTCGTCGGCCTGCCCGGCGAACGTCTGGGCGCCCCCGGCGAGTTTGTGGACCGCCTGCTTGCGCAGGGTGTCGTAGTCCGGCATCGACGCCTTGCCGACGTTCGACGGCGCGACCGGCACGTCGTCGGCGACCTTGGTCTTCGACACGGCCTTCAGGCGCTTCAGCTTGATCAGTTCGAGGTCGTACGTCTGCGTGATGTTGAGGTCGGGGTCGTCGAGGCTCTCGACCGGGCCCGTGTTGTAGAGGAAGGTCTTGTCGTTCTTCGTGTGCGTCTTGAACGTGTACCGGAACAGCAGGTCTTCCTGCGCGTCACCGTTGCTGTCGATGCGCAGGTCGTACTGGGCGTCCTCGGCGAACGGGAAGAAGTTGGGCCCGCCGGCCGGTTCCTCGAAGGGGATCCAGTTCGCGACGATGGTCGTCGTGTCCGGCTTGTCCGGGCTGACGAACGCGTACACGTCGGTGTTGTCGTACTGGGGGGTTCCCGAGATCAGCGGGGCCTCGCGGTGGCTGGAGGCGGAGGCCTCCTCAGGTGCCAGCGCGGTCACACCGGCGGCGGCGAGCCCGCCGGTGGCCAGCGCACCACAGATCACAGTCGCGATGCTCCGGCGCCCCGCGCCGGTCCTGAAGCTAGGTGTCATGCCGTCCGTCCTCGGTGCCAACTTGCCTGACACACGCCATTCGGAGTGGTCGGCGAAGCGGATTGGTCGAATCTCAAACGTTCTTACGGCGAGTGGGGAAAGTTGTTTCATCGCCGGGCGACCCGCGTTTTCGGCGCGCTGATCCGTAACCCCGTCCGGAGGTGTGTGCGTTGCGAGTGCCTCGTGTGAGGGGACAGGCCCGGTGCGGCCTCGGAGAGGGGGACCGAGTGGAGGCGGACGAGCTGCTGCTGCTCGTGGCAGGTGGGGACCAGAAGGCGTTCGAGGAGCTGTACGGAGTGGTGTCCGGACCGGTGTTCGGTCTCGTACGGCGCGTGGTGCGCGACCCCGCCCAGTCGGAGGAGGTGGCTCAGGAGGTGCTGCTCGAACTGTGGCGGTCCGCGGCGAAGTTCGACCCCGGCCGGGGCAGCGCGATGTCCTGGATCCTCACCCTCGCCCACCGCCGCGCCGTCGACCGGGTCCGCAGCGCCCGGGCGGCCGGGGAGCGCGAGCAGCGCGAGGCACTGCGGGCGAACCAGCCCGCCTTCGACCAGGTCACCGAGGAGGTCGAGGCCGGCCTCGAACGCGAGTGGGTGCGCCGCTGCCTGGACCGGCTCACCGTCCTGCAGCGCCAGTCGGTCACCCTCGCCTACTACGAGGGCTACACGTACCGTGAAGTGGCCGAGCAGCTCTCCCTGCCGCTGGGCACCGTCAAGACCCGCATGCGGGACGGGCTGACCCGGATGCGCGAGTGCCTGGGAGGAGTGGCATGAGCCTCTTCCGCCGCGAGGACCTGCACTCGCTCGCCGCGCCCTACGCGCTGGACGCCCTGGAGCCCCCGGAGCGGGTCCGCTTCCGGAAGCACCTGAGGGACTGCGACCGCTGCGCCGCCGAGGTGCGTGCCCTGACCGAGGACGCCGTCCGGCTCGCCTGGTCCACGACCGCCCCGCCCCCGGCCGCGCTGCGTGACCGGGTGATGCTCGCCGTACGGACGACTCCGCAGGACCCGGCGCCGCAGGGCGCGGCTCGTGAGCCGGCACGGACGCGTGCGACGCAGCTGCCGCCGCACGTCTGGGGCGCCCAGCCGCCGCCGCGGCAGCGGCAGCGGCGCCGGATCCCGCTGTTCGTGCCCTTCGCCACGGCCACCGCCGCCGCGGCCCTCGTCGTCGCCTCGCTGTTCGCCGTGCAGGCGAACCGGACCCAGGACCGGCTGACCGCCGAGCAAGATCGGTCACGTGAGATCGCCCACGTTCTGGCAGCTCCGGACGCCCGTGCGAGCAGTGGCCGGGACGGACGGGGCCGCACCATCGGAGTGGTCGCTTCCGCCACGGAGGGGAGCGCGGTGGTCACCCTCGGCGGATACGGGACGCCCGCGGGCGGCCGCGTGCACCAGTTGTGGCTCATGCGCCCGGGCGCGCAACCACGCTCCCTCGGGCTCTTCGAGGGCGACACGCCCCTGGTCGCAACGGGTCTGGGCACCTCCGCGACGTCACTGGCCGTGACCGTCGAGCCCGGCGGGGGATCGCCGCAGCCCACTACTCAGCCGATCGTCCAACTCGCCCTGAAATCTGTTGGATTCGGAGAGTAACCGGAGATACATCGTCAACCCCCTTATGGGGAAGGTGAATCCTGTGACCGCGATACACGAGTGCCCGGACGGGGCGATAGGGTTAACCTGCCCGGGCCGGGTGGACTCGTACGGGTGGGGAGTGACATGGATCAGATAACAGTGCGCAGCAGGGCCAGGGTCCCTGCGATCACCTGCGGGAGCAGCGCGACCAGTTCGCGCCTCGACCGCCACCTCTCGGTGCTGGGCGGCCCCGCCGTCCCCCAGCGGGAGACGGTCGAGGCGACCTCGCTGATGCGGGAACTGACCGCGCGTCAGCCGCACGACCGCAGTGGCAGGGGCGCGCGTGTGCGTCGCGTCTCGCTCTTCGCGCCGCTGCGCCGACTGCGTCGCTCGCTGTTCGGCAGCAGGTAGGGGTCCCGCGCTCGGGCGGTCACACCGCCCCTGGCGCACCGCTGCGACACTCGTCGTCCGTCATCCCCGCGGCTCGCAGCGACGCCAGGTGTGTTCCCGAGCGCGGCACGCCCTCTGTCGGTGCCTCATCCCCGCCCGGCAGTGACCGGGGGCTGTCCCCGCGGCTCCGGCCGCCCGTTCACCGATCCCCGTGCGCGTACTGACGCACGGCCGGCGGCACGAACACCCCGAGCAGCACGGCGCACCACAGCAGCGACCCCCGCTACAGGGTGAGTCACCGGCCGGGCCGCCCCGTCGGGCACCGGCGCGTTGCCGAAGAGGCCCCGCAGGTCCGTCGCCGGCGCGCTGACCGGATTCCACTCCGCGACCGTCCGCAGCCGTCCCGGCAGCCCGCTCGCCTTCGACCCCGAGCTGCGCTAGAGCAGCGCCAGCTGCCCCTCGGGGCCCTCCTCGGGACCCTCCAGCACCGATGCCGGGCGGCGGGCCGCACTCCGCACCGGGAGGACACCGGCCTTGCTCAGCTCCGTCGCCGTGACCGGGTCGGGGAGCTCCGGCCCCTCCGGAGGACGCAGTTCGGCCAGCAGCGCGAGGACGGTGATCAGCTCCAGCAGCTCCGACGTCCAGGCCTGCGGCCAGGTGGCGGGACGGATCGCCGCCAGCGTGCCCGGCTCGGGGGCGGTGACGCGGGCCGCGAACCACTGCTCCAGGACGCGGACTCCCCCCACCTCGAAGTCCCAGGCCTGCGGCGGTACGGGGGAGATGCGGCCCTCGTCCAGGAACAGGGCCTCCTCGTCCCGGTCGTAGCGCAGCGTCACGGGCCGGGAGGGCAGCGGGGCGCGGACGTAGGGGCGGCGGCCGCCGGGCAGCTTGGGGCGTTCGCCGTCGCGGCGCATCAGCCACAGCATCCGGTGCCCCAGCTCCAGGCCCCGCTCCCACGCGTCGGCGTCCCCGGTGAGCGGGACGGTGAGGTCAGGGCGGGCCGTGGCCGTGATCCAGGCCAGCACGTCCAGCGGTGCCGGGGTGCCGCCCAGCCGGGTGCCGAGGTGCTCCGCCAGTCCCGGCGCCAGATTCGGCTCGTGGCCGCCCGGGCGGCGGAACAGCGGGCGGACCCGGCCGGGCCGGAACAGCGGGAGCAGTGAGGTGACGAGCAGGGGAGGGGCCGCCCCGGGCGTCTCCGCCACGAAGACCTGCCGCGGGTCCGCCACCCGCCACAGCTCCGGGCGGGCCGCGTCGATGAGCCGCTGGTCGGGGATCAGCCATTGCTCGTCGTAGGGCGCGAGCAGGACGCGCACCGGCTCCGGGCAGGGCCCCGAGGCGCGCACCAGCTTCTCCGTGCCGCTGCCGCTTCGGCCGGGCAGTTGGCCGACCGCCGTGTGCAGCGTGCGCGAACGCGTCGGTTCGAACAGCGCCTCGCGGTCGGGGCCCTCGGCCTTGACCAGGGCGTCCCAGCGGGCCTTCAGGGACCCCGCGTCGGGGGCCGCCGGCCAGCCCCGGCCGAGCCGCGGCGGTGCGACGGACCACGGCATGAGGTCCGCCAGCAGCGGAGCGTCGTCGTGCGTCACGCTGGGCATCGTACGACGTATCCGGCGCCCTGAAGGGGCGCGGGGACCGGCGCGACCGGCCCCCACCGGGGCGCGGGCGGACGCGGTGCTTCCAGCGGAGCGCTCACGTGGCGTCCAGGGTCACCGTGAAGGAGAAGCGGTCCCCCCGGTAGTGGATGACGGCCACGTCCAGCGGCCGTCCCCCGGCGTCGTACGTCACCCCGGTGTAGTGCAGGATCGGGCTCAGCAGGGGGACTTGGAGCAGCTTCGAGGTCTCCGGGTCGGCCAGCCGCGCCTCCACCGTGTCCGTGATGCGGCTGATGTCCGCCCCCGCGACGTCCCGCAGCACCTTGGTCATCGGCCACCGGACGAGGTCGTCCAGGTCGATCCGCGCGGCCAGTTCGGGACGCACGTAGTTGCGGGCGTGGTTCGTCGGCTCACCGGTCTTCTCGTCGCTGCGCAGCCGGTGGTACGTCGACACCTCCCGGACATCCGGGAAGAACTCGGCGAGTTCACCCGGCACGGGCGCGCTGCCGTGGTCCAGCAGTTCGGTCGTCATGCCGGACTGCTGGGCCACGATCGCGTCCACCGAGCCGAGCAGGCGCACCGGGGAACCCCGGCGCGCGTCCGGCTCGATGAACGTGCCCCGCCGGCGATGGCGCGAGATCAGCCCCTCGTCCTCCAGCTCCTTCAGCGCCTGCCGCATCGTCAGCACGCTCACGCCGTAGTGCCCGGCCAGCTGCTCCTCGGTGGGCAGCCGCAGCGGGTCCTGGGGCGAGCGGCCGAGGATCGAGGCGCGCAGCGACTGCGACACCTGGTACCAGAGCGGCAGCTTGCGATTCAGGACGATGGAATCCGGGGCGAAGGAGGTCACGGGCCATCCGTACCGGTAGGAAATGATCAGTGCAAGGGGGCTTCTGATCCCTCAGGCTCCCTGGGGGCGGAAGTGTCGTTCCAGGCCCTGCCAGACGTCGTCGTAACGCTGCTGGAGGTGCTCCGCGCGTGCGGCCTGCGGGGTGAGGGTGAGCGGCCAGCGCGTCTCGAACATGAACGCCAGACCGTCGTCGATCTTCTGCGGCTTCAGCTCCGCGGCGCTCGCCCGGTCGAACGTCTCCCGGTCCGGGCCGTGCGCCGACATCATGTTGTGCAGCGAACCGCCCCCCGGTACGAAGCCTTCCGCCTTGGCGTCGTAGGCGCCCTCGATCAGGCCCATGTACTCGGTCATCACGTTCCGGTGGAAGTACGGCGGCCGGAAGGTGTCCTCGCCCACCAGCCAGCGCGGCGCGAACACCACGAAGTCGCAACCGGCGAGCCCCGGGGTGTCCGACGGGGACGTCAGCACCGTGAAGATCGACGGGTCGGGGTGGTCGTAGGTGATGGTGCCGAGCGCATTGAAACGGCGCAGGTCGTAGACGTAGGGCACATGGTTGCCGTGCCAGGCGACCACGTCGAGAGGGGAGTGGTCGTAGGTGGCCGTCCACAGGTTGCCGCAGAACTTGTTCACCACCTCCACCGGGCCCTCGACGTCCTCGTACGCCGCCACCGGTGCGCGGAAGTCCCGGGGGTTGGCGAGCCCGTTGGCGCCGATCGGGCCCAGGTCGGGGAGGCGGAAGGGAGCGCCGTAGTTCTCGCACACATAGCCGCGGGCCGTCGGGCTCTGCCCGCCGTCGGACGCCGTGTCCAGGAGCTCCACACGGAAGCGGACCCCACGGGGAACGAGCGCCACATGTCCCGGCTCCACATGAAGCAGACCGAACTCGGTGTGCAGCAGCAGCCCGCCGCGCTCCGGGACGATGAGCAGCTCGCCGTCGGCGTCGCTGAACACCCGGTCCATCGAGGCGTTGGCCGCGTAGAGGTGCACGGCGATGCCGGTCCGCTGGGTGGCGTCACCGTTGCCGCCCAGGGTCCACAGGCCCGCCAGGAAGTCGGTCTCCGGCGCCGGGTCGGGCAGCGGGTTCCAGCGCACGCGGTTGGGGTCGGGCACGGTCTGCGTGAAGGGAGCGGTGCGGATCGAGCCACCGTGGGTCCGGGTGAACGCCGGGTGCGCGGCCGACGGGCGAATCCGGTACAGCCACGAGCGGCGGTTGTGGGCGCGCGGCTCGGTGAAAGCCGAACCGCTCAGCTGCTCGGCGTACAGCCCGAGGGGTGCCCGCTGGGGTGAGTTGCGGCCCTCGGGCAGTGCGCCCGGGACGGCCTCCGAGCTGTGCTCGTTGCCGAAGCCGGAGAGGTAGGTCAGTCCTTCGGCGGTCTTCCGCGCTCCCCCACGCTCGAACGTGCTCGCGCGGGTGGTGCCCCCATCGCCCATGATCGCTGCTCCCTTGCGTACGATTCCTATGCCGTACCGTAGGATTGCGTTTTCCCCGACGCAAGGGGGGCGCGCCCCTCCTCTTGACGGATGACCTGAACCCGACTTGAGAACGATCCGCCGGGCCGGACGTCTGTTCTACGCTCCCGGACATGACGTGGACACGGAGACCTTTCGCCGCGCTCGCGGTCTGTGTCCTCCTGCTGGCCGGATCCGCGGGCTGCGGCTCCGGCGACGCCCGGGAGGGTGCCGGGTCGGCCACACCGGTGGGCAAGATCCTGGAGGACCGGGACCCGGAGGGGCGGCCCTATCGCGAGGTCGGGCGGGAGGGTGCCCCCGACGTCGGGATCGAGGTGCAGCCCGACGCGGCAGGCGGCTGGGACGTACGCCTGACCGTGCGCAACTTCCGCTTCTCCCCGACCGGCGCGGCAGCCCGCGCGGTGGCCGGACGGGGTCTCGCGCACCTCTTCGTCGACGGCCGCCCCGTCGCCCGGCTGCGCGCCTCCGACTACCGGCTCGACACCCGCCTCGTGCCGCGCGGCACCCACCACGTCACCGCCCGCCTCTACGCCGACGACGGCACGGTATGGGCCGTGGACGGCCAGCCCGTGGAGAGCACGGCCGACATCACGTCCTCGGAGCCCGGCCCGGGGATCCCGCCGGACGCGGCCTCCCGGCGCAAGGCCCGGACGCAGGGCGCGGACACCGGGGGGCGAGGTTCACCCGACGGCGCCGGAAGGGCATCATGAAACCCGTGCCCCCCGCGACATCGCTCCGTCGTGCGCCCGTGCAGCGGCGCAGTGCCGAACGCCTGACCAGGATCCTCGACGCCTGCGCCGACCTCCTCGACGAGGTCGGCTACGACGCCCTGAGCACCCGTGCCGTCGCCCAGCGTGCCTCCGTCCCGATCGGCTCGGTCTACCGCTTTTTCGGCAACAAGCGCCAGATGGCCGACGCGCTGGCGCAGCGCAACCTCGAGCGGTACACCGTGCGCGTCACCGAGCGTCTGCGCCGCACCGGCGAGGGCGAGGGCTGGCGCACGGCCATGGACGTGGTGCTCGACGAGTACCTGGAGATGAAGCGCACCGCGCCCGGCTTCTCCCTCGTCGACTTCGGCAATCAGATCCCGGTCGGCGCCCGTGACGCCGAACCCAACCACCGCGTCGCCGACCGCCTCACCGAACTCCTGTCCGGATACCTCGACCGCGAGCCCGACGACGATCTGCGCCGCGTCTTCCTCATCGCCGTCGAGACCGCCGACACCCTCGTGCACCTGGCGTTCCGGGTCGCGCCGGAGGGGGACCGGCGGATCATCGACGAGGCCCGGGAGATGCTGCGGGCCTATCTGGCACGGGTGCTCGACTGACCTGGATCCCGTGAGGGGGCTGACCTGGATCCCGCAAGGGCCTCCACTGCTCGACCGACCGGATCCCGCGAGGGCCTCCCCACCGTCCATACCGGTCGGTATGCTCGGACGCGTCAGCGCGTCACCGTAGCCGCCGCCCCCCGGGAGGACCCGTGTCCCGCACCGCCCTGCGTATCTGCCCCCTGTGCGAGGCCACCTGCGGCCTGACCCTCACCATCGAGGGGACGCGCGTCACCCACGCCCGCGGTGACCGCGACGACGTGTTCAGCCGGGGATTCATCTGCCCCAAGGGCGCCTCCTTCGGGGCTGTCGACTCCGACCCCGACCGGTTGCGCACCCCGCTCGTACGGCGGGACGGCGAGTTGCGCGAGGCCACCTGGGAGGAGGCCTTCGACGCGGTCGCCGCCGGCGTCAGGCCCGTCGTGGAGCGCCACGGCCCGAACTCCGTCGGCGTCGTCCTCGGCAACCCCAACGTGCACACCATGGCCGGTGCCCTCTACCCGGCCGTCCTGCTCGCCGGGCTCGGCACCCGCAGCGTCTTCACCGCCTCCACGGTCGACCAGATGCCCAAGCACGTCTCCAGCGGCCTGCTGTTCGGTGACGCCAACGCCATCCCCGTACCCGACCTCGACCGCACCGACCACCTGCTCCTGATCGGCGCCAACCCGCTGGAGTCCAACGGCAGTCTGTGCACCGCCCCCGACTTCCCCGGCAAGCTGAAGGCCCTGAAGGCCCGCGGCGGCACCCTCGTCGTGATCGACCCCCGGCGCACCCGCACCGCGAAGCTCGCCGACCGGCACATCGCCGTCCGGCCCGGCACCGACGCGCTGCTGCTGGCGGCGATGGCGCGGGTGCTCTACGACGAGGGCCTCGTCGAGCCGACCCCGCACGTCCAGGGCGTCGAGGAACTGGCCGCAGAACTGCGGGAGTTCACGCCCGAGGCGGTCGCGGAGGCCTGTGACGTCGAGGCCGGCGTCATCCGCACCCTCGCCCGCGAGCTGGCCGCCGCCCCCACCGCCGCCGTCTACGGCCGGATCGGCAGCTGCACCGTCCCGCACGGCACCCTCGCCAGCTGGCTCGTCGACGTCCTGAACATCCTCACCGGCAACCTCGACCGGCCCGGCGGCGCGCTCTTCCCGCAGGCCGCCACCGACAGGACCCCGCGCCCCGCCGGACCCGGCCGCGGCTTCGCCCTCGGGCGCTGGCACTCCCGGGTGAGCCGGCACCCCGAGGCGAAGGGCGAACTGCCCCTCTCCGCCCTCGCGGAGGAGATCGACACCGCCACCGAGGAGGGCGAGCCGGTGCGGGCGCTGATCGCCGTCGCCGCCAACCCCGTACTGTCCGCCCCCGACGGCGACCGGCTCGACAAGGCCCTCGACTCGCTCGACTTCATGGTCAGCGTCGACCCGTACCTCAACGAGACCTCGCGCCACGCCCACGTGGTCCTGCCCCCGCCCCCGCCCTCCCAGAGCCCGCACCACGACTTCGCGTTCAACACCTTCGCCGTACGCAACCAGGTCCGTTACACCCGCCCCGCGATCCCCCTGGAACCCGGCCGCATGGCGGAGACGGAGATCCTGGCCCGGCTGACCCTGGCCGTCACGGGCATGCACGGAGCCGACCCGGCGGCCGTCGACGGGATGGTCATCGACCAGACCCTCGGCAAGGCGGTGAACGAGCCGCACTCGCCGGTCCACGGCGGCGACCCGCGCGAGCTCGCCGGCCGGCTCACCGGCGACACCGGCCCCGAACGACGGCTCGACATGATGCTGCGCCTCGGCCCCTACGGCGACGGCTTCGGCGCACGACCCGACGGGCTCAGCCTGGAGAAGCTGCTCGCGCACCCGCACGGCATCGACCTCGGCCCGCTCGAACCCCGGCTGCCGCAGCCCCTGAAGACCCGCAGCGGCCAGGTGGAACTGCTCCCCGGTCCGATCGCGGACGACCTGCCCCGGCTGCGCGCGGCCCTCGCCGAACGCCCCGAGGGGCTCGTCCTGGTCGGCCGACGTCATCTGCGCTCCAACAACAGCTGGATGCACAACGTGCCCGCCCTCACCGGCGGCTCGAACCGCTGCACCCTGCACATCCACCCAAAGGACGCCGAGCGGCTGGGCGTGAAGAGCGCGGAGCCGGTGCGGGTGAAGGGTGCCGGGGGAGAGGTGACGGTGGAGGCCGAGGTCACCGACACGGTCCGCCGCGGTGTGGTGAGTCTGCCGCACGGCTGGGGCCACGACCGTCCCGGCACCCGACTCAGCCACGCCTCCACCGACCCCGGCGTCAACGTCAACCAGCTCCTCGACGGCCGCCTGCTCGACCCGCTGTCGGGCAACGCGGTCCTCAACGGAGTGCCGGTCGAGGTGGCCCCCGAGACGTGCCCGGAAGCGTCCTCCGTGACCGAAAAGCTCACCGCTCTGACCTGAGCAAAGCTGTGACCAGCAGTTTTGCGCTTATTGCTCGCACGTCAACGTCTTGTTAACGCTGCTTGAACGCACCTAACGTCTCGGACACCGCCGGCCCTGGTGGGATGTTCAAGGGCGAACGTTAGGTATCCACTCATGCTGACCATCCTCGGCTTCGCCATGATCGCGACCTTCCTGGTCCTGATCATGATGAAGAAGATGTCGCCGATCGCGGCGCTCGTGCTGATTCCCGCGCTGTTCTGCGTGTTCGTCGGCAAGGGCGCCCACCTCGGCGACTACGTCCTCGACGGCGTGACCGACCTCGCCCCCACCGCGGCGATGCTCATGTTCGCGATCGTCTACTTCGGCGTGATGATCGACGTCGGTCTCTTCGACCCGATCGTCCGCGGCATCCTCAAATTCTGTAAAGCCGACCCGATGCGGATCGTCGTGGGCACCGCCCTGCTCGCGGCGATCGTCTCGCTGGACGGCGACGGCTCCACCACCTTCATGATCACCGTCTCGGCGATGTACCCGCTGTACAAGCGCCTGAAGATGAGCCTGGTCGTGATGACCGGTGTCGCCGCCATGGCCAACGGCGTGATGAACACCCTCCCCTGGGGTGGCCCGACCGCCCGTGCCGCGACCGCGCTGAAGCTCGACGCCAGTGACATCTTCGTCCCGATGATCCCGGCCCTCCTGGTCGGTCTGCTCTTCGTCTTCGTCCTCTCGTACGTGCTCGGTGTGCGCGAGCGCCGGCGGCTGGGCGTGCTGACGCTGGACGAGGTGCTGGAGGAGGAGAAGGAGACCGAGACGGTTCTCGTCGGCTCCGGCGGCTCCGGCGACGGCAAGGTCTCGATGCGCAAGGGCGGCACGGCCGGTGCGGGCGTCGCGGGTGGCGCGGGCTCCGGCACGGACGCTCCCGAGGACGCCACGGGCTCCGCGGCCTCCGAGGAGGACGACGGCTTCCAGGGCCTCGACCCCAACCGGTCCACCCTGCGCCCCAAGCTCTACTGGTTCAACGCGCTGCTCACGGTCGGCCTGCTCACCGCCATGATCATGGAGCTGCTGCCGATCCCGGTGCTGTTCCTGCTCGGCGCCGCACTCGTGCTCACCGTCAACTTCCCGCACATCCCGGACCAGAAGGCCCGCATCGCCGCCCACGCCGAGAACGTCCTGAACGTCTCCGGCATGGTCTTCGCAGCCGCCGTCTTCACCGGCGTCCTCCAGGGCACCGGCATGGTCGACAACATGGCCAAGTGGATGGTGGACGTCATCCCCGCCAGCATGGGCCCGCACATGGCCCTCGTCACCGGCCTCCTGAGCCTGCCGCTCACCTACTTCATGTCGAACGACGGCTTCTACTTCGGTGTCCTGCCCGTCCTCGCCGAGGCCGGTGCCGCGCACGGTGTCTCCCCGCTGGAGATGGCCCGCGCCTCCCTGGTCGGCCAGCCGCTGCACATGTCGAGCCCGCTCGTCCCGGCCGTCTACGTCCTGGTCGGCATGGCCAAGGTGGAGTTCGGCGACCACACCAAGTTCGTCGTGAAGTGGGCCGCCCTCACCTGTCTGGTCATCCTCGGCGCGGGCATGTTGTTCGGGATCATCTGAGCCACTTCATGGAGGACGTCATCGTGAGGCCCGGTGGGAACCGCGGCTGGCTGCTCCGCCTCGTCATCGCCTTCAGCTTCGCGCAGGGGGCGGTGTCGATGGCTCGGCCCGCCGTCTCCTACCGGGCCCTCGCGCTGGGCGCGGACGAGCGCGCGATCGGTGTGATCGCCGGTGTCTACGCGCTGCTGCCCCTGTTCGCCGCCGTGCCCCTGGGCCGCCGCACCGACAACGGCCGCTGCGCGCCCCTGCTGCCGGTCGGCGTGGTGCTCATATCCGGCGGCTGCGTCCTCAGCGGCGTCGCCGGCTCCCTGTGGACGATGGCCCTCTGGAGCGGGGTGATGGGCCTCGGGCACCTGTGCTTCGTCATCGGCTCCCAGTCCCTGGTCGCCCGACAGTCCGCGCCGCACGAACAGGACCGCAACTTCGGCCACTTCACCATCGGCGCGGCCCTCGGCCAGCTGGTCGGCCCGGTCGCCGCGGGCGCGCTGATCGGCGGCGACGACATGGCCGGCAGCAGCGCGCTGGCCCTGATCGTGGCGGGTGCGACGGCGGCGGTCGCGTTCACCTCGCTGTGGCGCATCGAGCACCGCCGTACGGCGTCCGCGTCCCGCCCGGACAAGAGCGACCGCATCCCGGTCGGCGGCATCCTGCGCGCCCGGGGGGTGCCGGCGGGCATCTTCATCAGTCTCGCCGTGCTGTCCGCGACGGACATCCTGACCGCCTACCTGCCGGTGGTCGGCGAACACCGGGGCATCGCACCGTCCGTGATCGGCGTCCTGCTCAGTCTGCGCGCCGCGGCGACGATCGCCTGCCGCATGGTGCTGACGCCCCTGCTGCGGCTGCTCGGCCGGACCCTGCTGCTGACGCTCACCTGTCTGCTCGCGGCCCTGCTCTGCGCGGGCATCGCCCTGCCGGTGCCGGTGTGGGCGCTCGGCCTGCTGCTGGTCGCGCTGGGCTTCTGCCTCGGGGTCGGCCAGCCGCTGTCCATGACGACGGTCGTCCAGGCCGCCCCCGACGACGCCCGTTCCACGGCTCTGGCCCTGCGCCTGACCGGCAACCGGCTCGGCCAGGTCGCCGCGCCCGCCGCGGCCGGCTTGATGGCGGGAGTCGCCGGTGTGGCGGCGCCGTTCGTGATGCTGGGCGTGCTGTTGCTGCTGTCGTCCGGGGTCGCGGTGCGGTCGCCACGGGAGCCGGAGGAGGTGGCAGGCGAGGTCTCCGACGGGCGAAGAGGCCTCAGGCGTGGGGTGTCGCTGCGCCGGAAGAGCGATATCTGACGCGTCGTAGGGCGTGCTGCCGCCTTTCGGCCATGAGGTGACAGAGAGTCAGGTGACGAGGTGTTTGTATGTAAATCATCTGACTTGGAGGCATGTTCATGCCCGTGGTACCCCTCGCGCGTCGTGCCGGCACCCGCACCGCCGCCCTCGCCGCCCTCACCCTCGCAGGGACCACCCTGAGCGGGGTGTCCGCCGTCGCCGCTCCGATCCCGGGGGACAACGGAGACGTCAAGATCCACGCCAGCACGACGGCCGCGGCCAACCAGCGCAACGACCCGAAGGTCTGCGACTTCTACCTCGCCGCGTTCACCTTCGACGCGGGCGAGAAGGTCAACTGGACCATCCAGACCCAGCCCGAGGTCCCGGGCGGGGCCACGCGCACCGGCACCTTCACCGCCGACGCGACCGGCGCGGGCCGTACCACGGCCGTCGACCTGCCCAACGGGCAGTACAAGCTGACGTGGCTCACCGACCAGGCCCACGGCGCGGGCAAGTTCAAGGTGTTCAAGGTCGACTGCCCGACCTCGAAGCCGACGACGCCGGTCGGCGGCCCGCCCGCGGGCGGCGGCGGCATCGCCCGCAGTGAGGCCTTCACGCCGGTCACCGGCGCGGCCGCGGTCGGCCTGGCCGCCGTCGCCGGGACGGTCTGGTTCCGGCTCCGTCGCCGCCCCGATGGCGCCGCGTAAGGCCCGGTCCGCGGATCGCTCCTCCCGGCCGGGGCGGGGCGGGGACGCGCTCGGGCCCGACGCCGGGCCGGTGAGGCGGCGTGGAGGCGGGGCGGGGTACGGCGCCGCCTCGACGGTTCGGCGTGGCGCCGGTCCCGGCTCTGATTCCGGCCCCGGTTCCGGTTTCGGTTTCGTCCCCGCCTCCGGTTCCAGCTCCCGTTCCGGTTCCGGTTCCGGTTCCGCGGACGCGCCGTCGGGGAGGCGCGGGGGAGGGGCCGGGGCTGCGGCGGCTCCGCCGGGCCGACGGGGCGCTGCCACCGGCCTCGGGCCTGGGGGCGCCGGTTCGGGTTCCGGATCCGCCGCCCCGGTGGGTCGGCGCGGGCCTGGTGCCGGTGCCGGCCCGGGGTTTCGACGCCGGCCCGGTTCCGGCGATCCGGGGTTTCTGCGGGGACCCGGTGCCGGTGAGGTCCCGGGGTCTCGGCGCGGGGCCGCCACTGCCGATGTCGCGGGGTTTCGACGCGGGGCCGTCACCGTCGGTGCCGGCCCGGGATTTCGACGCCGGCCCGGTTCCGGCGATCCGGGGTCCCTGCCGGGACCCGGTGCCGGTGAGGTCCCGGGGCTTTGGCGCCGGGCCGCCGCTGCCGATGTACCGGGGTTTCGGCACGGGGCTGTCACTGCCGATGTCGCGGGGTTTCGGCGCGAGGGTGCCGCTGCCGGGGGCCGGGAGATTCGGCGGCGGGCCGGGTCCGTCGCGGGCCCAGGGGCCCGGCGTGGATCCGGGCCCGGACCCGGCTCCGGAGTCGTCCCGCCGGGGCGGTACCCAGCGGCCTACGGGGCCTCCGGCACCCCCGGCGGGTGGCCCCGGCGGTCCCATAGGCCCTGGCGTCGCAGGCGTGTCTATCGGCTGACGCGGACGATCGTGGTGGCCGTTTCGCTGCTGGTGGTGGTCGGCGTCTGCTGGGACCGGGGCGATGAACCCGGCGGCACGGTCACCGCCCTCCCACCGGACTTCACCACGGCCGCCCACCCGGCGGGCTCCGGCACGGGGACGGCTGCCCTGCCGGGAGCCTCCGGCACCGGCACCCGCACCGGCAGTGACACTGGCACCGGCGCCCCTGTCCTACGGGATGACCCCAACGCTCCGGCCGGGCCCCGCACCGGCCCACCCCGGCGCTCCGCATCCCCTGCACCCCCGGCCCGCACCCCCGGCCCCGCCACCGACGACCCCCGCACCGAAGGGCCTCACCCCCGGGGCGCCGTCACCAGCGCCCCCCGCACCCCCGGCCCCGCCAAGCCCCCGCCCCGCCCCCGACCCACGGCCGCCGCCCCCCGCCCCGCTCCCGAGCCCGCCGCCCCCGCCGTCCGGAAGCCCCGCCCCCCTGCCGGCCTCCGCCCCCTGCCCCGCTCCCGGGCCACCCGCCTCCTCATCCCCTACCTCCGCCTCGACGCCCCGGTCATGGACCTCGGCCTCGACCGCGACCGCCGCCTCACCGCACCGCCCGACGACGACCCCAAGCTCGTCGGCTGGTACCGGCACGGCGCCTCGCCCGGCGAGCAGGGCACCGCCGTGGCCGTCGGGCACCTGGACACGGACAGCGGACCGGCCGTCTTCGCCGGGCTGCCCGAGCTGAAGCGGGGCCGGATCGTCAAGGCCCGCCGCGCCGACGGGCGGATCGCCGTCTACACGGTCGACAAGATCAAGTCGTACGAGAAGGCGCACTTCCCCAGCCAGGAGGTGTACGGCGCCCGGGGCCGTCCCGAGCTGCGCCTGATCACCTGCGGCGGCAGCTACGACCGCAGGAAGGGCTACTCCGGGAACGTGGTCGTCTTCGCCCACCTCACCGGCATCCGCTGACCCGGACCACGTCCGGACCGCCGGCCGAACCGGGTCGTCCGCCTTCTCACCAGATGGACCGGAGCCCCCGATCTTGTCCGGTCTCTTCCCCCGGCCGCACACATTCCGTTAACTTCCGTGACCCACAGCCCCGTACGACCCGTACGGGGCTTCCGACCGCGGAGCACCAGCGCCCTGATGACCCCTCGGGGGCACCTCATGACACGCGCCATCTCCCTGCACGACGTGAGCAAGTCCTACACGCGGGGCGCCCGCGTGGTGGACCGGCTGTCGCTGGACATCACGCCCGGCGAGTTCCTCGTGCTGCTCGGCCCGTCCGGCTGCGGCAAGTCGACCGTGCTCAGAATGATCGCCGGGCTGGAGGAGATCGACGAGGGGCAGCTGCTGCTCGACGGCGAGTACGCCAACGACCTGCCGCCGTCCGGCCGGGACATGGCGATGGTCTTCCAGAACTTCGCCCTGTACCCGAACATGACCAGCCGCGCGAACATCGGGTTCCCGCTGCGCATCGAGGACCCGGGTGCGGACCCCCGCCCCCGGGTCGACGCCACCGCCCGCATGCTCGGCATCGAGGACCTCCTCGACCGCCTGCCCGCCCAGCTCTCCGGCGGTGAACGCCAGCGGGTCGCGATGGGCCGGGCCATCGCCCGCCACCCCTCCGCGTTCCTGATGGACGAGCCGCTGTCCAACCTCGACGCCAAGCTCCGCACCCATCTGCGGGCCGAGATCTCCCGGCTCACCCAGGAGCTGGGCGTCACCACGATCTACGTCACTCACGACCAGGCCGAGGCCATGTCGCTCGGCGACCGGGTCGCCGTGCTGCGCGGCGGTGTGCTCCAGCAGGTCGACAGCCCTCGCGTGGTCTACGCGCTGCCCAGCAACGTCTTCGTCGCCGCGTTCATCGGCACCCCACGCATCAACCTGCTGCGCGGCCTGGTGCGTGCCCCGCTCGACGGGGCGATGACCATCAGCCTGGGCAAGCAGTTCCTGCGCCTGCCCGAGCCGCTCTCCCTGGACCACCAGCTGCTGCGCGTCCAGCAGGGCCGCGAGGTCATCGTCGGACTGCGCTCGGAGGCGGTCCGGATCGCCAAGCACAGCGCGGCCCGCCCCGGCGAGGTGCCGATCACCGGCCTGGTCGAGCACGTGGAGTTCCAGGGGCACGAGATCCTCGTCCACTTCAACACCGGTTCCAGCCCCGCCGTCGTCCCCGAACTGGAGGCCCCGCGCCCCCGCCCCGGCCGCCCCGCCCGGCGGCGCCGCAGCGACGGCTCGGTCCTCACGAGGATCCGGGAGCGGTCCACGGCCGGGCGGGCCGGACCCGTCGTCGCCCTGGACCACCCGGAGGACACCCGGAGCGCCGCCGCCACCGCCGATGCCCGCCTGCCCGGAGACCTCATCGTGCGCACCACCCCGGACCTGGCCCTGCGCCACGGCATGCAGGTGCCGCTCCTGGTCGACCTCGCCCACCTCTTCGTCTTCGACCAGCAGGGCGACCGCATCTGCCCGCACCCGGCGCGCCTGCCCGACCTGGGGGAGTGAGGAGCGGCACATCCGGACGTGGCCGTCCGCGTGCTGTGATGAGCAGGGGTGTCTGGCGCCAGAAAACTATCGTCGCTAGTTTATGTCGGACGACGACGCCCAGCCTCGGAGGATGCGCGATGAAGGCACATGACGGCATGTACATCGACGGCGCCTGGCGCCCCGCCGCCGGCCAGGACGTGATCGAGGTCGTGAACCCGGTCGACGAGCAGGTCCTCGGCACGGTCCCGGCGGGCACCGCCGAGGACGTCGACGCCGCCGTGCGGGCCGCCCGCGCCGCCCTGCCGGGCTGGGCCGCGACCCCGCCCGCCGAGCGCGCGGCGCACCTGGCCGCCCTGCGGGACGTGCTCGTGACCCGTGCCGACGAGATCGCCGAGACCGTCACGGCCGAACTCGGCTCGCCGCTGAAGTTCTCGCAGGCCGTCCACGCGGGCGTGCCGATCGCGGTGGCGGGCTCCTACGCCGAGCTGGCGGCCACGTACGCCTTCGAGGAGAAGACCGGCAACTCGGTCGTGCACCAGGAGCCGGTCGGTGTCGTGGCGGCGATCACGCCCTGGAACTACCCGCTGCACCAGATCGTCGCCAAGGTCGCCCCGGCCCTCGCGGCAGGCTGCACGGTCGTGGTGAAACCCGCCGAGGACACCCCCCTGGTCGCCCGGCTGTTCGCCGACGCCGTGCAGGAGGCCGGGCTCCCGGCGGGCGTCTTCAACCTGGTCACGGGGCTCGGCCCGGTGGCAGGACAGGCTCTCGCCGAACACCCCGGCGTCGACCTGGTCTCCTTCACCGGTTCCACCGCCGTCGGCCGGCAGATCGCCGCGATCGCCGCCGGGCAGGTCAAGAAGGTCGCCCTCGAACTGGGCGGCAAGTCCGCCAACGTCATCCTCCCGAGCGCCGACCTGGCCAAGGCGGTCAACGTCGGCATCGCCAACGTCATGTCCAACTCCGGGCAGACCTGCAGCGCCTGGACGCGGATGCTGGTCCACCGCGACCGGTACGACGAGGCCGTCGAGCTCGCCGCTGCCGCCGCCGCCAAGTACGGCGACCGCATCGGCCCGGTCGTCAACGCCAAGCAGCAGGACCGGGTGCGCGGTTACATCGAGAAGGGCGTCGCGGAGGGCGCCCGCCTGGTCGCCGGCGGCCCCGAAGCCCCGCGCGGGCAGGGCTACTTCGTGGCCCCGACCGTCTTCGCCGACGTCACTCCGGACATGACCATCGCGCAGGAGGAGATCTTCGGCCCGGTCCTGTCGATCCTGAAGTACGAGGACGAGGAGGACGCCCTGCGCATCGCCAACGGCACGGTGTACGGCCTGGCCGGCGCCGTCTGGGCCGCTGACGAGACCGAGGCGGTGGCCTTCGCGCGCCGGATGGAGACCGGCCAGGTCGACATCAACGGCGGCCGCTTCAACCCGCTCGCGCCCTTCGGCGGTTACAAGCAGTCCGGCGTGGGCCGCGAACTCGGCGTGCACGGCCTTGCCGAGTACCTCCAGACCAAGTCCCTCCAGTTCTAGTCAGGGAGTCCCTTCCGTCATGGCTGTCCGCGCCGCCGTCCTGCCCGCCATCGGCTCCCCACTGGAGATCACCGGCATCGACCTGCCCGACCCCGGGCCCGGCCAGGTCCGCGTCCGGCTCGCCGCCGCCGGGGTCTGCCACTCCGACCTGTCCCTGTCCGACGGCACCATGCGCGTGCCCGTCCCCGCCGTCCTCGGCCACGAGGGCGCCGGCACGGTCGTCGCCGTCGGCGAGGGCGTCGGCCACGTCGCGCCCGGCGACGGGATCGTCCTCAACTGGGCCCCGTCCTGCGGCGCCTGCCACGCCTGCTCGCTCGGTGAGGTGTGGCTGTGCGCCAACGCTCTCAGTGGCGCCGCCGACGTCTACGCCCGCACCACCGAGGGCACCGACCTGCACCCCGGCCTGAACGTCGCCGCGTTCGCCGAGGAGACGGTCGTCTCCGCGTCCTGCGTCCTGCCGGTCCCGGACGGCGTCCCGCTCACCGATGCCGCCCTCCTCGGCTGCGCCGTCCTCACCGGCTACGGCGCCGTCCACCACTCGGCCAGGGTCCGGGCCGGCGAGACGGTCGCGGTGTTCGGCGTCGGGGGAGTGGGCCTCTCCGCTCTCCAGGCCGCCCGGATCGCGGGCGCCTCGAAGATCGTCGCGGTGGACGTGTCCGCCGAGAAGGAGGAACTGGCCAGGGCGGCGGGCGCCACCGACTACGTCGTCGCCTCCGACACCACCGCCCGTGAGATCCGCGGCCTCACCGGCAAGCAGGGCGTCGACGTCGCCGTGGAGTGCGCCGGACGCGCGGTCAGCATCCGCACGGCCTGGGACTCGACCCGCCGCGGCGGCCGCACCACGGTCGTCGGCATCGGCGGCAAGGACCAGCAGGTCACCTTCAACGCCCTGGAGATCTTCCACTGGGGCCGCACCCTCTCCGGCTGCGTCTACGGCAACTCCGATCCGGCCCGCGACCTCCCGGTCCTGGCCGAACACATCCGGGCGGGCCGCCTCGACCTGAGCGCGCTGGTGACCGAGCGCATCTCCCTGGACGGCATTCCGGCGGCCTTCGAGAACATGACGGCGGGCAAGGGCGGCCGGGCCCTGGTCGTCTTCTAGGCCCGAATCGTCCGGTACCCCGGCCTCCCGCGAGGCCGGGGCCTTCGGCATGCCCGGGCCCGCGGTGGGTGTCGAGTACAGGTAAAAGTCCTGGTGCGCGACCCGTTGACGTCCATACCGTCCGGTCAGTACGTTCCCCGGAACTCGAATCGAGCCACCCCCCGTTCCGTCCCCCGCACCCCCGGAGCGTGCACCACATGGACACGGCACCTTCCGCTCGGCCCGCCACGACCACGCCCGCCGCCGGCAGCCGCCGCCGGGTGGCCACCGCGGCGGCGCTCGCCTCGGCCGTCGAGTGGTACGACTACTTCGTCTTCGGCATCGCCGCCGCCCTCGTGCTCGGCGACCTCTACTTCCCCGCCGGCAGCGCCACCGCAGGCGTCCTCGCCTCGTTCGCCACCTTCGCCGTCGGCTTCCTCGCCCGGCCCATCGGCGGCATCGTCGCCGGACACCTCGGTGACAAGCGCGGCCGCAAGCCGATGCTCGTCCTCGCGCTCACGCTGATGGGCGTGGCCACCACCGGCATCGGCCTGCTGCCCACGTACGACACGATCGGTGTGGCCGCCCCGATCCTGCTCGTCCTGCTGCGCGTCGCCCAGGGCGTCGCCGTCGGCGCCCAGTGGGGCGGCGCGATGCTCCTGGCCACCGAGTACGCCCCGGAGGGCAAGCGCGGTGTCTACGGCAGTGTCGTCCAGCTCGGCGTCCCTATCGGCGTCGTCACCGCAAACACGGTCTTCCTGCTGGCCGGAGCCCTCACCACCGACTCGGCGTTCGCGGCCTGGGGCTGGCGCGTGCCGTTCCTGGTCGGCCTGCTGGTCCTCGCGCTCGCCTGGTACATCCACAAGCACGTCGAGGAGACCCCGGCGTTCCGGGAGGCCGAACGGGCGCTCGCCGAGAAGGAGAAGTCCGAGCAGAACTCGCCGCTGCGCACGATCCTGCGCGGTCACCTGGGCACGGTGCTCCTGGCCGGCGGCTCCTTCGCCGTGAACACCGCCACCTTCTACATCCTCATCACCGGGGTCCTCGACTACACGACCCGCGAGCTGGACATGAAGAAGAGCGCGGTGCTCACCGTCTCGCTCTGCGTCAGCCTCACCCAGCTGGTGCTGATCCCGGCCTCCGCCGCGCTCTCCGACCGCGTCGGCCGCATCCGGATCTACGCCCTCGGAGCCGTGGGCATCGCGCTGTGGGCCGTACCGCTCTTCCTGCTGATCGACACCGGCTCGCTGCTGTGGCTCGCGGTCGGCACGTTCGTCGCCAGCTGCTTCCTGAGCATCATGTACGGCCCCCAGGCCGCCCTGTTCGCCGAGCTGTTCACGCCGGAGATGCGCTACACCGGCGCCTCCCTCGGCTACCAGATCGCGGCCGTGGCGGGCGGCGGGCTCGCACCGTTCATGATGGTGCTGCTGCTGGAGGCGACGGGTACGTCGATGGCGGTGTCCGGGTACATCGTCGTGCTGTCGGTGATCGCCCTGGTGTCGATCAAGATCCTCGCGGACCGGGCGCGCGCGGCGGAGGCATCGGCGGAACCACGGACGAATGCGGGGCCGGAGACGAGCGCCGAGACGGAGACGAAGCCGGAGCCGGAGACGAGGGCCGAGACGGAGACGAAGCCGGGGCCGGAGACCAGCGCCGAGACGGGGACGAAGCCGGAGCCGGAGACGAGGGCCGAGACGGCGACGAATACCGAGTCAGCGGGCTGAGTCCTCGGCCTTCTCGGCTTCCTCGGCCTCCTTGGCTTCCTCGGGCCGTGTCTCCGGAACCGCTCCCGGAGTCACGGCCCGTTCCGCCGCGCGCGACCTCGACCGGGACACCGCCACACCGGCCAGGCACAGCACACCGCCCACCAGCGTGAGCACCCCCGGCACCTCGCCGAGGAACAGCCACGACATCAGGACGACCAGCGCGGGCGCCGCATACGTCGTCGCGCCCATCTTGCTCGCGGTCGTGCGGGACAGGGCGTACGCCCACGTCGTGAAGGCCAGCGCGGTCGGGAAGACGCCCAGGTAGACCATGTTGAGCGTGGCCGAGGTGGGCGCCGATGCGGCCTCCTGGACGAGCTGCCCCGCGAAGGGCAGGCACAGCACAGCGCCGACCAGGCAGCCGAACGTCGTCACCTGCAGCGGACTCGCCGTGCCCAGCGCCGGCTTCTGCGCCACGACACCGCCGGCGTACGCGATCGCCGCCAGCAGGCACAGCACCACCCCGAGCACCGAGGAACCGCCCTCGCCCGACATCGACAGACCCACCGTCACGGCACCGGCGAACGACACCGCCATCCCCGCCAGCAGCCGCGGCGGCATCGGGTCACCGAGCAACCGGGCACCGAGCAGGGCGATGAGGATCGGCCCGGTGTTCACGACCAGGGCGGCCGTACCCGCGTCGACCTGCTGCTCGCCCCAGTTGAGGGCGACCATGTAGAAGCCG
The DNA here is from genome assembly GCF_014205055.1 of Streptomyces luteogriseus. Classification (NCBI taxonomy): domain Bacteria; kingdom Bacillati; phylum Actinomycetota; class Actinomycetes; order Kitasatosporales; family Streptomycetaceae; genus Streptomyces; species Streptomyces luteogriseus. The sequence goes on from NZ_JACHMS010000001.1 coordinate 6,921,708, forward strand.
AACCACAGCAGTCCCGATATCCCGATGCCACGCCAGGCCGTGCGCGGCGGCAGCCCCTCCCGCCGCAGCAGGCAGATCACCCCCAGCGTCAGCGTCCCGGCCAGCAGCCGCCCGAGCGCCAGCGCACCCGGCGAGTACGCGTCGCCCGCGCTGCGGATCGAGACGAAGGCGGAGGCCCACAGCACGACGGTGACCGCGGCCGCACCACCGGCCAGCAGCTCCGCCCGGCGGACGGGACGGGACGGGGAGGTGTTCGACATCATGCTCCAGAGGCTAGGAGGGGGACGGGCCCGAAGGCTCGCGCATTTCGGACGGGGCACCGCGCGCCCGGAAGATCGCCGCACGCGGTCGGGGGGTGCGTTGCAAGGGTGGGCGGGCTGATCGTGTGCGGTCGGAAGTGGCGTGCGGCGTGGGCGCGCCGGCCGTGTTCGCTCGGGAGTGCCGTGCGGCGTGGGAGGAATGGCTGTCTGCGGGCGGTAGGCGCCGTGCCGGGATCGACCCGGGCGCCGTGCGCGTTCGGAGGGGCGTTGTGTGGGTCGGACGGGGAGCCGTGCGGGGTCGGAGGGTGCGGTGCCGGGTCGACCGGAGGGCCTTGTGGGGGTCGGACGGGGTGCCGTGTGTGGCTGGGGGCGGAGTGCCCGGGGCGGCCGGGGCGTTGTGTGGGGCGGACGGGGAGCCGTGCGGGGTCGGAGGGTGCGGGGCCGGGTCGACCGGACGCCGTGCGTGGTCGACGGCGTGTCGGGGCGGACGGGGCGCACCGCGCGGCTAGCGCAACTCCATCGACTCCACCCCCAGCAGGTCCCGCAGGGCCCGTTCACCGGCCGCCGTCACCTTCACGGCCCGTTCCGAGCCGATGCGCACGCACCATCCCGTGTCCAGGGCGTGCCGGCACAGGGCCGCGCCCGCGACGCCCGCCAGGTGGGGCCGGCGTTCGGTCCAGTCGAGACAGGCCCGGGCCAGGGGGCGCCGGCCTCGCCGTTCGAGGCCGATCCCGGCCGACGCGAACCACGCCAGCCCGGCGTCGGTGAGCGCGAACCCCGTCTCCTGCTCCAGCAGGCCGCGTGCCGTCAGGGCGTCGGTGACCGCGATGCCGAGCCGCCCGGCGAGATGGTCGTAGCAGGTGCGGCCCCGGGCCATCGCCGAACCGGCGCTCGACTCCCGCAGGTTCCGCGGCCGTACGGCCGCGCCCGGCGAGACCTGGGCGGCCAGGTCCTCCACCAGCTGGGCGACGCGGGCGTCGGCCAGCCGGACGTACCGGTGCCGGCCCTGGCGCTCCTCGGCGAGCAGCCCGCCCGCCACGAGCCGGCCCAGATGCTCGCTCAGCGTCGACGCGGCCACGCCCGCGTGCCGGGCCAGCTCGCTCGCCGTCCAGGCCCGCCCGTCCAGCAGTGCCAGCAGGCACGCGGCCCGGGTCTCGTCCGCGAACAGCGCGGCGAGCCGTGCCAGGGCGGTCGCCTGCGGGTCCCTCGTCGTCATGCCCACCAGCATGGGACACGGACGGTTCGGCCGCCGCCGAAGTGTCCGCGGGGTGGTCCTACGCCGTCCGCCGCACCTGCTCGTACTGGTGCGCCAACCCGTCCAGCAGGGCCGTGAGACCGGTCTCGAAGGCGCGCTCGTCGATCTTCTCCTGCTGCTCGGCGAGGCGGTGGGCCTGCTGGAGATGGGGGTAGTCGGCGGGGTCGTAGGCGCTCGCGTCGTCCACGAAACCCCCGGCGAAGGAGCCGAGCGCGGAGCCCATCACGAAGTACCGCATCAGCGCGCCGATCGACGTGGCCTGCGCCGGCGGCCAGCCGGCGGCGACCATCGCGCCGTAGACGGCGTCCGCGAGACGCAGTCCGGCCGGGCGGCGGCCGGGGCCGCGGGCCAGCACCGGGACGATGTTCGGGTGGTCGCGCAGGGCGGCCCGGTAGGAGACGGCCCAGTCGTGCAGCGCGGTCCGCCAGTCGCGGCCGTCCTGGAACATCGACAGGTCGACCTGGCCGCTCACGGAATCGGCGACCGCCTCCAGGATCTCGTCCTTGGTGCGGAAGTGGTTGTACAGCGAGGGCCCGCTGACCCCCAGTTCGGCGGCGAGCCGCCGCGTGGAGAGGGCGGCCAGACCCTCCGCGTCCACGAGCGCGCGGGCCGTCTCGACGATCCGGTCGGTGCTGAGCAAGGGCTTGCGCGGTCGGGCCATGGCGCACATAGTAGGGCTGCACGGCAAAACTAGCAGTGCTAATTTAAATGTACGGCTTTCAATGGGGTGACCTGTGGTGAATCTGGAGCTCAGCGAGGAGCAGAGCGCGGTCCGGCAGCTCGCGCGGGACTTCGTGGAGCGCGAGATCACCCCGCACGTGGTCGCCTGGGACCGCGCCGAGGAGGTCGACCGGGCGATCGTGAAGAAGCTCGGCGAAGTCGGCTTCCTGGGCCTGACGATCGACGAGGAGTACGGCGGCTCCGGCGGCGACCACCTCGCGTACTGCCTGGTCACGGAGGAGCTGGGCCGTGGCGACTCGTCGGTGCGCGGCATCGTCTCGGTCTCCCTCGGGCTGGTCGCCAAGACCGTCGCCGCGCAGGGGAGCGAGGAGCAGAAGCGGCGCTGGCTGCCCGCACTGACCTCCGGCGCGTCGATCGGCTGCTTCGGCCTGACCGAGCCGGGCACGGGCTCGGACGCGGGCGGTCTCGCGACCCGGGCGGTGCGGGACGGCGACGACTACGTCCTCAACGGCACCAAGATGTTCATCACCAACGGCACCTGGGCCGACGTCGTCCTGCTCTTCGCCCGCTCCACGGACGCCCCCGGCCACAAGGGCGTCTCCGCCTTCCTGGTCCCCACCGACACGCCCGGCCTGACGCGCCGCACCATCCACGGCAAGCTGGGGCTGCGCGGCCAGGCCACCGCCGAACTCGTCCTGGAGGACGTGCGCGTACCGGCCTCCGCCCTGCTGGGGGAGGAGGGCAAGGGCTTCTCGATCGCCATGTCGGCTCTCGCCAAGGGCCGGATGTCGGTCGCCGCGGGTTGTGTCGGCATAGCCCAGGCCGCCCTCGACGCGGCCGTGCGGTACGCGGGGGAGCGCGAGCAGTTCGGCAAGACCATCGCCCACCACCAGCTCGTCCAGGAGCTGATCAGCGACATCGCCCTGGATGTCGACGCCGCCCGGCTGCTGACCTGGCGGGTCGCCGACCTGATCGACCGGGGGCGGCCGTTCGCCGTGGAGTCGTCCAAGGCCAAGCTGTTCGCCTCCGAGGCCGCCGTCCGCGCCGCGAACAACGCGCTCCAGGTCTTCGGCGGCTACGGCTACATCGACGAGTACCCGGCGGGCAAGCTGCTGCGGGACGCCCGCGTGATGACCCTCTACGAGGGCACGAGCCAGATCCAGAAGCTGGTCATCGGGCGGGCGCTGACGGGGGTCTCGGCGTTCTGAGTACGCGCCTGAGTATTTCGGCGGATGTGGCGCGGGCCACGTCCGCCGATGCTTTCCCCATGAGTGACACACCGGGCAAGCAGCAGAACACGGCCGCCTTCTACGGCCAGGCCGTCGCCTCCTTCGCCGTGGCCATGGCGGCCACCGCCATCGGCATCTACCAGCTGAGCGCCGACGCCTGGGTGCGGGCCTTCCTCGCGATCGCCGTCCTGTACCTGGTCACCTCGGCCTTCACCCTGTCCAAGGTGATCCGGGACCGGCAGGAGGGGGCGGGCGCGGCCCCCTCGTACGCCCCCTACGAGAAGCGCTGAGCGGCCGCGCTAAGCGCTCGCTCACCTTCGGCGGTATGGTGTTGCTCCTGCCAGTGGAGAGGGGCGAGCGATGAGTACGGCGGAGGAGACGGCCGGCGGCGAGGCGCAGGCGTGGGGCGAGGTCACGCCCGACGCGGCGCGGCGGCTGCTGGTCGCCGCGGTGGAGGCCTTCGCCGAGCGTGGCTACCACGCCACGACGACCCGCGACATCGCGGGCCGCGCCGGGATGAGCCCGGCGGCGCTCTACATCCATTACAAGACCAAGGAAGAGCTGCTGCACCGCATCAGCAGGATCGGGCACGAGAAGGCCCTGGAGATCCTGCGGGCGGCGTCCCGGCGCGAGGGCAGCCCCACCGAGCGGCTCGCCGACGCGGTCAGCTCCTTCGTGCGCTGGCACGCGGGCGGGCGCACCACCGCGCGGGTCGTGCAGTACGAACTCGAATCGCTCGGGCCCGACGCCCGCGCCGAGATCCTCGCGCTCCGGCGCAAGGTCGACGGCGAGGTGCGCGGGATCATCGAGGAGGGCACCCGCTCGGGCGAGTTCGACGTCATCGACGTGCACGGCACGACGCTGGCCGTGCTGTCCCTCTGCATCGACGTGGCGCGGTGGTTCAACGTCGACGGGCCCCGGACGCCGGAGCAGGTCGGCGAGTTGTACGCCGACCTCGTGCTGCGGATGGTCGGGGCCCGGGGCCCGGCGGCCTGAGGCCGGGCTCAGAGGTAGTAGCGGGCCACTGACTCGGCGACGCAGACCGGCTTGTCGCCGCCCTCGCGCTCGACACTGAAGGCGACGGCCACCTGGACGCCGCCCGGCACCTCGTCGACGGCACTGATCGTCGCCGTGGCCCGCAGCCGGGAGTTGACGGGGACGGGGGCGGGGAAACGCACCTTGTTCGTGCCGTAGTTGACGCCCATCTTCACGCCCTCGACGGCGATCAGCTGCGGCCCGAAGAGGGGCAGCAGCGACAGGGTCAGATAGCCGTGCGCGATGGTGGTGCCGAAGGGGCCGGCGGCGGCCTTCTCCGGGTCGACGTGGATCCACTGGTGGTCGCCGGTGGCCTCCGCGAAGAGGTCGATCCGCTTCTGGTCGATGTCGAGCCAGTCGGTGTACCCCAGTTGTTCGCCCACCGCCGACTTCAGGTCGTCGACGGACGTGAAGATCCTCGGCTCTGCCATGTCTTCCAGACCTCTCGTGTGCAGGCGGCTGCGTGCTCAATCTCTAAGCGACTGCTTAGCATGGTCGGCTGTGGGGGCTCTGTCAACGGACTCGGTAGGGTTCGAGGGGTGCACCGGATTCCAGAGAAGATCCATGAGCTCACGGTCGGCCGGCTCGCGGCGCGCAGCGGCGCCGCCGTCTCCGCCCTGCACTTCTACGAGTCCAAAGGCCTCATCACCAGTCGCCGGACCTCGGGCAACCAGCGCCGCTACTCCCGTGACACGCTCCGTCGGGTCGCCTTCATCCGGGCTGCGCAACGGGTCGGCATCCCCCTGGCGACGATCCGTGAAGCGCTCGCCCAACTCCCCGAGGAGCGCACGCCCACCCGGGAGGACTGGGCGCATCTCTCCGAAGTCTGGCGCACCGAACTGGAAGAGCGCATCAATCAGCTGAACCGGCTGCGGGATCACCTCGCCGACTGCATCGGCTGCGGCTGCCTCTCCCTCGACACCTGTGTCCTGTCCAACCCCGACGACGTCTTCGGTGAACGCCTCACGGGTTCCCGCCTGATGGTCGACCGGGGCGGTCGCGGGTAACACCCGCCCGGCTCGCCGCGTACTCCGCGAGCCCGGCCGCGACCAGCTGCGCGTTCGACCCCGGACGCTGCCCGTCCGGCAGGACCAGGACGTCCTCCAGTCCGATCCGGGTGGCCAGGCCCAGCCGGCCCGCGAGCCGCAGCACCGGCCAGGCGCCCCCGTCCTCGCCGTGCAGCAGCACCGGGCGTCCGTGCGCGGTCCCGAGGGCGGACAACAGCGCCCGCGCGGAGGAGACCGCGACCGGCGGGTCCGTGTCCGTCACCTCCGCCAGGACCCTCAGTACCCTCGGCCCGAGCGGTGAGGCCGCGAATCGCTCGGCCCCGTCCGTGCCCGACCAGATGCCGGCCTCCACGCCCACCCCGAGCTCCATGAGCAGCGCGGCCGTCTCCTCGGCCCCCGGCTCGTGCCAGTTGACCGAGGCGTGGTCGGGCAGCACGGTCCAGTCGCGGATCCGCCGCAGCCGGGCGGCGGGGTCGGGTTCCGCCCACGCGCCCGTGGTCACGCCCACCGGCACCGGTACCCGCGCCCGGATCGCCGACAGCACCGGCGCGAGCACCCGCGGCGACAACGTGTCCTGCCCGCAGGGCGTCTTGGGGTGGACATGGATGTCCGTCGCCCCGGCGGCGACGGCCTCGGCGGCCGAGTCGGCGATCGACTCGGGTGTCAGCGGCACGGCCACACCGTCAGCGGCCGTCCGCGAACCGTTCAGGCACACCTGCATCATGGCGTCGATGGTGCCAGTCACCACCGACAGTGGGGGTGCGGCATCCCCGGCGCACCCCCCGCGCACCCGCATCCGTCAAGCCGACACCAACAGCCTCGTACGCCGGGCGTACGCCAGGGACTCGGGCGTGAGCACGGGACGCGGCACCAGGATTCCGCAGTCTGTGCAGACCGGACCGGACGAGGGTTCGTGGTCCAGGTCGTACCTCCAGACGAGCCGCTGCCCGTCGCACACCGGGCATTCCGAGCCCGGCTCGCGCTCCAGCGCGGCGATCAGCCGGCGCAGCACCTCGGCCAGCGGTTCACGGGGATGGACCGCCGGATCGTCGCACCACGCCACACCGAAACCGCCCCAGGTCAGCCGGTGCCAGTCGTCCACACTGCCCGGCCTGCGCAGTCCGTCGTGCTTCTCCTTCTTGCGGCGCTCGGCGAACTCGACCTCGTAGGCCAGCCAGACCGCCCGCGCCTCCTCCAGTTCGTCCAGTGCGGCCACGAGCCGCACCGGATCGGGGGAGCGGTCCTCGGGACCGAACCCCGCCCGGGAGCACAGATGGTCCCAGGTCGCCCTGTGTCCGTAAGGCGCGAACCTCTCAAGGCACTTGCGCAGCGAATAACGCCGCAAGGCCAGATCGCACCGCGGATCGCGGACCTGTCTCGCCAGACTCCGGAAACCCGCCATCGTCCTGCACCTCCGTCACACCTGCACCTGTAATCCGGTCACTTCGGCGTCGTCGTACGGACGTCGCCGAATAGACGTATCGACAAGCGAATCGGCTCCATCCGATTTCAAATGGCCTCCATAAGCGGCCCGAGAGGCTCGCGAGTCGACTGCCGTGATCCGTGTGCTTGTTGTGCTGACTTCAAAAAGTGACGCTTGTTCATCTTCAAGCCGGGGGATACCGGCGGTAACATCCCGCCACCCCCGTCGGGAGGAGCCCCCCCATGCCACGGCGTGCCCCACGCACCGTTCTCGACAGAATGAGAACTCCCAGCGGAATCCCCGGGTTCCTGAAGACAGCATCGGTATGCACCCTGATCGCAGGTCTCTTGTCGCCGCTTGCCCCGGCTGCCGCCTCGGAAACAGCGGCAACGCAGGTCACGGCCGCGGCGAACGACCACTGCGGCAACCAGTGTTCGGACATCCTCCCGCCCGGACAGAACGGCAACGCCACCCTCGCCCAGATCCTCCTCAACCAGGCCTTCGGCACCCAGCCCGAGCACGCCGAGGACCAGCTCGGGCCCTATGCCAACCTCGCCAAGGGCTACCCCGGGCTCACCAACGACAAGATCAACAGCTTCTTCAACGACGCGTCCTTCGGAGTCCCCGCCGACCAGGTCGCCTCCAGCGTCAAACCCGCCGGACGCGGCGACGTGACGATCGTCCGGGACAAGAAGACCGGTGTGCCGCACATCACCGGAACCACCCGATACGGCACGGAGTTCGGCGCCGGCTATGCGGCGGCCCAGGACCGGCTGTGGCTGATGGACGTCTTCCGGCACGTCGGGCGTGGTCAGCTGACCTCCTTCGCGGGCGGTGCGCCCTCCAACCAGGGCCTCGAGCAGCAGTTCTGGCGGCACGCCCCGTACAGCGAGGCCGATCTGCAGGCGCAGATCGACAACGCCGTCGCCACCAACGGCGAACGCGGACAGCAGGCCCTCGCCGACGCCAGGGCCTACCTCGACGGCATCAATTCCTACATCGACGCCTCCGACAGCGGGCGCACCTTCCCCGGTGAGTACGTACTCACCGGGCACAAGGACTCAGTCACCAACGCCGGAACCATCGAGCACTTCAAGATCACCGACCTGGTCGCGCTGGCCTCCGTCATCGGCGCCCTGTTCGGCTCCGGCGGAGGAGGCGAGGTCGACAACGCCCTCTCGCTCCTGGCCGCGCAGGAGAAGTACGGCGTCACCGAGGGCACCAAGGTCTGGGAGTCCTTCCGGATGCGCAACGACCCGGAAGCCGTCCTCACCCAGCACGACGGCAGCTTCCCCTACGGCACCAAGCCGGCCGACCCGCAGGGCACCGCCCTGCCCGACGCCGGTTCGGTCAAGCCGGAACCGCTCGTGTACGACCGCACCGGCAGCGCCACCACGGCCGGTGCGACCGGCGCGTCCGGCGATGCCGCGAAGGCCGCCACGTCGTCTGCCAAGCGCGGCATGTCCAACGCCCTCGTGGTCGGCGGCAAGCACACCGCAAGCGGCCATCCCGTCGCGGTGTTCGGCCCGCAGACCGGCTACTTCGCGCCCCAACTGCTGCTGCTCCAGGAGATCCAGGGCCCGGGCATCAGCGCCCGCGGCGCCTCGTTCGCGGGCCTGAGCATGTACGTCGAGCTCGGCCGCGGCCAGGACTACGCGTGGAGCGCCACCACCTCCGGCCAGGACATCATCGACTCCTACGCCGTCGAGCTGTGCCAGGACGACTACCACTACCTGTACCGCGGCACCTGCACGCCGATGGAGAAGATCGAGCAGAAGAACGCCTGGAAGCCCACGGTCGCCGACGGCACCGCGGCCGGCTCGTACACCATGCGCGTCTGGCGCACGAAGTACGGCCCCGTCGAGTACCGCGCTACGGTCGGCGGCAAGCGGGTCGCCTACACCACGCTGCGCTCGTCCTTCATGCATGAGGCCGACTCCATCATCGGCTTCCAGATGCTGAACGACCCGGACCACGTCAAGGGCCCCGACTCCTTCCAGAAGGCCGTGCAGCACATCAACTACACCTTCAACTGGTTCTACGCCGACTCCGAGCACACCGCGTACTACAACAGCGGCGACAACCCGGTCCGCGCGAACGGCGTCGACGCCGAGTTCCCGGCGTGGGCGCGCCCGGCGTACGAGTGGCGCGGCTGGGACCCGGCGACCAACACGGCCGACTACACCCCGCCCTCCGCCCACCCCCACTCCACCGACCAGGACTACTACGTCTCCTGGAACAACAAGCAGGCCAGGGACTACACCACCGCGCCCTGGGGGAACGGGTCCGTGCACCGCGGCAACCTCCTGGAGGACCGGGTGAAGAAACTGGTCCAGCAGGGCGGGGTGACCCGGGCCGCCCTGGTGAAGGCCATGGCCGACGCCGCACTGGCGGACCTGCGGGCCGAGGACGTCCTGCCCAAGCTCCTGAAGGTCGTCACCAGCTCGCCCGTCACCGACCCGGCCGCGGCGGCCGCCGTGAACACACTCCAGTCCTGGGCCGCCGCCGGCGGCAAGCGCACGGAGACCGCGGCCGGCTCGAAGAAGTACGCCGACGCCGACGCGATCCGCATCCTGGACGCCTGGTGGCCCCTGCTGGTCAAGGCCGAGTTCGAACCCGGCCTCGGCAGCGATCTCTACACGGCGGTCACCGCCAACCTGCCCGTCGACGAGTCCCCGTCGGCCGCGCACGGCCCCACCGGCTCGCACGCGGGAAGCTCCTTCCAGTACGGCTGGTGGAGCTACGTCGACAAGGACATCCGCACGGTGCTCGGTGAGCAGGTGAAGGGGCCGCTGGCCCGCACGTACTGCGGCGGCGGCAGCCTCGGCGCCTGCCGGGACACCCTCATCGGCACCCTGAAGCAGGCGGCCGCGAAGACCGCGGCCCAGGTCTACCCCGGCGACGACGTGTGCGCGGCGGGCGACCAGTGGTGCGCCGACTCGATCAACCACCGCACCCTCGGCGGTATCAAGCACGGCAAGATCGGCTGGCAGAACCGGCCGACCTACCAACAGGTCGTGGAGTTCACCTCACACCGCTGACGCTTGAACCCGGCGGCGGGTCAGCGCACCCGGCCCGCCGCCAGGACCAGCCGGGTCAGCTCCGCGTGCAGGATGTCGCTGTGCGCACCGGCCGGCGGCCCGCCGCGTCGGACCACCGCGGCCGCGTCGACGTTCACGCACCCCGAGCCGGGCAGTCTCGCCTCCAGAGCCTCGGCGAGGGTGTACGCATGCGTGCCCGGCACCGCCTGCACCCCGTCGTGGCCCATCGCGCCCCACTTCGCGCCCAGGACCCGCCCCATGACCGGTTCCGCGGCCGACCGGCTGTCGCCCGCCATTCGCGAGGCCAGCGGATACATCGTGCCCAGGGCCGCGTCGTGCCGGGAGTGACAGCACACCAGGGGCCCGTCGACACGGTTCTGCTGCCCCTGGAGCACCCCTCCGGCCCGGGCGTCGTGCGGCAGCCGGGACGCGAACGCGTAGTGTGAGAACGCCCCTTGGAGCAGCGTCACCGACTTCACCGTGCGCACGCCCTCGGGCAGGCCCCGCAGCGCGAACGACACCAGCCGCGCGCCGAAACTGTGCCCGACCAGGTGCACCCGCACGCCCGGGGCCGCCTTCGCGAGCTGCCCGACGACCCGGCCAAGACCCCGTTCACCGACGGTTCCCGCACGCCGCTTCATCGCGTAGTACGTCGCCTGCCGCAGCAGTTCGTGGGCGCCGTCCCAGGGGTCGGGGATCCGGAACCCTTCCTGCCGCCCGGACGCTTCGAGCTCCGCCAGTGCCCGCGCGAACTCCTCGCAGGCCGCCGCCGACGACCCGGCGAACATCTCCGGCTCGCTCTGCGGCACGCCCTCCGCCACCGTGTCCGCGGCGAACAGCGCCTGCGGCCCGGGCGCCACCACCTCCACCAGCGTCCGCACCAGCCGCCCGAACTCCTCCAGTTCGGCCTCCTCCGGGGGCTGCTGCTCCAGCAGCCGGGCGATCTGGTCGACCAGGATCGCCCGGCCCGGGAACGTCTCCAGCAGCGCGTGCCGGGTGTCCTTGTCCAGCACCGGGCGTCTCGCCTGCTCGGCCGCCACGGCCCGCGGGAAGTCCGGGATCGGCTCGTCGGAGAACCGCATCGCCGGCCACAGCACCCCGACGTACCCGACCCGGGCCGCCGGGGCCAGCCGCGGCACGGGCGCGAAGAAGCGGTCGTAGAGGCGGGTCGCGCCCGAGCGGTCGGTGTTCCAGCCGTGCGCGAAGACGATCAGATCGCGCACCCCCCGCTCCCGCACCCCGGCGAGCAGCCGGTCGCGCCCGCGGCCCCCGGGGTCCCCGTCCGCGTCGAACGTCAGCTCCCAGTAGGGAGTCACACTCATCGCCTGATCCGCCATGACAGGCCCCCTGATCCCCGGGTGACGCCACGATGTGGGCGCATCGTCCTGCCAACCGGGGAGCTTGGCCATACGTCACGGGCGCATTCGGCTCAGCGGTAGAGCAGGTACTTCCGCCGGGTCCTGCGGAACGCCGCCAACTCCCGCTGCCACCCCGCCACCACCTCGTCGGTGTCCGCCCCCGCGTCGATCATCGTCCGCACGCGGGTGGAGCCGGTGAGCTTGTCGATCCAGTTGTCCGGGCGCCAGGCGAAGCCGCTCCAGACCTGCTTGGCGGTGACGAGCAGGGCGATCCCCGTCCGCACCGGATCGAACGCGGCCCGGTCGTGCACATGCACCTGCACACCGCCGATCGTCTTGCCCTGGTACTTCGAGAACGTGGGCGCGAAGTACGCCTCCCTGAACCGCACCCCGGGCAGGGCGAGTTCGTTCACCGCGGCCGCCCAGCGCCGGTCCACGCCCTCCGCACCCAGCAGCTCGAACGGCCGGGTGGTGCCGCGCCCCTCCGACAGGTTCGTGCCCTCGAAGAGACACGTCCCCGAGTACACCAGGGCCGTCTCCGGCGTCGGCATGTTCGGGCTCGGCGGCACCCAGGGCAGTCCGGAGGCGTCGTAGAAGTCCGACCGCTTCCAGCCCGACATCGTCACGGTCTCCAGCGGCACGGCCTCGGTCAGGAACTCCTCGTTGAAGAGCCGCGCCAGCTCGGCGACGGTCATCCCGTGGGCCTGGCAGATCGGCTGCCGTCCGACGAAGGTGGCGAACTCCTTGTGCAGGACCGGGCCGAGGGCCGCACGGCCGGTCACCGGGTTCGGCCGGTCCAGGACGACGAACCGCTTGCCGGCGAGCTGGGCGGCCTCCATGCAGTCGTACAGCGTCCAGATGTACGTGTAGAAGCGGGCGCCCACGTCCTGGATGTCGAAGACGACCGTGTCCACGCCGGACGCGGTGAAGATGTCCGCGAGCGCCCGGCCGCTCTTGAGGTACGTGTCGTAGACGGGCAGGCCGGTCGCCGGGTCGTCGTAGCGGCCCTCGGAGCCGCCGGCCTGGGCGGTGCCGCGGAAGCCGTGCTCCGGGCCGAAGACGGCGGTGAGGCCGACGCGGGCGTCGGCGTGCATGACGTCGACGATGTGGTGGGCGTCGCGGGTGATGCCGGTGGGGTTGGTGACGATCCCGACCTTCTCGCCGTCGAGCAGGGAGTAGCCGTCCTGGGCGAGTCGTTCGAAGCCGGTGCGAAGTTGCCTGCGGCGCTGGGCGGCGGAGGCGGTGGAGGCGGTGGATGTGGCTGATACGGCTGCCGCCGTGGCGGTGGTGATGACGGCTCGTCTGGAAGGGCGCATACGGTGACCTCCTTGAGCGGGGACGGTCGGCATGGGCACGGTATGCGTTTCCGCGGGTTGTGGGGAGGCTGCGGGTCGGGGGTGGCTTGTCCCGCGGTTCCCCGCGCCCCTATGGGGCGCGTTTCGGCGTGGCCGCGAGGCGGGGGTGGCTTGTTGCGTAGTTCCCCGCGCCCCTTGCAGGGCGTTCCCCGCGCCCCTTGCAGGGGTGCTGCCGTCGCCTCTTCCCTGGTACATACCGACCGGTTAGTCTGACGGCGTAGCCGATCCGCGACTGAGGAGACCGATGGTGGGAGCCTTTCAAGAGGCCGGAGTCGTTGTCACGGGGGCCGGCGGCGGGATCGGGGCCGCGCTCGCGCGGCGGTTCGCCGCCGAAGGGGCCCGGGTCGTCGTCAACGACCTCGACGCCGGGCGGGCCAAGCAGGTCGCGGAGGACATCGGCGGCATCGCCGTGCCCGGCGACGCCTCGGCGATCGTCGGCGACGCCCGCGACGCACTCGGCGGGACCGTCGACGTCTACTGCGCCAACGCCGGTGTCGCCGCCGACGGCATCGAACCCGGGCAGCCGCTGGACGAGAAGGCCTGGGCCCTGTCCTGGGACGTGAACGTCATGGCCCATGTGCGGGCCGCGCAGGAGCTGCTGCCCGCCTGGCTGGAGCGCGGCAGCGGCCGGTTCGTCTCCACCGTGTCCGCCGCCGGGCTGCTCACCATGATCGGCGCCGCGCCCTACGCCGTCACCAAGCACGGCGCGCTCGCCTTCGCCGAGTGGCTGTCCCTGACGTACCGGCACCGGGGCGTGAAGGTCCACGCGATCTGCCCGCAGGGCGTGCGCACCGACATGCTGGCCGCCACCGGCAGCGCGGGCGATCTCGTGCTCCGGCCGACCGCGATCGAGCCGGAGCACGTGGCGGACGCGCTGCTCCAGGGCATCGAGGCGGACCGCTTCCTGATCCTGCCGCACTCCGAGGTCGCCGCCTACCATCAGGCCCGGGCCGGTGACCCCGACCGGTGGCTGTCCGGCATGAACCGCATCCAGCAGCAGTGGGAGGAGGCCCGGTGACCGAGTCCCGTTACGCGGCCAAGCCCTGGCTCGGCCTGCTCAGCGACGCCCAGAAGGGCGCGATCAGCCCGGCCGGCTCCCTCGTGCACGCCCTGCGTGCCGTCGTGGCCGAGACGCCCGGCAGCGACTTCCTGGCCTACTTCGACGGCCGGCTGACCTACCGGGAGGTCGACGAGCTCAGCGACTCCGTCGCCGGGCACCTCGCGGCCCGCGGTCTCCGGCGCGGCGACCGGGTCGCGGTGCTGCTGCAGAACTCCCCGCACTTCGTGCTCGCCCTGCTGGGCGCATGGAAGGCGGGCGCGGTCGTCGTGCCCGTCAACCCGATGTACAAGTCGGGCGAGGTGGCCCACGTCCTGAAGGACGGCGAGGTGGCCGCGCTGATCTGCTCGGACCGGGCCTGGGAGTCGTATCTGCGCGAGACGGCCGCCGGCTCGCCCGTGCGGATCGTGCTCACCGGGTGCGAGCTGGACTTCCAGAGCCGCGACGACGCGCGCGTGCTGACCTTCGAGCGCCTGCCGCAGGCCCCCGACGCCGACGACCTGGTGACCGTGGCCCGGGCCGGGCACAAGGCGCCCGAGGACCGTGACCCCGGCGCCTCCGACATCGCGCTGATCAGCTACACGTCGGGCACGAGCGGCACGCCCAAGGGCGCCACCAACACGCACGGCAACATCATGTACAACGCCGAGCGGCAGCGAACCGGCCTCGGTCTGCCCGAGCGGCCCGTGTACTTCGCGCTGGCGCCGCTGTTCCACATCACCGGCATGGTCTGCCAGTTCGGAGCCTGCCTGAACAGCGGGGGCACACTCGTGCTGGCCTACCGCTTCGAGTCGGGCGTGGTGCTGGACGCGTTCGCCGAGCACCGCCCGCACTACACCGTCGGACCGTCCACGGCCTTCATGGCGCTGGCCGCTCACCCCTCCGTCACCCGCGACCACTTCTCCTCCTTCCGGGTGATCTCCTCCGGTGGCGCCCCGCTGCCGCCCGCCCTGGTGGAGAAGTTCCGGGCCGGCTTCGGGCCGTACATTCGCAACGGCTACGGACTGACCGAGTGCACCGCGCCCTGCGCCTCCGTGCCGCCCGGTCTGGAGGCGCCGGTCGACCCGGTGTCCGGAACCCTCGCCGTGGGACTGCCCGGCCCCGACACGGTCGTACGGATCGTCGACGACGCCGGCCAGGAGGTGCCCTTCGGCGAGCAGGGCGAGATCGTCGTCCGGGGCCCGCAGGTCGTGCCCGGCTACTGGCGCCGCCCCGACGCCACCGCCGAGACCTTCCCCGGCGCCGAACTGCGCACCGGCGACATCGGCTTCATGGACGAACAGGGCTGGCTCTACGTCGTCGACCGCAAGAAGGACATGATCAACGCGTCCGGCTTCAAGGTGTGGCCGCGCGAGGTCGAGGACGTCCTCTACACGCACCCGGCGGTGCGCGAGGCAGCCGTCGTCGGAGTGCCCGACGGGTACCGCGGGGAGACCGTCAAGGCGTACATCAGCCTGCGGCCGGACGCCGACACGGACCCGGATGCACTCGCCGCCTACTGCAAGGAGAGACTGGCCGCCTACAAATATCCGCGCCAGGTGGAGATCCTGCCGGACTTGCCGAAGACGGCCAGTGGGAAGATCCTCCGGCGGGAACTGCGTTCCCGTACGCAAGGCAACTGACAGCAGAACGGAAAGGCAGGTGGCGGCAGTGCCCAGGACCACGGACTCGGACGGCACGCCCGTGCCTCAGCGGCTCCTGGCCGCCGCCACCCGGCTCTTCGCCGAGCAGGGCTACGACCGCACCTCGGTGCAGGAGATCGTCGAGGCGGCCGGTGTCACCAAGGGGGCGCTCTACCACTACTTCGGCTCCAAGGACGACCTGCTGCACGAGGTGTACGCGCGCGTGCTGCGCATCCAGCAGGAGCGGCTGGACGCCGTGGCCGGAGCCGACGAGCCGGTGGAGAAGCGGCTGCGGGCCGCGGCCGCGGACGTCGTGGTGACGACCATCGAAAGCCTCGACGACGCGATGATCTTCTGGCGCTCCATGCACCACCTCAGCCCGGAGAAGAACAAGCAGGTCCGCGCCGAGCGCCGCCGCTACCACGAACGCTTCCGCGCGCTCGTGGAGGAGGGTCAGGAATCCGGCGTCTTCTCCAAGGCGACCCCCGCGGACCTCGTGGTCGACTACCACTTCGGCTCGGTCCACCACCTGTCGACCTGGTACCGCCCCGACGGGCCCCTCACGCCCCAGCAGGTCGCGGACCACCTTGCCGACCTGCTGCTGCGCGCGCTGCGCCCGTAGCGGCCGTCCCGCCCCGCCTCAGGTGCGCCCGTGGCGGTTCCCGGCGGACGCCCCGGACCGCTGGGGGCTCGTCAGGTACTCGTGGGTGCCGGTGAGTTCGAGCAGGCGCCTCAGCGCCGGGCCGACGCCGTCCAGGTGGAAGGCGATGCCGTCCCGGCCGCAGGTGTCGTAGTCCAGATCGCCGGTGAGGCACACGCGCGCGGTGTGCGGGCCGGTGCCGGTGGAGGTGGTCACGGGATTCGTCCAGCGTCTCGGGGTCAGGGGCGGGAGGCGAGCGCGGTGCGCCCGGCGTCGAGGAGCCGTCGGGCGCGGGGGAAGTCGTGCAGCTGCTCCTCCAGCAGGTCCAGGCACGGCAGCAGCGAGCGCGCCGGAACACCACGGGCGGTGAGCACCTCGGCGGTCCACACGAGGAAGCCGGTGAAGACCTCGTCGGAGTCGACGTACAGGGCGGCCGTCAGGAAGTTGACGAGGTGGGCGATGTCCTCGGCGGTGCGCTCACGCTGTTCGTCGCTGTAGTCCCGCATCGCGGGGATGTGCTGTGCGAGGCGCTGGAAGGTGTCGCGCACCAGCCGGGTGGTGGACCCGGCGACCAGTGTGTACTCCTGGTCGCCCAGATGCGGCAGATCGTCGATCGTCTGGTGGGCGGGCACCGGCCGGGTCAAGGGACCGGCCGCGAGCCGGTCCGCCGCCGCGCGGGCGTCGGGTGCCCAGGCGTCGGCGCCCAGCAGACGGGCGTAGCGGCCGTCGGCACCGAAGGCGAGACCACCGGCCATGACCGGGGTACCGGCCGCTCGGACGGCGGTGATCGCGCTGTGCGCGAGAGGCAGCCGGGTGGGCAGCGAACTCGACAGGCACACCGCGTCCGGTCCGGTGCGGTGGATGTGGCTGATCAGATGGGCGGTGGGGACCTGTGCGCCGAGGTAGTCCACCCGCCAGCCGCGCAGCCGCAGCGTCTCGGACACCAGGCGCGCGGGCAGGGCGTGCCACTCCTGGTCCACGCAGGCGACCGTGATCCGGCCCCGGCCGTTCGCCGGACGCCGGGCCGGCAGGACGGCGATGACCCGGTCGTTGATGGCGGTGGCGGCGTGCTCGTCGGCCACGCTCATGCGGTCGGCCGCCCATTCGAGGCCGACCTTGCGCTGCACGGCGCCGATCACGTCCAGCAGCACCGACTCGGGCTCGACACCCGCGCTCAGGGCGTCGGTGACGACGTCGACGGCCGCGTACTCGTCTCCCGTGCGGACCGCGGCCCACAGCTTGTCCGCCCAGGGAGCGGACGCGGCGTCGTCGTGCGGCGCGGAGAGGCGGGCGCCGACGCCGTGGCGGCCCGGACCGTCGTCGATGTCGGTGATGCGTGCGGTCATGCCGTGTACCTGCCCCGGGTCGCACCGTCCACCGCACTGAGGTGGGCACCGCGGGGCGCGGTGATGGCCAGGACGGCGATGTCGTCGTGGCGTCCGTCGCCGATCCACTGCGAGGTGACCATCTGCACGCGCTCCACGACCGCCTCCGCCGGCAGACCGGCGCACTCGGCCGCCGCACGCTTGAGGCGCTGGTCGCCGAACATGGTGTCGCCCAGCGGGCCGCCCCTGGCCTCGGTGACGCCGTCGGTGAAGAGCAGGCAGGTTTCCCCCGGCGCCAGCCGGACCCGCGCGGTGCGGGAGGTGATGGTGGGCAGCACGCCGATCAGGGTGCCGCCCGTGTCGGCCTCCTCCACTGTCCCGTCCCGCCGGATGATCAGCGGCGCGGGATGCCCGGCGGACGTGAGCCTCAACGACACCTCGCGCTCCTCCCGGCGGACCGAGGCCATCACGAGGGTGGCGAAGCGGGTGTGGTGGCTGCTGCGCATGGCGTTGTTCACCAGGCGCAGCAGCTTGGCGTGGTCATCGGCCATGGGCAGCAGCGCGTGCAGCGTGTTGCGGATCTTGCCCGTGAGGACCGCGGCCTCCAGCCCCTTGCCGGCCACGTCCCCGAGCACCACGAGGGTCTCGGGGGAGTCCTCGCCGGGCGGATGGACGTCGTAGAAGTCGCCGCCGACGCGCTCCGTGTCCTTGCTGGCCCGGTAGCCCCCGGCGAACTCAACGCCCTCCGTCTGACGCAGGGTGGGCGGCAGCAGCTCCCGCATAAGGGTGTCCGAGATCGAGTTCTGTTCCGCGTAGAGGCGGGCGGCCGACATCGCCGCGCCGGCCCGGGCGGCGAACAGCCCGGCCAGCGACTCCTCGGCCTCGGTGAACGCGTCCTGCTGCGCCCGGCGCAGCAGGATCAGCGCCCCGGCCGGTACGCCGAGCCCCGGCAGCGGTGTGATCACCAGCGAGCCGACCTCGCCGAACCCCGCCGGTATCAGCCAGTCCGGGGCCGTCGCGGGGTCGATCCACCGCGAGGGCACCGGCGGGAAGCCCCGCAGCGCTTCGGCGAGTCCCGGCACGGATTCCGGTGCCTCGGGCGCCGTGCTGCGGGTGAGCTCGCCGCGGTGGTCGAAGGCGACCACGGGCAGTGCCCTGGCGGCGGTGGGTGCGATGACCAGCGCGGCATCGGCCAGATGCTCGGTGGCCAGGCGCGCCGTGACCTCCATGCACCGTTCCAGGTTCAGCGAGGCCAGCAGAGCGCTGGAGGCGTCGGTGAGGAACCGGGTGCGCCCGCGCTCGGCCTCCAGCTCTCCCCTCGCGGAGCGGTAGGCGGTCTCCTCCATCAGCCACCAGACCGTGCGGGCGCCCGCCGTCACGGAGGGGTGCGCCGAGAACGACCGGTCGCCCACCACCCCGCTGACGGGGACCGGCCGGGCCCGGTCAGCGGTGGCGAGCCAGGCGGGGGACGACAGCGGCCGTCCGACACGCGCCGTGGGCAGCAGCGCGCCGGCCGCGTCGTTGAGCTCCGCGATGTGCCCGTCCGCGTCCAGGACCACCACCGGGCAGGGGGCGGAGGCGGCGCTCACGGTGCTCACCGCACCGGGGCGGGGCCTGGCCGGGGAAGAAGTCATGTACGGGGCCCCTACGCGTGACCCACACCTCACTTTGCGAAGACGGAAGAGGACTGTTCTCCTTGCACAGTCCCGCAGTCCGGGTGCGTGGTGCAACCACCGGACTCGTCCACGGCCCCACGAGGAACCGGTCCTGGGCGTGACGTCCCGCGAAATCGACTCCCTACCCCGAAGACCGGTCACGAGACCGTGCGATGTTTCACATCTCGTCCACACCCTGGGCGGCAGCGTCCGTCCGTCGACGCGACGGGGCGGCAGGGGCGCCGGGAACAGCCCCGGCCGCCGCTGCCGCCCGTAGGTGTCACACGTACCGCTTCAACTCCCGCCGGGCCAGCGACCGCTGGTGCACCTCGTCCGGGCCGTCCGCGATCATCAGCGTCCGCGCCCCGGCGTACAGCTCCGCCAGTGGGAAGTCCTGGCTCACCCCGCCGGCGCCGTGCAGCTGGATCGCCCGGTCGAGGATGTCCACCACCGCCCGAGGCGTGGCGATCTTGATGGACTGGATCTCGGTGTGCGCACCGCGATTGCCCACCGTGTCCATCAGCCACGCGGTCTTCAGCACCAGCAGCCGCAGCTGCTCCACCGTCACCCGCGCGTCCGCGATCCAGTTGTGCACCACGCCCTGCTGCGCCAGCTCCTTTCCGAACGCGGTCCGGGACACGGCCCGACGGCACATCAGCTCGATCGCCCGCTCCGCCATGCCGATCAGCCGCATGCAGTGGTGGATCCGCCCCGGCCCGAGCCGCGCCTGCGCGATGGCGAAACCGCCGCCCTCCTCACCGATCAGGTTCGACGCCGGCACGCGCGCGCGGTCGAAGATCACCTCGGCGTGACCGCCGTGGTAGTGGTCCTCGTACCCGAACACCTGCATGGCCCGCTTGATGGTGACGCCCGGGGTGTCGCGCGGCACCAGGACCATCGACTGCTGGCGGCGGATGTCCTCCCCGTCCGGGTCGGTCTTGCCCATCACGATGAAGATCTTGCAGTCCGGGTGCATCGCCCCGGAGATGTACCACTTGCGCCCGGTGATGACGTACTCGTCGCCGTCCCGCTCGATGTGGGTGGTGATGTTGGTGGCGTCCGAGGAGGCCACGTCGGGCTCGGTCATCGCGAACGCCGAGCGGATCTCGCCGGCCAGCAGCGGCTCCAGCCACTGCTTGCGCTGCTGCTCGTCGCCGAACTGGGTGAGCACCTCCATGTTGCCGGTGTCGGGCGCCGCGCAGTTCGTCACCGTCGGCGCCAGCTGGGGGGAGCGGCCCATGATCTCTGCGAGCGGCGCGTACTGGAGGTTGGTGAGCCCGGCCCCGTACTCGGAGTCCGGCAGGAAGAGGTTCCACAGGCCCTGCCTGCGGGCCTCGGCCTTGAGCTCCTCGACCACCGGCACGGTCTCCCACGGCGAGGCGAGCCGCTCGCGCTGTTCGTGCGCCACCGCCTCGGCCGGGTAGACGTGCTCGTCCATGAAGGCGAGGAGCTTGGCGCGCAGCTCTTCGGTGCGCGCGTCATAAGCGAAGTCCATGTGGATCAGCCCTCCTGGAGGCCTTCGTGGAGCGTGGTCAGTCCGTGCCGGACGAAGACGGGGACGAGGTCGCCGATGCGGTCGAAGCCGCGTCCGACCGTCTGGCCCAGGGTGTAGCGGTAGTGGATGCCCTCGAGGATCACGGCGAGCTTGAACCAGGCGAACGCCGTGTACCAGGAGACCGCGGAGACGTCGCGCCCCGAGCGCGCGGCGTACCGCTCGATGAGTTCCGACGGCGCCGGATGCCCGGGGGCCTCGGCGGTCGTGGAGACGGGGGACTCGGTCATGCCGAGCGGCATGCTGTACATGACCAGCAGACCGAGGTCGGTGAGCGGGTCGCCCAGCGTCGACATCTCCCAGTCGAGGATGGCCTTGATCTGGTCGTCCTCGCCGATCAGCACGTTGTCGAGCCGGTAGTCGCCGTGCACGACGGCGGGGGCGGGGGAGTCGGGCAGCTCGCGCCCGAGGGCGGCGTGCAGCTCGTCGATGCCGTCCAGGTCGCGGTTGCGCGAGGCGTCCAGCTGCTTGCCCCAGCGCCGCAGCTGCCGGTCCAGAAAGCCCTCGGGCCGGCCGAAGTCGGCCAGACCGACCTCTCCCGGGTCGACCGCGTGCAGCTCCACCAGCGTGTCGACCAGGTTCAGCACCGCGCCCCGGGTCCGCTCCGCACCGAGCGGGAGGAGCTGGTCGGCGGTGCGGTAGGGGGTGCCCTCGACGAACTCCATGACGTAGAACGGCGACCCGAGCACCTCCTCGTCCTCGCACAGCAGCACCGGCTCCGGCACCGGCACGGCGGTCGGGTGCAGCGCGCTGATCACCCGGTGCTCGCGCTTCATGTCGTGCGCGGTGGCCAGGACATGGCCGAGCGGGGGCCGTCTGACGACCCACCGGGAGGTACCGTCGGAGACCGCGTAGGTGAGGTTCGACCGTCCGCCCTCGATCAGCCGGCCGGACAGCGGGCCGGTCACCAGGCCGGGCCGCTCGCGGTCGAGCAGGCCGCGCAACCGTTCGAGATCGAGTCCGGGCGGGTGGTCGGGGCTCATGTGTCGCTCCTACGGGCAGGGTGGACAGTTCCCGACTCATGATGCCGACCGGTCGGTATGTCGTCCAGAGCGGGGCCGAAACGTGATCGGAGCCACGATAGGCCGACGACTCCCCACGGGAGGTGTCCGGGGAGGTTTCGGCCGGTTCGTTCAGGCCATCCGGCTTGCGTGGCGCCCGACGAGCCCGGAAGGTCAGAGCCATGAAGGCCATCAGCTACTCACGGTACGGCGGACCCGAGGTGCTGGCGTTCGGCGAGGTCCGCGATCCGAAGGTCGGCCCCGACGCGGTGCTGGTGAAGGTGCGGGCGGCGGCCGTGAACCCCGTCGACTGGAAGGCCCGCGAGGGATACCTCGACGGGATCCTCGCCCCCGTCTTCCCCGTGGTGCCCGGCTGGGACGTCTCGGGCGTCGTCGTACGGCCCGGCGTGGCCGTCTCGGAGTTCGACGTCGGGGACGAGGTCATCGGGTACGTGCGCGAGGACTTCCTCTCCCGCGGCACCTTCGCCGAGTACGTGGCCGCGCCGCTGCGCACCCTCGCGCGCAAGCCGCGCAACCTCTCCTTCGAGGAGGCGGCCGGCCTGCCGCTGGTCGGGCTCACCGCCTACCAGGTGCTGAACAAGGTGCTCCAGGTGAAGCGCGGCGAGACCGTCCTGGTGCACGCCGCGGCCGGGGGTGTCGGCTCGATCGCCGTGCAGCTCTGCGTCCACCTCGGTGCCCGGGTGGTCGGTACGGCGAGCGAGCCCAACCACGACTTCGTGCGGGGCCTCGGCGGGGAGCCGGTGGTGTACGGCGAGGGCCTGGGCGAGCGGGTGCGCGGACTGGCCCCCGAGGGGGTGGACGCGGTGTTCGACACCGTGGGAGGGGACGCGCTGAAGGTGTCGGCGAACCTGCTGGCCCCCGAGGGCCGCCTGGCCTCGATCGCCGACAACGACGTCGTCAACTACGGCGGCCGCTACTACTTCGTCCGCCCCGACGCGCAGGACCTCCAGCACCTGGCCGATCTGGCGGAGCAGGGCGTGGTGAGCGTGCACGTCGACGAGACGTTCCCTCTGGAGCGGGCGGCGGACGCGCACCGGCTGAACCAGGAGGGCCGCACCCGCGGCAAGATCGTCGTGACGGTGGACTGGGAGAGCGAGGGCGAGGGCGAGGGGGTCTGATCGAGGGCGCCTGAGAGAGGGGCCTGACGGGAGGGCGCCTGAGAGAGGGAGCCCGCGCGAGGGGGGGGCGCGAGAAGGGCCCGCCCTACAGGACGAGGGCGGCCCCGCACACCGCCATCGCCACTGTGCACAGCACCGCGGCCGCCGCGTGCCGGGGCGCGAACGCCACGGGGTTCGGGGTGGCCGCGAGGGTGCGGATGCGCAGGTGGGCGACGCGCAGGAAGCCCAGCCAGAGCACACAGCACAGCGCGCACGCGACGACCCCCGCCGCCGACGCCCCGCCGTGCAGCACGGTCTTGACCGCGAGCACGGCGACGACGGTGCCCGACAGCGTCGTACGCCGCCAGGCGAGCCGGGTCCGCTCGGGCTGCAACCCGGGATCGCGGTCGGGGTCCTGCCGCCGGGCACTCGGGTGGCTCACCCCTCCCACCCCACGAGCACCACCATGACCATGGCGACGGCCACGACCGCGACGACCAGGCTCAGCAGCGCCGGGAAGCGGGACACCGGCAGGTCCTCACCCCGGCGCATGGCCTGTTCGCAGCGCACCCAGTGGTTGACGGCCCGCAGGGAGCACAGCACGCCCGCGGCCAGCAGAGCGAGCGCCAGCCCGACCCGCCACGCCCAGCGCAGGTCCGGCAGGAACTGGTCCACGGCGAACCCGCCGCCGATCAGCGCGAGCGCGGTGCGCAGCCAGGCCAGAAAGGTGCGTTCGTTCGCCAGCGAGAACCGGTAGTCGGGCGTCTCGCCGTCCTCCCGGGCCTCCGCGGGCGCGAACCACAACCGGACGTTCCGTACGAACTCGATCACGTGCGCGACCCTACCCGGGCGCCCGGTCCGCCTCCGCTTCAGCCGCCGGCCGGAACGCCTTGAGCCGCTCGTACGCCGCCAGCCCGTCCGGCACCCACTCCCAGTCGGTCAGGCGCCGCTCGACCTCCGCCTCGGACAGGAAGTCGTGCCAGGCCACCTCCTCGACCTGCGGCTGCACCGGCAGCTCGCAGCGGACGTCGTAGACCGCCGACCACCAGGTCCGGCCGGCGCCGTCGTCGTAGAGGAAGGTGAAGAGGTGCCGCGGCCGCGGCAAGCCGCTCACGCCCAGTTCCTCCTCGGCCTCGCGCAGGGCCGCCGTGTCGTAGGACTCGCCCGCGCCGACGACTCCGCCGACGAACATGTCGTGGAGGGAGGGGAAGACCAGCTTGGTCGGGGTGCGCCGGTGCACGAAGATCCGGCCCTCGGCGTCCCGGGCCTGGATGAACACACAGCGATGGCGCAGTCCCCGGGCGTAGACCTCGCCGCGCGGGCGCTGCCCGACGACCCGGTCGTTCTCGTCGACGATGTCGAGGATCTCGTCAGCAGCGCTCATGTCCTCATCCAAGCAGGACACGCGCCCCGGGCGGGCCGGTCCGTCAGGGCGAGGCCGGGCTGACCGCGGGCGCGGCCACCCGGGCCCGCTCCGGGGCCCCGTGCGGCATCGCCGGATGCAGACCCAGCAGCACGATCCCCGCTACCACGGCCAGCAGGCCACCGGCCTCCCAGCTCAGGGCCACCGCGTCGGTGCGCAGCCGGTCGCCCAGGAAACCGACGCCGCAGACGATCCCGGCGAGCGGCTGCGCCGCGGTCAGGGCGGGCAGCGACTTGCGCAGGGACGCGGTCTCGAACGCGCTCTGCACCAGGACCAGGCCGGTGACGCCCAGCGCCAGCACCGCGTAGGGCTCCCAGCCGGTGAGCAGCTCGGCGAAGCCGCCGTCGGCTGCCTTCTGCCCGCTGACCCTGGTCAGGGCGTCCTGCACGCCGTAGAGCAGCCCGGCGGCCAGCGCCAGCAGCACCGGGCCGGAGCTCAGCCGGGACCGCTTGCCGTGGGTCGTGAGGAGCAGGGCGAGCCCGATCATGACCCCGATGATCAGCCACTGCCGCACCGGGTCGGCCGTCGCGGCGCCGCCCTCCGGCCGGCCGGCGACGATGAACGCGGTCACTCCGCCCGCCAGCAGGATGAGGCCCGCCCAGCCCTGGCGGCCGAGCGGCTGCCGGGTCTGCTTGCGGGAGAGCGCGAGCGCGAAGAGCAGGTTGGTCGCCAGCAGCGGCTCCACCAGCGACAGCTCACCCTGGCCCAGTGCGGCGGCGCCCAGGCCCATGCCGACCACCATCAGCGCGATGCCGCCCAGCCAGCGCGGCACCTTCACGAGGTCGAGCAGCAGCCGGAAGGTGAGGAAGTCGCTCAGCGGGGCGCGCTGAGCCGCGTTCTGCTGGAGCACGAAGCCGAGGCCCAGACAGCAGGCGGCACCCAGGGCGAGCGCCAGAACTAGAACCGACACGCGGTGTACCTCGATCGTCAGGTCGGGTTCACGGTTGCGTAGGGGCCGACTGTACCGGCCGGCTCCGCCCGGCGCGCCCGTACGTCATGCCATCGTCGGGGGCGACGACGGGTCACGCTATGACGTACGTCACAAAGGGCGAAACGGGTAAATCGGATGCTCGTCACACTCGCCTCCACCGCCTCTCGGATCACAATTTCCTCACAAGTAACGGCAGTTGACGCGTGTAACGCCCGGGCGGCCCTTGACGACGACCGTTGGCTGGGGGTTGGCTGTGTGTGATCAGTTCATGGCGGTGCGCACATCCGCGCTCCCTCTGTCGCCGTGAGCCGGAACACAAGAAGAGCGCGTGAGGAAGTTCGCGGTGCCCCCACCCCCGCCTCCCCTCGGCCGTGGTCGCAGACGTGCGGCTCAGGCCTTCGACGAGGCCCTCGACGACGCCGAGCTCGTGGCCGCCCGCGCCGCACTGGCGCAGGGGCGCTGGCAGAACGCCCGTTCCCTCCTGGTCCACACCGGGGACGACTGGGACCGGCGCGGCCACCGCGTCACCGTCCTCGCCCGCGAGTCCTACTGCGCCGCGTGGGCCCGGGAGTGGCTGCTCGCCGAACCGGAGTCCGCCGACGCCTCCGTGCTGCTCGCCCTCGCCCAGGTCCGGCGTGCTCTGCACGGCAAGGCCAAGCCGGCCCGGGCCCGCGAGGCCTGCCAGGCCGCCGCGACCCGTGCCCCCGCCGACCCCACCCCCTGGCTCGGCCTGCTCATGCTCGACTGCGCGGCCGGCGCCGACCAGGACGTGGTCCGCGGCTTCGAGGCGGTTCGCGCCCGCTACGCCGACCACCACCACGCCCACCATCTGATGATCGCCCGGCTCGCCGCCCGACGCACCGAGGCCGGCCCCGACCCGCTGCACGAGGTCTACGACTTCGCCAACTGGGCCGCCGAACAG
Source organism: Streptomyces luteogriseus (assembly GCF_014205055.1). Lineage (NCBI taxonomy): Bacteria > Bacillati > Actinomycetota > Actinomycetes > Kitasatosporales > Streptomycetaceae > Streptomyces > Streptomyces luteogriseus. The sequence continues at coordinate 6,947,598 of NZ_JACHMS010000001.1, forward strand.
GCCCCCGCCGACTCCCCGCTCGCCATCCTGCCGGTCATCGCGCACGCCGAGCGGTACCGCGTGCTGGCCGCCGCCGGGTACGAACCCGGCGACCCGGCCGCCTCCGGCCACTGGACGGGCCGCCGCGCCCGGCAGGTCATGAAGGCCGCCTTCGACTGGTGGCTGGAATGGGAGCTGGAGGGACACCCGCGGCGGCTGATCGACCTGAACTTCCTCGCCCACGCCAAGTTCTGCGAGGGACGGGGCGCCGAGGCCGCCGCCCTGTTCCACCGGATCGGCCGCCACGCCACCCCGGCGCCCTGGTCGTACCCGGACCGCGACCCGCACACCGCTTTCGCCGCCGCCCGCGCCGGCGCGCTCGGCACGGCCTGACCCCCCCGACCCGAAGTGAGGACGCTCCCCCGATGACCACGGACAGTTCGAGAACGAGCCCATCCGCCTCCGGCGGCATCAGTACGTTCAAGGGGCAGGAGCGCGCCCTGCGCGCCGACCGGCTCGGCACCGGAGGCCTGCTGCTCTCCGTCCTCGCCGCGACCGCCCCGCTCATGGTCGTTGCGGGTGTCATGCCCACCACATTCGCGGTGATGGGCATCGTCGGCCAGCCGCTGCTCTTCGTCGTCCTCGGCGTCGTCCTGATCCTGTTCAGCGTCGGGTACGCCGAGATGAGCCGCCACGTCCACAACGCGGGCGCCTTCTACGCCTACATCTCCCGCGGCCTCGGCGGCACCGCCGGCGCGGGCGCCGCCCTGGTCGCCCTCGTCGCCTACAACGCGCTCCAGGTCGGCATCTACGGCATCTTCGGCTTCGAGGTCTCCGGGCTCTTCGCCACCTACGCCGACGTGGAGATCGCCTGGTGGATACCGGCGCTCGTGGCCGCGCTCGCGGTCGGGCTGCTCGGCTGGCTGAAGATCGACGTCAACGCCCGCGTGCTCGGCGTGCTGCTGGTCATCGAGGTGCTCCTCGTCGTGATCTTCGACATCGCCGCCCTCGCCGACCCCGGCAAGGAGGGCCTGTCGCTGCACGCCTTCAACCCCGACACGCTCACCGGCGCGGGCGTCGGCACCGCGCTGTGCTTCTGCATCGCCGCCTTCCTCGGCTTCGAGCAGGCCCCCGTCTACGCCGAGGAGACCAGCCGCCCGCATGTGCTGGTGCCGCGGGTGATGTTCTTCGCCGTCGGCGGGGTCGCCGTCTTCTTCGCGCTGAGCTCCTGGGCCCTCACCGTCGCCACCGGCCCCGCCGCGATCGTCGGCACCTCCCAGAAGCAGAGCGCCGGGCTGCTGTTCTTCCTCACCGAGTCCCGCCTCGGCGGCACCTTCACGGACGTGCTGCACGTCCTGTTCGTCACCGGCATGTTCGCCGCGCTGCTCAGCTTCCACAACGTCGTCGCCCGCTACGCCTTCGCCATGGGCCGCGAGGGCCTGCTGCCCGCCGCCTTCGGCCGCACCAGCGGAAGCAGCGGCGCCCCGGGCACCGGTTCGCTGCTCCAGACCGTCGTGGCCATGGTGGTCGTGGCCGCCTTCGCCCTCACCGACGACAAGCCGGCCGGCGACCCGACCGCGCCCGTCCTGCACCTGTTCACCTGGTTCGGCAACGTCGGCGCCCTCGGCGTGATCGTGCTGATGGCGGCGGCCTCCCTGTCCGTCGTCGTCTTCTTCGTCCGCCGCGGCGCCGCGGGCACCCAGGCCTGGCGGCTGGTCACGTCCGCGCTGGCGGGCCTCGCCCTGCTGGTGATCGCCGGCTACACGGTGAAGGACTTCGAGGTGCTGGTCGGCGCCGGCCCCGGCTCCTCGCTGAGCTGGGCGCTGCCCGGCACCATCGGCCTCGCGGCGCTCGCCGGTGTGGTCCTCGGGCTGGTGCTGCGCGCCCGCGCACCCGAGAAGCACGCCCGGATCGGCCTCGGCAACGAGGCGTTCCAGCTCGACAAGGCGGCCTCCTCCTGACGCGGCCGGCGCAAGAAGTCGTTACGGAAGTCTGACGAGCACCCGCGATCCCTGTCCTACCGGGGCCGCGGGTGTTCGAATGAGTAGGTGAACGAGGACGTACCCAAGGGCGTGAACGACGAGCACCCCGAAGAGCGGGGCACCCCGATCGGCCGTCGCGTCTTCCTCGGCACCCTCGCCCTGGGTGCCGTCGGCGTGGTCGCCGCACCCCCGCTGCAACGCGGCCTGGAGGGCTTCCTCGGCGGCGCGGCCGACAAGGACCCCACCGGCCTGACCGGCCTCCTCCCCAACGGCGGCGGCTTCCGCTACTACTCGGTCGCCTCGTCCGTCCCGCGCAAGAACGCCGGCAGCTACCGGCTCACCGTGGACGGCCTGGTCGACCGCCCCACGACCTACACCCTCGAAGACCTCAGGGCCCTGCCCCAGACCCGCATGGTCCGCGACGTCCAGTGCGTCACGGGCTGGCGCGTCCCCGACACGCCCTTCGAGGGTGTACGCCTGTCCCGGATCCTGGACGCGGCCCGGGTCCGCCCCACCGCCAAGGCCGTCCGCTTCACCTGCTTCGACGGCACGTACACCGAGAGCCTCACCCTCGACCAGGCCCGCCGCGCGGATGTCCTGGTCGCCCTGCGCATGCAGGACAAGGACCTCGGCCACTCCCACGGCGGCCCGGTCCGCCTCTACGTCGCGCCCATGTACTTCTACAAGTCCGCCAAGTGGCTCTCCGGCATCACCGTCACCGACGAGGTCCGGCCGGGCTACTGGGAGGAGCGCGGCTACGACGTCGACGCCTGGGTGGGCCGCTCGAACGGACGTGACGATGACCCTACGAGCTGACACCCCGCCGGTCACGGCCGACGTACGCCGCTTCACCACGCTGCAGCGCTGGACCCACCGCACCACGGCCGCGCTGATGGGCATCTGCGTCGTCACCGCGGCCTGCCTCTACATCCCCCAGCTCGCCGAGCTCGTCGGCCGCCGTGCCCTGGTCGTCACCCTGCACGAGTGGGCCGGCCTCGCCCTGCCCGTCCCCGTCCTGGCCGGCCTCGCCTCCCGGGCCTTCCGTGCCGACCTCGGCCGCCTCAACCGCTTCGGCCCGCACGACCGCACCTGGCTGCGCGCCGCCCTGCACCGCGACAAACGCCGCTCGTCCCGCCCCGCGGCCAAGTTCAACGCCGGCCAGAAGCTCTACGCGGCCTGGATCGCCGGCGCCACGCTGGTCATGCTCGCCACCGGCCTGATGATGTGGTTCACCCACCTCACCCCCCTGCTCTGGCGCACCAGCGCCACCTTCGTCCACGACTGGCTGGCCCTCACCATCGGCATCGTCCTGGCAGGCCACATCGGCATGGCCCTGGCGGACCCGGAGTCCAGGAGGGGCATGCGCACGGGCAGGGTGAGCAGAGAGTGGGCAGCCCGGGAGCACTCCTTGTGGCGCGAGTAGGCGTCAGTAGGGGCGCGGGGAACTGCGCGAACACCCCCCACGCACCCGCACCCGCCGACAAACCGAACCCGTCACGACGAAGAGGCGAAGTCCAACAGCACCTTGCAGGCCCGACTCCGATCACCGGCCAGAGCAAAAGCCGACTCAGCCTCCGCCACAGGCACCACCGCACTGATCAGCCCGTCGAACACCGGTTCCACCGCCAGCAGCTCCAGCGCCTGGTCGAACTCGGTGTCGAAGCGAAACGCCCCCCGCAGCTCGATCTCCCGGCTCACCACCAGATTCCCGGCGAACGGACTGTGCCCCGCCGGCAACATCCCCAGCTGCACGACGATCCCGCCCCTGCGCACTCGCCGCAGGCACGTGTCGAGCCCCGCGGCCACCCCGGACGCCTCGACGGCCACATCGACCTCGTCCGGCCACCCGCGGTCCCCGGGATCGTCGGCCCGTACAACCGTCCCGGCCCCCGCGATCCGCCCGTACTCCAGCGCCTCGGGCAGGAGATCCGAGACCGTGACGTGCGCGGCCCCGGCCGCCTTCGCCGCCGCGACCACCAGACAGCCGATGGGCCCGGCGCCCGTCACCAGCACATGCCGCCCCGCCACCCCACCGGCCCGCCGCACCGCGTGCAGAGCGACCGACAGGGGCTCGGCCAGCGCGGCCCGCCGCAGCTCCAGCCCGTCCGGCAGCGCCCGCACCTGCTCCGCGGGCACGACCACTTGGGCCGCGAAGCCTCCCTGCACATGGGGAAACCGCGCCGCGCTGCCGAGATACCGCGTGTCCCGGCAGACGTTGCGCCGCCCCGCCGTGCACTCCGGGCAGACCCCGCACGGAGTGGCCGGATGCACGGCCACCGCGCTGCCCGGTGCCGGTCCCGACGCGTCGGTGCCGTACTCCACGACGGTGCCCACGACCTCGTGCCCGAGCACCATGGGCTCCCTCAGCCGGAAGTCGCCGACCCCGCCGTGCCGCCAGTAGTGCAGATCGGACCCGCACACCCCGCCGTACCGCACGGCGACCAGCGCCTGCCCCGGTCCGGGCCGCGGAACCGGCAGCTCCGCCACCCGCAGGTCGCCCCGACCGTGGATCACACACCCCAGCATCACAGCCGCCTCCCGGCAGGTCACAGCACGCTCGTCATACCGCCGTCGACATACAGCACCTGCCCGCTGACGAAGTCCGCCGCGGGGGAGGCGAGGAACAGCACCCCGCCCACCAAGTCCTGGGTACGGCCCCAGCGTCCGGCCGGAGTGCGCCGCCGCACCCAGGCGCTGAACTCCTCGTCCTCCACCAGCGGCCGGGTCAGCTCGGTCTCGATGTAGCCCGGGCCCAGGCCGTTGACCTGCACCCCGTACGGCCCCCAGTCCGCGCACATGCCCTTGGTGAGCATCTTCAGCGCGCCCTTGGTGGCGGCGTACGGCGCGATCCCGGGCCGCACCACCTCGCTCTGCAGCGAGCAGATGTTGATGATCTTCCCGTGGCCGCGCTCCGTCATCCGGCGCGCCGCCTCCCGGCCGACCAGGAAGGCACTGGTCAGGTTGGTGTCCAGGATCCGGTGCCAGTCGGACTCCCCGAACTCCAGCAGCGGGGCACGCAGCTGCATGCCCGCGTTGTTGACGAGGATGTCGAGCGGGCCCACCCGCTCCTCGACCCCGGCGACCCCCGAGGCCACCGATGATCCGTCGGTCACGTCGAACGCGGCCGTGTGCACCCGGTCGCCGGGCAGCCCGGCGGCGGCCTCGGCGAGCCGGTCCTTGTCGCGTCCGTTCAGCACGACCGTGCAGCCGGCCTCCGCCAGACCACGCGCGAGCGCGAGTCCGATGCCCCGGCTGGAGCCGGTGACCAGCGCCGTACGGCCGCCGATGTCGAAGAGGGGATGAGCCGTCATCGTCGCGGCGCTCCTAGATCACGAGGGACAACAGCAGGACCAGACCGCCGGCGACCACCGAGATGATCGTCTCCATGACGGACCAGGTCTTGATGTTCTGACCGACGCTCAGCCCGAAGTACTCCTTCACCATCCAGAACCCGGCGTCGTTGACGTGGCTGAAGAACAGCGAGCCGGCGCCGATGGCCAGGACGAGCAGAGCGGCGTGCGTGGTGGACATGTCCGCAGCGAGCGGGGCGACCAGACCGGCCGCCGAGACCGTGGCCACCGTCGCCGAACCGGTCGCGAGCCGGATCACCACCGCGATCAGCCAGGCCAGCAGCAGCGCGGGGATGGCCCAGTCCTCGGAGATGTCCAGGACCATCTGCCCCACGCCCGTGTCGATGAGCGTCTGCTTGAAGCCGCCGCCCGCGCCGACGATCAGCAGGATGCCCGCGATCGGCATGAGGCTCTTCTCGACGAGCGGCGATATCCGCTCCTTGGAGAACCCGGCGGGCCGCAGCAGCGTGAAGATGCCGACCAGCACCGAGGCGAGCAGGGCGATCATCGGGGCGCCGATGACGTCGAAGACACGCTGCACCGGGTTCTCGGGGTCGTCCACGACGATGTCGACCAGTGCCTTGGCGAGCATGAGGATCACCGGGAGCAGCACGGTGAAGAGCGTGGCCCCGAAGCCGGGGCGCTTGTCGAGCTCCTCGGAGGCGCGCTGCGGGACCATCTTCTCGGGGGCCGGTACGTCGACCCAGCGGGCCGCGTACTTGGAGAACACCGGCCCGGCGATGATCACCGTCGGGATGGCGACGAGAACGCCGAGCGCCAGCGTCACGCCGAGGTCGGCCCCGACCGCGTCGATCGCGACCAGCGGACCGGGGTGCGGCGGCACCAGGCCGTGCATCACGGACAGGCCCGCGAGCGCCGGGATGCCGATGCGCATCAGCGAGTAGTTGCCGCGCTTGGCGACCATCAGCACGACCGGGATCAGCAGCACGATGCCGACCTCGAAGAACAGCGGCAGCCCGATCACGGAGGCGATCAGCACCATCGCCCACGGCATCGAACGCCCGCCGGCCTTGGCGAGGATGGTGTCGACGATCTGGTCGGCGCCGCCGGAGTCGGCGAGCATCTTGCCGAGGATCGCCCCGAGGGCGATCAGCACACCGACGCCGGCGACCGTGGAGCCGAGGCCGGCGCTGAAGCTGAGCAGCACCTTGTCCAGGGGCGCCCCGGCGATCGCGCCGAGCGCCAGCGACCCGATGGTCAGCGACAGGAAGGCGTGCAGCTTGAACTTCGTGATGAGCAGGACGATGACGGCGATGCCCGCCAGGACGGCGATGCCCAGCTGAGCGTGGCCGGCCGAGGTGATCGGCTCGGGTGCGTCCGCTGCCAGCATCTCGACGCTGAGTCTGGTCACGGTGGGTTCCCTTGCGTTGGGGAGAGGGGACGGGAGGGGAAACCGTCAGGGGCTACTGGACGGGCTCGGGGAGGTTCCGCAGGGCGTCCGCCGCCCGCTCGGTGATCTCCTCCGGGCCGCCCGCGACGTCCACCCCGACCCCGGCCTCGTCCGCCGCGAGCGGCTGGAGCGTGGCGAACTGGGAGTCGAGCAGCGCCGTGGGCATGAAGTGCCCCTGCCGGTGCGACATCCGGTCCTCGATCAGCGCGCGGTCGCCCGTGAGGTGCACGAAGACCACGCCCGGCGCGGCGGCCCGCAGCCGGTCGCGGTACGACCGCTTCAGTGCCGAGCAGCTGACCACTCCGCCGAGCCCGGCCCGCCCGTGCGCCCACGCGCCGATGGCGTCGAGCCAGGGCAGGCGGTCCTCGTCGGTGAGCGGGGTGCCGGCCGACATCTTGGCGATGTTGGCCTGCGGGTGGAAGTCGTCGCCCTCGGCGTAGGGAACGCCGAGCCGGGCCGCGAGCAGGGGACCGATGGTGGTCTTGCCGGTGCCCGCTACGCCCATGACCACGACGACATGGGGGGTGTTCATCGCTGCCTCACTGTCTGCTGTCCGAGGTCGACACCTGATGTCGACGCAACTGAAACCCATTAGGTACGACGAATTCAAGAGGTCGTGATGAATAAGTCTGACTTTTTGTCTCCGTGATCTACCCCGTACGCTGAGTGCATGAGCGCAACGGGCCGAGGGCTGCACGGCCGGGTACTGGACACCCTCGGCCCCGAGATCACGGCGGGTGAGTACCCGCCGGGCAGCGTCCTGCGCACCGACGAGCTCGCCCAGCGTTTCGACGTGTCGCGCTCCGTGATGCGCGAGGCGGTCCGCGTCCTGGAGTCCATGTACCTGGTCGAGTCCCGCCGCCGCGTCGGCGTGACGGTCCGCCCCAAGTCCGAGTGGAACGTCTACGACCCGCAGGTCATCCGCTGGCGTCTGGCCGGCGCCGACCGCCCCGGGCAGCTTCGGTCCCTCACGGTGCTGCGCTCGGCGGTCGAACCGGTCGCGGCCGGCCTCGCCGCCCGGCACGCCACGGCCGAGCAGTGCGCCGAACTCACCGAGTGCGCCCTCGGCATGGTCGCCCATTCACGCGGTCACAAGCTGGAGGGGTACCTCCTCCATGACGTCGCCTTCCACCGCGTCGTCCTGGTCGCCTCCGGCAATGAGATGTTCGCCCGCCTCGGCGACGTCGTCGCGGAGGTCCTGACCGGCCGCACCCAGCACGACGTGATGTTCGAGGACCCCGACCCGGCCGCCGTCACCCTGCACGTCCAGGTCGCCGAGGCGATCCGCGAGGGCGACGCCGCCAGGGCGGAGGAACTGACCCGCGAGATCACGGTCGGCGCCCTCCAGGAACTCGACGTCCTGGCGCCGTAGCGGCTACGCCGGAAAATCCCCGTCGACGTACACCCAGGCCCCGTCGACCCGCTCGAACCGGCTCAGCTCGTGCAGGGACCCGCCCCGGTAGGACGCCCGGAACTCCACGGTGCCGGTGGCGTGGAACGCGGATCCGTCGCTCGCCCCCAGGACCTCCAGCCCGGTCCACCGCATCCCCGGATCCAGCTCCAGCCGTCCCGGCCGCGTGCGCGGATGCCACGTCCGCAGCAGATACGCGACGTCCCCCTTCACGAACGCGCAGTACCGCGACCGCATCAGCGCCTCGGCGGTCGGCGCGGCAGCGGCCCCGGAGTGGAAGCGCCCGCAGCATGCTTCGTAGGCCTGGGGGAGTCCGCACGGGCAGGAACGGCTGGTCATGGTCACTCTCCGCGAAACGCCTGAGGGCCGTGACCTCGCGGTCACGGCCCTCAGGCTCGATGTGTCCGAGGGGGGACTTGAACCCCCACGCCCGATAAAGGGCACTAGCACCTCAAGCTAGCGCGTCTGCCATTCCGCCACCCGGACAAGGTGTCTGTCGCGCGGGTTCTCCCCGCGGCGACGACGTAAACATTACCAGGCTTTCCGGGGTGGCCGATCACCCCCCGTCCGCACCCCGGGGAGGCGTGAACGGCGTGTGACGGGCCGGGAGCGCTCTTGGGGTGCGGGCGCGGGAGAGAGAGGATGAGAGGGACCCACCAGCAGTGACACCGGGAGGAAGCACGTGAGCGAGACGGACACGGCCAGGAGCGTCACCGGCGAGGACGAGGTCGTGGACCTCTGCCGCGAGCTGATCCAGATCGACACCAGCAACTACGGCGACCACTCGGGTCCGGGCGAGCGCAAGGCGGCCGAGTACGTCGCCGAGAAGCTCGCCGAGGTCGGGCTCGAACCGCAGATCTTCGAGTCCCACCCGGGCCGGGCCTCCACGGTGGCCCGGATCGAGGGCGAGGACCCCTCCCGGCCCGCGCTCCTCATCCACGGCCACACCGACGTCGTACCGGCCAACGCCGACGACTGGACCCATCACCCCTTCTCCGGCGAGGTCGCCGACGGCTGCGTGTGGGGCCGCGGTGCCGTCGACATGAAGGACATGGACGCGATGACCCTGGCGGTCGTCCGCGACCGGCTGCGCAGCGGGCGCAAGCCCCCGCGCGACATCGTCCTCGCGTTCCTCGCCGACGAGGAGGCCGGCGGCACGTACGGCGCCAAGCACCTCGTGCGCAACCACCCCGATCTGTTCGAGGGCGTCACCGAGGCGATCAGCGAGGTGGGCGGGTTCTCCTTCACCGTGAGCGAGCAGCGCCGGCTCTACCTGATCCAGACGGCCGAGAAGGGCATGCACTGGATGAAGCTCACCGTGGCCGGAACGGCCGGGCACGGGTCGATGATCCACCGGGACAACGCGATCACCGAGCTGTCGGAGGCTGTCGCGCGGCTCGGGCGGCACAAGTTCCCGGTGCGCGTCACCAAGACCACCCGCGCCTTCCTCGACGAGCTCGGTGACGCGTTCGGCACCGAACTCGACCCGGAGGACATGGAGTCGACCCTGGCGAAGCTCGGCGGCATCGCCAAGCTCATCGGCGCGACCCTGAGCAACACGGCCAACCCCACGCAGCTCGGTGCCGGTTACAAGGTCAACGTCATCCCCGGCGAGGCGACCGCCCACGTCGACGGGCGGTTCCTGCCCGGCCACGAGGAGGAGTTCCTCGCCGACCTCGACCGGATCCTCGGCCCGAACGTGCGGCGCGAGGACGTCCACGCCGACAAGGCCGTCGAGACCACCTTCGACGGGGCCCTCGTGGCGGCCATGCAGTCCGCGCTGCTGGCCGAGGACCCGACCGCCAAGGCGGTCCCCTACATGCTCTCCGGCGGCACGGACGCGAAGTCCTTCGACGACCTCGGCATCCGGGGCTTCGGCTTCGTGCCGCTGAAGCTGCCCCCGGAGCTGGACTTCGCCGGCATGTTCCACGGCGTCGACGAGCGGGTGCCGGTGGAGGGCCTGCGGTTCGGCGTGCGGGTGCTCGACCGCTTCATCGACGCGTCCTGAAGCCACCCCGCGGAACGCGAGTATTCGGTCGCGCGTACGGAATCTACTGGGAAGAGTGAATGCGACGATAAGCTCGTAGCCTCATTACTCCCTCCTCGTTACAGGTAATGCGATCGCAAGATGGGTCGCTTTGCCAACTAGGAGGAATAATGATCAAGAAGGTCGTCGCTGCTGCGGCTGCCACCGGTGGGCTGGTTCTCGCGGGCGCGGGCCTGGCCGTCGCCGACTCGGGTGCTCAGGGTGCCGCCGTGCACTCCCCGGGCGTCCTGTCCGGCAACGTTGTCCAGGTGCCCGTTCACGTCCCGGTGAACGTCTGCGGCAACACGGTCTCCGTGATCGGGCTGCTGAACCCCGCCTTCGGCAACACCTGCATCAACAAGTGATGCTTTCCCCTCGCTGAGGGGAGTTCAAAGCCATCGGTCCCGGAGTGCGCGCCATGCGCTCCGGGACCGAACGCTTCTTTCGAGAAATTCGAGAAGAATTCGAGACAGGGTCGAAGGCAGGTATTCAGCAAATGCGACAGGCTACCCGCAAGGGTCTGATGACCGTGGCGGCCGCGACCGGCGTGATCGCCGCCGCGGGCGGCTCCGCGCACGCCGACTCGGGCGCCCAGGGTTCGGCGTCGGGCTCGCCCGGCGTGCTGTCCGGCAACTCGGTGCAGGCGCCGGTGTACGCGCCGGTCAACGTGTGCGGGAACACGGTCAACGTCGTCGGTGTGCTCAACCCGTCGGTGGGCAACTCGTGCGCGAACAAGGGCGGTGGATCGTCGTCGGGGGGATACGGCGAACACGGCGGACAAGGCGGTCACGGCGGCTCCCATGCTGGTGGGCACGCCACCGACTCACCCGGCGTCGGATCGGGCAACCACGTCCAGGCGCCCGTCCACGTGCCGGTGAACGTCTGCGGCAACAGCGTCGACGTCATCGGCGTCGGCAACCCCAGCACCGGCAACGACTGCTCCAACGGCGGCGGCCACCACGGCACCCCGCCGGGCGGCGGCCACGAGACCCCGGGCCGGCCGGGAAACCCGGGTCAGCCGGGGGACCCCGGTAACCCGGGTCAGCCGGGGAACCCCGGTAACCCGGGCCAGCCGGGAAATCCCGGTAACCCGGGCGGTCCCGGCACCCCTGGTCACCCGGGCAACCCCGGTGAGCCCGGCCACCCCGGCACCCCGGGCACCCCGCCCTCCACCGGCGGCGAGACCCCGGGCGGCTCCTCGCAGGGCGGCAACAAGCCGGGCGGCCAGTTCGTCACGCAGCCCGACGGTGACGCCCAGCTCGCCAGCACCGGCAGCGATCTGCCGCTCGGCCTCGCCCTGCCGGCCGGCGCGGGCGCGCTGCTCGCGGGCGCGATCCTCTACCGCAAGGCGCGCGCCTCGGCCTGACACCCCCGCGAACGGAGCGGGCCCCGCAGATGCGGGGCCCGCTCCGTCATGTGACTTCTCCCAGTGCCCCGTCCCCGCTCACCACGTGGCCCGCACCTGGCGGATGATCCGCCGGCGCAACCGCACCTTGCGGCTGCCGTCGCGCAGCAGGGTCAGACGGTGCAACTCCCAGTGTCCGTACTCCGCGTGGTCCGTCAGCAGACGTGCCGTCTCCTTGCGGGACACCCCACGTGGCACGTACACGTCGACAAATTCGTATTCCGGCATCGCATCTATTGTGCGGGCTGGGGCCCGGTACGGATAGCGTCTGCACTATGTCTGATGCTGCGCAGCCCACCGCTGCCGAGGTACGCGCCGCCGCCGAGGCGGTCAAGACCGCGCTCGACCGCCACCTGGCCGCGGTCGAACGCCGGTCGGGGGAGGACGACCCGGCCGTGTTCGAGGCGTTCAACCAGCTGGCCGCGGCCGCAGAGGTGTACGACGAACTGCTCTACGACCGCTACGACGAGGTCACGCCCTTCGAGATCCCCGGTGCGGAGGACGCGCTGCCCCCGTACACGGGCCCCGAGGAACCGAACGCGCTGAGCGTACTGATCCGTCGTGACTACGCCGTCGCCGAACCGCAGCGCCTGCTGGCGCACGCCGAGCGGATCGAGGCGGCGGAGGGCGAAGACGGCTCTCCGGCCTCCGGGACCGTGCACGGGGCGCTCGGGCTGCTGTTCGGCGAGTTCGAGCCCGACGAGATCGCCTCCCGGCACAAGGAGTTCGGGCTGGAGGAGGGCGACTCCACACTCTGGGTGACGGCGGCGGACGAACCGGCCGACCCCGGCGAGTGGCTGGAGGCGCCGTTCGAGCAGGTCGATCCGCAGCAGGTGGTCTGCCGCTTCGACGTCAGCGCCGTCTTCGACGACGAGATCGACGACGTCGACGAGGACGGGGACGATCTCGAGGACGAGCTCGACAGCGACCTGGACGAGGACGAGGACCTGGAACCGCTGGACGCGGACCGCCGCTGAGCGCGCACGACGGTGATCACGGGGGTGGTGGTCAGAGGCCCGGGCCTCTGACCACCACCCCCGTCACATGCCGCTGATCTGCGGCGCGAGCAGCACCGGAAGCCGGGTCGTCCGCGGCTTCGCCGGGACCTCTGCCACGGCCCGGGGCAGTGCCTGCTCCACCCCGTGCACCACGGACAGATGCCGGTCGGCCCGCCCGAACGCCGTGTACACCCACGGCCTGCTCAGCGCCTGCGCCGCGTCGCCGGGCAGCACCACGACCACCGCGGGCCACCGGCTCCCCACGGCCTGGTGCGCGGTCAGCGCCCACCCGTGCCGCACGGACTGCTCCACCCGCTCCTTCGGTACGACGACGGTCCCGCCCTCGCACGAAAGGTGCAGTCCCTCCGCGTCCGCCGTCACCACCCGGCCCGGCAGCGCACGCCCCGGGGCGGGGGAGTGGACGATCCGGTCACCGGGGTCGAAGCCGCCGAAGCGGCCCGGGCCCGGATTCAGCCGCTCCTTCAGCGCCGCGTTGAGCGCACGCGTCCCGACGGCTCCGCCGTGCCCGGGGGTGATCACCTGGGTCTCCTCGGCCGGTACACCGATCGCCCGGGGCACGGAGTCCGCGACGAGCTGCACCGTCCGGTGCACGGCCTCTCCCGCGTCCCGCACCGGCACGATCACGACCTCCTTGCCGGGGGCCTCGACCTGGTTCAGCTCACCGATGCCGATACCGGACACCAGCTCGCCCAGCGGCCCCGGATCCGGCCGCCGCGAGGCCACTTGGGGGCAGATCCGCGCCGCGAGCAGATCCGCGAACACCCGCCCCGGACCCACGGACCACAGCACCGCCGGATCCCCGGCCAGCACCAGCCGTGCCCCGTCCGGCAGCGACTCCGTCAGCAGAGCGGCCGTCTCGACATCCAGCTGCGGTGCGTCGAGCACGACGAGCAGATCGAGATCGAGGGCTCCGTCCGCGTCCCGGCCGGGCCCTTCGACGCCGGCGAGCAGCCCGGAGACGGTGGCGACGGGGGCGTCGCCCGGTCCGGCCGCGGTTCCGTCGGCTCGCTCGCGGACGTCCGCCGCGGGGCCGGACCGCCGCAGCAGGGCCGCGAAACGGTTGCGGCCGAGCGGGCCGTGCGCGGCCGCCCAGGCCCGCAGCCCGAGGGTCCCCGCGGCGGTCAGCAGTGCCGCGAGCTCGGCCAGGGACGCCTCCGCGCCGGTGTGCAGCACCAGACCATGGCGGGCCACCGCGCGGATCAGCTCCGCCGCGGACCCCTGGGCCGCGCCCGCCGCCCGCTCCCAGTCCTCGGCCGAACCGTCCTGCTTGGGCGCCGAGTTGACCAGCCGGGCCAGGCCGTCGGCCAGGCTCTCCTCGGCCATCGCGTACCGCTCGAGGCCGACCAGGACCCGGACCGGACGCTCCACGTCCTCCTCGTCTCCCTCCGCGGCCGGCCGGGCCGGGGCACCGGCGTCCTCCTCCAGGGCGTCCTGGAAGACCAGCGCCTCACCCTCCGCGATCGCGTCCTGCACAGCGCTGTCGGGCTCCGGAACACCGCGCTGAGCCAGGGCCGCCAGGAGCGCCGGCATCTCCAGGGCGGTGTGCCCGGCCAGCGCCGCCTGCTCCAGCAGCCAGCCGGTGACGGCCCGGCCGCGCCGCTCGTCGTCCGGCCCGCACTCGGCGCCGAGCAGGGAACGCGCGAAGCCGTCGGCCTGCTCCGGCCGCACGCCGGGGGTCCGCAGCAACTGCCAGGGGTCGGCGCGCAGTTGTTCGTCGGCACCCTCGCCGAGGGCCGCGGCCACCTGCGGTGCGAGCAGCTCCGGGGCGCCGCCCTCGGCGAGCACCCGCCGCACGGCCTGGACCGCCTCCGGCGCGGGGGTCGCCGACGTGGCGACGGGCTGGGGCGCCACCGGCTGCGGCCGCCGTTCCGGCTCGGGGGCGGGGCGCCGGGGGGCGGGCCGGGACTCCTCGAACACGGTGGCCGCCGGCCTCTCGCCGCTCTCGACGGCCCGTACGGCCGCAAGCAGGTCGGCGGCCTTGCCGCTCAGCTTGGTGCCGCTCTCGATCGGGGCCTTCTTCTCGGCCTTGCGCTGCTCGATACGCTCTCGCTCGGCCTGCTGGGCCCGCAGCTCGGCCTCCGCCTCGGACACCTGCCCGGCGCCCGCTTCAGTGCCCTCGGCCTCGGCCGTCTGCCCGGCGCCCTCGGCCTCGGCCGTCTTCCCGGCGCCCGCGCCCGCGTCGGCGGCCTCGGCCGTCTCCCCGGTGCCCGCTTCAGGCCCCCCGGTCCCGGACGTCTCGCCGGCGCCCGCGTCAGCGTCGGCGGCCTCCGCTTCGGACACCTGCCCGGCGCCCTCGGCCTCGGCCGTCTTCCCGGCGCCCGCGCCCGCGTCGGCGGCCTCGGCTTCGGTCTTCTGCCCGGTGCCCGCTTCAGGACTCCCGGTCCCGGACGTCTTCCCGGCGCCCGCGCCCGCGTCGGCGGCCTCGGCCTCGGGGTCCTGCCCGGCACCCTCCGCCTCGGGCGCCTCCCTCGCGTCCTCCGCCCCGGAGGCCTGCCCGGCACCGGCGTCCCCGCCCACGGTGTCGGGTACCTGGCCGGTGCCCGGCGTCCCCGGCTCCGCGTCCTCCGTGGTCTCGGGCTCCGTGCTCACAGCGTGCTCCAGTCGTGATCGGGATAGCGGTGCACGGGCGCCGACACATCGTCGAGCGCCCGGCAGATCTCGTCAGGAAGACTAAGGGTCTCCACTGACAATGCCGCCGTGAGCTGCAGCGCGTTGCGCGCGCCGACGATCGGGGCGGTCACGCCGGGCCGGTCGCGCACCCACGCCAGGGCGACGTGGAGCGGCGTCACCGCGAGCCCGTCGGCCGCGGTCGCCACGGCGTCCACGATGCGGCTCGCCGTGTCGTCGAGATACGGCGCGACGAAGGGCGCGAGATGCTCCGACGCACCGCGCGAGTCCGGCGGCATCGTGTCGCCCCGGTACTTGCCCGTCAGCACCCCGCGCCCGAGCGGCGAGGACGGCAGCAGGCCTATGCCGAGGTCCAGCGCGGCCGGCAGCACCTCGCGCTCGACACCGCGCTGGAGCAGGGAGTACTCCAGCTGCGTACCGGCCACCCGGGTCCGGGTGCCTGGAGCCGCCAGCTGCCAGGTCGCGGCCCTGGCCAGCTGCCAGCCGCAGAAGTTGGAGACGGCGGCATAGCGGGCACGCCCGCTGGAGACCGCCAGGTCGAGGGCCTGGAGGGTCTCCTCCAGCGGAGTGTCCGGGTCGTACGCGTGCACGTGCCACAGGTCGACGTAGTCGGTGCCGAGCCGCGCGAGCGAGCCGTCCAGCGCGGACAGCAGATGACCGCGGGAGCCGTCGAAGCGGCGGTCCGGGTCCGGCACACTGCCGGCCTTGGTCGAGATGACCAGGTCGCGGCGCGGCACCAGCCCGTCCATGAGCCTGCCGAGCAGGTACTCGGCCTCACCGTCGCCGTACACGTCCGCGGTGTCGACGAGGGTCCCGCCCGCTTCCCAGAACGTCTTCATGAGGTCCGCCGCGTCATGCTCGTCGGTGTCCCGCCCCCAGGTCAGGGTGCCGAGCCCGATCCGGGACACACGAAGGCCGGTGCGGCCGAGATGCCTCTGCTCCATGAACGCCGAGATTACTGGCCAGAACCTACGGTGTGAGTGGCCGTGGACGACGGATTTCGGACCGGCCACGGTCGTGTACCCCGCCCCCGCCGCCGCGCTAAGGTCTCCGCACAAGGCACGTTACTGATCAGTAAGGGGATTCGGCATGCAGCTCGGTATCAACCTCGGCTACTGGGGTGCCGGAATGGACGCGGACAACCTGGCCGTCGCCCAGGAGGCCGACCGGCTCGGGTACGCCGTCTGCTGGGCCGCCGAGGCCTACGGCTCCGACGCCGCCACCGTACTGAGCTGGGTCGCCGCCCAGACCGAGCGCATCGACGTCGGCTCCGCCATCTTCCAGATTCCGGCCCGCCAGCCCGCGATGACGGCCATGACCGCCGCCACTCTCGACTCCCTCTCCGGCGGCCGCTTCCGCCTGGGCCTCGGCGTCTCCGGCCCGCAGGTCTCCGAGGGCTGGTACGGCGTCAAGTTCGACAAGCCGCTCGCCCGCACCCGTGAGTACGTCGAGATCGTGCGCAAGGCCATGACCCGCGAGCGGCTGTCCTACGAGGGGCAGCACTGGACGCTGCCCCTGCCCGGCGGCCCGGGCAAGCCGATCAAGCTGACCGTGCACCCGCAGCGCGAGCACATCCCGCTGTACATCGCCGCGATCGGCCCGAAGAATCTCGAACAGACCGGCGAGATCGCCGACGGCGCCCTGCTGATCTTCCCGTCCGCCGAACACCTCGAGGACACGACGATCACGCACCTGCGCGCCGGGCGCGAGAAGGCCGGCAAGACCCTCGACGGGTTCGACGTCTGCCCGACCCTGCCGCTCGCCGTCGGCGACGACAAGGACGTGGCCACGCTCGCGGACACCTTCCGTCCGTACACCGCGCTGTACGTCGGCGGCATGGGCAGCCCCAAGCAGAACTTCTACAACCAGCTCGCCCGGCGCATGGGCTACGAGAAGGAAGCCGCCGAGATCCAGAGCAAGTACCTCTCCGGCGACAAGCAGGGCGCCGCGGCCGCCGTACCGCACGACCTGATCGACAAGACGACCCTGCTCGGTTCCGTGGACCGGATCGCGGACCGGATGAAGGCCTACGCCGCCGCCGGGGTCACCACCCTGTCCCTCGCGCCGGCGGGCTTCACCCTCGACGAGCGGCTCGCGTCCCTGAGGGCCGGCACGGAGGCCCTGGAGCGCGCCGGACTCGCCTAGAGGTTTCCACGGCCGTGGTGGGGGCTCGGGGGTCTTCCCCGCCACGGCCGTCACGCAGAACAACGCGCGGGGCCCCCGGCGGTTACGGCACGGCGCCCCCGGCCCGGCCCGGCACGCCTCCTCCCGCGTCCTCCATTCGGCGGAGTTGCCCCTCACCCCTGTTGCAGCACCCCTCGGCCCGCACTTGACTCGTTGTTCGCGGAACCTGCGGGAATGCTGCAGTACGCCCACGCGCGCGGGAGAGGTGCCCACGATGCTTTCGGCCAAGAGTCTGTTCCAGGAGATCCTCGACAACGACGAGTCCTTCGCCCTGTTCTGCTCCATTGCCGCGAGCGGCGAGTCCCAGGGCGGCTGGGAGAACGCCCGTATCGCCGCACTCGTGCCCGAGGCGGAGCGCGAACTCGCCCCCAAGATCAGCCGGCACGGCGCCGACGAGGACAAGCACGGCCGGATCTTCAACGCCCTGATGAAGAAGCGCGGCCTCGACCCCGTCCCGGTCCCGCCCGAGACCGACTACACCATGCTCCTGGAGAAGAACGGCATCGGCCTCGCGCACGAGCAGCTGAACCGCGACGAGCGGCTCACGGTCCAGGACATCGTCACCTACCTCTCGCACAGCAGGGTCACCGAGCAGCGCGCCTCCGAGCAGATGGACCTGCTCCGCAAGCACTTCGCCGACCACCCGGACATCGGCCGCGCGGTCAAGCAGATCTCCAACGACGAGGACAACCACCTCGCCTACTGCCACGAGGAACTGCTGCGCTTCGCCTACGCGGGACACGGCCGGGCCATCCAGCGCACCCTGCGCGAGTGCGCGCTGGCCGAGATCCGGATCTACCGCGACGTCAGCCTGGCCGTGATGGCCCACATGGGCCGCGTCCTGGGCTGGTCCAAGGCCAAGTCGGCCGTGCTCGCGGCGGGCATCCACGCGGTCTACGCCTACGAACGCATGGGCGGCTGGCGCCGGATGGTGTCGCTGTCGACGCCCGAGCGCCGCAACGCCCTCGGCGGTCCCGCGACCCCGGAGCCCGAGTTCGCCTGAGCCGGCCCGGCTACAACCAGCCCCGGCGCTTGAACAGCCGGAAGACCATCAACTCCAGGACGGCCATCAGGGCGATCAGCGCCGGATAGGACCAGACCCAGCGCAGCTCGGGCATGTGCTCGAAATTCATGCCGTAGATCCCCGCGAGCATCGTGGGGATCGCCGCCATGGCCGCCCACGCGGAGATCTTCCGCATGTCGTCGTTCTGCCGGACGCTCATCTGCGCCAGGTGCGCCGAGAGGATGTCCGACACCAGCCGGTCCAGGTTCTCCACGGAGTCGTTCACGCGCGTCAGGTGGTCGCTGACGTCGCGGAAGAACGGCCGGGCCCGGTCGTCCACGAACGGCACGGCCACCCCGGTCGACGCCGTCCCCGCCAGCCGGCTCATCGGCGGGGCCAGTGGCCCGGTCGCCCGGCGGAACTCCAGGACCTGCCGCTTGAAGTCGTAGATCCGGGACGCCGTGTTCCGTGAGCCCCCGCCGTCCGGCGAGAACACCTCCGCCTCCAGACCCTCCAGGTCGGTCTGCAGCTCGGTCGCCACGTCCAGGTAGTGGTCGACGGTCGCGTCGGCGACCGCGTACAGCACGGCCGTCGGGCCTTTGCCGAGCAGCTCCGGCTCGTGCTCCAGCCGATGCCGTACCGCCTTGAGCGGGGCGCCCTCGCCGTGCCGGACGGTCACCACGAACGAGTCGCCCAGGAAGATCATGATCTCGCCGGAGGAAACGGTGTCGCTCTGCGCCTCGTACGCCACCGGCTTGAGCACCACGAAGAGCGAGTCGTCGTACACCTCCAGCTTGGGCCGCTGGTGGGCCTTGAGGGCGTCCTCGACGGCCAGCGGGTGCAGCCCGAACTCCCGGGTCACATGGTCGAACTCGTCCTCCGTCGGCTCGTGCAGCCCGATCCACACGAACCCGCCCGCCGTGCGGGCCTCACCCAGGGCGTCGGAGAGGTCCCCGGGCCCTTCCGTCCGCTGTCCTTCGCGGTAGATGGCACAGTCGACGATCACGAAGCGAGTCTCCCGTCACTCGAACGACACCGCACGCGCGCGTGCGCCTACGCTGGACCGCATGCCCACGTTGATCCTGGTCAGGCACGGACGCTCCACCGCCAACACAGAAGGGCTGCTCGCCGGCTGGACGCCCGGTGTCGCCCTCGACGAGCGCGGCGCCGCGCAGGCCGCCGCACTGCCCGGACGGCTCGCCGAACTGCCCCTCGCCGAGATCGTCACCAGCCCCCTCCAGCGCTGTCAGGAAACGATCCGGCCCCTGCTGGAGGCAAGGCCCGACCTGAGCCCGCACACCGACGAGCGCATCGGCGAGTGCCACTACGGCGACTGGTCCGGACGCAAGCTCGCCGAGCTCAAGGACGAGCCCCTGATGGAGGTGGTGCAGGCCCACCCGTCCGCGGCGGCGTTCCCCGGCGGGGAGTCCATGCGGGCCATGCAGACGCGCGCCGCCGAGGCCGTGCGCGAGTGGAACGCGCGCGTGGAGCGCGACCACGGCGCCGGCGCCGTCTACCTCATGTGCTCGCACGGCGACATCATCAAGTCGCTCGTCGCCGACGCACTCGGACTTCACCTGGACCTCTTCCAGCGGATTTCCGTTGAACCGTGTTCCATCACCGCGATCCGCTACACACGACTGCGGCCGTTTCTCGTCCGGCTCGGTGACACGGGCGACTTCACGTCCCTGGCGCCGCGCGAGGCACCGCCGGGCGGCGAGGCCGAAGTCGGGGGTGGTGCGGGCGCACCGTGATCGTTCGCCGCAGTAGGGTGAAGCGGTCGCAGCAGTGCCGTGGTCACACGGTTCCCACGATCCCAATGGAGACAGGACGTGTCCCGTCAGGTGTTCCTCTACGACCATCCGGAGCGTTTCGTGGCCGGCACGGTCGGACTGCCCGGGCGCCGTTCGTTCTTCCTCCAGGCCACCGCAGGCTCCCGGGTGACCAGCGTGGCCCTGGAGAAGACGCAGGTCGCAGCGCTCGCCGAACGCATGGACGAACTGCTCGACGAGGTGGTACGCCGTAGCGGCGGCAGCGCCCACGTCCCCGCCGTCGCACCGTCGGACACCGACACCGCCCCGTTGGACACCCCCATCGAGGAGGAGTTCCGGGTCGGCACCATGGCGCTCGCCTGGGACGGCGACGAGCAGCTCATGATCGTCGAGGCGCAGGCGCTCGTGGAGCTCGACGCCGAATCCGAGGAGGACCTCGCCGAGGCCGAGGAGCGGCTGCTCCAGGACGAGGAGAACGGTCCGCCGATGCTGCGGGTCCGGCTCACCGGCGCGCAGGCCAGGGCCTTCGCCAAACGCGCCCTCGACGTCGTCAACGCCGGGCGGCCGCCGTGCCCGCTGTGCAGCCTCCCGCTCGACCCGGAAGGACACGTATGTCCGCGCCAGAACGGATACCGCCGCGGAGCGTGACGCCCCCACCGGACGCCGCCGGGCTGCTCGCCCGGGGCGAACTGACCGTCCGCGGACGCATCCGTGAGGCCTCCAACGCCGCCCTGTACTGCACGGTGTCGTACGACGGCGAGGACGCGGCCTGCATCTACAAACCGGTCGCGGGGGAGCGGCCCCTGTGGGACTTCCCCGACGGGACGCTGGCCCAGCGCGAGGTCGCCGCGTACGAGGTCTCCGAGGCCACCGGCTGGGGCCTCGTGCCGCCCACCGTGCTGCGCGAGGGCCCCTACGGCGAGGGCATGTGCCAGCTGTGGGTCGAGGTGGCCCCCGAGGCGGAACTGCTCGCCCTGGTCGACGGCGAGGAACCCGAGCCGGGCTGGAAGGCGATCGGCTTCGCCGAGGTCGGTGAGGGACGCACCGCGCTGCTCGTGCACGCCGACGACGAACGGCTGCGGCGTCTGGCGGTCCTCGACGCGGTCATCAACAACGCCGACCGCAAGGGCGGGCACCTGCTGCCCACCGGCGAAGGACGGCTGTACGGCATCGACCACGGGGTCACGTTCAACGCCGAGAACAAGCTGCGGACCCTGCTGTGGGGCTGGGCGGGGGAGGCCCTCACCGAGGAGGCCGTCGACGTCCTCGAAGGCCTCAGGAAGGGCCTGGCCGAGGGCGGGCCGCTCGCCGCCCGGCTGGAACCGCTGATCACCGGCGCCGAGATCGACGCCACCCGCGCGCGGGTCGGCGCCCTGCTCGCCTCGGGCACCCACCCGGAGCCGAGCGGGGAGTGGCCGGCGATCCCCTGGCCGCCCGTGTAGCAGCACAGGCACCCGGAACACCGCAAGAGCGCCTTCTCGGCCGTCCGGCCCGCTCCCATTCGTATATGGAACTTCAGTCCGGTTAGGCTCATGGCATGCATGCCTGGCCCGCTTCCGAGGTCCCCGCCCTGCCTGGTCAGGGCCGCGACCTGAGGATCCACGACACCGCGACCGGCGGCCTCGTCACCCTCGACCCCGGTCCCGTCGCCCGTATCTACGTCTGTGGCATCACCCCGTACGACGCCACACACCTGGGACACGCGGCGACCTACAACGCGTTCGACCTCGTGCAGCGCGTGTGGCTCGACACCAAGCGGCAGGTTCACTACGTCCAGAACGTCACCGACGTCGACGACCCCCTCCTGGAGCGGGCCCAGCGCGACGGCATCGACTGGGCCGCCCTCGCCGAGAAGGAGACGGCCCTCTTCCGCGAGGACATGACGGCCCTGCGGATGCTGCCGCCGCGGCAGTACATAGGCGCCGTCGAGGCCATACCCGGCATCGTCCCGCTCGTCGAGCGGCTCCGGGACGTCGGCGCGGCCTACGAACTGGAGGGGGACGTCTACTTCTCCGTCGAGTCCGACCCGCACTTCGGCAAGGTCTCGAACCTCGACGCCGCGGCGATGCGACTGCTGTCCGCCGAGCGCGGCGGCGACCCGGACCGCCCGGGCAAGAAGAACCCGCTCGACCCGATGCTGTGGATGGCGGCCCGTGAGGGCGAGCCCAGCTGGGACGGCGGATCGCTCGGGCGCGGACGCCCCGGCTGGCACATCGAGTGTGTCGCCATCGCCCTCGACCACCTCGGCATGGGCTTCGACATCCAGGGCGGCGGCTCCGACCTCGCCTTCCCGCACCACGAGATGGGCGCCTCGCACGCCCAGGCCCTCACCGGCGAGTTCCCCATGGCCAAGGCGTATGTGCACGCCGGCATGGTCGCCCTGGACGGCGAGAAGATGTCCAAGTCCAAGGGCAACCTGGTCTTCGTGTCCAAACTCCGGCACGACGGCGTCGACCCGGCCGCCATCCGGCTCGCGCTGCTCGCCCACCACTACCGCGCCGACTGGGAGTACACCGACCAGGTCCTTCAGGACGCCGTCGAGCGGCTCGGCCGCTGGCGGGCCGCCGTGTCCCGGCCCGACGGACCGCCGGCGGAGGCGGTCGTCGACGAGATCCGCGAGGCCCTCGCGAACGACCTGGACGCCCCGGCCGCACTCACCGCGGTCGACCGCTGGGCCGCACTCCAGGAGCGGAGCGGCGGCACCGACATCGGCGCGCCCGGGGTGGTCTCCCGGGCGGTGGACGCGCTGCTGGGTGTGGCGCTGTAGCCCACAGGCACACAGCTGTAGCCCACAGGCACACAGAGGGGCGTCTCCCGGCCGGGAGACGCCCCTCTGACCTGTTGGTGCCGTGTCCTCAGTCGTCCGACGACTCGTCGTCGTCCGTGCCCGGCTTGGGCGGCTTCGGCGGGCGGGTGCGGCCGCTGGGGTTGTCCCGCAGGTACGACGTGCTGTCGCTGCCGTCGGCCGTGGCGTGGCCACCGGGCGCGGGCGGTCCGCCGCCGTCGTGGCGCCGCAGATAGCGCTCGAACTCCCGGGCGATGGCCTCGCCGGACGCCTCCGGCAGCTCGGCGGTGTCCCGGGCCTCCTCCAGCGACTGGACGTACTCGGCGACCTCGCTGTCCTCGGCGGCCAGCTGGTCCACGCCGACCTGCCAGGCGCGCGCGTCCTCGGGCAGCTCGCCCAGCGGGATCCGCACGTCGATCAGGTCCTCCAGGCGGTTCAGCAGGGCCAGCGTGGCCTTCGGGTTCGGCGGCTGCGACACGTAGTGCGGCACCGCCGCCCAGAGCGAGACGGCCGGGACGCCCGCGTGCGTGCACGCCTCCTGGAGGACGCCGACGATGCCCGTGGGGCCCTCGTACTTGGTCTCCTCCAAGTCCATGCGGCGGGCCAGGTCCGGGTCGGACGTGGTGCCGCTGATCGGAACCGGACGGGTGTGCGGGGTGTCGCCGAGCAGGGCGCCCAGGACCACGACCAGTTCCACGCCCAGTTCGTGCGCGAAGCCGAGCAGTTCGTTGCAGAACGACCGCCACCGCATGGACGGTTCGATGCCCCTCACGAGGACCAGGTCGCGCGGCTTCTCGCCGCCGACCCGGACCACCGACAGCCTGGTCGTGGGCCAGGTGATCTTGCGGACGCCCGCTTCCATGAACACCGTGGGGCGGTTCACCTGGAAGTCGTAGTAGTCCTCGGCATCCAGCGCCGCGAAGACCTCGCCCTTCCATTCCCTGTCCAGATGCGCGACCGCGGTGGAGGCGGCGTCGCCGGCGTCGTTCCAGCCCTCGAACGCGGCCACCATGACCGGGTCGACCAGCTCGGGAACCCCCTCGAGCTCGATCACCCAGCGCCTCCTTCCGACGTGCCCTCGCTTGACCACCCAACCTTACGGCGTGCCGCGGGGGCGCCCGCAGCCCCCTCGCAGGGGGAGTGCCCCCATCACTGCCCCGCGATCCGCCCCCGAACACCCCGGGTTCGTCCGGGCGGTCCGTGAGGCCCTGGTCACAGCGTGGAGCGCAGCCACTGCTCCACACTCGCGATGTGCACGGTCGCCCACGAGCGGGCGGCCTCGGCGTCCCGGTCGCGCAGGGCGGCGAGGATCGCACGGTGCTCGCGCAGGGTGCGGGCGACGGCGTCCTCCTGTGTGAGGCCGCGCCAGATGCGGGCCCGGGTGGTGGGACCCGAAAGACCGTCGAGCAGCGAGCACAGCACGGAGTTGCCCGAGCTGTGCACGATGCCCCGGTGGAACTCCAGGTCACAGGCGACCAGATCCTCCACCGACGGGTTCTCGCCGAGCCTGTCCAGCTGGGCCGTCAGCGCGTCCAGTTGCTGCTCGCTGATCCGCACGGCCGCCATCGCGGTCGCCGCCGGCTCCAGGATGCGGCGTACGGCGAGGAACTCCAGGACCGTGTCGTCGCGGTGGAAGTCGACGACGAAGCTCATTGCCTCCAGCAGGAGTTGCGGGTCGAGGCTGGTGACGTACGTGCCGTCGCCCTGCCGTACGTCCAGGATCCGGATGAGCGACAGGGCGCGCACCGCCTCCCGCAGGGAGTTGCGGGACAGCCCGAGGCCGGCGGCGAGTTCGCTCTCCTTGGGCAGCCGGTCGCCCGGACCCAGCGCGCCGGAGACGATCATTCCCTTGATCTTCTCGATCGCCTCGTCGGTGACTGCCATGGCCGGCCTCCCAGTGCGTTCAAGACCTCCGACGTATCAGGTCATTATGCGGGCACGGGAACGCGGAAGGGGCGGCTCCGTCGGCGTGGAACCGCCCCTTCCGGATCGGGATCCCCCGTACCCGTACCTACTTCTTGTCGAGCAGGTCCTGCACCTTGGCGCGGACGTCGTCCGTGGCGAGGCCGCGGATCGTCAGCGTCGTGCGGCGGCGCAGCACGTCGTCCTGCGTCTCGGCCCACTCGTGGTCCCGGGCCCAGACGACCTGCGCCCAGATCTCCGGGGCGTCGGGGTGGACGCGCTCGGCGAGCTCGGGGCTCTCGTTGGCCATGCGGGCGATGTCGAAGGCCAGCGAGCCGTAGTGCGTGGCCAGGTGCCTGGCCGTGTCGGCCGCCATGCGCGGGCCGGGCGCCGGCCGGTCGGTGAGCAGCCGGTGGGCGACCGCGCGCGGGTTGGCGATGCCGGGCAGCGGCAGCTTCTTCGGCAGGGCGCTGATCGGCTCGAAGTCGTCGCCCAGCGGGTGGCCCGGCAGCGTCTCCAGCTTCTTCATGATGGTGCGGCCGATGTGGCGGAAGGTGGTCCACTTGCCGCCCGCGACCGACAGCATGCCGCCCCGGCCCTCGGTCACCACCGTCTCGCGCTTGGCCTTGGCGGTGTCGCCGGGGCCGCCCGGCAGCACGCGCAGGCCGGCGAAGGAGTACGTGATGAGGTCGCGGCTCAGCTGCTGGTCGCGGACCGAGAAGGCGGCCTCGTCGAGGATCTGGGTTATGTCCTGCTCGGTGACCGAGACGTCCGCCGGGTCGCCCTCGAACACCTCGTCGGTGGTGCCGAGCAGCAGCATGTCCTCCCAGGGGAGGGCGAAGGTGATGCGGTACTTGTCGATCGGGGTGGCGAGCGCGGCCTTCCAGGGGGAGGTGCGCTTGAGGACCAGGTGCGCGCCCTTCGACAGACGGATGGACGGCGCCGCGTTCGGGTTCTCCATCCTGCGCAGGTGGTCGACCCACGGGCCGGTCGCGTTGAGCACGAGACGGGCACTGACGCCGAACTCGTCGCCGGACAGGCGGTCCTTCAGCTCGGCGCCGGTGACACGGCCCTGCGTGAAGCGAAGACCCGTCACCTCGGCGTGGTTCAGGACGACCGCGCCCGCCTCGACGGCCCCGCGGACCGTCATCAGCGCCATGCGGGCGTCGTTCATCTGGTCGTCGCCGTACACGGCCACGGCCTTGAGGTTCTCGGTGCGCAGCTCGGGCACGTCCTGCGCGGCCTTGGCCGGCGACAGCAGGTGCCCGACGCCGTCACCGAACGCGGAGAGCGCGGAGTAGGCGAAGACGCCCGCGCCGAGCTTCGCCGCGCCGTGCGGCCCGCCCTTGTACACGGGGAGGTAGAACGTGAGCGGGTTCGCCAGGTGGGGAGCCACCTGGCGGGAGACCGCACGGCGCTCGAAGTGGTTCTCCGCCACCAGCTTCACCGCGCCGGTCTGCAGGTAGCGCAGACCGCCGTGGAGCAGCTTGGAGGAGGCGGAGGACGTGGCGCCGGCGAAGTCGCCGGCGTCCACCAGAGCCACCCTGAGGCCGGACTGCGCGGCGTGCCAGGCGGTGGAGATGCCCAGGATGCCGCCGCCGATCACGAGAAGGTCGTACGACGCCTTGGAGAGCTGCTCCCTGGTCTCGGCTCGGCTCGGGTTCGAGCCGGAGGCCGGGTGCGTCCCCAGGGCAGGCACGGACTGCAGGGTGGACTTGGTGGTCATGCTGTTTCTTACTCCTCGTCCTCGAGCCAGCCCATGGTCCGCTCGACGGCCTTGAGCCAGTTCTTGTACTCACGGGCGCGGGTCTCCGCGTCCATGCGGGGGGTCCACTCGGCGGCCCGCCGCCAGTTGGCGCGCAGGTCGTCGGTGCTGTTCCAGAAGCCGACGGCGAGACCGGCGGCGTAGGCGGCGCCGAGGCAGGTGGTCTCGGCGACCATCGGGCGCACCACGGGGGCGTCCACGAAGTCGGCGAGGGTCTGCATCAGCAGGTTGTTGGAGGTCATGCCGCCGTCGACCTTGAGGGCGGCCAGCTCCACGCCGGAGTCCTTCGTCATGGCGTCCGCGATCTCCCGCGTCTGCCAGGCGGTCGCCTCCAGGACGGCGCGCGCGAGGTGCGCCTTGGTGACGTACCGGGTCAGGCCGGCGATCACACCGCGGGCGTCGGAGCGCCAGTACGGGGCGAACAGGCCGGAGAAGGCCGGCACGAAGTAGGCGCCGCCGTTGTCCTCGACCGACAGGGCGAGGGTCTCGATCTCGGCGGCGGTGGAGATCAGGCCCATCTGGTCGCGCATCCACTGCACCAGCGAACCCGTGACGGCGATCGAGCCCTCCAGGGCGTAGACCGTGTCCTGGTCGCCGATCTTGTAGCCGACGGTGGTCAGCAGCCCGCTGTAGGAGTTGATGATCTTGTCACCGGTGTTCATCACCATGAAGGTGCCGGTGCCGTAGGTCGACTTGGTCTCGCCCTCGGCGAAACAGGTCTGGCCGAACAGGGCCGCCTGCTGGTCGCCGAGCGCCGAGGCGACCGCGATGCCGCCGAGCAGGTCGCCCAGCTTTCCGCCGGTGATCTCGCCGTAGACCTCGGCGGAGGAGCGGATCTCGGGCAGGATCTGCTGCGGGACGCCGATGGACTCGCAGATCTTGTCGTCCCACTGCATGGTGTGCAGGTTCATGAGCATCGTGCGCGAGGCGTTGGTGACGTCCGTGACGTGCTTGCCGCCGTTGACACCACCGGTCAGGTTCCAGATGACCCAGGTGTCCATGGTGCCGAAGAGGATGTCGCCCGCCTCGGCGCGCTCCTTCAGGCCGTCGACGTTGTCGAGCAGCCAGCGGGCCTTGGGGCCGGCGAAGTAGGAGGCCAGGGGCAGGCCCGTCTCGCGGCGGAAGCGGTCCTGGCCGACGTTGCGGCCGAGCTCGCGGCAGAGGGCGTCGGTGCGGGTGTCCTGCCACACGATGGCGTTGTGGACGGGCTCACCGGTGTTCTTGTCCCACAGCACGGTCGTCTCGCGCTGGTTGGTGATGCCGATGGCCTTGATGTCGTCGCGGGTGATGCCGGCCTTCTCGATGGCCCCGGCGACGACCTCCTGGACGTTCGTCCAGATCTCGGTGGCGTTGTGCTCGACCCAGCCCGGCTTCGGGAAGATCTGCTCGTGCTCCTTCTGGTCGACGGAGACGATCCGGCCGTCCCGGTCGAAGACGATGCAGCGGCTGGAGGTGGTGCCCTGGTCGATGGCGGCGATGAAGGGGCCGGCGGTGTGCGCGTCGGTCACTGTGTCTCCTGGAAAGTTCCGTGTTTATGGGGCTTTACGTACGGCGCGTGCCGAGAGTTTCGCGAAGCGGCGGTAAATGCCGCTCCTAGGCGAACGCGACGTTGTAGATGCCTGCGGCGATGGCCCCGCCGATCAGCGGGCCGACCACCGGAACCCAGGCGTAGCCCCAGTCGGAGCCGCCCTTGTTGGGCAGGGGCAGCAGGGCGTGCACGATGCGCGGACCGAGGTCACGGGCCGGGTTGATCGCATACCCCGTCGGACCGCCGAGCGACAGGCCGATGGAGACCACGACGAGCGCGGTGATCAGGGCGCCCAGGTTGCCCAGGCCGTTGCCCTTGTCGTTCAGGCCCTGGGTGAGCACGGCGAGCACCAGCACGATGGTGCCGATGACCTCCGTCGCGATGTTCTGCCAGGCGACACGGACCTCGGGGCCGGTGGAGAAGACGCCCAGCACGGGGCCGGCGCCCTTCTCCTGGGCCTCGACGGCCTTGACCTTGGTGTCCTGCGCACCCGGACCGCCGACTATCTCGCGGTCGGTGAGGTGCGCGTGGAACTGACCGTAGTAAGCGATCCAGACCAGGGCCGCGCCGATCATGGCGCCGAGGATCTGGCCGGCCCAGTAGACCGGGACGTTCTTCCAGTCGCCGTCCTTGATCGCGAGGGCGAGGGTGACGGCCGGGTTCAGATGGGCGCCGGAGAGCGGCGCCGAGGTGTAGACGGCCGTGAGCACAGCGAAGCCCCACCCGAAGGTGATGGCGAGCCAGCCGGCGTTACGTGCCTTGGAGGCCTTCAGCGTGACGGCGGCACAGACGCCGCCGCCGAGGAGGATGAGTATGGCGGTACCGATGGTCTCGCCGATGAAGATGTCGGAGCTGGACACCCGCGACTCCTTTGTCCTACGTCCAGGGAAGTTCGATACCGGCCTGGCGTTGTCACACTCTAGCGCGTATTGCCGGTAGCTGTTCGACAATGTCGACCGATGGACGGGAGTCTTGCTTCGGCGTTACGAGCACGTCAAGGGCTGTGTTGTCGAAAATACGATCGTTACTGATCGCCGCGGTCCCAAGGATCTTTGCCGCAGGTGAGCGCGGACATGCCGAGAACCGGGACGCCGTACGGCGCCCCGGTCCGCTCGTGTGCCGTCAGAACCGCCCGGCGCCCAGGTCCCGCGAGACCGCGCGGGCGCAGTCCCGAACCGCCGCGATCAGCTCCGGCCGCAGCTCGCCGTCCCGGCACAGCCGCTCCACGGCGCCGGTGATGCCGACCGCGCCGACCGGCATGCGCCGCCGGTCGTGGATGGGGGCGGCGAGGGAGGCCACGCCCTCCCAGGTCTCCTCCACGTCCGCCGCGTACCCCCGCGCCCGCGTGACGTCGAGGATGTGCTCGAAGCCCTCCGGCTCGCACACGGTCCGGTCGGTGAACGCCTTGCGGTCGGCCTCCAGCGCCTCGCTGTGCGCCACCGGGTCGTAGGCGGACAGGACCTTGCCCAGGGCCGTGGAGTGCAGCGGCTGCATGGCCCCGATCTCCAGCACCTGCCGGCTGTCGTCGGGCCGGAAGACGTGGTGCACGATCAGCACGCCCTGCTGGTGCAGCACACCCAGATAGACGCTCTCGCCGCTGGAGCGGGCCAGGTCGTCGGCCCACACCAGGGCGCGTGCCCGCAGCTCGTGCACATCGAGGTAGGTGGTGCCCAGGCGCAGCAGCTCGGCGCCCAGCTGGTAGCGCCCGGAGGCGTCGTCCTGCTCCACGAAGCCCTCCTGCTGGAGGGTGCGCAGGATGCCGTGGGCGGTGCCTTTGGCCAGGCCCAGCGACGAGGCGATGTCCGACAGGCCGAGCCGCCGCTCGCCGCCAGCCAGCAGTCGCAGCATCGCGGCCGCCCGCTCGAGCGACTGGATGTTCCGTGCCATCGCCGTCCTGCCTCCGTCCCCTTCGACCGCCGACAAGCGGCACCACAGCCCTCGTTCGGCAATGTCGAACACTACCGGTCGATGCCGACCTCTCGCTAATGGCAGGTCGCCATTTTTCAGCCACCGGTGGCCGATCCGTCACCCGGCGGCCGATCCGGCACCGCCTCGGTCCGGCCGATCCGGCACCGCCTCGGTCCGGCCGATCCGGCACCACCTCAGTCCGCCCCGTGGACGTGCTGCCCATCCAAGCCCACTCCCGGTT
The DNA here is from genome assembly GCF_014205055.1 of Streptomyces luteogriseus. Classification (NCBI taxonomy): domain Bacteria; kingdom Bacillati; phylum Actinomycetota; class Actinomycetes; order Kitasatosporales; family Streptomycetaceae; genus Streptomyces; species Streptomyces luteogriseus. Next base: position 6,977,897 of record NZ_JACHMS010000001.1, read on the forward strand.
ACGCTGGCGCGGTGCGCCCATCCCGGATGCCCTCCGGCTGTCCGGGAAGCCGCAAAGCCGACAGCCGTCGCATCCGAGGGAGCCCTTTTCATGGCCTCGTTGCCGCCGACCCCTTCCGCAGACAGCCGGGCCCGTGTGTCCGCGCTCCGAGAAGCCCTGGCCACCCGCGTGGTCGTGGCCGACGGAGCGATGGGCACCATGCTCCAGGCGCAGGACCCCACGCTCGAGGACTTCGAGAATCTCGAGGGCTGCAACGAGATTCTCAACCTGACGCGCCCGGACATCGTCCGTTCGGTCCACTCCGCATACTTCGACGTCGGCGTGGACTGCGTCGAGACCAACACCTTCGGCGCCAACCTCACCGCCCTCGGCGAGTACGACATCCCCGAGCGCGTCACCGAGCTGTCCGAGGCCGGTGCCCGGATCGCCCGCGAGGTGGCCGACGAGTTCACCCGCAGCACCGGGCAGCAGCGCTGGGTGCTCGGCTCGATGGGACCCGGCACCAAGCTGCCCACCCTCGGCCACACCACCTTCGGCGCCATCCGGGACGCCTACCAGCAGAACGCCGAGGGCCTGCTCGCCGGCGGCGCCGACGCGCTGCTCGTGGAGACCACGCAGGACCTGCTCCAGACCAAGGCCTCCGTCATCGCCGCCCGCCGGGCCATGGAGGCCACCGGCCACTCCGTACCGCTGATCGTCTCGGTCACCGTCGAGACGACCGGGACGATGCTCCTCGGCTCCGAGATCGGCGCGGCCCTGACCGCCCTGGAACCGCTCGGCATCGACATCATCGGCCTGAACTGCGCCACGGGCCCGGCCGAGATGAGCGAGCACCTGCGCTTCCTGTCCCGGCACTCGCGCATCCCGCTGTCCTGCATGCCCAACGCGGGCCTGCCGGTGCTGACCAAGGACGGCGCGCACTACCCGCTGACCGCGCCCGAGCTGGCCGAGGCGCAGGGCACCTTCGTCCGGGACTACGGCCTCTCCCTCGTCGGCGGCTGCTGCGGCACCACCCCGGAACACCTGCGGCAGCTGGTCGAGCGTGTCCGGGACACTGCGCCGACCGAGCGCGCCCCGCAGCCCGAGCCGGGCGCGGCCTCCCTGTACCAGTCGGTGCCGTTCCGGCAGGACACCTCCTACCTGGCCATCGGCGAGCGCACCAACGCCAACGGCTCCAAGAAGTTCCGCGAGGCCATGCTGGACGGCCGCTGGGACGACTGCGTGGAGATCGCCCGGGAGCAGATCCGCGAGGGCGCGCACATGCTCGACCTGTGCGTGGACTACGTCGGCCGCGACGGTGTCGCCGACATGGAGGAGCTGGCGGGCCGCTTCGCCACCGCCTCCACCCTGCCCATCGTGCTGGACTCCACCGAGGTCGACGTCGTCCGGGCGGGCCTGGAGAAGCTCGGCGGGCGCGCGGTGATCAACTCGGTGAACTACGAGGACGGCGACGGCCCCGAGTCCCGCTTCGCCAAGGTCACGGCTCTCGCCCAGGAGCACGGCGCCGCCCTCATCGCGCTCACCATCGACGAGGAGGGCCAGGCCCGCACCGCCGAGAAGAAGGTCGAGATCGCCGAACGGCTCATCGACGACCTGACCGGCAACTGGGGCATCCACGAGGAGGACATCCTCGTCGACTGCCTGACCTTCACCATCTGTACCGGCCAGGAGGAGTCCCGCAAGGACGGCATCGCCACCATCGAGGGCATCCGGGAGCTCAAGCGGCGCCACCCGAAGGTGCAGACCACGCTCGGCCTGTCCAACATCTCCTTCGGCCTGAACCCGGCCGCCCGCATCCTGCTGAACTCCGTCTTCCTCGACGAGTGTGTCAAGGCGGGCCTGGACTCGGCGATCGTGCACGCCTCCAAGATCCTGCCGATCGCCCGCTTCAGCGAGGAGGAGGTCCAGACGGCCCTGGACCTCATCCACGACCGCCGCGCCGAGGGCTACGACCCGCTGCAGAAGCTCATGCAGCTGTTCGAGGGCGCCACCGCCAAGTCCCTCAAGGCCGGCAAGGCCGAGGAACTGGCCGCCCTGCCGCTGGACGAGCGCCTCAAGCGGCGCATCATCGACGGCGAGAAGAACGGCCTCGAAGCGGACCTCGACGCGGCCCTCCAGGAGCGGCCCGCGCTCGACATCGTCAACGAGACCCTCCTGGACGGCATGAAGGTCGTCGGCGAACTGTTCGGCTCCGGCCAGATGCAGCTGCCGTTCGTCCTGCAGTCCGCCGAGGTCATGAAGACGGCCGTCGCCCACCTCGAACCGCACATGGAGAAGACCGACGAGGCCGGCAAGGGCACCATCGTGCTCGCCACCGTGCGCGGCGACGTGCACGACATCGGCAAGAACCTCGTCGACATCATCCTGTCCAACAACGGCTACAACGTCGTCAACCTCGGCATCAAGCAGCCGGTCTCCGCGATCCTGGAAGCCGCCGAGGAGCACAAGGCCGACGTCATCGGCATGTCCGGCCTGCTGGTGAAGTCCACGGTGATCATGAAGGAGAACCTGGAGGAGCTCAACCAGCGCGGCCTGGCCTCCGGCTACCCGGTCATCCTCGGCGGCGCCGCCCTCACCCGCGCCTACGTCGAACAGGACCTGCACGAGATCTACCAGGGCGAGGTCCGCTACGCCCGCGACGCCTTCGAGGGGCTGCGCCTGATGGACGCCCTCATCGGCGTCAAGCGGGGCGTGCCCGGCGCGAAGCTGCCCGAACTCAAGCAGCGCCGGGTCAGGGCCGCGGCCCCGGCCGCCGCGGAGGAGCGCCCCGAGGAGGGACATGTCCGCTCCGACGTGGCCACCGACAACCCCGTCCCCGAGCCGCCCTTCCGCGGCACCCGCGTGATCAAGGGCATCCAGCTCAAGGAGTACGCGAGCTGGCTCGACGAGGGCGCCCTGTTCAAGGGTCAGTGGGGCCTGAAGCAGGCCCGCACCGGCGAGGGCCCGTCCTACGAGGAACTCGTCGAGAGCGAGGGCCGGCCCCGGCTGCGCGGCCTGCTCGACCGGCTCCAGACGGAGAACATGCTGGAGGCGGCCGTGGTGTACGGCTACTTCCCGTGCGTCTCCAAGGACGACGACCTGATCATCCTCGACGAGCAGGGCAACGAGCGCACCCGCTTCACCTTCCCGCGCCAGCGCCGGGGCCGCCGCCTGTGCCTGGCCGACTTCTTCCGCCCGGAGGAGTCCGGCGAGACCGACGTCGTCGGCCTCCAGGTCGTCACCGTCGGCTCGCGCATCGGCGAGGAGACCGCGCGGCTCTTCGAGGCCAACGCCTACCGCGACTACCTCGAACTGCACGGCCTGTCCGTGCAGCTGGCCGAGGCGCTCGCCGAGTACTGGCACGCCCGAGTCCGCTCCGAGCTCGGCTTCGCCGGCGAGGACCCCGACGAGATGCAGGGCATGTTCGAGCTGAAGTACCGGGGCGCCCGCTTCTCCCTCGGCTACGGCGCCTGCCCCAACCTGGAGGACCGGGCCAAGATCGCCGACCTGCTCGAACCGGAGCGCATCGGCGTCGAGCTGTCCGAGGAGTTCCAGCTGCACCCCGAGCAGTCCACGGACGCCATCGTGATCCACCACCCGGAGGCCAAGTACTTCAACGCCCGCTGAGCCGCCCCACCGCGCACACGGGCCAAAAGAGGCGCTTCGGCCGCGCACGACGTAGACTGGTCGGTCCACCGCAGGCCGGTTCCCCTCGTGGGAGCCGGCCTGAACGTCCCTCAAGGAGGTACGTGGATGACCAGTACGGTCCCCGCGATCGGAACCCGCACAGCCGAAGGATCGGCCCTCCAAGCCGTGCTCCTCGACATGGACGGCACCCTGGTGGACACGGAGGGCTTCTGGTGGGACGTCGAGGTCGAGGTCTTCGCCTCCCTCGGCCACACGCTCGACGAGTCCTGGCGCCATGTCGTGGTCGGCGGCCCCATGACCCGTAGCGCGGGCTTCCTCATCGAGGCCACCGGCGCCGACATCCCCCTCGACGAGCTCACCGTGCTCCTGAACGACGGCTTCGAGGCCCGCATCGGCCACGCCCTGCCGCTGATGCCGGGCGCCGGGCGGCTGCTCGCCGAGCTGTACGAGTACGAGATCCCCACCGCCCTCGTCTCCGCCTCCCACCGGCGCATCATCGACCGCGTCCTGACCTCGCTCGGCGCCCACCACTTCGGTCTGACGGTCGCCGGTGACGAGGTGCCGCGCACCAAGCCCCACCCCGACCCCTACCTCGCCGCCGCCTCCGGGCTCGGCGTGGACCCGGCCCGCTGCGCCGTCGTCGAGGACACCGCGACCGGGGTCGCCGCCGCCGAGGCCGCGGGCTGCCACGTCGTGGCCGTGCCCTCCGTGGCCCCCATCGCCCCGGCCCTGCGCCGCACGGTCGTGACCTCCCTCGAAGAGGTCGACCTGACATTTCTGCACGGGCTGATGACGGAAATGCGCTAGGCGTTCACCCAGCGTGCAGCGGCGTTAGAGCGGTAATTCCGAAGGCGAATTCGAACCCCGACGGACGAGCGAATTCGCGTACCGCCGAACCCGTTCACGCGTGTGACGTTCCCCACGCGGTCCGGGGTCGACAGCCGATCCGACGTGTGCTGGGTACCCCCTCCAAGGGGCCGCGAGCGTGCCCTTGTGTCCCGATTGATGGAACGCTGCACCAAAGCTTCCACTGTCGGGCCTTCGGTCTGTCCACGCCCGGTTCCGCAGCGTGATGGGTGCTCAACTCCGGTGGCTGCGAACCCTCCTGCCGGCCCCGACTAATCTCGTCGCGAGAACATCGCCCCACCCCCGTGATCCGCTGCGCCACCCCTGCATGCCGGATACACGGAGTCGACAGCTCTGGAGAAACTCGAGCATGAACCGCAAGACTTTGGTGCTGCCGGCCGTGATCGGCCTGCTCGCGCCGGTGCTCGCCGCCTGCGGCGGGTCCGACGGCGGGAGCGGCGACAGCGGCGCGATCGTCGTCGGCACCACGGACCGGTTCACCGCCTCGAAGGACGCCCCCGCGCCCCTCGACCCCGCCTACGCCTACGACGTCGGCACCTGGAACATCCTGCGCCAGACCGTGCAGACCCTGATGATCCAGCCGCGCGGCGAGGGCGAGCCCGTACCGGAGGCCGCCGAGCGGTGCGGCTTCACCGACACCGGCAACGAGCGCTACGCCTGCACCCTCCGCGACGGCCTGACGTTCGCCGACGGCAACGCTGTCACGGCGGCCGATGTGAAGTACTCCATCGACCGCGCCCGCTCCCTCAAGGCCGACAGCGGTGTGTTCGCACTGCTGTCCACCATCGACACCGTCGAGACACAAGGCGACCGCGAGGTCATCTTCCACCTCAAGACCGCCGACGCGACCTTCCCGTACAAGCTGTCGACCCCGGTCGCCGGCATCGTCGAGCCCGACGAGTACCCGAAGAACAAGCTGCGCGACGGCTTCGACCTGGAAGGCTCCGGCCCCTACACCTTCAAGGCCGACGTCGAGAACGGCGAACTGGTCAAGGCCGAGTTCACCGAGAACCCCGACTACAAGGGGACCCTCAAGGTGAACAACGACAAGGTCGACATGGTCTCCTTCAAGGACGCCGACGCCATGGGCGAGGCCCTGGACAAGGGCGACATCGACCTGATGACCCGTGCCATGTCGCCGGACCAGATCCGCAAGCTCTCGGGGGACGCGGACACCGACGTCGACCTCGTCGAGATGCCCGGCCTCGAGATCCGCTACCTGGGCTTCAACACCGACGCCCCGACGGTGAAGTCCAAGGCCGTGCGCCAGGCGATGGCCCAGGTCGTCAACCGCAGCGCACTGATCTCCAAGGTCTACGGCTCCCAGGCCGAGCCGCTGTACTCGCTGGTCCCGGCCAGCGTCACCGGCCACTCCAACTCGTTCTTCAACAAGTACGGCGAGCCCAGCGTCACCAAGGCCCGTTCCCTGCTCGAGCAGGCGAACATCACCACGCCCGTGAAGCTGACGCTGCACTACACCACCGACCACTACGGCCCGGCGACCAAGAAGGAGTTCGAGGTCCTGCGCGAGCAGCTCAACTCCAGCGGCCTGTTCGACGTCGGCATCAAGGGCACCCCCTGGGACACGTTCCGCCCGGCCGAGAAGAAGGGCGAGTACGACGTCTACGGCATGGGCTGGTTCCCGGACTTCCCGGACGCCGACAACTTCCTCGCGCCGTTCCTCGACGCGGACAACACCCTCGGCTCGCCGTACGACAACCGGCAGATCCGCAACACCCTGATCCCGGAATCCCGCCGTGAAGCGGACCGGCTGTCCGCCTCCACCAGCCTGACGGACATTCAGGACATCGTCGCCGGCGACGTGCCGGTGCTGCCGCTGTGGCAGGGCAAGCAGTACGTCGCCGCACGCGACGACGTCACGGGTACCGCCTACGCGCTCAACTCCGCCTCGACGCTCCAGCTGTGGGAGCTCGGGCGGGGCGTGAGCGGCTGACGGACCCACAGGATCCCCGGGGCCTGTGACCGCGGCCCCCGGGGAGCCGTGCCCCGGAGCCGGGGACAGGCTCCGGGAGTTCTCGAGAACCGACGACAAGGCACACACGTGAAGATACGCAACCAGTGGCCGGTCCTGCCCATCGTGGCGGGCCTCGCCTCCGGACTGCTGACCGGCTGCGGCACGGAGAGCGGAGACTCCGCGGGGGACGGCTCCAACGTGGTGGTGGGGATGTCCGACGACGTCCTGGCCACGGACCCGGCCTCCGGCTACGACCCCGGCTCCTGGCTGTTGTTCAACAACGTCTTCCAGTCCCTGCTCAGCTTCCCCAAGGGCGCCACGGAACCGCAGCCGGAGGCCGCCGAGAGCTGCGCGTTCACCGACACGCAGACCACGGTCTACAAGTGCACGCTGAAGGACGGCCTCAAGTTCAGCAACGGTGACGAGCTCACCTCCGAGGACGTCAAGTTCTCCTTCGACCGCATGCTGAAGATCAACGACCCCGACGGGCCCGCGATCATGTTCCCCATGCTCGACAAGGTCGAGACCCCGGACGCGAAGACGGTCGTCTTCCGCCTCAACACCGCCGACGCCACCTTCCCGAGCAAGATCGCCTCCGGTGCCGGCTCCATCGTCGACCACGGCCAGTACGACGCGGACGGGCTCCGCAAGGACGGCAAGGCGATCGGCTCCGGCCCCTACCAGCTCGACTCGTTCGACGACGGCCAGGCAGTCTTCTCCGTCAACGAGAACTACAAGGGCACCGCCAAGGTGAACAACACCGGCGTGACGCTCAAGTTCTTCGACGGCGACCAGACGGCCCTGAAGCAGGCCATCCAGAACGGAGACGTCGACATCGCCTACCGCGGTCTCACCGCGGGCGACATCGCCGACACCGAGAAGGCCGACGACGGCACCGGCGTCGAGGTCGTCGAGGGCAGCAGCGCCGAAGTCCAGCACCTGGTGTTCAACATGGACGACCCGGTCGCCGGAAAGCTCGGCGTCCGCAAGGCCATCGCCCACCTGCTCGACCGCGAAGCCCTCATCAAGAACGTCTACCAGGGCACCGCCACCCCGCTGTACTCGATCATCCCGGCCGGCATCGCGGGCCACAACACGGCCTTCTTCGACACCTACGGCGCCCGCCCGTCCAGGGCGAAGGCCCAGGCCGCGCTCCGCAAGGACGGCATCACCGGCAAGGTGAAGCTCACACTCTGGTCGACCCCGTCCCGCTACGGCCCCGCGACCGACCAGGAGCTGAACGCCATCGCCGGCCAGCTCAACGCCAGCGGCCTGTTCGACGCCGACGTCAAGTCCGTCCCCTTCGGCCGGTACGAGAAGGACATCGCCGCCGGCAAGTACGGCGTCTACGTGAAGGGCTGGGTGCCGGACTACCCCGACGCCGACAACTTCACGGCCCCCTTCTTCGGCAAGGGCAACGTGCTGAGCAACAACTACGACAACGGCACGATCACCGGTTCGCTCATCCCGCGCACCGCCGCACTGACCAACCGGGCCGCCACGGACAAGGAGTTCGGCGAGCTGCAGGACATCGTCGCCGACGAACTCCCCGTCCTGCCGGTGTGGCAGGCCAAGCAGTACGCGGTCGTCCGCGACGGCGTCTACGGCCTGGAGTACTGCCTCGACGCGTCGACGGTCTTCCGCTTCTGGGAGCTCAGCAAGGACGCCTGACGCACCGAAGTGAAGAAGGGCGCCTCCCGCACGGCGGGGGGCGCCCTCTCACATACCGGCTCGCTGCCGCTACTGCGCCCCGGGGCGCACCAGCCCGCTCTCGTACGCGTACACCGCCGCCTGGACGCGGTCGCGCAGGCCCAGCTTGGTCAGCACATGCCCGACGTGCGTCTTGACGGTGGTCTCGCTGACGAACAGGTCGGCGGCGATCTCCGCGTTGGACAGCCCGCGCGCCACCAGCTTCAGCACCTCGACCTCGCGGTCGGTGAGCGTGTGCAGCGTGTCCGGCACCGGCTCGTCCCCCGACGGCAGATGCGTGGCGTACTTGTCGAGCAGCCGGCGCGTGATGCTCGGCGCGAGCATGGCCTCACCGGCCGCCACGACCCGGATGGCCTGCACCAGCTCGTTGGCGGGCGCGTCCTTCAGCAGGAACCCGCTGGCGCCGGCGCGCAGCGCCTCCACCACGTACTCGTCGAGGTCGAAGGTCGTCAGCACCAGCACCTTCGCCGGGCCGTCCCGCCCCGGCCCGGTGATCTGCCGGGTCGCCTCCACTCCGTCCATCCGCGGCATACGGATGTCCATCAGAACCACATCGGGCTGTAGCGCACGCACCTGGTCGAGTGCCTGCAGTCCGTCACCGGCCTCCCCGACGACCGCGATGTCCTGCTCGGCCTCCAGGATCATCCGGAAGCCGGTACGGAGCAGCGGCTGGTCGTCGACCAGTAGGACGCGGATGGCCACGTAAGTCTCCTTCGCTCGTCCGGCCCCATTCTGCCCTGCGCGGGCCCGCCCGACTCAGCCGCCCTCACCCGGCGCCGCCCGCACCGGCAGGGGATACGGCGGGGGAGTACCGCCGAACTCCGGGCAGTGCGCCTGGTGGTCGCACCAGCCGCACAGCTTCGTGGGACGGGGCCGCCAGTCGCCCGTCTCGGTGGCCAGCCGGATCGCCTCCCACAGCGCCAGCAGCTTGCGCTCGACCCGCTCCAGATCGGCCAGGACCGGGTCGTACGTCAGCACCTGGCCGCTGCCGAGATAGACCAGCTGAAGCCGCCGGGGGATCACGTTCTTCAGCCGCCACACCACCAGGGCGTAGAACTTCATCTGGAACAGGGCGCCCTCGGAATACTCCGGCCGGGGCGCCTTCCCCGTCTTGTAGTCGACGATCCGCACCTCGCCCGTGGGCGCCACGTCGACCCGGTCGATGATGCCGCGCAGCCGCAGCCCGGACTCCAGCTCGGTCTCGACGAACAGCTCCCGCTCGGCCGGCTCCAGACGGCTCGGATCCTCCAGGCTGAACCAGCGCTCGACGAGCTGCTCCGCCTCGCCCAGCCAGCGCGCCAGCCGCTCGCCCTGCGGATCATCGGCGAACAGCTCCACGACCTCCGGCCGCGTCTCGCGCAGCCGGTCCCACTGGCCGGGGATCAGCGACTTCGCCCGGGGCGGCGTACGCTCGGCGGCCGGGGCGTCGAAGAGCCGCTCCAGCACCGCGTGCACCAGCGTGCCCCTGGTCGCCGCCTCGCTCGGCTTCTCCGGCAGCCGGTCGATGACCCGGAAGCGGTAGAGCAGCGGGCACTGCATGAAGTCACTCGCACGTGAGGGGGACAGCGAGGCGGGCGCTATGGCGGTGGTCCCGGTCACGAGGTCGCTCACGGCGGCGGTCTCGGCCGCCGCCTCCGCCACCGTCTGCGCGTCCGCCGCCGTCTCCACTGCCGTCTCCGCGGGTCCGGCCGGGACCGGCGGTGCTTCCGCCGCGGTCCGGCTGCTGTCGGGCCGCGCCGCGCCCTCGGTGCTCGTCTCCATGCTCCAGACCATACGGCCCGCCACTGACAGTGACCCAGCCGTGTTCCGTGGGGGAAGCCGGGAGAGGAGGTCGACGTACGGGAAACACAGGGGTGCCGGGGCGGAACGCACCGCGACGGACGCATACCATCGACTCGAGACCTCCCGTCCGGCAGGCGCGGGAAACGCTTCGATCGAGGGGACACCGGTGGACGAGAGCGGCGGGCGCGGGCGGCCGCGGTCCGACAACGACGAGTCGGCCGAGCGCCACGCGGGGCCTGCGGACCGGGCCGCCGAGCCGACCCCCGCCGACGAACACCCCACGGACGAGCGCCCCTTCACCCCTGAACAGCCCACCCCGGGACCGGGACCGACCCGTCCGGCCACGCCCGCCGACACCCCGGCGACCCCTGCTGACGCCATGAGGGACGAATCGGCGGCGGACCGTCCGACGCGGAGTGACGAAACCCCCACCGGCCCCGTCGAGCCCGGCGCGAGCCGTCCGCCGGCCGGTGACTCTCCCGGCCGCGCCACCGCCGAGGACCCGCACACGACACCGGCCGGCCCCGACCCCGACGTACCGCGGACGGCACCCGCTCCCGCCGACCGCGGCGACGGCGACACACCGGAGGGCGACACCCACCCCGACCGCGCCTACGCCAGCGGCCCGCACTCCGCACCCGTCGCCGGCCGGCCCGAGACGGACCGCCTGCACAAGGCACACACACCCGCCCCGGCCTCCGATGACCAAAACCGCGCGCAACAGCCCCCGGCCCCCGGCGACCGCCACCTCGCCCACTCCGCCGACGGCAAAGGCCCCGCCCCCCAGCGGCCGGAGCCCCGGGGTGGGCTCCTCATGGGCCGGCCCTTCGGCGTGCCGGTGTACGTCGCGCCGAGCTGGTTCCTCGTCGCCGCCCTGATCACCTGGGTGTTCGGCGGCCAGCTGGAGCGCGTACTGCCCGAACTCGGCGCGGCCCGCTACCTGGTCTCCCTCTTCTTCGCGGTCGCCTTCTACGCCTCCGTACTCGTCCACGAACTGGCACACACCGTCGCCGCCCTCCGCTTCAAGCTCCCGGTCCGCCGCATCCAGCTCCAGTTCTTCGGCGGTGTCTCCGAGATCGAGAAGGAGGCCGAGACTCCCGGCCGGGAGTTCGTGCTGGCCTTCGTCGGGCCCCTGCTCTCCCTCGTCCTCGCCGGCATCTTCTACGCCGCCGTGCAGACCGTGGAACCCGGCACCGTTCCGGGCGTCCTGCTCGCCGGCCTGATGATCTCCAACCTCATCGTGGCCGCGTTCAACCTCCTGCCCGGCCTGCCCCTCGACGGCGGCCGCATGCTCCGCGCCGTCGTCTGGAAAATCACCGGCAAACCCATGAAGGGCACCATCGCCGCCGCCTGGGTCGGCCGCGTCCTCGCCATCTCCGTACTCATCGGACTGCCGCTGCTCACCCAGTCCGGCGCCCTCGGCACCGACGCCGTCGACAACGTCGGCATGGACACCGTCCTCGACGCCCTGCTCGCCGCCATCCTCGCCGCGATCATCTGGACCGGCGCCGGCAACAGCCTGCGCATGGCCCGCCTGCGCGAACACCTCCCCGAGCTGCGTGCCCGCGCCCTCACTCGCCGCGCGGTCCCCGTCGAGTCGGACACCCCGCTCTCGGAAGCCCTGCGCCGCGCCAACGCCGCCGGAGCCCGCGCCCTGGTCGTCGTCGACCCCGACGGCAAGCCCCTCTCCCTCGTCCGCGAGGCCGCCATCGTCGGCGTACCCGAGCACCGCCGCCCCTGGGTCGCCGTCAGCGGCCTCGCCCAGGACCTCACCGACGGCATGCGGGTCTCGGCGGAGCTGTCGGGCGAGGAGTTGCTGGACGCCCTGCGCGCCACCCCGGCCACCGAATACCTCGTGGTGGAGGAAACCGGCGAGATCTACGGCGTCCTGTCCGCCGCCGACGTGGAGCGCGCCTTCGTGAAAGCGATGGCGAGGCCGTCCTGACCGCGAGACCGTCCTGGTGGTCGGTGGCCCTCTCCGGGGCCGGTAGGCTGGTCACATGTCCGAACCGACCGGTGCCGCCCGCAGGCGCGGGCCCTTCAAGGTCGGGGACCAGGTTCAGCTGACCGACCCCAAGGGCCGCCACTACACGTTCACGCTCGAGGCCGGGAAGAACTTCCACACCCACAAGGGTTCCTTCCCCCACGACGAGCTGATCGGCGCTCCCGAGGGCAGCGTTGTCCGCACCACGGGGAACGTCGCCTACCTCGCGCTGCGCCCCCTGCTCCCCGACTACGTCCTGTCCATGCCCCGCGGCGCCGCCGTGGTCTACCCCAAGGACGCGGGGCAGATCCTGGCCTTCGCCGACATCTTCCCCGGCGCACGCGTCGTCGAAGCGGGCGTCGGCTCCGGCTCGCTCAGCAGCTTCCTGCTGCGGGCCATCGGCGACCAGGGCATGCTGCACAGCTACGAGCGCCGCGCCGACTTCGCCGAGATCGCCCAGGCCAACGTCGAGCGCTACTTCGGCGGCCCGCACCCCGCCTGGCAGCTCACCGTCGGCGACCTCCAGGACAACCTGTCCGACGCCGACGTCGACCGCGTCATCCTCGACATGCTGGCCCCCTGGGAGTGCCTGGAGGCCGTCTCCAAGGCGCTCGTCCCCGGCGGCATCCTGTGCTGCTACGTGGCGACCACCACCCAGCTCGCCCGGACCGTCGAGTCCATCCGGGAGATCGGCTGCTTCAACGAGCCGAGCGCCTGGGAGTCGATGATCCGCAACTGGCACATCGAGGGCCTGGCCGTCCGCCCCGACCACCGGATGATCGGCCACACCGGCTTCCTGCTCACCGCCCGCCGCCTCGCCGACGGCGTCGAGCCGCCCATGCGCCGCCGCCGCCCCGCCAAGGGCGCCTACGGCGAGGACTACGCAGGTCCCAACGCCGACGGCGGCGCCGCCCGCTGAGGCGACCCGCCACCGCGCCCAACGCACCGGCGCCGTGGTGGAGTTCCCGCATCCGTACGGGAACTCCACCACGGCGCCTTTTCGTTGCCGCCCCGGTTGCCGCCCCGGGTGAACCCGCGCCCGACGCCCTTGACCCGCCACCCCGGCAGCGACGGCCCACGGCGCGGGGAGCAGGATCCGGGCCCGCACCGGACCGCTGACACAGCGGCAGGAACCGCAACCCTTCAGACTTCCCCGGCGCAGAACGTGCACACCCCGCCGTTCCCTCGCGGTGTGACGTGTGGCACCATGCTGGCCACCCCACCGGCACAGCCTCAGGAGACCCTCCTAGTGCAGTCTTCCGCCGTCCCGGAGCTCGCCCACACCCACACCCGTCCCATCCACTGGCTGGCCACCGCGACAGCCGTCGCCGGTGTCGTGGCCTTCTCCTCGGTCCTGCAGCCCGGCGCGGCGACGGCGGCCCAGCCTGCCGCCCCCGAGACCAAGAGCGCTCCGGCGCCCATGACTGCGCCCGACCCGGCCGCGGTGACGTTCCCGATCGAATGCGGCCCGGTGAAGGCCGTGGTGAAGAAGCGGGCTTCCGGAGACCTTGACGGCGACGGCCGGCCCGAGACGGTGGCCGTGGTCCACTGCGACTCCCCGATGGGGACGCCGCCGGACGGCGTGTACGTCCTCACGCGCGACGCCGACGGCGGCAAGCCGCGCGTCGTGGCCACCCTGGTCGACCCCAAGGACAGCACCACCGTCACCGACTTCGCCGTTCGGGACGGGGCCGTCACGGCCACGCTCCTCGGCTACTCGTCGGCCGACGTGCCGCGTTGCTGCCCCGACGAGAAGAGCGACGTGAAATGGCGTTGGCGCGGCGGCTCTTTCGTCCGCTCGACGCCGTCCGAAGCTCGCAGCGTGTGAGGCGTGTGCGACAGCGCGTGTGAGATATCAGACAGTCGTAACGGAACGTGGAGAAGTGGTCACTCCGCGTCCGGTCCGTAGACCTCGGCCTTGTCCGAAACACGTCGCACATGGATGCAGTCGCCCGGACACTCCTTCGCGGAGTCGATCACATCCGTGAGGAGCGGCAGCGGAACGGGCGTTGTCGCACCCTTGTCCTGAAGCAACTCGTCGTCGGCGCTCTTCACATAGGCCAGACCGTCGATGTCCAGCTCGAACACCTCCGGCGCGTACTGGGCACAGATGCCGTCGCCGGTACACAGGTCCTGGTCGATCCAGACCTCCAGCTCCCCGCCGTCGACCCCGGCCATCTGCTGCACGCTCATCTCTCCTGCCGTTTCTCCGCCGAGCCGTATCGGGAATCCGGCCAGCTCCGGCGGGTGTTGAACAGTTCGACCCTACCTCCGGCTGGGTTCCAATCATGTTCGCTGGGTATCCCCCTGGCGTGAGGGAGAGCGCAAGGGTGAAGATCGGACACACCCCGACCGTCTTTGTGATCTAGGGGTTTCAATCGACACCCGCCCAGGTAGGGTCTGGAAGCGTCCAGCTCCCCTTGGAGGAGGTGAGGACCGTGGCAGCCCACGACGACGACATGAACCGCGGCATCCGCCCGGGACGCGGGTCCGACGACCCGGCCGGGCAGATTGCCTACCTTGAGCAGGAGATCGCCGTCCTGCGACGTAAGCTCGCCGACTCTCCGCGACACACGAGGATTCTCGAAGAGCGGATCGTCGAGCTGCAGACCAATCTGGCCGGCGTGTCCGCGCAGAACGAGCGACTCGCCAACACGCTCCGCGAGGCCCGTGACCAGATCGTCGCCCTCAAGGAAGAAGTCGACCGGCTCGCGCAGCCGCCGGCCGGCTTCGGAGTCTTCCTGACGGCGAACGAGGACGGCACCGCCGACATCTTCACCGGCGGCCGCAAACTCAGGGTGAACGTCAGCCCCAGCGTCGAGCTCGAAGAGCTCCGGCGCGGCCAGGAAGTAATGCTCAACGAAGCGCTCAACGTGGTCGAGGCCATGGAATACGAGCGCGTCGGTGACATCGTCACCCTCAAGGAGATCCTCGAGGACGGCGAGCGGGCCCTCGTGCTCGGTCACACCGACGAGGAGCGAGTGGTACGGCTCGCCGAGCCGCTGCTGGACGTGAACATCCGGCCCGGTGACGCCCTGCTGCTCGAACCCCGCTCGGGCTACGTCTACGAGATCGTCCCGAAGAGCGAGGTCGAGGAACTCGTCCTCGAAGAGGTCCCCGACATCGGCTACGAGCAGATCGGTGGTCTCGGCGGCCAGATCGAGGCCATCCGGGACGCCGTCGAGCTCCCCTACCTCTACCCCGACCTGTTCAAGGAGCACGAACTGCGGCCGCCGAAGGGCGTCCTGCTGTACGGGCCCCCCGGATGCGGCAAGACGCTCATCGCCAAGGCCGTGGCCAACTCGCTGGCCAAGAAGGTCGCCGAGGTGACCGGCCAGGCCGCCGGCAAGAGCTTCTTCCTCAACATCAAGGGCCCCGAGCTCCTGAACAAGTACGTCGGTGAGACGGAGCGGCAGATCCGCCTCGTCTTCCAGCGGGCCCGTGAGAAGGCCAGCGAGGGAACCCCCGTCATCGTCTTCTTCGACGAGATGGAATCCCTCTTCCGCACCCGTGGCTCCGGAGTCAGCTCGGACGTGGAGAACACCATCGTCCCGCAGCTGCTCGCCGAGATCGACGGTGTGGAGGGCCTGCAGAACGTGGTCGTGATCGGCGCCTCCAACCGTGAGGACATGATCGACCCCGCCATCCTGCGGCCCGGCCGGCTCGACGTGAAGATCAAGATCGAGCGTCCGGACGCCGAGGCGGCCAAGGACATCTTCGGCAAGTACCTCACGGAGCGCCTCCCGCTGCACGGCGACGACCTCGCCGAGCACAGCGGCTCCAAGGCCACCACGGTCCAGAGCATGATCCAGACAGCTGTCGAACACATGTACACCGAGTCCGAGGAGAACCGCTTCCTGGAGGTCACCTACGCAAACGGTGACAAGGAAGTCCTCTACTTCAAGGACTTCAACTCCGGCGCCATGATCGAGAACATCGTCGGCCGCGCCAAGAAGATGGCGATCAAGGACTTCCTCGAGAAGAACCAGAAGGGCCTCCGCGTCTCCCACCTCCTCCAGGCCTGCGTGGACGAGTTCAAGGAGAACGAGGACCTGCCGAACACCACCAACCCGGACGACTGGGCCCGTATCTCCGGAAAGAAGGGCGAACGGATCGTGTACATCCGTACGCTCATCACCGGAAAGCAGGGTGCGGACACCGGACGCTCCATCGACACGGTGGCGAACACCGGTCAGTACCTGTAAAAGACAGGGCGGCTGCGGGTGCCCTCGGCGGGTACCCGCAGCCGACTGTTTTTCAGGCCACGCCTGGAGCAACGCAATGACGCAAATGATCTCCCCACCAGCGCAAAGGCGTTCTAGGCTCTTGCGTACCGCCAAGTCGCGCAGTGCGGGGACGGGCACCGCACACGCAACCGAGCGCCAGCGGTATCTGAGTGGCGCCCACGACCGAGGGTGCCGCCGGGCAAGGAGGGCCGCATGACCGTACGGCGAGTAATGGGCATCGAGACGGAGTACGGGATCTCCGTCCCCGGCCACCCCAACGCCAATGCCATGCTCACCTCGTCCCAGATCGTGAACGCCTACGCGGCGGCGATGCACCGGGCCCGCCGGGCCCGCTGGGACTTCGAGGAGGAGAACCCGCTGCGGGACGCGCGAGGCTTCGACCTCGCCCGCGAGTCCGCCGACTCCAGCCAGCTCACCGATGAGGACATCGGCCTGGCCAACGTGATCCTCACCAACGGTGCACGGCTCTACGTCGACCACGCACACCCCGAGTACAGCTCCCCCGAGGTGACCAATCCCCGGGACGCCGTCCTCTGGGACAAGGCCGGCGAGCGGATCATGGCGGAGGCCGCGGAGCGGGCCGCACAGCTGCCCGGTGCCCAGCCGATCCACCTCTACAAGAACAACACCGACAACAAGGGCGCGTCCTACGGCACGCACGAGAATTACCTGATGAAGCGGGAGACCCCCTTCTCGGACATCGTGCGCCATCTGACGCCGTTCTTCGTCTCCCGCCAGGTCTTCACCGGAGCCGGCCGCGTCGGCATCGGCCAGGACGGGCACGAACATGGCTTCCAGCTCAGCCAGCGGGCCGACTACTTCGAGGTCGAGGTCGGCCTCGAGACGACGCTCAAGCGCCCGATCATCAACACTCGCGACGAGCCGCACGCGGACGCCGAGAAGTACCGGCGCCTGCACGTGATCATCGGCGACGCGAACCTGTCGGAGATCTCGACCTATCTCAAGCTGGGCACGACCTCGCTGGTGCTGTCGATGATCGAGGACGGTTTCATCGCCGTCGACCTGGCCGTCGACCAGCCCGTCCGCACGCTCCACCAGGTCTCGCACGACCCGTCCCTGAAGCGCCTGGTCACGCTCCGCAGCGGCCGTACGCTCACGGCGGTCCAGTTGCAGATGGAGTACTACGAGCTGGCGCGCAAGTACGTGGAGGAGCGGTTCGGGGCCGACGCCGACGACCAGACCAAGGACGTCCTGTCCCGCTGGGAGGACACCCTCACCCGTCTGGAGCACGACCCGATGAGCCTGGCCGGGGAGCTGGACTGGGTCGCCAAGCGGGAGCTGATGGAGGGCTACCGGCGCCGGGACAACCTCGACTGGGACGCGGCGCGACTGCACCTGGTCGACCTCCAGTACGCGGACGTACGGCCCGAGAAGGGCCTGTACAACCGTCTGGTGGCCCGCGGGCGCATGAAGCGGCTGCTGACCGACGCGGACGTGGAGCAGGCCCGTACGGTGCCGCCGGAGGACACCAGGGCGTACTTCCGCGGCCGCTGCCTTGAGCAGTACGCGGACGACGTCGCGGCGGCCTCCTGGGACTCGGTGATCTTCGATCTGCCGGGCCGGGATTCGCTGCAGCGGGTCCCAACCCTGGAACCGCTTCGCGGAACGCGTAATCACGTCAAGGAGCTCCTGGACCGCTGCCGCACCGCGGAAGACCTGGTCAGGGTCCTGTCGGGCGGGTGAACGCGTTGAGCGGGTACTCGTCGGGAACCGGCCGGACAGGGTGGAAAAGCCCTGGTCCGGGAATCATCGAGGTGGCCCCCGTACGTTGGAGCAACTGCGGGGCCATTGTCAGACCCGGCGAGTAGGGTCTGATCTTGACCGAGCAACTGTGTCGGGCGAACCGAGCGGGGTGAGGGATATGGCGACCAAGGACACCGGCGGCGGACAGCAGAAGGCCACCCGGTCCACCGAGGAGGTCGAGGAGCAGGCGGCGGAGACGCAGGCTTCCGAGGACCTCAAGGAGCGTCAGGAGAAGCTGAGCGACGACGTGGACTCGGTCCTCGACGAAATCGATGATGTACTCGAGGAAAACGCAGAGGATTTCGTTCGAAGCTTCGTGCAAAAAGGCGGACAGTGAAGGCGAATGGTGCTCTCTAGCCTTTGATCTGAAGGTGGCGGGGGATGGAAGCGGCCAGCGAGCCGAACGCGAAACAGTGCAGGAAGTGTCAGCGGTATCTGCCTCCTTCTGCATTTGCCCGTGACAAGAATCGGCGTGACGGCCTCCAGGTGCACTGTCGGGAGTGCGTGGCGAAGTACAGCGCCGCGCACTACCGGCGTCGCCGGGAGGCCGTGGGGAAACCGGTCCGGGAGCGGGTCGACGTTCCGGCTGGATACAAGCTCTGTCGGACGTGTGGCGAGATCAAGCCTCACAGCGAGTGGCACCGCAACGCGACGGCCTCCGACGGGCTGTCAACGCGCTGCAAGGCATGCCGGGCGGTGCAGGGTCGGAAGGGGCATCTGAAGCGCCAATACGGCATCACGGAAGCCGAACGCGACGGTCTGATCGCCTCTCAAGGAGGCGTGTGCTGTATTTGTCTGTCAGCCGTGCCCGAGCATGTGGATCACTGCCACAAGACGGGTAGGGTCCGAGGCGTACTGTGCTTCAGCTGCAACGCCGCACTGGGGCAGTTCAAGGATCGGCCCGATGCCATAAGGCGGGCTGCCGCTTATGTGGAAGGAATCGCGTGGAAGCCAACACTCGTAGCACCGGGCGTCTACCAGCTGCCTTCCTGACGCCAGGGTCCTCCTCCTTCATGGACTTCCTGTCCGAGCACCAGCCGGAGATCCTGCCCGGCAACCGGCAACTGCCCCCCACCCAGGGCGTGATCGAGGCGCCGCACGGGACCACGATCGTGGCCGTGACGTTCCCCGGTGGTGTGGTCCTCGCCGGTGACCGGCGGGCCACCATGGGCAACGTCATCGCGCAGCGGGACATCGAGAAGGTCTTCCCGGCCGACGAGTACTCGGCGGTGGGCATCGCCGGCACGGCGGGCCTGGCCGTGGAGATGGTGAAGCTGTTCCAGCTGGAGCTGGAGCACTTCGAGAAGGTCGAGGGCGCGCAGCTGTCCCTCGAGGGCAAGGCGAACCGGCTGTCGACGATGATCCGCTCCAACCTCGGCATGGCCATGCAGGGCCTGGCCGTGGTGCCGCTGTTCGCCGGGTACGACGTGGACCGCGGCAAGGGCCGGATCTTCTCCTACGACGTCACCGGCGGCCGCTCCGAGGAGCACAACTACGCGGCCACCGGCTCCGGGTCGATCTTCGCTCGCGGTGCGATGAAGAAGCTCTTCCGGGACGACCTCAGCGAGGCCGAGGCCACCACACTGGTGATCCAGGCGCTCTACGACGCGGCAGACGACGACTCGGCGACCGGTGGTCCCGATGTCGCCCGCCGGATCTATCCCATCGTCACCGTGATCACCGACGACGGCTTCCGTCGGCTCACCGAGAACGAGGCGTCCGAGATCGCGCGCTCGATTCTCGAGCGGCGGCTGGAGCAGCCCGACGGGCCGCGGGCCGCGCTGCTGTAGCGGCGATCGTCTTCGTGAGGGTGGTCCAGTGAACCGACGGAATCTTCCAGAGAGGGACGGATAACCGGTGTCGACGCCGTTCTATGTCTCACCCCAGCAGGCCATGGCCGACCGGGCGGAGTACGCCCGGAAGGGCATCGCCCGTGGTCGCAGCCTGGTCGTGCTGCAGTTTGCCGACGGCATCGTGTTCGTCGGCGAGAACCCGTCCCGTGCGCTGCACAAGTTCAGCGAGATCTACGACCGGATCGGCTTCGCGGCCGCCGGCAAGTACAACGAGTACGAGAACCTGCGGATCGGCGGTGTGCGCTACGCCGACCTGCGGGGTTACACCTACGACCGTGACGATGTGACGGCCCGGGGTCTGGCGAACGTGTACGCGCAGACGCTGGGCACGATCTTCTCCAGCGCGGCCGAGAAGCCGTACGAGGTGGAGCTGGTCGTCGCCGAGGTCGGGGAGACGCCCGAGGGTGATCAGATCTACCGGCTGCCGCACGACGGTTCCATCGTGGACGAGCACGGCTCGGTCGCGGTGGGCGGCAACGCGGAGCAGATCAGCAGCTATCTGGACCAGCGTCACCGGGAGGGCATGACGTTGGCGGAGGCGCTGAAGCTGGCGGTGCAGGCGCTGTCCCGTGACACCAACGGCAGTGAGCGGGAGATCCCCGCGGAGCGGCTCGAGGTGGCGGTGCTGGACCGGACCCGGCCGCAGAAGCGCAAGTTCAAGCGGATCAGTGGGCGGCAGTTGTCGCGTCTGCTCGGTGCGGGTGCCGCCGGCGGTGATGAGGAGGAGGCGTCGGAGGACGCCGAGTAGTTCTGACGTGGTGTGACGCGCTCCGGCCGGTGGTTCGTGGCCGGGGCGCGTCCGCTGTGTCTGGCGCCGGTGGGGGTGCGGGTGCTTCGCCTTCGCGTGGGGTGTGGGTCGGGGCCGCGTCGGGGGGTGTCCGTCCTCGGAACGGCGCGATGGGGTCGGATACCGACTAACCGTCCGTTGACGCGCCAACCGCTGCGGGCGGACACCCCCGACACGGCCCCTTGCGTACGACGGCGGGTGCGGGCCGCCCTCGCTGCGGGCATGCGTGCCGCTGGGGGCGGCACCCGTCCCAAGGAGAGCGGCACCCCGTTCCGCCGGGCTGCGGACCCACCTGGCCTCAGCACCGACGCAGCGGCACCACTCGACGCCGGGCTGCGGACCCACCCGGCCCCCGCGGCAATGGCCCCCACAGTCAACGAGGTGGGGCCGTGGAGCTTCGTACCATCAGCTGTACCGGGATGTCCCCGCTCTCGGGGGCGCGGTCCTCCAGGACGGCCAGGAGGGCCCGCATGCCGTGCTCGCCGAAGAGCTCGGCGTTCAGCTGGACTGTCGTCAGTTCCGGGTCCATGGCCGTCGCGAGGGCTAGGTCGTCGACGCCTGTGACCGACAGGTCGTCCGGGATGCGCAGGCCCAGACGTCGGGCTGCCTTGTACGTGCCGGCCGCGAGCTGGTCGTCGTCGCAGATCACGGCGGTGGGGCGAGCGCCGGGAGCCGCGAGCGCCGCTTCGGCGGCAGCCACCGCTCCCTCGATGGAGATCGGGGAGCGGGCCGTGCGGACGGACGTGCCCGGTACCTTCGCCAGTCTCGCCGCCAGTTCCCGGGCGCGTACCTCGAAGGTCCAGGAGGGGACGTCCGCTGCCAGATGGAGGAAGCGGCGGTGGCCCAGGGACAGCAGGTGTTCCGTGGCCTGGCGAATGCCGTCGGCGATGTCCAGGTTCACCGTCGCCGCGCCGAGGCTCCCGGCCGGGTCGCTGTCCAGCATCACCAGGGGGAGTGCCTCGCCGCGGATGGCGGTGAGTGCGTCCGCGGCCATGGAGGAGGCGATGACGCCGTCCAGGGCGGCCTGCGCGGAGGCGAAGGGGTCGCGGGCGGGGCCGATGCCCTCGGGGGAGGGGTAGAGGACCACGCCGAAGCCGTGTTCGGCCGCGACGCGGGCGGCGCCGGTGTAAACGCCGGCGAAGAACTCCGTGGTGAGGGCGGGGACGACCAGGAGGACGGTGCGGGTGCGGCCCAGGCGCAGGTTGCGGGCGGCCAGGTTGGGGCGGTAGCCCAGGTCGCGGGCGGCCTCGCGGACGCGCTCGGCGGTCGCCTCCGAGACGCGGCCGCGCCATTTGTCGCCGAGGACCAGGGACACGGCTGCCTGAGAGACGCCGGCGGCCTGGGCGACGTCCCGGCTCGTGGGGCGGGTGCTGCCTCGTGCCACCGTCGGCCTGCTCCTTCGTCTGGACTCGTGAACAGCGGACATGGTACGTATGGAAACCGACGTTATACGTACAACCCAAGGCGGGACGGCGGGGACATGGCCACGGGGTACCTGGAGATCCTTCGGGCGCGGCACGCCGCCCGGCTGCTCGTCGGCACGCTGGTGGGCCGGCTGCCCAATGCCACGGCCGCCATCGCGATCGTGCTGTTCGTCCGGGCGGAGGGCGGCACGTACACCCTTGCGGGGGCGCTGGCGGCCGTCTACGGCGTCGCCAACGCCGTCGGGCAGCCCGTGCTGGGCAGGATCGTGGATCTGCGCGGCCAGCCGCGTGTGCAGCTGCCGGCGGCCGTCCTCTCCGCGCTCGCGATGGCCCTGTTCGCCTTCTGGGGCATCGGGTCACTGCCGCTCGCCTACGCGGCCGTCGCCGGAGCCGGGCTCTTCACGCCGCCGCTGGAAGGCGGACTGCGGGCGCTGTGGCCCTCCGTGCTGCGCCGGGAGGACCAGGTGCACACGGCGTACGCCATGGACGCCGTGGCCCAGGAGGTGATGTTCACCGTCGGGCCGCTGCTCGTGACGCTGTGCACGTCCCTGTGGTCGGCCCAGGCCGCGCTGCTCGTGCTGAACGTGATCGGTGTGCTGGGGGCGCTGTCCGTCGTCGTGTCGCCGCCCTCGCGTGCCTGGCGGTCCGCGCCGCGGGAGGCGCACTGGCTCGGTGCGCTGCGCTCGGCGGGATTGCTCGCGCTGCTGGCGGCGTTCCTGTTCATCGGGATGGCGCTCGGATCCATCACGGTCGCCTCGGTGCCCTACGCGGACGCCCACGGCGGTGACGCCGTGTACGGCTGGCTGATGGCGGCCCTGGGATTCGGTGCGCTGGTCGGTGGCACCCTCTACGGGGCCCGGCAGTGGGCCGGTGAGCCCGCGCGGCGACTGCGGGTGCTGGTGGCCCTTCTGGTGGTGTGTTACCTCCCGCTGATGCTCATGCCGGACGCCGTGCCCATGGTGGCGCTCACCGCGCTCGCCGGGGTCTTCCTCGCGCCCGCCATCGCCTGCGCGTTCGTCCTGGTCGACCGGCACGCGCCGCGGGGCACGGTCACCGAGGCGTTCTCCTGGCTGGTGACGACGTTCACCGTGGGCCACTCGGTCGGAACGGGCGTCGCCGGGCCCGTCGTCGAGGCGGGCGGGGCCCTGTGGGGCTTCGCCGTGCCGGCTGTCGCCGGTGGCGTGTCTCTGCTGGTTTTGACCGCCACAGGACGGGTAGTCGCAGCTCCCGGCCAGGGAGCGGTTGTTGCGGCCGGTTCGGAAAATGATCCAAACCGTGCCGTCGAACCCCGTTTCAGTTCAGGGGATCGGGCGTAATGTTCCCTCATGGACCGCCGCATTTTCGGGCTGGAGAACGAGTACGGCGTCACGTGCACGTTCAGGGGACAGCGCCGCCTGTCTCCTGACGAGGTGGCGCGGTACCTCTTCCGCCGTGTCGTGTCATGGGGCCGCAGCAGCAATGTCTTTCTGCGAAACGGCGCCCGCCTCTATCTCGACGTGGGATCGCATCCGGAATACGCGACACCGGAATGCGACAACGTGACCGAACTGGTCACCCACGACAAAGCAGGCGAGCGCATTCTCGAGGGACTCCTGGTGGACGCCGAACGACGCCTGCACGAGGAGGGAATCGCGGGCGACGTCTACCTCTTCAAGAACAACACCGACTCTGCGGGCAACTCCTACGGGTGCCACGAGAACTATCTGGTCGCCCGGCACGGAGAGTTCTCCCGACTCGCGGACATCCTCATTCCGTTCCTGGTCACCCGGCAACTGCTGTGCGGTGCCGGCAAGGTGCTGCAGACGCCGCGCGGTGCGGTGTACTGCGTCAGCCAGCGGGCCGAACACATCTGGGAGGGTGTCTCCTCGGCGACGACCCGCTCCCGGCCCATCATCAACACGCGTGACGAGCCGCACGCGGACGCCGAGCGCTACCGCCGCCTGCACGTCATCGTGGGCGACTCCAACATGTCCGAGACGACCATGCTGCTCAAGGTCGGTGCCACCGACCTGGTGCTGCGCATGATCGAGGCGGGCACGGTGATGCGGGACCTCACCCTGGAGAACCCGATCCGGGCGATCCGCGAGGTCAGCCACGACATCACCGGCCGTCGCAAGGTACGTCTGGCCAGCGGACGCGAGGCTTCCGCCCTGGAGGTGCAGCGCGAGTACTACGAGAAGGCCCTGGACTTCTGCGAGCGCCGGGGCATCCGCACCGGCACCGTCGAGCAGGTCCTGGAGCTGTGGGGCCGCACCCTGGACGCGATCGAGGCCGAGGACCTCGACCGTATCGGCACCGAGATCGACTGGGTCATGAAGTACAAGCTCATCGAGCGGTACCGCGCCAAGCACAACATGACCATGTCGCACCCGCGGGTCGCGCAGATAGACCTCGCCTACCACGACATCCACCGGCGTCGTGGTCTGTACTACCTGCTCGAGAAGAAGGGCCAGGCGGCCCGCATCTGCAACGACTTGAAGATCTTCGAGGGCAAGTCCGTTCCGCCGCAGACCACTCGGGCCCGGCTGCGCGGCGACTTCATCCGGCGGGCCCAGGAACAGCGCCGTGACTTCACGGTCGACTGGGTCCACCTCAAGCTGAACGACCAGGCTCAGCGGACCGTGCTGTGCAAGGACCCGTTCCGTTCCGTGGACGAGCGGGTGGAGAAGCTGATCGCCGGAATGTGAGCCTGAGCCGGCCTTCCGAATGCCGGTGCCCGGAGGTTTTCACACCTTCGGGCACCGGCCCTTTCCGGCCCGGCTCCGGCGTTCCGGGGGCGTCCCGGGTGAGGCCGTGTCGCGGGGTGAGGCGAGTGCGGAGCGTGTACGCCGTAGAGTGGCGGCCATTGCCCCCCACTCCCGATCCCAGTTGGACTGATGAACTACAACACGAAACGACTCGTGGCCGCGCTGCTGGCCGTTCCCGCCCTGTTGTTCACCGCCGCGTGCGGATCGGACGACGGGAACAACGGCGACGCGGCCGGAGGCGTCGCCGAGATCAAGGGGAAGGTCGGGGCGAAGCCCGAGATCTCCGTACCCAAGGAGGGCAAGCCGTCCGACGAGACCGTGGTCAAGACGGTCTCGGCGGGCAGCGGAACGCCGATCAAGGGCTCGGACTTCGTCCGGCTGGACTGGACCGTCGAGAAGTGGGGCGGGGACCAGGAGCTCGGCGGTACCTGGGCCGCGGGGGCGGCGGGTGACAAGGCGCCCCGGCGGCAGTCCATCGAGCAGATCGGCAAGCCGAGCCAGCAGCTGCCCGAGAAGGTCCTGGACGCGGTGAAGGGCAAGAAGCCCGGCAGCCGCATCCTGGTGCAGGGCACCGCGGGTGATCTGATCGGCCAGAGCCTGAACACGTCCTCCGGGATCGCCGCCAAGGACGTGCTGATCTGGGTGGTCGACCCGGTCGGGGCCGCGAGCGTGGACGTCAAGGCCGAGGCCGAGGGCGAGCAGGCGCCCTCCGAGCCGGGCATGCCCGAGGTGAAGTCCCCGTCGCAGAAGGCCGCGGTCATCACCGTGCCCAAGGGCGAGAAGGCTCCCAAGGAGCTCAAGGAGCAGGTGCTGATCAAGGGCGACGGCAAGAAGGTCGAGGCCGGCCAGGGACTCATCGCCCAGTACACCGGGGTCAAGTGGGAGGACGGCAAGAAGTTCGACTCCTCCTGGGACCACGGCGGCGCCACCGCCTTCCAGATCGGCAACGGCTCCGTGGTGGCAGGCTGGGACAAGGGCCTCGTCGGCAAGCACGTGGGCGACCGGGTGCTGCTGGTGATCCCGCCCTCGCTGGGCTACGGCGCGAGCCCCCAGAGCGAGCTGGCCAAGAACACACTGGTCTTCACGGTGGACATCCTCGGCACGGTCTGACCCGGCCGGTCTGTGAGACTGTCCCCGACGCAGGTCACGCAACAAGGAGAGATGAAGTGAGCATCGAAAAGCCCGAGATCGACTTCCCGGGCGGCGAGCCCCCGGCGGACCTCGAGATCAAGGACATCTGGGAGGGCGACGGCCCGGTCGCGCAGGCCGGCCAGACCGTCACCGTGCACTACGTGGGTGTCTCCTTCAGCACGGGCGAGGAGTTCGACGCCAGCTGGAACCGCGGCGCCCCGTTCCGCTTCCCGCTGGGCGGCGGCCGGGTCATCAAGGGCTGGGACCAGGGCGTGCAGGGCATGAAGGTCGGCGGCCGCCGCCAGCTGACCATCCCCGCGCACCTCGCCTACGGCAACCAGAGCCCGACCCCTCTGATCAAGCCCGGCGAGACGCTGATCTTCGTGGTCGACCTGCTCGGGGTCTGAGCAGGCTCCGACAGACTCGATCATGTGGGGCCCATGCCTGCTCGGGCATGGGCCCTCGGCTTTTGCCGTGCCACCGTGTGGCGGTACGGTCATCGCTCGTAAGCACCATAGGGAGGCGAAGCGCGTCGATGGCCATTGCCAAGGCCGAGCGGCTGATGAACCTGGCGCTGTGTCTGCTCGGGACACGCCGGCCGCTCAGCAAGCGTGAGCTACGCGACTCCATCGAGGCCTACGTCGAGGCCTTCGGGCCGGGCAACGGCGCGACCGGCTCCGATGATTCCTTCAACCGCATGTTCGAGCGCGACAAGGACGACCTGCGCGAGCTCGGGCTGGTCATCGAGACCGTCGAGAACCTCGACGGCGAGGTCGGCTACCTGGCCCGCCGCGACAGCAACCGCCTGCCGGCCATCACCCTGGACGCGGAGGAGGCCGCCGCCCTCGGGCTCGCCGCCAAGGTGTGGCAGCAGGCCCGGCTCGCCGGAGCGGCCAGCGGGGCCCTGCAGAAGCTGCGCGCGGCCGGACTCCCCGAGGACGTCGATCCGTACGGGTCGCACGGCGCGCTGGAGCCGCGCATCCCCGTGCACGAGGCGGCCTTCGAGCCGCTGATGCTGGCCTGCCGGGACCGCAGGCCGGTCGCCTTCGACTACCGCAAGGCCACCGCGGCCCATCCCGAGCAGCGGCACGTGGAGCCGTGGGCGCTGGAGTGCTGGCGGGGCCACTGGTACCTGGCGGGCTGGGACCGCGACCGGGGCGCGGAGCGGGTGTTCCGGCTGTCGCGGATCACCGGCAAGGTCCGCTCGCGCGGGGGCCGGTACACCGCTCCTGTGCCGGACGTCGTCACCGTCCGGGAGACCGTGGCGAGCTGGGCCGGGGAGGTCGCCGACCGCTCGGCGCGGATCCGGCTGCGTGCGGGTGCGGGTTACCCCCTTCGGGCGAAGGCCACCTCCGTCCGGGAACTCGGCGACGGCTGGGACGAGTTGGAGATTCCGTACGGCCACGGGCTGGACGCCTGGCTGGTGGAGTTCGGGCCGGACGTGGTCGTTCTGGAGCCCGCCGAGCTGCGGGCCGACGTGGTGGACCGGCTGCGGGCCGTGGCCAAGGGCTGAGGGGGAGCGGAAAGACAGTGGCAGGCAAACCGGTCAGGCCCGTGAACGCCATCGACCAGACCCGGCGGATGCTCTCGCTGGTGACGTATCTGAAGGAGCGCCCCGGAGCCCGGGTCGAGGACGTCGCGCGCGCCTTCGGTATCAGCGAGGACGAGCTGGTCTCCGACCTCGACGTGCTGCCCATGTGCGGGACGAGCTTCCGTGGCGGAGACCTGCTCGACATCGACACCGACGGCGAGCGCATCTGGTGGCACAACCCTGCCGCCCTCGCGGCGGAAGCGGCCGAGCCGCTCCGGCTCGCCGCGGACGAGGCCACCGCGCTGCTCGTCGCCGCCCGGGCCGTGTCCACGCTGCCCGGACTGCGCGAGAGCGACCGGCAGGCGCTGCTGCGGGCGACGGCCAAGGTGGAGACCGCGGCCGGCGAGGCGGCGGGCGCCAGTTCGCGCCTGTCGGTGACCTTCGAGTCCGAGGGTGGTGTGTTCGCGGACGTCGACCGGGCGATCGCCGAGCGCCGCAGGCTGTGGATCCGCTACTACTCGCCCGCGCGCGACGAGGTCACCGAGCGGGAGATCGACCCCATCCGTCTGGTCAGCGTCGGGCACACCTATGTCGAGGCCTGGTGCCGCCGTTCCGAGGCGCGCCGCACCTTCCGGCTCGACCGGGTCGCCGAGATCAAGATCCTGGACGAGCCGTCCGCGCCGCCGGAGATCGAGCTGCGGGACCTCTCGGAAGCGCTGGTGCAGCCCGCGGCCGAGGACCCGGAGGTCGTGGTCGAGGTCGGCCCAGGCGGCCGCTGGGTCGCGGAGTACTACCCGCACGACAGTGCGGATGAGCTGCCGGACGGCGGGCTGCGTATCACTCTGCGGACCCCCGATCCGGCGTCGCTGCGGCGCCTGGCCCTGCGGCTCGGGCGGGACGGCCGGATCGTCTCGCCGCCGGAGCTCGCCGACAGCGCCCGGCTGGCGGCCCGCGAGGCGCTGGCGGCGTACGACGGGATCGAGGCGACGCGGACGACTCGCGTCGTGGAGGCGGACGCGCGGGGGCCGCGCGCGGTGGGCGCGGTTCCGGACGGGCCGGGCGACGGACCCGAGTGAGCCGCCGAAGCCCGTCGGGGTCCGCGGCCGGGCACGGCCGGAGCGCGACACCGGGCGTGGCGGCCCGGAGGCGAACGACCCCAGAAAGAGGAGCGAGGGCTTGAACGAGTCGGCGACGTCCGGTGGTGCCGGGGGTATGACGGTGGAGTCCGCGTTCGCCGGGATGAGAAACGTGGCTCCGGTCGTCTTCAGGGCGGGCTGCCCCGACTGCCGTGGGTCCTTCGAGCTCGCCGCGGGCGCCCTGCGCCTGGCCATCGGCGCCACGAGCCGCACCACCTTCTACTCGTTCACCTGCCCGCAGTGCGGGGCGTCGGTCCGCAAGCCGGCGGGGGAGCGGATCGTGGAGCTGCTCACCGGCGGCGGTGTGCGGACCCTGCGGCTGCACTCCACCGTCTAGAGGGTCGGGGCGTTCGCCCGTTCAGGAAGGTCTAGGCTCGGCGTCATGTTCTGGCCGATGTTCGCGGTTGCTGTGGGTTTCGTGGGTCTCGTCGTGCTCGGGGTGTTCGCCGTGCGGGTCTTCGTGGAGGCGCAGCGGCTGGGCAGGCAGGTCACGGACTCGGCGCGCCGTATCAACCGGGCCGCCGAGGATCTGGAGCGGGCGGCGGAGACCGCGGCCCGATCCGTGGACGCTCTGTGAGCCGGCCGGGCGTCGGCCATGAGTTGCTTTTGGGACACTTCGCCCTGTCACCTGGGCGGTTCGTACAGGTACGCTGCTGGTCGCGGCCCGGTTAACGAGGCACTGGTCGCGGACGGGCGTACGCACAGGGGATGCAGAGGGATTGCCTCACGTTCACCCCCGAGCGTTACGATCGCTGCCAACACGATCGTTCGGACAGGTGTCCGACCGGTCGGACAGCACCCCACCACAGCCGCCTCGGTGAGAAGGTAAAGACTTATGTTCGGAAGGCTCGGAGCCCCCGAGATCATTCTCATCCTCGTCGTCATCATCCTGCTGTTCGGCGCGAAGAAGCTTCCGGACATGGCTCGGTCGCTCGGCAAGTCCGCCCGCATCCTCAAGAGCGAGGCCAAGGCGATGAAGGACGAGAGCAAGTCCTCCACGACTCCGGCGGGACCGCCCAACACCGACGACTCCTCGCAGCGCACCATCCAGGCAGCGCCCGGTGACGTGACCAGCTCGCGCCCGGTCAGCGAGCCCACGGACACGACCAAGCGCTGACGCAGGGCCGGTGACCTCCGGCCCGCCGCACGAGATGGGAACGTGGGTTGCTGAAGTCTGCCCGCAAGCAGGAGAGGGATCCCGAGGGGCGCATGCCCCTCGCGGAGCACCTTCGCGAGCTCCGCAACCGGCTCGCCAAGGCGATGCTGGCGATCGTCGTCGTCACGGTCTTCGCCGCCTTCTTCTACAACGACATCATCAACTTGATCACCAAGCCGATCCTCGACTCGGTCGGCTGTGACAAGACCTTCGCGGAGCTGGCCCAGTCGCAGCCCGGCGCGAAGCCCTGTGCGCAGATCACCATCAACGGCCTGCTCACCCCCTTCACGCTGGCGCTGAAGGTCTCCCTGATGGCCGGCGTCGTCCTGGCCTCCCCGATCTGGCTCTACCAGCTGTGGGCCTTCGTCGCGCCGGGCCTGCACCGGCACGAGAAGAAGTACGCCTACGCCTTCGTCGCCACGGGCGCCCCGCTGTTCATCGTCGGCGCCTACTTCGCGTACACGGTGCTTCCCACCACGGCCAAGGTGCTCCTCGAGTTCACCCCGGGCGGCACGTCCAACCTCCTTCCGCTGGACGATCTGCTCGACCTGGTCATGCGGATGGTGCTCGTCTTCGGCCTCTCCTTCGAGCTGCCGCTGCTGCTGGTCATGCTCAACCTCACCGGGGTACTGACCGGCAAGCGCATGCTCGGCTGGTGGCGCGGCATGATCATGGGCATCACGGTGTTCGCGGCCGTCGCCACCCCCAGCACGGACCCGCTGACCATGCTGGCGCTCGCGGCGCCGATCTGGATCCTGTACTTCGCAGCCGTCGCCTTCTCCCTGGTCAACGATCGTCGTAAGGCCCGACGCGAGGCCCTCGGCCCCGCCGACGACGAGGCCTCCGAGCTGGATCTCACCCCCGACGACATCGGCGAGATCGAGCCCGTGACCACCAGCCGGGCCGCGCTGCCCGAGCAGGCGAGCTCGGACCGCTCGGACCGGGTCAACGGTTATGACGACGTGACCTGAAGATCGGCAGGCAGCTCATAGGGTCGGTCGCGTGACCAGCGAGATCACCCTCTTCGTCAATCCCACCGCGGGCCGCGGCCGGGGTGCCCGCGCGGCGCAGCCGGCCGCTTCCGCGTTGCGGGCGGCCGGCTTCTCGGTGCGGACGGTCCTCGGGGAGGACCCGGCGGACGCCCTGGCACGCGCGCGTGCGGCCGTGGAGGCCGGCACGGGTGCGCTGATCGCCGTCGGGGGCGACGGGATGGCGGCCCTGGCGCTGCGGGCGGTAGCGGGCACCCGCACCCCGCTCGGCCTGGTCGCCGTCGGCACGGGCAACGACTTCGCCCGCGCCCTAGGCCTGCCGGTGCGGGAGCCGGCCGCCGCGGGCCGCATGATCGCCGACGCCCTCAAGTGCGGGCGGCTCCGCGACATCGACCTCGGGCGGGTCGGCGACCGCTGGTTCGGCACGGTCCTCGCCTCCGGCTTCGACTCCCGCGTCAACGACCGCGGCAACCGCATGAGATGGCCCACCGGCCGCCTGAAGTACGACCTGGCGATGATCGGCGAACTGGCCGGGTTCCGTCCCGTCCCGTACCGGATCCGGCTCGACGACGACGAGGTGCTGGAGGTCGAGGCGACCCTCGTGGCCGTTGGCAACGGCTCCTCCTACGGCGGAGGCATGCGGATCTGCCCCGGCGCCGACCTGACCGACGGGCTGTTCGACGTCACGGTGGTCGGGGACTGCAGCCGCGCCACGCTGCTGCGGGTGTTCCCGAGGGTGTACCGGGGGACGCACGTCGGCCATCCGAAGGTGACCGTGCTGCGGGCGGCCCGGGTCGAGATCGCCGCCGAGGGCATCACCGGCTACGCCGACGGGGAGCCGCTCGGACCGCTGCCGCTGAGCGCGCGCTGCGTGCGCGGGGGCGTGCGCGTCGTCGGCCCCTGAGCTGCGCCGATTCCGGGTTTCACAGGCACGGATCCGGATAATGATCGTCCTGTTGTCAGTGCGGCCCGGTACGCTCGAAAGCACGATGACAGAGGACCTCTCACCGGCCGAGCGGTACGCGGCAGCCCGCCTGCGGGCAGCCGAGCAGGCCACCGCGCTCGCGGGCTTCCGCGAGATGTACGACTTCGGTCTCGACCCCTTCCAGATCGAGGCCTGCCAGGCGCTCGAGGCGGGGAAGGGCGTGCTCGTCGCGGCGCCCACCGGCTCCGGCAAGACGATCGTCGGCGAGTTCGCCGTCCACCTCGCCCTCCAGCAGGGCAAGAAGTGCTTCTACACGACACCCATCAAGGCGCTGTCGAACCAGAAGTACGCCGACCTGTGCCGCCGCTACGGCGCGGACAAGGTGGGCCTGCTCACCGGCGACAACAGCGTCAACTCCGAAGCGCCGGTGGTCGTGATGACCACCGAAGTGCTGCGGAACATGCTGTACGCCGGTTCCCAGACCCTCCTGGGCCTCGGATACGTGGTCATGGACGAGGTGCACTACCTCTCCGACCGGTTCCGGGGTGCCGTATGGGAAGAAGTGATCATTCACCTTCCCGAGTCGGTCACGCTCGTGTCGCTGTCGGCGACCGTGTCGAACGCCGAGGAGTTCGGCGACTGGCTCGACACCGTCCGCGGGGACACCGAGGTGATCGTCTCCGAGCACCGGCCCGTTCCGCTGTTCCAGCACGTGCTGGCCGGGCGGCGGATGTACGACCTGTTCGAGGAGGGCGAGGGCCACAAGAAGGCCGTCAACCCCGACCTCACGCGCATGGCGCGCATGGAGGCGAGCCGGCCGTCCTACCAGGACCGGCGGCGCGGCCGGTCCATGCGCGAGGCCGACCGTGAGCGTGAGCGCCGGCAGCGGTCCCGGATCTGGACGCCGAGCCGACCCGAGGTCATCGAGCGGCTCGACGCCGAGGGGCTGCTGCCCGCCATCACGTTCATCTTCAGCCGCGCCGCCTGCGAGGCCGCCGTCCAGCAGTGCCTGCACGCCGGACTGCGGCTCAACGACGAGGAGGCGCGCGGCCGGGTCCGCACCCTGGTCGAGGAGCGCACCGCTTCCATCCCGACCGAGGACCTGCACGTCCTCGGCTACTACGAGTGGATCGAGGGCCTGGAGCGCGGCATCGCCGCCCACCACGCGGGCATGCTGCCGACCTTCAAGGAGGTCGTCGAGGAACTGTTCGTGCGCGGCCTGGTCAAGGCCGTGTTCGCGACCGAGACCCTCGCCCTCGGCATCAACATGCCCGCCCGCTCGGTGGTGCTGGAGAAGCTCGTCAAGTGGAACGGCGAGCAGCACGCGGACATCACGCCGGGCGAGTACACGCAGTTGACGGGGCGTGCGGGGCGACGCGGCATCGATGTCGAGGGCCACGCCGTGGTGCTGTGGCAGCGCGGCTCCAGCCCCGAGCACCTCGCCGGCCTGGCCGGCACGCGCACGTACCCGTTGCGGTCCAGCTTCAAGCCGTCGTACAACATGGCGGTCAACCTGGTCGAGCAGTTCGGGCGGCACCGCTCGCGCGAGCTGCTGGAGACGTCCTTCGCGCAGTTCCAGGCGGACAAGTCGGTCGTCGGCATCTCCCGGCAGGTGCAGCGCAACGAGGAGGGGCTCGAGGGCTACAAGGCCTCCATGACCTGCCACCTCGGCGACTTCGAGGAGTACGCGCGGCTGCGCCGCGAACTGAAGGACCGGGAGAACGAGATCGCCCGGCAGGGCGTGGCACAGCGGCGCGCCGAGGCCGCCGTCGCGCTGGAGAAGCTGAAGCCGGGCGACGTCATCCATGTGCCCACCGGCAAGTACGCCGGCCTGGCGCTGGTGCTGGACCCGGGCCTGCCGGCGGGCCGTTCGAACGGCCACCGCGGCTTCGAGCACCACGACGGGCCGCGTCCGCTGGTGCTGACCGCCGAGCGGCAGGTGAAGCGACTGGCGTCCATGGACTTCCCGGTGCCGGTCGAGCCGCTGGAGCGGATGCGGATCCCGAAGTCCTTCAACCCCCGCTCCCCGCAGTCCCGTCGGGACCTCGCGTCGGCGCTGCGCACCAAGGCCGGGCACATCCCGGCCGAGAAGGCCCGCAAGCGGCGCTCCCAGGCGGCCGACGACCGTGAGATCGCCCGGCTGCGGACATCGCTCCGCGCGCACCCCTGCCACGGTTGCAACGACCGTGAGGACCACGCCCGTTGGGCCGAGCGCTACCACCGGCTGCTGCGCGACACCTCGCAGCTGGAGCGGCGGATCGAGGGCCGAACGAACACGATCGCCCGGACGTTCGACCGCATCGTGGCGCTGCTGACCGAGCTGGACTACCTGCGCGGCGACGAGGTCACCGAGCACGGCAAGCGGCTCGCGCGGCTGTACGGCGAGCTGGACCTGCTCGCCAGCGAGTGTCTGCGCGCGGGTGTCTGGGAGGGCCTGGGGCCGGCCGAACTGGCCGCGTGTGTCTCGGCGCTGGTGTTCGAGGCGCGGGCCGCGGACGACGCGATGGCGCCGAAGGTGCCGTCGGGGAAGGCCAAGGCCGCGCTGGGCGAGATGGTGCGGATCTGGGGGCGGCTGGACGCGCTGGAGGAGGATTTCCGGATCACCCAGACCGAGGGGGTCGGGCAGCGCGAGCCCGATCTCGGCTTCGCCTGGGCCGCGTACGAGTGGGCCTCCGGGAAGGGGCTCGACGAGGTGCTGCGCGAGGCGGAGATGCCGGCGGGGGACTTCGTGCGGTGGTGCAAGCAGGTCATCGACGTGCTGGGGCAGGTCGCGGCGGCGGCTCCGCAGGGGTCTTCCGTGGTGAAGAACGCGCGCAAGGCCGTGGATCTGTTGCTGCGGGGAGTGGTCGCCTACTCGTCGGTGGGGTGATCGTTTGATGCGTGGGTGACCGTCGCGTGTGGTTGTTCGCGCCCACGCGGCGGAGCCGCACAATGACACAGCCCCGCGCCCCTTGAGGGCGTTGTACGGAAGCCCGTTCACCCGTCACGGTGAGTGGGCTTTCGTATGCCTGTACGTCGTCACGTTGCGCATTCGAACGATGTCGCAGCGTGCAAATGACCGAGCGTACTATCCCTTCGCGTCCGGTTTCCGGCAGTTGCTGAATATGACACGGCGATGATCCGGTCGGACTAAGCTCGCCCGCAGCGCACCGGCTTGAGATGAATTCGTGCGCTTGTTCCCCAATGTGTGGAAGATCCCGACAGCTTCATGACATACCCCCCTGCAAGTCCCCCCGAACCTCAGTCGACTCCTGTCAGAAGGCCCACATGGTGAGTGTTCAATCCCCTCCCGGTCGCCGTGAACTCCCCTACGCGCGCGTGCTGTTGCTGCCCGCCATAGTCATGGCCGCGGCGACCGGAGCCGCCGTCGCCCTGGTGGCGGAGCCGGCCCGGGGCGCCGTCGGCTGGTGCGGCGGCATTGCCACCGCGCTGGTGCTCGCGACGGCGGCCGAGGCGGCGCGCCGCGGCCGTGCGCTGCGCAACCAGCGTGTGGAGCACGCCCGGCACACCGCGCAGTTGGAACAGCGGATCGCCGCCCACGAGAACGAACTGGTCCACTTCTCCCGGGAGGTCGTGCCCGCCGCGCTCGATCTGCTGCGGACCGGAGAATCCCCCAGGGAGGTGATTCGCAAGCTCCGTCTCGCCCACCCCGCGTTCCGCGACCTGTCCGCCCCGCAGGCGGAGACGCTGCTGACGGTGCTCAAGATCGTCGACCGCGAAGTGACCATGCGTGACGCCGCCGCACGTTCCTTCGTCAGTGTCGCCCGCCGTGTCCAGGCGATCATCCACCAGCAGGCCGAGGAACTCCGGGAGATGGAGGAGGACCACGGCCGCAACCCCGAGGTCTTCGACGACCTGCTGCGCATCGACCACGGCAACGCCCTGATCGGTCGCCTGGCCGACTCCGTCTCCGTCCTCGGCGGCGGCCGCCCCGGGCGGCAGTGGCCCGAGCCGGTGTCCCTGTACAGCACCCTGCGCGGCGCCATGTCCCGCATCCTGGAGTACCGGCGCATCCAGCTGTCCTCCATCGCCAAGATCAGCGTCAAGGGCATCTACGTCGAGCCGGTCATCCACGCCGCCGCCGAGCTGCTCGACAACGCCACGCGCTACTCGCCCCCGCAGACCAAGGTGCACGTCACCGCCACCGAGGTGCAGACCGGCGTCTGCATCGAGATCGAGGACGGCGGTGTCAACCTCAACGAGGAGGCCCGCGCCCGGATCGAGGGCATGCTGGAGGCCGCCAAGGCGGGCGTCGACCTCCAGGACATCGGCGAGCACCCGCGCCTGGGACTGGCCGTCGTGGGCCGCCTCTGCACGGCGTACAACATGCAGGTCTCGCTGCGCGCCTCCGCGTACGGCGGCGTCCGGGCCATCCTCATCGTGCCGAGCGAGATGATCACCCATGAGCCCGGCGTCGGACTCGCCCACGGCATCGGCGCCACCGGCATCCCCATGACGGTCGGCATCCCCGAGGGCCCGAAGCGCGCGCCCAAGAGGCGTCGCCCCACCAGCCCGAAGATCCCCGCCACGGTCTCCATGGAGGACGACGACGTCCCCGAGGTCACCGAGTGGACCGCGAACGGCCTGCCCCAGCGCCGCAGCAAGGTGAAGATGCCCCTCGCCGAGCGGCTCGCCCAGCAGGCCGCCAACGAGAAGGCCGACCGGGAGGCCGCCGAACGGGGCGAGTTCAACCCCTGGGCGACACCGGAGCCCGAGCCCAAGTCATGGCATGACATGTCGTCCCCTGACGCCCCCGGCAAGGGCCTCGAAGCCTTCTGGGAGGGACTCAAGCAGGGCATCGAACCCGGCACTCACCCGACCGACTTCATCCGGAACCCGACCAAGTACCTGCACCTGATCAACGACCCGGCCCCCACCGAGGCCGACGACGAGGGGGACCTCAAGTGATCCAGCAGCGAGGCAACTTCGACTGGATGCTCAAGCAGCTCGCCGACGGCGTACCGGGCATCGAGATGATCGTGGTGCTCTCGGCCGACGGCCTGCGCATCGCACGCTACGGCGGCGAGCCGGACGCGGCCGACCGGGTCGCCGCGGCCTGCGCCGGCCTGCAGTCCCTCGCGGGCAGCATCTGCCAGGAACTCACCGTGGGCGACGGCGAGATGAAGCTCGTCATGATCGAGATCGACCGCGGCTACTTCTACCTCATGGGCGCGGGCGCCAACGCCTTCCTGGCGGTGCTCTCCGACGTGCGGTGCGAACCCGGCCGGATGAGCGCGATGATGCGCGACCTGGTCGTCCGGATCGGCGGTCACCTCACCAGCCCGCCCCGGCGGAACGGGCAGATCGTATGACGCCTCCGCAACGCCAGAGGCGCGACCTCGTCCCGGAACCGGCCCCGCCCCAGGGCAGCGACGGCAAACCCGGCAACCCGGAGCGGATGTACGTGGTGGCTGGCCCCGACGGTGAACGGGCCGAGCTCGACCTGGTGACGTTAATCGTGGCGCGTGCCACGGACCCGCCGCCGTCCGCCTCTCCCGAGCAGGCGGCGCTGCTCCGACTCTGCGCCGCCCCCCTGTCCGTGGCCGAGCTGTCGGCCTACCTCCACCTGCCGTTCAGCGCGATGGGCGTGCTGCTCACCGAGTTGCTGACGGCGGAACTGGTGCAGGCGCGCGCCCCGATCGTCCGCAAGGCGCGCTCCGACCGTTCCCTCCTCGAAGCGGTGATGAATGGACTACAACGGCTCTGACACCATCCCGGGCCCCCGGGCCGAGGACCAGCTGCCCCACACGGCACAGGCCGCGGCCAAGATCGTGATCGTGGGTGGCTTCGGCGTCGGCAAGACGACCATGGTCGGCTCGGTCAGCGAGATCACACCGCTGACCACCGAGGAGACCATGACGCAGGCCGGCATCGGTGTCGACGACAACTTCGGCTCCGCGTCCAAGACGGCCACCACCGTGGCCATGGACTTCGGCCGGATCAGCATCACCGAGCAGCTGGTGCTCTACCTCTTCGGCACGCCCGGCCAGCAGCGCTTCTGGTTCCTGTGGAACGGCCTGTTCGAGGGCGCGCTCGGCGCGGTGGTGCTGGTCGACACCCGGCGGCTGGAGGTCAGCTTCGACGTCATGGGGCGCCTGGAGGAGCGCGGCGTGCCGTTCGTGGTCGCCATCAACTCCTTCCCGGACGCCCCCCGTTACGCCATCGAGGAGCTGCGCACGGCCCTCGACCTCACCCCGGACATCCCGATCATCGAGTGCGACGCGCGGCGGCGGGCTTCCAGCCGCGACGTCCTGATGACGCTCATGCGCTTCCTGCACTCGCTCGCCATGACGGGCTCGCTCACCTGATCCGTGTCCGCCCACCCCACCCCTCCCCCCCATGACACCTGGAAAGCTTCGGAGCGATCACTGTGACGCCTGAATCCCACGCCCCGACCAGTACGGACGACGACCTCCGGCCCGGCCCGCCCCCCGGCTGCCCGGCGCACGGCCTCGGGCCCGGGGGACTGCACCGGCTGCACGAGGCGGAGGACCTCGGAGCGCTGTACGAGCAACTGCGGGAGCAGCACGGCCCCGTGGCGCCCGTGCTGCTCCACGACGACGTGCCGATGTGGATCGTCCTCGGCCACGCCGAGAACCTGCACATGGTGCGCTCGCCCTCGCAGTACTGCCGGGACAGCCGGATCTGGACCCCGCTCAGGGAGGGCCTCGTCAAGCCCGACCACCCGCTGATGCCGCACATCGCCTGGCAGCCCATCGCCTCGCACGCCGAGGGCGACGAGCACAAGCGGCTGCGCGGCGCGGTCATGGGCGCCATCTCCACGATCGACTTCCGCAGCCTGCGCCGCTATATCAACCGCAGTACGCAGGTGATCGTCAACCGGTTCTGCGAGGCGGGCGAGGCCGACCTGGTCAGCCAGTTCACCGAGCACCTGCCGATGGCGGTGATGTGCGAGATCCTCGGCATGCCCGACGAGTACAACGACCGGCTCGTCGAGGCCGCCCGCGACGCGCTCAAGGGCACCGAGACCTCGCTCGCCAGCCACTCCTACGTCATGGAGGCCCTGAGCCGGCTCACGGCCACCCGCCGCGCGCAGCCGGAGGAGGACCTCGCCAGCTACCTGATCACGCACCCGGCCCGGCTGAGCGACGACGAGGTCCGGGAGCACCTGCGCCTGGTGCTCTTCGCCGCCTACGAGGCCACCACCAACCTGCTGTCCAACGTGCTGCTCACGGTGCTGATCGACCCGCGCTTCCGGGCCCAGCTCAACGGCGGCCAGATGACGGTGCCGGAGGCGGTGGAGCAGTCCCTGTGGAACGAACCGCCGTTCAGCACGGTGTTCGCCTACTTCGCCAAGCAGGAGACCGAACTGGGCGGGCAGCGCATCCGCCGGGGCGACGGGCTGCTCTTCGCGCCGCTCCCGGCCAACGTCGACCCGCGGGTACGGCCGGACCTGAAGGCCAGCATGCAGGGCAACCGCTCCCACCTCGCCTTCGGCGGCGGCCCGCACGAGTGCCCCGGTCAGGACATCGGCCGCTCCATCGCCGACGTGGGCGTCGACGCGCTGCTGATGCGACTGCCGGACGTCGAGCTCGACTGCGACGAGGAGGAGTTGCGCTGGACGGCGTCCATCGCCTCCCGGCACCTGGTGGACCTGCCGGTGCAGTTCGCGCCCAAGCCGCCGCAGGACGTGCAGGAGGTGCCCAACCACAAGCCGGTCCCCGCGCAGCGCTCGGACTGGCAGATCGGCATCGCGCAGCCACAGGCCGCACCGGCCGCGGCGCAGCCCCAGCCGGCCGCGGCGCAGCCCCAGCCGGTCGCCGCGCAGCCGCAGCCGGATCCGGTGCAGCCCCGGCCGGTGCCGGTGCCGGGGCAGCCCGCCGTCGCGGAACCGGCCCGTCGCAGGGGTGCCTGGCAGCGGTTCCTGAGCTGGTGGCGCGGCTACTGACCGTCTGACGGGCCGTCGTACCCGCCGGCGGCCCACCGCTCGTACGACGCCCAGGCCGCGAGCACCCGGCCGCTGCGGAACCGGTGCTCGTCGCCCGTGACCGGGTCGGTGAACTCCAGGGACCGCGCCAGCAGTTGGAGGGGGCGGCGGAAGTCGCCGGCCGGCACGGGGGCGGTCACCTCCGGGTAGAGGGGGTCGCCCAGGATCGGCACACCCAGCGCGCTCATGTGGACGCGCAGCTGGTGCGTCTGCCCGGTGGCGGGCACGAGCCGGTACCGGGCGAGTCCGCCGGGCCCGCCCGGACGTTCGCGGTGCTCGACGGGCTCGACACGGCTCACGGCGTTGGGCTCGCCCGGAACCTCCCGGGCGGTGAGCACCCCGCGCTCCTTCACGATCCGGCTGCGGACGGTGCGGGGCAGGGTGAGGGCGGGGTCGTAGGGAGCGACGGCCTCGTACTCCTTGCGGATCCGGCGGTCGCGGAACAGCGTCTGGTACGCCCCGCGCACCTCGGGACGCACGGTGAACAGCACGAGTCCCGCGGTGAGCCGGTCCAGCCGGTGCGCCGCGGTGAGTTGGGGGAGGTCCAGCTCGCGGCGGAGCCGGGCCAGCGCGGTCTCGGCGACATGGCCGCCACGCGGGGTGGTGGCGAGGAAGTGCGGTTTGTCGGCGACGACGATGTGTTCGTCCCGGTGCAGGACCCGCACCGGGAAGGGCACCGGCACCTCGTCGGGCAGGTCCCGGTGGAACCACACGTACATCCCCGGCACGAAGGGCGCGTCCGCGGCCACGGGCCGTCCGTCCGCCCCGACGATCCGGCCCGCGTCGAACATGCCGTCGACGACTCCGGCTCCCGCTCCCGAGAGCCGCTCGACCAGATGCGCGCGCACCGTGTCCCACGTCCCCTCGGCGGGCAGCCGCACCCGCACCGGGTCCACCCCGTGGCGCTGCGGCAGGGGAGAGGGCGGGGTGGGGGTCTTGCGTCTCATCGCGGCCCAGCGTACGAGGCGGCTGTACGGGGGCGGAATCCCGAGGTGCGCAGGACGGTACCCCCCCGGTGCGCAGGGTCGAAACCCGCGGTGCGCGAAGCGGAGACCCCGGGTCTGGCCGGGGTGAAAAATGACGGGGGCCGCCCGGCCGGCCCCTGCCAGGATGCGGGCATGCCGTATCTCATCAGCCCGGTCCTGACCGCGGGGACCCTCGCGGCCCGCCCGCAACCGACTCTCCCCGCCGACGGCGGACTCGTGCTGCGCCCCTGGCGGGCGGCGGACGCGCCCGCGGTGTACGAGGTCTTCCAGGACCCCGTGATGCACCAGTGGCACGCCCGGTCGGCGGACTCCGTGGCGGAGACCGCTGAGTGGATCCACGCCTGGCACCAGGCGTGGGTGGGGAAGCGGGAGGCGCACTGGGCCGTGGCCGACGCGGAGTCCGCAGAGCTGCTGGGCCGGGTGGCGCTGCGCGAGCTACGGCTCGACGACGGGACGGCGGAGGTGGCGTACTGGACCGCCCCGCAGGCACGGGGCCGGGGCGTCGCCGTCCGCGCCACGACCGCGCTGACCCACTGGGCGTTCGACGAGATCGGCTTCCACCGCCTGGAGCTCCTGCACGCCGTGCGCAACGAGGCGTCCTGCCGCGTCGCCTCCAGGACCGGTTTCGCCCTGGAAGGCACCAAGCGCAGTGCGGTCCTGCAGCCGGACGGATGGCACGCCATGCATCTGCACGCGCGGATACGGGGGGACTGAGCCGGTACCGCGGCGCGCCGGTGAGCCGTCAGGCCGCGGACACGTTCTCCTGCTCCGCCTCGATCCGGGCGTTCCACTCGCGCTTGGATGCCTGCCAGCCGTCCTCGTCGTGGCCGCGCCGCCAGTAGCCGGAGATCGAGAGGTCATCGCGCGCGACATGGCGCTCGACGCGCAGCAGATGGCGCAGCTGCTTGACGAAGTGCGCCTCGCCGTGGACGAAGGCGTGCACACGGCCCTCGGGGAAGTCCAGGTTCCGTACGGCCTCGACCAGCGCCTCGCCCAGCGGCCGGGCGCCGCGGCGCAGCCAGACGACCTCCACGTCCGAGTCGATCTTCTGCTCCTCCTCGGGGCCGGAGACCTCCACGAAGGCGTACGCCCTGGCCCCGCGGGGCAACGCCTCCAGGGCGCAGGCGATCGCGGGCAGCGCGCTCTCGTCACCGACGAGCAGATGCCAGTCGGCGCTCTGGTCGGGTGCGTAGGCCCCGCCGGGTCCCATGAAGCGCACGGTCTCGCCCGGCCGGACACGCATGGCCCACGGGCCCGCCAGGCCCTCGTCACCGTGGATGACGAAGTCCAGCGTCAGCTCGCGGTGCTCGGCGTCCCACTGACGGACCGTGTAGGTCCGGGTCACCGGCCACTGTTCGCGCGGCAGCTCGTCCCTGACGCGTTGCAGGTCGAAGGGTTCCGGATAGGTGACACCCGCGGGCGGGAACAGCAGCTTCACGTAGTGGTCGGTGCACGCGCCCGCCGCGAAGTCGGCGAGGCCCTCGCCGCCGAGCACCACGCGCTGCATGTGCGGGGTCAGCCGCTCGGTGCGCACGACCTGCGCGGAGTGGAGCCTGCGCGGCTGGCGTCCCGGTCGCTCTGCCATGAGGACCTCCCTGTCTCACATAGTTAGGGTAACCTAAGTTAGCACCCTGCCCCCACTTCACACCTCTTGTGGCGAGAGATCACGCCGAGAGCGTCGCCATCAGTCGTTCCAGGGACCCGCCCAGTCCCCAGCGGGCCGCCAGCGCCTGGAGGGCCGCCGGGTCGCGCGGCGTGCGGGGCAGCGCCGTGGACACGTCGGGCAGGGGTACGTCGTCCGCGACGCGGACCACCTTCGGCGCGACCGCGAGATAGGGACGCGCCTCGTCCAGTCGCCTGCGCTGGGTCGGCGTCAGCTTCGACCCCCGGTCCTCGATCGCCGCCATGATCCCGGCCAGGTCGCCGAACTCGGCCAGCAGCTTGGCGGCTGTCTTCTCACCGATGCCCGGCACGCCCGGCAGGCCGTCGCTCGGGTCGCCGCGCAGCAGGGCCAGATCCGCGTACCCCCTGCCGTCCACCCCATACTTCTCACGCAGCACCGCCTCATCGGTGTGCTGCAGCGTGCCCACACCCTTCAGCGGGTACAGCACGCGCACCCCGCGTGCGTCGTCCACCAGCTGGTACAGGTCACGGTCGCCCGTGACGATGTCGACCGGGCCTTTCGCCCCGGCGGTGAACGTGCCGATCACGTCGTCCGCCTCGTAGCCGGCCACGCCCACGCGGGCGATGCCCACCGCGTCCAGCACCGCCTCGATGACCGGCACCTGCGGGGACAGCGTGTCGGGCACCTCCTCCTCGTCCGGGCCCACCGCGTGCTCCTCGGCGACGCGGT
This sequence comes from Streptomyces luteogriseus, assembly GCF_014205055.1. Classification (NCBI taxonomy): domain Bacteria; kingdom Bacillati; phylum Actinomycetota; class Actinomycetes; order Kitasatosporales; family Streptomycetaceae; genus Streptomyces; species Streptomyces luteogriseus. Next base: position 7,020,819 of record NZ_JACHMS010000001.1, read on the forward strand.
GCGCCTTGTAGGAGGGGATCAGATCCACCCGCCACTGCGGCCGCCAGTCGGCGTCCATGCAGGCCACCAGGAGGTCCGGCCGGTGATCCTTGACCAGGCGGTCGATGAAGTCGAGCAGTCCGCGCACGGCGTTCACCGGCGTGCCGTCCGGGGCCCGGACCGAGTCCGGGACGCCGAAGTAGGCGCGGAAGTACAGGGAAGCGGTGTCGAGGAGCATCAGTCGTCCGGTCACGCCACGCATCATGCCGTACGCCGCCGACAGCGACTCGCCGCAGCGCAACGCGTTGCGCGCTGCGGTTTCGGTGTGAAGCGTCTCACTTTCGAGTTTGCTGCAGGGGATCGGGGGGAGGCGCCGCCCGGAGCGAGGCTGGTTGCGTATTTCAACTGTTTGCGCCCTGTCCTCGCTCTGTTCTGTTGCCGTCGAAATAGAGGTGCACGTGTCAGCAACGCTCGAGGCTGAGAGCCTCTACAAAGTGTTCGGCAGAAGACCGGACCGAGCGGTCGAGCGGCTCCGTGGCGGAGCCGACCGAGAGGAACTGCGCGCCGAGGGCACGACCGCCGCCGTGATCGACGCGTCCTTCACCGTGGAGCCCGGCCAGATATTCGTCGTCATGGGCCTGTCCGGCTCCGGCAAGTCCACCCTGCTGCGCATGCTGAACGGCCTGCTCGAGCCGACCGCCGGGCATGTGCGCTTCGACGGCCAGGACCTGACCACGCTCGGCGCCCGCGAACTGCGCGAGGTCCGCTCCAAGAAGATCAGCATGGTGTTCCAGCACTTCGCGCTCTTCCCGCACCGCAGCGTGCGCGAGAACGCCGCCTACGGTCTGGAAGTGCAGGGCGTGCCCCGCGCCGAGCGCGCACGCCGCGCCGACGAGGCGCTCGCCCTGTGCGGCCTGGCCGGCTGGGAGAAGTCCTGGCCCGACGAGCTGTCCGGCGGCATGCAGCAGCGCGTCGGTCTCGCCCGCGCGCTCGCCACCGACGCCGACCTGCTGCTGATGGACGAGTCCTTCAGCGCCCTGGACCCGCTGATCCGCCGTGACATGCAGGACCAGCTGCTGGAACTCCAGCAGAAGCTCAAGAAGACGATCGTCTTCATCACCCACGATCTGAACGAGGCCATGCGCCTGGGCGACCGCATCGCCGTCATGCGCGACGGCCGCATCGTCCAGATCGGCACCGCCCAGGACATCCTGCTGCGGCCGGAGAACGACTACGTCGCCTCCTTCACCCAGGACGTCGACCGCTCCCGCGTCCTGACCGCGAGCGAACTCATGGACACCTCGGTCACCGCCGACGACCCCGGCTGCCACTGCGAGACCGCGACGGCCGACACCCCCTTCACGGAGCTGTGCGCCATCAGCGCCCGGCTCACCCACCCCGTCTCGGTCGTGGACAAGGACAACAAGCAGATCGGCGTCGTCCCCCGGCAGCGCCTGGTCGGCTTCCTCGGCGACGAGCAGGACGCCAGCCCGGAGCCCTGCGACTCCCCGCGGGACAAGGGCGGAGAGAAGGTGACCGCCCGTGCCTAGGATTCAGCTCGGCAGCTGGGTCAACGACGCGGTCGACTGGCTCACCACCCACATGGCGTGGCTGTTCGACTTCTGCAAGACCGTCTTCCTCGGCCTCTACGACGGCATCAACGCCGTCCTCCAGGCCCCCGAACCGCTGCTCCTCGCCGGCATCTTCGCCGTGATCGCCTTCTGGCTGCGCGGCACCCTCGCCGGTGTCCTCACCTTCGCCGGATTCGCGTTCATCGACTCCCTCGAACTGTGGGAGAACGCGATGATCACCCTGGCGCTCGTCCTGGTGGCGACCGTCATCGCGCTGGTGATCTCCATACCCGTGGGCATCTGGGCGGCCCGCTCGGACCGCGTCAGCGGTCTGGTCCGGCCCGTGCTGGACTTCATGCAGACGCTGCCCGCGATGATCTACCTCATCCCGGCGATCCTGTTCTTCGGCACCGGCGCCCCCGCGGGCATCGTCGCCACCCTGATCTTCGCGCTCGCCCCGGGCGTGCGCATGACCGAGCTGGGCATCCGGCAGGTCGACAAGGAACTGGTCGAGGCGGCCGAGGCGTTCGGCACCTCGCCCCGCAACACGCTGCTGCGCGTCCAGCTCCCGCTGGCCCTGCCCACCGTCATGGCCGGCATCAACCAGGTCATCATGCTCGGCCTGTCCATGGCCGCGATCGCCGGCATGGTCGGCACCGGCGGCCTCGGCGGCGACGTCAACGAGGCCATCGGTCAGCTCAACGTGGGCCTCGGCTCCGAGGCCGGTGTGGCGATCGTGATCCTCGCGATCTATCTGGACCGCATGACCAGCGCCCTGGGCACCCAGGTCTCCCCGCTCGGCCGCCGCGCCGCCGCCAAGCTGCGCGCCGCCCAGGGGCTGAAGATCTGGTCGTACCGGCCCCGACCGGCCGTCGCCATGATCGGCGTCGTCGTCCTCGCGCTCACCGCGGGCGGCATGGGCGCCTTCGGCGGCGGCACCGGCACCGAGGCCGTGGCGGACGGCAAGAACGTCGGCCAGGGCAAGAAGATCACCATCGGCTACATCCCCTGGGACGAGGGCGTCGCCTCCACCTTCCTGTGGAAGGAGGTCCTGGAGCAGCGCGGCTACGAGGTCGAGGCCAAGCAGTTCGACGCGGGTCCGCTGTACACCTCCCTCGCACAGGGCGACATCGACTTCCAGACGGACGCCTGGCTGCCCACCACCCACGCCCAGTACTGGAAGAAGTACGGCAAGCAGCTCGACGACCTCGGCGCCTGGTACGACAAGACGTCCCTGGAGCTCACCGTGCCCGCCTACATGAAGGGCATCGACTCCCTGGCGGACCTCAAGGGCAAGGCCTCCGAGTTCGGCGGCAAGATCACCGGCATCGAGTCCAGCGCCGGCGAGATGGCCCTGCTCAAGAGCAAGGTCCTCAAGGAATACGGCCTCGACAAGGAGTACGAGGTCGTCGACAGCTCCACGCCGGCGATGCTGGCCGAGCTGAAGCGCGCCTACGCCCAGAAGAAGCCGATCGTCACCACGCTCTGGTCGCCGCACTGGGCGTACAACGACTACGACCTCAAGAAGCTCAAGGACCCGAAGGGCGCCTGGGGCGAGGGCGACGGCGTGCACACCCTGTCCCGCAAGGGCTTCGCCGACGACGACCCCACGGTCGCCACCTGGCTGAAGAACTTCGGCATGAGCGAGCAGCAGCTCACCAGCCTCGAAGCCGAGATCAACAAGGCGGGCAAGGGCAACCAGCAGGACGCCGTCCGCGCCTGGCTGAAGCAGAACCCCGGAGTGGTCGACAAGATGGCCCCGGTGAAGAACGCCGGGGGCGGTACGCCCGCCGAGGCCGAGCAGCCCCTGGACGTCGCCTGGTTCCCCTGGGACGAGGACATCGCCGTCACCTACCTCTGGAAGAACGTCCTGGAGCGGCGCGGCTACAAGCTGAACCTGAAGCAGATGGACGTCGGCCCGGTCTACACCGGTCTGGCCTCGGGCGATCTCGACCTCAACTTCGACGCCTGGCTGCCCTACGCCCAGAAGAACTACTGGGACAAGAACAAGGACCGGCTCAAGGACCTCGGCACCTGGTACGAACCGACCTCCCTGGAGCTCGCCGTACCGTCCTACGTGAAGGGCGTGGACTCCCTGGAGGACCTCAAGGGCAAGTCCTCCACCTTCAAGGGGAAGATCATCGGCATCGAGCCGGGCACCGGCGAGATGGACCTGCTGAAGAACGAGGTCCTGCCCGGCTACGGCCTGGACGAGGAGTACGAGGTCGTCGACGGCTCCACGCCCGCGATGCTGGCCGAGCTCAAGCGCGCGTACGCCAAGAAGGAGCCGATCGCCGTCACCCTCTGGTCGCCGCACTGGGCGTACAGCGACTACAAGCTGACCAAGCTGAAGGACCCCGAGAAGGCCTTCGGCGAGGGCAACACGATCCGCACCATCTCCAACGAGAAGTTCCCCGAGGAGTACCCGCAGCTCACGAAGTGGATCAAGAACTTCAAGATGAGCGAGGACGAGCTCGGCACGCTGGAGAGCGCGATCAAGGACCGCGGTCAGGGCCATGAGGAAGAGGCCGTGGCCGAGTGGCTCGAGCAGCACCCGGACATGGTGCAGCGCATGACACCGCAGTAGGGTTCCGGGGTGGGACGCGCGACACGCCGCGCCCCACCCCGCCCCCGGTTCCACGAGCGGGATCCGGACAACCACAGAGCGCTACGCGACCCCCAGAACCCCCTCTTCCCGCCTGTTCCTCCCACGGGAGGATCACCTGCCCCACCCCCTTCGGGGCGGACCCCCTGGCGCGAAGTGTGAGGCCGTGCACCGTCCCGTACGACGTCGATGTGACGGGCGCATGAAACGGTTTGCCGGACGTGCGTAGGGTGCAGACAACTCAACAGGAGCAGTGCGCCGGGACACCGCCGCACGGGGAGCGGATCGGGCGAAGGAGGGAACCGGAGCGATGGGCGACCACAAAGAGCAACCCCTTCGGGTGGGCGCGGCCGTGCGCCGGCGGCGCCGCGCGCTCGAGCTCACCCTTGCCGTCGTGGCCGCGCGCAGCGGCCTGTCCGTCCCGTTCCTGAGCCAGATCGAGAACGACAGGGCGCGGCCCAGCACCAGCTCCCTGGAGAAGGTCGCCGACGCCCTGCGCACCACCGCCGTGGAGCTCCTCGCCGCCGCCGACCCGGCGTGCAGCGTGGACGTCGTCCGCGCCGACGGCACCGAGCCCCAGCCTCAGCCCCGGACCCGCTCCCTGGTCCGCGGCCACCACCAGATGCATGCCTCCGAGTTCACCGGCGACCATGACGCGGGCCGTGAATTCCAGTACCGCAACGACCAGTTGATGTACGTCGCCGACGGCGCGGTGGAGATCGAGGCGGAGGGCCGCGCCTACCGCCTGGGCCGCGGCGACACGCTGTACCTGACCGGTGGCGTACGGCACCGCTGGCGGGCGGCCGAGTCGGACACCCGCGTGGTCGTCGTCGCCGTGGCGGAGCACATCGAGGCGGTCCGGGACCGGCCTCGCCGGTGAGGGTCGTCTCGCTGGTCCCCTCGCTGACCGAGGCCGTGGCCCGCTCCGCGCCCGGAGCCCTCGTCGGCGCCACCGACTGGTGCACGCATCCCCCGGGCCTGGACGTCGTACGCGTCGGCGGCACCAAGAACCCCGAGACCGGCCGGATCCTCTCCCTCGCGCCCGACCTGGTGATCGCCAACGAGGAGGAGAACCGCGCACCCGACCTCGCGGCCCTGCGTGCCGGGGGCGCCGAGGTCCTCGTGACGGAGATCCGCGACGTGCCGCAGGCCTTCCGGGAACTGGCCCGGGTACTGGACGCCTGCGGCGTGACGGCCCGGCCGCGCTGGCTCGGCGAGGCGGAGCAGGTCTGGTCGTCCCTGCCGGAGCCCGGGACCCGGCTCACCGCGGTCGTGCCGGTCTGGCGCCGGCCGTGGATGGTCCTGGGCCGCGACACCTTCGCCGGCGACGTCCTCGCCCGCCTCGGCGTCGACCACGTGTACGCGACGCACCCCGACCGCTACCCGCGCGTCCCGCTCGACGAACTGCGCGCCTCGGCACCGGACGCGGTGGTCCTGCCGGACGAGCCGTACCGCTTCACCGCCGACGACGGCCCCGAGGCCTTCCCCGGCGTGCCCTGCGCGCTCGTCAGCGGACGGCACCTGACGTGGTACGGGCCGTCACTGGCCGAGGCGCCACGGGTGCTGGGCGGGGCGCTGCGAGCAGTTCGCCCCTGAGCAGCCCGCGCACGGTGCCCACGACGGCCGTGCCCCACGCCGCGACCAGCACCGCGTAGAGCAGGACCGCCGGACCCGCGTAGACGACGAGCCCGGTGTGCCGGGCCAGCGCCTCGGCGCCCGTGACACAGGTACCGACCGGGAACGTGAACGACCACCAGGTCATCGAGAATCGCATGCCGTGCCGCCGTGCGCGGACGACATGGGCGGTGGCCAGGCAGAACCAGAGCAGTGCGAACCCCAGCACGGGCACGCCGTAGAGCACGGCGAGGGCGGTGAAACCCTCGCTGTACGGCGTCGGTACGACCCCGGGCGCCACGTCGGCGAAGGCGCCGACGGCGGTGGTGGACTGCCCGAGCGGCCCGAGCACCAGGAACAGCGTCGGGGTGAGGGCGAGGGGCAGCGGTCCGCCGGTGAGCGACCGGGCGAAGACCAGCGGCAGCATGACCAGGGTCGCGAGCAGGCTGAGCCCGAACAGTGCGAAGCAGCCGAGCAGCAGCGTCTCCCGGGCCTGACCGGGCGGCAGATGCGGCACCAGCAGCGGCCCGACGGCGGCCGACACCATCGGCGCGACGAGCGGCAGCAGCCAGACGGGCGTGGCCTGCCCCGGCTCCACCCGATGCCGTACGGCCATCAGATACGGAACCACGACCGCCGCCGCGAGCCCGACAACCGTGCCGGCGGTGAACAGCACCGCGTCGAGTGCCACGGCCGCCCGCAGCCCGATCCAGTCCCGGCCGACGGTGAGGGCACCGCCGCCCACGGCCAGCAGGGCCATGGCGAGGCAGCCGTAGAAGGGCGCCGCCGCCGGGTCGAGGAGGTGGGAGCGGGCCTGGTCCCGGTGCCGGCTCCAGTGCACGGCCCGCGCGCCGAGCAGGGTCACGAGCAGCGCGAGCGACAGCGCCCAGACCGCCGTGAGCACGTCGCGCAGCCCCGGGACGTGTGGTGCGAGGGCACTCCCGGCGGTGGCGACGACGGCGGTGCCCATGACCGTGGCGTACCAGTTGGGTCCGAGATGGCGGACGGAGAGCGCATAGGGGCGGGGCTGGGCTGCGGTGACCATGACTCCACGGTGGGGCCGGGGCAGGCGCACCACCAGGGATCATGCCTCTATGGCGGCATAAGCTGGGTTTATGAGCAACGCGGATGAGCAGACCGGGCCGGCGGTCACCGGCTCCGTGGCGCACCGGGTGCCGGATCTGGGCGCGCTGGAGCTGCTGCTGGCGGTGGCGCGACTGGGCAGTCTCGGTGGCGCGGCGCGGGAGCTCGGCATCACCCAGCCCGCGGCGAGCAGCCGGATCCGGTCGATGGAGCGACAGCTCGGCGTGGCACTGGTCGACCGCTCGCCCCGCGGGTCCCGGCTGACGGACGCCGGGGCGCTGGTGACGGACTGGGCGCGGCGGATCGTGGAGGCGGCGGAGGCGTTCGACGTGGGGGCGCAGGCGCTGCGCGACCGGCGCGACTCCCGGCTGCGGGTCGCCGCGAGCATGACCATCGCCGAGTATCTGCTGCCGGGCTGGCTCCTCGCGCTGCGCGCGCAGCGGCCCGACACGGCGGTGTCGCTGCACGCGGGGAATTCGACGGTGGTGGCGGAGCGGCTGCTGTCGGACGAGGCGGATCTGGGGTTCGTGGAGGGGCTGTCGGTACCGGCCGGCCTCGACTCGGCGGTCATCGCCCACGACCGGCTGATCGTGGTGACCGCGCCGGGGCATGCGTGGGCCCGGCGGCGGCGGTCGCTGGCGGCGGAGGAACTGGCGTCGACGCCTTTGATCCTCCGCGAGAAGGGGTCGGGGACGCGGCAGGTGCTGGACGCGGCGCTCGGCGGGCTGGCCCGGCCGCTGATCGAGCTGTCCTCGACGACGGCGGTGAAGGCGGCGGTGGTGAGCGGGGCGGGGCCGGCGGTGCTGAGCGAGCTGGCGGTGGGGGAGGAGCTGGCGATGCGGCGGCTGGTGTCGGTGCCGGTGGAGGGCGTGGCCCTGGCACGGGATCTGAGGGCGGTATGGCCGACGGGGCATCGCCCCACGGGTCCGGCACGGGACCTGCTGTCGCTGACGCGGGGGTAGGTTCTCGCCGCCGTGGAGCCGGTCAGGCCTTGGCCGCCGCCTCCACCAGTGCCCTCGTCACCCGCACGTCCTCGCCCATCTCCGGATGCCACTGCACCCCCAGGACCCAGTCGGCGGAGGGCAGTTCCACCGCCTCCACCGTGCCGTCCGCCGCGTACGCCGAGGGGATCAGGCCCTCGCCCAGGCGGTCCACGGCCTGGTGGTGATACGTCGGTACGAACGTCTCCTCCGGGACGACACCGGCGTACAGACTCCCCGGCACCGGCTTGACGGCATGCCCGCCGAAGACGCCCACCACCTCGGCGTGCCCGTCGATGTGCTGCACGAGCGTCCCCCCGAGAGCGACGTTCAGCAACTGCATGCCCCGGCAGATCCCCAGCAGCGGCACCCGGGCCGCCAGCGCCGCCTCGATCAGGGCCAGCTCCCACGCGTCCCGCTCCGGCGCCGGCGGCCCCGTCCGCGGCTCGCGTTCCGCCCCGTAGCGCACCGGGTCGACATCCGGCCCGCCCGCGATGACCAGCCCGTCCAGCCGGGCCACGGCCTCCGCGGCGTACCGGGTGTCGTCCGGCGGCAGCATCGCGGCCAGGCCGCCGGCCCGCTGCACCAGCCGGGGGTAGCCGACCGGCAAGAGGGCGGCCTCCAGCTCCCACACCCCCCAGCGCGCACCGGACTCCAGGTAGGTGCTGACCCCGATCAACGGCCTGCCCACGACAACTCCCTCACGGTCGAACCACTCAGTCCCTTGCCAACTCTGCCTCGGCCGCCGCCAGCGCCGCGAACTCCTCCTCCGGCGCCTTCGCCACCAGCCGCTTGCGGCTGTAGAGGCCGAAGTACCCGAGCGCCACGACGTACACCGCGAGGGCGATCAGCGCCGCCGTCACGTCCACCAGGAACGTGGCGACCAGCGCCGCGCAGGCCAGCACCAGGGCGACCGAGGACGTCAGGACGCCGCCCGGCGTGCGGTACGGCCGCTCCAGCTCGGGCTCCCTGCGGCGCAGCACGATGTGCGACAGGGACATCAACGCGTAAGAGATGGTCGCGCCGAAGACGGCGATGTTCAGCATCCGCGCGCCGTTGCCCGAGATCGCCGCCAGCAGGAAGCCGATCGTGCCGGGCACCAGCAGGCCCAGGTAGGGCGCCTTGCGACGGCTGGTGAGGGACAGGAAGCGGGGCAGGTAGCCCGCGCGGGACAGGGCGAACAGCTGGCGCGAGCCCGCGTAGATCAGGGAGAAGAACGACGCCACGAGGCCGGCGAGGCCCGCGTAGTTCACGATCCGGCTCAGGGTCGTCGCCTTGCCGTTCGGCTGGAGCGCCTCGACCAGCGGGTTGCCCGCCTCCTGGATCGCGGCGGAACCGCGTGCCCCGGCCGCCGCGAAGAACGTGATCACCGCCAGCACCACCAGGATGCCCATCGACCAGCGGATCGCCTTCGGCAGCGTACGGGCCGGGTCCTTGGTCTCCTCCGCGGCCAGCGGCACGCCCTCGACGCCGAGGAAGAACCACATGCCGAAGGGGAACGCCGCCCAGATGCCGAGCAGGCCGAACGGCAGCCAGGAGTTCGAGCCCGCGGCGGAGGTGTCGACCGGGATGTCGTCCAGCGACGCCAAGGAGAAGTCGGGCAGCGCCGCCAGCGCGAACACGATCAGCGCGACCACGGCGATGCCGGTGACCACGAAGCTGAAGCGCAGCGCCTCGCCGACGCCCCACAGGTGGATGCCGAGGAAGATCGCGAAGCAGACCAGGTACATCGGCCAGCCGGACTCCAGGCCGAACAGACCCAGCGACTCGACGTAGTCGCCGATGAAGATGACGATGGCGGCGGGCGCAAGGACGTACTCGATGAGGATCGCCGTGCCGGTCAGGAAGCCGCCCCAGGGGCCGAGCGCCCGCCGGGCGAAGCCGTAGCCGCCGCCCGCGGTGGGCAGGATCGAGGACAGCTCGGCGAGGGCGAAGACCATGCACGCGTACATCGCGCCCATGAGCACCATGGCGATCGCGAGGCCTCCGAAGCCGCCCTCGGCCAAGCCGAAGTTCCAGCCCGAGTAGTCGCCGGAGACGACGTAGGCGACGCCGAGGCCGGTCAGCAGCACCCAGCCGGCGCTGCCACGGCGCAGCGCTCTGCGTTCCAGATAGTCGTCGCCCTCCGGGGCGGCGGGTGTGAGAGTGGGTTCCTGGGACATGAGCAGACTCCCGACGGGGCGGCGGCGGTCACGGGGGCGAGCAGGCTGAGACTCAATGGAATGGAGCCATACCTTTGCGGCCCGCCGGGGGGATGGCAAGACCCGTGCGTGAATCGCCCGTAAATCCTCACCGCGCTGAGACACCGCCCCGAAACACCGCCCGGCTCAGCCGAGGAACCCCCGCAGCAGCGCCGCCGTGCCCCCGCAGTGCTCGCGCATGATCTCCCGCGCCTGATCGGCGTCGCCCTCGATCACCGCCTCCACCAGGGCGGTGTGCTGCCGCTGCGAGTGCTCCAGGTTGCGCACCAGCAGCGGGATGCAGTCGAGCAGGTCGTTGACGGTCGCGCGGACGGCCGCGTACTGGGCGGTGAGTGAGGGGGAGCCGGACAGCTCGGCGATCGTGAGGTGCAGCAGCGTGTCCAGGCGGCGGTACTCGGCGAGCGGCGCGTCGTGCGTGCGTGCCAGGGCCTCGCGCAGCCGGTCCGCCTGCTTCTCCTCCAGCCCGTGCGCCGCGCACAGCCCGGCCGCGCCCACCTCCAGCACCTCCCGGAACCGCAGCACGTCCTCTATGTCGACCTCCGCCACCCGGCGCCGCAGCTCGTCCTCGCCGACCGCTTCGGCGCGCGGCAGCACGAACGTCCCGCCGTAGCGGCCGCGCCGCGACTCGACGAGCCCCTGGTCCTGGAGCACCTTCAGCACCTCGCGCAGCGTCACCCGGCTGATCCCCAGCCGCTCCGCCAGCTCCCGCTCGGCCGGCAGCCGCTCTCCCCCCGGCACCAGACCCAGCCGGACGACCTGGAGGATCTGCTCCAGTGCCTCCTCGAAGCCGTTGCCCGCGCGCACCGGCCGCAGCACCGGCGTCAGCCCGTCCCGCACCTCGCCGCCCCCAGCTTCCTCCGACATGTGGCCGTACCCCCTTCCCAAGCAATGGTTCTCGGCAATACCTTATGGCTCCCGGCGGATCCAAGGCAGCGGATCCAAGGAGCCTAGGAGGCCTTCCCGTGGCAGACCGCACACCCCCGCTGAGCGTCGAGGAGCTGCACACCCTCGTCGCCGGCGGTGAGATCGACACTGTCGTCCTGGCCTTCCCCGACATGCAAGGGCGGCTCCAGGGCAAGCGGTTCGCCGCACGCTTCTTCCTCGACGAGGTCCTCCAGCACGGCACCGAGGGCTGCAACTACCTGCTCGCCGTCGACACCGAGATGAACACCGTCGACGGCTACGCCATGTCCTCCTGGGACCGCGGCTACGGCGACTTCGCCATGCACCCCGACCTCACCACCCTGCGCCGCGTCCCCTGGAACGCGGGCACGGCCATGCTCCACGCCGACCTCGCCTGGAGCGACGGCTCCCCGGTCGTCGCCGCCCCCCGCCAGATCCTGCGCCGCCAGCTGGAGCGCCTGGCCGAGCTCGGCTACACCGCCCAGGTCGGCACCGAGCTGGAGTTCATCGTCTTCAAGGACACCTACGAACAGGCCTGGGACGCGGGCTACAAGGGCCTGACCCCGGCCAACCAGTACAACATCGACTACTCGGTCCTCGGCACCGGCCGCATCGAGCCGCTGCTGCGCCGGATCCGCAACGAGATGGCCGGCGCCGGCCTCACCGTCGAGTCCGCCAAGGGCGAGTGCAACCCCGGCCAGCACGAGATCGCCTTCCGCTACGACGAGGCCCTGGTCACCTGCGACCAGCACTCCGTGTACAAGACCGGCGCCAAGGAGATCGCCGCCCAGGAGGGCATGTCGATCACCTTCATGGCCAAGTACAACGAGCGCGAGGGCAACTCCTGCCACATCCACCTCTCGCTCGCCGACGCCGACGGCACCAACGCCATGGCCGGGGACGGCGAAGGCGGCATGTCCGAGGTCATGCGCCACTTCCTCGCCGGCCAGCTCGCCGCGCTGCGCGACTTCTCCCTCCTCTACGCCCCCAACATCAACTCCTACAAGCGGTTCCAGCCCGGCTCCTTCGCCCCGACCGCCGTCGCCTGGGGCCAGGACAACCGCACCTGCGCGCTCAGGGTCGTCGGCCACGGCCGCTCGCTGCGCTTCGAGAACCGCCTGCCCGGCGGCGACGTCAACCCCTACCTGGCCGTCGCCGGACTGGTCGCGGCCGGACTGCACGGCATCGAGCAGAAACTGGAGCTGCCCGAACCCTGCCCCGGCAACGCCTACGCCGCCGACCTCGACCACGTCCCCACCACCCTGCGCGAGGCCGCCGAGCTCTGGGAGAACAGCACCGTCGCCCGGGCCGCCTTCGGCGACGAGGTCGTCGCGCACTACCGCAACATGGCGCGCGTCGAACTGGACGCCTTCGACGCCGCGGTGACCGACTGGGAGCTGCGCCGCTCCTTCGAACGCATGTGAGGTCCTTCGTGTCTTCCGAGCACCTTCTGGAAGTACTGAACCCCGCGACCGAGGAGGTCGTCGCCGCCGTCGCCGGGGCGAGTCCGGCCGACGTCGACGCGGCCGTCACCCACGCCGCCAGGGCACAGCGCATCTGGGCCGCCCTCGCGCCCGGGGACCGCGCCCGGCTGCTGCGCCGCTTCGCGGCCACCGTCGACGATCACCTGGAGGAACTGGCCCGCCTGGAGGTCCGGGAGGCCGGCCACCTCATCGGCAACGCCCGCTGGGAGGCCGGCAACGTCCGCGACCTGCTGGACTACGCGGCCGGGGGAGTGGAGCGGCTCACCGGCCGGCAGATCCCGGTGCCCGGCGGCCTGAACGTCACCATCCTCGAACCGCTCGGCGTCGTCGGCGTGATCGCGCCCTGGAACTTCCCCCTGCCGATCGCCGCCTGGGGCACCGCCCCCGCCCTCGCGGCAGGCAACGCCGTCCTCCTCAAGCCCGCCGAGACGACCCCCCTCACCGCCCTGCGCCTCGCCGAACTCGCCCTGGAGGCCGGGCTCCCCGAGCACCTCTTCCAAGTCCTGCCGGGACGTGGTGACATCACGGGCGACGCCCTGGTCCGGCACCCCGGAGTCGCCAAGATCGTCTTCACCGGCTCCACCCGCACCGGGACACGCGTCGCGGCCCTCGGCGCCGAGCAGGTCAAGCCCGTCACGCTCGAACTCGGCGGCAAGAGCCCCAACATCGTCTTCGCCGATGCCGACCTCAAGACCGCCGTCGACCCCTTCTCCTTCCTCGACAACTCCGGCCAGGACTGCTGCGCCCGCACCCGCGTCCTCGTCCAGGAATCCGTCTACGACGAGGTCCGCGAGCTGCTCGCCGAGGCGCTGGCCGCCGTGGTGGTGGGCGACCCGGCCGACGAGAAGACCCAGATGGGCCCGCTGATCTCCCGGCAGCAGCTCGACCGGGTCCGCGGCTTCGTACCGGACGGCGCCCCGGCCCTGCGCGGCAGCGCACCCGAGGGCCCGGGCTTCTGGTTCCCGCCCACCGTCCTCACCGGCGAGAGCCCCGACTCGGCGGCCGCCTGCGAGGAGATCTTCGGCCCCGTCGCCGTCCTGCTGCCGTTCACCGACGAGCAGGACGCGATCCGCCTCGCCAACGGCACCCCCTACGGCCTCTCCGGCTCCATCTGGACCCGCGACGTCGGCCGCGCCCTGCGCGTCTCCCAGGCCGTCCGCGCCGGCAACCTGTCCGTCAACTCCCATGCCAGCGTCCGCTACTGGACCCCGTTCGGCGGCTACAAGCAGTCCGGCGTCGGCCGCGAACTCGGCCCAGACGCCCTGGCCGCCTTCACCGAAACCAAGAACGTCTTCATCAGCACGGAGGGCCCCGCACAGTGACTGCCCAGGAGAACATCTGCCGCCGCCTGGTCGGCCGTACCGCCGTCGTCACCGGAGCCGGCAGCGGCATCGGCCTCGCCGCCGTCCGCCGCCTCGCCTCCGAGGGCGCGTACGTCGTCTGCGGCGACGTCGACGAGGCCCGCGGCAAGGCGGCCGCCGAGGAGGTCGGAGGCACCTTCGTGAAGGTCGACGTGACCGACCCCGAGCAGGTCGAGGCCCTCTTCAAGACCGCCCACGACACCTACGGCAGCGTCGACATCGCCTTCAACAACGCCGGCATCTCCCCGCCCGACGACGACTCCATCCTGGAGACCGGCCTGGAGGCCTGGAAGCGCGTCCAGGAGGTCAACCTCACCTCCGTCTACCTGTGCTGCAAGGCCGCCATCCCCTACATGCGGCGCCAGGGCCGGGGCTCCATCATCAACACGGCCTCGTTCGTGGCCAGGATGGGCGCGGCCACGTCACAGATCTCCTACACCGCCTCCAAGGGCGGCGTCCTCGCCATGTCCCGCGAACTGGGCGTGCAGTTCGCCCGCGAGGGCATCCGCGTGAACGCCCTGTGCCCCGGCCCGGTCAACACCCCCCTGCTCCAGGAACTGTTCGCCAAGGACCCGGAGCGGGCCGCGCGCCGCCTGGTGCACATCCCGCTGGGCCGGTTCGCCGAGGCCGAGGAGATCGCCGCCGCCGTGGCCTTCCTGGCCAGCGACGACTCCTCGTTCGTGAACGCCACCGACTTCCTGGTCGACGGCGGGATCGCGGGGGCGTACGTCACACCCCTGTAAGCCGGTGTCCGGCGGGCCCGCCGCGCGCCCTACAGTGCCGGGATGAGCATGACGCCCCCGCCCGGCTGGTATCCCGACCCGCACGCCCCGCACCTGCAGCGCTGGTGGGACGGCACGGCCTGGACCGAGCACCGCCACGCGCCCGAGGCCCCCGCCGCCCCGCCGCCGGGCGGCGGCGGCCGCGCGAGGACGGTCGCCCTGACCGCCACGGGCGTCGTCCTGGTCGCGGCGATCGTCACCGGAGCCGTCGTCCTGGGCGGGGGCTCCGGCGGCGGCACCGAGACCAGGACGGCTCCGACCACCACCCCCGCCCATACGCCCGGGGCGCCGGAGCCGGCCCCCGAGGCGTCGACCTCCGAGCCGTCCGCCGACGACCCCGCGGTCGTCGAGGACCAGCTCAACGGCGTCACGTTCCCGCTGCTCGACGGCTGGGAGCGCCCGCAGCACGTCGCCCAGGACGACGTCGTCATGACGACCGACGGCACCTACGACTGCCCCGGGGGCGTGGGCCTGTGCCGCCACGGCATGGTCTTCTCCCGCACGGTGACCGAGAACGACGAGAAGTCCCCCGAGGCCCTCGCCAAGGCCGACATCTCCGAGGCGGCCGACGAGGCCTACGACCGCGACAGCCTCGGCCGCGAGCTCCACGGCGGCATGACGTCGCACCAGGTCGTCAAGTCCGGGCCGGTCGCGGTGGCGGGCCGCGCCGGGTACCTGGTGCGCTGGCGCGTGAAGACCGCCAAGGGACCCGGCGGCTACGTCCAGTCGCTCGTCTTCCCCTCCAGCGTCGGCACCGAGGCGCCGGTCCTCGTCCGCTACGTCTTCGACGCGGGCGAGGACGGACCGCCGCTCGCCGACATGGACCGCCTCACCAAGGGCATCCGCCCCTTCGGCGACGCGGACACCGGCGGCGGCGTCGGCAGCAGCATCGGCCCGACGGACTGACGCCACACACCGCCTAGAGGAACGTGTGGCCCTCGCCGCGATAGGTGGGCACGGTCGCCGTCACCGTGTCGCCCTCGACCAGGTGCAGCGCCTCGAACCGCTCGCACAGCTCACCGGCCTTCGCGTGCCGGAACCACACCTTGTCCCCGATCAGCAGATCGTCGGCGGGCGAGCCCAGCAACGGCGTCTGCACTTCACCGGCCCCCTCCTGCGGGTCGTAGCGCAGCCCCTCCGGCAGATACGGCACGGGCGACCGGTCCGCCCCGGCCGCACCCGAGGCGGGGTACCCGCCGCCGAGGACCGTCACGACCCCCACCCCCGGCCGCCGCACCACGGGCATGGCGAAGAGGGCCGCCGGACGGCCGCTGAACGAGGTGTAGTTGTCGAACAGGCGCGGCACGTACAGCCCCGACCCGGCGGCGATCTCGGTCACCGCGTCCTCGGCCGCCGTGTGCTGCACCGAGCCGGTGCCGCCGCCGTTGACGAACTCCAGGCCCGGCACGACGGCCCGTACCGCGCGCACCACTTCCGCACGCCGCTCGGCGAGTTCACGCTTGGCGGCGGCCTGCATCAGCCGGATCGCACGGGACCGCAGCGGACGCCCGGCGAGCGAGTCCCCGACCCCGGCGACATGCCCCTCGTACGCCATGATCCCCACGACCTCGAAGCCGGGCCGCCGGGCCACGGCCCGTGCCACGTCGGCGACCTGGGCGGGGGAGTGCAGCGGTGAACGCCGGGCCCCGACCCGCACCCGCCCGCCGAGCAGCTTCAGGGAGGTGTCCAACTCCAGGCACACCCGCACCACTTCACGCCCGCCACCGCGGGAGGCGTCGATCAGATCCAGCTGGGCGACGTCGTCGACCATGACGGTCACGGCGGCGGCGAGCTTGGGATCACCGGCGAGTTCGGCGTAGGCCGCACGGTCGGCGGACGGGTAGGCGAGCAGCACGTCGTCGAACCCCGACCGGGCCAGCCACAGCGACTCGGCGAGCGTGAACGACATGATCCCCGCGAAGCCCTCCCGGGCCAGGACGCGTTCCAGCAGTGTCCGGCAGCGCACGGACTTGCTGGCCACGCGGATCGGCTTGCCCCCGGCGCGGCGGACCAGATCGGCGGCGTTGGCGTCGAAAGCCTCCAGGTCCACGATCGCGAGAGGGGCGTCGAGATGGGCGGTGGCCCGGTCGTAACGGGCCCGGTCGGCGGCGCGCGCAGTCATGAACGCAGCCTGCCAGACTGGATTACCGCTGGGTAGGGGGATGTTCCGGGCAGATGCCCCGGCGTCGTGGACTGGTTCCCGTTCGCCCAGGGACAAGCCGTAGAGTGACGCGCACGTACGGCGGGAGACGCCGGCCGGGGATCCGCGCCGGGATGACGCCCCTTCCGTACGGGTATGTGTGCCCGGACGGTTCGGTGCCGGGCCTCGGGCGGGACGACACCGGCCCGCGCCGGACGAGCGGCCCGGGCATGAGGAAACGGGGGGTGCATGAGCACGGAAGCGCAACGTGCCTCCTTCCCCCCGCGCCCCACCACTCCGCCCCGCCCGTCACACCCCCCGGCCCCGCCGGAGGACCCGGCGACGGACCAGCGGGACACCCCGGGCACAGCCTCCGGCCCCGCGACGGGACCTGCAGCCACCCCAGCCGGGACGGACGGCGCGCAGTCCTCCGACCGCCCGAACGGCCGCCCCCGCTTCCCGAGCCTCGACGCCACGAACCTCGACGCCACCGCGCCCCGGCGGCCCGAGTCCCCTACGCCCCGGCACTCCGAGCCCGCCGCGCCCCGGCGGCCCGATTCCCCTGTGACCCGGCACTCCGAGCCCACCGCACCCCGGCGGCCCGATTCCCCTGCGCCCCGGCACTCCGAGCCCACCGCACCCCGACGCTCCGAGTCCCCGGCACCGCCCCCGCCCCGAGCTTCCACCCGCTTCCCGGACACGCCGCCCACCGTCGGCCGCCGGAGCGGCCCTGAGCCGGACGCGGCGCCCGGCGCCCGCCGCGAGGTGACCAGTCCGCCCGGCGTCGGTCGTGCGACGCGTCCTGAGGCGGCCACCGTGTCCGGTGTTGGACGCGTGGCCTCTCCCGGGTGGGATGCGGCGCCCGGCGTCGGTCGTGCGACGCGTCCTGAGGCGGCCACCGTGTCCGGTGTCGGACGCGTGGCCCCTCCGGGGCCGGACGCAGCGGCCCGCGCCGACCGCGTGACGCGCCCGCGGCCGGACACGGCGCCCGGCGCCGCCCGGGCAACGCGTCCTGAGCCGACCACCGCGTCCGGCGCCGGACGCGCGGGTCGTTCGGACGCGTCGGACGGGATCTTGTCGGAGACCTCCGGCAGGCCCTTCCGCCTCCCCGCGCCCGGTCGTCCGGACGCTTCGGCCGGGGCGGCGGCGGAGACGGCCGGCCGTCCGTTCCGGCTGCCCGCGCCCCGCCGTACCGGCGCACCCGGCGAGCACGCGTCCGAGACGACCGCACGCCTGCGCCCGGTGCCCGCGGACCCGGTGCCGGACGAGCCCGCCGCACCCTTCGGCCGCTCCTCCGTACAAGGGACGACGACCACTCGTCCCGCCCCACCGCCGCGTCCCGCACACCGGCCGTCGGCCCCCGCCGCCCCCGTCACGCCCGACCCCGCACTCTCCTGGAGCGCCACACGCCCCCTGGTGTCGTTCGGTGAGCCCGAGGGCTACGACGGCGACGCCCGGCCCCGGCCGCTCGGCCGCCGCGGGGCGTCGCAGGCCGCCGCGGCAGCCGTCTGCCTCGTGCTCGGCCTGGGCCTCATCTCGGGAGCGGTCACCGGCAGCTGGCTCGTCGGCGGCTCCGGGGACGAGGGCGCGCCCAGCACCTTCGCCGCCGCCGGAAGCCTCTGGCACAGCGTCCCGGTCGACCAGCTGTTCCCGCCCACCGTGCAGGGCCGGGGTGCCGGCCCCGGCGGAGCCGACCGCACCTGGACCCGCATCGCCGTCGCCCCCGACAGCGACTGCAAGGACGCGTTCGACCCGCTGCTGCGCAAGGCCCTCGCCCCCGTCGGCTGCGAACGCCTCCTGCGCGCCACCTACACCGACGCCACCGAGAGCTACGTGACCACCGTCGGCCTGCTCTTCACCACGGCCGACGCCCCCGGCATGACCGCCCTCGCGAACCGTTTCCGCAAGGAACGCCTGGACCGCCGCAGCGACCTGATGCCCCTGCCGTACGCCGCGAAGGGCACACCGGCCGCCGGCTTCGGCGCCCCGCAGCGCGCCTCCTGGACCGTCTCGGTGCTCACCGAGGCCCCGGTCGTCGTCTACGCCGTCTCCGGCTGGGCCGACGGCCGCACCGTCGACGACCCCCAGCCCGCCGGGGACGCCGTGGAGGCCGATGCCACCACCGCCGTCGCCCAGGCCGGCCTCGGCAACGAGGCGCAGGGCCTGGCCGACCGCGTCGAACGCGACTTCCGCAGAAACGTCCGCTCGGCCTCGGAGCAGCCGTCGTGAACGCCGCGCACACCCCCGCCGGAAAACGCCCGCGCAGGCCGTCCCGGAGGGCCGCCGCCCTCGGCGCCCTGCTCACCGCCGGCCTCGTCCTCCTCCCCGCCGCCACCGCGCACGCCGACGGCATCCGCGCCCAGCAGTGGGCCCTGGACGCCATGCACACCGAGCAGGCCTGGCAGACCACGAAGGGCGAGGGCGTCACCGTCGCAGTCCTGGACACCGGCGTCGAGGCCGAGCACCCCGACCTGGCCGGCAACGTCCTGCCCGGCAAGGACCTGGTCGGCTTCGGAGCCGAACCCGGTGACCGCGCCTGGGCCCGGCACGGCACCGCCATGGCCGGCATCATCGCGGGCCACGGACACGGCCCCGGCAACGCCGACGGCGTCCTCGGCATCGCCCCCGAGGCGAAGATCCTCCCCATCCGCGTGATCCTCGAGGACGGCGACTCCTCCCGCGCCAAGGCCCGCTCCACTCGCGGCAACGCCCTCGCCGAGGGCATCCGCTGGGCCGCCGACCACGGCGCCGACGTCATCAACCTCTCCCTCGGCGACGACTCCGCCTCGGCGCATCCCGAACCCAGCGAGGACCAGGCCGTCCAGTACGCCCTGAAGAAGGGCGTGGTCGTCGTCGCGTCCGCCGGCAACGGCGGCGAGAAGGGCGACCACATCTCCTACCCGGCCGCCTACCCCGGCGTCATAGCCGCCACGGCCGTCGACCGGGCCGGCACCCGCGCCTCCTTCTCCACCCGCCGCTGGTATGCCACCGTCAGCGCCCCCGGCGTCGACGTCGTCATCGCCGATCCCGACCACAAGTACTACGAGGGCTGGGGCACCAGTGCCGCCGCCGCCTTCGTCTCCGGCGCCGCCGCCCTGGTCAAGGCCGCCCACCCCGGCCTCGCCCCGGCCCAGATCAAGTCGCTCCTGGAGGACACCGCCCGCAACGCCCCGTCGGGCGGGCGCGACGACTCCCGAGGCTTCGGCTTCATCGACCCGGCCGCCGCCATCGAGGCCGCCGGCCGGATCGAGCCCGAGGGCCTCCAGCCGGCGTCCCACGGTGCGAAGTACTTCGGCAGCGGACCGGACACCGACGCCTCCGGCGACGACACCGCCGACTGGGCCGCCCCCCTCGCGGGCGGCGCCGGCGGGGTCCTGCTGGTCGCGGCGGTGCTCCTGTGGCGCGGCCGCCGCACCGCCCGTGAGGACTTCTGAGCCGCTGCCGGACACGCACCGTCCGGCCGATAGGGTCGACGCGTGGCGAACAAGAACATCCCGGACTCCGGCTTCTCCGACGACGACGGCTCCGCCGACCCCCGGCTGAGCGCCGCACTCGCCGCCTGGTCCGCGGACCGGAGTGCCGTGGGCCCGGTCCTGGCCGCCCTCAAAGGCGCCCGGCTGCTCGTCCCCGTCGTGGCCGTGCTCGGCGAGGCCGAGGAGGACGAGCGGGGACTGCGCCGCGAGAAGACCAGCGACATGGCCGTACCGACGCTCAAGGCCGGCGACCGCACCGCCCTGCCCGCCTTCACCTCCACGGACTCCCTGGCCCGCTGGGACCCGGAGGCCCGCCCCGTCGCCGTACCGCTGCACCAGGCCTTGCAGGCCGCCGCGCACGAGAGGGCGGACACGGTCGTGCTCGACCTGGCCGGGCCGGTGCCCTTCGAACTGACGGGTCCCGCGCTGCTCGCCCTCGCCGAGGGCCGCGCGAGCACCGACCCGCTCGCCGACCCGGTCGTGGTGGAGGCCGTACGGGATGCCGTGGCCGCCGAGCCCGCCGTGATCCGGGCCCACCTCGGGCCGGGGCAGGCCGACGGCACCCTCGCCCTGGTGCTGGACCCGTCCGCGGTACCGGCCGAGGCCGCGCGGGCCGTCGCGGAGCGGCTCGCCGCCGACGAAACGCTGAGGGCCCGCCTGGTACGCGGCCTCGACCTGGCACTGCTGCCGGCCGAGGTCACGCCACCGGGCGAGCCCCTGTTCGTACGCTGAGGAGCGGGCGGTCCGTCGGGTCAGCCGTAGACCGGCCCCGTGTACTTCTCGCCCGGCCCCTGGCCCGGCTCGTCCGGGACGAGGGAGGCCTCGCGGAACGCCAGCTGCAGCGACTTCAGGCCGTCGCGCAGGGGAGCGGCGTGGAAGGAGCTGATCTCCGTCGCCGTCGCGTCCAGCAGACCGGCCAGGGCGTGGACCAGCTTGCGTGCCTCGTCCAGGTCCTTGTGCTGCTCGCCCTCCTCGGTCAGACCGAGCTTCACCGCGGCGGCGCTCATCAGGTTGACGGCGACCGTCACGATCACCTCGACCGCCGGGACCTCGGCGATGTCGCGGGCCATGGCGTCGAAGTCGGGGGACTCAGGAGGGGTGTCACTCATGCCCCACACGATAGGCGCAGGCAGCGGGCGAACCCCACGTGACCCCGGCTCGCCCCAATTGGCCGTTCCTGGCCATTGCTGGTAACCTCGTGTAACGACCGGTCGGACACGTGTGCCTCACAGCCCGCGAGTTCGGCCCACAAGTGGAGGCTTTCGAACTCCCACCCGATCGCCCTCAGGGCGGCGGGTCACCGGTCAGGCGGTCCCGTCCTCGTGGCGGCGTCCGTCCGAAAGCGCGCCCCGCGGCTTCCCGCGGCGGTGCTCCGGTAGTTCGAGGAGCCCCGCCTGGGATCGTCCGGGGCATTTTTGTTGCCTCGGCGCGGTTAGGTCTACCGAAAACTGACGTTACGCGGCCGTCCGCCAGACCGCCGCGTGGTGCTACCGAGGAGGATCCATCAGCGCCGAGCCCCGCATCAACGACCGGATTCGCGTTCCAGAGGTGCGACTTGTCGGTCCCAGTGGCGAGCAGGTGGGCATCGTCCCCCTGGCCAAGGCACTGGAGCTTGCGCAGGAGTACGACCTGGACCTGGTCGAGGTGGCGGCGACCGCCCGTCCGCCTGTGTGCAAGCTCATGGACTACGGGAAGTTCAAGTACGAGTCGGCCATGAAGGCCCGTGAGGCGCGCAAGAACCAGGCGCACACGGTCATCAAGGAGATGAAGCTCCGGCCGAAGATCGACCCGCACGACTATGACACCAAGAAGGGTCACGTCGTTCGGTTCCTCAAGCAGGGCGACAAGGTCAAGATCACGATCATGTTCCGTGGTCGCGAGCAGTCCCGGCCGGAGCTCGGCTACCGACTGCTGCAGCGTCTCGCGGAGGACGTGGCCGATCTCGGGTTCGTCGAGTCGAACCCGAAGCAGGACGGCCGCAACATGATCATGGTCCTCGGTCCGCACAAGAAGAAGACCGAGGCGATGGCCGAGGCTCGCCAGGCGCAGGAAGCCCGCAAGGCGGAAGCGAAGGCCAACCCCGGCAAGTCGCAGAACGCTGCGGAGTCCGAGGCGACGGCTGAGGCGACGGTCGAGGCGCCGGCTGAGGAGCCCGCCGAGGCGTGACTCCCGGGACGCCAGTCCCAGGAAGCAACCGATACAAGACGACGCTCCACCGTGCCCGGTTTCGCGACCGGGCACCGGAGTGCCACCGACGAGGAGAGAACGGCGCTATGCCGAAGAACAAGTCGCACAGCGGTGCCAGCAAGCGCTTCAAGATCACCGGCTCCGGCAAGGTGCTGCGCGAGCGCGCCGGCAAGCGCCACCTGCTCGAGCACAAGTCGTCCCGTGTGACGCGTCGCCTCACCGGCAACGCCGAGATGGCCCCGGGCGACGCCGCGAAGAT
Source organism: Streptomyces luteogriseus (assembly GCF_014205055.1). Classification (NCBI taxonomy): domain Bacteria; kingdom Bacillati; phylum Actinomycetota; class Actinomycetes; order Kitasatosporales; family Streptomycetaceae; genus Streptomyces; species Streptomyces luteogriseus. The sequence continues at coordinate 7,043,441 of NZ_JACHMS010000001.1, forward strand.
CAAGAAGCTTCTCGGCAAGTGACGTCCGGGCGCGTGAGCGCCGGACGTACGTCAGACCGGGACCCAATCGATTTCGGGCCGTGTGCGCACCCCCACGGCCCCGCTACAAGGAGTTAACAAGTGGCACGCGTCAAGCGGGCAGTCAACGCCCACAAGAAGCGTCGGGCGATCCTCGAGCAGGCCTCCGGCTACCGCGGTCAGCGTTCGCGCCTGTACCGCAAGGCCAAGGAGCAGGTCACCCACTCGCTGGTCTACAACTACAACGACCGCAAGAAGCGCAAGGGCGACTTCCGTCAGCTGTGGATCCAGCGCATCAACGCCGCTGCCCGCGCCAACGGCATGACCTACAACCGCTTCATCCAGGGTCTGAAGGCCGCGAACATCGAGGTCGACCGCAAGATCCTGGCCGAGCTGGCCGTCAACGACGCCGGTGCGTTCGCCGCGCTCGTCGAGGTCGCCCAGAAGGCGCTGCCGAGCGACGTGAACGCGCCGAAGGCTGCGTGACGCCGGCTCCGAGCCGATGTGACTGAAGGACCCGCAGGCCGGATGGTCTGCGGGTCCTGCTGTGCAGCTACCCAGAAAGCGAATCGGATGCCTCCCGCCACCCCCGAGCTCATCTCCCCCCGCTCCCCCCGCGTGCTGGCCGCGCGGCGGCTGGCCAAGCGGAACTTCCGGGGGAAGGAGCGGCTGTTCCTCGCGGAGGGACCGCAGGCCGTGCGGGAAGCCGCCGGGCACCGGGCCGGGGACGCCGCCACACTCGTGGAGCTGTTCACCACGCCGGAGGCCGCAGAGCGCTACGCCGACATCATCGGGGCCGCCCGCGACGCCGGAGCCCGCGTGCACCTCGCCGCCGAGCAGGTCATCGCCGACATCTCCACCACCGTCACGCCGCAGGGCCTCGTCGGTGTCTGCCGGTTCCTGGACACGCCCTTCGAGGAGGTCCTCGCGGCCCGCCCCCGGCTCGTCGCCCTCCTCGCCAACGTCCGTGACCCCGGCAACGCCGGGACCGTGCTGCGCTGCGCCGACGCCGCCGGGGCCGAGGCCGTCGTGCTGACCGACGCCTCCGTCGACGTGTACAACCCCAAGGCCGTCCGCGCCTCCGTCGGCTCGCTGTTCCACCTGCCCGTCGCCGTCGGCGTCCCCGTGGAGCAGGCCGTCGAGAGGCTGCGGGAGGCCGGCGCCCGGATCGTCGCCGCCGACGGCGCGGGTGACCGCGACCTCGACGACGAGCTCGACAAGGGCACCATGGGCGGGCCGACCGCCTGGGTCTTCGGCAACGAGGCGTGGGGCCTGCCGGAGGAGACCCGCATCCTCACGGACGCCGTCGTGCGCGTTCCGATCCACGGGAAGGCCGAGAGTCTGAACCTCGCCACCGCCGCCGCCGTATGTCTCTATGCGTCGGCGCGTGCACAGCGCGCCCCCGGAGGGTGCCGCTCCGTCACCGGGAACTAGTAGGGTGACCAGCTCAGGGACCCCTCTGCGGAGCCTTGGAGGTGGGGTACGGGGATGAGTGTCGGCACGAGCAGCGCACCGGGAGCCCAGGACGCCGGGAGCCCGCCCGCCGCGTCCCGGCCACCCGGGGATCCCGCCGGACTCGGCATCGACCCCGACCAGCTGCCCGACGGACTCGTCGTCGCCGACGAGCAGGGCCACGTCATCTGCTTCAACGCGGCCGCGGAACGCATCACCGCCGTCCGCGCCCAGGACGCCCTCGGGCAGCGCCTTGAGAAGGCCCTGCCGTTAGAAGACCTGGAGGGCCGGCGCTGGTGGCAGCTGACCGACCCGTACGGCGGCCTCGCCATCCGCGTCGGACAGCCCGAGCGCAACCTGCTCCTGCCCGGTGGCCGTGAGGTGCTGGTCTGCGCGCGCTACGTCCGCACCCGGCCCACCGGACCCCTCCGGCGGCTGGTCGTCACCCTGCGCGACACCGAGGCCCGCCGCCGCACCGAGCGCAGCCACGCCGAGCTGATCGCCACCGTGGCCCACGAACTGCGCTCCCCGCTGACCTCCGTCAAGGGCTTCACCGCCACCCTGCTCGCCAAGTGGGAACGCTTCACCGACGACCAGAAGCGCCTGATGCTGGAGACCGTCGACGCCGACGCCGACCGGGTCACCCGGCTCATCGCCGAGCTGCTCGACATCTCCCGCATCGATTCCGGGCGGCTGGAGGTGCGGCGCCAGCCCGTCGACATGGGCGCCGCCGTCGGACGGCACATCCAGGCCTACGTCGCCGCGGGGCAGCCCGCCGACCGCTTCCTGCTGCGCGTCCAGCAGCCGCTGCCCGACCTGTGGGCCGACCCCGACAAGATCGACCAGGTGCTCAGCAACCTGCTGGAAAATGCCGTGCGGCACGGCGAGGGAACTGTCACGATCGACGTCACGGCCACGGCGTCCCCCCGCGAGGACGAGGACACCGGTACGTCGGTCACGGTGAGCGACGAGGGGCCCGGCATCCCGGAGGAGTCCATGAACCGCGTCTTCACCCGCTTCTGGCGGGGCAGCAAGCGCGGAGGGACGGGCCTCGGTCTCTACATCGTCAAGGGCATCGTCGAGGCCCACGGCGGCACCATCACGGTCGGCCGCGCCCCCGGCGCCGGCGCCGAGTTCCGATTTACGTTGCCCGTGAGCGCTCCGGCCTATCTCGCCTGAGCCCCGCGGGCGCATTCGTATACCTCCACCCCGTTAGACTCGGCCATTGGCACCTTCGTGTCCCAAAGACGGCCGTCCGAGTCGGTGACGGGGACCTTCAGCCAGCCAATCGGAAGCACGGGAAGAGATGTCGGCACCGAATAAGTCGTACGACCCTGTCGAGGTCGAGACGTTGAAACCGGAAGAGATCGAGCGCATGCGGGACGAGGCGCTCGCCGCCTTCGCCGCCGCGGACTCCCTCGACGCGCTCCACGAGGCCAAGGTCGCCCAGACCGGCCCCACCTCCCCGCTGGCCCTCGCCAACCGCGAGATCGGCGCCCTGCCCCCGCACGCCAAGGCCGAGGCCGGCAAGCGCGTCGGCCAGGCCCGCGGCGCCGTGAACAAGGCCCTCGCCGCCCGCCAGGTGGAGCTCGAGGCCGAGCGGGACGCGCGGGTGCTCGTCGAGGAGGCGGTGGACGTCACGCTGCCGTACGACCGCGTACCGTCCGGCGCCCGGCACCCGCTCACCACGATGATGGAGCGGGTCGCGGACGTCTTCGTGGCCATGGGCTACGAGGTCGCCGAGGGCCCGGAGGCCGAAGCGGAGTGGTTCAACTTCGACGCCTTGAACTTCCTGCCCGACCACCCGGCCCGGCAGATGCAGGACACCTTCTTCGTCCAGGGCCCGAAGGGCACCGACGAGTCCGGGTCCGGCGTCGTGCTGCGCACCCACACCTCCCCGGTGCAGGCCCGCGCGCTGCTCGACCGTGAGCTGCCGGTCTACATCGTCTGCCCCGGCCGGGTGTTCCGCACCGACGAGCTCGACGCCACGCACACGCCCGTCTTCCACCAGATCGAGCTGCTGGCGGTCGACGAGGGCCTGACGATGGCCGACCTCAAGGGCACCCTGGACCACATGGTCCAGGCCCTGTTCGGCGAGGACATGAAGACCCGGCTCAGGCCGAACTACTTCCCGTTCACCGAGCCCAGCGCCGAGATGGACATGCTCTGCTACGTCTGCAAGGGCGAGTCCATCGGCAACCCCGACCGCCCCTGCCGTACCTGCTCCTCCGAGGGCTGGATCGAGCTCGGCGGCTGCGGCATGGTCAACCCGCGGGTGCTCACAGCCTGCGGCGTCGACCCCGAGAAGTACAGCGGGTTCGCCTTCGGGTTCGGCATCGAGCGGATGCTGATGTTCCGCCACAACGTCGAAGACATGCGAGACATGGTCGAGGGTGACGTCCGGTTCACCCGGCCGTTCGGGATGGAGATCTGATGCGGGTCCCGCTTTCTTGGCTGCGGGAGTACGTCGACCTGCCGGAGACGGAGACCGGTCGTGACGTGCAGGCCAAGCTCATTTCGGCCGGTCTGGAGGTCGAGACCGTCGAGCAGCTCGGCGCCGACCTCAAGGGTCCGCTGGTCGTCGGCCAGGTGGCGACGATCGAGGAGCTGACGGACTTCAAGAAGCCGATCCGCTTCTGCACCGTCGACGTCGGCCAGGCCAACGGCACGGGCGAGCCGCAGGAGATCATCTGCGGCGCCCGCAACTTCGCCGTGGGCGACAAGGTCGTCGTGGCCCTGCCCGGCGCCGTCCTGCCCGGTGACTTCCAGATCGCCGAGCGCAAGACCTACGGCCGGATGTCTCGCGGCATGATCTGCTCCAGCGACGAGCTGAACATGGGCGACGACGGCACCAAGGGCATCATCGTCCTGCCGCCGGAGACCGAGATCGGCAAGGACGCCGTCGAGCTGCTGGAACTGGTCGACGAGGTTCTCGACATCGCGGTCACGCCCGACCGCGGCTACTGCCTGTCGCTGCGCGGCGTGGCCCGTGAGACCGCCATCGCCTACGGCCTGCCGCTGCGTGACCCGGCGCTGATCGACGTGCCCGGTCCGAACGCGTACGGCTACCCGGTGCGGATCTCCGACCCCCTCGGCTGTGACCGTTTCACCGCTCGCACTGTGACCGGTCTCAGCGCCGAGGCACGCTCCCCGATCTGGCTCCAGCGCCGCCTGCAGAAGGTCGGCATGCGCCCGATCTCGCTCGCCGTCGACGTCACGAACTACGTGATGATGGAGCTCGGCCAGCCGCTGCACGCCTACGACCGCGGCCTGGTCCAGGGCACCATCGGGGTGCGCCGGGCCGAGGCGGGCGAGAAGCTCATCACCCTGGACGGTGTGGAGCGCACGCTGGACGCCGAGGATCTGGTGATCACCGACGACCGCGGCCCGATCGGGCTCGCCGGTGTCATGGGCGGCGCGAACACGGAGATCGCCGACCTCCCCCAAGCTCTCGACTCCGCTCGAGCAGGGGGGACCCCCATCGCCGTGGAGAACGCCACGGCGGACGTCGTCATCGAGGCCGCTCACTTCGACGCCGTGTCGATCGCGCGTACGGCCCGCCGGCACAAGCTGTCCTCCGAGGCGTCCCGGCGCTTCGAGCGCGGCGTCGACCCGCAGGCCGCGGCGGCCGCCGCGCAGCGCACGGTCGACCTGCTGGTGCTGCTCGCGGGCGGCACCGCCGAGGCCGGTGTCACCGAGGTCCTCGCCCCGTCCGCGCCGCGCACCATCACCATCCCGGCCGACCACCCGGACAAGGTCGCGGGCGTCGCCTACGGCCGCGAGACCGTCGTGCGCCGCCTCCAGGAGGTCGGCTGCGACGTGTACGGGCAGGACGAGCTGATCGTCACCGTCCCGTCCTGGCGGCCCGACCTCACCGACCCGAACGACCTGGCCGAAGAGGTCATCCGGCTGGAGGGCTACGAGAACCTGCCCTCGACGCTGCCCAAGCCCCCGGCGGGCCTCGGCCTGACCGACCGGCAGCGGCTGCACCGCCGCGTGGGCCGCGCCCTGGCCGGTGCCGGATACGTCGAGGCGCCGAACTACCCGTTCATCGGCGAGCAGGTCTTCGACCAGCTCGGCCTCGAGGCGGACGACCCGGCCCGCCGCGTCGTCAAGCTCAGCAACCCGCTGAGCGACGAGGAGCCCGCGCTGCGCACGTCGCTGCTGCCGGGACTGCTCGCCGCCCTGCGGCGCAACGACGGCCGGGGCTCGCACGACCTCGCGCTGTTCGAGTCCGGTCTGGTCTTCCGGCCGCGCGAGGAGCAGCGGGTCGCGGCCGTGCTGCCCGTCGACCGTCGCCCGACCGACGAGGAGCTCGCCGAGCTGAACGCGGCGCTGCCCGACCAGCCGCGGCACATCGCCGTCGTCCTCGCCGGTGCGCGTGAGCAGGCCGGCTGGTGGGGCAAGGGCCGTCCGGCCGACTGGGCCGACGCGGTCGAGGCGGCACGGTCCGTCGCCCGTGAGGCCGGCGCCGAACTGGTCGTCCGCAAGGGCCAGTACGGCCCGTGGCACCCGGGGCGGTGCGCCGAGCTGGTCGTCACCGTGGACGGCGCCGAGCGGGTCGTGGGACACGCGGGCGAGTTGCACCCGCGGGTCGTGAAGGCCTTCGGGCTGCCCGCGCGCACCTGCGCGATGGAGCTCGACCTGGACGCGGTGGAGACCGCCGGTGACGCCACGGCCTCGGCACCCCGGATCTCCACGTTCCCCGTCGCCACGCAGGACGTCGCCTTGGTCGTCGACGCGTTCGTGCCGGCCGTGGATGTCGAGGCGGCGCTGCGGGACGGAGCCGGGGAGCTGCTGGAGTCCATCCGGCTGTTCGACGTGTACGAGAACGCCGAGCAGTTGGGCGAGGGACGGAAGTCGTTGGCGTACGCGCTGCGGTTCCGGGCCCCCGACCGGACGCTGACGGTGGACGAGGCCTCCGCGGCCCGGGACGCGGCGGTCGCCCTCGCGGGCGAGCGTGTCGGAGCCGAGCTGCGGAGTTAGCGCCGCGGGACTGCGCGACGACGGCGGCTGCGTGCTCGCGTGGCTCGTCGCGCAGTCCCCGCGCCCCTCGGGGCGGCCGGCGATGCCGTCCGCCCCGCCACGGAGTGTCGGGCAGGCGGCCGGGCGGACGGCGGTTGCGGGCCGCCGCACTGTACGAGGGGGAGCCGGCGGCCCGGCCGGCCTCTTTCGAGGCAGTTCAGTCAACCGGCCGGCGACTCTGAGCGACAGTGCGCACACGGTGCGGATTCGGGCACTCCGTTCACACCCCGTGTGAAGGCGGACCCACTAACCTGTCCGCACCGAGCCATCCGGGGGGCCCACATGCAGCCCAACACTCTGCTCGACGCGATCCTGGACGAGGCGGGGATCTCGCACGCGGGGCTGGCCGCACACGTCAACCAGGCGGGACGGGCCCGTGGTCTGTCCCTGAGGTACGAACACACCGCCGTCGCCCGGTGGTTGAAGGGTCAGCGGCCCCGGGGCCAGGTGCCCGACCTGATCTGCGAGGTGCTCGCCGGCCGGCTGCAACGGCAGGTCACCCTCGACGACGTCGGACTCGGCGTGCCCGGCGAGCCGTCCGCCCCGCACACCGGCTCGCTGTCCGGGTTCGTCGAACGGGCCACCGCCCTGTGGCGCTCCGACCAGCAACAGCGTCCGCACATCCTGGGCGCGCCCGCGCTCACCGGCACGCCTGCCGTGATGCCGGTGTGGGAGTGGGAGAACCCGCCCGAGGACGTGGACGTCTCACGCGGCGGCAGACACCGGGTGACCACGGGCGACCTGGAGATGCTGCGGTCCGCCCGTGCGCACTACGAGCAGATGTACCGCAAGGCCGGGGGCATCGCGACGCGGGCCCGGATCGTCGGCTTCCTCAACGCCGAGGCCGCCCCGCTGCTGCGCGGCGGCTACACCGACGAGACCGGCCGGCAACTGCACCGGGCCACCGGCGGGTTGGTGGCGGTCGCCGGCATCTGCGCCTACGACTCCGACGCGCACGGGCTCGCCCAGCGCTACTTCCACCAGGCGCTGCGGCTCGCCAAGGCCAGCGGGGACCGGGGGCTCGGGGCGTATGTGATCGCCCTGCTCGTCAACCAGGCACTGTTCATGCGGGAGTACCGGCAGTCCGTGGCCTTCGCGGAGGCCGCGCTGCGGGCCGCGGGCAAGCACATCACCCCGGCGCTCGCCTCCGACCTGTACGCAATGCAGGCCAAGGCGTACGCGCATCTCGGCGACGGTACCAGCGCCCTGTCCTGCATCCGGCGGGCCGAGCAGTCCGCCGAGCGCATCCGGCGCGGTTACGAGCCCGACGAGACCGGCTATGTCCAGCCCGGGCTCGTCAACGTGCAGGTGGCGGAGGCGCTGCTGAGCCTCGGGGAGATCGCGGCCGCCGGGGAGCACGCGGCGGCCGCCGTCGACAACCCGGCGCACGACCGCGGCCGGGTGCACCGGCTGGCGATGCTCAGCACCATCGAGCTGCGGCAGGGCAACGCCGACAAGGCGGTGGCCATCGCCGTGCAGATGGCCGAGCAGGCCCGCGGCATGGAGTCCCAGCGGCTGCGCGACCGGCTGCGCGCGGTGCGGGAGCACCTGGTGCGCAGCGGTTGCGCGGGCACGGCCGAGGCGGCCGAACTCATCGACGGGGCGTTGCGCGTACCGTTGTAGACCCGGGCGGTGGTGCCCGTGTCGCTCCGAGGCGCGTCCCATGCGCCTGCTCTGCCTACGTCCCTGCTGCGATATTGCCACTTACTCGACGGAAGGTGGCAGAACCGTGCAGTGGACGAAACACAACGAACAAACTGTGTACTCAAACCGCTGGTTCAGCGTCAATCTCGCGGATGTCGAACTGCCCGACGGCCGGCATCTGGACCACTTCCTCATACGGCTGCGGCCCGTCGCGGTGGCCACGGTCGTCAACGAGGCCAACGAGGTGCTGCTGCTTTGGCGGCACCGTTTCATCACCGACAGCTGGGGGTGGGAACTCGCGGCGGGGGTGGTCGAGGACGGCGAGGACATCGCCCGCGCGGCCGCCAGGGAACTGGAGGAGGAAACCGGCTGGCGGCCGGGACCCCTGCGCCATCTCATGAGCGTGGAGCCGTCCAACGGGCTCACCGACGCCCGGCACCACGTGTACTGGGCCGACGAGGGCGAGTACGTCGGGCATCCCGTGGACGACTTCGAGTCGGACCGTCGGGAATGGGTGCCTCTCAAACTCGTCCCCGACATGGTCGCCCGCGGCGAGGTCCCGGCCGCCAACATGGCGGCCGCGTTACTTCTGCTGCACCATCTCAGGCTCGGTCAGGACACGTTGCCCTGAGGAGCTAGCGTCCCAGCGCCTGCCAGATCGCCACGACGAGGGCACCCACGGCGGTGAGGGCGGCTACCGCGGGCAGCGGCCAGCGCGCGTGTTCGAGCGAGTGGATCCGGGTGTTGAGCTCGTCGAGTTCCTTGGCGGTCTCCTCGGTGCGGTGACTGAGCAGGGCCAGCCCGCCCTCGACACGGGCGTAGGCCACATCGAGGCGGCGTCGTAACTCTGCGAGTTCTCCATGAACGACGGGATGCTCGGGATCGGCGGTCACGAGTCCGCTCCTTTCCGTAGTCGTTTCACATCCCTTGCATGCGCATGAGGAGTCAACTCGCCTGGTGGGCGCCTGGGGAGAGTGTGCGAGGGGCATATGCGAGCCCGGCGCGCACACGGTGTGTGAATGCCGCGGGCCCGGCACCAACTCAGGTGCCGGGCCCGTCTTTTGGCCGAAATCTGACCGTCCGTAATCGGCCTCCGGGGGTACCCGGGACGCCATGACGAGGTGGCAGAAGAACGCGGCCTGGACGCTGACGCTCTACGCGCTGGTGGTCCTGATGCTCCGGTTCACCGCGGGGGACGGGTGGGGCACGTCGCTGCTGATCGCGCTCGTCGTCACCCCGCTCGCCCTCTGGATGGGCTGGCTGCGCCGTCGTACGAACGAGCAGGCGCGGGAATGGGGACGCCGCCGGGTCCGGCCGTGGCCGGAGGAGCGGCGGCGTTGAGGTGGCTGCGAAAGCCGGGCGATCAGGCGTACGTGTAGAAGCCCGAGCCCGTCTTGCGGCCCAGCCGGCCCGCGTCGACCATGCGCTGCAGGAGCGGGGGAGCGGCGTACAGGGGCTCCTTGTACTCCTCGTACATGGACTGGGCGACCGAGGCGACCGTGTCCAGGCCGATCAGGTCGGACAGCTTCAGGGGGCCCATCGGGTGGGCGCAGCCCATCTCCATGCCGTTGTCGATGTCCTCGCGGCTGGCGATGCCCGTCTCGAACATCCGGATCGCGGAGAGCAGGTACGGGATCAGCAGCGCGTTGACCACGAAGCCGGAGCGGTCCTGGGCGCGGATGGCGTGCTTGCCGAGCAGCTTCTCGGTGAACATCTGGGCGCGGCCGATCGTGCCCTCGGACGTGGTGAGCGCCGGGATCAGCTCGACGAGCTTCTGCACCGGGGCCGGGTTGAAGAAGTGGATGCCGATGACCTGGTCGGGTCGCGACGTCGCCACCGCGAGCTTCACCAGCGGGATCGAGGAGGTGTTGGAGGCCAGGATCGCGTCGGGCCGGGTCACGACCTGATCGAGGACCTGGAAGATCTCCGTCTTGACCTGTTCGTTCTCGACGACGGCCTCGATCACCAGATCACGGTCGGCGAACTCGCCGAGGTCCGTGGTGAAGCTCAGGCGGGCCAGCGTGGCCTCCTGCTCCTCGTCGGTGATCTTGCCGCGCTCGGCTGCCTTGGCCAGGGAGGTGAACAGCCGGGTACGGCCGATCTCCAGGGCCTCGCCGGTGGTCTCGGCGACCATGACGTCCAGGCCGGCCCGGGCGCACACCTCGGCGATGCCCGCGCCCATCTGACCGCAGCCCACGACTCCGACGCGTGCAATGTCTCCCGCTGGGATGTCCGTCACATCGTCCCTTTCGCTGCTGATCCACGTCCGGGCAGGCTCGCCGGGTCGCGGCGCCTGCTCCGTTCGAGCACGTTACTCCGAAGTATCGATGATCGATCGCGGGGGGCGGGTCCGCTTGGGGCATGCTGGGCCCGGAGCGATCCGCGACCGGGCGGATCCGCGGCTTTTGGGGCATGCGGATGGGACGAGTCTCACGCAGGGCGTTCGCCGTGGCGGCGCTGTCGGCTTTCACGATGATGCCCAGGGCATCGGCCGCGACCGGGCGCGGGGGCGGGGTACCGGACTCCGAGATGCGGGGCGTCTGGATCGCGTCCGTGGCCAACCGCGACTGGCCGTCGAAGTCCGGGCTGACCGCGTCGCAGCAGCGCGCCGAACTGCTCACCCATCTGGACACGGCGGCGGAGAACCGCCTCAACACCGTGTTCTTCCAGGTCCGGCCCACGGCGGACGCGATGTGGCCCTCGCCGTACGAGCCCTGGTCGCAGTACCTCACCGGCACCCAGGGCAAGGACCCCGGCTGGGACCCGCTGGGCACCGCCGTCGAGGAGGCTCACGCCCGGGGACTTCACCTGCACGCCTGGTTCAACCCGTACCGGATCGCCGTCCACGCCGACCCGACCCGCCTGGCCGCCTCCCACCCCGCCCGCGAGAACCCCCACTGGGTGGTCACGTACGGCGGGAAGCTCTTCTACAACCCGGGGCTGCCCGAGGTCCGCGCCTTCGTCGAGGACGCGATGCTCGACGCGGTGGCCGAGTACCCCGTGGACGGCGTCCACTTCGACGACTACTTCTACCCGTACCCCCTGGCGGGGCAGACCTTCGACGACGACGCGGCCTACGACGAGCACGGCGGCGACTTCCCGGACCGGGCCGCCTGGCGACGGGACAACATCGACCGGCTGGTGCGGGAGACGGCGGACCGCGTCAAGGAGGTCCGGCCGGGCGCACGCTTCGGCATCAGCCCCTTCGGGGTGTGGCGCAACGCCGGGACCGACCCGGCCGGCTCGGACACGAAGGCGGGTGTGGAGACGTACGACGATCTGCACGCGGACACCCGGAAGTGGGTGCGCGAGGGCTGGATCGACTACATCGTCCCGCAGCTGTACTGGAACATCGGCTTCGCCGCCGCCGACTACGCGAAGCTGGTGCCCTGGTGGGCGGAGGTCGCGCGCGGCAGCTCGACGCAGCTCTACGTCGGGGAGGCGCTGTACAAGGCCGGCGACCCGGCGCAGCCCGCGGCGTGGCAGCAGACGGGAGAGCTGTCCCGGCACCTGACGCTGGCCGGGGAGCACGCACAGGTGCGCGGGCACGTCTACTTCGCCGCCAAGGACGTGGCGGCCGACCGGATCGGGGCGATGGCGCGGGTCGTCGCCGACCACTACGTGCAGCCCGCGCCGCCCCCGCGCTGAGTCATGGCCCGGTGGTGGTCTCCCGGTGCCGGATCTCCGTGTCGGGTCCCGGGGAGCACACGCCCTCGTGCCCGTCCTCGAACCGGACGCGGTACGGGGGGTTGCCCTCGTGGCCGAGAACTTCGACGATCTCGCCGACCTTGTCGTGCTGACCGACCACCCTGCCGTGCTGGACAAGCTGGTCGCCCACGGTTGCGCGCATCTGGGGCCTCCTCACGAGGTGCGGAGCAGCGGTCCGTGGCCTCCGAGTCTACGGTGGGGGGCGCCGGTCGGCAGTGGCCGTGGACGCTCCCCGCTCAGCCGCGTGATCGCTGTGTGACGGCGATGCAGACCAGCACCGCCACGGCCGTCAGCGGGGCGGCGACCGTGAGGTGCTCGCCCAGCAGCAGTACCGACCACACCAGTGTGAGCAGCGGCTGGGCGAGCTGCAACTGGCTGGCCTTGGGGATGCCGATGGCCGCCATGCCGCGGTACCAGACGACCAGCCCGACGAACTGCGAGCCCGCGGCGACCCACAGCAGGCCGGTGACGCTGTGCGCGGTCAGCCGCACGGGTTCCTGCGCCAGGGCGAGCGCGGCGACCGGCACGGTCAGCGGCAGGCACAGCGCCAGCGCCCAGCCGATCACCTGCCAGCCCGGCATGATCCGGGCCAGCCGGCCGCCCTCGGTGTAGCCGGCCGCGCAGACCAGCAGTGCGCCGAAGAGGTACAGGTCGGCGGTGGTCAGGGCGCCGCCGCTCTGCTGCACGGTGAAGGCCAGCACCGCCGTCGCGCCCGCCAGGGCCGCGATCCAGAAGGTGCGCGAGGGGCGGGTGCCGACGCGCAGCGCGGAGAAGAGCGCGGTGGTCAGCGGGAGCAGTCCGACCACGACGGCGGCGTGCGCGGTGGTGGACGTCTCCAGCGCCAGCGTGGTCAGCAGGGGGAAGCCGAGGACGACACCCGCCCCGACGACCGCGAGTCCCGCCCAGTGCCGGCGGCCGGGCAGCGGCACCCGCAGTGCCAGCAGACAGCCGCCCGCGATCACCGCGGCCAGAACGCTCCGCACGGCGACCAGCGACCAGGGCCCGAAACCCTCCAGCCCCCAGGCGGTGGCCGGGAACGTGAGCGAGAAGGCGGCGACACCGAGGGCGGCCTGGAGGGTGCCGAATCCCGGACGCTCCGGCTCCGAGGTGGCGACTGCTATCGAAGGTGCGGTAGTAGCGCTACTCTGTGCTCTCATGCAAGAGCGTAGCAGCGTTGGTGAACTGGCAGAACGGCTGAGGCGGGAGCTCGACCGCTACTCTCCCGGTGGAAAGCTGCCGTCGAGCCGGGCTCTGGTCGAGCGGTTCCGGGTGAGCCCGGTGACGGTGTCGCGGGCCCTGGCTCAGCTCGCCGCCGAGGGTCTCGTGGTCACCCGGCCCGGGGCGGGCGCCTTCCGCGCACAGGCCCGGACGTCGCCGGCCCCCGCCGGGGACACCTCCTGGCAGGAGGTCGCCCTCAGCGCCGACGGTGCCGCCGACCTCGTACCGCGCTCGGTCGACGCGTCCGGGGTGCTGGTGTCGCTGGCCGCCCCGCCGCCCGGCGTGATCGAGTTCAACGGCGGCTATCTTCACCCGTCGCTGCAGCCGGAGCGGGCGATGGCCGCAGCCCTCTCGCGGGCCGGGCGGCGTCCCGGGGCCTGGGGGCGCCCGCCCGTGGAGGGGCTGCCGGAGCTGCGCGAGTGGTTCGCACGCGGCATCGGCGGGTCCTTCACCGCCGCCGAGGTGCTGGTCACCGCGGGCGGACAGTCCGCGCTCACCACCGCCCTGCGCGCCTTGGCCCCGCCCGGCGCCCCCGTCCTGGTCGAGTCGCCCACCTACCCCGGCATGCTCGCCATCGCCCGGGCCGCCGGACTGCGCCCGGTGCCCGTCCCGGTGGACGCCGACGGTGTGAAACCCGCGCTGCTCGCCGACGCGTTCCGCGCCACCGGCGCCCCGGCCTTCGTCTGCCAGCCGCTCTTCCAGAACCCCACCGGCGCGGTGCTCGCGCAAGGGCGGCGCGCCGAGGTGCTGCGCATCGCGCGCGAGGCGGGCGCGTTCGTCGTCGAGGACGACTTCGTGCGGCGGCTCGTGCACGAGGACGCGGGGCCGCTGCCGCGCCCGCTGGCCGCCGACGACCCCGACGGCGTCGTCGTCCACGTCTGTTCGCTGACCAAGGCGACCTCGCCGAGCTTCCGGGTGAGCGCCCTGGCCGCGCGCGGGCCGGTGCTGGAGCGGCTGCGCGCCATCCAGGTCGTCGACACGTTCTTCGTACCGCGCCCGCTCCAGGAGGCCGCACTCGAACTCGTCGGCTCGCCCGCCTGGCCACGTCATCTGCGGGCCGTCTCCGCGGAGTTGAGGACCCGGCGGGACGCGATGACCGGCGCCCTCGCCCTGCACCTGCCGGAGCTGGCCCTGCCGCACATCCCCTCCGGCGGCTACCACCTCTGGCCCCGCCTGCCCGACGGCACGGACGAGTCGGCCCTGACCTCCGCGGCGCTGCGCGCCGGCGTCGCCCTCACGCCCGGCCGCCCGTACTTCAGCGCCGAGCCGCCGGCCGCGCATCTGCGGCTCAGCTTCGCGGCGGTCGCCGGGACCGGAGAGATCGCGGAGGGCGTACGGCGGCTGCGTACGGCCTGCGACGAGGTGCTGGGATAACCGCTCGACGCACCTGCGGACGGCCTGCGAGCATCACCGGCATGAGCGACACGCCGAGCCTGCCCGAGGGCTACGAGATCTCCACCGACCCCGGCCGCGTCGACCGCGAGCGCGTGCACCACTGGCTGTCCACCGACGCGTACTGGGCGCTGGGGCGTTCGAGGGAGAAGCAGGACCGGGCGATCGAGGGCTCGCTCAACTTCGGCGTCCACGAGACGGTGTCGGGGGAGCAGGTCGCGTACGCCCGGGTGATCACCGACCGGGCGACCTTCGCCTGGCTGTGTGACGTGTACGTCGATCCGTCGGTGCGCGGCCAGGGCGTCGGCAGCGCGCTCGTGGCCGCCGTACGGGACGAGATGCGGCAGTACGGGGTGCGGCGCGTTCTCCTCGCCACGCACGACGCGCACGGGGTCTACGCGAAACTGGGGTTCGCGCCGCTGGAACGGCCCGAGCACTGGATGGCGCTCATCTTCGGCCAGTGAGGGCCGGCACACCCTGGGTAACTCGTAGGTAACACCCCTTGACCTGCGCACATACTGCGCCCACGATCGCCGCATGCCACTTCGGGTCACGTTCGTCGCCTCCGCGCGCAGCTCTCCGCTGCTCGCCGAGCGTTTCGAGGACGACCGGCCGCTGGACCAGGCCGGCTGGGCTGAGGTGGAGCGCCTCGCCCAGGAGCTGCTGCCGCTCGCCGCCGCCGAACTGCGCTACTGCTCGCCGACTCCGCGCAGCCGGTCGACGGGGGAGGGACTCGGGTACGCGCCGCTGGTCCAGCTCGGACTGCGCGACTGCGGCATGGGCCGGTGGCGCGGGCTGACCCTCGGCGAGGCGATGGCCCGGGAGCCGGACGCCGTGGACGCCTGGCTGGCCGACCCCCGTGCCACACCGCACGGCGGTGAGTCGCTGGTCGACTTCATCACCCGCGTCGGCGGCTGGCTCGACACCCGGCCCGTCGAGGACGGCTGCCGGGTCGTGGCGGTGGCCGAGCCGTCCGTGATCCGGGCCGCCCTGGTGTACGCCCTGAAGGCGCCGCCCTCGACGTACTGGAACATCGACGTCCGTCCGCTGTCGACGACGTCCGTGACGGGCCGGGCCGGCCGCTGGAACCTGCGCTTCGACGGGGCGTCCGCTCAGCCCTCGCGCGCGTAGTCGGTCCGCAGGACGAGGTCCTTGGCGGGGCCGCCGACCCGCCACACCGTCCGCCAGTGGTCCGCGTCGCGGACGGTGAACTCGCCGCGGTAGAGGTCCGCGGAACAGGGATGGTCGGCGACATGCCGGCCGGACCTCAGATCCAGGTCGTGGAACGGCCGCCCGTCGGCGAACCGCACGTCGGCCGTGCCGCCCGGGCCGGGCAGGAAGCGCAGCGTGCGCTCCGCGGGCCGGGCGACGCCCTGCCAGACGAAGGTGCCCGACTCGTGATGCAGCAGCCCGCCGGGCTCCTCCCCGTCCCCACGGAACTCGGTGACGCCGGTGAACTCGCCTTCCGCGCCGCCGGCGAGATCCCGCACCGACCGTGACACCCGCCAGCGCCCGGCCAGATACGCCAGCACGTCCGGCACTGGCCAGAACTCGCCCATTCCGCCCCGCTCTCCGTCCCAGCCGTTCCTGCGCGACCCATTGACGCGCATCCACCCCCTCCCTATCTTGCCGTTCGAAGTGCTGACCAATGTCTGATATTTCGAACACTCCTCTACCAGAGAGCCGCGGAGTATCCATGCCACGCACCGCCGCCCGCACCCGATGGAGACTGGGTCTCACGACCACCGCCCTCCTGACGGCAACAGCCCTCGTACCGGCCCCCGCGCACGCCGAGGACGCCACCGACTACGCGATCACGGTCGAACCGTCCGCCCAGGGCGCGGCGATCGACGACACGATGTACGGCGTCTTCTTCGAGGACATCAACCGGGCCGCCGACGGCGGTCTGTACGCCGAGCTCGTGCAGAACCGATCCTTCGAGTACTCCACCGCCGACAACGGCTCCTACACGCCCCTGACCTCGTGGGCGGTCGGCGGCACGGCCGAGGTCGTGAACGACTCGGGCCGCCTCAACGAGCGCAACCGCAACTACCTCTCCCTGGCCGCCGGTTCCTCCGTCACGAACGCCGGCTACAACACCGGTATCCGGGTCGACAAGGGCAAGCGGTACGACTTCTCCGTCTGGGCCCGCGCCGCGAGCGGCACCACGCTCACGGTCTCGCTGAAGGACACCGCCGGCACGCTCGCCACCGCCCGCCAGGTCGCCGTGAAGGGCGGCTGGGCCAAGTACAAGGCCACGTTCACGGCGACCCGCACGAGCAACCGCGGACGGCTCGCCGTCGCCTCGTCGAACGCCGCCGCGCTCGACGAGATATCGCTCTTCCCGCGCGAGACGTACAGGAACCAGCCGAACGGCCTGCGCAAGGACCTCGCCGAGAAGATCGCCGCACTGAAGCCCGGCTTCGTACGCTTCCCCGGCGGCTGCCTGGTCAACACCGGCTCCATGGAGGACTACAGCGAGGCCTCGAACTGGCAGCGCAAGCGCAGCTACCAGTGGAAGGACACCATCGGACCCGTAGAGCAGCGCGCCACCAACGCCAACTTCTGGGGCTACAACCAGAGTTACGGCCTCGGCTACTACGAGTACTTCCGCTTCTCCGAGGACATCGGCGCCATGCCGCTGCCCGTCGTCCCCGCCCTGGTGACCGGCTGCGGGCAGAACAAGGCCACCGACGACGACGCCCTGCTCAAGCGGCACATCCAGGACACCCTCGACCTCATCGAGTTCGCCAACGGCCCGGCGACCTCCAAGTGGGGCAAGGTGCGCGCGCAGATGGGCCACCCCAAGCCGTTCCACCTGACCCACCTCGGGGTCGGCAACGAGGAGAACCTTCCGAAGGAGTTCTTCGCCCGCTTCGAACAGTTCCGGACGGCCATCAAGGCGAAGTACCCGGACATCACGGTCGTCTCCAACTCGGGCCCGGACGACGCCGGCTCGACCTTCGACACCGCCTGGCAGCTCAACCGCGAGGCCAAGGTCGACATGGTCGACGAGCACTACTACAACAGCCCGACCTGGTTCCTGCAGAACAACGACCGCTACGACTCCTACGACCGGAACGGCCCGAAGGTCTTCCTCGGCGAGTACGCCTCCCAGGGCAACGCCTGGAAGAACGGCCTCTCCGAAGCCGCCTTCATGACCGGCCTGGAGCGCAACGCGGACGTCGTCAAGCTCGCCTCGTACGCCCCGCTGCTCGCCAACGAGGACTACGTGCAGTGGCGGCCCGACCTGATCTGGTTCAACAACCGGGCCTCCTGGAACTCGGCCAACTACGAGGTCCAGAAGCTGTTCATGAACAACGTCGGCGACCGGGTGGTCCCCTCCAGGGCCACCGGGACCCCGAATGTCAGCGGCCCCATCACCGGTGCCGTCGGCCTGTCGACATGGGCGACCAGCGCCGCGTACGACGACGTGAAGGTCACCTCCGCCGACGGCTCGACCCTGCTCAGCGACGACTTCTCCGGTGACGCCTCGAAGTGGAAGCACGCGGGCACCGGCAGCTGGAGCATCCAGGACGGGGCCTACGTCCAGACCGACACCGCCGCCGAGAACACCATGGTCACGGCGGGCGACCCGGCCTGGAAGGACTACGACCTGCATGTGAAGGCCACCAAGAAGTCCGGCAAGGAGGGCTTCCTGGTCGCCTTCGGCGTCAAGGACACCGGCAATTACTACTGGTGGAACCTGGGCGGCTGGAACAACACCCAGTCCGCGATCGAGCAGGCCGTGGACGGCGGCAAGGGCACCCTGATGACGAAGGCCGGGTCGATCGAGACGGGCCGGGCCTACGACATCGACATCAAGGTGCGCGGCCGCCAGGTCACCCTGCTCCTCGACGGCAAGGAGTGGGGCACGTTCACCGACGACAAGCCGGCCGAGCCGTTCCGGCAGGTCGTCACCAAGGACGCCCGGACCGGTGACCTGATCGTCAAGGTCGTCAACGCCAGGTCGGCCGAGGCCCGTACGGCCGTCGACCTCGGTGGCGCCAAGGTCGCCTCCACGGCCCGCGTCACCACGCTGGCCGCCGACGAGGACGCCGTGAACACCGAGACGGACACGCCGGTGACGCCGGTGACGTCCACCTTCCGGGGTGTGGCCGAGAAGTTCACGTACACCTTCCCGGCGAACTCGGTGACGTTCCTGCGGATCAAGCAGAGGTAGGACCCGCCCGAGTGGGCCGCCGCCGTCTCCGGGCGGCGGCCCACCCGCGCGAGGCACCCGGGTGCTCACACGTGCGAAGTCCGTCCGTGCGCAGCCACGTGAAGTCCCCCCCCATGCTCAGCCGCGCGAAGGCCTCGCCCGTCCTCAGTCGCGTGAAGTCCACCCCGGGAGTGTCAGCAGCACCCTCTCCGCGACGCGCAGCAGCACCGCGTCGTCCGGCACGGCTCCGTCCGCGCGCCACAGGGTGACGTCGACGGAACCGCCGCGGTCCTTCGCGTCCTGGGCGACGGTGAGGGCCCGGGCCGGAACACCGGGACCGCTGTCGGCGTCACCGCCGTCGAGCCGGACGCTGATCCTGATGGTGCGGTCCGAGTAGAGCACCCCCGGGCGGCCCAGTACCTTCCGCGGGCGCGCGTCGGTTCCGAGCAGGGACTCCGACCCGGCCACCGGAAGACCGTCGTAGGTCGCCGAGAGCGTCACGGTGTACGTCTCGAACTCGACCTGGGCCTGCGGGGTGGCGATCTTCCTGCCGCCGGGGGACCCGAAGGAACCGTCGCTGCCGGAGGCGGTCTTCGCCGTCTCCGTCGGTGTGCCCAGCAGAGCGGCCAGGTCGGGCCGGTTCAGCGCCTCGCACAGTCGCGCGCCGGTCAGGCGCTTGCGCTTCGGGGCGGGGGTCTCCTCGGCGGAGCAGGTCGCGGGCTTCGGCTCGCTCTCCGCGGCCGATGTCTTCGCGAGCCACCAGAAGCCCCCGCTGAGCGCCCCCACCAGCGCCACCGCCGCGAGCGCCTGCCCCCACGCGCTCGGGCCCTTGCTGTGCGTGTCGCATTCCTCGGCCATGTCCCCCACCCGCCAAGATCCCCTGAAATGTGCCCGGGGACCTTACTCTGTGGTCATGGCCAGGACAAAGCCGGTTTTCGGGCCCTGACTCCGCTGGGCCGCACCGCTCATGCATGGGATTGCATAAACGTGCAGCGAATCGTATAGTCATGCCCTCTAAGGAGGAGGATCCATGGCGGTACGTGCGGCGGTGGCCGGAGCGAGTGGGTACGCGGGCGGGGAACTGCTGCGTCTGCTCCTGGCGCACCCCGAGGTCGAGATCGGCGCCCTGACCGGCAACTCGAACGCGGGACAGCGGCTCGGTGCGCTCCAGCCCCACCTGCTGCCGCTGGCCGGGCGAGTGCTCCAGGAGACCACCCCGGACGTCCTCGCCGGTCACGACGTCGTCTTCCTCGCACTGCCGCACGGGCAGTCCGCGGCTGTCGCAGAGCAGCTCGGCCCGGACGTGCTCGTCGTCGACATGGGCGCCGACTTCCGGCTGACCGACGCCGCCGCATGGGAGCGGTTCTACGGCTCCCCGCACGCCGGAACCTGGCCCTACGGCCTTCCCGAACTGCCGGGTGCCCGCGCCGCGCTGGAGGGGTCCAAGCGCGTCGCGGTGCCCGGTTGCTACCCCACCGCCGTGTCCCTCGCCCTCTTCCCGGCCTACGCGGCGGGCCTGGCCGAGGCCGAGGCCGTGATCGTCGCCGCGTCCGGCACGTCCGGCGCGGGCAAGGCACCCAAGCCCCACCTGCTCGGCAGCGAGGTGATGGGCTCGATGTCCCCGTACGGCGTCGGCGGCGGGCACCGGCACACCCCCGAGATCACCCAGAACCTCAGTGCGGCGGCGGGGGAGAAGGTCTCCGTGTCCTTCACGCCGACCCTCGCGCCGATGCCCCGCGGCATCCTCGCCACGTGCAGCGCCAAGGCCGCCGACGGCGTCACGGGTGAGTCCCTGCGCGCCGCCTACGAGAAGGCCTTCGCCGACGAGCCGTTCGTGCACCTGCTCCCCGAGGGCCAGTGGCCCGCCACGGCGTCCGTCTACGGTTCGAACGCCGTTCAGGTGCAGGTCGCGTACGACGCGGACGCCGGCCGGATCATCGTGATCAGCGCCATCGACAACCTCACCAAGGGCACCGCGGGCGGTGCCGTCCAGAGCATGAACATCGCCCTGGGTCTCGACGAGACCACCGGACTGACGACGATCGGAGTTGCGCCGTGAGTGTGACGGCAGCAAAGGGATTCACGGCAGCGGGCATCGCCGCCGGGATCAAGGAGAACGGCAACCCCGACCTGGCCCTCGTGGTCAACACCGGCCCCCGCCGAAGCGCCGCCGGCGTCTTCACCTCCAACCGCGTCAAGGCCGCGCCGGTCCAGTGGTCCGAGCAGGTGCTGAAGAGCGGACAGGTCTCCGCCGTCGTCCTCAACTCCGGTGGCGCCAACGCCTGTACGGGACCGAAGGGCTTCCAGGACGCGCACGCGACGGCCGAGAAGGCCGCCGAGGTCCTCGGGCGGGGCGCCATCGAGGTGGCCGTCTGCTCGACCGGCCTCATCGGCATCCTGCTCCCCATGGACAAGCTGCTCCCGGGCATCGAGACGGCCGCCGGGGCCCTGAGCGAGCACGGCGGTGAGAAGGCCGCCATCGCCATCAAGACCACCGACACCGTCCACAAGACGTCCGTCGTCACCAAGGACGGCTGGACCGTCGGAGGCATGGCCAAGGGCGCGGGCATGCTCGCCCCCGGCCTCGCCACCATGCTCGTCGTCCTCACCACCGACGCGGACCTGGAGAACGACGTCCTGGACAAGGCCCTGCGCGCGGCCACCCGGACGACCTTCGACCGGGTCGACTCCGACGGCTGCATGTCCACCAACGACACCGTGCTGCTGCTCGCCTCCGGCTCCGCCGACGTCACCCCGGAGTACGAGGAGTTCGCCGAGGCCGTACGGCAGGTCTGCGACGACCTCGGCCAGCAGCTCATCCGGGACGCCGAGGGCGCCAGCAAGGACATCAAGGTCGAGGTGATCAACGCCGCGACCGAGGACGACGCCGTGGAGGTGGGCCGCTCCATCGCCCGCAACAACCTCCTCAAGTGCGCCATCCACGGCGAGGACCCCAACTGGGGCCGCGTGCTCTCCGCGATCGGCACCACGTCCGCCGCCTTCGAGCCCGACCGTCTGAACGTCGCCATCAACGGCGTCTGGGTCTGCAAGAACGGCGGTGTCGGCGAGGACCGCGACAAGGTCGACATGCGCTACCGCGAGGTGCACATCGTCGCCGACCTCGCCGCCGGGTCCGAGACCGCCACGATCTGGACCAACGACCTCACGGCCGACTACGTCCACGAGAACAGCGCGTACTCGTCATGAGCAGTGGAGCGACGCGCAAGCACACCGCCCTGCCCAAGGCGCAGATCCTCATCGAGGCCCTGCCCTGGCTGGTCCGGCACAACGGCAAGACGGTCGTCATCAAGTTCGGCGGCAACGCCATGATCGACGAGGACCTCAAGGCCGCCTTCGCGAAGGACGTGGTGTTCCTGCACCACGCCGGCCTCAAGCCCGTCGTCGTGCACGGCGGCGGCCCGCAGATCAGCGCCGCCCTCGACCAGCACGGCATCGTCAGCGAGTTCAAAGCGGGCCTCAGGGTGACCACCGAGGACGCCATGGACGTCGTACGGATGGTGCTGGCCGGGCAGGTCCAGCGCGAACTGGTCGGGCTGCTCAACCAGCACGGTCCGCTCGCCGTCGGCCTGACCGGCGAGGACGCGCACACCATCACCGCCACCAAGCACCAGCCCGAGATCGACGGAGAGCTGGTCGACATCGGGCGCGTGGGCGAGATCACCGCGATCGACACCGGCGCCATCGAGGCCCTGCTCGCCGACGGCCGCATCCCGGTCGTCTCCTCGATCGCCCGCTCCCAGGACGACGGACATGTCTACAACGTCAATGCTGATACGGCGGCTGCGGCACTCGCTGCTGCACTGGACGCCGAAACCCTCATGGTCCTCACGGACGTCGAGGGCCTCTACGAGGACTGGCCGCACAGCGACGAGGTGATCAGCCGCCTCACCGCGACCGAGCTGGAGCGGCTGCTGCCGGACCTGTCGTCCGGCATGGTGCCGAAGATGGAGGGCTGCCTGCACGCCGTACGCAACGGCGTCACCACCGCCCGCGTCATCGACGGCCGGGTCCAGCACTCGATCCTGCTGGAGATCTTCACCGACGAGGGCATCGGCACGATGGTCGTGCCCGACGAGCACGAGGGGGAAGCCGTATGACCGCCCATCAGGAGTACGCCGAGCGGTGGCAGGGCGCGCTCATGAACAACTACGGCACCCCGCTGCTGCCCCTGGCCCGCGGCGAGGGCACCCGCGTCTGGGACGCCGACGGCAATTCCTACCTCGACTTCGTCGGTGGCATCGCCACCAACGCCCTCGGCCACGCCCACCCGGCCGTCGTCGAGGCCGTGAGCCGGCAGATCGGCTCGCTCGGCCACATCTCCAACTTCTTCATGGCCGAGCCGACCGTCGCCCTCGCCGAGCGGCTGCTGCGCCTCTTCGGCCGGGACGGCAAGGTCTTCTTCTGCAACTCCGGCGCCGAGGCCAACGAGGCCGCCTTCAAGATCGGCCGGCTGACCGGCCGGACCCATGTCGTCGCGACCGAGGGCGCCTTCCACGGGCGGACCATGGGCGCCCTGGCCCTGACCGGCCAGGCCGGCAAGCGCGAACCGTTCCTGCCGCTGCCCGGCGAGGTCACCCACGTGCCGTTCGGCGACGCGCAGGCCTTGGCCGCCGCCGTCACCGACGAGACCGCGCTCGTCATCCTGGAGCCGATCCAGGGCGAGCTCGGCGTCGTCGTCCCGCCCGCCGGCTACCTCAAGGCCGCCCGGGCCATCACCGCCGCGACCGGGGCGCTCCTCGTCCTCGACGAGGTGCAGACCGGCATCGGCCGGACCGGGCACTGGTTCGAGTACCAGGCCCACGAGGGCGTCCTGCCCGACGTGGTCACCCTCGCCAAGCAGCTCGGCGGCGGGCTGCCGCTCGGCGCGACCGTCGCCTTCGGCCGGGCCGCCGACCTGCTCCGGCCCGGCCAGCACGGCACGACCTTCGGCGGCAACCCCGTCGCCTGCGCCGCCGGGCTCGCCGTCCTCGACACCATCGAGAACGAGGGGCTGCTGGAGAACGTCAAACGGCAGAGCGAGAGGCTGCGGGACGGAATCGAGGGCCTCGGTCATCCGTTGATCGATTTCGTCCGGGGTACGGGACTCCTCCTGGGTATCGTGCTCACCGAGCCGCTCGCGCCCCAGGTGCGCCAGGCGGCTCAGGAGGCCGGATTCCTGGTGAACGTGCCCGCCCCCGACGTCGTCCGGCTGATGCCGCCACTGAACCTCGGCGACGACGAGGCGGACGCGTTCCTCGGGGCGCTGCCCGGCATCCTCCAGGCAGTCAGCGGGGACGGACGATCCGGGGAATGAGACGACGATGAGTCAGGCGCAGGACCACGAGCAGCCGGGGGCGAACGGGCCCGCCGTGCCGCAGACCCGCACCGCCCGCCACCGCCGGATCGTGGACATCCTCAACCGGCAGCCGGTGCGCTCGCAGAGCCAGCTGGCGAAGCTGCTCGCCGACGACGGGCTGAACGTCACACAGGCGACGCTCAGCCGGGATCTGGACGAGCTGAACGCGGTGAAGATCCGCAACGACGACGGCGACCTGATCTACGCGGTGCCCAGCGAGGGCGGGTTCCGTACGCCCCGGGCGCCGCTGGGCGGGTCGGCGAAGGAGGAGCGGATGCGGCGGCTCTCGCAGGAGCTGCTGATCTCCGCGGAGGCTTCGGCGAACCTCGTGGTCCTGCGGACCCCTCCGGGGGCCGCCCAGTTCCTGGCCTCGGCCATCGATCAGGCCGAGCTGCACGACATCCTGGGGACGATCGCGGGTGACGACACGCTGATGCTGATCAGCAGGAACCCCGATGGGGGACAGGCCCTGGCGGATCATCTGCTGAGGCTGGCGCAGAACGGCCACTGAGGGTCGTCGTTCGGGTGCGGGTGAGCTGCGGCTGATCGCGCAGTTCCCCGCGCCCCTGAGGGCGTACGCCCCAGCTGCGGGCATGCGTGCCGCTGGGGCGGCATCCGTCCCGAGGGGAGCGGCACCCCGTTCCGTTGGGCTGCGGGCCCACCCGTCCCCGGCCGCAACTCACCCCAGCCGCGCCGCCAACCCCCCGGTGCAGCGCACCTCGTCGCCGGCCGTGATCAGCAGCGCCTCGACGCCCGGCAGGGACTCCAGCCAGGCCAGCCCCTCCCGCGACCCCATCGCGAATGCCGCCGTCGCCCAGCAGTCCGTCCACGTCAGCCGAGGCCCGACCACGGTTACGGCGACCAGGTCGGTCACGGCCGACCGCCCCGTGCGCGGATCCACGATGTGCGCGCCCCGTTCCGCCGTACCGGACGTGGCCACGGACAACTCGTCCACCCCGCCCGCGGAGACGACCGCCGCGAGACCCCCCGGCCGCAAAGGATCCGACACCCCCACACGCCACGGCCGCTGCCCGCCCGGTGTGCCGAGCAACTGCACGTCACCGCCGCCGTTGAGACTCACCCCGCACACCCCGGGCACGTCCGCCAGCAGCCGCGCCGCCCGCTCGACCGCCCAGCCCTTGACGATGCCGGTCGGGTCGAGGTGGCCCTGGTACGACGTGCTGAACCAGCCGTCGCTCTGCTGCTCCGCCTCGGCGGCCAGTTCCAGCACCTCGGCGACCTCGGGATCGCACTCCGCGACGGTCACCTCGCCGCGCTGCAGCCGTGAGATCTGGCTGTCCTCGCGGTACGTGCTGAACACCTCGTCGACCCGGTGCAGCCCGGCCACGGCCTCGTCCAGGGCCGCGCGCACGGCGGCCGGTTCCCCGCCGCGGACGTCGAAGGAGAAGACGGTCCCCATCGTCTCCTCGGCATGACGTACCGCGGCGGGAGCCTGTGCGGAGTCGGCCACCGTGTCAGCCACCGGCCTGGTCCAGCGCGGACTGGAGGGACTGCTTGTAGCCGGCGCTGGTGTACGTCGCACCGGACACGGCGTCGATCTGCGCGTTCCCGGCCGCGACGGCCGCCTGGTTGAGGCGGGGGACGGACGAGGAGGTGATCTGGTCGCTGCGGCCGCCCTTGGGCGCCTGGACCGCCTCCGCCTTGGTGATCTTCCCGCCGGTGACGGTCACCCGTACCTGCACCGGCCCGTACTGCGTCTGCGCCGCAGTGCCGGTCAGGGTCTGCGGGGCGGCCTGGCCGCCCCCCGAGCCCGCGGCCTGCGAGGAACCGCCCCCGGCCGGAGCCTTGTCCAGCGCGGACTGGAGCGACTTCTTGTACCCCGCACTGGTGTACGTGGCGCCCGAGACCGCGTCGACGTCCGCGTTCCCGGCCGCCACGGCCGCCTGGTTGAGGCGGGGCACCGAGCTCGCTGTGATCTGGTCGCTGCGGCCGCCCTTGGGCGCCTGGACCGCCTCCGCCTTGGTGATCTTCCCGCCCGCCACGGTGACGCGCACCTGCACCGGGCCGTACTGCGTCTGCGCGACATCACCGGTCAGCGTCTGCGCGTCGCCCGAGCCCTGCTGCGCTCCGGCGGACGCCTTCGCCTTGTCCAGCGCGGACTGGAGCGACTTCTTGTACCCGACGCTGGTGTAGGTGGCGCCCGAGACCGCGTCGATCTCGGCGCCCTGCGCCGCGACCACCGCCTGGTTCAGGCGGGGCACCGAGCTGGCGGTGATCTGGTCGCTGCGGCCGCCCTTGGGCGCCTGGACCGCCTCGGCCTGGGTGATCTTGCCGTTGCTCATCGTCAGACGGACCTGCACGGCGCCGTACTGCGTCTGCGCCGCGTCACCGGTGACCGCGCCGTTCACGCCGCCCTGCGGGGCCTGCCCGGCCGCCGCGGGCGGGGCCTGCCCCGCCGCCTGGGCGGAGCCCGGGTCGGAGGCCGGCTTCAGCGACAGCAGCAGCACGATCCCGGAGACGGTGGCTGCGCCGGCGAGCACGGCACGCCGGACGGGGTGAGACTTCCTCATCGTTTCCCAAACTCCTGAAGGGCTGTTGGTGTCCCGTCGCTCACATCTCGAACGACTCGTGATGGATACGGCGGGCGGGTACGCCCGCGCCGCGCAGTGCCTCGTAGACCGACTGGGCGAAGCCGGGCGGCCCGCACATGAAGACGTCGTGGTCGTCGATGTCCGGGATCTTGCGCTGGAGGGACTCCGCCGAGATGTCGGGGCGTTCCCCCTCCGGGCTGTTGACCGCGTACATCAGCCGGGCACCGCGCTCGTCGGCGATCTTGGCGAGTTCACCCCACAACGCCAGGTCCTGGGTGGTGTTGGCCCGGTAGAGGAGGGTGATGTCGCCGGACGCGCCCGGCAGCGTCTCGAACAGCGCCCGCATCGGGGTGATGCCGACCCCGCCCGCGACCAGCAGCACCTTGCCGCGGCTGCGGCGCTGCGCGGTCATCGCTCCGTACGGGCCCTCGGCCCACACCTTGGTGCCGGGTTCGAGATCACGCAGCCGGGAGGTGTGGTCGCCGATCGCCTTGACCGTGATCCGCAGCATGTCCGGGCGGGGCGCCGCCGACAGCGAGTACGGGTGGGAACTGAAGCGCATCCCCGGCGCCTTGAACCGCCAGCGGAAGAAGTGCCCGGCCTCCGCGCCCATCCGGTGCAGCTTGCGCCCGCTGATCAGCACGGACACGATCCCCGGGGTCTCCTCGATGACCGCCGCGACGCGCATGCGGTGCCGCAGGTTGAGCCGGATCGGGGTGAGGATCCGGTACCAGACGACCAGCGCGGTCACCACGCCGTACAGCCCGTACCAGAAGGTCTTCGCGGCGGGCTCGACGGCGAACTCGTTGCCGGTGGTGATCTGGTGCCAGAACGTCAGGTACACCGCCGCGTACGTGAGCAGGTGCACGTGGTACCAGGTGTCGTACCCGATCATCCGGCGCACTCCGCCGATCGACAGGATCCCGATGAGGAACAGCAGACCCGTGCCGATGGCGGCCTTGCCCATGTCCGGCAGCTGGTTGATGGAGTCGGTCGTCTGCTGGACGATGTCGCCGAGCGTCTTGCCCGCCTGCAGGGCGTAGCCCCACATGATGAGGAAGACGTGGGCGAGGACCAGGCAGAGCGTGTAGCGGCCGGTCATGGCGTGCCAGCGTGCGACCCGGTCGGTGCCCACTCGGCGCTCCAGCGCGGGCACCCGGGCCATCTGGAGCACCACCAGCGCCATGAGGTAGCCGGCGAGCAGACCGGTGATCCGGCCCGCGGCCAGGATCTTGCTCGTGTTGTCCGCGAGGGACGGTGTGTTGTCCCACCACAGCCACAGCACGGCCGCGGCACCGGCCCACAGGGCGATCAGCAGCGGGACGGCCGGGGAGCGGCGCGGGCGGATGCGGCGCATCGTCTGGCGGCGGGCGGCACGTCCGCCTGCGAGCGTGGTGGTCACGGTTCCTCCGTGGGGACTTGACCCTTGGCCCACAGATACGTGCCGCGGCACGGGAGTGTTCAGCTGCGTACCGAGTCACCTGCGAACAGTGGTGACCGCTGGTAACACTCGCGCGGCCGGCGATCCGTCACAGACGGGTGACGGCCGTGCTCCCGCTCCGCGTCCCCACGGCGATGTGCGGCCGCCGGGCGGGGTCGGCCCAGCGCAGGATCCGCCGCATCGCGTCCTCGGGGACGGAGACACACCCGGCCGTCGCGCCGCGCCCGTTCACGTGGAGGAAGATGCCCGCGCCCCGTCCCCGCACGGGACGCTCGTAGTTGAAGCCGATGACGAGCGCGTGCGCGTACTGCGCGCGGTACGTGATCAGGTGCTCGGACTCGGCCGCCCGGCAGTCGGCCGCGCGCGGCTCGGTCCAGCGGTTGTAGGAGCGGGAGTCGTTGTCCTGGCACCACCAGGAGTCCTGGTGCACCCGGCGGTACGGGTAGGCCGTCCCGGGCGGCGCCGGCTCGATGCCGAAGGCGTACGGCAGGCCGTAGAGGCCGGTGGGTGTGGTGTTCGTCCCCTGCGTGCGCGAGGCGCCGGCGGCGAGGCCGTTCGCCCCGAACCGGGCGGGCGCGGAGCCCCTCTTGACCCAGCGCCCGCCCTCCCGGTTCCACCAGGTCACCGTGCCCGTCGTCGAGGACCGCTTCGGGGCCACCGCGGTGATCAGCTGGGTGCCGCCGCCGGTGTCCGCCATCCGGGCCGGCAACGGCGGCGCGGGGGCGGGCGGCCCGGCGCCGAGCACGACCAGGGCGGAGACGGCGAGGGCGAGGGCACCGGGGCGCATGCCTCAGACCGTAGAGGGAGGCAGCGGCAGCGGCAGCCCGGGTAGTCCGTCCAGGCTGGTGGCGATGTGCTCCTTCTTGGAGAAGTAGGCGCTCAGCGACGCGTCGTCCTCGCGGGCGAAACGCTTGCCGTGCAGGTCCCGGTCCTCCTCGTACGCCATGAAGGGCACCCCGTAGCCGCAGGTGTCGCGGACGAGTTCGGCGGTGACCACGATGATCGCCCGCAGACCGTGCCGCGTCGGGTCGATGTCCGGGAAGTGCGCGAGGAGCTCCCCGAAGCGGGGGTCGTCGCGGAAGACCGGTTCACCCCTGCCGTGCACGCGGACGATGTTCGGCGGGCCCTGGAAGGCGCACCACATCAGGGTGATCCGCCCGTTCTCCCGCAGATGGGCGATGGTCTCGGCGTTGGAGCCGGCGAAGTCGAGGTAGGCCACCGTGAGCTCGTCGAGCACCACGAAGGAGCCTGTCAGGCCTTTGGGGGAGAGGTTGACCGTTCCGTCTGCGGCCAGGGGTGCGGTGGCGGTGAAGAAGACCGGCTGCGCCTCGATGAAGGTGCGGAGCCGGCCGTCTATGCGCTCGTGAGTCTTTCCCATGGCGAACGATTATGGCCGCAAGTCTTTCGACTGTCTAAGGAATTGCGGGGTCCGGTCACCTCTGCCGGACCCCGCGGGCAGGCGTCTGAGTGGCCACCCCGGCCGGCGCTCACACGGGGCGGCCACAGCGCCTGTCACCTCACTTGGAGAGGGTGCAGGCGGCCAGGGAGTCCAGGCCGGCCGGCTTCTCGGCCGTGCGGCCGATGGCCGTGGCGATGCGGTTGACGGTGGAGATCCGCTTGTCCTCCAGCGGGCCGAGGATGGCGTTCTGGACGAAGTTGGGTCCGCCCTGGCCGACCGTGTCGACCAGGCGCTTGTTGGCCTCGGCGACCTGCGTGTCCAGCAGTGCCAGGTTCCGGTCGACCTCGGCCTGAGCCGAGGCGGGGATCGCCGGCAGCTGGGAGGCGACGTCCGGGCAGCTGATCGTGCCGGCACCGGCGTTGCCCGCCTCGCCCGCACCCGCGCCGCCCTCCTGGGCGCCCCCGCCCGCCTCGGCACCCGCGCCGCCCTCTTCGGCGCCCGCACCGGCTCCGGCCTCACCGCCCGCCTCGGCACCCGCGCCGGCCTCCGCACCGGCGCCCGCCTCGCCACCCGCCGCCTCGCCCGCTCCGGCGTCCCCACCGGCGTTGAGCTGGCAGGCCGCGAAGGCCTCCAGGCCCTCGGGCTTCTCGGCGGCCCGCCCGATGGCCGTCTCGATGCGGTTGAGGGCGGCGACGCGCTTGTCCTCCAGCGGGCCGAGGATGGCGTTCTGGACGAAGTTGGGCCCGCCCTGGCCGACGGTGTCGACGAGGCGCTTGTTGGCCTCGGCGATCTGCTTGTTCAGCTCGGCCAGGTTGCGGTCGACCTCCGCCTTCGCCGAGGCGGGGACCGCGGGCAGCTGGCCGGTGACGTCCGGGCAGCTGATGGTGCCGGGACCGGCCAGCGTCCGGGCGTTCGCGGCGCCGCTGTCGGGCGTCTCCCCGGCGAGGGCGAAGCCGGCGATCACCGTGCCGGACAGTGCCACCGCGGCGGCGCCGCCGATGAACGTGACGCGACGCTTGTTGTACTTCGGAAGAGCCCTGGACATGCGGATGCCTCACTAGGGGGTCGGGGGTGTCGTCGGTGTCGTAACGCGGCGCCTGCGTTCGGCGAGAGGTACGGGTAAGCGGTTTCCCGTGTTCAAGGAATCTTCAAATTCCTCTCGCCTGACCGGAAACCGACCGCCGGCCCAGGTCGGATTGACGAATCATGCAGAGCTCTGCATACTCATGCATGTCGGTGATCTGCCCTGAGCAGTAGCGTGATGGCCGTCTCCACGCCTCCGGGCGGGAAGCGGTGGCACATCCACACCCATTGAGGAGCGCAGCAGGTGAGCAGCAACAGCGGTGATGTCCGGCTCTGGGGCGGCCGTTTCGCCGACGGCCCCGCCGAGGCCCTGGCGAAGCTGTCCGCGTCCGTCCACTTCGACTGGCGGCTCGCGCCGTACGACATCGCCGGTTCGCGCGCCCACGCGCGCGTGCTGCACAAGGCGGGCCTCCTCACGGAGGACGAGCTCACCCGCATGATCGACGGACTGGACCGGCTGGAGGCGGACGTCGCCGACGGCTCCTTCGTCGGCACGATCGCCGACGAGGACGTCCACACCGCCCTGGAGCGTGGCCTCCTGGAGCGCCTCGGTCCCGACCTCGGCGGCAAGCTGCGGGCCGGCCGCTCCCGCAACGACCAGGTCGCGACGCTCTTCCGCATGTACCTGCGCGATCACGCCCGGATCGTCGGCGGCCTGATCGCCGAACTCCAGGACGCGCTGATCGGCCTCGCCGAAGCCCACCCCGACGTGGCCATGCCCGGCCGCACCCACCTCCAGCATGCCCAGCCCGTCCTCTTCGCCCACCACGTCCTGGCACACGTCCAGTCCCTCTCCCGGGACGCGGAACGGCTGCGCCAGTGGGACGCGCGCACGGCGGTCTCGCCCTACGGCTCGGGCGCCCTGGCGGGCTCCTCCCTCGGGCTCGACCCGGAGGCGGTGGCGAAGGACCTCGGCTTTGAACACGGCTCGTCCGGCAACTCCATCGACGGCACGGCCTCCCGGGACTTCGTCGCCGAGTTCGCCTTCATCACGGCGATGATCGGGGTCAACCTCTCCCGGATCGCCGAGGAGGTCATCATCTGGAACACGAAGGAGTTCTCCTTCGTGACCCTGCACGACGCGTTCTCCACGGGCTCGTCGATCATGCCGCAGAAGAAGAACCCGGACATCGCCGAGCTGGCCCGCGGCAAGTCGGGCCGTCTCATCGGCAACCTGACGGGTCTGATGGCCACGCTCAAGGCCCTCCCGCTCGCGTACAACCGCGACCTCCAGGAGGACAAGGAGCCGGTCTTCGACTCCATCGACCAGCTGGAGGTCCTGCTCCCGGCCTTCACCGGCATGATGGCCACCCTCACCGTCCACCGCGAGCGCATGGAGGAACTGGCCCCGGCCGGCTTCTCCCTCGCCACGGACATCGCCGAGTGGCTCGTGAAGCAGGGCGTCCCGTTCCGTGTGGCCCATGAGGTCGCCGGCGAGTGCGTGAAGGTCGCCGAGGCCGAGGGCAAGGAACTGGACGGGCTGACGGACGAGCAGTTCGCCAAGATCTCCGCCCATCTGACCCCCGAGGTCCGCACGGTCCTCAACGTCCCCGGCGCCCTGGCCTCCCGCAACGGCAGGGGCGGCACGGCCCCGAGCGCGGTCGCCGTCCAGCTGGCAGAGGTGAAGGCGGACGTGGCGGCCCAGCACGAGTGGGCGGTGGCCAAGGGAAGCGCCCTTTAGGGGCGCGGGGACTGCGCGACAAGCCACGACGCACCCGCACTCGCCGAAGCGCCACTCGAACCGAGCTCTGAGAGCGAGCGTCGAAGGTCATCGCGGGTACGTTGGTCGGAAGCCGTACCGGACCCGACCGAACGGAGCCCGCGATGCCCTTCGCGCGACTGGCTACCGCAACGACCCCCACCTGCCACATCGGACTGGGCCTCGCCGCCGTGGGACGCCCCGGCTACATCAACCTCGGCCGGGACCAGGACCTCGGAGAGGACCGCAGCGTGGAAACGCTGCGCACCCGCACCCACGAACTCCTCGACGCCGCCTACGCCCAGGGCGTCCGCTACTTCGACGCCGCCCGCTCCTACGGCCGCTCCGAGGAGTTCCTCGCCGACTGGCTGGGGGACCGGCCCGGCCTCGACGACATCGTCGTGGGCAGCAAGTGGGGCTACACCTACACCGCCGACTGGTCCACCGACGCCGAGAAGCACGAGGTCAAGGACCACACCCTCGCCGCCTACGAACGGCAGCGCGCGGAGAGCGACGCCCTGCTCGGCGGACGGCTCGACCTCTACCAGATCCACTCGGTGACCCCGGACAGCCCGGCCCTCACCGACAAGGAACTGCACGCGAAGCTCGCGGAAGCCGCTGCGCAGGGCCTCACCGTCGGCTTCTCCACCAGCGGCCCCGCCCAGGCGGACGCGATCCGGGCCGCCCTCGCCGTGACGGTCGACGGCGAACCCCTCTTCCGTACCGTGCAGTCCACGTACAACGTGCTGGAGACCTCCGCCGCCCCCGCCCTCGCCGAGGCGCACGACGCCGGGCTCACCGTGATCGTCAAGGAGGGCATGGCCAACGGCCGGCTCGCCGGGCCGCACGCCCCCGACGCCGTGCGGGAGATCGCCGAACGGACCGGGCTGGGCTGCGACGCCGTCGCCCTGGCCGTGATCCTCCGGCAGCCCTGGGCCGGTGTCGTCCTCTCCGGCGCCGCCACCACCAACCAGCTCGCCTCGAACCTGCACGCGGCCGTGGTCGACCTCGACGACGACCAGCTGACCCGCCTCGCCACGCCGGCGGAGGAGCCGCACGCGTACTGGGAGCGGCGCGCGCGGCTGCCCTGGCACTGATCACCTCTGCCCTGGTCCTGACCACCGCCCTTCTTCACGCCGAGCACGGCGACCGTGACTCACGCATGCCCCGCATGAGACATTCATGTCTCATATGGCTTATCGTTGTCTCATGGCTGTCGACCCTGAGCACGTGCTGCGCGCCGCCGCGGCCCTGCTGACCCACAACTCCACCGCGACCATGGACGAGGTCGCCAAGGCCGCCGGAATCAGCCGAGCCACGCTGCACCGCCACTTCGCCGGGCGGGACGCCCTCGTCCGGGCGCTGGAGGCGCTCTGCATCGCGGAGTGCGAGGCCGCCCTGGACGCGGCCCGGCTCGACGAGGGCCCGGCGAGCGAGGCCGTGCGCCGGCTCGTCGGAGCCGTCGAGTCGGCCGCCGGGCTGCTCGCGTTCCTCTACACCGAGAACCAGTTGTTCGAGGGCGAGGAGCAGAACGCGGGCTGGGCCCTGATCGACGACCGGATCTCGGCACTGTTCCGCCGCGGTCAGCTCAGCGGCGAGTTCCGTATCGACCTCACGCCCGCGTGGCTCACCGAGGCGCTGTACGGCCTGATGGCCTCCGGCGCCTGGATGGTGCACAGCGGCAAGGGCGCCCCCAAGGACTTCCAGCACATGATCGTCGAGCTGCTGCTCGGCGGCGCACTCAGGAGAGAGGAATCATGACCAGCACCCTGCAGCCGACGATGACGACCGAGGCGGTGAAGCGCCCGGGCCGCTGGCTCGCGCTCGGCGTTCTCGTGCTCGCCGTGCTGCTGGTGGCCGTCGACGCGACCGTCCTCGGTCTCGCGACCCCCTACATCAGCGAGGACCTGAAGCCCTCCGGCACCCAACTGCTGTGGATCGGCGACGTCTACTCCTTCGTCATCGCCGGTCTGCTCGTCTCCATGGGCAGCCTCGGCGACCGGATCGGCCGCAAGCGGATCCTGTTGATCGGTGCGACGGCGTTCGGCGCGATATCCGTGTTCAACGCCTACGCCACGACACCCGAGATGATGATCGTCGCCCGGGCGCTGCTCGGTGTCGCCGGCGCGACCCTGATGCCGGCCACGCTCGCCCTGATCCGCAACCTCTTCCACGACCCGCGCGAGCGCAGCCTTGCCGTCGGCATCTGGGGCGCAACCGCCTCCGCCGGTACGGCCGTCGGCCCGATCGTGGGCGGGTTCCTGCTGGAGCACTTCTGGTGGGGTTCGGTCTTCCTGATCAACCTGCCCGTGATGGCCGTCCTGGTCCTGGTCGGGATCAAGCTGCTGCCCGAGTCGCGCACCGCGAACCCCGGTCCCTGGGACCTGGTCAGCGTCTTGCTGTCGCTGGTCGGCATGATCGGCGTCGTGTACGCGATCAAGGAGGCGGCCACTCACGGCTTCGCGTGGAGCACCCTGGCCGCCGGCCTGCTGGGCGCGGCCGCCCTGTACGGGTTCGTGCGCCGTCAGCTCACGCTCCCCGTCCCGCTGCTGGACATGCGGCTGTTCCGCAACCGCGGCTTCAGCGGGGCGGTGCTGGCGGACCTGCTGACCATCCTCGGCCTGTCCGGGCTGGTGTTCTTCCTGTCCCAGTATCTGCAACTCGTCCAGGGCAGGCGCCCGCTCGAGGCCGGGCTGGCGGAACTGCCCGCGGCGATCGGCGCGGTGGTGGCCGGACTGATCGCCGGGCGGGTGGCCCGGCGCTTCTCGGTGCGGGGCGTCGTCTCCGGCGGCCTCGCGGCGATCGGCCTGGCCCTGGCCGCGCTCACGGTGCTCGACCAGTCCACCGGCTACCCGCTGCTCGGGACCGCGCTGCTGGTGGTCGGCGTGGGCGCCGGCTTCTCGTTCACCGTGACGGCGGACGTGATCCTCTCCGGTGTGCCCAAGGAGCACGCGGGCTCGGCGTCCGCCGTGTCCGAGACGGCGTACGAACTCGGTGCCGCGCTCGGCATCGCCGCGCTCGGCTCGATCGTGACCGGCGTCTACCGCGACTTCACCGGCCCGGCGGGCACACCGGCAGAGGCCCACGAGTCACTGGGCGGCGCGGTCGAGGCGGCCGCGGGCATGCCGGCCCACAGCGCCGCCGTGATGCTGGACGCGGCCCGCACGTCCTTCGTCGACGGCCTCGCCCTCGCGGCGGGCGTGGGCGCGGCGGTCCTGCTGGCAGCGGCGGTGGCGGCCTGGTTCCTGCTACGAGGCCAGAAGCTGGAGGGCGGCGCCCCGGAACACACGTAAGAGCCCCGCCCCTCGGGGCGGGGCCCTGCGCAATCATCGCCCCGGGGTTCACGCCCACAGGCGGGACCACACACAACCGTCGCGCCGGGGTCCATGCCTTCAGGGGCACGGGAAACTGCGCACACGGGTACGGGGTTCCGCACAGCCACGCCCCGGGGGGTCACGCCCTCAGGGGCGCGGGGAACTGCGCGACCAGCCCCCACAACCCGCAGCCACCCACCGTCGCCAGGGCCACCCGAATCCCCCCGAGCGCCCCGGAAAACCTACGCCGCTTCCTTCGCCTTGCTCGCGTACATGTCCACATACTCCTGCCCGGACAACTGCATGACCTCGGTCATCACCGAGTCGGTCACGGCCCGCAGCACATACCGGTCCCGGTCCATCCCCTCGTACCGGGAGAACTCCATCGCCTCACCGAACCGCACGGTGACCTTGCCGGGCCGGGGCAGCCCCGCCCCGCCCGGCTGAAGCTTGTCCGTGCCGATCATGGCGAAGGGAACCACGGGCGCCCCCGTCATCAGCGTCAGCCGGGCGATGCCCGTCCGCCCCCGGTACAGCCGCCCGTCGGGCGAGCGCGTCCCCTCCGGGTAGATGCCGAACATCCGGCCTTCCTCCAGCACCCGACGGCCGGTCATCAGCGCGGCGACACCGCCGCGCCCGCCGTCACGGTCCACCGGGATCATGCCGACGCCGGTGAAGAACCAGGCCATCAGCCGGCCCTTGAGGCCCTTGCCGGTCACGTACTCGTCCTTGCCGATGAAGACGACCTGCCGGTCGCAGACCAGCGGAAGGATCATCGAGTCGATGAACGTCAGGTGGTTGCCGGCCAGGATGACCGGGCCAGTGCCGGGAATGTGCTCCGCACCCTCCACCTGTGGGCGGAACATCAGGCGCATGATCGGGCCGAGCACTGCCTTGATGAGCGCGAAGCGGGACAACGGGCCCTCCGGTGTCAAGGGGTTCTGTATGAGTCTGTGCAGGTGAGGACGATACTCGTGGCCCCGGGCATCGCGCACATCGGGCACGGCGACTTCACCGAGGCCTTACGCACTGTTGACGCGTGTTTACCTGCGGTGGCGCGCCGCCGGCGTCGCGTAACGCGGCCGACATGATGTGACGCACATCGCCCTGGGGCTCACCGGACGCGTTCCCAGAACGGCCGCACCGAATCGAACGGGATGCGACGAACCGTCAACTCATCCTCCCCACCAGCCACTACGACATCCGACATCACCCGCGTGTTCCGCCCCAGGTCTCCCACTCGTCATGTACGCGCCCCTACGATCGGCCCGCACTGACGAGCCGAACGGCCAAGGAGGGCGCTCATGGGAACGCAGGAGTCGAACGAAGAAACGAGCGGTACCGGACGGCGGGCCCTGCTCGGTGCGGCGGTCCTCGGCGCCGGCGGAGCGGTGCTCGGGATGGCCGGCACCGCCCGAGCGGACGGCACCCGGCACGGCGGCGGACTGCGGAGCCTGCCCAAGCCGACGATCATCGGCCACCGCGGCGCCAGCGGCTACCGCCCGGAGCACACCTTCGGTTCGTACCAGCTCGCTCTCGACCTGGGCGCCGACATCGTCGAGGCGGGCGACCTGGTCCCGACCAAGGACGGACACCTGGTCTGCCGTCACGAGCCGGAGATCGGCGGCACCACGGACGTCGCCGACCACCCCGAGTTCGCCGGCCGCAAGACGACCAAACTGCTCGACGGTGTCTCCACCACCGGCTGGTTCACCGAGGACTTCACGCTCGCCGAGCTGAAGACCCTGCGCGCGGTCGAGCGCATCCCGGCCAATCGTCCGCACAACACCCTCTACAACGGCCGCTGGGAGATCCCCACCTTCGAAGAGGTCCTCAGGTGGCAGGACGAGCAGACCCGCAGGCGCGGCAAGCAGGTGTGGATCTACCCCGAGCTCAAGCACCCCACCTACTTCCGCGAGCAGGGCCTCCCGCTCGAGGAGCGCGTCGCCAAGCTGCTGCGCAAGCACCGCAAGGACCGGCGCACCTCCCCGGTCATCCTGCAGTCCTTCGAGCCGACCAGCATCCAGCGCCTGCACAAGCTCGTCGACAACCCGCTCGTCGTCCTGCTCTCCTCGGCGAACTCCCGGCCCTGGGACTTCGTCGAGACCGGCGACCCGCGCACGGTCGCCGACCTGGTCAAGCCGGCCGGTCTCAGGGAGATCGCCTCCTACGCGCAGGGCATCGGCCCGACCCTGGACCTGGTCGTCCCGCGCGACGCCCAGGGCAACCTCACCCGGCCGACGACCCTCGTCTCCGACGCGCACAAGGTGGGCCTGATCCTGCACCCGTACACCATGCGCAACGAGAACCCGTTCCTGCCCGCGAACTTCCGCAAGGGCGCGGACGCGGACGCCTACGGTGATGTCTTCGGCGCCTACAAGGCCTACTTCGCGACCGGCATCGACGGCGTCTTCACCGACCAGCCCGACACGGGTCTGCTGGCCCGCGAGGACTTCAACGGCTGAGCCCGTCAACATCCGAACCCACACCCCCCCGGTCGAGTGAGCTTCGGCCGCCCGGGCAACCCGCCGCCCGGGTGGCCGCGTCGCTCCGCATATGACGCACGACCTGGTCACCGCCCTGCGCCCGCTGCTCACCGCCGAGGCCTCCGCGGAGGCATATTCCACCGGAACCGAGCCGGGCGACCTCGAGCAGGCGGTCTGGCTCCGCCTGCTGGAGCGCCTCGACGCCGAGGACCCGCCGCCCGACCCCCGGCGGTGGCTCCGCAATGCCGTCCGCTCCGAGGCGCGCCGCACCCGCCGTACGAGCCGCCTCGAACGGCCCTACGCCGCCGAACCGGTCGACGACGGAGAGCGCGATCCCGAACAGCTCGCCCTCGCCGCGGCCCGCGGCCGGGCCCTGCGCGAGGCCGTGCGCCGCCTCCCGGGCCGCTGTCCCCGGCTCATGGAGGCCCTGCTCTCGCCGGAGGACCTGACATACCGGGAAATCGCAGGGGAGTTGGGTATCTCACAGGGGAGTCTTGGTCCGGAACGTTCCAGATGCCTGGGATGTCTCCGGAGATTGCTTCCGCCGGAGGTTGCGGCCCGCTGAGGACGGGGATAGGAGTGGGGGACGACAGGTGATCAGATGAGCGGGAGGCGTGCGCACATGGGCATGAGCGTGACCATCTCTGCGGCGACCGAGCAGGACGCGGAGCAGATCTTCAGACTGCAGTACCTGTGCTTCCAGCCGGAGGCGGCGCTGTACGGGAACTACCGCATCGACCCGCTCGTCCAAACCCTCGACTCGGTCCGTGAAGAGGTCGCCCGCGACTGCGTCTTCGTGGCCCGGCTCGGCGAGGAGGTCGTCGGCTCGGTCCGCGGCGCGGCCACCGAGGACGGCGCCGCCGCGATCGGCAAGCTCTGCGTCCACCCCCGCCTCCAGGGCCACGGCATCGGCGCCCGGCTCCTGCGGGCTGCCGAATCGGCCCTCGCCGGCCGGCACGGCGCCACCCGCTTCCGCCTCCACACCGGTCACCGCAGCGAGGGCAACCTCCGCCTCTACCGCAAGGTCGGCTACGAGACGGTGGGCACGTCCCAGGGCGCCGACGGCGTACCGATGATCGTCCTGGAGAAGCCGGCGAGCACCTACGCGGCGACGGCGTGATGATCGGCCCTCTTCAGGGGCGCGGGGCTGCGTCCAGATGCGGCTCCGCCGCGTGGGCGCGAGCAACCACACACGGCCCGCGGCCGCCTGACGAACCTCAGGCGGCATCCTCCTTGGGCGCACCCTTCCGCAGCCAGTAAATGGCGGACACCGGCAGGATCACGGGAATGAAGAGATACCCCATCCCGAAGTCCGACCACACGGTCGCGTCCGGGAAGGCGGACGGCTCGACCAAGGTCCAGGTCCCCACCGTCAGCACCCCCACCAACTCCGCCACACAGCACGCCAGGGCGACCCGCCGTGCCGTCTCCCCACCCCGCACCAGCGTGTACGTGATGAACCCGTACACGACACCGGCGACCGCCGACAGCGAGTACGCGAGCGGCGCCCGGTCGAACTCCGTCGCGATCTGATACGCGGACCGCGACACCGCCCCCACGACCATCACGCCGTACAGCCACACCAGCAGCGTGCCCGGACCGCTGATCAGCCGTCGCCGGCTCACCTCAGCCTCCCCAGATGTCATAGAGGCGCACCTCCAGCACCGCCAGCACGACTCCGCCGGCGGCGACCGTCACCGAACCCCAGCGGGTCCGCTCGGCCAGCGACATGAACCCGGCCGCCGGGACGCACGCGAACGCCCCCAGCAGATACGCCACGAAGATCGTCGTGCCCTGCTCCGGCTTCTCGCCCTGCGCCAGCAGCACGATCCCCACGACCAGTTGGACCAGCGACAGCAGCGTGACCACGGCCATCCCGATGAAGTGCCAGTCCTTCGTCGGCTGGTCACGGTAGGCCGCCCAGCCACACCAGGCGGCGAGCAGCAGCGCGGCGACGCCGGTCACCGGCGTCAGGGCATCAAGCATGCTGCGACCTTATTACGGCCGAAAAGGCCCGATGCTTCCGGCCCTGGCCTGCACCGTAGGGTCGAGACCATGACGATCCACGCCCGGGCCCTGCTCTTCGACAACGACGGAACCCTCGTCTCCTCCCTCGCCTCGGTGGACCGCTGCTGGACGCGGTGGGCCGGGGAGTACGGGATCACGGCCGAGCAGTTCGCGCGGGTCGAGCTGCACGGCCGGCCGGCCGCCGAGATAGCCGCCGACCTGCTGCCCGCCGAGCTCGTGCCCCAGGCCGTCGCACGGATCGAGGACCTGGAGGTCGACGACGTGCCCAACGGCGGTGTGCACCTGCTGCCGGGCACCCGGGCCTTCCTCGACGCGCTGCCCGCCGAGCGCTGGGCCGTGGTCACCTCCGCCACCCGGCGGCTGGCCGAGGCCCGGCTCGACGCCGTCGGCATCCTGCCCAAGACCCTCGTCGCCGCCGACGACATCACGCGCGGCAAGCCCGACCCCGAGCCCTACCTGCTCGCCGCCCGCACGCTCGGCGTCGACCCCGCCCACTGCGTCGTCTTCGAGGACGCCCCCGCGGGCCTCGCGGCCGGACGCGCCGCCGGTATGACCACCGTGGCGTTGACCACAACCCACCGGGCCCACGAACTCCACGCCGATCTGGTCGTCGAGAACCTGTCGGCCCTGTCGGCGCTGGTCACCGAGCAGGGCGTGGAGATCTCCCCGCGCGGCTGAGAGGCCTCGGCTTCCGTCCACCACTGTCCAGCATCCGGACAGAGGAGGGCCGGTCAGGACCGTACGCATGTTTTACTGACGGCATGACCACGACGAGCGACCGCATCCCCGCGACCGAGGCGACCATGACGCCCGGTGCTCGTTGTATGTGTCGAATGTGCGCCTTCTAGAGGGCCCCTGCACCACCCCTGAGCTCGCGCCCCGAAGCGAGA
Source organism: Streptomyces luteogriseus (assembly GCF_014205055.1). Classification (NCBI taxonomy): domain Bacteria; kingdom Bacillati; phylum Actinomycetota; class Actinomycetes; order Kitasatosporales; family Streptomycetaceae; genus Streptomyces; species Streptomyces luteogriseus. The sequence goes on from NZ_JACHMS010000001.1 coordinate 7,084,308, forward strand.
CGCGGCCCGTCCGCACGCCCTGAGCGCTGCGTGACCCGGAGCCGCCCCGCGCACATGTTCTCCCCGGTTCCACTTCCCAGCGAGAACCGTGTCGCGTCCCTGACCGAATGCACCTGTGCCCGGGCACACCCACGCCCGCGCACTCGACAGTGACGGAATCCCAGTGATCACCACCTCGGGCCTGACCAAGGTCTACCGTGCACGCGGCCGCGAGGTCACCGCCCTGGACGGCGTCGACCTGCACGTCCGCGAAGGTGAGGTGTACGGCGTCATCGGCCAGTCCGGCGCCGGCAAGTCCTCGCTCATCCGCTGCGTCAACCTGCTGGAACGCCCCACGGCCGGCACCGTGACCGTCGCCGGGCAGGACCTCACCGCCCTGGCCGGCCGCGGCCCGCGCGCCGGCAGGGAACTGCGGCAGGCGCGCAGCCGTATCGGCATGGTCTTCCAGCACTTCAACCTGCTGTCCTCCCGGACCGTCCAGGACAACGTCGAGCTGCCGCTGGAGATCCTCGGGAAGTCCGGGCAGGAACGCTCCCGCAAGGCGCTGGAACTGCTCGACCTGGTCGGCCTCGCCGACAAGGCGAAGGCCTACCCCGCGCAGCTCTCCGGCGGCCAGAAGCAGCGCGTCGGCATCGCCCGCGCCCTCGCCGGCGACCCGAAGGTGCTGCTGTCCGACGAGGCCACCAGCGCCCTCGACCCGGAGACCACCCGGTCGATCCTGGCGCTGCTGCGCGACCTCAACCGGCAGCTCGGCCTGACCGTCCTGCTCATCACCCACGAGATGGACGTCGTGAAGTCGGTCTGCGACTCGGCCGCGCTCATGGAGTCCGGGCGCATCGTCGAGTCGGGCACCGTCAGCGAACTGCTCGCCACCCCCGGCTCGGAACTGGCCGCCGCGCTGTTCCCGCTCGACGGCGAGGCCTCCGGCGAGGACCGCACCGTCGTCGACGTCACCTTCCAGGGCGAGAGCGCCACCCAGCCCGTCATCTCGCAGCTCGCCCGCACCTACAACATCGACATATCGATCCTCGGTGCCGCCATCGACACCGTCGGCGGCCTCCAGGTCGGCCGGATGCGCATCGAACTGCCCGGCCGCTACGAGGACAACGTCGTGCCGATCGGCTTCCTGCGTGAACGGGGCCTCCAGATCGACGTCCCGGGCCGCGAGTCCGAACTGGTGAAGGAAGGTGCCAAGTGACCTGGTCCGAGATGCAGCCCCTGCTGGAGCAGGCGTGTTGGGACACCCTCTACATGGTCGGCTGGTCCACGCTCATCGCCGTCGTCGGCGGTCTGCCGCTCGGCGTCCTGCTGGTCCTGACCGACCGTGGCGGCCTGCTCCAGAACCTCGCGGCCAACAAGGTCATCGGGCAGGTCGTGAACATCGCCCGCTCCCTGCCGTTCATCATCCTGATGGTCGCGCTGATGGGCTTCACCCGCTCGATCACCGGGACGACCATCGGCGTCGAGGCGGCGATCGTGCCGCTCGCCGTCGGTGCCATCCCGTTCTTCGCGCGCCTGGTCGAGACGGCCGTCCGCGAGGTGGACCACGGGCTCGTCGAGGCCGTGCAGTCCATGGGCGGCAACACCTGGACCATCGTCCGCAAGGTCCTCGTGCCCGAGTCCCTGCCGTCGCTGATCTCCAGCACCACCACCACGATCGTCGCCCTCATCGGCTACTCCGCCATGGCGGGCACCGTCGGTGCCGGAGGCCTCGGAGACATCGCCATCCGCTATGGCTACCAGCGCTTCGAGACCCAGCTCATGTGGATCACGGTCGCGATCCTCGCCGTCGTCATCTCGGTCATCCAGTTCGCCGGCGACTACGCGGCCCGCTCCCTGCACCGCCGCGGCGCCCACTCGGGCCCCGCCCCCAAACTGCGGCTCCTCAAAGCCGCCTCCTGAACCCCCCGTCCACCCACACGGGGTCGCACCACCCGCAAGGTCATAAGGAAAGGCACTTTTCGTGCGTAACACCGCCAAGATCACCACCGCCGTTCTCGCCGCCGGAGCCCTCACCCTCGGGCTCAGCGCCTGCGGCGCGGACAGCTCCGACACCGACGGACCCCTGATCGTCGCCGCCAGCCCCGTCCCGCACGCCGAGATCCTGAACTACGTCAAGGACAACCTGGCCAAGAAGGAGGGTCTCGACCTCCAGGTCAAGGAGTTCACCGACTACGTCACGCCGAACACGGCGACGCAGGACGGCTCCGTCGGCGCCAATTACTTCCAGAACAAGCCGTACCTCGACGACTTCAACAAGAAGAACGGCACCGACATCGTGCCCGTCGTCACGGTCCACCTGGAACCGCTCGGCCTCTACTCCCACAAGGTCAAGAAGGCCGACGACCTGAAGAGCGGTGCGACCGTCGCCATCCCCAACGACACGGTCAACGAGGCCCGCGCCCTCAAGCTCCTCGCCACCGACGGGCTCATCACCCTCAAGGCCGGCGTCGGCAACGAGGCGACCCCCGCCGACATCACCAAGAACCCCAAGAACCTCAAGTTCAAGGAGCTGGAGGCGGCCCAGACGCCGCGCTCCCTCGACGACGTGGACGCCGCCGTCGTCAACGGCAACTACGCCATCGAGTCCGACCTCAAGCCGTCCAAGGACGCCCTCGTCCTGGAGTCCCCGAAGAACAACCCCTACGGCAACTTCCTCGCCGTGAAGAAGGGCAACGAGGACGACCCGCGCGTGAAGAAGCTCGCGAAGCTCCTCACCTCGCCCGAGGTCGAGAAGTTCATCCAGGACAAGTACGCCGGCTCGGTGCTCGCCTCCTTCTGAGGCCGCCCCCGGCACCCGCGCACACGGGGTCCTGCCCCCACCCGGTGGGAAGGGCCCCGTGGTGCGCGTCAGTGCTTTCATGCTGCATGCTGGGCAGTTCAGCATGCCCTGAAGGTTCACCGAAGGTTACGGAGCGGCGCATGACGAGCACCTTCCCCAACATCTCCATCAGCACGGAGCGGTTGGTGCTGCGCCCCCTCGACGAAGACGACGTCGCCTCCCTGGCCGCCATGATGAACGACGAACAGGTGGCGGCCTGGACCTCCGTCCCCCAGCCCTTCACGGAGGACGGCGCCCGCACCTGGATCACCGAGTACGCCCCCACCGAGCGCACCGAGGGACGCGGAATCGACTTCGCGATCACCGAGTTCCTCACCCAGCGCCTGGTCGGCGTCATCCAGCTCGGCAAGACCAACTGGCACGTACGCTCCACCGAACTCTCGTACATCATCGCCCCCTGGGCGCGCGGCGAGGGCTACGCCTCCGAGGCCGCCCTCGTCACCGCACAGTGGCTCTTCACGGACCAGAAGTTCGAGCGCATCGAACTGCGCACGGCGGCCGACAACACCGCCTCCCAGCAGGTCGCCCAGAAGATCGGCTGCATCAGCGAGGGCGTGCTGCGCAACGCCTGTATAGCCCGGGCCCGTGCCGAGGACGGCACATGGACCGACGTACGCACCGACTTCATCGTCTGGAGTTTGCTCCCCGAGGACCTGGAAGGCGTCGGCGAGCAGCTCCGCGACGGCTTCACCTCCTTCGGCGACTGGAACTGACCGGAACCACCCGGAGGACGACGGCGACGACGACACCGAAACTCCCTCCCACTTCTCCACCGGGTACCCTCACGGAACCCGCCCCGGGGCTGCTCCCCACCACGCCACGCAGACGACCTGCGAAAACCCCTGGAGACTGACGACGATGGCCGACCGGGTGACGGTGATCGGCTGGGACGGTTCGCCGCTGACCGCCGCGGCGAGCGCCGCTCTGGGTGCCGCCACGCTCGTGGCCGGTGCCGCCCACCACCTGGCGCTCCCCGAGGTGCCCGCCAGGGCCGAACGCATCCGCCTCGGCAGCGTCGCCCTCGCCGCCCGCCGCATCGCGGCCCACCGCGGCACGGCCGTCGTGCTCGCCGACGGCGACCCCGGATACTTCGGCGTCGTACGCACCCTGCGCGCCCCCGAGTTCGGCCTCGAGGTGGAGGTCGTCCCCGCCGTCTCCTCCGTCGCCGCGGCCTTCGCCCGCGCCGGTATGCCCTGGGACGACGCACAGGTGGTCGTCGCACACCCCCGCACCCTGCGCCGCGCGGTCAATGTATGCCGCGCCCACACCAAGGTGGCGGTCCTCACCTCACCCGGCGCCGGTCCCGCCGAACTCGGCCTGCTCCTCGAAGGAGTCCACCGCTCCTTCGTCGTCTGCGAGGAACTCGGCACCGCCCGCGAACGCGTCTCCGTCGTCACCTCCGACAAGGCCGCCGACCACACCTGGCGCGACCCCAACGTCGTCATCGTCCTCGGCGGCCCGGGCGGGCCCCGCACCGCGGGCGAGACCGGCGGCTGGATCTCCGGCCGCGACCCCTCCGCCGGACCACGCGGCTGGACCCTGCCCGCCGACGCGTACGGCGCGGACCTCGGCGAGGGCGAGACCCAGCTGCTGCGCGCCTCCCAACTCGCCCACCTCGGGCCCCGCGTCGGCGACCTCGTGTGGGACATCGGCTGCGGCAGCGGCGCGTTCGCCATCGAGGCCGCCCGCGCCGGTGCCGCCGTCCTCGCCGTCGACAGCGACCTGAACGCCTGCATCCGCACCGACGCCGCCGCCCGCCGCCTCGGCGTCCAACTCCAGATCGTGCACGGCGCCGCCCCGCACATCCTGGAGAACCTCCCCGAACCGGACGTCGTCCGCGTCGGCGGCGGGGGAGCGGCCGTCGTCTCGGCGGTCGTCGACCGCCGCCCGCAGCGCATCGTCACGCACGCCGCCACCCGCGACGCCGCCGAACTCGTCGGCCGCGACCTGACCGAGCACGGCTACGGCGTCGAGTGCGCCCTGCTGCAGTCCGTCGAACTCGACACCCGGGCCTGGGCGGAGAAGGAGCGGAGCGTCGCGTTCCTGCTCAGCGGCGTGCTGCCGCGGCGCGGCGCCTGACCCCGCCACCGTCCCCGTGATCGGGTTGTCGTACTGCGCGCGGTAGGCTGGCCGATCGCTGCACCGCACAAGGACGCCCGGCGCTTCGTCGGTCAATGTCCGGAAAACCCGCCCGTTTTGGGGTGTGTGTGGTACGGCAGAACCGGAGGACGCGCAACGTGGCGCAGTCCACAGCGGAACCGTCGCGGATCAAGCTGCCGTGAGGGTGCTACGGCCGCAACAATGCCAGTGAATGGCTTTGTCGCCTTTTTCGGGCGGACCGTTCGTGCCGCTGGGGACGCACGCTCGTTCTTCACTGCGGGGCGGTCGGTGCGCCGTTCCGGGCGAGCAGGTCGTAGGAGCACTAACCGATGGGCGAGGGGTACGCATGACCGACACCGGCCAGGTCCCGGGCGAGGGACTGCCGGAGAGCGCAGGCATGGTGGAGCAGCCGGGCACCTCCGCGCCCGGTGCGTACACCTACCTCTCCGATACCACCGCCGAGACCGAGGACGAAGACCTGCTGCTGCCGGGCGCCCAGGGCGCCTGGGGCAACGAGGTCCCGCCGCCCGCGCCGGAGCCGGTCGTGGAGACCGTGCACCAGCCGGGCCCGCACGAGATCTCCGGCCGCGACAGCGGCTCGGTCGACCTCAGCGGGGTCCGTCTGCCGGACCCGCCGCCGATCCCGCCCATCACCCCGCGCCGGCCCCTGCACCTCGGCCCGCCGCTGCCCGACAGCTCCGCCAGTCCGGTCCGCTCCCTCGCCGACCGCGGCCCCGCGGACGCGCCCGTCCGCCAGCCGGCGCCCGCCTCGGCGGGCCCCGAGTACCTCGACGGCCCCCGCGCCTCCGAGGCGGTGGCCTCGCCGCCCGCCGCGCCCTGGGGCGCGGCGGTCACGACCCCGGCGCCGGTGAGCGCCGGGGCGGCGCCTGCGGAAACGGTTGTTCCGGCGCAGGAGCCGACGGGCACGGCCCAGGGGATCGCGCCCGTCGTGACGGCGGATGTGACGGCGGACGGAACGGCGGAGGTGACGGCGGAGACGAGCCACACGACGCCGGTGCCGGCACCGGCCGAGGCGGAGCAGCCCGCTCCCGCCGCGCAGCCCGCTCCCGCCGCGCAGCCCACGAGCGAGCCGTCGGCTCCCGCCGAGGCCGGTCGGACTCCTGAGGGTGACCCCGCAGGTGCGGGCGTCGGCCCGGAAGGAGCCCAGGTCGCTGTCGCGGAGCAGGTCATGCCCGCGCAGGTCATGCCCGCGCAGGTGGACCCCGCAGAGCTGGGCGTGGAAGCGGTGGCGGGCCAGGTGGCCGCCGCCCAGGCCGGACTGGCCGCCGCCGGTGACGCCGCCCAGGCCGGCCCTGCTCCTGTCGGTGACCCCGCCGGTGCGGTCGAGGCCCAGGTGGCCGAGGCCGGGTACGCGGTTCCCGAGCAGGCCGTGGCCGTCACGGGCGACCCCGTCGGCGCCGTAGCCGCTCCGGAGGCCGTGGCGCAGTCGGCTTCAGTGCCCGAGCCGGTCGTGAACGACCCTGCCCAGGTCGGTGATCCCGCCGCCACCCCGCAGGCTCCCACACCGGACGCCTCCGCCGAACAGGCGCCGGAAGTCCCGGCCGAGCAGGCCGTGCCGTCGGCTCCCGCCCCCGAAGCGGTTCAGTCCCCTGAAGCGGTCCCGTTCCCCGAGGCGGCCGTTGCCCCGGAGCACGCCGTCGCGACCGAGGCCCCCGGTGCAGAGGCCCCCGTCCAGGTGCCGAACGCCGCCGCCCAGGCACCCGAGGCAGCAGCCCCGGAGACTGGCGTCGCTCCCGCGCCCGCTCCCGAAGCCGCCGCACCGGAGCCGGACATCGCCACCGAAGAGGCTGCGCCCCAGCCCCAGCCTCAGCCCCAGCCTCAGCCCCAGCCCCTGCCCCTGCCCCACCCCCAGCCACAACCCGAGCCCCAACCCGAGCCCCAACCCCAGCCCTTGGCCGCAACTGACGCCGCGCCAGTCGCTCAGGAGCCCGAGCCGACGGTTCCGCACCCCGCCACACCTGGCACTGAAGCCCCCGGCCAGGCCGCCGTCGCCCAGGCCGCCGAACCGGTCGGCGCGGAAGCGGCCGCTCCGTCCGTCGAAGCTGAAGCCCTTCCCGAGGCCGTCGCCACGCCGGTCGCGCCGGAGCCGGTGGCCCAGGCCGCCGTACCCGCCGACGCACCCGCATTCGCCCCCACCCCGCAGGAAGCCCCGGCAGCCACCGCCCCGGCGGAAACGGCATCCGCCGAGGCCCCCGCCTCGGCTCAGGCACCCGAAGTACTCGAAACACCGGAAGTACCCCAGGCACCCGACGCAGCCCAGGCTCCGGAAACCACCGAGGCCCCCGAAACCCCCGAGGCGCAGGCCCCCGAGGCGGTCCCGGCGGCCCCCGCCCCCGCCCCTGCCCCCGAAGCCGTCGAGCCCACCGCCGCCCCGGAGACCCCGGCCCCCACCGAGGACGTGACCGTCGTGCTCCCCACCCCGGCCACGGACGAGCAACCAGAGCAGCCGGAGCAGCACATGCAGGGCCCGCAGCAGTCCCAGCCGCCCGCGCCCGAGACGCTGGAGCCCCCCGCACCCGCGGTCTCCGTCCCGGCACCCCGCGACGGCGACGCCGCACTCGCTCAGAACGCCGACGACCTGGACACCCGGGCCGCCGAACAGGAAGACCTGGCCGACCAGGAACGCCGAGAAGAGAGTGCGGCCGCAGTGGCAGAAGCCCGACAGTCGAGCGGCCCCGCCGCCCCCGGCTACGACCCCGCCGAGCGCGAGGCCGTCCTGAAGGTCATGCGCGAACGCCGCGACATCCGCAACGGCTTCCGCAGCGACCCCATCCCGCACGAGGTGCTGCTGCGCGTCCTGGAGGCCGCCCACCACGCGCCCTCCGTCGGCCACTCGCAGCCCTGGGACTTCGTCGTCATCCGCTCCGCCGACACCCGGCGCGCGATGCACGAACTGGCCATGCGCCAGCGCGACGCCTACGCGAAGTCCCTCCCCAAGGGCCGGGCCAAGCAGTTCAAGGAACTGAAGATCGAGGCCATCCTCGACACGCCGGTGAACATCGTCGTCACCGCCGATCCGACCCGCGGCGGCCGGCACACCCTCGGCCGCCACACCCAGCCCCAGATGGCCCCCTACTCGGCCGCCCTGGCCGTGGAGAACCTCTGGCTCGCCGCCCGCGCCGAAGGCCTCGGCGTCGGCTGGGTCAGCTTCTTCGACGAGCGCGAGATGGTCCGCGCCCTCGGCCTGCCCGAGCACCTGGAGATCATCGCCTACCTGTGCGTCGGCTACGTCGACGAGTTCCCGGACGAGCCCGAGCTGTTGCAGGCCGGCTGGTCCAAGCGCCGCCCGCTGTCCTGGGTCGTGCACGAAGAGACATACGGCCGCCGTGCCCTGCCCGGAGAGGAACCCCACGACCTGCTCGCCGAGACCGTCGCGCAGATCCGCCCGCTGGACGCCAAGGCGCTCGGTGAGGCCTGGGAGCGCCAGAAGCGTATGACCAAGCCGGCCGGTGCGCTGGGCATGCTGGAGATCATCTCCGCGCAGCTGTCCGGCCTGTCCCGCCAGTGCCCGCCGCCCATCCCGGAGCCCGCGGCCGTCGCGATCTTCGCGGGCGACCACGGTGTGCACGCCCAGGGCGTCACCCCCTGGCCGCAGGAGGTCACGGCCCAGATGGTGGCCAACTTCCTCGGCGGCGGGGCCGTCTGCAACGCCTTCGCCACCCAGGTCGGTGCCGAGGTCTGCATCGTGGACGTCGGCGTCGCGGCCGATCTGCCGGCCACCCCGGGCCTGCTGCCCCGCAAGATCCGTGGCGGCACGTCCGACATGACGACCGGCCCCGCGATGACCCGCGAGGAGGCCAGGCAGGCCATCGAGGTCGGCATCGAGACCGCCCGCGACCTGGTCGCCGCCGGCAACAAGGCCCTGCTGACCGGTGAGATGGGCATCGCGAACACCACCGCGTCCGCCGCCCTGATCTCCGTCTTCACGGGCGCGGACCCGGCCGAGGTCACGGGCCGGGGCACCGGCATCAACGACGAGACCCTCGCCCGCAAGACCGAGGTCGTGCGCCGTGCCCTGGAACTCCACCAGCCGGACCCGGCCGACCCGATCGGCGTGCTCGCCGCGATCGGCGGCTTCGAGCACGCCGCCATCGTCGGCCTCCTGCTCGGCGGCGCCTCCCTGCGTACGCCGGTGATCCTGGACGGCGTGAGCGCCGGCGCCGCCGCCCTGGTCGCCCGCGCGATCGCCCCGGAGGTCCTGGCCGCCTGCATCGCGGGCCACCGCAGCGCCGAGCCGGGCCACGTCGCCGCCCTGAACAAGCTGGGCCTGCGCCCCCTGGTCGACCTCGACCTCCGCCTCGGCGAGGGCACCGGCGCCCTCCTCGCCCTCCCGCTGGTCCAGAGCACGGCCAGGGCGATGCACGAGGTGGCGACGTTCGACTCCGCAGGAGTGACGGAGAAGTAGGGCTGCCGTCGTCGACACGGCTCCGTGGGCGGGCGCCCCGCAGTCCGGGACGCCCGCCCACGGTCCACCGCCGACGGGCGGCCGGGTGCCCAGCCACTGGACCACCCGAGCCGCCCTTCCCCTTGCCCATTAAAATCCGCACGTCAGGGCACTGAACACCGCCGCAACAGGAGCCGCACCTCATGGCCGAACACCCCGCCTACCCCGTAGGCCTCCGCCTCACCGGCCGCCGCGTGGTCGTCCTCGGCGGCGGCCAGGTCGCCCAGCGGCGCCTCCCGGCACTGATCGCGGCGGGCGCGGACGTCCTCCTCGTGTCCCCCGACGCCACCCCCTCGGTCGAGGCCATGGCGGACGCCGGCGAGATCACCTGGCAGCAGCGCCCGTACACGGAGGGCGACCTCGCGGACGCCTGGTACGCCCTGATCGCCACCAGCGACCCCGAGGCCAACACCGCCGCCTCGGCCGAAGCCGAGCGCCACCGCGTCTGGTGCGTCCGCTCCGACGACGCCGACCGGGCCACCGCCTGGACCCCGGCCACCGGCCACAGCGAGGGCGTCACGGTCGCCGTCCTCACCACGGACGCCAAGGGGCGCGATCCCCGTCACACCGCCGCCATCCGCGACGCGGTCGTCGAAGGCCTGCGCGACGGCACGCTCGTCGCCCCGCACCACCGCACCCGCACCCCCGGAGTCGCCCTGGTCGGCGGCGGCCCCGGCGACCCGGACCTGATCACCGTGCGCGGCCGCCGCCTGCTCGCAGAGGCCGACGTGGTCATCACCGACCACCTCGGCCCGCGCGACCTGCTCGCCGAACTGTCCCCGGGCGTCGAGGTGATCGACGCGGCGAAACTGCCCTTCGGCAGGTTCATGGCCCAGGAGGCCATCAACGACGCCCTCATCGAGCACGCGCGGAAGGGCAAGTCGGTCGTCCGGCTCAAGGGCGGCGACCCCTTCGTCTACGGACGTGGCATGGAGGAGGTCCAGGCCCTGGCCGAGGCCGGCATCCCGTGCACGGTCGTGCCCGGCATCTCCAGCTCCATCTCGGTCCCGGGCGCCGCCGGCATCCCGGTGACCCACCGGGGCGTCGCCCACGAGTTCACCGTGGTCAGCGGCCACATCGCCCCCGACGACGAGCGCTCCCTGGTCGACTGGCCCTCCCTGGCCAAGCTGACCGGCACGCTGGTGATCCTCATGGGCGTCAGCACGATCGGCAAGGTCGCCGAGACGCTCATCGCCCACGGCAAGTCCCCCGACGCACCCGTCGCCCTGGTCCAGGAGGGCACGACGGCCGGCCAGCGTCGCGTCGACGCCACGCTCGCGACGGTCGCGGAGACCGTGCGGACCGAGGACGTGAAGCCCCCGGCGGTCATCGTCATCGGCGAGGTCGTGAAGGTCGGCCCCGACGCCCCCGAGCCCCGCAAGTAACCCCGGGTAACACAACCCGTACCGAGCCGTTGGCACCGCACCCAGGACAAGGCAGTATCACCCTGTGGCCGATCTCATCACCGTCGAGGATCCCGACGACCCGCGTCTGCGCGACTACACCGGCCTGACCGACGTGGAGCTGCGCCGCAAGCGCGAACCCGCCGAGGGCCTGTTCATCGCCGAGGGCGAGAAGGTCATCAGAAGGGCCAAGGAGGCGGGCTACGAGATGCGGTCCATGCTGCTCTCGGCCAAGTGGGTCGACGTCATGCGCGATGTCATCGACGAACTCCCCGCCCCGGTCTACGCCGTCAGCCCGGAGCTCGCCGAGCAGGTCACCGGCTACCACGTGCACCGCGGCGCGCTCGCGTCCATGCAGCGCAAACCCCTGCCCACGGCCGCCGGCCTCCTCCGCAGCGCCCGCCGCGTCGTCGTCATGGAGTCGGTCAACGACCACACCAACATCGGCGCGATCTTCCGCTCCGCCGCCGCCCTCGGCATGGACGCGGTCCTGCTCTCCCCGGACTGCGCCGACCCCCTCTACCGCCGCAGCGTGAAGGTCTCCATGGGCGCGGTCTTCTCCGTCCCGTACGCCCGGCTGGACACCTGGCCCAAGGGCCTGGACTCGGTGCGCGAGGCGGGCTTCACCCTGCTCGCTCTCACCCCCGACGAGAAGGCCCGGCCCCTCGACGAGGCCGCCCCGCACACCATGGACCGCGTGGCCCTCATGCTCGGCGCCGAGGGTGACGGCCTGTCCACGCAGGCCCTGGTCGCCGCCGACGAGTGGGTCCGCATCCCGATGTCCCACGGCGTCGACTCCCTCAACGTGGGCGCGGCGGCGGCCGTGGCCTTCTACGCGGTGGCCACGGGCCGGCCCCAGGTCTAGGGAGGGCGCCGTCCGTGGAGCAGCGCGAGGCCGTCGTCGCCGTCCTCCTGCGCGATGACCGCCTCCTCGCCGTGCGGCGGGGACCGGCGGTCGTCCGCCCCGGCTACTGGCAGCCCGTCAGCGGCAAGGTCGAGCCGGGGGAGACCCAGGAGCAGGCGGTCGTCCGGGAGGTGCACGAGGAGGTCGGCCTCACCGTCGTACCGGAGGCGAAGGTCTGGGAGTCGGAGACCGACGACCACCGCTTCCGCCTCCACTGGTGGACCGCCCGCGCCGACACGGGCGACGTCATCCCCGACCCGCGCGAGGTCGCCGAGACCCGCTGGGTCACCCCTCGGGAGTTCCTGGCGCTCGAGCCGGTCTTCGACGGAGACCGGGAGTTCTTCGAACGGATCCTGCCGGAACTCTGACACCGCGCCGATCAGCGGGCCGTCGCACACCGGCCGGAAGTCCCGCGGCCAGAAGTCTCCCGGCCGGAAGCCCCGCGGCTGAAAGTCTCCCGGCCGTAGGTCCCCCGCTAAAAGTCCCTCGGCTGGAAGTCCCGCGGCTGATCGTCCTGCTGTACGCGCTCCTGCCGTACGCCGCCCCCGTCGCCGCCGAGTCCCCGCGCCGGGCCCTGGCAGCCCTGCACCAGGGCGATACCCACCGCCACCAGCAGCGTCACCACGACGAACACGAACAGCCGCTGCCGCAGCAAGCGCGGATTGGCGGGCCGCAGTTTGGTCCCCGTGTTCCTGGACGCCGGGCGTCCGGTGCCGCTGTGCGGGGCGGGGCGGCTGCCACTGCCCGACCGCGTGCCGTTGCGCCCGGTGGGCGTCGGCCGCGACCCGGACCGCGACGGGGTGCCGCCGCGCGAGGCGCCCGCCCCGCGCACCGGAGTCCTGCCGCGGGCTCCGCCCCCCGTGGACCGGTTGCCGCCCCCGGTCGCCCGGGCTCCGCCGCGCCCACCGGTCCCGCTCTGGGAGCCCGGACCGTCCGGCGCCGGATGGCCGTCCCGGGACGGGGAGGAGCCCCGGGGCGGGGGAGTGCCCCGGCCCCGCTGCGCCCCGGAGACCCCGCCACCCTGCTGTCCCTGCGGACGCCGGGTGCGCTCGGGGTACGTGTCGACGGGCCGGTCGCTCTCGGCACCGCGCGGCGGCCGGACGCCGGCGAGGTCCTGAGACTCCCGGGCCGCGATCTCCTTGAGCCGCAGCGACAGTTGGAGCGTGCTGGGCCGCTCCTCGGGGTCCTTCGCCAGACACGCCCGGACGAGTGGAGCCAGCGCGTCGGGCACGCCGTGCAATTGCGGCTCCTCGTGCACCACGCGGTACAGCATCACCTCGGAACTGCCGTGCCCGAAGGGCGAGTCGCCCATCGAGGAGTACGCGAGCGTGGCCCCGAGCGAGAACACGTCCGTGGCCGGGGTGACGGCGGCCCCGCGCACCTGCTCCGGCGCGAGGAAGCCGGGCGAGCCGACCGCCGTGCCGACATGGGTGAGCGTCGAGGCGCCGGTGGCCCAGGCGATGCCGAAGTCGATGATCCGCGGCCCCTTCGGGGACAGCAGGATGTTCGACGGCTTCAGGTCCCGGTGCACCACCCCGGCCTCGTGCACCGCTACCAGGCCCTCGGACAGGGCGGCACCCACGGCCGCGACATCGGCCGCACCGAGGGGTCCCTCGGCCGCGACCTTGTCGTGCAGGGACGGGCCGGGCACGTACTGGGTGGCGAACCAGGGCCGTTCCGCGTCGAGGTCGGCGGCCACCAGCCGGGCCGTGCAACCGCCGCGGATCCGCCGGGCCGCCGAGACCTCACGGGCGAACCGGGAGCGGAACTCCTGATCCTCCGCCAGGTCGGGACGGATGACCTTCAGCGCGACCCGCTGCCCCTTCTTGTCGGAGCCCAGGTAGACCACGCCCATCCCGCCCGCGCCGAGCCGTCTGTGAAGCTTGAACGAGCCGACGACGCGCGGGTCCTCGCGCCTCAGGCGCATCATCGCCATGTTCATCCCCGCTGCCCGGTCCTGTGACGAGCCACAGCTTACGTTTCCACGGCCGCCCGCGCGCAGAGGCCGCGCCCTCTCGGAGCAATGGATTGTCAGTGGTGGGTGGGAGACTTGAAAGGTGGTCAGGGAGGGCGCGGGGAGGCGGACTTCGCGCTGCTGGTGATCCCAACCACCCGTCGCGGAAGGGGGATTGGTCCTGTGAAGGGTGATCGCGTGGAGATAGTCGTGGACGCGGGGGACACGACGCGCACCTATGAGGTGGTGGCGAGCAGGGCGGGCCGCAGGGTGGAGACGGCCGTACGCCGAGGCGTCGTGGAAGTGAGCGAAGTCACCCGGAGCGGCACGGTCGTACGGACCGCCCGCTTCATGGCGAATCGGGTGCTGGCTCTGGTGGAACAGCCGATTCCGCGAGAGGAGATCTCGGACAAAGCGGGATGATCCGGTCGTCCCGTCGGGGAAGACCCTGAGACCCGCGCCCCCGTCTCCACCCAGGGGAGTACGTCGCAGGTGACGGCTCATCCTCCGGGAGGCCCGGCAATCGGTACGAGGGCATGACGCCGGGGGAGGGCCGGACGCCTAGATTTGAAGTCAAGCGGCGGGTGGCAGCACTCGTCCCCCGAGGTCAGACGCCCGCCGCTGCCAACGACAACTGATAACGGTCAGGAGAGGGACCATGGCCCAGACGGCTCCGCGGACGCTGCTCCGCGAAGAGGGACGCAAGGTGTACGCCGCCGCGTTCCGCCGCCGCCAGGGCCGTCGCCACCCGGTGGTGGCGACGCTGATGGCCCTTCCCCTGGCGGTCCTGCTCCTCCTCGTCTTCGACGGGTGGGAGACAGTGGCCACACAGGCGTCGTCCGTGGGAGAGATGCTGGGGCGCTGAGCGGCGACCCCCAGGCCCGGAAGAGCGGTCCGGGCGGGGACATCCCACCCATGAAACCCCGTGGGGACGGGGGTGCGGCGGACGGCAAAAGATGCCGGCGCAGCTGGGGAGCTGCGCCGGCATTGCTTTTGTCCCGCAAGCGCCGAGCCCCCGGAACGGATGGTTCCCTACGACCGCGCCCCTGTCTGCACGTACTCTCGGCCGGTGAACTCCGCCCCCGGCCCGCTCCTGGCCGGCCTGACCGCACAGGCCCGATCCGCTGCCCACGCACGCTCGCCGGCCTGCCCCTGTGGCGCGGCCACGCTCGCCGACCGCCCCGACGGCCTGGTGGTACGGCACGCGGACACCGTCGCGAAGGCCCACGCCCCGGACACCGGCCCGGCCGAGCTGACCCGCCGCCTCACCCTCGCCGCCCACCACCCCGACATCCTCCTGCCCCCGCTGGCCTCGGTCCCGGCCGACCTGCACGGCCGCCTCACCACGTTCTGGCCGTACGGCACTCCCGTGGATCCGGGCGATCCCGACGCCGCCCCCTGGGAAGCGGCCGCCACGCTCCTCGCCCGCCTCCACCGCACCCCGGCCCCGGCGGACCTGCCCTTCATGCGTGGCCCCGTCAAAGCGGCACAGGCGATCGGCCGGCTGCGCGAGGCCTGCCCGCACCCGGCGGCCGCCCCCGTCCTGCGCGCCTGGGCCACCCTCCCGCCCTGGGCCCGTGCCGAGGCACCGATGCCCGGCACCGGAACCCTCTGCCACGGCGACCTCCACCTGGGGCAGCTCGTCCGTCACCCCGCCCCCGACGGCCCCTGGCTGCTGATAGACGTGGACGACCTCGGCGTCGGCGTGCCCGCCTGGGATCTCGCCCGCCCCGCCGCCTGGTACGCCTGCGGCCTGCTCCCGCCCGACGAGTGGACCCGGTTCCTCACCGCCTACCGGGAGGCCGGCGGCCCCGCCGTCCCCGCCGACGGCGACCCCTGGCCCGCCCTCGATGTTCCCGCCCGGGCCCTCACCGCGCAGACCGCGGCCCGCGCCGTCGCCAAGGCGGTCGCTGCCGGCCGCCCGCTGGACGAGGTCGAGCAGTCGGTCGTGGACGCCTGTGACCGAATGGCTACCATCCCGCCGCAGTTGACGCAGGACCACGCGAAGTAGGGTGCAACCGACCACAGCGGAACAGAGTCTGTCCTGGCGAGATGTGAAGCAGGACCGACCGGCGAGGAGTTGAACGACCATGCAGTGTCCGAAGTGCCGTGCGCCGATGCACACGTACAACCGCAACGGTGTCCAGATCGAGCAGTGCAGCGGCTGCCGCGGGATCTTCCTCGACTACGGCGAGCTGGAGTCGCTCACTCGCCTGGAGGCGCAGTGGTCCCAGGCCGCCCCGCCGCCCCCGCCCGCCCCGCAGGCCTACCCGGCCCCTCCGGCTCCCGCCTGGGGCGCCCCGCACGGCGGCCACGGGCACCACGGCCATCACGGTCACCACCGCAACAAGAGCTTCGGCCACATGCTGTTCTCGTCCTGATGTGAGGTCGTGACACGACACGACACGTGACACGACACGACAGGAGCCCCCGGCCGCGAACGGCCGGGGGCTCCTGTGTGGTGTGGACGATACTGGGATTGAACCAGTGACCTCTTCCGTGTCAGGGAAGCGCTCTCCCGCTGAGCTAATCGTCCTCGGGACCATGACCACCGAGTGCATCGGATCATGGGCACTGCGTGCGCGATACTGGGATTGAACCAGTGACCTCTTCCGTGTCAGGGAAGCGCTCTCCCGCTGAGCTAATCGCGCGGGTCGGGATCTTGAGAGATCCAGTGGACGATACTGGGATTGAACCAGTGACCTCTTCCGTGTCAGGGAAGCGCTCTCCCGCTGAGCTAATCGTCCTTGGAGGTGGAGACGGGATTTGAACCCGTGTAGACGGCTTTGCAGGCCGTTGCCTCGCCTCTCGGCCACTCCACCAGGAGTGTAGGGAGCCGGGAAGCCCCCTCTTCCTTCGAGCGGACGACGAGGTTCGAACTCGCGACCTCAACCTTGGCAAGGTTGCGCTCTACCAACTGAGCTACGTCCGCCTGTCGGTTCGGAACGCTCTCGCGGCCCGGCGACGTGTTGAACTCTAGCGGATTCCGGGGCCAGCACAAAAACGCGTTTGTGCAGCGTGCTGCGCTTCCCCTGCTCAGGGAGGTCACAGGGCCGCCGGACGGGACATCCCCCGGTCACCCGCGGGACTCCCGCCATAGACTCGACTGCGTGCTCCACCTCCCTCCCCTCGCCCGCTTCGGTGACCGAGTCGCCACCGGGCTCCTCGACGTCACCGACGATCCCGAAGCCCTGGAGTCCAGCGGCTTCTGGGCCGTCAGTGCCGACTTCGAGGGCCGTCTGACCTGCGCACGCTTCGCGGAGGTCCGGACGGCGGACGTTCCCGTCCCCGTCCCCGGCGCCTGGCGCGGCCCGGCTTCCGGTGACTGGACGTCCTCGCTCGACCGCGCCGCGTACACGGCCGGGGTGCGGCGCATCCGCGCGCACATCGCGGCGGGCGAGGTCTACCAGGCGAACCTGTGCCGGGTGCTGTCCGCGCCCGTCCCGCCCGGCGCGGACGTGGACGCGCTCACCGCGCTGCTGGCCCGCGGCAACCCGGCACCGTACGCAGGAACGATTCGCCTACCCGGGCACGGCGTGGAGATCGCCACCGCCTCCCCCGAACTGTTCCTGCGGCGTGACGGCCGCACCGTCGAGTCCGGCCCGATCAAGGGCACCGGCCGCACCGAGGCGGACCTGCTGGAGAAGGACTACGCCGAGAACGTGATGATCGTGGACCTCGTCCGCAACGACATCGGGCGGGTCTGCGCCACGGGCAGTGTGACGGTGCCCGATCTGTGTGCCGTCGAGAAGCACCCCGGACTGGTCCACCTCGTGTCGACGGTCCGCGGCGAGCTGGGGGAGGGGGCCGGCTGGGCCGAGCTGCTCGCCGCGGCCTTCCCGCCCGGCTCCGTCACCGGCGCGCCCAAGTCCAGCGCGCTGCGGATCATCGACGCGCTCGAGACGGCGCCCAGGGGACCGTACTGCGGCGGCATCGGCTGGGTCGACGCCGACCGGGAGGCCGGAGAGCTGGCCGTCGGCATCCGTACCTTCTGGATCGACCGGGCCGACGGCATGCTGCGCTTCGGCACCGGCGCCGGCATCACCTGGGGCTCCGATCCCGAGGGGGAGTGGCGGGAGACCGAGCTGAAGGCGTCCCGGCTGCTCGCGATAGCGTCGGGGGCGTACGAGGTGAGTGGAGAGGACCTGACGTGAAGATCTGGCTCGACGGCGGTCTGCAGGACACCGAGTCCGCCCGCGTCTCCGTCTTCGACCACGGGCTGACCGTGGGCGACGGCATCTTCGAGACGGTGAAGGCCGTGGACGGCCGGGTGTTCGCGCTCACCCGGCACCTCGACCGGCTGACCCGGTCCGCGCGCGGCCTCGGCCTGCCGGACCCGGACCACGACGAGGTGCGCCGTGCCTGCGCCGCCGTCCTGGACGCCAACCCGGTGCCGCTCGGCCGCCTCCGCATCACCTACACCGGCGGCCACGGCCCCCTCGGCTCCGACCGCGGTGAACACGGACCGACCCTCGTCGTCGCCCTCGGCGAGACGGCCCGCCGCCCCGACTCCACCGCCGTGATCACGGTCCCCTGGACCCGCAACGAGCGCGGCGCGCTCACCGGCCTGAAGACCACCTCGTACGCCGAGAACGTCGTCGCCCTCGCCCGCGCCCGTGAACAGGGTGCGTCCGAGGCGCTGTTCGGCAACACGGTGGGGCGGCTGTGCGAGGGCACCGGCTCGAACGTCTTCGTCGTCCTCGACGGCGAGATCCACACGCCGCCGCTCGCCTCCGGCTGCCTCGCGGGCATCACCCGTGCGCTGACGGTCGAATGGACCGGCGCCAGGGAAACCGACCTGCCGCTGGACGTCCTGGAACGCGCCGACGAGATCTTCCTGACGTCCACTCTGCGGGACGTGCAGGCGGTGCACCGTGTCGACGGCCGTGAGCTGCCCGGCGCGCCGGGCCCGGTGACCGCCAAGGCCATGCGGATCTTCGACGAGCGGGCCGGGAACGACCTCGACCCCTGACCGACCCCGGAAATTCGGCTGACCAGGCTCGTGGTTGCGGGTAGAACACCCGTGATGACCACGACCCTGCGGCCGATCGAGCCGCTTCAGCAGAACGCCGACGGGACGCGCTCACGCCGCTTCCAGGTGTGTGTGAACAGCCGCCCCGTGGGGGCGATACACCTCGGCACGCACCCCGTCTTCGGCACCGGGGTGGCCCGGATCATGAAGCTGCACATCGACGAACCGGACCGCAGACGGGGCCGGGGCACGGTCGCCGCACTCGCCGCGGAGGAGGTGGCGCGCGGCTGGGGGTGCCGCCGTATCGAGGCGACGGTCCCCGCCGCATCCGAGACGGGACTCCGGCTCGCCACGGCGCTCGGCTACGTCGTCCGCAACCGCGGCATGGAGAAGCGGCTCGGTGACACCCCGCCCGGCCTGCCGGAGGGCAGCCGCGCCCGGCCCATGACCGAGGCGGAGTTCGGGCCCTGGCTGGAGAAGGGCCTGGAGGACTACGCGCGCAGCTGGATCGAACGGGGAGTTCCGGAGGCCGAGGCCCGGGCCAAGTCGGAACGCGACCACGCCACCCTGCTGCCCGAGGGCCTCGCCACCCCCGGCATGCTCATCAGCGTCGTCGAGCATCGGGGGACACCGGTGGGCACACTGTGGCTGGCAGTGCGCGAGAACAGCGCGTTCGTCTTCGACGTCGAAGCCGACGCCGCCCACCGGGGGAAGGGCCACGGCCGCACGCTCATGCTGCTCGCCGAGGCCCAGACGATCGCCGAGGACAGGCGGACCCTCGGCCTCAACGTCTTCGCCGGCAACGCCCCGGCCGAACGGCTCTACGCCTCCCTCGGCTACGAGACCGAGCAGTACGCCATGTACAAGCCGCTGCTGTAGCGGCCCGGGAGCCGGGCGAGGGCGGTCAGTGCTCCTGCCCGGCCAGCAGCCGGTCCGCGATCTCCTCGATGCGCTCGCGCAGTCCCTCCTGGCTCTTGCCGCCGTCGAGCCGCTCACCGCCGATGACGTACGTCGGGGTGCCGCTCACGCCGATCGCCTTGCCCTCGGCCTGGTCGGCGTCCACGATCAGGATGTGCCGGCCGTCGACCAGCGCTGTGTCGAACTCCTCCGCGTCCAGGTCCAGTTCGCGGGCCACCTCGACCAGGAAGGGTTCTCCCTCACGGGCCAGCTCCTCCACGCGCCCCAGCAGGGCCTCCGCGTACGCCCATCCCCGGCCCTGCTCCCACGCCTCCTCCGCGGCCTGGGCGGCGGCGAAGGCGTGCTTGTTCTTCTCCAGCGGGAAGTGCCGCAGCCGCAGCTCCAGGCGGTCGCCGTAGCGGGCGCGCAGGGCGTGGAGATCGTCCAGCGCGGTGCGGCAGTCCGGGCACTGGAGGTCGCACCAGACCTCGAGGACGGGGGCGGCGGAACGGTCGGAGGAGGAGTCGCTCATGCCGACAGTCTCCCAGCAGCCCGGGCCGGGGTGCAGCCCGCACCGGCACCTGCGGAGGAGGCGACCCGGAGATGTCCCTGATGTCGGGCCGCGGCATGGCCCCCCGGGGTGCGGCGGGTGCAGGATGGAAGGAACGAAGTGCCCCGACCCGACCGCGCCACGCCTGGAGGACCGGATGATTGCCGAGACCGTCTGCTCCGCCGTGTCCGCGGCAGGCCTGGGCATTGCGGTCGTCACGGCGTATCGCAAGCGCTACCTCGCGGCGGTCCGTATCGCGGCCTACTCCCTCGTCCCGATCGGCCTGGTGATGACGGGAGTCGTCGAGTGGCTGGCCGACACCGCGTTCAGCCCGACGGCCTGGGCCGGGTTCGGCGTGCTCGGCCTCTCCTGGGTGCTCTTCATGACCACACGGACCGTGGAGCGCCGCCGCGGCGGCACCCGCAAGGAGCGCAGGGCGGCGGCCCGTGAGGCCGGCCGGCCCGATGCGGTGGCACCCACCGCCTCCGCGCCCTCACTGGGGCAGGGCACCCGCCCGGCGACCCGGCCCGCGCCGGCGTCCCGCGGCGACGACGACTTCAGCGACATCGAGGCCATCCTCAAGAAGCACGGCATATGACGAGGCAGCCCGCCGGCGGCTGAATCGTCACAGTGGGTCCGCCGGTGCGCGGAAATGATCACAACCCGAACCGGACCTCACGGAATCGGCGCACTCCCGCACGGATCGCGGGTGCCGATCGCGCCCGGCGGGGCGACTGCGTCATCATCGCCGCGAGATGCTGGACACGACGCAACAGAGCGACCCCGCACCGCCGCAGGACGAGCCATGTCCCCGGCAGGACGAGCCACGTGGTTGTCTCTTCGCCCTATCCCAGCCACCGCTGATGATCTTCCTGGCGGTGATCGGGAGCCTGCTGCTCATGGCCTCGTTGCACGATCTGCTGTTGCTGTGAGCCGTAAGCGCGGTACCCGGCGCCATCCGCCGGGGCCGCGTCGGCATCGCCGTCCCGTGCGACCCCGAGGCCCGGCGACGGCGTCAGCCCGCCGCCTCCTTGCGGCGTGCCCGGTACGCAGCCACGTGCAGCCGGTTTCCGCAGGTGCGGCTGTCGCAGTAGCGCCGTGAGCGGTTGCGGGACAGGTCGACGAAGGCACGCCGGCAGTCGGGCGCCTCGCACCGCCGCAGCCGCTCCTGCTCCCCGGCGACCACGAAGAACGCCAGCGCCATGCCGCAGTCGGCGGCCAGATGGTCGGCGACGGAGGCGCCGGGCGCGAAGTAGTGCACATGCCAGTCGTAGCCGTCGTGGTCCGTGAGCCGGGGCGTGGTGCCGGCGGCCGCCACCAGCTCGTTGATCTGGCCGGCCGCGGCGCGGGCGTCCGGTGCGGCGAAGACGGCGGCGAAACGATCGCGGATCTCGCGCACCGCGGAGAGGTCGGACTCCGAGAGCACTCCGACATCGCTGATCTCGTGGTTTCGCACGAAGTCCGTGAGGGTTGCCAGGTCCGGCAGCCCGTCCGGCGCCGTGTCGTCCTCCGGTGCGGTGTTCACCAGATCGACCACGGTGTCGAGGGCGCACCGGGTGTCGTGGGTGATCAGCACGATTTGCTCCCTGGCCTGAGGGTCGGGCGGGCGCCCGCCGATGCTGGCCGATGGTAACGGCTCCACCACCGCCGGACCGCCCTCATGCCCGCACATGGCTTCGAATGCAACGCCACCGGGCCCGCCAGGGTTCCCGCACGGCGAGGGCGGGGGAGGGGTCCAGGACGCGGACCGGCGCCGTACCGCGTCGAGCCGCGGTAAGGCGCCGGTGTCATCCCGTGTGCGGTTGTCCGGGCCCGAGCCGTCTCCCCGAGTCGACGGCGCCGGGCGGCTTTGTGGGGGCCTCGCCCTAGCTCTCCGCCAGGATGTGCGAGAGCTCCTGGTCGAGGTCGAAGTGCCGGTGTTCCGTGCCGGGCGGCACGGCGGCGTCGGTCCGCTTCAGGAAGGACTCCAGGGCCCGTGCCGGGGCCTCGAGCAGGGCCTCGCCCTCCGGCGAGCTCAGGGCGATGCACACGACGCCCTGACCGTGACTGCGCGACGGCCAGACGCGGACGTCGCCGGTGCCCGTAGGGCGGTGAAGCCCTTCGGCGAGGAGGTCACGGGCGAACACCCACTCGACGGTTTCCTCGGCTCCGGTGTGGAAGGTGGCGTGCACGGCGTAGGGGTCGGCCGTGTCGTACCGCAGGCCTGCGGGGACAGGCAGGGAGGACTCGCTCGACACAACGAGGCGCAGGTGCAGCTCGCAGCTGACCGTGGTGTTCATAAGCGCCAGGGCCTTTCGCTCAGTGTGCGCTCGGGGATTCGCACGTCGGCGAAATCGACATGCCACCTACGGTGCCGTTGTAAACCCCTCTGAGTGTTTTGCGTGCCTTTACGTAACTCTTCCGGCCGAGAGATCGTTCGGGTCGTGCGTCCATTCCGGTGACTGGTTTCGCTCGGGTAGTGTTTGGCCGTATGAATACGGGGAGTAACGAGCCGGGCGAGGTGGCCGTGGCGTCGGACGAGACGGGGACGGGCGAGGTGCACGGCGAGCAGGACCGCGGGCTCGGCTCGCGAGCGCCGGAATTCATCAAGGCCCGGCGGGCGCTGCACGTCAGCTGGCAGGTCGGCGTTTTCATCATCGGGCTCGCGGTCGTCGTGGCCGGCATCATCATGCTGCCCCTTCCCGGGCCGGGCTGGGTCGTGATCTTCGGCGGCATGGCGATCTGGGCGACGGAGTTCGTCTGGGCCCAGCTGGTGCTCCGCTGGACCAAGCGGAAGGTCACCGAAGCGGCCCAGCGCGCCCTCGACCCCAGGGTGCGGCGCCGCAACATCATCCTGACGTCGGTCGGGCTGGTGATCATCGGCGCACTCGTCGGCTTCTACCTGTGGAAGTTCGGCATCGTCATGCCGTGGAAGATCAAGGACCAGTGAGCGTCACAGGCACCCCCTGACATGGGGTAATGTTCTTCCTGCGTCCGGGCGATTAGCTCAGTGGGAGAGCGCTTCGTTCACACCGAAGAGGTCACTGGTTCGAACCCAGTATCGCCCACCCGGACCGACGGCCCATCTGCGCAGGCGCAGGTGGGCCGTCGGCGTTGTGTCCGCCAGGCCGTCGTGTTCCGGGCTCCGTGAGGTCGGGGCTTCGAGGCGTCCGACCGTAACGGTCCGCCGGGCGTTCGCGACTGCCCGGTGACGCAGAGTTCCGCCCGCCGAGTGCTGTGGCGCCCCTGCCGGACGGGCCGTGCCGGGAGCACCGGGCGAGGGGGCGACGCTCGTACCGCCCTCGGACTGGCTGGTGCCGTGACGGCCCGGGGAGCGCCTTCGCGGGGTGACCACGCCGGGGCCGGGCCGTGCCGGTCGGCCCGCCCGACGGCCGAGTCCCGGATGCCGGCCCGGGCGCGACACCGCCCCCGTCGGCCGCCCCGGCCAGGCCCTCCACCACTCCCGGGCACCCGGCCCCCGACACCCCACCCCCGACGCCGCATGGCCGGAACGAACCCTCGCCCCGGCAACTCCTCCCGCCACCCCCACCGTCGACTTTCGGTCACGCCCGAAAGCGGTCCGACTCGCCCTGCCCCGTTCGGCGTTCCGGTCACCCGACCACCACCAGCGACATCGTCGGCCCCCGTCCCGGACCCCGCCTCCTCGGCCCCCTCCGTCACCCACCCCTTCGGCAAGAAATTCTTGTCCGAATCATTGACGCACTCTCAGCCCCTCCGTACCTTGTGCCAGCAAGCGCTTACTTGAAACGATTCATGCGAGCGGCACGACGTGCGGGGAGGTCCAACCGTGGTGAACGGCAGGAATGTTGAGAGACGTACGATCCTGAAGGCGGCCGGAGCCACGGCAGCCACGCTGGGGTTGGCCGCGACGACCGGGTGCGGCGGTGACGGAGGGGCCTCCGCGGACGGGACGGTGACGATCCGTTACGCGTGGTGGGGTGCGGAGGACCGTGCCGAGAGAATCAACAAGACGATCGAGCTCTTCCACAAGAAGTACCCGAAGATCAAGGTGAAAACGGACTTCCAGCCTTATCTCGACTTCTGGAAGAAGTTCAACACCCAGGCCTCCGGGGGAAATCCGCCGGACGTGTTCCAGAATGCGATCGGCTTCCTCCGGAAATACGACGCGAAGAACATCCTGCTCGATCTCAGCGAGCAGGCCGAGGCCGGCCACCTCCGGATGGAGGGATTCCGCGCGGGCCTCGAGAAGTTCGGCGAGATCGACGGCAAGCTCCTCGGCGTTCCGGTCGGTTCCAACTCGATGGCACTCGTCATCGACAAGCCCGTCTACACCCGCGCCGGGGTGAAGCCGGAGCAGGGCTGGACCTGGGACGACTACCACGCGGCGATGAAGAAGATCCGAGAGAAGACGGGGCGTGCCGGTGACACGGGCCCGTACAACATCATGTACCTCTACGACCTCTACCTGCGCCAGAGCGGCAAGGCGTTCTTCACCGAGGACGCGCTCGGCTTCACCGAGGCGGATCTGACGGACTGGTGGACGAAGGCCAAGGAAGGCGTCGAGGACGGCAGCTACGCCAACCAGAAGAAGGTCGCCCAGATCAAGCCCAAGTCGGCGGTCGCCGGGGAGATCTCCGGCGGTGAGTTCACCTGGGACAACTTCACCGTCCGCTACACCTCCGAGGGCAAGAGCGAGTACGGCCTGGCCCCCATCCCGACCACGGACGGCAAGAAGACCGGCCAGTACCTCGGCTCCCTCATGCTGAGCGCCTCCAAGCGCACCCAGCACCCCAAGGAGGTCGCCCAGTTCATCGACTTCATGGTGCACGACCCCGAGGTCGCCAAGATCATGGGCTACGACCGCGGCGTGCCCGCGACGCAGGCGCAGTACGACGCGTACAAGCCGACCGACGAGGTGAACAAGGCGATCGCCGCCTACGAGGAGTCCCTCGTCAAGGCGGGGGTCCTGGAGCCCATCACCCCGCACCCGAACGGTGCGGACGTCTGCGAGTCCGCCTTCCTTCGCATCGGCGAGGAACTCGGCCTGGGCAAGCGCTCGGTGGCGGAAGCCGTCAAGCAGTTCTTCACCGAGTCGAAGACGGCTCTCGGCACCTGATGGGAACCACCGTGACACACGCCCCTGCGATGGAGGGCCTGTCCCAGGACTCCGAGCCGCGGCACGGTCCGGTGAAGCCCGAGCGCCCCGCCGCCCTCAAGCGGCGGCGGCGCCGGGAGAACCTGGCCGGCTATCTCTTCATGTCCCCGTGGATCGCCGGGTTCCTGCTGCTCACCGCGGGCCCGATGATCGCCTCGCTCTACTACGCCTTCACCGACTACAACCTGTTCGACGCGCCCAAGTGGATCGGCCTCGACAACTTCTCCGAGATGTTCGGCGATCCGCGCTGGCGCCACTCGGTGCAGGTGACGCTCTGGTACGTCGCCGTCGGCACACCGCTCAAGCTGATCGCCGCCCTCGGCGTGGCGTTGCTGCTGGCGCAGAGCCGGCGCGGGCAGGCCTTCTACCGGGCAGCCTTCTACGCGCCGTCGCTCATCGGTGCGAGCGTTTCCGTCGCGATCGTCTGGAAGGCGATCTTCTCGGACGACGCGATCGTCGACCGTACGCAGAAGATCTTCGGTATCGACGTCGGCGGCTGGACCGGCGACCCGGACATGATCATCTACAGTCTGGTGGCGCTCACCGTCTGGCAGTTCGGCGCCCCCATGGTCATCTTCCTGGCCGGTCTCAAGCAGGTCCCGCGTGAGCTCTACGAGGCGGCCGAGGTCGACGGGGCGGGCAAGTTCCGCCGGTTCTGGAACATCACGCTGCCGATGATCTCGCCGGTCCTCTTCTTCAACGTCCTGCTGGAGACGATCCACTCCTTCCAGATCTTCAGCTCGGCGTACATCGTCGGCGGCGGTGCGGGCGGCAACGCCTGCGGTCCCGCCGACGGCTCGATGGTCTACACCTGCTACCTCTACGTCCAGGGCTTCGAGAACAGCCGGATGGGTCTGGCCTCCGCGATGGCCTGGCTGCTGCTCGTCGCGGTCGCCCTGGTGACGGCGGTGCTGTTCTGGTCCCAGAAGCGCTGGGTGCACTACGAGGAGGGCGCCCGATGAGCGCGCAGGCCACCACCGACGTCAAGCCGTCCGGCTCCGGGACGCTCCGGCACAAGCTGCCCGGCTCCCTCGCCTGGCACCTCGGGTCCCTGCTGGTCCTCGCGGTGATCCTCTATCCGGTGGTCTGGGTCGTCGGCGGGTCCTTCAAGAAGAGCGAGGACATCGTCGGCAGCCTGGATCTTCTGCCGAGCGACCCCGTCGTCGCCAACTACAAGAGCCTCGCCGACGGCATCGCCGACATCTCCGTCTCCACCTTCTTCTACAACTCGCTCTTCCTCGCGGTCGGCTCCGTCATCGGCATCCTGGTGTCCTGCTCGCTGACGGCGTACGCCTTCTCCAGGATCCGGTTCGCCGGGCGGAATCTGCTGTTCACGCTGATGATCGGCACACTCCTGCTGCCCTACCACGTGCTGCTGATCCCGCAGTACGTGCTGTTCCGCAACCTGGAGCTGATCAACACCTACACGCCGCTGCTGCTCGGGAAGTACCTGGCCACCGAGGCGTTCTTCGTCTTCCTGATGGTGCAGTTCATGCGCAACATGCCCAAGGAGCTGGACGAGGCGGCCCGTCTCGACGGCTGCGGGCACTTCCGGATCTACTGGTCGATCGTGCTGCCGCTGAGCCGGCCGGCCCTGATCACCAGTGCGATCTTCACGTTCATCAACTCGTGGAACGACTTCATGGGCCCGCTGATCTACCTCAACGAGCCCGACAAGTACACGGTCTCGCTCGGCCTGAAGATGTTCGTCGACCAGGAGGGGCTGGCCAACTACGGGGGCATGATCGCCATGTCACTGGTCGCGCTGCTGCCGGTGCTCGCCTTCTTCCTCGCCTTCCAGCGCTATCTGATCGACGGCATGGCCACGTCGGGTCTGAAGGGCTGAGGCGGACATGGCCGGGACACGGGTGAAGGCACGGGGCGAGTCGGTGTTCGCCGAGAGGTTCGCGGTGTTCGCCGAGTCTTTGCTGACCGGTGTGTGGATCGCGGTGGCCTCGCTGGGAGTCGTCACCTACCCCGCCGCATTCGCTGCCGGGGCGCGGCACCTGCGGCGCCGCACCACCCATCAGGGCGGTGGCCGGCGGGAGTTCGTCGCCGACTTCCGCACCGCTCTGCGCGGCGGGTGGCTCGCCGGGCTCGCCGGGTGGGCCGCGGCGGCCGCGGTCTGGGTGGACGTGCGGGCGGCCCGGGCGGGGATTCCCGGCGGGCCGCTCGTCGGAGCCCTCGGGGTCGTCGCGCTCATCGGGCTCGTCGTGGCGGGGCTGCGTGCGGCGGCGGTCTGGGAGCCGGGCGCACGCTGGCGGACGCTCCTCGCGCATGCCGGGCGTCGCACCGTGCTCGACCCGGCCGGGTCCTTCCTGATCGTCGGCGGGCTGGCCGTGGTCGCCGTGTCCGCCTGGTTCGCCGCGCCGCTGGCACTCCCCGTCCTCGGGGCCGTCGCGGCGGCGGCCGTCGCCGTGGAGGAGCGGTACCGGCACCGCTGAACGGCGGTTCCCCCCGCGTTCCAGGTCGGCGCGCCGGCGCCGCACCTCTCTCTGTCATGCCCCTGATCAGCGTACGGATTCGCTTCCCGCACGGACGAGGAAAGGCAGCATCGTCATGTCTCCCATCCCCCGCAGGTCCCTCCTCAAAGCGGCCGCCGTCACCGGAGCCGCCGCCCAGTTCAGCTGGGCGCTGGGGGCGCAGGACGCCCACGCCGCGCCCGGAGCCGAAGCCGCCGACGCCGACCCGGTGACCCTGGACTGGCTGGAGGACGGCGGCCTCGGCGCCGCCCCCGGCTCCACCGTCGGTGTGCCCTGGCCCAAGGGCGCGTACCAGAAGGACCAGACCTTCGCGCTGACGGACGCCGGCGGCAAGGCCGTGCCTGTGCAGTCCTGGCCGATCGCCTACTGGCCCGACGGCTCCCTCAAGTGGACCGCGCACGCGGTCGCCTCGGGCGACGGCAAGCTCACCCTCGCCGCCGGGACGCCCGCCGCACCCGAGAAGAAGGTCACCGTAGGCAAGCGCGGCGGCACCATCGACATCTCGACCGGTGTCATCACCGCGAGGATCGGCACGTCCGGCTCCACACTCGTCAAGTCCGTCACCCGGGGCTCCACGGAGATCGCGAGGAACGGCCGGCTCGTGCTGATCCGCCAGCCCGAGATCGAGGACGAGGACCAGGGGGCGGTCAGGACCGAGCGCTTCGACGGCGCGATCTCCAAGGTCGAGGTCGAGCAGGCGGGTCCGGTCCGCGCCGTCGTCCGCATCGACGGCAAGCACCGCAAGGGCGGCCGCAGCTGGCTGCCCTTCTCGATCAGGCTCTACTTCTACGCCGGCGCCGATTCCTTCCGCATGGTGCACACCATCACCTACGACGGAAAGCAGGAGCCCGGCAAGGCCAGTGGTGACTTCATCCGTGGCCTCGGCGTCCGCTTCACCGTGCCCCTGCGGGACGAGTCGTACGACCGCCACATCCGCATCGGCGGAGACGGCACCGGACTGCTGCGCGAGGCCGTCAAGGGCATCACCGGACTGCGCCGGGACCCGGGCGCTGCCGTGCAGGCCGCCCAGTTCGAGGGCAGGAAGCTGCCCGACCCCGCCACCTGGGACCAGCGGGTGACGACCCGGCTGCAGTACATCCCCGAGTGGGGCGACTACACCCTCTCCCAGCTCTCCGCCGACGGCTTCACGCTTCGCAAGCGCACCAAGAAGGGGCACGGCTGGGTCGCCGCGGGCGGCGGCCGGCGCGCCTGCGGGTTCGGCTACGTCGGCGGGGCGAGCGGCGGGTTCTCCTTCGGGCTGCGCGACTTCTGGGAGAAGTTCCCCGCCCAGCTCGACATCCGGGACGCCCAGACCGACGAGGCCGAGGTGACCCTCTGGCTCTGGTCGCCCGAGGCACAGCCCATGGACATGCGCTTCTACCACGACGGCATGGGCCAGGACACCTTCCCGGAGCAGCTCGAAGGCCTCAACATCACCTACGAGGACTACGAGCCGGAGTTCGGCACCCCGTACGGCATCGCCCGCACCTCCGAACTCCTCTTCTGGGCCAACGAATCGACCCCGAGTCCCGACCGGTTCGCCGAACAGGTCGAGGCCGTCCGCGTGCTGCCGCAGCTGGCCGCGCCGCCCAAGCAGCTCATCGAGGCCAAGGTCTTCGGACCGAACCTGTACTCCGAGCCCGACCGCTCCACCCCGGCCAAGGCGAAGATCGAGGACCACCTCGACTTCCTCTTCACCTACTACAAGGACCAGGTGGAGCAGCGCCGCTGGTACGGCTTCTGGGACTACGGCGACATCATGCACACCTACGACACGTTCCGGCACCAGTGGCGGTACGACATCGGCGGCTACGCCTGGGACAACTCCGAGCTGTCGCCGGATCTGTGGCTCTGGTTCGCCTACCTGCGCTCCGGTCGTTCCGACATCTTCCGCTTCGCCGAGGCGATGACGCGGCACACCGGCGAGGTCGACGTCTACCACCTGGGCAAATGGGCGGGCCTCGGCACCCGCCACGGGGTGCAGCACTTCGCCGACAGCGCCAAGCAGCAGCGCATCGCCAACACCACCTACCGGCGCTACTACTACTTCCTCACGGCGGACGAACGCGTCGGCGACCTCATGCACGCCAACGTCGACTCCGACGAGACGTTCCTCGCTCTCGACCCGCTCCGCAAGATCCGCACCGAGCCGTACACCCCCGACCGGCACGCCCTGTCGATCGGCTTCGGCACGGACTGGAGCGGCCTGGTCTCGGCCTGGCTGACGGAGTGGGAGCGCAAGGGCCCCAAGTGGGAGAAGGCCAAGGCCCGCGTGCTGTCCACGATGGAGACCATCGCCGCCCAGCCCAACGGCTTCGTCCAGGGCAGCGGCCTGTACGACCTCGACACCGGCAGGTTCGCCGTCGCCGGGGCCGCCAAGGTGGAGGTCTCGCACCTCTCGGCCGTCTTCGGCCTCAACGAGCTGTGCGCCGAGCTCATCGACCTGGTCGACATGCCGAAGTTCAACGAGGCGTACTTCGACTACTGCCGCTTCTTCAACGCCACCAAGGCGGAGCAGAAGGCCCGCTACGGCTCCGACTTCGGCAGCCTGCTGCTGTTCCAGGGCCATTCACGCCTCGACGCGTACGCGGCCGTCAAGACCGGCGACGAGAAGCTCGCCAAGCGGGCCTGGGAGAAGTTCTACAACTCCGACGGCTACAAGGAGTCCGCGCCTTGGAGGACGGAGAAGCTGAGCGGCCCGGTCGCGCTGGTGCCGGGCAGCGAGGCCACCTGGGTGTCCACCAACGACACCGCGCTGTACGGCCTCGCCGCCATCGAGAACCTGGCCCTGCTCGGGGACAAGATGCCCTGACCGCGGGTTAGTTCATCCTCCCCAGGACCTCCCGCACCCGCCGCACGTCCCGGATCCGCTGCTCGTACGTCGCCCCGAGTGCGAGCAGCAGGAGCCCGGCGAGGGCGGGAGGCGCCCAGCGGGGGAGGGCACCCGTCACCTGCACGACGTACGGGGCGAGTTCGTGCAGCGTGACCAGGGCCAGCACCGCGCCGCCGAGCACCAGCGGCGCCCGGAGGTGGTGCCGGGCGCCCAGCAGGGTGACCAGCAGCGCCGCCAGGCCGAGCAGCAGCGGGCGCGTCCAGTGCGGATCGGCCCAGGCCGCGACGAGGCTCGGCACCAGGGTGGCGGCGAGCCCGGGGCCGTACGCCGTCCAGGAGGAGGCCCGCGGGTCACGGCGCCGGCGCAGCGCTCCGAGGAACAGGGCCGGGACGGTCACCGGGAGCGTGTACGCCTCGGGCGTGCCGACGTCCCAGGCGGCCAGGCGCACCCAGGCGGCGAGGACGAACAGGGCCGTGGCCGCGTAGCCGACGGGACGGCGGTCGGCGCGCAGGGCCGTGCCCGCGGCGATCACTCCGCACAGGGACAGCACCAGCGCGAGCAGCGGCGGGTCGGTGACGGCGAGCGCCACGGCGAACAGCCCGAGGGCGGCTCCCGCGGCCTCGACGGGCACCGTCGCCCGGGACGGGCCGAGGCGCGCCGCCAGCAGGGCGGCGGCAGCGGGAACCAGCAGGACCAGCAGGGCGGTTCGGGCCGTCGGCCAGTCCGCGGCGGCACCGGACGCCGAGGCCAGGGCGGCGGCGTACACGAGAGCGGCCGGAGCCGTGAAGGGCGCGACACCCGCCCGCCACGAGCCCGCGCCGAACAGCACCGTCAGCGCGGACAGCACGACGAGGGTCGCGGACTGGGACGCCAGGGAGACCAGGGTGAGGCCGGCGGCCGTGACCAGGGCCAGGACGAGAGCCGTGACCTGCGCGGCCGACGCCGTGACCCGGCACGCGCACAGCGCCGCCGCCGTCATGACGCCCAGGACCAGCAGTCCGGCGGCGTACGGGATCTCCAGGACCGCCGGGAGTATCAGCGCCGTGGCCCAGAGCAGCCCGAGAGCACCGAGCCGGGCCCGCGGGCGCCACTCCTCCGCACGGACCGCGAGGGCGAGCACTCCCGCCACGATCACCAGCACGACAGGAGCAGCGACCGCGTCCGGCGGCCAGGGGGCGTCGACGACGACCGCCGCACGGGCATCCGACGGCGCTCCGCTCCACACCCGGCCCAGCCATCCGGCCGGGCCCAGCAGCACCACGGCGACGACGGGCAGCGTCCACAGCACCGCCAGTGCCTGCACGGCACCGGAGGCCCAGACGAAGCCCGTCCGCATCGCGTCCGGCAGCCGTCCGGCCCGCTCGGCCGCCAACAGGGCCACACCGAGCGTCAGATGAGCGGGAACCACCCACTCCGACGGCAGCCCGGAACGCGCCACCCCGCCGAACGCGCCCACGACGAGCAGCCCGGCCGTGATCGCGAGACCGAAGGCATGCCCGACGCCCGGCCCCCGAAGAGCCGCGCCCAGGGCGATCGCCGCCGCGAGCAGGAGCAGCGCCCCGGCGCGGGAGGCGTCACCCGGACCGCCTGCCGTCAAGGACAGCCAGCCGGCACCCAGAACACCCCAGCCGCCCATGCCGTAGGCGCCGACGACGGCGGTGATCCGCACCGCCCCGGCCGTCAACCGCGCCACCGCCACCGCGTCGAGCCCGGCCGTCACCAGCAGCGCGGCCGTGATCATGTACGGACTCGCGTCGGCCGCCAGGGCCCACAGCAACAGCGGGAGTTGGGCCGCGGACAGGGCGCAAGGCAGGGGCAGCCGCAGCGCGGAGGTGGCCGGCAGCAAGCCGTAGGCCGACCAGATCGCCGCCAGCACCGCCGACGCCGCGGCCGCGTACAAGGTCCCGGCCGTCCCGGAGAGGGCCGCCGCGTGCAGCGCGTAGGCGTCCAGGACGGTCAGCGCGAGTCCGAGGCCCGCCACGGACTCGGCCGTCGACCGCAGCCCCCGCTTCAGCAGGGCCACCGGCGCGGCGAGCGTGGCCAGCGTGACCGCGCCGAGCACCAGGGCGCGCCCGGCGATTCCCATGTGTCCCCAGCTGACCAGCGTGAACACCGCCGCCGCGAGCGTCAGCAGGACACCGCCGAGGACCAGCAGCACGTTCTGCACGCTGGGCGCCGCCGTCTCGGGCCGCGGCGATGCGGTGACCGGGGGCTGTGCCGAGGCCCACGGCCGCGACTGCTGCTGCGTCTGCTGCAGGGCCGCGACCAGCCAGGCGCGACGGGTCAGCAACTGGGAACGCCGGGCGTCCAGTTGCCGGAGTTCGGCATCGAGGAGACGCAATTCCTCGGCCGGGGGCGGAAAGTGGGTCATGGATCGCAGTGTGGTCCGCGTCACCCGGCACGGCATGAGTGCCGGTACTCAGGCGCGTACTCAGACAGTCCGAGCAGCGAGTGGGCAGACTGCCGGGATGGACTGGAACCAGTACCGCTTCCGCAGCCTGTGGCCCCTGCCCGCACCCCCCGCCACCGTGTACGACGTGCTGGAACGCCCCGAGGACTACCCGCGCTGGTGGCGCCAGGTCCGCGAGGTGATCCGGCTGGACGACACCACCGGGGTGATCCGCATCCGCTCCCTCCTGCCGTACGACATGACCTTCACGGCGCGCGAGGTGCGGCGCGACCGCGCCGCCGGTGTGCTGGAGACCGTCCTGTCCGGGGACATCGAGGGCTGGGCGCGCTGGACGGTCACGCCGCGCGGGACGGGCAGTCTCGCGCGGTACGACCAGGTCGTCAGCGTGCACAAGCCGCTGCTGCGACGGCTCGCCGTACCCGGACGGCCCGTCTTCCGCGCCAACCACGCGCTGATGATGCGCTCCGGGCGGCG
Source organism: Streptomyces luteogriseus (assembly GCF_014205055.1). NCBI lineage: Bacteria > Bacillati > Actinomycetota > Actinomycetes > Kitasatosporales > Streptomycetaceae > Streptomyces > Streptomyces luteogriseus. The sequence goes on from NZ_JACHMS010000001.1 coordinate 7,117,711, forward strand.
CGGACTCCTCAGGCACCTCCGAGCGGTTTGAAGGAAGCGTGCCCGGGCCTGTATGGTTCAGTGCGTTCCCGGGCGATTAGCTCAGTGGGAGAGCGCTTCGTTCACACCGAAGAGGTCACTGGTTCGAACCCAGTATCGCCCACCGGAAACAGCCGGTCCGTCACAGACGGACCGGTTTTTTCATGCCCTCGCGGGCCCCGCGCCAGGTGCTCAGGCGGCCGCAGGCAGCTCCGGACGCAGCGGCCACGCCGGATCGACCGACTCGTCCACACCGCTGCGCGCGAACCACGCCTGCAGCCCCCGCGCCTGCGCCGCGTGCCACACCGCCTGCAGGGTGTGCAGCTCACCCGGGGCGAGCCGCTCCAGCCGGGACGCGAACCGGCGGCCCACCGCCCGCGTGACCTCCAGCGCCGCCACGGCGTCGGCGCCCGCGTCGTGCGCGCCCTCCAGGGAGACGCCGTAGTGCGCACACAGGTCCGTCAGGGTGCGGCGGCCCTTGCGGTAGCGGTCCAGATGCTTGTCCAGGACTCTCGGGTCCAGCACGGCCAGCGGCGCCGACTCGAACCAGCGGCCGAGCGCCGAGGCGCGATGACGGCGCAACTCCCGGTCCAGCAGGGTCAGATCGAACGGCGCGTTCATCACCACGACCGGGCGCCCGGCGTGCGCCTGCTCGGCCAGTGCCTGCGCTATTTCGTACATCACCGGCGCCGGCCACCGGCCGTTGCACTGCAGGTGCTCCTCCGTCAGCCCGTGCACCGCCGTCGCCTCGGCGGGCACCGGCACCCCCGGGTTCACCAGCCAGCGGCTCACCCGCGGCCGGACGCCCGGCGCATCCTGGACGACCACGGCGGCCGACACGATCCGGTCGGTCTCGACGTCGACGCCCGTCGTCTCCGTGTCGAAGGCGGCCAGCGGCCCCTCGTACCAGCACGTCGTCATAGCCACACAACCCCTCGTTCACCTTCGGCAGTTGACGCACCGTCCGCTGCCCGATCCGGTGATACCCGGGCTGTTTGCGCCGTACGCCGGAAGGAGACAACAGGAGTACGGGTTGTTGCAGTTCAGCGGCCCGCAGTGGGGAATCACTTGTTCTGGAAGGCTGTTGGCCATGGCCATTGCGCAGCCCGAACGGGGCGGGCTGCTGCCCGAGCGCACGGCTCCCTCTCGCGGCACTCTCGCCACCACCGCCTGCATGGAGACACTGCAGGTCGGCTATCTGCACGCCGTCGCGGCGGCCGCCGGCTGCTCGCTGTCCCAGCCCTTTCCCGACAACGGCATCGACTGGCACGTCAGCCACAGCGCCCCCGGGCACACGGTCGACGACGAGGTCACCATCAAGGTGCAGCTCAAGGCCACCTACCAGGTGCCGCCCAACCCACCGGGGCGCACCTTCTCCTTCACGCTCGACAACGACCACCTGGCGAAGCTCGCCCGCACCCCCGTGTCGGTGCACAAGATCCTCGTGGTGATGCTGGTGCCGCGCTCCCCGGACGACTGGCTGCGTGCCGGCCACGACCGGCTCGACCTCAGGCACTGCTGCTACTGGACCAACCTCGCCGGACAGCCGATCACCGGCCGCCGCCGCACCACCGTGCGGATACCGACCTCGCGCATCTTCGACGACCGGGCCCTCTGCGAGATCATGACGCGGGTCGGGACGGGAGGGAAACCGTGACGCACCGCCCGACCGAGGAGCCACTGAGGCAGCTCCGGCCGCACCCCGCCGACACCACTTGGAGCGACCCGCCGCCCGAGCCCGTCGACGTCGACCCGGCCGTGCTGAGCGCCCTGCTGCGCCGGCACGGCTGGCAGCGGCGCGGCGGCGCCCCAGGCCGCTACGGCCGCTGGACCCCGCCCGGCCCCGGCGGCAGCGGCACCAGCCTCCTGGTGCCCGAGAGCCGCGCCTTCCCCGACAGCGACGACCTGCTCGGCGAGGCCCTGCTCGCCCTGTCCCGCAGCGGCTCGCCCTCCGCCCGCGAGGTCCTCGTCTCCCTCGCCGTGCCCAGCGACGAGATCCGCTGGTGGCACGACGTCCCCGCCGGACCCGCCGGCGCGGCCTCCTGGACCGTCGAGGACCGGTTGCGCGGCGCCGGCCGCCGGATGCTGCTCGCAGCGGCCCTCGCCACCCGCGCCCGGGCCGGCTACCACGGCGCCCGCCACCGCCGCTCCGCCGCCGCGGCCCTGGAGAACGTCCTCGTCGGCTCCGCCACCGACGGCCGTCTCACGGCCTTCGTCCCGGTCGCCGGCGGCCGTCCCCTGGCCGTCCGCCTCCACCAGGCCCTGTTCGCCGCCCGGGAGGCCATCGACTACCAGCGGGCCACCGGCGGGATGGACGCCTTCGACGCCGCCGTCGAGGCAGGGGTGAGCCATGAGCTCACCGAGGCCCTCGTCGCCCTCGTCCGGGGCACGGAGGGCGCCCGGATCGCCGTCGAGTGGGCCCCGGCGGCCGGAGTGCCCGAGGGCTGCGCGCCCTCCGCCGAGCCCGTCGAGTTCTCACCGGGCGACCTGGCCGTGCTGCGCGAGGCGGGCGCCCGCTACCTGCGCGAGGAACCCGCCGTCCCGGTGCGGATCACGGGAGCGGTCGTACGGCTGCGCAGGTCCGGGCCGCGCGGCGACGGCACGGTGCGGCTGCGCGTGCTGGCCGGGGCCGACGTGCCGAACGTCCGGATCACCCTCGACGAGGAGGGCTACCGGATCGCCGGGCACGCCCACCTGGTCGGACTCCCGGTACGGGTGCAGGGGCGGCTGGAGAGCCGGGGCGGTTTCCGGCGCCTCACCGGGGCCCACGGCGTCGTCCCCGTCCAGGTCGACGACGCCGAACGGGACCGGCTGATGAAGGAGCTCCACGAGAACGTCGACTTCTTCGAGGAGGCCTGCGGAGGGGACTGACGCGGCCTGTGGAAAGGGCCCCCGGCCGTCCGAGGAGGAGCGCCGCGGCGGCCCGGGGAGGGGACCGCGGGGACTGATTTCGCGTAGGGCGGTCCCGGGTCGGTACGATCCTTACTCGTGCGCGCGCTCGGGTATGGCGCCGCAGCCCCCTTCAGTCAGGAGAGACCGGTGTCAGACGTCCGTGTGATCATCCAGCGCGATTCCGAGCGGGAAGAACGCGTGGTGACGACGGGCACTACGGCCGCCGAGCTCTTCGCCGGCGAGCGCTCGATCATCGCCGCACGCGTGGCAGGCGAGCTCAGGGACCTGTCGTACCCCCTGTCCGAGGGCGACGAGGTCGAGGGCGTCGAGATCTCCTCCGAGGACGGCCTGAACATCCTGCGCCACTCCACCGCGCACGTCATGGCGCAGGCCGTGCAGGAGCTCTTCCCCGAGGCCAAGCTCGGCATCGGCCCGCCCGTGAAGGACGGCTTCTACTACGACTTCGACGTCGAGAAGCCCTTCCACCCCGATGACCTCAAGGCCATCGAGAAGAAGATGCAGGAGATCCAGAAGCGCGGCCAGCGCTTCTCCCGCCGTGTCGTCACCGACGACGAGGCCCGCGAGGAACTGGCCGACGAGCCGTACAAGCTGGAGCTGATCGGCCTCAAGGGCTCCGCCTCGCACGACGACGGCGCGGACGTCGAGGTCGGTGCCGGCGAGCTGACGATCTACGACAACCTGGACGCCAAGACCGGTGACCTGTGCTGGAAGGACCTCTGCCGCGGTCCCCACCTGCCCACCACCCGGAACATCCCGGCGTTCAAGCTGATGCGCAACGCGGCCGCCTACTGGCGCGGCAGCGAGAAGAACCCGATGCTCCAGCGCATCTACGGCACCGCCTGGCCCACCAAGGACGAGCTCAAGGCGCACCTGGAGTTCCTCGCCGAGGCCGAGAAGCGCGACCACCGCAAGCTCGGCAGCGAGCTCGACCTGTTCTCCGTCCCGGAGCAGATCGGCTCCGGCCTCGCCGTCTTCCACCCCAAGGGCGGCATCATCCGCCGGGTCATGGAGGACTACTCGCGGCGCCGCCACGAGGAAGAGGGCTACGAGTTCGTCTACACCCCGCACGCCACCAAGGGGAAGCTCTTCGAGACCTCGGGCCACCTGGACTGGTACGCCGACGGCATGTACCCGCCCATGCAGCTCGACGAGGGCGTGGACTACTACCTCAAGCCCATGAACTGCCCGATGCACAACCTGATCTTCGACGCGCGCGGGCGTTCCTACCGTGAACTGCCGCTGCGCCTCTTCGAGTTCGGAACGGTGTACCGGTACGAGAAGTCGGGCGTCGTGCACGGCCTGACCCGCGCCCGCGGCTTCACCCAGGACGACGCGCACATCTACTGCACCCGCGAGCAGATGTCGGAGGAGCTCGACAAAACGCTCACCTTCGTCCTCGGCCTGCTGCGCGACTACGGCCTGACCGACTTCTACCTGGAGCTGTCCACCAAGGACCCGGAGAAGTTCGTCGGCTCGGACGAGGCATGGGAGGAGGCCACGGAGACGCTTCGCCAGGTCGCCGAGAAGCAGGGCCTTCCCCTCGTCCCCGACCCGGGCGGCGCCGCCTTCTACGGCCCGAAGATCTCCGTGCAGACCAAGGACGCCATCGGCCGCACCTGGCAGATGTCGACGATCCAGCTCGACTTCAACCTGCCGGAGCGCTTCGACCTGGAGTACACGGGTCCGGACGGCGCCAAGCAGCGCCCCGTCATGATCCACCGCGCGCTGTTCGGCTCCATCGAGCGCTTCTTCGCGGTCCTCCTGGAGCACTACGCGGGTGCCTTCCCGGCGTGGCTGGCCCCGGTCCAGGCGGTCGGCATCCCGATCGGCGACGCGCACGTGGAGTACCTGGAGACGTTCGCCGCCGCGGCCAAGAAGAAGGGCCTGCGCGTCGAGGTCGACTCCTCCTCCGACCGCATGCAGAAGAAGATCCGCAACGCCCAGAAGCAGAAGGTGCCCTTCATGGTCATCGCGGGCGACGAGGACATGTCGAACGAGTCCGTGTCCTTCCGCTACCGCGACGGCTCGCAGGAGAACGGCATCCCCTTCGACGAGGCCATCGCGAAGATCCTCAAGGTCGTCGAGGAGCGCGCTCAGGTCTGATCACACGGTGCAGGGGCCCCCGGGGAGATCCCGGGGGCCTTTGCCGTCCCCCCAGCTCGACGCCATATGCTGCACTGCATGACGAGTGAGCCGGAGCAGCAGCTGGGAGTAGGCACGCAGGACGCGTTCCAGCGTCTGTGGACGCCCCATCGGATGGCCTACATCCAGGGCGAGAACAAGCCGACCGGCCCGGGCGCCGGCGACGGCTGCCCCTTCTGCTCGATCCCGGCCAAGTCCGACGAGGACGGGCTCGTCGTCCGGCGCGGCGAGCAGGTCTACGCGGTGCTCAACCTCTACCCGTACAACGGCGGCCACCTGATGACCGTGCCCTACCGGCACGTCGCCGACTACACCGACCTCACGGCGGGGGAGACCGCCGAACTCGCCGAACTCACCAAGCAGGCGATGACGGCCCTGCGCACGGCCTCCGGCGCGCACGGCTTCAACATCGGCATGAACCAGGGCACGGTCGCCGGCGCGGGCATCGCCGCGCACCTGCACCAGCACATCGTGCCGCGCTGGGGCGGGGACACGAACTTCATGCCGGTGGTGGGGCACACGCGGGTGCTGCCGCAACTGCTGGCGGACACGAGGAAGATGCTGGCGGAGGCCTGGCCGGCCAGCTGACTTCGGCGGGGTCGGGCCCTTCTCAGCCCGTCCGGCGTTTGAGGACGAGGCCGTTCAGGCCGATGGGGGCCTGGGGGCGCAGCCCCCAGGGACACCAGCCACAGCCGGCCCGCGGCTGATCGGCTCGACCGCCGGAGGCCTACGCGTCGTACACATCCGCCTTCTTGGGCGAAGCCTCCTGCACGGCCCCACTCAGCGCCGCCGACCTGGACCCGAACTTCTCCACGTCCACGCCGTTCTCCCGCAGCACCTTCAGCGCCGCCGTGTGCACCACCCGCAGCACGGGCGTGGCCGCCCGCAGCGCGTCGTCGGCCATGAACCGGTGCCGCCACGGCTGGTCGGCCCACGCGTGCCGCAGACCGAACGGCTCGGGCAGCGTCAGACTGCCGCCGAGCCAGTTCAGCAGCGGCGGGTACCAGGTCAGCGGGGCGCGCGCGGCCAGTCGTACCACTTCGTCGGCGTCGATCAGCGGCAGCTTCACGGTGCGGGTCTCCCAGAACCGCAGAGCCTTCTGCACCGCCTTCTCCTTGGCCGCCGGCTTCTCGTTGAACAGGGGGTTGACCGGCCCCAGCGCGTGCCCGGTGACCTCGATGCGCAGGGTGTCGTGCAGCACGGTCACCGTGATCAGCATCGTGATCACCAGGTGGCCGTCCCACAGGGTCCACTGCACGCCCAGGTAGTGCCGGTCGCCGCCGCCGAACTGCTGCTTGTTGCAGATGTCCTGGATGGCGTGCGTCCGGACCGTGTACGCGTCGACGTCCGTGCCGCTCGGCCGGGACACGTCCGTCGCCTTCTCGCCGATCGGAGTGACGATCCAGTGCGTGATGGACGGCTTGGGGAAGCCGCCGGTGTTGATCGACGTGCGCTCCAGCATGCCCAGACCGCCCTGGATCGCCACGATCACGTCCCAGCTGCGGAAGGGGTGGAACTCCTTGCCCGGCTCGGCGGAGACCAGCTCCTCGGCCAGCTGCCAGCTGCCCCACCGCGTCCCCATGCCGAGTATGCCCTTGGGGCCGGCGTAGAAGACCGAGTTGGACCGCTGCTCGGCGGCGAGACGGGCCAGCTCCTTGCGGACCTGCTCGGCCGCGTCACCGGGGTTGCCGGGCACGGCCTCGGGGATCTTGGCGCCGACACCGCCACCCGACAGCAGACTCGACCAGCGCTCCCGCAGGTCCCGGGCGGTCCGCTCGCAGATCTGCTTGGCCCAGAACCAGCCGACGACCGGCATGATCACCGCCGCGCGTCCGTACAGGGCCCAGAAGCCCGTGAACGGCATGCGGATCAGGAACAGCACGGCCAGCGCGCCCACCGCGACCAACAGCGTCGTGGCGAGGGCGCCGGCCCGCTTGTCCTCGCGCTTGGCCATGGTGGTGCGCAGCGTGAACACCAGCAGCCACACCAGGAAGCCGGGCAGGAAGAGCACCCCGCAGATCACCGTGATCGCCGAGAGCCAGTTGTCACGGTCGCGACGGATGCGGTGGGCCGCCAGGCAGTGCTCCACGACGACCTGCGGCTCGATGCCGAAGGACTGGATGACCGGCTTGCGCCCGGCACCCAGCATCCGGTCGATCACCGCACGGGAGAACGCCTCGCCGAACCTGGGACGGAAGATCTTCGCCCAGGACCGCGGGGGAGTCACCTTCGACTGGTGCCACTCGTTGTCGGCGTTCAGGATCTTGGTGACCTCGTCGTCCCGGTACGCCGCCGCGGCCAGCGCATAGGTCGCCGCCGTCTGGCCGCTCGCACCCGCCAGGGGCACCTGGGCTCCCGGGCTGAAGTCGAATCCGTCCGTCACTGCCGCCCCCATCGCTGCCGCATCCGCATCTGCGGCCTTCCCGACTTCCGCGCTCCGCACACCTGTTGATCAGGTCATCAGCGTATCCGTCCACACCGGCGAGCGGGGGCGGGCGGCCCGTCAAGCCGCCCACCCCCGCGGAGAGGAGCTCCCACAAGGGCACTTGGAGGCGCCCGGCGCCAACTACGAGGCCTTGCGCTCCTCTTCACGCACCCGGTCCGCGACCTGCTGCGGCATCGGTTCGTGCCGCGCGTACCGGCGGCTGAACCCCGCCGTGCCGTGCGACATCGACCGCAGATCGATGGCGTACCGGCCGATCTCGATCTCCGGCACCTCGGCCCGGATCAGGGTGCGCCCGCCCGGGGTCTGCTCGGTGCCGAGCACCCGGCCGCGCCGCCCCGACAGGTCGCTCATCACGGCGCCCACGAAGTCGTCACCGACCAGCACCGACACCTCGGCCACCGGCTCCAGCAGATGGATCCTCGCGTCGGCCGCGGCCTCCCGCAGAGCCAGCGCCCCGGCCGTCTGGAACGCGGCGTCGGAGGAGTCCACCGAGTGCGCCTTGCCGTCCAGGAGGGTCACCCGTACGTCGATGAGCGGGTACCCGGCCGCGACTCCCTTGGCCGCCTGGGCCCGTACGCCCTTCTCCACCGACGGGATGAACTGCCGGGGCACCGCGCCGCCCACGACCTTGTCGACGAACTCGATGCCGGACCCGCCGGGCAGCGGCTCGACCTCGAGCTCGCAGATCGCGAACTGCCCGTGCCCGCCGGACTGCTTGACGTGCCGGCCCCGCCCCGCCGACTTGGTGGCGAACGTCTCGCGCAGGGACACCCGGTGGGGGACGACGTCGACCTGGACGCCGTACCGGCTGCGCAGCCGCTCCAGGGCGACGTCGGCGTGTGCCTCGCCCAGGCACCACAGGACCACCTGGTGGGTGTCCTGATTCTGCTCGAGCCGCATCGTCGGGTCCTCGGCCACCAGCCGGGCCAGGCCCTGGGAGAGCTTGTCCTCGTCCGGTTTGCTGTGCGCCTGGATGGCCAGCGGCAGCAGCGGGTCGGGCATCCGCCACGGCTCCATCAGCAGCGGGTCGTCCTTGGCGGACAGGGTGTCGCCGGTCTCGGCGCGGCCCAGCTTCGCCACGCAGGCCAGGTCGCCCGCGATGACGTGCGACACCGGACGCTGCTGCTTGCCGAACGGCGTGGACAGGGCGCCGATCCGCTCGTCGACGTCGTGGTCCTCGTGTCCGCGGTCGGCCAGCCCGTGCCCGGAGACGTGGACCGTCTGGTCGGCGCGCAGGGTGCCGGAGAACAGACGGATCAGCGACAGCCGGCCCACATAGGGGTCCGAGGAGGTCTTCACGACCTCCGCGACGAGCGGGGCGTCCGGGTCGCACGGCTTGAGTTCGCGCGGCTTGCCGTCGATGGTCGTGACCCGCACCGTCTCGTGCTCCAGCGGCGTCGGGAAGCCCCGCGTGATCAGCTCCAGCAGCTCCTGGGTGCCGAGCCCCTGACGGGCGCCCTCACCGGCGGGGGCGGCGGCCAGGACGGGGAAGAAGACCCCGCGGGCGACGGCCCGCTCCAGGTCCTCGATGAGCGTCTTGACGTCGACGGGCTCCCCGCCGAGGTAGCGGTCCATGAGGGTCTCGTCCTCGCTCTCCGAGATGATCCCCTCGATGAGCCGGTTGCGGGCCTCCTCGATCAGCGGCAGCTGGTCCTCGCCCGGCTCGGACTCCTTGCGCTCGCCGGTTGAGTAGTCGAACAGCTTCTGCGACAGCAGCCCGATCAGCCCGGTCACGGGCGCGTGCCCGTCGGGTGCCTGGGGGCCGCGCAGCGGCAGGTAGAGCGGCAGGACCGCGTCGGGGTCGTCCGCGCCGAAGGCCTCCGCGCAGGTCCGGGTCATCCCCTCGAAGTCGGCGCGCGCCGACTCCAGGTGCGTGACGACGATGGCCCGGGGCATGCCCACGGCCGCGCACTCCTCCCACACCGTGCGGGTCGAACCGTCCACACCGTCCGAGGCCGAGACGACGAAGAGGGCCGCGTCCGCCGCGCGCAGACCGGCCCTGAGCTCACCGACGAAGTCGGCGTATCCGGGGGTGTCGAGGAGATTGACCTTGATGCCGTCCCACTCGACGGGCACCAGGGAGAGCTGTACCGAACGCTGCTGCCGGTGCTCGATGTCGTCGTAGTCGGAGACGGTGCCGCCGTCCTCCACGCGGCCCGCCCGGTTCACCGCCCCCGCCGTGAGCGCGAGGGCTTCGACCAACGTGGTCTTTCCCGATCCGGAGTGGCCGACCAGCACCACATTCCGTACGGACTGAGGGTGGTCGGCCGCTCGTGCCCTGCCGGCGGCCCCAGGGTGTGTCTGTGCCTTGTCGCCCATGATCCTGCCTCCCGTGCACGGTGAGGTCACTGTGGGCGCGGACACGCGGAATCCTCCCCCAGACTCCGTCCGGGGGTACCCCCAGCGGTGGCGGCTCCGGCGACGCCCGCGGTCATTCGACCTTCCCACTCTCGTCACGGTGCGTCCATACGAACGACGCGATCCCACCGCCCACCAGCGGCCCGCGGGTTCCCCCGAAAGGGGTCAGGGTGCCCGCACCTCGCCCACGCGCGCGCGTGACTACGATGGGCCAGCCGGTGGCCAGCAGGGGCCAGACGGCGACACCGACCCTCGGGAAGGCCATGCTGAACAAGTACGCGCGTGCATTCTTCACGCGTGTCCTCACACCGTTCGCCGCGTTTCTCATCCGCCGGGGCGTGAGCCCCGACACGGTCACGCTCATCGGCACCGCCGGTGTGGTCGCGGGCGCGCTGGTCTTCTACCCCATGGGCGAGTTCTTCTGGGGCACGGTCGTGATCACGCTGTTCGTGTTCTCCGACCTCGTCGACGGCAACATGGCCCGTCAGCTCGGCCGCTCCAGCCGCTGGGGCGCCTTCCTGGACTCCACGCTCGACCGCGTCGCCGACGGCGCGATCTTCGGCGGCTTCATCCTCTGGTACGCCGGTGGGGGCGACGACCTCGTCCTGTGCGCGGTCTCGATCTTCTGTCTGGCCAGCGGCCAGGTGGTGTCGTACACCAAGGCCCGGGGCGAGTCGATCGGCCTGCCGGTCGCGGTCAACGGGCTCGTCGAGCGCGCCGAGCGCCTGGTGATCTCGCTGGTGGCGGCCGGGTTGGCGGGCCTGCACGCGTTCGGTGTGCCCGGCATCCAGTACCTGCTGCCTGTCGCCCTGTGGATCGTCGCCGTGGGCAGCCTCGTCACGCTGATCCAGCGGGTTGTCACGGTCCGCAGGGAGTCCGCGGAGGCGGAGGCGGCCGCACAGGGCGAGCAGGATGATGAGGACGAGCAGCAGAACGCCTCTCACGGGAGCGAGGCGGCCACATGAGCGCACAGGACAGGCTGACGGACGCGTTGTACGGCCTCGGCTGGGGCACGGTCAAGAAGCTCCCCGAGCCGGCCGCCGTACGCCTCGGCCGGACCATCGCCGACCTCACCTGGAAGCAGCGCGGCAAGGGCGTCCAGCGTCTGGAGAGCAACTACGCGCGCGTGGTGCCCGGCGCGAGTCCTGAAGCCCTCGCCGAGCTGTCCCGCGCGGGCATGCGGTCCTATCTGCGCTACTGGATGGAGTCCTTCCGCCTCCCGGCCTGGAGCAAGGAGCGGATCAAGGGCGGCTTCGAGCCCAAGGACCTGCACCACCTCACCGAGGGCCTGGCCGCGGGCAAGGGCGTCGTACTCGCCCTGCCACACCTCGCCAACTGGGACCTCGCCGGCGCCTGGGTCACCACGAAGCTCGGCATCCCCTTCACCACGGTCGCCGAGCGCCTGAAGCCCGAGACGCTCTACGACCGGTTCGTCGCCTACCGCGAGGGTCTCGGGATGGAGGTCCTGCCGCACAGCGGCGGCACCGCCTTCGGCACCCTGGCCCGGCGGCTGCGCGAGGGCGGCCTGGTCTGCCTGGTCGCCGACCGTGACCTGTCCGCCTCGGGCGTGGAGGTGGACTTCTTCGGCGACACGGCCCGCATGCCGGCCGGACCGGCCCTGCTGGCCCAGCAGACCGGCGCCCAGCTGCTGCCGGTGACCCTCTGGTACGACGACTCGCCCGTGATGCGGGGCCGCGTCCACCCGCCCGTCGGGGTCCCCGAGTCGGGCACCCGCGCCGAGAAGACGTCGGTCATGACGCAGGCGCTGGCCGACGCCTTCGCCACCGGCATCGCCGACCATCCGGAGGACTGGCACATGCTGCAGCGCCTGTGGCTCGCGGACCTCGACCCCGAGAAGGGGCGCCCGTGAGGATCGGCATCGTCTGCCCGTACTCCTGGGACGTACCGGGCGGCGTCCAGTTCCACATCCGTGACCTCGCCGAGTACTTCCTCCGCCTCGGCCACGAGGTGTCCGTCCTGGCCCCGGCCGACGACGACACCCCGCTGCCGCCGTACGTCGTCTCGGCCGGGCGAGCGGTGCCGGTGCCGTACAACGGCTCGGTGGCCCGGCTGAACTTCGGTTTCCTGAGCGCCGCCCGGGTGCGCCGCTGGCTGCACGACGGCGCCTTCGACGTCATCCACATCCACGAGCCGACCTCCCCGTCGCTGGGCCTGCTGACCTGCTGGGCCGCCCAGGGGCCGATCGTGGCGACGTTCCACACCTCCAACCCGCGCTCCCGCGCGATGATCGCCGCCTACTCGATCCTCCAGGCCGCCCTGGAGAAGATCAGCGCCCGGATCGCGGTGAGCGAGTACGCCCGCCGCACGCTGGTGGAGCACCTCGGCGGCGACGCGGTCGTGATCCCCAACGGCGTCGACGTCGACTTCTTCGCCGAGGCCGAGCCCAAGGCCGAGTGGCAGGGCGACACGATCGGCTTCATAGGGCGTATCGACGAGCCCCGCAAGGGACTCCCGGTGCTGATGAAGGCCCTGCCGAAGATCCTCGCCGCGCGCCCGCAGACCCGGCTGCTGGTCGCCGGGCGCGGCGACGAGGAGGAGGCCGTTCAGTCCCTGCCGGCCGAGCTGCGTGCCCGCGTCGAGTTCCTCGGCATGGTCAGCGACGAGGACAAGGCCCGCTTCCTGCGCAGCGTCGACCTGTACGTCGCGCCCAACACCGGTGGCGAGAGCTTCGGCATCATCCTCGTCGAGGCCATGTCCGCCGGAGCCCCCGTCCTCGCCTCCGACCTGGACGCCTTCGCCCAGGTCCTGGACCGCGGAGCGGCCGGCGAACTGTTCCCCAACGAGGACGCCGATGCTCTGGCCGACGCGGCCGTACGGCTCCTGGCGGACCCGGAGCGGCTGACGGAGCTGCGCGAGCGGGGGAGCGCCCATGTGCGGCGCTTCGACTGGTCGACCGTCGGCGCGGACATCCTGTCCGTCTACGAGACGGTGACCGCCGGAGCGGTGGCGGTGGCCGAGGACGAACGGACGACCGGGCTGTGGGGGCGGCTGGGATTCGCCCGGGACTGAGGATGGGGCGGCGGTCCGCCCGGGTCGGTCGGTGCCGAGGGCTGGTGCGGTGGCGGGCGGACTGGGCGGTTTGAGGGTTGGGTCGGTGGGCCGCCCGGGCCCGTCGGGTGCTGGGGCTGGGTCGGCGCTGTCCGGATGGGCTGCTTGTGAGGGCCGGGCGGTGGGGCGCCGGGACTGGGCGGCTGTGAGAGCCGGGCCGCGGGCCGCACGGATCGGCCGGTTGCGAGGGCCGAGTCAACGACGCCCGGAGCGGCCGCTTGTGACGGCTGGGCCGGGGGGGGGGCGACCGGGTGCGCCCTGGTCCGAGGGCAGGTCTGGCCGTCGGGCAGCCGCCCCCTCCGGCCCGGACCGAGGGCCGGGCCGCCCGGAGTCCGCCGTGGCCGCCCGGCCACGGGCGGGGCGGGGTGAACAGCGTGGTCGCGTGGGCCGCTAGCCTTGCCGCCCGTGACCACCACTCTCATCTGGATCGCCGTCGCCCTGGTCGCGATCGGGCTCTATCTCAGCTGGACCGCGGGCCGGCTCGACCGTCTCCACGCCCGGATCGACGCCGCCCGCGCGGCCCTCGACGCCCAGCTGCTGCGGCGCGCCTCGGTGGCGCAGGAACTGGCGACGTCGGGGGTCCTCGACCCGGCCGCCTCGATCGTGCTGTACGAGGCCGCGCACGCCGCCCGGCAGGCCGAGGAGGAGCAGCGGGAGGTCGCCGAGAGCGACCTGAGCCAGGCACTGCGGGCCGTCTTCGGAGAGGCCCCGCAGGTGGAGGCGGTGCGGGAGGCGCCCGGGGGAGAGGAGGCCGCCCGGGAACTCACCGAGGCCGTCCGCAAGGTGCCGATGGCCCGGCGCTTCCACAACGACACCGTACGCGCGGCCCGGGCCCTGCGCCGGCACCGCAAGGTGCGCTGGTTCCGCCTGGCCGGTCACGCGCCCTTCCCGATGGCCTTCGAAATGGACGACGAGCCTCCGGCAGCCCTGGTGGACCGGGCCTCCTGAGCCCCGTTCACCTGCCGTTCTTCGGCCGTCCGTCGCAAAAGGATCCACAGCGTTCCCATTGGCCCTTGCTGTGGCCTGGTTCTCTCACGTTTCCTCAGTGCTGCAGAAACCCTCTTTCCCATCAGCGAGGTCACCCGTGTCCATCTCCGAAAACCAGGCTCCCGAGACCGGCACCGCCCGAGTGAAGCGCGGCATGGCCGAGCAGCTCAAGGGCGGCGTGATCATGGACGTCGTCACGCCGGAGCAGGCCAAGATCGCCGAGGACGCGGGCGCCGTGGCCGTCATGGCCCTGGAGCGGGTCCCCGCCGACATCCGCAAGGACGGCGGCGTCGCCCGCATGTCCGACCCGGACATGATCGAGGGCATCATCGACGCCGTCTCGATCCCGGTCATGGCCAAGTCCCGCATCGGCCACTTCGTCGAGGCCCAGGTCCTGCAGTCCCTCGGCGTCGACTACATCGACGAGTCCGAGGTCCTCACCCCGGCCGACGAGGTCAACCACAGCGACAAGTTCGCCTTCACGACCCCCTTCGTCTGCGGCGCCACCAACCTGGGCGAAGCTCTGCGCCGCATCGCCGAGGGCGCCGCGATGATCCGCTCCAAGGGCGAGGCCGGCACCGGCAACGTCGTCGAGGCCGTCCGTCACCTGCGCCAGATCAAGAACGAGATCGCCCGCCTGCGCGGTTACGACAACAACGAGCTGTACGCCGCCGCCAAGGAGCTGCGCGCCCCGTACGAGCTGGTCAAGGAAGTCTCCGAGCTCGGCAAGCTCCCCGTGGTGCTGTTCTCCGCCGGCGGCGTGGCCACCCCGGCCGACGCGGCCCTGATGCGTCAGCTCGGCGCCGAGGGCGTCTTCGTCGGCTCCGGCATCTTCAAGTCCGGCGACCCGGCCAAACGCGCCGCCGCCATCGTGAAGGCCACCACCTTCTACGACGACCCGAAGATCATCGCCGACGCCTCCCGCAACCTCGGCGAGGCCATGGTCGGCATCAACTGCGACACCCTCCCCGAGGCCGAGCGCTACGCCAACCGCGGCTGGTAAGGCACAGAAACCCATGAGCGACACCCCCGTCATAGGCGTCCTGGCCCTCCAGGGCGACGTACGGGAGCACCTCGTCGCCCTGGCCGCGGCCGATGCCGTGGCCAGGCCGGTGCGGCGCCCCGAAGAACTCGCCGAGGTCGACGGCCTCGTCATCCCCGGCGGCGAGTCCACCACCATCTCCAAACTGGCCGTGCTGTTCGGCCTGATGGAGCCTCTCCGCGCGCGCGTGCGGGCCGGGATGCCCATCTACGGCACCTGCGCCGGCATGATCATGCTCGCCGACAAGATCCTCGACCCCCGCTCGGGCCAGGAGACCCTCGGCGGCATCGACATGATCGTGCGCCGCAACGCCTTCGGACGGCAGAACGAGTCCTTCGAGGCGGCCGTCGCCATCCAGGGCATCGAGGGCGCACCGGTGGAGGGCGTCTTCATCCGCGCCCCCTGGGTGGAGTCCGTCGGCGCCCGGGCCGAGGTGCTCGCCGAGCACGACGGTCACATCGTCGCCGTCCGTCAGGGCACGGCGCTGGCCACGTCGTTCCACCCGGAACTGACCGGCGACCACCGCGTCCACGCCCTGTTCGTCGACATGGTGCGGGCGAACCGGACAGCCGGATCCTTGTAGGATTCCTGCGTTCGTTGCTGAGATGGGTTACGCGAAGGAGACAGGCAGATGTCCGGCCACTCTAAATGGGCTACGACGAAGCACAAGAAGGCCGTGATCGACGCCAAGCGCGGCAAGCTCTTCGCGAAGCTGATCAAGAACATCGAGGTGGCTGCCCGGATGGGCGGCGTCGACATCGAGGGCAACCCCACTCTCTACGACGCCATCCAGAAGGCCAAGAAGCAGTCGGTCCCGAACAAGAACATCGACTCCGCCGTCAAGCGCGGCGGCGGCCTCGAGGCCGGCGGCGCCGACTACGAGACGATCATGTACGAGGGCTACGGCCCCAACGGTGTCGCGGTGCTCATCGAGTGCCTCACCGACAACCGCAACCGCGCCGCCTCCGAGGTCCGCGTCGCCATGACCCGCAACGGCGGCTCCATGGCCGACCCCGGTTCGGTGTCGTACCTCTTCAACCGCAAGGGCGTCGTGATCGTCCCCAAGGGCGAGCTGTCCGAGGACGACGTGCTGGCCGCCGTGCTCGACGCGGGCGCCGAGGAGGTCAACGACCTCGGCGAGAGTTTCGAGGTGCTCAGCGAGGCCACCGACCTGGTCGCGGTCCGCACCGCCCTCCAGGACGCCGGCATCGACTACGACTCCGCCGACGCCAACTTCGTCCCGACCATGCAGGTCGAGCTGGACGAGGAGGGCGCCAAGAAGATCTTCAAGCTGATCGACGCGCTGGAGGACAGCGACGACGTGCAGAACGTCTTCGCCAACTTCGACGTGAGCGACGAGGTCATGGAGAAGGTCGACGCGTAACGCGCCGCGATCTCGGCGGGCCGGGGGACATATGTCCCCCGGCCCGCTGTCGTTGTCGGTGGCAGCGGATAGCCTGGCGTAGCCAAAGATCACCGTCCACGGACCGCGACCCTCAATTGAGGAACCACGACGGTGCTCAGCCAGGTCCGCGAGAGCGGCGGCGGTCTAGCCGCAAAGAGGGGAGGGGCGCGTGCGCGTACTGGGGGTGGACCCAGGACTGACCCGGTGCGGTGTCGGCGTGGTCGAGGGCGTCGCCGGACGGCCGCTCACGATGATCGGCGTCGGCGTCGTCCGCACACCGGCGGACGCCGACCTCGGCCACCGTCTCGTCGCCGTCGAGCAGGGCATCGAGCAGTGGCTCGACGAGCACCGGCCCGAGTTCGTCGCCGTCGAGCGCGTCTTCAGCCAGCAAAACGTCCGTACGGTGATGGGCACGGCCCAGGCCAGCGCCGTCGCCATGCTCTGTGCCGCCCGCCGCGGGATCCCGGTCGCGCTGCACACCCCGAGCGAGGTCAAGGCCGCCGTCACCGGCAGCGGCCGGGCCGACAAGGCGCAGGTGGGCGCCATGGTGACCCGCCTGCTCCGGCTCAGCGCACCGCCCAAGCCCGCCGACGCGGCCGACGCCCTCGCCCTCGCCATCTGCCACATCTGGCGCGCCCCCGCGCAGAACCGTCTCCAGCAGGCCGTCGCCCTGCACACATCGAAAGGCCGGACGGCATGATCGCCTTCGTCAGCGGCACGGTCGCCGCGCTCGCCCCCGACGCCGCGGTCGTCGAGGTCGGCGGCGTCGGCATGGCCGTCCAGTGCACGCCGAACACGCTGTCCACGCTCCGCATGGGCCGGCCGGCCAAGCTGCACACCTCCCTGGTCGTCCGCGAGGACTCCCTCACTCTGTACGGCTTCGCGGACGACGACGAGCGGCAGGTCTTCGAGCTGCTCCAGACTGCCAGCGGCGTCGGCCCCCGGCTGGCCCAGGCCATGCTCGCCGTGCACAGCCCGGACGCCCTGCGCCGGGCCGTCGCGTCCGCCGACGAGAAGGCCCTCACCGCCGTCCCCGGCATCGGCAAGAAGGGCGCGCAGAAGCTGCTCCTCGAGCTGAAGGACCGGCTCGGCGCGCCGGTCGGCGCCCCCGCCGTGGGCGCGCCGGTCAGCAGCGGCTGGCGCGACCAGTTGCACGCGGCCCTGATCGGCCTCGGGTACGCGACCCGGGAGGCCGACGAGGCGGTGGCCGCCGTGGCCCCGCAGGCCGAGGCCACCGAGGGCACGCCCCAGGTGGGCCGACTGCTGAAGGCGGCCCTGCAGACGCTGAACCGCGCCCGCTAGTCCGAGCCGTCCGCACCTCCGTACCGAGATTCCGAGGCACACTCCATGAACTGGGACGACACGACCGACGCCGACGCCGCCGAGCGGCTGGTCGACTCCGTCGCCGACCGTGAGGACCAGGCCGTCGAGGCCGCCCTGCGCCCCAAGGACCTGGACGAGTTCATCGGCCAGGAGAAGGTCCGCGAACAGCTCGACCTCGTGCTGCGCGCCGCACGCGCGCGTGGGGCCACCGCCGACCACGTGCTGCTCTCCGGCGCCCCGGGTCTCGGCAAGACCACCCTGTCGATGATCATCGCGGCCGAGATGGGCGCCCCGATCCGCATCACCTCGGGCCCCGCCATCCAGCACGCCGGCGACCTCGCCGCCATCCTCTCCTCCCTCCAGGAGGGCGAGGTCCTCTTCCTCGACGAGATCCACCGCATGTCCCGGCCCGCCGAGGAGATGCTGT
The DNA here is from genome assembly GCF_014205055.1 of Streptomyces luteogriseus. Classification (NCBI taxonomy): domain Bacteria; kingdom Bacillati; phylum Actinomycetota; class Actinomycetes; order Kitasatosporales; family Streptomycetaceae; genus Streptomyces; species Streptomyces luteogriseus. Next base: position 7,135,841 of record NZ_JACHMS010000001.1, read on the forward strand.
ACATGGCGATGGAGGACTTCCGCGTCGACGTCATCGTCGGCAAGGGCCCCGGCGCCACGGCCATCCCGCTGGAGCTGCCCCCCTTCACCCTGGTCGGCGCCACCACCCGGGCCGGCCTGCTGCCGCCCCCGCTGCGCGACCGCTTCGGCTTCACGGCGCACATGGAGTTCTACGAACCGGCCGAACTGGAGCGGGTCATCCATCGCTCGGCCGGCCTCCTCGAAGTCGAGATCGACCCGGAGGGCGCCGCCGAGATCGCCGGACGCTCCCGCGGCACGCCCCGCATCGCCAACCGTCTGCTGCGCCGCGTCCGCGACTACGCGCAGGTCAAGGCCGACGGCCTGATCACCCGGGACATCTCCGCCGCCGCCCTCGCCGTGTACGAGGTGGACGCGCGTGGCCTCGACCGCCTGGACCGCGGTGTGCTGGAAGCCCTGCTCAAGCTGTTCGGCGGCGGTCCGGTCGGTCTCTCCACGCTCGCTGTCGCGGTGGGGGAGGAGCGTGAGACCGTGGAGGAGGTCGCCGAGCCCTTCCTCGTGCGGGAGGGCCTGCTGGCCCGGACTCCCCGAGGCCGGGTCGCCACACCCGCCGCATGGGCGCATCTCGGCCTCACCCCGCCCCGCTCCCAGAGCGCCGGAAACGGACAAGGGGACCTGTTCGGGGCGTGATGCCTCCGTCACGCCTGCGGGGCGGCGAGGTCAGTGGCCGCAAGGGGAACCCCGGTGCCATGCTGAGCGTTGTTCCATGCGCGCGGACTCGCTTAGACTCCGCCGATGCCGCCTTTGTCGGCGGCGTACATACCCCCAACCAGCTGGCCGCTCACAGCGCGGTCGTGTGAAGGAAGTACCGACCCGTGAGTCTCCTGACCCTCCTCCCGTTCATCGTGCTCATCGGGGCCATGTTCCTGATGACCCGGTCGGCCAAGAAGAAGCAGCAGCAGGCCGCAGACATGCGGAACCAGATGCAGCCCGGCAGCGGTATCCGCACCATCGGGGGCATGTACGCCACGGTCAAGGAAGTGAACGAGGACACCGTCCTCGTCGACGCCGGTCCCGGCGTCGATCTCCTCTTCGCCAAGAACGCCATCGGTGCCGTCCTCACCGACGACGAGTACAACCGCATCGTTCACGGCATCGAGCACGACCTGAAGTCCGACGCCGACATCGTCCCGGACGACGCCTCCTCCCTCACCGCGACCGACGACTCCGCCTCCGACGCCTCCGCCGACGACAAGGCCGTCGACCTCGGCAAGAAGGACGTGGCCGACGAGCCGGCCGACGAGACCGCCGAGGCGAAGACGGACGCAGAGCCGAAGAAGACCGACGGCGACTCCGAGGCGAAGTAGTCGTGTCCCGGGGTGCGCGGGCCCGGCCCGCGCACCCCGGGACACGCCCAGCTCGCACGGAATCCCGACACCATGTCATGGCCGCCCGTCCGCCGATCCGGAGCGAGGTGGCCCGAGAGGGAGTACGAGAAGGTGGCCACACCTAAAAAGGGCAGGAACGCGAGCGCCCAGAGCAAGCCGGGGCGCTCGCTGGCCCTGATCCTGATCGCCATCGCGGCGCTCACCGGGGGGATGTTCGCCTCGGGGCACACGAAGCCCCGTCTCGGCATCGACCTTGCCGGCGGTACGAGCATCACGCTCCGCGCGGTCCCCGAGGCCGGCAACGAGGCGGCGATCAACAAGACCAACATGGACACCGCCGTCTCCATCATGGAGCGCCGTGTCAATGGTCTGGGCGTCTCCGAGTCCGAGGTCCAGACGCAGGGCCGGGAAAACATCATCGTCAACATTCCCAAGGGCACCAACTCGGAGCAGGCCCGCAAGCAGGTCGGCACCACCGCCAAGCTCTACTTCCGCCCGGTCCTCGCCACCGAGATCGCCGGCGGCAAGGGCACGGCCAGCCCCTCCCCGAGCCCCACCGGCAGTCCCACGGACAAGCCGTCCGGCAAGGCCACCGACAAGCCCGAGGCCACCGACAAGGGATCCGCGTCCCCGTCCGGCTCTCCCACCACGCAGGGCCGTGCGGTCACTGACGCGCTGAAGGCCGACGCGACGCCCTCCGCGAGCGCCTCGGACAAGGGCGACAAGGCCAGCCCCTCCCCGTCGGGGAGCGGCGGCACCGCCGAGGCCGACGCGAGCGCGCTGCAGGCGAAGTACGCCACGCTCGACTGCACCGACGAGAAGACCCGCTCCACCGTCGGTGACGGCATCAAGGCCTCCGAGCCGACGCTGGCGTGCGGCAAGAACTCGCAGGGCCAGTGGCAGAAGTACATCCTCGGCCCCGCCGAGGTCGACGGCACGGACGTCGACAAGGCCCAGGCCGTCCTGAACACCCAGACCGGTGCCGGCTGGACCGTCACGATGGACTTCACGGACGGCGGAGCCAAGAAGTTCGCGGACATCACCGGCAAGCTGGCGCAGAACCAGTCCCCGCAGAACCAGTTCGCGATCGTCCTGGACGGCGACGTCGTCTCCGACCCGTACGTCCGGCAGGCCCTGACCGGCGGCAACGCCGAGATCTCTGGCAACTTCAACCAGCAGTCCGCCCAGGACCTGTCCAACATGCTGTCGTACGGCGCGCTGCCGCTCACCTTCAAGGTGGACAGCATGACGACCGTGACCGCGGCGCTGGGCGGTGACCAGCTGCAGGCCGGTCTGATCGCCGGCGCGATCGGTCTCGCGCTGGTCGTCATCTACCTGCTGGCCTACTACCGCGGCCTGTCGTTCATCGCGATCCTCTCGCTGCTGGTCTCCGCCGCCCTCACCTACACGCTCATGGCTCTGCTCGGCCCGGCCATCGGCTTCGCGCTGAACCTGCCGGCCGTCTGCGGCGCCATCGTCGCCATCGGCATCACGGCGGACTCGTTCATCGTGTACTTCGAACGCGTCCGTGACGAGATCCGCGAGGGCCGTTCGCTGCGCCCCGCCGTCGAGCGGGCCTGGCCGCGCGCACGGCGCACCATCCTGGTCTCCGACTTCGTGTCGTTCCTGGCCGCCGCGGTGCTCTTCCTCGTCACGGTCGGCAAGGTCCAGGGCTTCGCGTTCACGCTCGGCCTGACCACCCTGCTCGACGTGGTCGTCGTGTTCCTCTTCACCAAGCCGCTGCTCACCCTGATGGCCCGTCGCCCGTTCTTCGCGAACGGCCACAAGTGGTCCGGCCTCGACCCGAAGAGCCTGGGCGCCCAGCCGCCGCTGCGCCGTACCCGCCGCCCCGCCGCCCCCGTCGACCCGAAGGAGGCCTGAGATGTCGAAACTCGGTACCCTCGGCGCCCGACTGCACCGTGGCGAGATCGGCTACGACTTCGTCAAGAACCGCAAGATCTGGTACGGCCTCTCCATCCTGATCACCATCCTGGCCATCGCCGGCCTGGCGGTACGCGGGCTGAACATGGGCATCGAGTTCCAGGGCGGTGCCGTCTTCAACACCCCGAAGAACACCACCGCCTCGGTGTCCCAGGCGGAGGAGTACGCGGAAGCGGCCTCCGGCCACGACGCGATCGTCCAGAAGCTCGGTGACGGCAGCCTGCGCATCCAGGTCGCCGGCATCGACACCGGCGCGGCCAACGAGATCAAGAGCACGCTCGCCGACGACCTCAAGATCGACTCGGAGCAGATCAACGCCGAGCTGGTCGGCCCCAGCTGGGGTGAGCAGATCGCCAACAAGGCATGGCAGGGCCTCGGCATCTTCCTGGTGCTCGTGGTGATCTACCTGGCGATCGCCTTCGAATGGCGCATGGCGGTCGCCGCGTTCGTCGCGCTGATCCACGACATCACCATCACGGTCGGCATCTACGCCCTCGTCGGCTTCGAGGTCACACCGGGCACGGTGATCGGTCTGCTGACCATCCTCGGCTACTCGCTCTACGACACGGTCGTGGTGTTCGACAGCCTCAAGGAACAGACGAGGGACCTCACCAAGCAGACCCGCTGGACCTACAGCGACGTCGCCAACCGCTCGATCAACAGCACCCTGGTCCGCTCCATCAACACCACGGTGGTCGCGCTGCTGCCGGTCGCGGGCCTGCTGTTCATCGGTGGCGGTGTCCTCGGCGCCGGCATGCTGAACGACATCTCGCTGTCGCTGTTCGTCGGCCTCGCCGCCGGTGCGTACTCCTCGATCTTCATCGCCACGCCGCTCGTCGCCGATCTCAAGGAGCGCGAGCCGGCGATGAAGGCTCTGAAGAAGCGCGTCCTCGCCAAGCGGGCCCAGGCCGCGGCCAAGGGCGAGACCGGGACCGAGGGCGGCGACGAGTCGTACACCGACGAGCCCGAGGACGCCGCACCCGCGGTGGTCGGGCCGCGCAACCAGCCCGCCTCGCGCACGCGCGGCCGCGGCCGCCCCTCGGGGAAGCGCCGGTGACCGACATCAAGGAGCTGCTGCTCAGCCGCATCCGTGACGTGGCCGACTACCCGGAGCCGGGCGTGATGTTCAAGGACATCACCCCGCTCCTGGCGGACCCGGCGGCGTTCACCGCCCTGACCGACGCCCTCGCCGAGATCGCCGAGCGCACCGGTGCCACCAAGGTCATCGGCCTGGAGGCCCGCGGCTTCATCCTCGGCGCCCCGGTCGCCGTCCGCGCGGGGCTCGGCTTCATCCCCGTACGCAAGGCGGGCAAGCTCCCCGGAGCGACCCTCGCCCAGGCCTACGACCTGGAGTACGGCTCGGCGGAGATCGAGGTGCACGCCGAGGACCTCACCGCCGGGGACCGCGTGCTGATCGTCGACGACGTCCTCGCCACCGGCGGCACCGCCGAGGCCGCGGTCCAGCTCATCCGCCGGGCCGGCGCCGACGTCGCGGGTCTCGCCGTCCTCATGGAACTCGGCTTCCTGAGCGGTCGCGCCCGCCTGGAGCCGGCGCTGAACGGCGCCCCGCTGGAGGCGCTGCTCACGGTCTAGCGACCGCGACGGCCGGGCGGACACCGGCACCACACCGCGGAGGCGGGCCCGGAGGAATCCGGCGCCCGCCTCCCGCGTTCTGCCGGGTAGACGGTCCTCACATTGGCCTGAAGGCGATCCTGGAGCTCAGGATCGCTACCATGGGTGCTCCGGAACCTGACCGGGGGACCCGGATCGCGCACGAGGAGCCCTCTTGCCAGACGAGGCCCAGCACCTGACCGCCGCCAAGCCCGAGTCCGCCTCGGCAGCCGCGGCGAAGCCCGCGCCGAACGCGCCCCACGCGAAGAACGACACCCGCGGGCCGGTCGAGCATGCCCAGGCCGCACCGGTCGACAAGCCCGCCGAGCAGGCGCGGCCCAAGCCCACCCCGCCGCCCGCGGTACGCCAGACCGCCGGACAGCCGGCCCGCTCCGGCTCCTCCAACCGCGTCCGCGCCCGTCTGGCCCGGCTCGGTGTGCAGCGCGCGAACCCGTACAACCCGGTGCTGGAGCCGCTGCTGCGGATAGTGCGCAGCAACGACCCGAAGATCGAGACGGCCACGCTCCGCCAGATCGAGCGCGCCTACCAGGTCGCCGAGCGCTGGCACCGCGGCCAGAAGCGCAAGAGCGGCGACCCGTACATCACGCACCCTCTCGCCGTCACCACCATCCTCGCCGAGCTGGGCATGGATCCGGCCACGCTGATGGCCGGCCTGCTGCACGACACGGTCGAGGACACCGAGTACGGCCTGGACGACCTGCGCCGCGACTTCGGCGACGTCGTCACGCTGCTCGTCGACGGCGTCACCAAGCTGGACAAGGTCAAGTTCGGCGAGGCCGCGCAGGCCGAGACCGTGCGCAAGATGGTCGTCGCCATGGCCAAGGACCCGCGCGTCCTGGTCATCAAGCTCGCCGACCGCCTGCACAACATGCGCACCATGCGCTACCTCAAGCGCGAGAAGCAGGAGAAGAAGGCGCGCGAGACCCTCGAGATCTACGCGCCGCTCGCCCACCGCCTGGGCATGAACACCATCAAGTGGGAGCTGGAGGACCTCGCCTTCGCGATCCTCTACCCCAAGATGTACGACGAGATCGTCCGGCTGGTGGCCGAGCGGGCACCGAAGCGTGACGAGTACCTGGCCATCGTCACCGACGAGGTCCAGCAGGACCTGCGCGCGGCCCGCATCAAGGCGACCGTCACCGGCCGCCCGAAGCACTACTACAGCGTCTACCAGAAGATGATCGTCCGCGGCCGGGACTTCGCGGAGATCTACGACCTGGTGGGCATCCGCGTCCTCGTGGACACCGTCCGCGACTGCTACGCGGCCCTCGGCACGGTGCACGCGCGATGGAACCCGGTCCCCGGCCGGTTCAAGGACTACATCGCGATGCCCAAGTTCAACATGTACCAGTCGCTGCACACGACGGTCATCGGCCCCGGCGGCAAGCCGGTCGAGCTGCAGATCCGCACCTTCGACATGCACCGCCGCGCCGAGTACGGCATCGCCGCGCACTGGAAGTACAAGCAGGAGGCCGTCGCCGGCGCCTCGAAGGTGCGCTCCGACGCCCCCAAGTCGTCCGGCAAGGGCAAGGACGACCACCTCAACGACATGGCCTGGTTGCGCCAGCTCCTGGACTGGCAGAAGGAGACCGAGGACCCCGGCGAGTTCCTGGAGTCCCTGCGCTTCGACCTGTCCCGCAACGAGGTCTTCGTCTTCACCCCCAAGGGCGACGTCATAGCGCTCCCCGCCGGTGCCACCCCGGTGGACTTCGCCTACGCGGTGCACACCGAGGTCGGCCACCGCACCATAGGCGCCCGGGTCAACGGCCGGCTGGTCCCGCTGGAGTCCACCCTCGACAATGGCGACCTGGTGGAGGTCTTCACCTCCAAGGCGGCCGGAGCCGGCCCCTCCCGCGACTGGCTCGGCTTCGTCAAGTCACCGCGCGCCCGCAACAAGATCCGGGCCTGGTTCTCCAAGGAACGCCGCGACGAGGCGATCGAGCAGGGCAAGGACTCCATCGTCCGCGCGATGCGCAAGCAGAACCTGCCGATCCAGCGCATCCTGACCGGCGACTCCCTGGTGACCCTCGCGCACGAGATGCGCTACGCCGACATCTCCGCGCTGTACGCGGCGATCGGCGAGGGCCATGTCTCCGCACAGAACATCGTGCAGAAGCTGGTCCAGGCGCTCGGCGGTGAGGAGGCCGCCACCGAGGAGATCGACGAGTCGGTGCCGCCGGCCCGCGGCCGCAGCCGCAAGCGCCGCTCCAGTGCCGACCCGGGCGTCGTCGTCAAGGGCGTCGAGGACGTGTGGGTCAAGCTGGCCCGCTGCTGTACACCCGTCCCGGGCGACCCCATCATCGGCTTCGTCACCCGCGGCAGCGGTGTATCGGTTCACCGCAGCGACTGTGTGAACGTCGACTCGCTGTCCCGTGAGCCCGAGCGGATCCTCGAGGTCGAGTGGGCGCCCACCCAGTCCTCGGTCTTCCTGGTCGCCATCCAGGTCGAGGCCCTGGACCGCTCACGGCTCCTCTCGGACGTCACCCGCGTGCTGTCCGACCAGCACGTCAACATCCTCTCCGCGGCCGTCCAGACCTCCCGCGACCGCGTCGCCACCTCCCGCTTCACCTTCGAGATGGGCGACCCGAAGCACCTCGGCCATGTGCTGAAGGCGGTCCGTGGCGTGGAGGGCGTCTACGACGTGTACCGGGTGACGTCGGCGCGCAGCAGGTCCTAGCAGGCCGGTCGCGCACGACCACGGACAAGTCGCTCACGACCACACGAAAGGGGCTCCCGTACACCGTGTACGGGAGCCCCTTTCGACGGACTGCTCAGCCTCCGAACTCGTGCAGGCCCTTCAGCGCCTGGTCCAGCAGCGCCTGGCGGCCGTCGAGCTCACGCTGGAGCTTGTCGGCCTTGGCGTTGTTGCCCTGCGCCCGCGCCTGCTCGATCTGACCCCGCAGCTTGTCCACCGCGGCCTGGAGCTGGCCGGTCAGACCCTCGGCACGCGCGCGTGCCTCCGGGTTCGTCCGGCGCCACTCGGCCTCCTCGGCCTCCTGGATGGCCCGCTCGACCGCGTGCATCCGGCCCTCGACCTTCGGCCGGGCATCGCGCGGCACATGGCCGATGGCCTCCCAGCGCTCGTTCACGTTCCGGAACGCGGCGCGGGCCGCCTTGAGGTCCGTGATCGGCAGGAGCTTCTCGGCCTCCTCGGCCAGCTCCTCCTTGAGCTTGAGGTTCTCCGACTGCTCGGCGTCCCGCTCGGCGAAGACCGAGCTGCGGGCCGCGAAGAAGACGTCCTGGGCGCCGCGGAAGCGGTTCCACAGATCGTCCTCGTGCTCGCGCTGAGCGCGGCCCGCGGCCTTCCACTCGGACATCAGCTCGCGGTAGCGCGCCGCCGTCACGCCCCAGTCCGTCGAGTTCGACAGCGCCTCGGCCTCGGAGACCAGCCGCTCCTTGGTCTTGCGGGCCTCCTCGCGCTGCGCGTCCAGCTGCGCGAAGTGCTGCTTGCGCCGCTTGGAGAACGCCGACCGGGCGTGCGAGAAGCGGTGCCACAGCTCGTCGTCGGACTTGCGGTCCAGGCGCGGCAGACCCTTCCAGGTGTCCACCAGGGCCCGCAGCCGCTCACCGGCCGCCCGCCACTGGTCGGACTGCGACAGCTCCTCCGCCTCGGCGACCAGCGCCTCCTTGGCGTGACGGGCCTCGTCGGACTGCTTCGCCCGCTGCGCCTTGCGCTCCTCGCGACGCGCCTCCACCAGCTCCACGAGCTTGTCCAGCCGGACCCGCAGTGCGTCCAGGTCGCCCACCACGTGGTGCGCGTCGACCTGCTCCCGGATGTGGTCGATGGCGGCGTGGGCGTCCTTCGCCGACAGGTCGGTGGTCTTCACTCGCTTCTCGAGGAGGCCGATCTCGACAACCAGGCCCTCGTACTTGCGCTCGAAATAGGCCAGCGCCTCCTCGGGGGAGCCTGCCTGCCAGGAACCGACGACCTGCTCGCCGTCGGCCGTACGCACGTACACGGTCCCCGTCTCGTCGACGCGGCCCCACGGGTCGCTGCTCACAGCGCCTCCTCCACATGATGCCTGCGAGGGGCCTCAGCTCCCCCGGGCATCGTCCACAGTTTCGTCACGGCCAACATAGGCGACCGGCGGGGGGCCTGTCCGCATCCCGCGCGACCGAAATTTCGCAGTTGGGGGTCAGGATTTGGTGATCGTGGCCTTGTTGATCACGACCGTCGCGTTGGGCGCCGTATTGCCCGTCTGAGGGTCGGGGGCCTGCGCTCCGGCGTCCGCGATTTTCTTCAGGACCTTCATGCCCGCCTCGGACACCGTGCCGAACGGTGTGTAGTCGGCCGGCAGCTGACTGTCCTGGTAGACGAGGAAGAACTGGCTGCCGCCGCTGTCGCGGCCCTTCTTCGTCTGGGCGTTGTACTGGTTCGCCATCGCGACCGTGCCCGCCGGGTACGTCCCGCCCTTGAGGCTCTTGTCCTTGAGGTTCTCGTCCGGGATGGTGTAGCCCGGCCCGCCCATGCCGGTGCCCTGCGGGTCGCCGCACTGCAGGACGTAGATGCCCTGGTCCGTGAGCCGGTGGCACTTGCTGTGGTCCAGGTAGCCCTTGCCGAGAAGGAAGTTGAACGAGTTGACGGTGTGCGGCGCCGCCGACGCCTTCAGCGCGACGTCTATCTCACCGCAGGTCGTGTCCAGCTTCATCGTGTACTTCGCCGACTCGTCGACGGTCATCGCCGGTTCCTTCTTCCAGGTCTCCGACTTGACCTTGCCCGGGGCCGGCTTCTCACACGGGTCCGGGGCCTTGCTGGGCGTGGCGCTCGGCGTGACGTCCGCGTTCGCGTTCTCCTTCTTGCCGTCGTCCTCGAACGGCTTGGTCAGGAAGACCGTCACCGAGAGGACCACGATCACGCCGAGAACCGAGGCGATCACGGAGTTGCGGATACGGGCCTTGCGTCGCGCGTCAGTGCGTCGCTGCTGCTGCCGCAAGAACTTCTCCCGGGCGAGCTGACGCCGCCGCTGTTCCTGGCTGACCACCGGGTTCTCTCCTCATGGGTCTGATACGTCGACCGATACGCGTGCGTCCTGTGTGCCGAGCGCCTGCGTGTGCCCCGTACCGTATATGGGTTCGCTGAGGAATCGGCAGCGCCGGTAGGCTCTGTGAGCAGCCGTAGCCGCCCGTATCGACACAACGAAGGACGATCGTGCTCATTGCCGGGTTCCCCGCCGGGGCCTGGGGGACGAACTGCTACCTCGTCGCCCCCGCCGCCGGTGAGGAGTGCGTGATCATCGACCCCGGCCATCAGGCCGCCGACGGCGTCGCGGAAGCGGTCAGGAAGCATCGGCTCAAGCCCGTCGCCGTCGTCCTCACCCACGGCCACATCGACCACGTGGCCTCGGTCGTCCCGGTGTGCGGCGCGCACGACGTGCCGGCCTGGATCCACCCCGACGACCGGTACATGATGAGCGACCCCGAGAAGGCGCTCGGCCGGTCCATCGGGATGCCGCTGCTGGGCGAGCTGACCGTGGGGGAGCCCGACGACGTCAAGGAGCTGGCCGACGGGGCGAAGCTTGAGCTGGCGGGCCTGGAGCTGTCCGTCGCGCACGCGCCCGGCCATACCAAGGGGTCGGTGACCTTCGGCATGCCCGAGGCGGCGGACATCCCGCCGATCCTCTTCTCGGGCGACCTGCTGTTCGCCGGCTCCATCGGACGCACCGACCTGCCCGGCGGTGACATGGCCGAGATGCTCGACTCGCTGGCCCGCGTGTGCCTGCCGCTCGACGACTCGACCGTGGTGCTGTCCGGCCACGGCCCCCAGACGACCATCGGCCAGGAGCGCTCCACCAACCCGTATCTGCGGCAGGTGGCCGCCGGCCAGGGAGCCGCCGAGGCTCCCCGACGAGGAATGTGACGAGACCTTCCGTGAGCACCTTCAAGGCCCCCAAGGGCACGTACGACCTGATCCCGCCGGACAGCGCCAAGTACCTCGCCGTCCGTGAGGCGATCGCCGCTCCGCTGCGCAACTCCGGCTACGGCTACATCGAGACGCCCGGCTTCGAGAACGTCGAACTCTTCGCGCGCGGGGTCGGTGAGTCCACCGACATCGTGACCAAGGAGATGTACGCCTTCGAGACCAAGGGCGGCGACCGGCTCGCCCTGCGCCCCGAGGGCACGGCCTCCGTCCTGCGCGCGGCTCTGGAGGCCAACCTGCACAAGGCCGGCAACCTCCCGGTGAAGCTCTGGTACTCCGGCTCGTACTACCGCTACGAGCGTCCCCAGAAGGGCCGTTACCGCCACTTCTCCCAGGTCGGTGCCGAGGCGATCGGCGCGGAGGACCCGGCGCTGGACGCCGAGCTGATCATCCTGGCCGACCAGGCCTACCGCTCGCTGGGCCTGAGCAACTTCCGGATCCTGCTCAACAGCCTCGGCGACCAGGAGTGCCGCCCGGTGTACCGGTCGGCGCTGCAGGAGTTCCTGCGCGGCCTGGACCTGGACGAGGACACCCTGCGCCGCGCCGAGATCAACCCGCTGCGCGTCCTGGACGACAAGCGCGAGTCGGTCCAGAAGCAGCTGGGGGACGCGCCGCTGCTGCGTGACTACCTGTGCGACGCGTGCAAGGCGTACCACGAGGAGGTCCGTGAGCTGATCACGGCGGCGGGCGTCTCCTTCGAGGACGACCCGAAGCTGGTCCGCGGCCTGGACTACTACACCCGCACCACCTTCGAGTTCGTCCACGACGGTCTCGGCTCGCAGTCCGCGGTGGGCGGCGGCGGCCGCTACGACGGCCTCTCCGAGATGATCGGCGGCCCCGCGCTGCCGTCCGTCGGCTGGGCCCTCGGCGTCGACCGCACGGTCCTCGCCCTGGAGGCGGAGGGCGTCGAGCTGGAGCTGCCCGCCACCACCAGCGTGTTCGCCGTCCCGCTCGGCGAGGAGGCCCGCCGCGTCCTGTTCGCCAAGGTCACCGAGCTGCGCAAGAACGGCATCGCGGCCGACTTCTCCTACGGCGGCAAGGGGCTCAAGGGCGCGATGAAGAACGCCAACCGCAGCGGCGCCCGCTACACGGTCGTCGCCGGCGAACGCGACCTCGCCGAGGGCGTCGTCCAGCTCAAGGACATGGAGTCCGGCGAGCAGACGGCGGTGGGCGTGAACGAGATCGTGGCGGAGCTGGAAGCGCGGCTCGGCTGAGTACCCCGCACACCACAGAGGAAGGCGCCGGATCCCCGGCGCCTTCCTCATTGCCGAAGACGCGCAGCGGATACGTCCTGAACGTCGGCTCCCCGATTCACCGTCGGCTCCCCGACGAACAGCAGTCGTCCGCACTCCGCGCTCGCGCAGCCCCCGGCCACCAGCCGCGGCACGGCCGTTTCGCCCAGCGAGAGCCGTTGCCCCCCGGAGATCACGCCGGGTGCCGCGTCCAGGCGCCTGCGCCGGCCGCCCGGCAGCGCATGGATCCGGCCGTTCGCCTTCGGCTCCAGACCGGCCAGGCCGATGACCTCGCCCGGGTTCCGCAGCAGGGGGTAGGAGCGAGCGAAGAGCCGTACTGCCTCCCGGACCGTCAACCGGGCGGGCGCCGATTCGCCCTTCCAGGCGATTCCGGCCCGGGAACGTCACGCGCGCGTGCCGTTCGCCGGGTCCTACCCGGGCACGGACACCTCGCGCGCGTCCCGGTCCGGTCGCCCTGGACGATCTCCGGCGTGGTGCTCCCGCCCGCGCCGTCGGGTCCGAGCAGGCCGGAAACCTCGCCGCGCCGGATGCCGAGACCGAGGCCGTCGACGGCGGTCCGGCGCCCGTAGCGCCCGCGCAGCCCCCGCACATCCGCGGCGCGTTCGCACTCCTGTGCCGTCATGCGGCGAGCGTCGGCCGGAATGCACCCCCCGGGGACGACCGGGTGGCCGTCCTTATGTTCACTGAACGGTGGAGAGCGGCACCGGTGCGGCACAATGGCCCCTGCCCGAAGATGTTCAGGTCTCAAGTGACGGAATCGGCGTGATGAGCAAGACGACAGTCAGGGACGTCTCCACGGAGCCCGAGCCGGAGCGCGCCGAGATCGCGCCCCGCGCCGAGGGCGGCAGCCGGGCCCTCGCCCTGCTGCTGGTGATCACCGGCGCGGCCGGACTGCTCGCCGCGTGGGTCATCACGATCGACAAGTTCAAGATCCTCGAGGCCAAGGTCGCGGGCACCACGTACACGCCCGGCTGCAGCCTCAACCCGGTCGTCTCCTGCGGCAGCGTCATGGAGAGCAAGCAGGCCGCGGTCTTCGGCTTCCCGAACCCGATGCTCGGCATCGTCTGCTACGGCATCGTCATCGGCGTCGGCATGGCCCTGCTCGCCCGCGCCCGATTCCCGCGCTGGTACTGGCTCACCTTCAACGCCGGCTGCCTCTTCGGCGTGGGCTTCTGCGCCTGGCTGATGTTCCAGTCCCTGTACCGGATCAACGCGCTCTGCCTGTGGTGCAGCCTCGCCTGGGTCGCCACGATCCTGATGTTCTGGTACGTGACGTCCTTCAACATCCGCAAGGGCTTCCTGCCCGCCCCGAACTGGCTCAAGAGCTTCTTCGGCGAGTTCACCTGGGTCATGCCCGTGCTGCACATCGGCATCATCGGCATGCTGATCCTGACCCGCTGGTGGGACTTCTGGCTCAGCTGAGCCCGGCCGTCCCCGGCCCCGGCCGGACTGTCGGTGCCGTGAACTAGGGTTTCTGACGTGGAGCCCGACCTTTTCACCGCAGCCGCCGAAGAACGCCAGGAGAAGGAGCCGTCCAGCAGCCCCCTGGCGGTGCGGATGCGCCCGCGCACCCTCGACGAGGTCGTGGGCCAGCAGCATCTGCTGAAGCCGGGCTCACCCCTGCGCAGACTGGTCGGGGAGGCCTCCGGCCCGGCCGGCCCCTCCTCGGTACTCCTCTGGGGCCCGCCCGGCACCGGCAAGACCACCCTCGCCTACGTCGTCTCCAAGGCGACCGACGCCCGCTTCGTGGAGCTGTCCGCGATCACCGCCGGCGTGAAGGAGGTCCGCGCGGTCATCGACGGGGCCCGCCGCGCCGCCGGCGGCTACGGCAAGGAGACCGTCCTCTTCCTCGACGAGATCCACCGCTTCAGCAAGGCCCAGCAGGACTCACTGCTCCCGGCCGTCGAGAACCGCTGGGTGACGCTCATCGCGGCGACGACGGAGAACCCGTACTTCTCGGTGATCTCCCCCCTGCTGTCCCGCTCCCTGCTGCTCACCCTCGAACCGCTCACGGACGAGGACATCAGAAGCCTCGTCCGCCGCGCCCTCACCGACGAGCGTGGCCTCAAGGACGCCGTCACCCTCCCCGAGGAGACAGAGAACCACCTCCTGCGCATCGCCGGCGGTGACGCCCGCCGCGCCCTCACCGCCCTGGAGGCGGCCGCCGGAGCCGCCCTCGACAAGGGTGAGGCGGAGATCGGCCTGACCACCCTGGAGGAGACGGTCGACCGGGCCGCCGTGAAGTACGACCGGGACGGCGACCAGCACTACGACGTGGCCAGCGCCCTGATCAAGTCCATCCGCGGCTCCGACGTCGACGCCGCCCTGCACTACCTGGCCCGGATGATCGAGGCCGGCGAGGACCCCCGCTTCATCGCCCGCCGCCTGATGATCTCCGCCAGCGAGGACATCGGTCTGGCCGACCCGACCGCACTGCAGACGGCGGTCGCCGCCGCCCAGGCCGTCGCCATGATCGGCTTCCCCGAAGCCGCCCTCACCCTCAGCCACGCCACGATCGCCCTCGCCCTGGCACCCAAGTCCAACGCCGCGACCACCGCGATCGGCGCCGCCCTGGAGGACGTCCGCAAGGGCCTGGCCGGACCCGTCCCCGCCCACCTGCGCGACAGCCACTACAAGGGCGCGACCAAGCTCGGCCACGGCCAGGGCTACGTCTACCCGCACGACCTGCCCGAGGGCATCGCGGCCCAGCAGTACGCCCCGGACGAGCTGAAGGACCGCGAGTACTACGAGCCGACCCGGCACGGCGCGGAGGCCCGCTACGCGGACGCGGTGGAGTGGACCCGGAAGAACCTCGGTCGAAAGCGGTCCTGAGCACCCTGTAAACTCGACCGGAGTGCCGCGTCCCGTGCAGTCAGAACGGGGCAGTCGGCCGGAGCCCGACCCCCCGGGATCGGCTCCAGGAGCGTCGCGCACCGTCGAACGGTGTCGCGGGCAGCCCACCACCACCCGGCGCTTACGGGAACGGTCGGTGGGCCACTCGCGTGCTGCACGTATGTGCCCAGACCAGGGGAGCGGCTGCCCACCCCAGGCCCATCAGGGCGTGAGGCGGGTTTCCCCGGCTGCGGATGCGACCTCCCTCAACCCTGACAAGCCGATACAAGGAAAGCGAAAAACAGTGGCGAACCAGTCCCGCCCCAAGGTCAAGAAGTCGCGTGCCCTCGGCATCGCGCTGACCCCGAAGGCCGTCAAGTACTTCGAGGCCCGCCCCTACCCGCCGGGTGAGCACGGCCGCGGCCGCAAGCAGAACTCGGACTACAAGGTCCGTCTGCTCGAGAAGCAGCGTCTGCGCGCGCAGTACGACGTGTCCGAGCGCCAGCTCGTCCGCGCCTACGAGCGTGCCTCCAAGGTCCAGGGCAAGACCGGTGAGGCCCTGATCATCGAGCTGGAGCGCCGTCTCGACGCCCTGGTTCTGCGTTCGGGCATCGCCCGCACGATCTACCAGGCCCGCCAGATGGTCGTGCACGGCCACATCGCGGTCAACGGCAAGAAGGTCGACAAGCCCTCCTTCCGTGTCCGTCCGGACGACGTCGTGCAGGTCCGCGAGCGCTCCAAGGAGAAGACCCTCTTCACGATCGCTCGTGAAGGTGGCTTCGCCCCCGACGGTGAGACCCCGCGCTACCTCCAGGTGAACCTCAAGGGCCTGGCGTTCCGCCTGGACCGTGAGCCGAACCGCAAGGAGATCCCGGTGATCTGCGACGAGCAGCTCGTCGTCGAGTACTACGCCCGCTGATCCTCCTCGGCGACGCGGTACCACCGGCCTCGCGCCGAGCCCGCTGCCTCCCACCGCCACGGTGGGAGGCAGCGGGTTTTTCACGCCCGGCGGCTTCCCCGACCCGCCCCGGACAATCCGCGCCGCGCCCGCTCGCCGGAGCCAAATCCGGTACGGAGTGCCGTCGTGGTCGCGATAGGCTCGTCGCACGACTTTTTCGATGTTCAGGCACGTTTCAGGGAGCGGGTGCACACAGTGTCCGGTGGAGAGGTTGCCGGGATCCTGGTGGCCGTCTTCTGGGCGATCCTGGTCTCCTTCCTCGCCGTCGCGCTGGCGAGGGTGGCCCAGACGCTCAAGGCGACCACCAAGCTCGTGGCGGACGTGACCGACCAGGCCGTCCCGCTGCTGGCAGACGCCTCCACGGCGGTGCGCTCCGCGCAGACCCAGATCGACCGGGTCGACTCGATCGCCTCCGACGTCCAGGAGGTCACGTCGAACGCCTCGGCGCTGTCGACGACCGTCGCCTCCACCTTCGGCGGCCCCCTGGTCAAGGTCGCGGCCTTCGGCTACGGCGTGCGCCGGGCCCTCGGCGGCCGCAAGGAGGACGTGCCCGCCAAGGCGTCCAGGCGTACCGTGATCGTGGGCCGCACGGTCACCCGGCGCAGCGCCCGAGGGAAGAGGGACTGAGAGCCAGCGATGTTCCGCCGCACCTTCTGGTTCACCACGGGCGTCGCCGCCGGTGTGTGGGCCACCACCAAGGTCAATCGCAAGCTGAAGCAGCTGACCCCCGAGAGCCTCGCCAGAACCGCCGGCAACAAGGCGATCGAGGCCGGTCACCGCATCAAGGACCGTGCGGTCGGCTTCGCGCTCGACGTCCGGGACAACATGGCCGTGCGGGAGGCCGAACTGGGCGACGCCCTCGGGATCAACGAGAATCCCGAACTCCCCGCGCCCCGGCGGTTCGCCGCCATCGAGAACCGCAACAACCCGAAGTACGTCGAGGGTTCGGCGTACCAGACGTACCCGTACAACCGGAATGAGGACCACTGATGGAGTCGGCTGAGATTCGCCGCCGCTGGTTGAGCTTCTTCGAGGAGCGCGGTCACACCGTCGTCCCTTCGGCGTCGCTCATCGCGGACGACCCGACTCTGCTCCTCGTCCCGGCCGGCATGGTGCCCTTCAAGCCCTACTTCCTGGGTGAGGTCAAGCCGCCCTTCTCGCGCGCCACCAGCGTGCAGAAGTGCGTGCGCACGCCCGACATCGAAGAGGTCGGCAAGACCACCCGCCACGGCACGTTCTTCCAGATGTGCGGCAACTTCTCCTTCGGCGACTACTTCAAGGAAGGCGCCATCAAGTACGCCTGGGAGCTGCTCACCAGCGCCCAGGACAAGGGCGGTTACGGACTCGACCCCGAGCGCCTGTGGATCACTGTCTACAAGGACGACGACGAGGCCGAGCGCATCTGGCACGAGGTCGTCGGCGTGCCGAAGGAGCGCATCCAGCGCCTCGGCATGAAGGACAACTACTGGTCCATGGGCGTCCCCGGCCCCTGCGGCCCCTGCTCCGAGATCAACTACGACCGCGGCCCCGAGTTCGGCGCCGAGGGCGGCCCCGCCGTCAACGACGAGCGGTACGTGGAGATCTGGAACCTCGTCTTCATGCAGTACGAGCGGGGCGAGGGCATCGGCAAGGACAACTTCGAGATCCTCGGCGACCTGCCCAGCAAGAACATCGACACCGGCCTCGGCCTCGAGCGCCTCGCCATGATTCTGCAGGGCGTGCAGAACATGTACGAGATCGACACCTCGATGGCCGTCATCAACAAGGCCACCGAGCTGACCGGCGTCCGTTACGGCGACGCCCACGACTCGGACGTCTCCCTGCGCGTGGTCACCGACCACATGCGCACCTCGGTGATGCTGATCGGCGACGGCGTCACCCCCGGCAACGAGGGCCGCGGCTACGTGCTGCGCCGCATCATGCGCCGCGCCATCCGCAACATGCGTCTGCTCGGCGCCACCGGTCCGGTCGTGAAGGACCTGATCGACACCGTGATCGAGATGATGGGCCAGCAGTACCCCGAGCTCATCACCGACCGCGAGCGCATCGAGAAGGTCGCTCTCGCCGAGGAGAACGCCTTCCTCAAGACGCTGAAGGCCGGCACCAACATCCTCGACACGGCCGTCACCGACACCAAGGCCACCGGCGGCACCGTCCTGCCCGGCGACAAGGCGTTCCTGCTCCACGACACCTGGGGCTTCCCGATCGACCTCACCCTGGAGATGGCCGCCGAGCAGGGCCTCTCCGTGGACGAGGACGGCTTCCGCCGCCTGATGAAGGAGCAGCGGGAGCGCGCCAAGGCCGACGCCCAGGCCAAGAAGACCGGGCACGCCGGCGCCGGCGCCTACCGTGAGATCGCCGACCAGGCCGGTGCCACCGACTTCATCGGCTACACCGACACCGAGAGCGAGTCCACGATCGTCGGCATCCTCGTCGACGGCGCCTCCTCCCCGGCCGCCACCGAGGGCGACGAGGTCGAGATCGTCCTCGACCGCACCCCCTTCTACGCCGAGGGCGGCGGCCAGATCGGCGACACCGGCAAGATCAAGGTCGACACCGGTGCCGTCATCGAGATCCGCGACTGCCAGAAGCCGGTCCCGGGCGTGTACGTCCACAAGGGCGTCGTCCAGGTCGGCGAGGTCACCGTCGGCGCCAAGGCCCACGCCTCGATCGACGACCGCCGCCGCAAGGCCATCGCCCGCGCCCACTCGGCCACGCACCTGACCCACCAGGCCCTGCGCGACGCCCTCGGCCCGACGGCCGCCCAGGCCGGTTCCGAGAACCAGCCCGGCCGCTTCCGCTTCGACTTCGGCTCCCCGTCCGCCGTCCCGACGGCCGTGATGACCGACGTCGAGCAGAAGATCAACGAGGTGCTCGCCCGCGACCTCGACGTCCGCGCCGACGTCATGGGCATCGACGAGGCCAAGAAGCAGGGCGCCATCGCCGAGTTCGGCGAGAAGTATGGCGAGCGCGTCCGGGTGGTCACCATCGGCGACTTCTCCAAGGAGCTGTGCGGTGGCACCCACGTGCACAACACCGCCCAGCTCGGCCTGGTCAAGCTGCTCGGCGAATCGTCCATCGGCTCCGGTGTCCGCCGGATCGAGGCCCTCGTCGGCGTCGACGCCTACAACTTCCTCGCCCGGGAGCACACGGTCGTCGCCCAGCTCCAGGAGCTGATCAAGGGGCGCCCGGAGGAACTCCCGGAGAAGGTCTCCGCCATGCTCGGCAAGCTGAAGGACGCCGAGAAGGAGATCGAGAAGTTCCGCGCCGAGAAGGTCCTCCAGGCCGCCGCCGGTCTCGCCGAGTCCGCCAAGGACATCCGCGGCGTTGCTGTCGTGACCGGTCAGGTCCCGGACGGCACGAGCGCCGACGACCTGCGCAAGCTGGTCCTCGACGTGCGTGGACGCATCCAGGGCGGACGGGCCGCGGTGGTCGCCCTGTTCACAGTGGCGAACGGCAAGCCGCTCACGGTCATCGCCACCAACGAGGCCGCCCGCGAGCGTGGCCTGAAGGCCGGCGACCTGGTCCGCACGGCCGCCAAGACCCTCGGGGGCGGCGGTGGGGGCAAGCCGGACGTCGCCCAGGGCGGCGGCCAGAACCCGGCCGCCATCGGTGACGCCGTGGACGCCGTGGAGCGCCTGGTCACCGAGACGGCCAAGTAAGAGACGGGTCGAACAGCATGCGCAGAGGACGTCGACTCGCGATCGACGTCGGGGACGCCCGCATCGGGGTCGCCTCGTGCGACCCCGACGGGATCCTCGCCACCCCGGTGGAGACGGTCCCGGGGCGTGACATCCCCGCAGCTCAGCGACGGTTGAAGCAACTCGTCGAGGAGTACGAGCCGCTGGAGGTCGTGGTCGGTCTCCCGCGCTCCCTCAAGGGGGGCGAGGGCCCGGCCGCGGTCAAGGTCCGGGGCTTCACCCAGGAGCTGGCCCGCATGATCTCACCGGTTCCGGTGAGACTCCTCGACGAACGCATGACGACGGTGACGGCCAGCCAGGGACTGCGCGCCTCGGGCGTGAAATCCAAGAAGGGCCGGTCCGTCATCGACCAGGCAGCGGCCGTGGTCATCCTGCAACAAGCCCTCGAATCCGAACGGGTGTCAGGTAAAGCACCCGGCGAAGGCGTCGAAGTGGTCATCTGATCGCGATACGGTAACGTTCCGCGCGATGTGGCGGCATTCGAACAGCCACCGCACAACAAGAGGCGGGACGGGAGCCGGGCCGGAAGCCGCGCGACCGCCGCCTCGCGGCTCTAGGGGATCGATGACTGAGTATGGCCGGGGCCAGGGCTCCGAACCGTGGCATCCGGAGGACCCGTTGTACGGGGACGGCGGATGGGACGGACAGCAGGCCCATCAGGGTCAGCAGTCCCCCTACGGCGGCCAGCCGCAGCACTATCCAGAGCAGCCGCAGCAGCCGCAGCAGCCGCAGCAGCAGTACGGCGACTGGGGCACCGGTGAGCAGGCCGGATACGGTCAGGCGCAGCAGCAGTACCCGTACGACCAGCAGTACGCGGCTCAGGCACACGGCCATCAGCAGTACCCGGGGCAGCAGGACCCCGGACATCAGCAGTCCCAGGGCTACCAGCAGCAGCAGTACGACACCGGCGGCTGGGTCAACGACCCGCACCAGCAGGTCTCGTACCCCGGCGACCCGGCAGACCCCTACGGTCAGCAGGCCGGTGCCTACGGCGGCGGTCAGCAGGACTACTACGGCACGCCCGAGGCGTATCCACCCCCCGAGCCGCCCGGCCGGCGCGGGGTCGAGCCCGCGCAGGAACCGGCGACCGACTGGGACCCCGGTCCCGATCAGGGCGAGCACGCCTTCTTCGCGGGCGGCGACGACGATGACGACGGCGACGAGCCGGGGGAGCGTCGCGGGCGCGAGGACAAGCGGGGGCGCGGGGGCGGCAAACCGAAGAAGCGCCGCAGTGGCATGGCCTGCCTGCTGGTCGTCGTGCTCCTCGGCGGCGGTCTGGCCGGTGCGGGCTACTTCGGCTACCAGTTCTACCAGGATCGTTTCGGCGACGCCCCGGACTTCGCGGGCGACGGCAACGGGCAGCAGGTGTCCGTCGAGATCCCCGAGGGAGCGCTCGGCTACAAGATCGGCCAGGTGCTGAAGAACGCGGGGGTCGTCAAGAGCGTCGACGCGTTCGTCGCCGCCCAGGAGGACAACCCGAACGGCAAGGGCATCCAGGACGGCGTCTACACGCTGCAGAAGCAAATGTCGGCCGCGAGTGCGGTCGAACTGATGCTCAGTCCGAAGAGCCGCGACAACCTGATCATCGCCGAGGGCCGACGCAACGCCGACATCTACCGGCTCATCGACAAGCGCCTCAAGGTCAAGGAAGGCACCACTGCCGCCGTGGCCAAGAAGGACTACAAGCAGCTCGGACTGCCTGCCTGGGCGCAGAACCGCGCCGACGTCAAGGACCCGTTGGAGGGCTTCCTCTACCCCTCCAGCTACGGCGTGAGTGAGGGGCAGAAGCCCGAAGCCGTCCTGAAGCAGATGGTCAACCGGGCCACCGCGACGTACGAGAAGCTCGGGGTCGAGAAGAAGGCCGCGAGCCTCGGACTCGAGGACCCGTGGCAACTGGTCACCATCGCCAGCCTGGTTCAGGCCGAAGGCACGAGCCACAGTGACTTCCGCAAAATGGCCGAGGTCATCTACAACCGGATGAAGCCCGGCAACCCGCAGACCAACGGCATGCTGGAGTTCGACTCCACCTACAACTACATCAAGAACCAGAGCAAGATCGACCTGAGCCTGAGCGAACTGCGGAACTACGACAACCCGTACAACACGTACTTCCACAAGGGCCTGCCGCCCGGCCCGATCGACAACCCGGGTGAGGACGCGATCAAGGGCGCTCTCAAGCCGACGGACGACGGCTGGTACTACTTCATCTCGCTCGACGGCAAGACCAGCAAGTTCACGAAGACGAACGCCGAACACCAGAAGCTGGTCGACCAGTTCAACGCCTCGCGGAACAACTGAGGAAAACCTGATGGCCGCACCACGCCGGGCCGCCGTACTCGGCTCCCCGATCGCCCACTCGCTCTCCCCGGTCCTGCACCGCACCGCCTACCGGGAGTTGGGCCTGACCGGCTGGACGTACGAAAGGTTCGAGGTCGACGAGTCCGGGCTGCCCGCGTTCTTCGAGACGCTCGGCCCCGAGTGGGCGGGGCTCTCGCTGACCATGCCGCTGAAACGGGCCGTGATCCCGCTGCTGGACGAGATCAGCGAGACCGCCGCCTCGGTCGACGCCGTCAACACCGTCGTCCGCACCGAGGACGGCCGCAGCGTCGGCGACAACACCGACATCCCCGGCATGGTGGCCGCGCTGCGCGAGCACGGCATCGACAAGGTCGACGCCGCCGCCGTCCTCGGCGCGGGTGCCACCGCCTCCTCCGCGCTGGCCGCGCTGTCCCGGATCTGCCCGGGAGAGATCGCCGTGTACGTGCGCAGCGAGGCCCGGGCCACCGAGATGCGGCAGTGGGCCGAGCGGCTCGACGTCGCCGTCCGGATCGCCGACTGGGCCGATGCCGAGCAGGCCCTGCGCGCCCCTCTGGTGATCAGCACGACGCCGGCCGGTGTCACCGACGCCCTCGCCCGGTCCGTGCCGGAGCGCCCGGCGGCCCTGTTCGACGTCCTCTACGACCCCTGGCCGACCGACCTGGCCGCCCGCTGGTCGGCGTACGGCGGTGCCGTCGTCAGCGGTCTCGACTTGCTGGTGCACCAGGCCGTGCTCCAGGTCGAGCAGATGACGGGGCTGGCCCCGGCGCCCCTGGAGGCCATGCGAAAAGCGGGCGAACAGGCGCTCGCCGAACGCTAGTATCCGCTCTCGGTTCCGCAGGGGGCGGAACAGGGGAGGGGAACGTCCGTCATGTCCGCAGGCCTGCCTCAGGCGTCCGTCAAGTCCCAGATATTCGAGTCCCTGCTCGGATTCCTGCCCGACTGGGTGCAGATCACGGTGCTCGCCCTGATCGTGCTCGCCGTCGTGGCGTCCTGGGTCGTCAAGATCAAGCGCAAGATCGCCTACCGGCGCGCCGTCCGCACCGGGCAGCCGGTCCACGCCGCCGCCCAGTACGGGCAGGGACGCGGTGCGGACTACCTGGGCCAGTACGCACCGCAGCAGACGCAGCCGGCTCAGCAGCAGGGCACCGGGGCCGACCACCTGGGGGCGTACGCCCCGCAGCGGCAGGCCGAGCCCGCGCAGCAGCCGAGCGGTGCCGACTTCCTCGGGGCGTACGCGCCCCAGCAGCGCCAGGGCGACGGACCGTCCGCGAACGCGTCCGCTTGATGGACCGGCCGCCGGGCGAACGGCCCTGGCGTGGGAGGATCGGAGATGGCGGACCGGGCCGCGCACCCGGTCGCGCCGTCGCCGTACGCGACGAGGCGCGTACGCAGGGCAGTACCAGAGCGCGAGCACTGAGGAGCACCGTTGAGCAGGTTGCGCTGGCTGACCGCGGGGGAGTCCCACGGTCCCGCACTCGTCGCGACGCTGGAGGGCCTTCCCGCCGGCGTGCCGATCACCACGGACATGGTGGCGGACCATCTCGCGAGGCGGCGCCTGGGCTATGGGCGCGGTGCCCGGATGAAGTTCGAGCGCGACGAGGTCACCTTCCTGGGCGGCGTCCGGCACGGCCTCACCCTCGGCTCCCCGGTCGCGATCATGGTGGGCAACACCGAGTGGCCCAAGTGGGAACAGGTCATGGCCGCCGACCCGGTCGACCCGGAGATCCTCGACGGGCTGGCCCGCAACGCCCCGCTGACGCGGCCCCGGCCCGGTCACGCCGACCTGGCGGGCATGCAGAAGTACGGGTTCGACGAGGCCCGGCCGATCCTGGAGCGTGCCTCGGCGCGTGAGACGGCCGCTCGCGTCGCCCTGGGCGCTGTGGCCCGGTCGTACCTCAAGGAGACGACCGGCGTCGAGATCGTCAGCCACGTCGTCGAGCTGGCCGCGGCCAAGGCGCCGAAGGGCGTCTACCCGACCCCGGCCGATGTCGCGCGGCTGGACGAGGACCCGGTGCGCTGCCTGGACGCGGACGCGTCGAAGGCGATGGTCGCCGAGATCGACCAGGCCCACAAGGACGGCGACACCCTCGGCGGTGTGGTCGAGATCCTGGCGTACGGCGTGCCCGTCGGCCTCGGTTCGCATGTGCACTGGGACCGCAAGCTGGACGCCCGCCTCGCCGGTGCCCTCATGGGCATCCAGGCGATCAAGGGCGTCGAGATCGGTGACGGTTTCGAGCTGGCACGGGTGCCCGGTTCCAAGGCGCACGACGAGATCGTGAAGACCGACGACGGCATCCGCCGCACCACCGGCCGCTCCGGCGGCACCGAGGGCGGCCTGACCACCGGTGAGCTGCTGCGCGTCCGCGCCGCGATGAAGCCGATCGCGACCGTCCCGCGCGCCCTGCAGACCGTGGACGTCACCACCGGCGAGGCCGCGCAGGCCCACCACCAGCGCTCCGACGTGTCCGCGGTCCCGGCCGCGGGCATCGTGGCCGAGGCCATGGTGGCCCTGGTGCTGGCGGACGCGGTGGCGGAGAAGTTCGGCGGCGACTCGGTGGCCGAGACCCGCCGCAACGTGACGTCGTACCTCGACAACCTCGCCATCCGATGAGCGGCCCGCTGGTCGTCCTGGTCGGGCCGATGGGCGTGGGCAAGTCCACCGTGGGGCAGCTGCTGGCCGAGCGGCTCGGCGTCTCCTACCGGGACACCGACGACGACATCGTCGCCGAGCAGGGCAGGACCATCGCCGAGATCTTCGTCGACGAGGGCGAGTCCGCCTTCCGCGCGATCGAGAAGGCGGCGGTGCGGCGGGCGCTCGGCGAGCACGACGGCGTCCTGGCCCTCGGCGGCGGCGCGATCCTCGACGCCGACACGCGCGCACTGCTCGCCGGGCAGCGCGTGGCGTACCTGTCGATGGACGTCGAGGAGGCGGTCAAGCGCACCGGCCTCAACGCGGCCCGCCCGCTGCTCGCGGTCAACCCGCGCAAGCAGTGGCGCGAGCTCATGGAGGCCCGCCGCCACCTGTACGAGGAGGTCGCCACAGCCGTGGTCGCCACCGACGGCCGGACCCCCGAAGAGGTCACCGAAGCCGCCCTGGACGCACTGGAGTTGAAGGAAGCATGAGCGAGGCAGTGACGCGGATCCAGGTCGGCGGCACCGCGGGGACCGACCCGTACGAGGTCCTGGTGGGCCGGCAACTGCTGGGTGAACTCGGCGGGCTGATCGGCGAGAAGGCCCAGCGGGTCGCGATCCTCCACCCCGAGGCGTTGGCCGAGACCGGCGACGCGCTCCGTGCCGACCTGGCCGAGCAGGGCTACGAGGTGGTCGCCGTCCAGGTGCCCAACGCGGAGGAGGCCAAGACCGCCGAGGTCGCCGCCTACTGCTGGAAGGCGCTCGGCCGGTCCGGGTTCACGCGTACCGACGTCATCGTCGGCGTCGGCGGTGGCGCGACCACCGACCTCGCCGGGTTCGTCGCCGCGACCTGGCTGCGCGGGGTGCGCTGGATCGCCATCCCGACCACCGTGCTCGCCATGGTCGACGCGGCCGTCGGCGGCAAGACCGGCATCAACACCGCCGAGGGCAAGAACCTCGTCGGCGCCTTCCACCCGCCCGCCGGGGTGCTCTGCGACCTGGCCGCACTGGACTCCCTGCCGGTCAACGACTATGTCTCCGGGCTCGCGGAGGTCATCAAGGCCGGTTTCATCGCCGACCCGGTGATCCTCGAACTCATCGAGTCCGACGTCGAGGCCGCCCGCACCCCGGCCGGCCCGCACACCGCCGAGCTCATCGAGCGCTCCATCCGGGTCAAGGCGGACGTCGTGTCGTCGGACCTGAAGGAGTCCGGCCTGCGCGAGATCCTCAACTACGGCCACACGCTGGGCCACGCCATCGAGAAGAACGAGCGCTACAAGTGGCGCCACGGCGCGGCGGTCGCGGTCGGCATGCACTTCGCCGCCGAACTGGGGCGCCTGGCGGGCAGGCTGGACGACGCGACGGCCGACCGCCACCGCACGATCCTCGAAGCGGTCGGGTTGCCCCTGCACTACCGGTACGACCAGTGGCCCAAGCTGCTGGAGACCATGAAGGTCGACAAGAAGTCCCGCGGCAACCTGCTGCGCTTCATCGTCCTCGACGGTCTGGCCAAGCCCACCGTCCTGGAGGGACCCGACCCGGCCGTGCTGCTCGCCGCGTACGGCGAAGTGGGGCAGTAAGTCCTCCGGCGCGTCTTCCGCCCGAAATCGCCTTACGGGGCCGGGCACTTCGGGCCGCCCCCGGCCGTTCACACATCGACGACCGGGGGCGGTACCGTTCGGTAGCAAGCGGGCCCCGCCCCGCTGTCAGCGCCCATCGCCTGTACGAGACGGAGTGGCACCGGATGCAGCACGCAGTGGGTTCTCCGCTGCCGCCGCCCCATCAGCCGGGGCACGGACCGGCCACGGGCTGGTCGCCGGCCGCACATCACCCGGGCCCGCGGAACGCGGGTGCGCATCAGGGCTCCGTGCCCGTGCCCCCGCCGCCCCCGGCACCGGGATATCCGGCGCCCCCGCCCGGCCCCGGACCGGCCCCGGTCTCCGCCCCGTCGATGCCGGAGACCACCGGGCACGTGCCGCTGCCGCCCGGCGGCCCGGTCGCCATGCCGATGGCTCCGCCCGCCGCGACGGTTCCCGACCCCGCCGGCACGACGCTCGCGGTGCTGCTCATCGGACCCGCGGGTGCGGGCAAGACCAGCGTCGCCAAGTACTGGGCGGACCACCGCCGGGTCCCCACGGCCCACATCAGCCTCGACGACGTACGCGAGTGGGTCCGCTCCGGCTTCGCCGACCCCCAGTCCGGGTGGAACGACAACTCCGAAGCGCAGTACCGCCTGGCCCGCCGCACCTGCGGCTTCGCCGCGCGGAACTTCCTGGCCAACGGCATCTCGTGCATCCTCGACGACGCGGTCTTCCCCGACCGCCCGGTCGTCGGCCTCGGCGGCTGGAAGCGCCACGTGGGGCCGGGCCTGCTGCCGGTCGTGCTGCTGCCGGGCCTGGAGATCGTCCTGGAGCGCAACGCGGAGCGCTCGGGCAACCGACGGCTGTCCGACGAGGAGGTCGCCCGCATCCACGGCCGCATGGCCGGGTGGTACGGCTCGGGGCTGCCGATCATCGACAACTCCCAGCTGGACGTCCCGGAGACGGCGCGGATCCTGGACGACGTCCTGGCCAGGTCGATCGCCAGCCCGCCCCAGTGGTGAGCCCCCCTCAGCCGAGCGCCCCATAGGGGCGCGGGGAACTGCGCGACAAGCCCCCACACAGCCGCGGACGGCATACGACCCCGCGCGGCACCCCGTCTCCCGAACGGCACGCTGCACCAGGCACCGCCCACTCAGACGCCCTCAACCGGCGCCAAACCGGCGGAGCTCATACGCTCGGGTCATGTCAGAGGTGTACGCGGCCCGCCGGACGCGTCTGAGGGAATACTGCAACGCGGGCGGCAGCGCGGCGGCGCTGGTCTCCCGCCCCGCCAACGTGCGCTATCTCGCGGGCGCCGCCCCGCGGGGCGCCGTTCTGCTGCTGGGCAGGACCGAGGAGCACGACCTCCTGGTCAGTGCCGTCACGGCGGCCGACCGCCCCACGCAGGAGCGACCCGACGAGGCCCTGCGGGTACAGACCCTGCCCGCAGTCGGCGGCGGTGACCCGGCCGTCGCGGCCGCAGGATTCGCCGCGGGCCAGGGCGCCGACTCGCTCGCCGTGGAGGAGCACCACCTCACCGTGGCCCGCCACCGCGCCCTCGGCTCGGTGGCACCCCGGCTCCGCCTGGCCGACCTCGGCAACGCCGTCGAGCAGCTCAGGGTCGTCAAGGACGAGGAGGAGATCTCCTGTCTGCGCATCGGCGCCGAGATCGCCGACCAGGCCCTCGGCGAACTGCTGGAGTCGATCCTCGTCGGCCGCACCGAGCGCCATCTCGCCCTGGAGCTCGAGAGACGACTTGTGGACCACGGGGCGGACGGGCCCGCCTTCCCGACGTCCGTCGGCACCGGACCGAACGCCGGCCGTCCCGGCCACCGGCCCACCGACCGCCGGGTCGAGGAGGGCGACTTCCTCTCCGTCTGCCTCGGCGCGACGTACCGCGGCTACCGTTGCGAGATCGGCCGCACCTTCGTCATCGGCACCGCTCCCGCGGACTGGCAGATCGAGCTGTACAACCTGGTCTTCGCGGCCCAGCGGGCCGGGCGTGAGAGCCTGGTACCCGGCGCCGCCTGCCGGGACGTCGACCGCGCCGCCCGTCAGGTCCTGGACTCCGCGGGGTACACGGAGGGCCTCACGGTCCTGACCGGACACGGCGTGGGGCTCGAAATCGACGAGGACCCTCAATTGAGTCCCGCGGCCATGGGTAAACTGGACGCTTGCGTGCCAGTCACCGTCGAACCGGGGGTCCACCTCCCGGGCCGGGGCGGTGTCCGGATCGATGACACGCTCGTCGTCCGCCCCGAGGCGGACGGCGGACCCGAGCTACTCACCATCACGACCAAGGAGCTGCTCGCCCTGTAGCCAGGCAGGTGCGTGCACCGGGGTCGTACGTCAGTCCAGGAGATTCCGCAACCGTGGCTTCCACGAACGACCTCAAGAACGGCATGGTGCTCAAGCTCGAAGGCGGCCAGCTCTGGTCCGTCGTCGAGTTCCAGCACGTCAAGCCCGGCAAGGGCCCGGCCTTCGTGCGCACCAAGCTCAAGAACGTGCTCTCCGGCAAGGTCGTCGACAAGACCTTCAACGCCGGCGTCAAGGTCGAAACGGCCACCGTCGACAAGCGCGACATGCAGTTCTCCTACATGGACGGCGAGTACTTCGTCTTCATGGACATGGAGACCTACGACCAGCTGCACGTCGACAAGAAGGCCGTCGGCGACGCCGCCAACTTCCTGATCGAGGGCTTCACCGCCACCGTCGCGCAGCACGAGGGCGAGGTGCTCTTCGTCGAGCTGCCGGCCGCCGTCGAGCTCGTCATCCAGGAGACCGAGCCGGGCGTCCAGGGCGACCGCTCCACCGGCGGCACCAAGCCCGCCATCCTGGAGACCGGCCACCAGATCAACGTGCCGCTCTTCATCACCACCGGTGAGAAGATCAAGGTCGACACCCGCACCAGCGACTACCTCGGCCGGGTGAACAGCTAACCGTGGCTGCCCGCAACACGGCCCGTAAGCGCGCCTTCCAGATCCTCTTCGAGGGGGACCAGCGCGGCGCCGATGTGCTGACCGTCCTCGCGGACTGGGTCCGGCTCTCCCGGGCGGACACCCGGCAGCCGCCGGTCAGCGAGTACACGATGGAGCTGGTCGAAGGCTACGCGTCGCACGCGAAGCGCATCGACGAGCTGATCGCGCAGTACTCCGTCGGCTGGACCCTCGACCGGATGCCCGTCGTCGACCGCAACATCCTGCGGCTCGGCGCCTACGAGCTGATCTGGGTCGATGCGACGCCGGACGCCGTCGTCCTCGACGAAATGGTGCAGCTGGCGAAGGAGTTCTCCACGGACGAGTCGCCCTCGTTCGTGAACGGCCTGCTCGGCCGGCTGAAGGAACTCAAGCCCTCGCTCCGCCGCGACGAGGTCTGAGACGGACCACATGCCGGAGGGCCCGCAGCGTCACCGCTGCGGGCCCTCCGGCGTTCCCGTACGTCCTCGTGCGGGCGCAGGGATGTCAGAGCCGCACAACGCCGCCGGGGTGGCCGAGAACCATACGGTTTCGGCCACCCCGGCGGCACGTTTCTGCTGGGCCCGCCGAGCGGGTCAGGCCTCCTCGTGGGACGCCACCGCGCGGCGCGCGTCCGCGTCCAGGACACCCCAGCTGATCAGCTGCTCCGTGAGGACGGACGGCGACTGGTCGTAGATGACGGCGAGTGTGCGCAGGTCGTCCTGGCGGATCGACAGCACCTTGCCGTTGTAGTCACCGCGCTGCGACTGGATCGTGGCGGCGTAGCGCTGAAGGGGGCCCGCCTTCTCGGCCGGCACCGTGGCCAGCCGCTCCAGGTCCAGGACCAGCTTCGGCGGCGGCTCGGCGGCGCCGCCCGGGGTGGTGCCCGGAAGCAGCTCCTGCACCGGAACGCCGTAGAAGTCCGCCAGCTCGGCAAGACGCTGCACGGTCACGGCACGGTCGCCGCGCTCGTACGAACCGACCACGACCGCCTTCCAGCGGCCCTGGGACTTCTCCTCGACACCGTGGA
Organism: Streptomyces luteogriseus; assembly: GCF_014205055.1. Classification (NCBI taxonomy): domain Bacteria; kingdom Bacillati; phylum Actinomycetota; class Actinomycetes; order Kitasatosporales; family Streptomycetaceae; genus Streptomyces; species Streptomyces luteogriseus. Next base: position 7,165,955 of record NZ_JACHMS010000001.1, read on the forward strand.
GGGAAAGGCCCTGCTGGGTGCGGATGGCCCGGAGCTTGGCCCCGAGCTGTTTGGCGTATTCGCTGGACATATAGCTCCCCGGCACTGTGTCGACGCGTCTGGCGTGGGTGCCAGGCCGCGCGGCTGGTAACTCACTGTGAGGTTACGCAGCGTTACTCTGCCGCGTCAAGCTGAATGGTCCGCACCGACTCTTCCGTGATATCGGCGTTCCGTTAGGCCGAGTGGGTGATCCAAGGGGTCCGTACGGGCGATCGCGGGGACCTGCTACCGTGTATGGCGCAATCCCGACGTCCTTTAAGGTCCGTCCCGTGAGGCGGAGAAGGAGGTCCGTTTCGTATGGACACGCATGACACGCAGTCCGATGCCCGGCCCGTTCTCGAAGGGCCCGACATCGCGCGGGTACTGACCCGCATCGCCCACGAGATCGTCGAGCGCGCCAAGGGTGCCGACGACGTGGTGCTCCTCGGCATTCCGACCCGGGGTGTCTTCCTCGCCCGGCGGATCGCGGACAAGCTCGAGCAGATCACCGAGCGCAAGGTCCCGTGCGGCTCGCTCGACATCACCATGTACCGCGACGACCTGCGCATGCACCCGCCGCGTGCGCTGGCCCGCACCGAGATCCCCGGCGACGGCCTCGACGGCAAGCTCGTCGTCCTCGTCGACGACGTGCTCTTCTCCGGCCGCACCATCCGCGCCGCCCTCGACGCGCTCAACGACCTCGGGCGCCCGCGCGCGGTGCAGCTCGCCGTCCTCGTCGACCGCGGACACCGCGAACTGCCCATCCGCGCCGACTACGTCGGCAAGAACCTCCCCACGTCGTTGCGGGAGACGGTCAAGGTCCAGCTCGCCGAGGAGGACGGTCGCGACACCGTGCTGCTCGGTGCCAAGCCGACCTCTCAGTAGCGCTCCCGGCGTACGCCGCCTTCGTACGCCCGCTAGTCGCGCCCTCGCGCGCCCGTCTGCCCCCATTCTCCCGAATGAACTGCCTTACGGAGCCTGACAGATGCAGCGTCATCTCATCTCGGCCGCCGACCTCACCCGCGACGACGCCGTCCTGATCCTCGACACCGCCGAGGAGATGGCCCGGGTCGCCGACCGGCCGATCAAGAAGCTGCCGACCCTGCGCGGCCGCACGATCGTCAACCTCTTCTTCGAGGACTCCACCCGGACCCGGATCTCCTTCGAGGCAGCCGAGAAGCGGCTGTCCGCGGACGTCATCAACTTCACCGCCAAGGGCTCCAGCGTCTCCAAGGGCGAGTCCCTGAAGGACACCGCCCAGACCCTGGAGGCCATGGGCGTCGACGCCGTGGTCATCCGGCACGGCGCCTCCGGAGCCCCGTATCGCCTGGCGAACTCCGGCTGGATCGACGCGGTCGTCGTCAACGCCGGCGACGGCACCCACCAGCACCCCACCCAGGCCCTGCTGGACGCCTTCACCATGCGCCGCCGCCTGATCGGGCGGGACGCCGGACTCGGCCGGGACCTCGAGGGCAAGCGCATCACGCTCGTCGGCGACGTCCTGCACAGCCGGGTCGCCCGCTCCAACGTCGACCTGCTGCACACCCTCGGCGCCGAGGTCACCCTCGTCGCCCCGCCCACCCTGCTGCCGGTCGGCATCGAGACCTGGCCCTGCGAGGTCTCCTACGACCTCGACAGCACGCTGCCCAAGTCCGACGCGGTGATGATGCTGCGCGTCCAGCGCGAGCGCATGAACGCCGCCTTCTTCCCGACCGAGCGCGAGTACTCCCGGCGCTACGGCCTCGACGGCGACCGCATGGCGCGGATGCCCGAGCACGCCATCGTGATGCACCCCGGCCCGATGGTCCGGGGCATGGAGATCACCGCCGAGGTCGCCGACTCCGACCGCTGCACCGTCGTCGAGCAGGTCGCAAACGGAGTGTCCATCCGGATGGCCGTCCTGTACCTGCTGCTCGGTGGGAACGAACCCGCCGTCACCCACCCCCGCACCGAGGAGAAGTAAGACAGATGAGCAAGATCCTGATCCGTGGTGCGAAGGTGCTGGGCGGCGAGCCGCAGGACGTCCTGATCGACGGCGGGACGATCGCCGAGGTGGGGAGCGGGCTGTCCGGCGAGGGCGCCGAGGTCGTCGAGGCCGACGGCAAGGTACTGCTGCCGGGCCTGGTCGACCTGCACACCCATCTGCGCGAGCCCGGCCGTGAGGACTCCGAGACCGTCCTCACCGGCACCCGCGCCGCCGCCTCCGGCGGCTACACCACCGTGTTCGCCATGGCCAACACCTTCCCGGTCGCCGACACCGCCGGTGTCGTCGAGCAGGTCTGGCGGCTCGGCAAGGAGCACGGCTACTGCGACGTGCAGCCGATCGGTGCCGTCACCGTCGGCCTGGAGGGCCGCAAGCTCGCCGAGCTGGGCGCCATGCACGAGTCCGCCGCCGGCGTCACCGTCTTCTCCGACGACGGCAAGTGCGTCCACGACGCCGTGATCATGCGCCGGGCCCTGGAGTACGTGAAGGCCTTCGGCGGTGTCGTCGCCCAGCACGCGCAGGAGCCGCGGCTGACCGAGGGTGCCGAGATGAACGAGGGCATCGTCTCCGCCGAGCTGGGCCTCGGGGGATGGCCCGCGGTGGCCGAAGAATCGATCATCGCCCGGGATGTCCTGCTCGCCGACCACGTCGGCTCCCGCGTCCACATCTGCCACCTGTCGACCGCCGGCTCCGTCGAGATCGTCCGCTGGGCCAAGTCCCGCGGCATCGCCGTCACCGCCGAGGTCACCCCCCACCACCTCCTCCTCACGGATGAGCTGGTGCGCACCTACAACCCCGTCTACAAGGTCAACCCGCCGCTGCGCACCGAGCGCGACGTCATGGCCCTGCGCGAGGCCCTCGCCGACGGCACGATCGACATCGTCGCCACCGACCACGCCCCGCACCCGCACGAGGACAAGGACTGCGAGTGGGCCGCGGCCGCCATGGGCATGGTCGGCCTGGAGACGGCCCTGTCGGTGGTGCAGGAGACCATGGTCGACACGGGCCTGCTGGACTGGGCCGGCGTCGCCGACCGGATGTCCGTCAAGCCCGCGCAGATCGGACGGGCCACCGGCCACGGACGTCCCGTCTCGGCAGGTGAGCCCGCCAACCTCACCCTGGTCGACTCGGCATACCGTGGGCTCGTGGAACCCGCGGGCTTCGCCTCGCGCAGCCGCAACACCCCCTACGAGGGGCGTGAGCTGCCGGGCCGCGTGACGCACACGTGGCTGCGGGGCAAGGCCACGCTCGTCGACGGGAAGCTCACGTGACACCTGTACTCCTGCTGGCCGCCGAGAAGGAATCGGCGCAAGTGACCGACTGGGCCGCCCGCATCGGCTGGGTCGTCGGCCTCGGCCTGTTCGTCGCGCTCGTCTACTGGCTGATGCGCGAGGGCTGGAAGTGGCGCGGCACCCTCCAGGGCGACCTGCCCGAGCTGCCCACCGCCCCGGACGACCCGGGGCCCGCGAAGTTGGCCATGAGCGGTCGCTACCACGGCTCCACCACGGCCGGTCAGTGGCTCGACCGCATCGTCGCCCGGGGCCTGGGCACCCGCAGCCGGGCCGAGCTCACCCTCACGGACGCCGGCCTCGACGTCGTACGCCCCGGGGCGAGCGACTTCTTCGTCCCGGCCGCCCAGCTGCGTGAGGCCCGGCTCGACAAGGGCATCGCCGGCAAGGTGCTCACCGAGGGCGGCCTGCTCGTCGTCACCTGGGAGCACGGCGACCGGCTGATCGACTCCGGGTTCCGCTCCGACCACGCGGCCGAGCACAACGAGTGGGCCGAAGCCCTCAACTCCATGATCGAAACGAACACCAGGGAAGGCGCCGAACGATGACCACCTCCACCAGGGGAGCCGCCAAAACTCCCGCCGTACTCGTCCTGGAGGACGGCCGGATCTTCCGCGGTCGCGCCTACGGGGCCGTGGGGGAGACCTTCGGCGAAGCGGTGTTCTCCACCGGCATGACCGGCTACCAGGAGACCCTCACCGACCCCTCGTACCACCGCCAGGTCGTGGTGATGACCGCCCCGCACGTCGGGAACACGGGCGTGAACGACGAGGACATGGAGTCCAGGAAGATCTGGGTCTCCGGCTACGTCGTGCGCGACCCCGCGCGCGTGCCGTCCAACTGGCGCTCCCGGCGCACGCTCGACGAGGAGCTCGGCGCCCAGGGCGTCGTCGGCATCAGCGGCATCGACACCCGCGCCCTCACCCGCCACCTGCGCGAGCGCGGCGCCATGCGCGTCGGCATCTTCAGCGGCGACGCCGTCCGGGACGACGCCGCGCTGCTGGCCCGCGTCCAGGAAGCGCCGCAGATGAAGGGCGCGAACCTCTCCGCCGAGGTCGCCACCGACGTGCCGTACGTCGTCCCGGCCATCGGCGAGAAGAAGTTCACCGTCGCCGCCGTCGACCTCGGCATCAAGGGCATGACCCCGCACCGCATGGCCGAGCGCGGCATCGAGGTGCACGTGCTCCCGGCCACCGCGACCGTCGAGGACGTCTACGCGGTGAACCCGGACGGCGTGTTCTTCTCCAACGGCCCGGGCGACCCGGCCACCGCCGACCACCCCGTCTCCGTGATGCGGGGCGTCCTGGAGCGCGGCACGCCGCTGTTCGGCATCTGCTTCGGCAACCAGATCCTCGGCCGCGCGCTCGGCTTCGGCACCTTCAAGCTGAAGTACGGCCACCGCGGCATCAACCAGCCGGTGCAGGACCGCACGACCGGCAAGGTCGAGGTCACCGCGCACAACCACGGCTTCGCCGTCGACGCCCCGCTCGACCAGGTCTCCGAGACCCCGTTCGGCCGCGCCGAGGTGTCGCACGTCTGCCTGAACGACAACGTGGTGGAGGGGCTCCAGCTCCTCGACCGCCCCGCCTTCAGCGTCCAGTACCACCCCGAAGCGGCAGCCGGCCCGCACGACGCCGCCTACCTGTTCGACCGCTTCGTATCCCTGATGGAGGGCCAGCGTGCCTAAGCGCACCGATATCCAGTCCGTCCTGGTCATCGGCTCCGGCCCGATCGTCATCGGCCAGGCCGCCGAGTTCGACTACTCCGGCACCCAGGCGTGCCGCGTCCTGAAGGCCGAGGGCCTCAGGGTCGTCCTGGTGAACTCCAACCCGGCGACGATCATGACCGACCCGGAGATCGCCGACGCCACCTACGTCGAGCCGATCACCCCCGAGTTCGTCGAGAAGATCATCGCCAAGGAGCGCCCCGACGCGCTGCTGCCCACCCTGGGCGGCCAGACGGCCCTCAACACGGCCATCTCGCTGCACGAGGCGGGGACCCTCGACAAGTACGGCGTCGAGCTGATCGGCGCCAACGTCGAGGCCATCAACAAGGGCGAGGACCGCGACCTCTTCAAGGAGGTCGTCGAGGCCGTACGCCGGAAGATCGGTCACGGCGAGTCCGCCCGCTCGGTCATCTGCCACTCCATGGACGACGTCCTCGCCGGCGTCGACACGCTCGGCGGCTACCCCGTCGTCGTCCGCCCCTCCTTCACCATGGGCGGCGCCGGCTCCGGCTTCGCCCACGACGAGGAGGAACTGCGCCGCATCGCCGGCCAGGGCCTCACGCTCTCCCCGACCACCGAGGTGCTCCTGGAGGAGTCCATCCTCGGCTGGAAGGAGTACGAGCTGGAGCTGATGCGCGACAAGCACGACAACGTCGTGGTCGTCTGCTCCATCGAGAACTTCGACCCCATGGGCGTGCACACCGGCGACTCGATCACCGTGGCGCCCGCGATGACGCTGACCGACCGCGAGTACCAGACCCTGCGCGACATCGGCATCGCCGTCATCCGCGAGGTCGGCGTCGACACCGGCGGCTGCAACATCCAGTTCGCGGTGAACCCCGAGGACGGTCGCGTGATCGTCATCGAGATGAACCCGCGCGTGTCGCGTTCCTCGGCGCTCGCCTCCAAGGCGACCGGCTTCCCGATCGCCAAGATCGCCGCCAAGCTCGCCGTCGGCTACACGCTGGACGAGATCCCGAACGACATCACGCAGGAGACCCCGGCCTCCTTCGAGCCGACGCTCGACTACGTGGTCGTGAAGGCCCCGCGGTTCGCCTTCGAGAAGTTCCCGAGCGCGGACGCCACCCTCACCACCACCATGAAGTCGGTCGGCGAGGCCATGGCCATCGGCCGCAACTTCACCGAGGCCTTCCAGAAGGCGCTGCGCTCGCTGGAGAAGAAGGGCAGCCAGTTCACCTTCGTCGGCGAGCCCGGCGACAAGGAACAGCTGCTGCGCGACTCGGTCCGCCCCACGGACGGCCGCATCAACACCGTCATGCAGGCCATCCGCGCCGGTGCCACGCCCGAGGAGGTCTTCGAGTACACGAAGATCGACCCCTGGTTCGTCGACCAGCTCTTCCTGATCAAGGAGATCGCCGACGAGCTGGCCGAGGCCCCCGAGCTGACCACCGACCTGCTCGCCGAGGCCAAGCGGCACGGCTTCTCCGACACGCAGATCGGTGAGATCCGCGGCCTGCGCGAGGACGTCGTGCGCGAGGTCCGGCACGCGCTCGGCATCCGCCCGGTCTACAAGACGGTCGACACCTGCGCCGCCGAGTTCGCCGCCAAGACGCCGTACTTCTACTCCTCCTACGACGAGGAGACGGAGGTCGCCTCCCGCGAGAAGCCGGCCGTCATCATCCTGGGCTCCGGCCCGAACCGCATCGGCCAGGGCATCGAGTTCGACTACTCCTGCGTCCACGCCTCCTTCGCGCTCAGCGACGCGGGCTACGAGACCGTGATGGTCAACTGCAATCCGGAGACCGTCTCCACTGACTACGACACCTCCGACCGCCTGTACTTCGAGCCGCTGACGCTCGAGGACGTGCTGGAGATCGTGCACGCCGAGCAGCAGGCCGGACCGGTCGCGGGCGTCGTCGTGCAGCTCGGCGGCCAGACCCCGCTGGGCCTGTCGCAGGCGCTGAAGGACAACGGCGTGCCGATCGTCGGCACCTCCCCGGAGGCCATCCACGCCGCCGAGGACCGGGGCGCCTTCGGCCGTGTCCTGGCGGAGGCCGGCCTCCCGGCCCCCAAGCACGGCACCGCCACCACCTTCACCGAGGCCAAGTCCATCGCCGACGAGATCGGCTACCCGGTCCTGGTCCGCCCGTCCTACGTCCTCGGCGGGCGCGGCATGGAGATCGTCTACGACGAGACGCGCCTGGAGGCGTACATCGCCGAGTCGACCGAGATCAGCCCCTCGCGGCCGGTCCTGGTCGACCGGTTCCTCGACGACGCGATCGAGATCGACGTCGACGCCCTCTACGACGGCGAGGAGCTCTACCTCGGCGGCGTCATGGAGCACATCGAGGAGGCCGGCATCCACTCCGGCGACTCGGCCTGCGCCCTGCCCCCGATCACGCTGGGCGGCTTCGACATCAAGCGCCTGCGCGCCTCCACGGAGGGCATCGCCAAGGGCGTCGGGGTCCGCGGGCTGATCAACATCCAGTTCGCGCTCGCGGGCGACATCCTCTACGTCCTGGAGGCCAACCCGCGCGCGTCCCGGACCGTCCCCTTCACCTCGAAGGCGACGGCGGTGCCGCTGGCCAAGGCCGCCGCCCGCATCTCGCTCGGCGCGACCATCGCCGAGCTGCGCGCCGAGGGCCTGCTCCCGGCCGACGGTGACGGCGGTGAGCTCCCGCTCGACGCGCCGATCTCCGTCAAGGAGGCCGTTATGCCGTGGTCGCGCTTCCGCGACATCCACGGCCGCGGCGTCGACACGGTCCTCGGCCCGGAGATGCGCTCCACCGGCGAGGTCATGGGCATCGACTCCGTCTTCGGCACGGCGTACGCCAAATCGCAGGCCGGCGCCTACGGACCGCTGCCCACCAAGGGACGCGCCTTCATCTCGGTCGCCAACCGCGACAAGCGCTCGATGATCTTCCCGGCCCGCGAGCTGGTCGCGCACGGCTTCGAGCTGCTCGCCACCTCCGGCACCGCGGAGGTCCTCAAGCGCAACGGCATCAATGCCACCGTCGTGCGCAAGCAGTCCGAGGGCACCGGCCCGAACGGCGAGAAGACCATCGTCCAGCTCATCCACGACGGCGAGGTCGACCTCATCGTCAACACCCCGTACGGCACCGGTGGCCGCCTCGACGGCTACGACATCCGTACGGCGGCCGTGGCACGCTCCGTGCCCTGCCTGACGACGGTCCAGGCACTCGCGGCGGCGGTCCAGGGCATCGACGCCCTCAACCGCGGAGACGTGAGCGTCCGATCGCTCCAGGAACACGCGGAACACCTGACCGCGGCCCGCGACTAGCAGCCCCGAGGGGGACACCGGAAACGGTGTCCCCCTCTTCGTGAGGACGCCATGTCTTCGTGAGGACACCATGTACAAGATCTTCTTCCGTCTCGTCTTCAAGCGGCTGGACCCGGAGCAGGCCCACCACCTGGCCTTCCGCTGGATCCGCCTGGCCGCCCGCGTGCCCGTGCTGCGCACCTTCCTCGCGGCCGCCCTCGCGCCCCGCCACAAGGAGCTGCGCACCGAGGCCCTCGGACTGCGCATGCACGGCCCCTTCGGGCTCGCCGCGGGCTTCGACAAGAACGCCGTCGGCATCGACGGCATGGCCATGCTCGGCTTCGACCACGTCGAGATCGGCACGGTCACCGGAGAGCCGCAGCCCGGCAACCCCAAGCAGCGGCTCTTCCGCCTGGTCAAGGACCGGGCGCTGATCAACCGCATGGGCTTCAACAACGACGGCTCGCTCCGCGTCGCCGCCCGCCTGGCCTCCCGCACGCCCGTCTTCAAGCCGGTCGTGGGCGTCAACATCGGCAAGACCAAGGTCGTTCCCGAGGAGGAGGCCGTCGCGGACTACGTGAAGTCCGCCGAGCGGCTCGCGCCGTACGCCGACTACCTGGTCGTCAACGTCTCCTCGCCGAATACGCCGGGTCTGCGCAACCTCCAGGCGACGGAGGCGCTCCGCCCCTTGCTGAGCGCCGTCCGCGAGGCCGCCGACCGCGTCGTGTCCGCGCGGCGCGTCCCGCTCCTGGTCAAGATCGCGCCGGACCTCGCCGACGAGGACGTCGACGCCGTCGCCGACCTCGCCGTGGAGCTCGGCCTGGACGGGATCATCGCCACGAACACCACCATCGCGCGCGAGGGACTCGGTCTGAAGTCGGACGCCTCCCTGGTCAAGGAGACCGGCGGCCTGTCCGGAGCGCCCCTGAAGGAACGCTCCCTGGAGGTCCTGCGCCGCCTCTACGCGCGCGTGGGCGACCGGATCACCCTGGTGGGCGTGGGCGGCATCGAGAACGCCGAGGACGCCTGGCAGCGCATCCTGGCCGGCGCCACGCTGGTCCAGGGCTACAGCGCCTTCATCTACGAGGGGCCCTTCTGGGGCCGCTCCATCCACAAGGGGCTCGCCGCACGCCTGGCCACGAGCCCCTACGCCACGCTCGCCGACGCGGTGGGCGCCGACGTGAGGAAGACGGCATGAGTGGTCTCGAGCCCTTCGGCGCGCGCCTGCGCCGTGCCATGGACGAGCGCGGCCCGCTGTGCGTCGGCATCGACCCGCACGCCTCCCTGCTCGCCGAGTGGGGCCTGAACGACGACGTGGCGGGCCTGGAGCGGTTCAGCCGCACGGTCGTCGAGGCGGTGGCCGACCGGGTCGCCGTGCTCAAGCCGCAGAGCGCGTTCTTCGAGCGCTTCGGCTCGCGCGGCGTCGCCGTGCTGGAGAAGTCGGTCGCCGAGGCCCGGGCGGCCGGCGCGCTGGTCGTGATGGACGCCAAGCGAGGCGACATCGGCTCCACCATGGCCGCGTACGCCGAGTCCTTCCTGCACAAGGACGCGCCGCTGTTCTCCGACGCCCTGACCGTTTCGCCCTACCTCGGCTACGGATCGCTCAGCCCGGCCGTCGCGCTGGCCCGGGAGAGCGGCGCCGGACTGTTCGTGCTGGCGCTGACCTCCAACCCGGAGGGCGGCGAGGTCCAGCACGCCGTGCGGCCCGGCGGCCGGAACGTCGGAGCGACGATGCTCGCGCACCTGGCCGCCGAGAACGCGGGGGAGGAGCCCCTGGGGTCCTTCGGCGCGGTCGTCGGCGCCACCCTGGGTGATCTGTCGTCGTACGACCTGGACATCAACGGCCCCCTCCTCGCACCCGGCATCGGCGCCCAGGGCGCCACGCCGGCCGATCTTCCCGGGGTCTTCGGGGCGGCGGTGCGCAATGTCGTGCCGAACGTCAGCAGGGGAGTACTACGCCACGGTCCCGACGTGGTCGCTCTGCGTGACGCCGCGGAGCGCTTCGCGGAGGAGATCCGTCACACCGTGACGTCCTCGTGAGGGCGTCCGGACGTTCTCGCGAGACCTCCGATGAGTGGCCCGGGGCCCGCTTGAATCTGAATACATCCTCAAATCCGGGGCAGTATGTCCTAAATGTCCGTTCAGATGAAGGCTGACCAGGACTTTTCCGCTGTTCTCGCTGACTCTGGCGGACTTGCCCGCTAGTCTCCGACGAGAGAACGGGCAAGCGTGTGTTGCTCGTGGCTCCCCAGGTGTGGGGCGACTAGGTTCCTCACCGGTCCGTATCCGACAGTTCGACATCCGAGGTGACGTAGGCGTGGCTCTTCCGCCCCTTACCCCTGAACAGCGCGCAGCCGCGCTCGAAAAGGCCGCCGCGGCTCGCCGGGAGCGGGCCGAGGTCAAGAATCGACTCAAGCACTCCGGCGCCTCCCTTCACGAGGTCATCAAGCAGGGCCAGGAGAACGACGTCATCGGCAAGATGAAGGTCTCCGCCCTGCTCGAGTCGCTGCCGGGCGTGGGCAAGGTCCGCGCCAAGCAGATCATGGAGCGACTCGGCATCTCCGAGAGCCGCCGCGTGCGGGGCCTCGGGTCCAACCAGATCGCCTCCCTGGAGCGCGAGTTCGGCAGCACCGGTTCCTGAACCGGGCGCTCCGGGGGAGTGAGTCCCGGGCACTCCGCGATTGCTGGATAATCGCTGCATGGCTGCAACACCCCGGGGGACGACCCCCGTGCCCCCGGACGTACGTCCGCGGCTGACCGTGCTCTCCGGCCCCTCCGGGGTCGGCAAGAGCACGGTCGTCGCCCATATGCGCAAGGAACATCCCGAGGTCTGGCTCTCCGTGTCGGCGACGACGCGCAAGCCCCGGCCCGGCGAGCAGCATGGAGTCCACTACTTCTTCGTCTCCGACGACGAGATGGACAAGCTGATCGCCAACGGGGAACTGCTGGAGTGGGCCGAGTTCGCCGGCAACCGCTACGGCACGCCGCGAGCGGCCGTGCAGGAGCGGCTGGAGAACGGCGAGCCCGTGCTGCTCGAGATCGACCTCCAGGGCGCTCGCCTGGTCCGTGAGTCGATGCCCGAGGCCCAGCTGGTGTTCCTGGCTCCTCCCTCCTGGGAGGAGCTCGTGCGCCGACTCACCGGGCGGGGCACCGAACCGCCCGAGGTGATCGAGCGCCGGCTGGAAGCGGCGAAGATCGAACTCGCGGCCGAGCCGGAGTTCGACACCACCCTGGTCAACACCTCCGTCGAGGACGTGGCGCGCGAGCTGCTAGCCTTGGTGGACGTCGTGTGACCATCGCCGATCGTTCCGGTCGGCTGATCAGCCCGACAGATTCTTTCCCATCCATCGGAAGGTAGAGCGTGTCCTCTTCCATCTCCGCGCCCGAGGGCATCATCAACCCGCCGATCGACGAGCTCCTCGAGGCCACCGACTCGAAGTACAGCCTCGTGATCTACGCGGCCAAGCGTGCCCGCCAGATCAACGCGTACTACTCGCAGCTCGGCGAGGGTCTCCTCGAGTACGTCGGTCCCCTCGTCGACACCCACGTCCACGAGAAGCCGCTCTCGATCGCCCTCCGCGAGATCAACGCGGGGCTCCTGACGTCCGAGGCCGTCGAGGGCCCGGCGCAGTAAGCAGGATTCACAGCTTGACGCTGACTTGTCCACAGGCCCGGCAGGCCGACTGCCGGGCCTGTGGTGTGTCATGGAGTCGTACGGTGTGCCGGTTGCCGAGGTCCGGGGAGAGACGTGGACAAGCCGAAGGTCGTTCTGGGGGTCAGCGGGGGCATCGCCGCGTACAAGGCCTGTGAGCTGCTGCGGCGGCTGACGGAGTCGGGCCACGACGTGCGTGTGGTGCCCACCGCCTCCGCGCTGCACTTCGTCGGCGCCGCGACCTGGTCCGCGCTCTCCGGCCACCCGGTCTCCACCGAGGTGTGGGACGACGTGCACGAGGTCCCGCACGTCCGCATCGGGCAGCACGCGGACCTGGTCGTCGTCGCCCCGGCCACCGCCGACATGCTCGCCAAGGCGGCCCACGGCCTCGCCGACGACCTCCTGACCAACACGCTGCTCACCGCCCGCTGCCCGGTCGTCTTCGCCCCCGCCATGCACACGGAGATGTGGGAGCACCCGGCCACCCAGGAGAACGTGGCGACGCTGCGCCGCCGCGGCGCCGTCGTCATCGAGCCGGCCGTGGGCCGCCTCACCGGTGTCGACACCGGCAAGGGCCGACTGCCCGACCCGGGCGAGATCTTCGAGGTCTGCCGCCGCGTGCTGGCCCGGGGCGTCGTCGAGCCCGACCTCGCAGGCCGGCATGTCCTCGTCAGCGCCGGTGGCACCCGTGAGCCCCTGGACCCCGTGCGCTTCCTCGGTAACCGCTCCTCCGGAAAGCAGGGCTACGCCCTCGCCCGCACTGCCGCCGCGCGCGGCGCCCGCGTCACACTGATCGCGGCCAACAGCGCCCTGCCGGCCCCGGCGGGCGTCGACGTCGTGCCGGTCGGTACCGCCGTGGAACTGCGCGAGGCGGTGCTGCGCGCCGCCCCCGACGCCGACGCCGTGGTGATGGCCGCCGCCGTGGCGGACTTCCGCCCGGCGGCGTACGCGGCGGGGAAGATCAAGAAGAAGGACGGCCATGAACCGGAGCCGCTCATCCTGGTGCGGAATCCGGACATCCTCGCGGAGATCTCCGGTGACCGGACCCGCCCCGGACAGGTGATCGTCGGCTTCGCCGCGGAGACGGACGACGTCCTCGCCAACGGCCGCGCCAAGCTCAAGCGCAAGGGCTGCGATCTGCTCGTCGTGAACGAGGTGGGGGAGCGCAAGACCTTCGGTTCCGAGGAGAACGAGGCGGTCGTGCTCGGTGCCGACGGCAGCGAGACCGCGGTGGCACACGGACCCAAGGAAGCCCTGGCCGACACCGTGTGGGACCTGGTGGCCGAGCGCCTGCGCTGATGTCTCGGATGCGGAGCACCCCCGCGAAAGCCGGTCGTTCTGGGCGTGGCGCCTCTGGCCAATGCCGCTCGGCATTGGGCAGAATGCCCGTGCCGCAGGTCACAGCACTCCCGAGTGGCGAGACAGGGGGCCCGTGGCCGAAGCGTGACCCGTAAACTGTTCCACGGACGGCGCCGGGTGCAGCCCCCGCCGTCCGCCAATGATCAGCCAGCAGCCGCTGCAACCCCAGGGAGCGTTGTGTCCCGTCGCCTTTTCACCTCGGAGTCCGTGACCGAGGGTCACCCCGACAAGATCGCTGACCAGATCAGCGACACCATTCTCGACGCGCTCCTGCGCGAGGACCCGTCCTCTCGGGTCGCCGTCGAGACCCTGATCACGACCGGCCTGGTGCACGTGGCCGGCGAGGTCACGACCAAGACGTACGCGGACATCGCGACGCTGGTCCGGAGCAAGATCCTCGAAATCGGCTACGACTCCAGCAAGAAGGGCTTCGACGGCGCCTCCTGCGGCGTGTCGGTGTCGATCGGCGCGCAGTCCCCGGACATCGCCCAGGGCGTGGACACGGCGTACGAGTCCCGTGTCGAGGGTGACGAGGACGAGCTCGACAAGCAGGGCGCGGGCGACCAGGGCCTGATGTTCGGCTACGCGACGGACGAGACGCCGACGCTGATGCCGCTGCCGATCTTCCTGGCCCACCGCCTGTCGAAGCGCCTGTCCGACGTGCGCAAGAACGGCACGATCCCCTACCTGCGCCCGGACGGCAAGACGCAGGTCACCATCGAGTACGACGGCGACAAGGCGGTCCGCCTGGACACCGTCGTCGTCTCCTCGCAGCACGCCTCGGACATCGACCTGGACTCGCTGCTGGCTCCGGACATCAAGGAGTTCGTCGTCGAGCCGGAGCTGAAGGCGCTCCTGGACGAGGGCATCAAGATCGACACGGAGAACTACCGTCTCCTGGTCAACCCCACCGGCCGCTTCGAGATCGGCGGCCCGATGGGTGACGCCGGCCTGACCGGCCGCAAGATCATCATCGACACCTACGGCGGCATGGCCCGCCACGGCGGCGGTGCCTTCTCCGGCAAGGACCCGTCCAAGGTCGACCGCTCCGCGGCGTACGCGATGCGCTGGGTCGCGAAGAACGTGGTCGCCGCCGGTCTCGCCACCCGCTGCGAGGTCCAGGTCGCGTACGCGATCGGCAAGGCCGAGCCGGTGGGTCTGTTCGTCGAGACCTTCGGCACCGCCAAGATCGACACGGAGAAGATCGAGAAGGCGATCGACGAGGTCTTCGACCTCCGCCCGGCCGCCATCATCCGCGACCTCGACCTGCTCCGCCCGATCTACTCCCAGACCGCCGCGTACGGCCACTTCGGCCGCGAGCTCCCCGAGTTCACGTGGGAGCGGACGGACCGCGTGGACGCGCTGCGCAAGGCCGCGGGGCTGTAAGTCCCGTCCTTCAGGGCATCGTGTGAGGCCCGGCACCCTTCGGGGGGCCGGGCCTCCGCCATGACCTCAGGCCTCACCGGGAGGGGGCTCTCTCCTGCCCGCGGTCCCAAAACGGCTCGCGGACGGCGGCGGACGCTCCTTACGGTGGGAGTGCGCCGGGGCGCCCGGTGCGAAGGCGACGGCTACTTCTGGGCTCGAAGCAGCCCCCGCGGGTTCGAATCCCGCCGTCGGCCGGGCGGTGCCCGGTGGCGTGGCCGAGTGGTCCAAGGCGAGTGCGCGCCGTCACCGAGAGGGAACTCGGGCGCCCCCGTTTGTCAGTGGTGTTTGGTAAGAATGCAAGCGTGAGCAGCGAGAACGAACAGGCGGGCGGCGGGGCGGAGGGTGCGCCGCCCGAGCAGCTCGCGCTCATCCGGGACAGCGTGCGCAAGGCCAAGAAGCCCCGGGCCAAGCCGCGGACCTGGCGGGGGGCCGCGCTCGCCAGGGAACTGCCCGTCGCGCGCGTGCTCGTCGACAAGGGCGTGCTCCATCTCGACCGGTACTTCGACTATGCCGTGCCCGAGGAACTGGACGCGGACGCCCGGCCGGGCGTGCGGGTGCGGGTCCGGTTCGGGGCCGGGCGGCATCGCGTGCGGGAGGGGCGGCGCGAGGGCGGCGGGCTGATCGACGGGTTCCTCGTCGAGCGGCTGGCCGAGTCCGACTACTCGGGCCCGCTGGCCGCCCTCGCCCAGGTCGTGTCGCCCGAGCAGGTGCTCAGCACGGAACTGCTGGATCTGGCCAGGGCGGTCGCCGACCGGTACGCGGGCAGCCTCGCCGACGTCCTGCAGCTCGCCGTACCGCCGCGCAACGCACGCGCCGAGCAGCGGTCCTCACCCGACCCGCTGCCACCGCCCCCGGCGCCCGAGACAGGCTCCTGGCAGCGGTACGAGCGGGGAGCGGCGTTCCTGGAGTCCCTGACCTCCGGCGGGGCGCCCCGGGCCGTGTGGAACGCGCTGCCCGGCCCGCAGTGGAGCGAGGAACTGGCCCGGGCCGTCGCCGCGACGCTGGCCTCCGGGCGCGGGGCGCTCGCCGTCCTGCCCGACGGACGGGCGGTCGCACGGGTCGACGCCGCGCTGACCTCGCTGCTGGGGAAGGGGCGGCATGCGGTGCTCACCGCCGACGCCGGCCCCGAGAAGCGGTACGCGCAATGGCTCGCGGTACGGCGTGGCTCCGTACGGGCCGTGATCGGGACGAGGGCCGCGATGTTCGCGCCTGTCCAGGACCTCGGCCTGGTCGCCCTCTGGGACGACGGCGACGACAGCCACAGCGAGCAGCACGCCCCGCAGCCCCACGCCCGCGAGGTGCTCCTGCTGCGGGCCGCCCAGGACAAGTGCGGCTTCCTGCTGGGGAGCTGGGGCTGCACGGTGGAGGCCGCGCAACTCGTCGAGAGCGGCTGGGCCCGGCCGCTCGTCGCCGGGCGGGAGCAGGTGCGCGGAGCCGCTCCGCTGGTACGGACCGTCGGCGACCAGGATCTCGCGCGCGACGAGGCGGCCCGGGCCGCCCGGCTGCCCACCCTCGCCTGGCAGGCCGTCAGGGACGGGCTGCGGAACGGCCCGGTGCTGGTGCAGGTGCCCCGCAGGGGGTACGTGCCGCGTATGGCCTGCGCCAACTGCCGGGCGCCCGCGCGCTGCCGGCACTGCTCGGGACCGCTGGAGGCACCCGACGGCGATGCCCTGAACTGCGGGTGGTGCGGTCGCGCGGAGAGCGGGTGGCACTGCCCGGACTGCGGATCCTTCCGCCTGCGCGCCTCGGTCGTCGGCGCGCGGCGGACCGCCGAGGAGCTCGGCCGGGCCTTCCCCGCGGTGCCGGTGCGCACCTCGGGGAGGGAACACGTGCTCGACACGGTGCCGGGGGCGCCCGCACTGGTCGTGAGCACGCCGGGCGCCGAGCCCGTTGCCGAAGGCGGCTACGCGGCGGCGCTGCTGCTGGACGGGTGGGCCATGCTCGGGCGGCCCGATCTGCGGGCGGGGGAGGACGCTTTGCGGCGGTGGATCGCGGCCGCGTCCCTCGTCCGGCCGCAGTCGGCCGGCGGCACGGTGGTGGTCGTGGCCGAGCCGACGCTGCGCCCCGTACAGGCGCTCGTCCGCTGGGATCCCGTGGGGCACGCGGTGCGGGAACTCGCCGAGCGGTCCGAGCTGGGATTCCCGCCGGTGTCGCGGATGGCGTCCGTGTCGGGTCCCGCGGAGGCGGTGGCCGACTTCCTCCGTACGGCCGAATTGCCGCCGGAGGCCGAGGTGCTGGGGCCGGTGCCGTTGCCGGTCCCCGCCGCCGGGCGGCCCCGGCGGGCGGGGGCGCCGCCGCCCGGGGAGCAGTGGGAGCGGGCGCTGCTGCGGGTGCCGCCCGGCAGGGGCGCCGCGCTGGCCGCCGCGCTCAAGGCCGCGCAGGCCGCGCGGATGGCCCGGGGAGGCGGAACCGGCACCGGTGTGTGGGTGCGGGTGGATCCTGCCGACATCGGGTGATCCGCGGGTGGCGGTGGCGGGCGGAGGCTGATCCGTGGCGGCGCCGGCGCCCACCGAGGCGGCTGATCCGCTGGGTGCGCGTGCCGCCTGGAGACGCGGCTGCCCTCCCGGAGCGTTCCGGGAGGGCAGAGAGAGGGTGCGTCAGCCGTTGCGCGGGCCCGGGAAGGCCGTCGGCCTTGCTTCGTCGCGCAGTGCGGGGCTGCCGGCCGTCGGCTGTGTGGGCATGGAGCGTGCCGCGGGCACCGTCGGAACCGTGGGGAGGCCGGTGGTCACATTGACCGAGCGGCCGCCCGTCGGCGTCGGCTCCGGTGTGCGCTCCGGCTCCGCCACGGCCGACTGTGCCGCCGCACGGCGGGCGCCGTAACGGCGGTGGACCGCCTGCTTGGTGACTCCGAGGGCGGAGCCCACCGCGTCCCACGAGAAGCCGAGTGAGCGGTCGAAGTCCACGGCCGCCGTGACCAGGGTCTCGACACTGTCCCGCAGCTCCTGGGCGAGGCGTACCGTCGGGGCGGGGGCGCGTCCGTAGACGACGAAGCCCGTGGACGGGCCGGAGCGGCGCGGGCGGTAGACGTTCCCCAGCTGGGCGGTGAGCGTGCGCAGTGCGTCCACCTGCCGGCGGACCCGCTCGATGTCGCGCACCAGCAAGTGCAGGCTGGCCCGAGCCTGGGCGTCGTGGGTTGCGTGGTCGGCCATGAACAAGCCTCTCGAACCGGCGTTGAAAGGAATGGGCCGCGATCGCGGCCCGTTGTGGTCAACTCTGTCTTGACCAACGCGGATTCGCTCCGCGGGTCACGGTGTGGGGGCGTGGGGGCATATGCGTGCGCCCCGTTTGCGCGGGCTGTGCGCCTCGGCCTTCGGCCTTCGCCGCTTGTTCTTCCGCCCGCGCAGCGCCCGTAGCAGCCGATCACGAGGCCGAGCCCTCCTGTGGGTGCTGAGCGCCGTCGGCGGCCTCCCGTCCCGGGCTCATAGACTTGGGCGCTGCCCGTCCGATTCCCGCCCCGAGAGGCCCCCACCACCCCATGAAGCTCGTCTTCGCCGGTACACCCGAGGTCGCCGTTCCCGCTCTGGACGCTCTGCTCGCCTCCGGGCGGCACGAGGTGGCCGCCGTCGTCACGCGGCCCGACGCGCCGGCCGGGCGCGGACGCAGGCTCGTCGCGTCGCCCGTCGCCGAGCGGGCGGAGGAGGCCGGGATCGAGGTGCTGAAGCCCGCGAAGCCGAAGGACCCCGAGTTCCTGGAGCGGCTGCGGGAGATCGGGCCGGACTGCTGCCCCGTCGTCGCCTACGGAGCGCTGCTGCCCCGGGTCGCCCTCGACATCCCCGCGCAGGGCTGGGTCAATCTGCACTTCTCCCTGCTGCCGGCCTGGCGCGGTGCCGCGCCCGTGCAGCACGCCATCATGGCCGGCGACGAGATCACCGGTGCGTCGACGTTCCTGATCGAGGAAGGGCTCGACTCCGGGCCCGTGTACGGGACGGTGACCGAGGAGATCCGGGCCACCGACACCAGCGGGGACCTGCTGACCCGGCTGGCGTTCGCCGGTGCCGGGCTGCTCGCGGCGACGATGGACGGGATCGAGGACGGCACGCTGAAGGCGGTACCGCAGCCGGCCGACGGGATCAGCCTCGCCCCGAAGGTCAACGTCGAGGACGCGCACCTCGACTTCGGCGCGCCCGCGCTGCGCGTCGACCGGATGGTGCGGGGCTGCACCCCGGCCCCCGGCGCCTGGACCACCTTCCGGGGCGAGCGCCTCAAGCTCATCCAGGTCGCCCCCGCGCCCGACCGGACGGACCTCGCCCCGGGGCAGATCGCCGCCGGGAAGAACAACGTCCACGTCGGCACCGGCTCGTACGGCGTCGAGCTGCTGTGGGTGCAGGCCCAGGGCAAGAAGCCGATGCGGGCGGCGGACTGGGCGCGCGGGGTGCGGATCGCCGAGGGCGAGCGGCTCGGCGGCTGACGCCGGGCGGGGCCGACGACGCGGCCCGACACCGCCCCCCTGCCCTGCCCCGCTCTTCTCTCCTCTGCGCTGCTCCCGGTCGCGCTCGTGCCGTCGCGGGTTTCGTCCTGCTCCCGGCGGCGTAGGCTGGACGGCGCACTTCATCTCACCCCCGGAGCACCTTTTTCGTGAGCGAACAGCCCCGTCGAGCCCGCACGTCAGGCAAGCCCTACCGCCGGCCCAAGAAGGACCCCGTCCGCGTCCTCGCCTTCGAGGCGCTGAGGGCCGTGGACGAGCGGGACGCCTACGCCAACCTCGTGTTGCCGCCCCTGTTGCGCAAGGCGCGCGAGAAAGACGACTTCGACGCCCGGGACGCGGCGCTGGCCACCGAGCTGGTGTACGGGACGCTGCGGCGGCAGGGGACGTACGACGCGGTCCTGGCGTCATGTGTGGACCGGCCGCTCCGAGAGGTCGACCCGCCGGTGCTGGACGTGCTGAGCCTCGGCGCGCATCAGCTGCTCGGCACACGGATCCCGACGCACGCGGCCGTGTCCGCCACCGTCGAGCTGGCGCGGGTCGTGCTCGGCGACGGGCGGGCCAAGTTCGTCAACGCCGTGCTGCGCAGGGTCGCGCAGGACGATCTCGACGGCTGGCTGGAGCGGGTCGCGCCGCCCTACGACGACGATCCCGAGGACCATCTCGCCGTCGTCCACTCGCACCCGCGGTGGGTCGTGTCGGCGCTGTGGGACTCCCTCGGCGGCGGACGGGACGGCGTCGAGGAGTTGCTGCGCGCCGACAACGAACGGCCCGAGGTGACCCTGGTGGCGCGGCCCGGGCGGGCCACCCCGGAGGAACTGCTCGACGAGGACGCCGCCGTACAGGGGCGCTGGTCGCCCTATGCCGTGCGGCTGACCGAGGGCGGGGAGCCGGGCGCCATCGCGGCCGTGCGGGACGGGCGCGCGGGCGTGCAGGACGAGGGCAGCCAGCTCGTCGCCATCGCCCTCGCCAACGCGCCCCTGGACGGACCCGACCGGCGCTGGCTGGACGGGTGCGCGGGGCCCGGCGGCAAGGCGGCGCTGCTCGGCGCGCTCGCCGCGCAGCGAGGGGCCCTGCTCGTCGCCTCCGAGAAGCAGACCCATCGCGCGGGCCTCGTCGCGAAGGCGCTGGACGGCAACCCGGGGCCCTACCAGGTGATCGCCGCGGACGGGACGCGTCCGGCGTGGCGTCCCGGCAGCTTCGACCGGGTGCTGGTCGACGTGCCGTGCACGGGCCTCGGCGCCCTGCGCCGCCGTCCCGAGGCGCGCTGGCGGCGCCGTCCGCAGGACCTGGAGGGCTTCGCGCCGCTGCAGCGCGGCCTGCTGCGCACCGCGCTGGAGTCCGTGCGGGTCGGCGGTGTCGTGGGCTACGCGACCTGCTCGCCGCACCTCGCCGAGACCCGGGCCGTCGTCGCCGACGTGCTCAAGCAGCACCCGGACACGGAACTCGTGGACGCCCGGCCGCTGCTGCCCGGCGTACCGGACCTGGGCGACGGGCCCGACGTGCAGCTGTGGCCGCATCTGCACGGGACCGACGCGATGTATCTGGCGCTCATTCGTCGGACCGGCTGACCCCCGCTCCCACGGCCGTCCGGTCGGGCGACCCGCCGTCGTGGCGCGCCAGCCGGTGCGGCCACCACACCTTCGGCCCGACGTCCAGGAACAGCGACGTCACCAGGACCGAGCGGACGATGAAGGTGTCGATGAGGACGCCGAGGGCGACCGTGAAGCCGATCTCGGCGAAGGCGACCATCGGGAGGGTGCCGAGGGCGGCGAAGGTCCCGGCCAGGACCAGGCCGGCGGAGGTGATGACCGCCCCGGTGGCCGCGAGGCCCGTGACCACGCCCGGTCTGGTGCCCTGGCGGGCCGCCTCCTCGCGGATGCGGGTGGTCAGGAAGATGTTGTAGTCGATGCCCAGGGCTACCAGGAACACGAAGACGAACAGCGGGAAGTCGGTCGCCTCGCCCGCGTAGTCGAAGATGTACCGGAACGCGAGCGCGCTGATGCCGAGGGCCGCCGCGAACGACAGGATCACCGTGCCGATCAGCAGCAGTGGGGCGATCAGGGCGCGCAGCAGCACACAGAGGATCAACAGGACGACCACCAGCACCAGCGGGATGATCAGCATGTTGTCGTGCGTGGTCGCCTTGTCCATGTCCAGCAGGGCCGCCGTACCGCCGCCGACCTTGGCATCGGCGTCCGGCACCGCGTGCACGGCGTCCCGCACCCGCTCGACCGTCTGTTTGGCGGCCTCGCTGTCCGCCGGGGCGGTCATGGTGGCCTCGAAGAGGACCTGGCCCTCGAAGGCCGGTTTGGTGCCGGGCGGCAGACCGAGGGACTGGGGGACCACGCCCTGCGTCCCGGCGACCGCGCGGCCCACCTGCACGGCCTGCGCCTGGTTGCTGACGATGACCAGAGGGTCGCCGCTCCCCGCCGGGAAGTAGCGCGCCGACACCTCCTGCCCGGTGATCGAGTCCGGTTTCCCGGTGAACGCGTCCGCGTTGCCGATGCCCTCCGCGCGCAACTGGATCAGGCCCAGCGAGCAGACCGCCAGCGCGAGCGCCGTCGCGGCCCAGACCATCCGCGGCCGGTGCGCGATACGACGGCCCGTGCGGGCCCAGATGCCGCGCTCGGTCGGGTCGGGACTGCCGTAGTGCGGGACCACCGGCCAGAAGATCCATCGGCCGAAGATCACCAGCAGGGCCGGGAACAGGCTCATCATCGCCACCAGGGCGACGGCCACGCCGATCGCGGCCACCGGGCCCAGGCCGCTCGTGGAGTTCATCTCCGCGGCCAGCAGCACCAGCATGCTCAGCACGACCGTCGCGCCGGAGGCGAGCACGGCCGGGCCGGCCCGGTGCAGCGCCAGGGCCATCGCCTCGTGCCGGTCCTCGTGCCGGCGCAGTTCCTCCCGGTAGCGGGCCACCAGCAGCAGGGCGTAGTCCGTCCCCGCCCCGAAGACCAGCACCGTGAGGATGCCGGCACTCTGGCCGTTGACCGTCAGGCCCCCGTGCTCGGCCAGCAGGTAGATCAGCGCCTGGGCGGCGAACAGCGCGCAGACGACCGCGACCAGGGGGACCAGCAACAGCGTCAGGCTGCGGTAGGTGATGAGCAGCATGACGACGACGACCGCCATCGCGGAGAGCAGCAGGGTCGAGTCGATGCCCTCGAAGGCCTCCGCGAAGTCCGCGGACGTGCCGCCCGGGCCCGTGATGTGCACGGTCATCCCGTCGATGTCCGCGCCGACGTCGTCCCGGATGGAGTCCACGGCAGGTGAGATCCGCTCCCAGCCCTCCTCGTCCATCATGATCGGCACGAAGACCTGGGCCGCTCGCGGATCGGCCTGCCGGTCGAACACCGGCCCCCGCGTCTGCTCCCCGATGATGCCGTGGTCGCTCAGCTGCTTCAGCTGCCGCACGTCCTCGGCGATCACCGCCCGGTCCTGCGCCGTCAGGCCGCTCTCCCGCGCGTAGATCACCACCGCCGGGATCTGCTCCGGCCGGAAGTCCTCGGAGATCTGCAGCACCTGCGTCGACTCCGCGGACCCCGGCAGCCACGACGCGGCGTCGTTGTCCTGCGCGTCGGTGAGCTTCATGGCGAACGGCGCGGCGATGAACAGCACGACCACCCAGAAGACCAGTACGAGCCACTTGGCCCGCCGTCCGCAGACGAGATGTGCGACGCCCTGCTTCATGACGGTCCCCTCCACGAAGACGCCCGGTAGAGGGCGCGGGGAACTGTGCGACAAGCCACCCGAGTCCCGCGCCCGACGGACCACCTGGGTCCGATGCTCACAACCCCCGGAGGGCATGGCAGTCTTAGGACATGGCCGCGCAGATCAACCCCAGCATCCTGTCCGCAGACTTCGCCCGCCTCGCGGACGAGGCGAAGGCCGTGGAAGGAGCCGACTGGCTCCACGTCGACGTCATGGACAACCATTTCGTCCCGAACCTCACGCTCGGTGTGCCGGTCGTAGAGTCGCTGGCCCGTGCGACGGACACCCCGCTGGACTGCCATCTGATGATCGAGGCCCCCGATCGGTGGGCGCCCCAGTACGTGGAAGCGGGGGCCGGTTCGGTCACCTTTCACGTCGAGGCCGCCGCAGCTCCGGTCCGGCTCGCCCGGGAGATCCGTGCCAAGGGCGCCCGCGCCTCCATGGCGCTGAAGCCCGCGACTCCCATCGAGCCGTACGAGGACCTGCTCCCCGAGCTCGACATGCTGCTGATCATGACGGTCGAACCGGGCTTCGGGGGACAGGCCTTCCTCGACATCATGCTTCCGAAGATCCGCCGCACCCGCGAGTTGATCAGCAAGCACGGACTGGAACTCTGGCTCCAGGTCGACGGCGGAGTTTCCGCTTCGACGATCGAGCGGTGCGCGGACGCCGGAGCCGACGTTTTCGTGGCCGGATCGGCGGTCTACGGGGCAAACGACCCGGCCCAGGCGGTACGTGCACTACGCACGCAGGCCGAGGCGGCGACGGCGAAGGCCTCCTGGGCCTGCGACCACTGAGCCACAGCAAAGTGAACGGCTCTCATCAGGGCTGATCAACCGCGCCACATCTGCAAGGATGAACGGCGAATCCAGAGTGTGAACAGCAGTGAGGAGATCGCCGTGTCGGGTATGTCGGCGGGCCGGTCAGCCATGCGGATGGGACCCGCTGAGCTGGTGCAGGCGGCGGCCATGGCCCGCCGCTTCTACCTCGAGGGCAAGTCCAAGATCCAGATCGCGGAGGAGTTCGGCGTCAGCCGCTTCAAGGTGGCCCGGGTCCTGGAGACCGCCCTCGAAAGGGATCTCGTGCGTATCGAGATCCGTGTCCCTGCCGAACTGGACGCCGAGCGCTCGGACGCGCTCCGCGCCCGCTACGGCCTCAGGCACGCCGTCGTGGTCGAGTCTCCGGCCGAGGCCGAGGAGACGCCCGACCCCGAGAACCTGGGAGAGGTGGCCGCCGACCTGCTCGGCGAACTGGTCGACGAAGGTGATGTGCTGGGCCTGGCCTGGGGCCGCTCCACCATCCACATGGCGGCGGCGCTCGACCGGCTGCCCCCGTGCACGGTGGTGCAGCTGACGGGCGTGTACGACGCCGGTACCGCCGAACGCGGCTCGGTCGAGGCCGTGCGCCGCGCCGCCCAGGTGTCCGGCGGAGACGCCCATCCCATCTACGCCCCGATGCTGCTGCCCGACGCGGCCACGGCCACGGCGCTGCGCAACCAGACGGGGATCGCCCGGGCCTTCGAGCACTTCGACAAGGTCACCGTCGCCTGTGTCTCCATCGGCTCCTGGGAGCCGGGCATCTCCACGGTGCACGACATGCTCAGCGACGAGGAGCGCGCGCACTACGCCTCGCTCGGTGTCGCCGCCGAGATGTCCGCGCACCTCTTCGACGCCGACGGCCGCCGGGTCGGCCGGGACCTGGGCGAGCGGTGCATCACGGTGAAGGCCGACCAGCTCCGCCGGATCCCCGAGGTCGTGGCGATCGCGGGCGGGCAGCGCAAGGGTCCCGCGATCGACGCGGTGCTGCGGTCCGGGCTCGTCACCAGCCTGGTGACGGACACCTCGGCCGCGGACTACCTGATGACGGCCGGCCCGGCACCGAAGTCCGCGCTCAACAGGTCCGACCCGGACGGAGTCTGACGGATGGTCAGGGAGTCGCGCGGGGTGCCCGGTGATCCGGCGGGCCGGATCGTGCTCGTCCTGGACCTGGACGGGGTCACGGACAAGGCGGGCCTGATGGACCGCTGTGCCCGTGACCTGGCCCTGCCCGACTGGTTCGGCCGCAACTGGGACGCCCTCGCCGACTGCCTCGCCGACCCCGCCCTCTGGCCCGAGGAGGCCGGGGAGCGGGGGCTGCTGGTCGTCGTCCGGGGCTGGCGGAAGTACGCCGAGACACGGCCCGACGAGTGGCAGGTCGCCGAGGAGATCTTCGCTGAGGCGACGGACCGGGGCCCGGGGCTGTTCGTGACCCTCGGCCTTGGAGAATCCTCCGAGAGGCCCCCTGACCAGCCTGGATGATCCGCTGGGGGCGGTTCGGGCGGGTGGCATGGGAGAATGAAGTACGTGCTCTTTCCCCCTGGCCGGCCGGCCCGGGGGTCACCTCTGATCGACTGGGATGTGCAGCACGTGCGTTTCCTCAATGACATCCAGCCCGGGTACGACCTGACGTACGACGACGTCTTCATGGTGCCGAGCCGCTCCTCGGTGGGCTCGCGGCAGGCCGTCGACCTCAGCTCCCCGGACGGCACGGGCACCACCATCCCGCTCGTCGTCGCCAACATGACCGCCATCGCCGGACGCCGCATGGCCGAGACCGTGGCCCGCCGTGGCGGCCTCGTGGTGATACCGCAGGACATCCCGAACGACGTGGTGACCGACGTCGTCTCCTGGGTGAAGAGCCGGCACCTGGTGCTGGACACCCCGATCATCCTGTCCCCGCACCAGACCGTCGCGGACGCGCTGGGGCTGCTGCCCAAGCGTGCGCACAACGCGGGCGTCGTCGTCGACGAGAACCACAAGCCCATCGGCGTGGTCACCGACTCCGACCTCTCCGGCGTCGACCGCTTCACGCAGCTCGCCGAGGTCATGTCCCGGGACCTGCTGCTCATCGACGCGGACAAGGACGCGGGCGAGGCCTTCAACACCCTCGACCACGCCAACCGCCGCTACGCCCCCGCGGTCAACCAGGACGGCACGCTCGCCGGCATCCTGACCCGCAAGGGTGCCCTGCGCGCCACGCTCTACCAACCGGCCACCGACGCGCGGGGACGGTTGCGCATCGCCGCCGCCGTCGGCATCAACGGCGACGTCGCGGGCAAGGCGCAGGAGCTGCTGGACGCGGGCGTCGACGCGCTCGTCATCGACACGGCCCACGGCCACCAGGAGTCGATGATCAGCGCCCTGAAGCTGGTACGCGACCTCGACCCGCGGGTGCCGATCGTCGCGGGCAACGTGGTCGCCGCCGCGGGTGTGCGCGATCTGATCGAGGCCGGCGCGGACATCGTCAAGGTGGGTGTCGGCCCCGGCGCCATGTGCACCACGCGCATGATGACCGGCGTCGGCCGCCCGCAGTTCTCCGCCGTCCTGGAATGCGCCGCCGAGGCGAAGAAGTACGGCAAGCACGTGTGGGCCGACGGCGGTGTCCGCCACCCGCGCGACGTGGCCATGGCCCTCGCGGCCGGCGCCTCCAATGTGATGGTCGGTTCCTGGTTCGCGGGCACCTACGAGTCCCCGGGCGACCTCCAGCACGACGCCCAGGGCCGTGCCTACAAGGAGTCCTTCGGCATGGCGTCCGCCCGGGCCGTGCGCAACCGCACCTCGGAGGAGTCCGCGTACGACCGCGCCCGCAAGGCGCTGTTCGAGGAAGGCATCTCCACCTCCCGCATGTTCCTCGACCCGGCTCGCCCGGGCGTCGAGGACCTGATCGACTCGATCATCGCGGGCGTCCGCTCCTCCTGCACCTACGCCGGTGCGGGCTCCCTGGAGGAGTTCGCGGAGAAGGCCATCGTCGGCATCCAGAGCGCCGCCGGTTACGCGGAGGGCAAGCCCCTGCACGCCAGCTGGAGCTGACGGCCCCGACGCCCCGTCGAACGGCCCCCGTCGACCCGCCCCGCGGGACGAACGGGGGCCGTTCCGTTGCGTCGTCGGGGCCCTCCGGAAGGTGCCGATGCAACACTCGACAGCCGTTCCGCAACGAACACCCGCCCATCCCCGGCGAACGCAATGATCTTGCAGGTACGCGCAAGGTTGCTGCATTTCGACAGCAACGCCGTTGCTCATAGGCTGTCGCCTCGTACGTGGCGTGGCGGGGACTCCGCTCGGTGGGTCCCTGTCTCCTGGGTGCCCGCGGTCCCTGCCGCCCTGACCGGCAGCGATAAGGAGCCAGCGCGTGCTCGACCAAGGCGCACCCCCGCAGAATCCAGGCCAGACAGCCGCCCCCGCGTCCCCCGGCATCGGCGCGCGCCTCATGCGCCGCAAGCCCGTGGAACGCCTGGTCGCGGAAGGTGGGCAGGGCGAGGGAGGCTCGCTGCGCCGCACCCTCGGGCTGTGGCAGCTCACCATGATCAGCATCGGTGCCACCCTCGGCACCGGCATCTTCGTCGTCCTCGGCGAGGCCGTCCCCAAGGCGGGACCGGCCGTCACGCTCTCCTTCGTCATCGCCGGCCTCACCGCCCTGTTCTCGGCCCTGTCCTACGCCGAACTGGCCGGCACCATCCCGGTCGCCGGCTCCTCCTACTCGTATGCGTACGCAACGATGGGTGAGCTGATCGCCTGGATATGCGGCTGGTGCCTGGTCCTGGAGTACGGCGTCTCGGTCGCCGCCGTCGCGGTCGGCTGGGGCGAGTACCTCAACGAGCTGCTCGACGGGACCATCGGCGTCACCATCCCCGCCGCCCTCTCCGCCCCGCCCGGCGACGGCGGCGTGTTCAACCTGCCGGCACTCATCGTCGTCCTGCTCGCGATGGCGTTCCTGCTGGGCGGCGCCCGCGAGTCCGCCCGCGCCAACACCGTCATGGTCGTCGTGAAGATCGCCGCGCTGGTGATGTTCTGCGCCATCGGCGTCCAGGGCTTCCGCTCCGGCAACTACGAGAACTTCATGCCGCTGGGCATGGCCGGCGTCAGCGCGGCCGGCGCCACGCTGTTCTTCTCCTACATCGGCTTCGACGCCGCCTCCACCGCAGGCGAGGAGGCCAAGAACGCCCAGCGCGACCTGCCCCGCGCGATCATGCTGTCGCTGGTCATCGTCACCGCGCTGTACGTCCTCGTCGCGGCCGTCGCGGTCGGCGCCAAGCCCTGGAAGGGCTTCACCGACTCCGAGGCCGCCCTCGCCCAGATCATGCGCGAGGTCACCGGGCAGACCTTCTGGGGCACGCTGCTGGCGTTCTGCGCCGTCATCGCCATCGCCAGCGTGGTGCTGACCGTGCTGTACGGCCAGACCCGCATCCTGTTCGCCATGTCCCGCGACGGGCTCGTGCCCAAGGTGTTCGCCAGGGTCCACCCGAAGACCGGCGCCCCGCGCGCCAACACCCTGATCGTCTCCCTGTTCTGCGGAGTCCTGGCCGCCGCGATCCCGCTCGGCCAGCTCGCCGACGCCACGAGCATCGGCACCCTGTTCGCCTTCGCCCTCGTCAACGTGGCCGTCGTGGTGCTGCGCCGGACCAAGCCGGACATGCCCCGCACCTTCCGGGTGCCGCTCTCGCCCGTCCTGCCCGCGCTGGGCTTCGCCTTCTGCGTCTGGATGATGGGCAGCCTGTCCACCGTGACCTGGGTGGTCTTCGGTGTCTGGATGGCCGCCGGTCTCGTGTTCTACTTCGGGTACGGCTACCGCCGTTCCCGACTCGCACCATCCGAGAAGTGATCAACCCACTGTGCTGAACGATCTCGACGAACGCATCGTGCACGCCCTCGCCGAGGATGCCCGCCGCTCCTACGCCGACATCGGCCAACTCGTCGGCCTGTCCGCACCCGCCGTGAAACGGCGCGTGGACCGGCTGCGGGCCACCGGAGCCATCACCGGCTTCACCGTACGGGTGGACCCGGGCGCCCTCGGCTGGGAGACCGAGGGGTTCGTCGAGATCTACTGCCGCGGGAACACCTCCCCGGAGACCATCCAGCGGGGCCTGGAGCGCTACCAGGAGGTCGTGGCCGCGTCCACCGTCACCGGGGACGCGGACGCGCTCGTCCAGGTCTTCGCCTCCGACATGCGCCACTTCGAACGGGTCCTGGAGCGGATCGCCGGGGAGCCGTTCGTCGAGCGGACCAAGTCCGTGCTCGTGCTCTCGCCGC
Organism: Streptomyces luteogriseus; assembly: GCF_014205055.1. Lineage (NCBI taxonomy): Bacteria > Bacillati > Actinomycetota > Actinomycetes > Kitasatosporales > Streptomycetaceae > Streptomyces > Streptomyces luteogriseus. The sequence goes on from NZ_JACHMS010000001.1 coordinate 7,194,851, forward strand.
TGCTGCGGCGCTTCTCGTCGGGTTCGCCCACGTAACTCCGTGGCCCCCACCGGGCCACACCCCTAGCCTGGTGTCATGACCTGGCGACATTGATCCACCAGCCGTGCCTCCCGAGGACCGCCTCGGCCGCCGTACCCCCGGCGTCCGATCCGTCCTTCCGGGAAGGCCCCATGACACTCTCACCCGCCCGCGTGCCCGCCACCGGTGTCCGCCGCCTGACGCGCACGCTGTACGGCTACGCGTTCCTCGACGACTTCGTCCTGCTCTACCCGGTGTACGCGCTGCTGTTCGCCGACACCGGCATGTCGCTCTGGCAGATCTCCTCCCTGTTCGCCCTGTGGTCGATCACCTCGGTGGTGCTGGAAGTGCCCTCCGGCGCGTGGGCCGACGCCAGGTCGCGGCGCAGGCTGCTGTGGACCGGCCCGCTGCTGACCGCCGCCGGCTTCGCGCTGTGGGTGGCCGTCCCGTCGTACGGCGCCTTCGCAGCCGGCTTCGTCCTGTGGGGCGCGGGCGGGGCGCTCGGCTCCGGCGCGCTGGAGGCACTGGTCTACGACGAGCTGGACCGGCTCGATGCCGCCGACCGGTACGCGCGGGTCATGGGCCGGGCCCGGGCGGCACGCCTGCTGGGCACCGTGGCCGCCACCGGCCTCGCGGGGCCCGTTGTCGCCCGGGGCGGCTACGAGGCGGTCGGTGTCGCGAGCATCCTGGCCTGTGTGCTGACCGCCCTCACCGCGACCCGGTTCCCGGAGCACCGGGTACGGCCGGAGAGCACCGGCGACACCTGGGCGACGACCCTGCGCACCGGACTCGCCGAGGCCCGCGGGAACCGTGCGGTGCGCGGCGCCCTGCTGCTGATCCCGGCCGTCGCCGCGGTGTGGGGCGCGCTCGACGAGTACACCCCGCTGCTGATCCGCGACCTCGGCGTCGCCGACGCCACGGTGCCCTACCTCGTCATGCTGATCTGGGCGGGCGTCACCCTCGGCAGCCTCCTGACCGGACCGGCCGAACGCCTCGGCACGAGCGGGCTCGCGGTGCTGCTCGCGGGCGCCGCCCTCGCCCTGGCGGTGGGAGCCATGGCCCGCTCCCTGGCCGGTGTCGTCCTGGTGAGCCTCGCCTTCGCCGGGTTCCAGCTGGCCGAGGTGCTCGCCGACGTCCGTCTCCAGCACCGCATCGACGAGTCCCGCCGGGCCACGCTCACCTCGGTGGCGAGTCTGGGCACCGAGCTGGCGACGGTCGCCACGTTCGGCGTGTACGCGCTGCTCGGGACCGGCATGGCGCACAGCACCGTCTTCGCGGTCCTGGCGATCCCCTACCTGGTGACGGCCCTGGCGCTGGCTAGAGCGCGGGCTGCCACGGCAGGACCGTGAAGTCGCCGGTCCCCTTCGCGACCTTCTCGAAGGGGGCGGAACTCACGCACTTGGGCAGCTCCTTCGTCTCGGCGGGGCTGCCCGTGGAGGCCCAGCTGTATCCGAGCCGGTCATGGCGGCCGAGGTCGTGGACGGTGACGCCGACCCGCTTGCCCTCGGCGCCCGGCAGGTCGGAATCGGTGACGACGCCGGAGACCACGGCGACCTTGCCCCCGGTGAGCAGGCAGTCGACCTTCACCTCGGCCCGGGCGCCCTCACCGTTCAGGTAGTGGCTGAACTCGAAGGTGCCGGTGGCCTTCGACGGGTCGGCCTTGTCCTCGGCGGCCAGGTGCGCGTCGAACGAGAACGTGATGTCGTCCCCGGCCGAGCGGTACAGCTCGGCGGTGCCGGTGAGGGCTGCGGCCTCCCGCTGCCGGGGCGAGTCCGCCGCCGTCGCTTGCCGGGGTGCGTCCGACGCGGTCGTCCGCTGCCGGGGCGTTTCCGACGCGGTCGCGGCCGAGGCCACCCCGGCCGTGAGCAGGAGCGCGGAGCCGAGCACGACGATCTTCGTACGGCGCTTCATTTCGGGTCCTTCCGCAGGTCGTGTGGACAGCTCTTACTCTTCCGGCCCGGTGCGCCGGGAACATCGGGCCCGGGGCGGGACCCCGCCTCCGCCGTACGGCGGGGGAGGCCACGGGCGGCTGCGCTCCGAGGAGGAGCGGGACTCCGACCCGAGGCGCGCAACGAATCGCCGCTCGGCCCGGCGCGCACGCAACGAACCGTTCACCGGCGCGCAACGGCTCCTTCTTGTCCGCCCTGGTCGGCCGCCCGTACCGTCTACGTGGCCCTTCCAACCACCCTTCCGCCCGGTGAGGAACACGCATGCGCACCGCCCTGCTCCAGAGCTCCGGCCGCCCCGGCTCGACCGTCGAGAACCTCAAGGTCCTCGACGAGGCCGCGGGCCGGGCCGCCGCCGCGGGCGCCGGGCTGCTCGTCACGTCCGAGCTGTTCCTGACGGGATACGCGATCGGCGACGACATCGGCCGCCTCGCCGAGCTCGCCGACGGCGACTGCGCGGACGCCGTCGCCGAGATCGCCACGAGCCACGGCCTGGCGATCGCCTACGGCTACCCCGAGCGGGACGGCGACGCCGTGTTCAACTCCGCCCAGCTGATCTCCGCCGACGGCATCCGGCTCGCCAACCACCGCAAGACGCACCTCTTCGGCTGCTTCGAGCGCGACCACTTCACACCGGGCGACCTGCCGGTCGTCCAGGCCGAGATCGACGGCCTCCGGGTCGGCATCCTGATCTGCTACGACGTGGAGTTCCCGGAGAACGTCCGCGCCCATGCCCTGGCCGGCACCGACCTGCTGATCGTCCCGACCGCGCAGATGCACCCGTTCCAGTTCGTCGCCGAGTCGATGATCCCGGTGCGCGCCTTCGAGAACCAGATGTACGTCGCGTACGTCAACCGGGTCGGCCGGGAGGGCGAGTTCGAGTTCGTGGGGCTGTCCACGCTCGCCGGTCCCGACGGGGTCGCCCGGACCCGGGCCGGCCGCGGTGAGGAACTCGTGCTCGCCGACGCCGACCCGGCCTTCCTCGCCGCGTCGCGCGAGAACAACCCGTATCTGCGGGACCGGCGGCCCGGCCTGTACGCCCCGCTCGTCTGACCCCCTGAATCCGAACCGCCCGTTCGTACCCGTGCAAGGAGTCCGTACCCCATGACGTCCACCGTGCCCAACGCCGTCGAGCACGCTGACGCGCAGCAGCCGCCGATCACCATGTTCGGCCCGGACTTCCCGTACGCCTACGACGACTTCCTCGCCCACCCGGCGGGCCTCGGGCAGATACCCGCGACGGAGCACGGCACGGAGGTCGCGGTCATCGGCGGCGGCCTGTCCGGCATCGTCGCCGCGTACGAGCTGATGAAGATGGGCCTGAAGCCAGTCGTGTACGAGGCCGACCAGATCGGCGGCCGGCTGCGGACGGTGGGCTTCGACGGGTGCGACGAGTCCCTCACCGCCGAGATGGGCGCGATGCGCTTCCCGCCGTCCTCCACGGCCCTCCAGCACTACATCGACCTCGTCGGCCTGCAGACGCGGCCGTTCCCCAACCCCCTCTCCGAGGCGACCCCGTCGACCGTCGTCGACCTCAAGGGCGAGTCGCACTACGCCGAGACGGTCGGCGACCTGCCCCAGGTCTACCGGGACGTCGCCGAGGCGTGGAACCGCTGCCTGGAGGAGGGCGCCGACTTCTCCGACATGAACCGCGCCCTGCGCGAGCGGGACGTGCAGCGTATCCGCGAGATCTGGTCCCGGCTCGTCGAGAAGCTCGACAACCAGACCTTCTACGGCTTCCTCTGCGACTCCGAGGCGTTCAAGTCCTTCCGGCACCGCGAGATCTTCGGCCAGGTCGGCTTCGGCACGGGCGGCTGGGACACCGACTTCCCGAACTCCATCCTGGAGATCCTGCGCGTCGTCTACACCGAGGCCGACGACCACCACCGCGGCATCGTCGGCGGCTCCCAGCAGCTGCCGCTGCGCCTGTGGGAGCGTGAGCCGCAGAAGATCGTCCACTGGGCCCTGGGGACCTCGCTCGCGAGCCTGCACGAGGGCGGGGAGCCCCGCCCGGCCGTGACCCGGCTGCACCGCACCGCCGGCAACCGCATCACGGTGACCGACGCGGACGGCGACATCCGCACCTTCCGGGCGGCGATCTTCACCGCGCAGTCCTGGATGCTGCTGTCGAAGATCGCCTGTGACGACTCGCTCTTCCCGATCGACCACTGGACGGCGATCGAGCGCACGCACTACATGGAGAGCTCCAAGCTCTTCGTGCCGGTCGACCGGCCTTTCTGGCTCGACAAGGACGAGGAGACCGGCCGGGACGTCATGTCGATGACACTCACCGACCGTATGACGCGCGGCACTTATCTGCTCGACGACGGCCCGGACAAGCCCGCCGTCATCTGCCTCTCCTACACCTGGTGCGACGACAGCCTGAAGTGGCTGCCGCTGTCCGCGAACGAGCGGATGGAGGTCATGCTGAAGTCGCTCGGCGAGATCTATCCCAAGGTCGACATCCGCAAGCACATCATCGGCAACCCGGTGACCGTCTCCTGGGAGAACGAGCCCTACTTCATGGGCGCGTTCAAGGCGAACCTGCCCGGCCACTACCGCTACCAGCGGCGCCTGTTCACGCACTTCATGCAGGACCGGCTGCCCGAGGACAAGCGCGGCATCTTCCTCGCGGGCGACGACATCTCCTGGACGGCCGGCTGGGCCGAGGGCGCGATCCAGACCGCCCTCAACGCGGTCTGGGGCGTCATGCACCATCTGGGCGGCACGACCGACGCGACCAACCCGGGCCCCGGCGACGTCTACGACGAGATCGCGCCCGTCGAGCTGCCGGAGGACTAGCGCCGCAGTGGCGGTTCGGTCAGGGGCGTGAGCAGCATCCGCCCCGCGAAGCCCACCGCCGTGTCCAGGCGTTCCGTGAACTCCCCGGCGACGTCGGGGAGTTCACGCAGGGCCCACAGTGCCCGGGCCGCCGTCCACGCGGCGTCCCGGGCACGCTCCAGGCTCCAGGAGCCGAGCAGATGGGTCAGCGGGTCCGCGATCCGGAACAGGTCGGGGCCCGGCATCAGATCGTCGCGGATGCGCTCCTCCAGCGAGAGGAGGAGATCGCCCACCATGTCGAACTCGTCCTCCAGATCGACGGGAGCGCAGCCGAGCGTACGGCAGGTGTCCACGACGGCCAGCGCGAGATCGTGCCCGATGTGCGCGTTGATGCCCGCCAGCGCGAACTGCAACGGCCGTACCCCGGGATGGCGGCGGAACTGGAACAGCGGGCGCCAGCAGGCGGGCGGGCGCCGCTCCTCCGCGACCGCCGCCAGGTACCGCTGCGCGAACCGTACGTCCAGCGTGATCGCGGCGTGGGCGTCCGCGAACCGTCCGGTGTCGACCCACCGGTCCACCGCCTCCGTCACCGCGAGGTAGACGCGGTTGAAGACCGCCACCCCGTCCCGCGGGTGCAGCGCCGCGTCGAGGGCGCGCATACGGGAGACGACTGCGTCGACCGGAGTGTCCACGGCTGGGGGGAGTTGTTCGCATCGCGGCATGCGGGCAGAGTCGCAGCTCTAGGCTGGCGGGAGTACCGGCGGGCCCGGCGCTTCCCCGAAACGGGGGAACACCGCCCGCCGCAGGGGGAGGGGGAGCAGCACTGTGTCAGGCTCGCGTGCCCGGCGCCTGGCCGCCCGCAGGGCCGGGCGCAGGCGAGCCGCCCGGCGCGGCGCGATGGTCGCGGCGGCCTCGCTCGTCGTGGCGGCCGGAGCGGTCGCGGGCGTCCTCGCCGCGTTCGACGGCAGGCGGGCCCCGGACGAGGCCGCGCCTCCCGGGGTGTCGGCGTCGCCCCGCCTCGCGCCCCTGCCGGCCGTGCCGTCGCCGCCGGCCACCTCCGAGTCCGCCTCGCGCTCGCCGTCCCCGTCCGAGCGCCGGACGCCGAGCCCCGCACCGTCGGGGACCGGGACGAAACGGGAGCACACCGGCACCGTGGCCGGACGGCTCTACCGCCACCCCGACTCCCAGGTGCTCGCCTGGGTCCGCTCCCACTCCGGCGACCCCCGGCACGCGGTCATCGCGTCCCGTATCGCCGAGCAGCCCGCGGCCGTCTGGTTCGCCGACCACTCGCCGGCCACCGTCACCGCCCGGGTCGCCGCCGTGACCTCGGGCGGGGCCGCGCTCGGCCGGGTGCCCGTCGTCGTGCCGTACGCGATCCCCGGCCGGGACTGCGGCGGCCACTCCCAGGGCGGGGCGCCCGACCTGGACGCCTACGACGCCTGGATCGACCGGTTCGCGGCCGGGCTGGGCTCGGGCGAGGTCATCGTCGTACTGGAGCCGGACTCGGTCGCCCAGACCGAGTGCCTCTCCGCCGGTGACCGCGCGGACCGCTTCGCCTCGCTGGCCCGGGCCGGCCGCGTCCTGAAGGCAGCCAACCCCCGGGCCCGGGTCTACTTCGACGCCGGACACTCGGGCTGGAACGCGCCGGCCCAACAGGCGACGTGGCTCAGGCAGGCGGGTGCCGCCTCGCCCGAGTCCTCCGACGGCATCTTCAGCAACGTCTCCAACTTCCACACCACCGCCGACGAGATCTCCTACGACCGGCGGGTCCTCGACGCGCTCGGCGGCCCGGCGAGCCTCGGCGCGGTCATCGACACCAGCCGCAACGGCAACGGCGCCCCGCCCGACGGTGAGTGGTGCGACCCCTCGGGCCGCAGGCTCGGCCGGACCCCGACCCTGAGCACCGGCGAGTCCCGGATCGACGCCTACCTGTGGGTGAAGCTGCCGGGGGAGTCGGACGGCTGCAAGGGCAGGCCGGGGACGTTCACGGCGTCGTACGCCTACGACTTGGCGTGGTCCGGCCCGGCGTCGTAGGAGGAGGTGCCCTCGTCCAGCAGCGGCGCCTGTGTCTTCAAGTGGGCCGGGGCGAAGGCCCGCAGGGCGTGGTAGCCGGTGATGACGACCACCGTGCCGAGCGCGATGCCGCTCAGCGAGAAGGTGTCGGAGAACTCCAGGGAGACGTTGCCGACGCCGATGATGATGCCCGCCGCGGCCGGGACCAGGTTCAGCGGATTGCGCAGATCCACCTTGGCGTTGATCCAGATCTGCGCGCCCAGCAGGCCGATCATGCCGTACAGGATGACCGTGATGCCGCCGAGCACCCCGCCCGGGATCGCGGCCACGACCGCGCCGAACTTCGGGCAGACGCCGAACAGCAGGGCGAAGCAGGCGGCGGCCCAGTAGGCGGCCGTCGAGTACACACGGGTCGCGGCCATCACGCCGATGTTCTCGGAGTACGTGGTGTTGGGCGGGCCGCCGACCGCGGTGGACAGCATCGAGCCGACGCCGTCGGCCGCGATGGCCGTGCCGAGCTTGTCGTCCAGCGAGTCACCGGTCATCTCGCCGACCGCCTTGACGTGGCCGGCGTTCTCCGCGACCAGCGCGATGACGACCGGCAGGGCGACCAGGATCGCGGACCACTCGAAGGACGGGGCGTGCAGGGTCGGCAGCCCGATCCAGTCGGCCTTGCCGACACCGGAGAGGTCGAGCCGCCAGTGGTCGGTCAGCCTGCCGCTCGCGTCCACGGAGTGGATCTTGCCGAAGACCAGGTCGAACACCCAGGAGATGCCGTATCCGAAGACCAGCCCGAGGAAGATCGCGATCCGGGACCAGAAGCCCCGCAGGCAGACCACCGCGAGACCGGTGAACAGCATCACCAGCAGGGCCGTCCACTGGTCCTGCGGCCAGTACGTCGAGGCCGTCACAGGGGCCAGGTTGAAGCCGATCAGCATCACCACGGCACCGGTCACGATCGGCGGCATCGCGGCGTGGATGATCCGTGCCCCGAACCGCCGCACGGCGAGCCCCACCAGGAACAGCGCGCCCCCGACGACGAACACCGCTCCGGTGACGGTCGCGCTGCTGCCGCCCTGCGCCCGGATCACCGCCGCCACGCCCACGAAGGAGAGCGAGCAGCCCAGGTAGCTGGGCACGCTGCCGCGGGTGGCGAGCAGGAACACGACGGTCGCGATGCCCGACATCATGATCGCGAGGTTCGGGTCCAGGCCCATCAGGACCGGTGCGACGAAGGACGCCCCGAACATCGCCACGACGTGCTGGGCGCCGAGTCCGGCGGTACGGGGCCAGGAGAGCCGCTCGTCGGGCCGGACCACCGCGCCGGGCGCCGGGGTGCGTCCGTCTCCGTGCAGTTTCCAGCGGACGCCGAGATCCATGGTGCGGTTTCGCTTTCGTCGTGCGTGCGAGTGTCCGGACCATTGTCCGGGCGCGCTCACCGTGCTGGTGACCGGGGCGGGTGTCCTCAGGGCCGCGGGTCGGCGACCGCCGCGTCCGTTCGGCCGACCCTCGTCCGCTCGCCGGGCCGCAGCACCCCCGCGAACGCCACCAGGCCGCAGGACAGCGCCGTCACCAGGCAGAACGACACCATCAGGCTGGTCGCCTGCGCCAGCATGCCGATCGCGCTCGGTGCGATGAGGCCCGAGGTGTAGGTGATGGTCGCGACACCGGCGATGGCCAGGCTCGGGTTGGAGCCGCTGCGGCCGGCCGCGGCGAAGCACAGTGGCACGACGACGGCGATGCCCAGGCCCATCAGAGCGAACCCGCTCATGGCCACCGCCGGATGGTCCGCGACGACGATGAGCAGCCCGCCGAGGACGGCGAACACACCGCTGGCCCGCACGGTCCGCACCGCGCCGAAGCGGTCCACGATCCGGTCACCGGCGAGCCGGGCGACGGCCATGGTGAGCGTGAAGCCCGTCGTGCACGCCGCCGCGAGTCCGGCCGAGGTCTCCAGCTGCTCGCGCAGATAGACCGCCGACCAGTCCAGACTCGCGCCCTCCGCGAACACCGCGCAGAACCCGATCGCGCCGATGAGCAGCGCCGAGCGGGGCGGCAGGGCGAAGCGCGGCGGCGGCTCCTCGTCCTCGGCCGGCTGCAGGTCCAGCACCCACTGGCAGGACAGCACGCCGACGACGGTGAGGACCGCGGCGGCCAGCACGTGGTGCAGCCGGGCGTCCGAGCCGAGGTGCGCGGCGAGCGTGCCGGCCGCCGAGCCGACCAGGGCACCCGCGCTCCACATGCCGTGCAGCCCGGACATGATCGACCGGCCCAGGCGGTTCTCGACCTCGACACCCAGGGCGTTCATCGCCACGTCCGCCATGCCGGCCGTCGCGCCGTACGTGAACAGGGCCAGGCAGAGCGTCAGGAGGTTCGGGGCGAGTGACGGCAGGACCAGGGACAGCGTCCACAGGGAGATCAGTCCGCGCAGCGCGTTGCGGGCGCCGAAGCGGTGGCTGATGCTGCCGGCGAGCGGCATCGCCACGGACGCGCCGAGAGCGGGGAAGGCGAGCGCGATGCCCAACTGGCCCGCGCTCACGCCCGCGTGGTCCTGGATCCACGGCACGCGGGTCGCGAACGAGCCGGTCACGGCGCCGTGCACGGCGAAGACGGCGGCCACGGCGTACCGGGACCGCTTCACCTCGCGCTGTTCGTCGACCACCTTGCCCATTCTGCGGTCCCCCTCCGGGTCTCTGCCGTACTCACATCCGGTGCGCGCGTAAACTATCAGGAACCCTGCCTGATAATAAGAGGGTCTCCCGGCGGGCCCCGGTCGACGGCCCGCCGATCTGGAAGGATCCCCGGCATGCCCGCATCCCCGAGCACCGCCCGGGCCATCAACGACCGGCTCGCCCTGCGTCTGCTCCAGCAGGAAGGCCCGTTGACGGCAGGGCAGTTGAAGCAGCTGACCGGCCTGTCCCGGCCGACCGTCGCCGACCTCGTCGAACGCCTCGGAGCCGCCGGGCTCATCGAGGTCGTCGGCGAAGCGGGGGAGCGGCGGCGCGGCCCCAACGCGAAGGTCTACGGCATCGTCGCCGGCCGGGCGCACCTGGCCGCCCTCGACGTCCGCACCGAGGGCGTCGCCGTGGCCGTCGCGGACCTGGTGGGGCGGGTGCTGGCCGAGGCGTCGGTGCCCATCGCCGGTGACGCGGGGACGGGGCCCGCCCTGGAACAGGCGGTCATGCTGGTCGAGCGCGTGGTGAAGGAGGCCGGCGCCGAACGCCTGCACACGGTGGGGATCGGGGCGCCCGGCCTGGTCGACCCGTCCAGCGGTGAACTCCGCGACTCCACCGGGCTTCCGGAGTGGCACCGACGGCTCGTCGCCACCCTTCAGGAGCGGCTTCCGGACGCCGGGGTCAGTGTCGAGAACGAGACCAACCTCGCGGCCCTGGCCGAACAACGCGACGGGGTGGCCCGGGACCGGGACACCTTCGTCCTGCTGTGGCTGGGCCACGGAACGGGCGCGGCCGTGGTCCTCGACGGCGCGCTGCGCCGCGGCGCCTCCGGCGGCACCGGCGAGATCGGCTTCCTTCCCGTCCCGGGCACGACCGCGCTGCCGACCTCGACGGACTGCGAGGGCGGCTTCCATTCGCTGGCCTCCTCGGCGGCAGTCGTGTCCCTCGCGGCCGAGTGCGGCATTCCGGCGACGCCGGGGGAGCAGACGCCCGCGGTGGGGGTGGTGCGGGCGGCCGTCGCCGCGGTGGGGGCGAGCGGAACCGGGAGCTCCACGCTGACGCCGGGACGGGGCGCGCGAACACCCGAGAGTCCGGCGCCGCTGCTGCCGGGAGGGGGCGCGCCCGTGCCCGGGGCCGAATCCGGCACCCCCGGGGCCGAGGCACCCCCACGCCCCGCCCCGGCCCCCGCCGCCCGCTTTCTGGACGCCCTCGCCGATCGTCTCGCCGTCGGGGTCGCCTCCGTCGTGGCGATCCTGGATCCCGGGTGCGTGGTGCTCGGCGGTGAGGTCGGTCAGGCCGGTGGCGAGGAGCTCGCGTCACGGGTGCGGGACCGCATCGCCCGGATGACACCCCTGCCCACGGAGGTACGGGCGACGTCCCTTGGCGGCGGCGCCGTCCTGCGCGGCGCACTGCTGACGGCCCGGGACCGCGCCCAGGAGGAACTGTTCACGCCCGGAGAGCCCCCACCCCAGCACTCGCCGGGCTGGTAGGCCGTCAGGCCCGGATCCGTCCCCCTCCGTCCTCCTCCCTCAGACCCCGGACCGCCCGCTCCCCGCCTGGATCCGGCCGCCCCCGAACCGTCTCTCCAAGTGCTCTTCGAACGACCCCTTGCCCACCGCCCGTCGCGGCGCAAGATGGCCCCCGCTCCGGAAGCCCCGGTACGCCGCCCCCCACAGCGACACGTTCACCACCGCTCGCCGACGGCCCGACGCCTTCAGATACGCACGGGCCAGGGACTCCAGCGGCCGTACCTCCGGCCCGCCCATGTCCTCGACCCGTCCCGCCGGCGCGGCCGCCGCCAGCTCGACCAGCCGGTCCGCGACCTCGGCCACCTCCACCGGCTGGTCCCGCACGCCCGCCGGGAGGAACATCACGGGCAGCTTCGACAGTCCCTGGAACATCATGATCAGCAGATCGTGGAACTGCGTCGCCCGCAGTACGGTCCAGCCGATCCCCGACTCCTCGACCAGGCTCTCCACCGCGAGCTTGCTCCGGTAGTACGGGAACGGCACCTCGTCGACACCCACGATCGACACGTAGACCAGATGACGCACGCCCGCACCGCGCGCCGCAATGATCAGGTTCCGAGCCGCCTGCTCGTCCCCCTTCTGCGCCGACGCGCAGTGCACGATCGTGTCCACACCGGCGACGGCCGCGTCCAGCGCGGCTCCGCCGGCCCGCAGATCCACCGCGTACGGCTGACTGTGCCGGCTGAGCACCCGCACTTCGTGCCCGTCCGCGCGCAACCGCGCGGCGACGAGCCGCCCCAGCGTTCCGGTGCCGCCGGTCACCAGGATCGTGGTCATGCTGTTCAGCCCCTTCGGACGCCGGGCGCTCCCGGGTGGAGCGCCCCTCGCCAACTGAGACCGAACACCCCCCGCCGAATGTGACAGGCGCGCCCTGCGGTCCTACGGCCGGGTGAGCTGACGCCGTGCGAACGCCAGCTTCTCCGGGTTGACCACGGCCCGCACACCCGTGACCAGCCCGTCGCGTACCTCGACCACCGACAGTCCGACGAGCGTGTCGCCCGCCCAGCTGGCCAGCCCCGGCGCCCCGTTGACCTCGGTCGGCACGAAGTCCAGGCCCCGCGCGAACTTCGGCCCGCCGCCCGCCAGGAAGCGGGCGATGCCGGCCCCGCCCTTGATGGGCCACCGCGCCGCGGTGACCTTGCCGCCACCGTCGCTCCACCAGGTCGCGTCGGCCGCGAGCAGCTTCTCCAACCCGGCCAGGTCCCCGTCGCGGGCCGCCGTGATGAACGACGTGACCAGCTCTTCCTGCCGCTCGGAAGCGGGCTCGAACCGGGCCTGCGGTTCGCCCACCCGCAGCACGGCACGCCGGTACAGCTGACGGCAGTTGGCCTCGCTCAGGTCCAGCACCCCGGCGATCTCCCGGTGTCCGTAGCCGAACGCCTCCCGCAGCACGTACACGGCCCGTTCGGTCGGCGTCAGCCGCTCCAGCAGCACCAGCATCGCCATCGATACGGCGTCCCGCTGCTCCGCGGACTCCAGTGGGCCGAGCGTTCCGTCCGAGGTGACCACGGGCTCGGGCAGCCAGGTCCCGACGTACCGCTCGCGCCGGGCCCGCGCGGAGGTGAGCCGGTTCAGGCAGAGGTTGGTGACGACCTTGGCCAGCCAGGCCGCCGGGTGCTCGATCCCCGCCCGGTCGGCGCCGCTGTAACGCAGGTAGGCGTCCTGGACCGCGTCCTCGGCCTCCTCGGCGGAGCCCAGCAGCCGATAGGCGAGCGAGAACAGCCTGGGCCGGTGGACTTCGAACTCCTCGGCGGTGGTCGTGGTCATACGACTCACCCTGCCAGAGGGCGGCCCGTCCGGTGTCGGGAGCCCGGGCGGGGGCCCGGCGTGGGAAGGCCCGACGGCGGGCAAGGGCCGTCGTCACCGCCGCCGGGCCGGTCAGTGGGGTTGAGCCGACCCTGGCGATGACCCTAGAAAGGACTAGACCACGTCGTCAATAGGTGCGTACCAATGCCCGGCCCTCAAGAGGCCGGGGCCACGCGGGGGTTGGGCGACCGGTCGCGCTCGGGAAGGGATGCGACACGGTCTGTGAGGCAGCCCACATACTCCGCCTCTTTGAACATCGACAAGGCGTGGCACACTGGCCCTGTATCAGTAGCAGCGCACTCCGGGGTCGGTGAAAGTCCGAACCGGCGGTTACAGTCCGCGACCCGGTCGCCTCCAGCGGCCGGTTGACCAGGTGAAATTCCTGGACCGACGGTTAAAGTCCGGATGGGAGGCAGTGCGCGGCGAGCGGGCATGCGTGTGCGCCGCCGAGTAGTCCGTCCTCGTGACGGGCTCGTCCGGCGTCGTCCCCGGGTCCCCGCTCGTACTTTCTGTCGTCATCGACAGCCCCGGAGTCCGTGCCCGAAGAGGCAGGAGGACCCGGGAAGTGTTCACCGGAATCGTCGAAGAGCTGGGCGAGATCACCGCCGTCGAGACCCTCGACGACGCCTGTCGCTTCCGCCTGCGAGGCCCGGTCGTCACCGCAGGCGCCAAGCACGGCGACTCGATCGCGGTGAACGGCGTGTGCCTCACGGTCGTCGACCACGAGGGCGACGAGTTCACGGCCGACGTCATGGCCGAGACCCTGAACCGCTCCAGCCTCGGTGCCCTGAAGGCCGGATCCCGCGTCAACCTCGAACGCCCCATGGCCGTCGGCGAACGCCTCGGCGGGCACATCGTGCAGGGCCACGTGGACGGCACCGGCGAGATCCTGGAGCGCAAGCCCTCCGAGCACTGGGAGATCGTGAAGATCTCCCTCCCCGCCGACCTCACCCGGTACGTGGTCGAGAAGGGCTCCATCACCGTCGACGGCATCAGCCTCACCGTCGTCGACGCCGGCCCCGACCACTTCACCGTCAGCCTCATCCCCACCACCCTCGACCTGACCACGCTCGGCCACAAGCAGCCCGGCGACCCGGTCAACCTCGAAGTGGACGTCATCGCCAAGTACGTCGAGCGGATGCTGGGCGACCGCGCGCAGGGGGCCGGCCGGTGAACACGCTGAACTCCGAGGCGTTCGCCCTCTTCGGTCAGCACATCCTCTGGTCCGACATGGTCGGCAACCTCTTCGGCCTGGCCGCCCTCGCCCTGGGCTGGCGACGGTCCTTGTGGACCTGGCCCGTGCAGTTCCTGGCCGGCCTCATCCTCTTCGGGGCCTTCTTCGGTCACCTCACCGGCAGCGCCGGCAAGCAGGCGGTCGTCATGGTCGTCGCGCTGTACGGCTGGTGGCAGTGGCAGCGGGGCAAGGGACAGGGCGGGGACGGCCACATCGCCGTCCGGTTCGCCACCTGGCGCGAACGCGCGGTGATGGCCGCCGCGGCCGCCGCCGGCACCGTCGCCGTGGCGCTGCTCTTCACGGCATACCCGACCCTGTCCTGGGACCCCTGGCCGGACGCCTACATCTTCGTCGGCACCGTCGTCGCCATGTACGCCCAGGCGCGCGGCATGGTCGAGTTCTGGATCGCCTGGCTGCTCGTCGACGTCGTCGGCGTGCCCCTCAACTTCGCCAACGGCTACGCCTTCTCCGGCTTCGTCTACGTCATCTACGGCGCGCTCGTCCTGTGGGGCCTGCGCGACTGGTGGCTGCGCTCGCGTCAGACCGCGCGGCCCACCCTGGAAGGAGCTCCGGCATGAGCGCCGCAACAACCCTCTACGGCACCGACGACGTCGAGACCTTCGTGCTCGACCCGGTCGAGCAGGCCATCGCCGACATCGCGGCCGGCCGCCCCGTCGTGGTCGTCGACGACGAGGACCGGGAGAACGAGGGCGACCTCGTCATCGCCGCCGAGAAGGCGACCCCCGAGATCGTCGCCTTCATGATGAGCGAGTGCCGCGGCCTGATCTGCGCCCCCATGGAGGGCGACGAACTGGACCGGCTGAAGCTTCCGCAGATGGTCGAGGACAACACCGAGTCGATGAAGACCGCGTTCACGGTCTCCGTCGACGCCTCCGCCGCGCACGGCGTGAGCACCGGCATCTCCGCCTCCGACCGCGCCACCACCCTCCAGCTGCTCGCCGACGGCGTCAGCGCACCCGAGGACTTCGTCCGCCCCGGCCACGTCTTCCCGCTGCGCGCCCGGCCCGGCGGGGTCCTCACCCGAAACGGCCACACCGAGG
This sequence comes from Streptomyces luteogriseus, assembly GCF_014205055.1. Taxonomy (NCBI): domain Bacteria; kingdom Bacillati; phylum Actinomycetota; class Actinomycetes; order Kitasatosporales; family Streptomycetaceae; genus Streptomyces; species Streptomyces luteogriseus. The sequence continues at coordinate 7,209,914 of NZ_JACHMS010000001.1, forward strand.
CCGCCGTCGACCTCGCCCGCCTCGCGGGGCTCCGCCCGGCCGGCGCGATCGTCGAGATCGCCGGCGAGGACGGCACCATGCTGCGCCTGCCCGAGCTGATCCCCTTCGCCCGCAAGCACGGGCTGACGATCATCTCCATCGAGGACCTGATCGCCTACCGCCGCGGCAGCGAACCCACCGTCCGCCGCGAGGCCAGGACCCTGCTGCCCACCGCCCACGGCACCTTCACGGCCTACGGCTACCGCTCCACCGTCGACGGCGTCGAGCACGTCGCCCTGGTGCACGGCGAGATCGGCGACGGCCAGGACGTCCTCGTCCGCGTCCACTCCGAATGCCTCACCGGGGACGTCTTCGGCTCGGCCCGCTGCGACTGCGGCCCCCAGCTCGACGCCTCCCTCGCCCGCATCCAGGAGGAGGGCCGGGGCGTCGTGGTCTATCTGCGCGGGCACGAGGGCCGCGGCATCGGCCTGATGTCCAAGCTGCGCGCCTACGAACTCCAGGAGCGCGGCCGCGACACCCTCGACGCCAACCTCGAACTCGGCCTGCCCGCCGACGCCCGCGACTACGCCGCCGGCGCGCAGATCCTCGCCGACCTCGGGGTGCGCGGCGTCCGGCTGCTGACCAACAACCCCGACAAGACCGACGCGCTCGTCCGGCACGGCATCGCGGTCCAGGCCCGCGTGCCGATGCCCGTGAGCGTCGGCGAGCACAACCTCCGCTACCTGCGCACCAAGCGGGACCGGATGGGCCACGACCTGCCCTGGCTGGACACGACCACCGTGCCCGCCTGCGGCAACCAGTAAGAGAGCACAGAGGGAGCAACGTGAGCGGCAAGGGTGCACCGGAGCTGTCCGTACGCAATGTGGGTGACCTCCGGGTCGCCGTCATCGCGGCGCAGTGGCACGAGAAGGTGATGAACGGCCTGGTCGACGGCGCCCTGCGCGCCCTGCACGACCTGGGCATCGACGAGCCGACCCTGCTCAGGGTCCCCGGCAGCTGGGAGCTCCCGGTCGTCGCCAAGGCCCTCGCGGGCCGCGGCTACGACGCGATCGTCGCCCTCGGCGTCGTCATCCGCGGCGGCACGCCCCACTTCGAGTACGTGTGCCAGGGCGTCACCCAGGGCCTCACCCAGGTCTCCGTCGACACCGGAGTCCCCATCGGCTTCGGCCTGCTGACCTGCGACACCGAGGAACAGGCCCTGGACCGCGCCGGAATCGAGGGCTCCAACGAGGACAAGGGGCATGAGGCGGTGACCGCCGCGGTGGCGACCGCGGCCACCCTCCGCTCAGTATCCGAACCCTGGCACTGACGAAAGGCACATGTGGCATAGGCTGAGCGTCACCATGTCCAAGAAGACGTTCGAGGAGCTCTTCACCGAGCTCCAGCACAAGGCCGCCCAGGGCGACCCCGCCACTTCCCGCACCGCAGAACTGGTCGGCAAGGGCGTCCACGCCATCGGCAAGAAGGTCGTCGAAGAGGCCGCCGAGGTGTGGATGGCCGCCGAGTACGAGGGCAAGGAAGCCGCCGCCGAGGAGATCTCGCAGCTGCTGTACCACGTCCAGGTGATGATGGTCGCCCGCGGCATCTCCCTCGACGACGTCTACGCCCACCTCTGAGCCGCACCCGTTCCCGTCCCACACCACGCAAAGGAAGCCGACCTCATGCTGCGCATCGCCGTCCCCAACAAGGGTTCCCTGTCCGGCCCTGCGGCGGAGATGCTGCATGAGGCCGGCTACCAGCAGCGCCGCGAGTCCAAGGAACTGCGGATCGTCGACCCGGTCAACGAGGTCGAGTTCTTCTACCTCCGCCCCCGCGACATCGCGATCTACGTCGCCTCCGGGCAGCTGGACATCGGCCTCACCGGCCGGGACCTGCTCATCGACTCCGGCGCCGAAGCCGAGGAGATCCTCGCCCTCGGCTTCGCCCGCTCCACCTTCCGCTACGCCACCAAGCCCGGCACGATCAGCGGCTTGGCGGACCTGGCGGGCAAGACGATCGCCACCTCCTACGAGGGCATCGTCGCCGCGCACCTCGCCGAGCACGGCATCGACGCCTCCGTCGTCCACCTCGACGGCGCCGTCGAGACCGCCATCCAGCTCGGCGTCGCCCAGGTCATCGCCGACGTCGTCGAGACCGGCACCTCGCTGCGCAACGCGGGCCTGGAAGTGGCCGGCGAGCCGATCATGCAGTCCGAGGCCGTCGTGATCCGCCGCACCGGCGCGGACGCCGACGACCCCAAGGTGCAGCAGTTCCTGCGCCGCCTCCAGGGCGTCCTGGTCGCCCGGACGTACGTGATGATGGACTACGACTGCCGCGTCGAGCAGTTGGAGAAGGCCGTCGCCCTCACGCCCGGCCTGGAGTCCCCGACCGTCTCCCCGCTGCACAACGAGGGCTGGGTCGCCGTCCGCGCGATGGTCCCGGCCAAGGAAGCCCAGCGGATCATGGACGACCTGTACGACATCGGCGCCCGGGCCATCCTGACCACGGCCATTCACGCCTGCCGTCTCTGAGGGGCGCGACCCGATGTCCGATCTGCCCAGCCTGCCCGTCACGTTCCGGCCGGGCAGCACCCGCGTGGTGCTGCTCACCGCGGCCGTCGCCATCCTCGTGGTGATCACCGCGGTCGCGATGCTGCTGAAGCAGCTCAGCCCCGGCGAGCGCGTCAGCTTCGTCTTCACGGCGCTCCTGCTGGACGCCGTGCTGCTCCTCCTGGCGCGTCCCAAGGTCGTCGTCGACGAGGGCGGCGTCACTGTCGTCAATCTCACGAACAAGCGCCGGCTGGAGTGGGCGGAGATCCTCCAGGTGACCCTCCGGCCCGGCGACCCCTGGGTGTTCCTCAACCTCAGCGACGGCACCAGCCTGCCTGCTCTGGGCATTCAGCCGGGCCTGGCCAAGCAGCGCGCCATCGCCGACGCCAGGGCGCTGCGGGCGCTGGTCGAGGCCCGTGCCGTGGCGGACCCCGAGCGGCGTCAGGGCTGACTCGGGACATCCTCCGGGCGGCCGCCACTGCCGCACCGGGCCGTGTCTTGATTAATCTGTTGGCGGAGGCGTGATGGATGCGCCTCCGTCTCTGTCGCCCCGACCGGTGCGCAGAGGCTCCTGCTAACCGAGGAGTGACTCCCTCCGGCGATGGACGGATCGTCCTGCAGTACCTGCGCCGCCCCCTGCCGACATAGCGCGTACCTCGTTCCCGAGGCACGCGACCGTGTGGAGGCGGCGGCATCATGACCACCCCCCTGCTGCTCCTCGCAGCCGCGTTCCTGCTGATTCTCGCCAACGGATTCTTCGTGGCGGCCGAATTCGGACTCGTGACGGTCGAACGGCCCGAGGCCGAGAAGGCCGCCGCCGAGGGCGACCGGCGTGCCCACCGGGTCGTCGAATCACTCAAGGAACTCTCCTTCCAGCTCTCCGGCACCCAGCTCGGCATCACGATCACCTCCCTCGTCGTCGGCATGCTCGCCGAACCGGCGCTCGCCGAGCTGCTGCACGGCCCGTTCACCTCGATCGGCATCCCCGAGGGGGCCGTCTCCGGTGTCACGGTCGTCGTCGGCATGCTGCTGGCCTCCGCCGTGCAGATGGTGATCGGCGAGCTCCTGCCCAAGAACTGGGCGGTGTCCAGGCCGTTGCAGGTCGCCCGCTTCGTCGCGGGCCCGCAGCACGTCTTCGCCCGGCTGTTCCGCCCGGTCATCGCCGGCCTCAACGCCGTGGCGAACCGGCTCGTGCGCGCCCTGGGCATCGAACCCACCGCGGAGCTGGCCTCCGCCCGCACCCCCGGCGAGCTCGTCTCCCTGGCCCGCCACTCGGCCCGGGCCGGCGCCCTGGAGCAGGACACGGCCGATCTGTTCGTCCGGACCCTGTCGCTGGGCGAGCTCACCGCGCAGCACGTGATGACGCCGCGCGTGAAGGTCAGCGCCCTGCAGTCCTCGGCCACCGCCGAGGACGTCGTCAACCTGACCCGTGCCACCGGCCTGTCCCGCTTCCCGGTCTACCGGGAGAAGATCGACGAGGTCGTCGGCATGGCGCACCTCAAGGACGCCCTCGCGGTGCCCGTCCAGGACCGGCTGCGCACCCCTGTCGGCCACATCGCCCGCCCGGCGCTGCTCGTCCCCGAGACGCTGCCCGTACGGCCGCTCCTCACCCGCCTGCGCAGCGAGCAGCCCATCGCGGTCGTCGTCGACGAGTACGGCGGCACCGCCGGGGTCGTCACGCTGGAGGACATCGTCGAGGAGATCGTCGGCGAGGTCCGCGACGAGCACGACGGACACGACCTGCCCGAGCTGGCCGCCGCGCCGCCGGAGGACGGCAGGCCCGCCTGGGACGTCGACGGCAGCTGCCGGGTCGACATCCTGCTGCGCATAGGCCTCGACGTGCCCGAGGGCCCCTACGAGACCGTCGCGGGTCTGATCGCCGACCTGCTGGGCCGCATTCCGGCCGTCGGCGACAAGGCGGAGCTGCCCGGCTGGCGGCTCTCGGTGCGCCAGGTCGGCCACTACCGCGCGGAGCGGGTCCGGATCGTGCGGACCGCCCCGGTGGTCTCCATGGCGGAGGCAGCCCGATGAGCGTGCTCCAGCTTCTCTTCGCCGCGCTGCTCGTGCTCGCCAACGGCTTCTTCGTCGGCGCCGAGTTCGCCCTGGTCTCCGTACGCCGCAGCCAGATCGAACCGCTGGGCACCGCCCGCTCCCGACAGGTCCTCTACGGGCTTGAGCGGCTGCCGCAGATGATGGCGGCGGCACAGTTCGGCATCACGATCTGTTCCCTGACCCTCGGCGCGGTCGCCGAACCGACGGTCGCGCATCTGCTGGAGCCGGTCTTCGAGTGGATCCACCTGCCGCACGGCATGATCCATCCGCTGACCTATGTCATCGCCCTGGCCGCCGTGGTCTTCTTCCACCTCGTCATCGGCGAGATGGTCCCGAAGAACCTGGCGATGGCGGCCCCCGAGAAGGCCGCGCTGTGGCTCAGCCCCGGCCTGGTGTGGTTCGCGCGCTTCTGCAAGCCCATCACCGCCGCCCTCGGCGCCGTCTCCCAGGGCATCCTGCGGCTCTTCCACGTCGAGCCCAAGGACGAGGTCGAGGCCGTCTTCACCAGTGAGCAGCTCAACCGGCTGGTGGAGGACGCCGGCCAGGCGGGCCTGCTCGACCCCGAGGAGGCCGAGAGCCTCGAGGACGCCCTGGAGCTGGGCTCCCGCCCGGTGACGGACGTCCTGCTGAAGCGGGAGTCCCTGGTGACGGTCAGCCCATCGGTGACGCCCGGGCGGATCGTCGAGCTCACGGCCCGCACCGGCTACTCCCGGTTCCCGGTCGCCGCGGACACCGGCGCCTTCATGGGGTACCTGCACGTCAAGGACGTCCTCGACCTGGAGGACTCGGACCGGGCCGTGCCGCAGCACCTGTGGCGTCCCATGACGACCCTGCGGTCCGAGCTGCCGCTCGACGACGCCCTCACGGTGATGCGGCGCGCGGCGACGCACCTGGCCCAGGTGGCCGACGCGTCCGGCAAGGTGCTCGGGCTGGTCGCGCTGGAGGACGTGCTGGAGCTGCTGGTGGGTGAGGTGCGAGACCCCGCGCACCGTCAGGTGCACGAGGTGAAGCTGACCGAGCCCAGGAGCAGCGGGGCGTCGGAGGAGGTACTGGCGACCTAGCGGTCGGCCTGTCCCCTCACAGTCCGGCTCCCTCACAGTCCGGGCGGGTCCTGCGGGCCCCGCCCGGACAGTACTTCTCCGTACGCCTGCATCAGATCCGGCAGCCGCAGCGTCGCCAGATCGTCCCGCCCCAGCACCCCGGGATACACCGACAACCGCAGATCCCGGTACGCGCAGCTCTTCTCGTACAGCGTCCGCAGGAACCGTCCGTTGCCCAGCTCGTCGATCCACCCCTGGTCGACCACGTGCCCGGCGATGGAACGCAGCTCGTCGAGGGCCTCCTCGTCCCACAGGTCGCCGTTCTCCGCCGCCAGCACCTTGCCGATCTCGGTGAGTTCGAGGGGCCGGTAGGACGGGAAGTCGACGCGGGTGGTGAAGCGGGAGGACAGTCCGGGGTTCGCGGCGAGCAGGCGGTCCATGCCCTCCGGGTAGCCGGCCAGGATCACCACGAGGTGGTCGCGGTTGTCCTCCGCGCGTTTCAGCAGGACCTGGAGGGCCTCGTCGCCGTACGCGTCCCCCTTGCCGTAGCCCGAGTTGGACAGCGAGTAGGCCTCGTCGACGAAGAGGACGCCCCCGAGGGCCGAGTCGATCAGTTCGTTCGCCTTCACGGCCGTCTGCCCGAGGTACTCGCCGACCAGGTCGGCCCGCTGGGCCTCGACGAGATGGTCGCCGCCGAGCAGCCCGAGGGCGTAGAAGACGCGGCCGAGGATGCGGGCGACGGTCGTCTTGCCGGTGCCGGAGGGGCCGGAGAAGACGAAGTGGCGTTTCGGCGGCTGGACCGGCAGGCCCTGCCCGGCTCGCAGCCGGGCCATGTTCAGCTGTGCCGACAGCGCCTTGACCTGGCGCTTCACCGGCTCCAGGCCCACCATGCGCTCGAGCTCGGCGAGTGCCTCGTCCAGTAACGCCGGGTCGGTGGGCCCGGCGGGCAGGGAGGGAACGGGGCCGGTCCTCTCGCGGACCGGCGGGCCGGTCACCGGTGGCAGGGGAGCGAGCGGCGGCTCGGGATCGGGCAGCCTCAGGTCGCGTCCTTCGAGGCCGAAGAGCGGATCGAACCCGTCCGGGCCGTCCACCGCGTCCTGGCCCGCACCGGTGAGGGTGACCGCCGCGAGACCGGTGGCGTCGTCGTACCCGTCGCCCTCGGCGATGGCGGCGAGCCGGGCGGAGGTGTCCATGAACGCCGGGTCGACGCGGTGCACGGCCCGGTACAGGGGGAGTGCGGCGGCGCTGCGGCCGGTGCCCTCGTGGGCGCGGGCCAGCCAGTAGCGCAGCTCCTTGCGCTGGGGCTGCTCGCTGCGGCAGCGCATCAGCGCGGCGGACAGCAGGGGTTCCGCCTGGCCGTACATCTCCAGGCGGACCCTGGCCATGCCGCCGAACAGACCCGCCTCGATGCCGAGCAGCGGATCGTCGAGCAACGGGTCGGTGTGCCGGACCAGCTGCTCCCAGTCCTTGACCAGGTAGGCGCGGCAGGAGTGCAGGAAGCGGACCTGGTGGTCGGTGTCCACGGGCGGGAGACCGGCGAGGGCGCGGTCCAGCTCGGGGACATGGCGGCCGTCCAGCCAGTGGGAGGCGTGCGCGAGCAGCAGATCGCGGGGGCTCTCCAGCACGGGCTGCACCCACCAGCCCAGCCAGTACCAGGAGTTGAGCGGGCGACGGTAGCGCGTGCGCTGCTCCCCGAAGCGGTCCCGGTGCCGGAACATCCGCAACAGCGCGTTCGTCGTGTCGACGCGCAGCGCGTGCAGCCCGAGCCAGCCGTCGGCCATGCCGGAGTCCATCCGCACCGCGGCGCGGAACTCCTCCTCCGCCTGCGGATACGCGCCCATGGTGTAGGCGTCCACGCCTCGCAGCCAGGCGAGGTCGGCCGGGGCCTGTGGGCCCTGGGTGCCGAAGTCCATCACGTCCCCCACAAACCGTGCCCCCGTCGGTATGCCAACGAGCCGTCCCCAGTCGGCTGCCCCTGCTCGAACCGCTGCGCCACGGACCGGAGTTGCACGTGCGCGAAGCAACCGTCCGTAGGTCGCGACGAGGGCATCGTACCCGCGGGCGCGGCGCCCCCGTAGGGTGCCGCACGGGCCGTTCGGCGAGGTGGGAGCGGATGCCGTGTCCTCGCGGACGGTGACCCAGGGTGAGCGGCCGGCGCCCCGCGGCGGCCGGAAAACCGCAAGAAGGCAGAACGAAGCCCCCGATCACGGGGGAACAACCGGGGGCTTCGCGTCTGCGGGCGGCTTCGATGCCGCACATTGAGAACGTAAGACCTGTACGGCCCGACGGTCAAGCCGAGTTGAAGCACTCCGGCAAGTTGTTCCGCAAGGTCCTTCACAAGTTCAGCACACTGCGGGCGGTCCGTCACCCTGAGTGAGGGACTGGTCCGGTCCAACGGTCCCAGCGGGTCCCGCGAGTACCTCGTACCCCTCATGTCGCTGCCGTACCAGAAGGTCGGCGAACGGCCGCGAGGGATCCTCGGCGAAATGCCGGCGCTCCGCCGGAACCCACCCGTCCCAGAACTCCCGCTGCTCCTCCCCGTCCCGGGACCGTCCCCGCTCCCAGGCCTCCTCCCGCGGCAGATCCATCCACAGCAGCAGGGCCAGGTGCGGGCGAAGCGCCCGGCGCCCCGCGCCGACGCCCTCCACGAGGATCACCGGCGCCGGCGCGAGCGGGCATGGGGAGCCGAAGCGGCGGGCCCGCCAGTCGTAGGGGGCGTAGTGCGCGGTCCGGCCGTGGGAGAGCGGCTCGATCAGCTGGTCCAGCAGCCGTCCCGTCCAGTCGAACAGCGCGTCGTGGCTGGCGATGTCGTCGAGACGCAGCACCGGCGCGCCGTCCAGGGCCGCCGCCAACCGCTCGGCGAACGTGCTCTTCCCGGACCCGGCGTGCCCGTCGACGCCGACGAGCCGGACCGGGCCGCAGGAGGGGGCGAGGCCGCGAACCCGGGCGGCCAGGTCACGGACGGCGGGGCACGGGGTGGGGCGGAAGGACGTATTCATCTCGATCGGCACTCTAACCACGGGGTCCGCCGCGGATGCCACTGGTCGACGCCAATATTGGTGGGCGCGGCGCGCGTCGAAGTGCTGGCAGGACACGGCGGGCTGTGCTCATATGTGGCGCACGCACGGATACGCCCGACCGTGCACGGACCTGCCCCGCACCTGCCCGACTCCGACATCCGGGGGTCCCCGCCATGCGCAGAGCCGAACAGCCCTCCCGCAGAACCGTCCTGGCCGCCGCGGTCGCCGCCGCCGTCACCGCGGGCGCGGGTTCGGCGGCCGCCGACCCCGAGGCCCCCATGACGACCGACCCCGCAGACCCTGCCCGGGCGGCCCCGGCCCGCACCGTCGACAACCGGGCCTGGGTCTCGTACACCGACTGGTCCGGCGGCACCGCCAAGGGCACCCGGGCCGTCGCGGGCACCCGCCCGGGCCTGGTGATCGCGAAGCCCGCCGGAACCGCCGGCTACACGGATCCGCACACCGGCAAGACCGCCACATGGGAGTACGGCACCTGGACCTCCCCCGTCCACCGGCTCGCCGTCCCCGCGACCGAGGCGATCGTCTCCTGGAACGCGCGCACCCCGGCCGGCACCTGGATCCAGGCCGAGATCAAGGGCGCCTACACCGACGGCACCAGCACCCCCTGGTACGTGATGGCCCGCTGGGCCGCCGGCGACCAGGACATCCGGCGCACCTCGGTGGACGACCAGAGCGACGGCAAGAGCACCGTCTGGACCGACACCCTGGCCATCGACGACGCGTCGACCGGCCTGCGCCTGGCCTCGTACCGGCTGCGTCTGACCCTCCACCGCAAGCCCGGCACCAAGGCCACGCCCACCGTGTGGCGGCTCGGCGCCATGGGGTCCGACGTGCCCGACCGGTTCACCGTCCCGGCGTCCGAGCCCGGTCTCGCGAAGGAACTGGCCGTCCCACGCTACTCGCAGGAGATCCACAAGGGCCAGTACCCGGAGTACGACAACGGCGGCGAGGCCTGGTGCAGCCCGACGTCCTCCCAGATGGTCATCGAGTACTGGGGCGGCCGGCTCACCGAGGGGCAGCTGGACTGGGTCGATCCGGCGTACGCCGACCCGCAGGTGTGCCACGCGGCCCGCTTCACCTACGACTACCAGTACGCGGGCTGCGGCAACTGGCCCTTCAACGCCGCCTACGCCGCCACGTTCAAGGACCTCCAGGGCGTCGTCACCCGGCTCGGCTCCCTCACCGAGCTGGAGACGCTGATCGCCGCGGGCATCCCCGCCATAACGTCGCAGTCGTTCCTCAAGGAGGAGCTGACCGGCGCCGGGTACGGCACCGCCGGGCACCTGATGACCGTCACCGGCTTCACGGCCGGCGGTGACGTGATCGCCAACGACCCCTTCTCCGCGAGCAACGAGGCCGTGCGGCGCGTCTACCGGCGGCGCGAGTGGGAGAACATCTGGCTCAGGACCAAGCGGTACAACGCCTCCGGCAAGGTCGCCTCGGGCACCGGGGGCATCTGCTACCTGTACTTCCCGGCGCGCCCGAGCGCGGCCCAGCGCAAGGCCCTGGCGGCCGTGGGCGTCCGCGTGTGAGCAAGCTCTCGGCCGCAAAGCCGCGCCCGGTGGCAAGGTGGACGGAACCTCGGGGGATTCCGTCCGCACCACCGACCCAGCGAGAAACCATGACCGTGCACTCAGCCACCGCCACCCGCGTCCGCACCGGCGGCCCTCACGACGACGGCCCGAAGATCGTCGAACACCTCATGGGCTGGGCCCTCGTCGTGGTCGTCGCGATGCTCGTGACCCAGCTCGGGCTGCTGTGACCTGACCCACGACCCGGAGGTGAGGCCTGCCATACTGCGGAGGTCCCGCCCCGCCCGCTGAGACCAGGGTCGAAATTGAACATCAGCCCCCAGCCTGCCGCGCGTCCCCGGGCCCGCGGCACCGACCGCTCGATGGCGCGCCGTGCCGAACTCATCGCCATCGGGCGGAGGTTGTTCGCCGACACCTCCTACGACGCCCTGTCGATGGACGACATCGCCCGGCAGGCGCACGTCGCCAAGGGGCTGATCTACTACTACTTCCAGTCCAAGCGCGGCTATTACCTGGCCATCATCCAGGACTCGGTCACCGAGCTGGTCACCCTGGCGGCGAGCGGCCTCGAACTGCCCCCGGTGGACCGGGTCCAGCGCACCATCGACAGCTATCTGCGCTACGCCGAGCACAACCAGGCCGCCTACCGCACGATCGTGAGCGGCGGCGTCGGTTTCGACACCGAGGTGCACGCCATCCGCGACGGGGTGCGCGAGGCCGTCGTGACCGCCATCGCCGAAGGCGCGTACGAGCATGTCGACATCACCCCGCTGGCGCGGATGGCCCTGCTGGCCTGGGTGTGCAGTGTCGAGGGCGCCACGCTCGAATGGATCGACCGGCCCGAACTGCCCCGCGACACCATGCGCGAGCTGCTGGTGAAGACCCTCGGCGGAGCCCTGCGCGCGATCGAGGAGCTCGACCCGGCCTTTCCGGCGCCGCAGCCCGCGCGCCGGGGCGCATGAGAAGGGGGTGGAGGGTCCGCCGCGGACCCTCCACCCCCGCACCGGGCGTTACTTGATCGCCTTGATCAGCTCACCGTTCGCGGTGTCGCCGCTCAGCTCCCAGAAGAAGGTTCCGCCCAGGCCCTGCTGGTTCTTGTAGTTCATCTTGGTGCCGATGGTCGCCGGGGTGTCGTAACTCCACCAGTTGCCACCGCACTTGGCGTACGCCGTGCCGGCCACCGTCCCCGTCGCCGGGCACGTGGTCCTGAGCACCTTGTAGTCCTCGATGCCCTGCTCGTACGTGCCCGCCGCCGGGCCGGTCGCCGTGCCCCCGGGGGCGGCCTGGGTGACGCCGGTCCAGCCGCGGCCGTAGAAGCCGATGCCGAGCAGCAGCTTCGAGGCGGGGATGCCGAGGCCCTTGAGCTTGGCGATGGTCGCCGAGCTGTGGTTGTCCGCCTTCGGGATGCCGGAGTACGAGGTCAGCGGCGAGTGCGGCGCCGTCGGGCCGGCGGCGTCCCAGGCGCCGAAGAAGTCGTACGTCATGGGGTTGTACCAGTCGACGTACGGGGCGGCGCCCGCGTAGTCCGCCGCGTCGATCTTGCCGCCCGGGGTGGCGTCGGCGGTGATCGCCGCGGTGACGAGGTTCTTCGAGCCGAACTTCGCCCGCAGCGCCTGCATCAGGTTCCGGAAGGACGCCTTGCCGCTGGTGTCGCAGGTGGCGCCGCAGGTGTTCGGGTACTCCCAGTCGATGTCGATGCCGTCGAAGACGTCGGCCCACTTGGAGTTCTCGACCAGGTCGTAGCAGGACTGGGCGAAGTCGGCCGGGTTCTTCGCGGCCTCGCCGAAGCCGCCCGACCAGGTCCAGCCGCCGAAGGACCACAGGACCTTGAGGTTCGGGTGCTTCTGCTTCAGCTTGCGCAGCTGGTTGAAGTTGCCGCGCAGCGGCTGGTCCCAGGTGTCGGCCTTGCCGTCGACCGACTCGGCGGCGGTGTAGGCCCGGTCGGTGGCGGCGTAGCCGTCGCCCATGGCGCACTTGCCGCCGGTGACGTTGCCGAAGGCGTAGTTGATGTGGGTGAGCCTGCCGCCCGATCCGGACGTCTCGATGTTCTTGACGTGGTACTTGCGGTCGTAGGTGCCCCATTCGGTGAAGTAGCCGATGACCTTGGAGCCGGCGGCCTTCGAACCTGCGGCGGCCTCCTGAGCCGAGGTCGCCGCGGTGGCGGAGGTGCCCGCGCCGGCCAGCAGACCGGCGCCGAGGACGGCGCAGCAGGCCGCGGACACGATGGCCCGGAAGCGGGAACGGTGGGGGGTGTGCATCCGGTGTCTCCTCGTGGGGAGAGGGGAACGCGCGCCCATTGGCATGAACGCGGTGAATCGGTGGAGCGAAACAGTAGGAGGACTAGACCAGTTGGGTCAATGGTTCGGACCAATTTCGCCACTCCGGATGCGCCCGGCCATTTCTTGAAGTAAGCGGTCGTTAACTGGTGACGGGATGCCTCCGATCGGGCATACTCACAGCGCACAGCCGCTGGTCAGCAGCTTCCGAGACCCGGGACTGCAAGCATCGGCCAGGCACCAGAACGACCCGGCGGCGTCGCCCCCACCCATGGGCCCGTCCGCCAGTGCCCGACAGGGAGGAGAGCGTCGCCATGCCCGACCGCGCCCCGCAGCCGGTGGACCGGCAAATGCCCACGGAGGAGGCCCGGGACCTGATCACACTCGTCCGCGACATCGCGGCACAGGAGATCGTCCCGAGTGCGGCCGAGGAGGAGGACGCCGGCCGCTTCCCGCGCGAGCTGTTCACCCTGCTTTCCCAGTCGGGGCTGCTCGGCCTGCCGTACGACTCCGAGTACGGGGGCGGCGATCAGCCCTACGAGGTCTACCTCCAGGTCCTGGAGGAGCTCGCCGCGGCCCGCCTCACCGTCGGTCTCGGCGTCAGCGTGCACTCCCTGGCCTCCTACGCGCTCGCCGCCTACGGCACCAAGGAGCAGCAGGTCGAGCACCTGCCCGCGATGCTCGGCGGCGGCATGCTCGGCGCGTACTGCCTCTCCGAGCCGCACTCCGGATCGGACGCGGCGGCCCTGCGCACCAGGGCCGTACGGGACGGCGACGACTGGGTGATCACCGGCACCAAGGCGTGGATCACACACGGCGGGATCGCCGACTTCTACACGGTGATGGCCCGCACCGGCGAGGAGGGCCCGCGCGGGATCAGCGCGTTCCTGGTGCCCGGCGACGCGCAGGGGCTGAGCGCGGCCGTGCCGGAGAAGAAGATGGGCATGAAGGGCTCGCCCACCGCCCAGGTCCACTTCGACGGCGTCCGCGTCCCGGACGCCCGGCGCATCGGCGAGGAGGGGCAGGGCTTCGCGATCGCCCTGTCGTCGCTCGACTCGGGGCGGCTCGGCATCTCGGCGTGCGCGATCGGCGTGGCGCAGGCCGCGCTCGACGAGGCGCTGGCCTACGCGGCCGAAAGGCGCCAGTTCGGCAAGCCGATCGCCGACTTCCAGGGGCTGCGGTTCATGCTCGCCGACATGGCGACGCAGATCGAGGCGGGCCGCGCCCTCTACCTCGCGGCGGCACGGCTGAAGGACGCGGGCCGGCCGTTCGCGCGGCAGGCCGCCATGGCCAAGCTGCACTGCACCGACACGGCGATGCGGGTCACCACCGACGCCGTGCAGATCCTCGGCGGCTACGGCTACACCGCCGACTTCCCGGCCGAGCGCTACATGCGCGAGGCCAAGGTGCTGCAGATCGTGGAGGGCACCAACCAGATCCAGCGGATGGTCATCGCCCGCCATCTCGTGGGTCCAGAGGAACGCTGAACTGGTCGAGGCCCCGCCACGGGGCCGCGAGCCGCATCCACTCCGGGTCGTGACGGCCCGGCAGGGTGCGGCCGCCCTCGGCCCAGGTCCGCATCAAGTCGCGGTAGATCGGCGGGTCCTGATAGCGGGGCGGGGCCGGCCGAACCGATTCTGCGGGCGGTGGGACGTAGAGGAGGCGTTGACGCCCGGTCGCTGAGGAGATGGGGGTCATACCAGGGCAACGCGGCAGAGCCCGGACAGGTCACCGGATGGTGGAATCGGGCGTTCGTTCAGTGCCGTCACGGCTCCGGGCGTACTGAACCGCACCACGGCGGTCTGGGGGCCGTGGTGCGGTTCAGTCACGGGAGTTGGAGCGGGCGAGCCGGAAGAGCCCGCGCTCAGGCCGCCTGACGGCGCATGACCGGAACCCTGATGGGGCGTGAGCCCGGCCCGCCGACGTGCGAGAAGGGCTGGGTCCGCCAGTCGAGCCCCTGAGGGAGCGTCAACAGCAGTGCGGTGTCCTGCTCCTGGGGTTCCGCGGACTCGTCCGCGGGGCGGGCGTCCGCGGCCCTGCGGCCGGTTCCGGCGCAGACCGTGAGTCCGAAGGGGTTCCACGGCGAGGCGCACATCGCGTGCTCCGGCAGGAACTCCTCGTCCGCCAGCAGGGCGATGGGCTGCGCGCAGTCCGGGCAGACGACCCGGAACATCTCGAACGTGTCGTAGGCGTCGAGTTCGTCGTCGTAGGAGTCGGGTTCGACACCCTCCGGCTCGGGCTCGACGACGAGCTGCTGCCGTTTGGGTGCGGTGCGACCAGGGCGCTTAAGACTCTGCATTGGGTTCTCCCCCTCGGACTGGGCCGTATCAGGCACTGCGGCCTCGGCCACAGCAAGCACTTCCCGTCGCCCCTGGGCGGTAATCACGAGAACATCACGGAGACTGTTCGAGGCCTGTGGCGTTCGTCACATGCCCCGTGCGGGTGTCCACTGCGGTGCGTTTGTCCCCCCGGACGGCTGACCGCCGGCTTCCGGCCACATCACGAACCGGGCATGACCTGGGCTGCTCAGGTATCCGAGGAGATCAACCGCACTGTAGGTTCTTGCGTCATGGAGGAGCTGGACCGACAGATCGTGCAGCTGCTCGTCAAGGACGGGCGGATGAGCTACACCGACCTGGGCAAGGCCACGGGGCTGTCCACGTCGGCCGTGCATCAGCGGGTGCGGCGGCTGGAACAGCGGGGTGTCATCCGGGGCTATGCCGCGGTCGTCGACCCGGAGGCCGTGGGGCTGCCGATGACGGCGTTCATCTCGGTGAAACCGTTCGATCCCAGCGCGCCGGACGACATCGCCGACCGGCTGGCCGGCGTGCCCGAGATCGAGGCGTGCCACAGCGTCGCCGGCGACGAGAACTACATCCTCAAGGTGCGGGTGGCGACACCGCACGAGCTGGAGGAGCTGCTCGCCCGGCTGCGTTCGTTGGCCGGGGTGTCCACGCGGACGACGGTGGTGCTGTCCACGCCGTACGAGGCGCGACCGCCGCGGATCTGAGGGCCGGTTGCCGGGAACGGGTCGTGCGGGGCTGTTCGCGCAGTTCACCGCGCCCCTGATTCAGGCGTCGCCCACGCCCCTGTGAGACTGTGCTCCATGAGTGAGCCCACCGCCCCGCCCAAGACTGTTCTTCTCCGCCGCGGAGAGGTCCACAGCCCCGCCGACCCCTTCGCCACGGCGATGGTCGTGGAGCGGGGACAGATCGCCTGGGTCGGGTCCGAAGGGGCCGCCGACGCCTTCGCGGACGGGGTCGACGAGGTGGTCGACCTGGACGGGGCGCTGGTCACCCCGGCGTTCACCGATGCGCATGTGCACACGACGGCCACGGGTCTGTCCCTGACCGGGCTCGATCTCTCCGGTGCCCCCACGCTGGAGGCCGCCCTCGCCCTCGTCCGGGAGTTCGCCGCCGCCCGTCCGGACGACCGGGTGCTGCTCGGGCACGGGTGGGACGCCGCCCGCTGGCCCGGAGGCAGGCCCCCGACACGGGCCGAGCTCGACGAGGCCGCAGGGCACCGGCCCCTCTACCTCAGCCGGATCGACGTGCACTCGGCGGTCGTGAGCACCGCCCTGCTCGACGCGGTTCCCGATGCCACCCGTGAGGACGGCCCGCTCACCGCCGACGCCCATCACGCCGTGCGGGCCGCCGCGTTCGCCGCCGTGACGCCTCGGCAGCGCACCGAGGCGCAGCGGGCCGCGCTCGCGCACGCCGTCTCGCTGGGGATCGGCACGCTCCACGAGTGCGCCGGGCCGGAAATCTCCTCCGAGGACGACTTCACCGGCCTGCTGCGCCTCGCCGCGGCGGAACACGGGCCGCGTGTGGTCGGCTACTGGGCCGAGCGTGACGTCGCCAAGGCACGGGAGCTGGGCGCGGCCGGAGCCGCGGGAGATCTGTTCGTCGACGGCGCCCTCGGCTCGCACACCGCCTGCCTGCACCAGCCGTACACCGACGCCGGGCACACGGGCATCGCCTATCTGGACGCCGACGCGGTCGCGGCGCACGTCGTGGCGTGCACCGAGGCGGGCCTGCAGGCCGGTTTCCACGCCATCGGCGACGCGGCAGTGGACAGTGTGGTGGAGGGCGTGCGCGCCGCCGCCGAGAAGCTCGGGCTCGGCCGGATCCGGGCCGGCCGGCACCGCGTCGAGCACGCCGAGATGCTCACCCCGGAGAGCGTCGCCGCCTTCGCCGAACTCGGTCTCACCGCCTCCGTGCAGCCCGCCTTCGACGCCCTGTGGGGCGGCGAGGAGGGCATGTACGCGCAGCGGCTCGGGAAGGAGCGGGCCCGGGCCCTGAACCCCTTCGCGGCCCTGCTGCGCGCCGGTGTCCCGCTGGCCTTCGGCTCCGACAGCCCGGTCACCCCGCTCGACCCATGGGGCACGGTCCGGGCCGCCGCGTTCCACCGCACGCCGGAGCACCGCGTCTCCGTGCGCGCCGCGTTCACGGCGCACACGCGCGGCGGCTGGCGGGCCGTCGGACGGGACGACGCGGGCGTTCTGGTCCCGGGTGCCCCCGCCGACTACGCCGTCTGGCGCACCGGTGACCTCGTCGTCCAGGCCCCGGACGACCGCGTCGCCCGATGGTCGACCGATCCCCGCTCCGGCACCCCGGGTCTGCCCGACCTCACTCCGGGCCGCGACCTGCCCGTCTGTCTGCGCACCGTGGTGGGCGGACGCACGGTCTTCGTACGGCCGGGCGAGTGATCTACGGGGGTGGCGCGCATGAAGTCGTGCGCCGCGCCCCCGGCGCGCGACCTGCGCATCCTCGGCGCTGACCAGGGCTTCGCCGCTGGATGCGCAGGTCGAACGGCTATTGACAGGCGGCCGCAGGGGGCCGGTAGGTTCGGCCGGGTCCACCACCGGACGCCCGACCGGGGAACGTCCGAGCACTCGCCGCGGCGCCGCCGGGTCAGGGACGGTGTGCCGCACCGGGGCACCGCCACTGGGAGCCAGGCTCAGGCAGGCGCAGCGCCGAGGGAACGTTTTGGCCGGTCGGGGAGGTGCGACCCGGGTGGGGCCCGCGCGCTCAGTAGACAACGGCTTCAGGTCGATCCGCAGCCGGCGGATCCCAGGTCGGCCCGAAGGGCGCCGGGCCCCCATCCGCCGCGGGCGCGCACCGTGAGGCGCGCGGCGGGCGCGCTCTTCCCCGCGTCTTGCGGATTCGACACCGCGATTCGAACGTCCTGTCACGTCGGCGCAGGCCGGGCCCACTATGGTGGACCTCTGCGTATGGACATGAAGGGGCAGTAGTGAACGACGGCGACGGAAGCCTCGCGGCAGGAGCCCAGGTGAGGACGTTCGGCCCGCTCGGCACGGCCTTGGTGATCATCCCGACCTACAACGAGGCGGAGAACATCAAGAGCATCGTCGGCCGGGTACGCAAGGCCGTCCCCGAGGCGCACGTGCTCGTGGCCGACGACAACAGCCCGGACGGCACGGGCAAGCTGGCCGACGAGCTGACTGTCGAGGACGACCACGTCCACGTGCTGCACCGCAAGGGCAAGGAAGGCCTGGGCGCCGCCTACCTCGCGGGCTTCCACTGGGGCCTGGAGCGTGACTACGGCGTGCTGATCGAGATGGACGCCGACGGCTCCCACCAGCCCGAGGAACTGCCGCGTCTGCTCACCGCCCTCAAGAGCGCCGACCTGGTGCTGGGCTCGCGCTGGGTGCCGGGCGGCCGCGTGGTGAACTGGCCGAAGTCCCGCGAGGTGATCTCCCGGGGCGGCAGCCTCTACTCCCGGCTGGCGCTCGACCTGCCGCTGCGCGACATCACCGGCGGCTACCGCGCCTTCCGCCGCGAGACCCTGGAGGGGCTCGGTCTCGACGAGGTCGCCTCCCAGGGGTACTGCTTCCAGGTCGATCTCGCCCGCCGCGCGGTCAAGGCCGGCTACCACGTGATCGAGGTGCCCATCACGTTCGTCGAGCGTGAACTCGGCGACTCCAAGATGAGCCGCGACATCCTCGTCGAGGCGCTGTGGCGCGTCACGGCGTGGGGTGTGGGGGAGCGGGTCGGCAAGGTGACGGGGCGCGGCGGCAGGCCCTCGAAGCCGTAGCGGCGGGCAGGGGCAGCCGTTCACAGAAACAGCTGATGGTGGCCTTATCCCGTGCTGAGCCGGGGCCAGGCACACTGGACGCATGACGACTGGCGCTCAGACCCCGCTGCCCCCCGCCCGGCCCAAGCGCTCCCGGCTGCGTACGTTCCTGCCGCTCGGCGTCGCCGCGTGGCTCGTGCTGGAGATCTGGCTGCTCACGCTGGTCGCGGGGGCGACCAGCGGGCTGGTGGTCTTCCTCGCCCTGCTGGCGGGTCTCGTGGCCGGCTCGGTCGTCATCAAGCGGGCAGGCCGGCGGGCCTTCCGCAAGCTCTCCGAGGCGCTGCAACAACAGCAGAGCGGGGTCATGCCCGACGCGGGCCGATCCGGCAGCGAGGGCAACGGCCTGATGATGCTGGGCGGTCTGCTCCTGATGATCCTCGGCCTGGCCTCGGACGCGGTGGGCCTGCTCCTGCTGCTGCCGCCGGTCCAGAAGCTCGTGAGCCGCTCGGCGGAGCGCACCTTCGAGCGCAAGCTCCGGGAAGCCCGCCCCGGCACCCTCGGCGGCGCCTTCCAGCAGGCCCGTATGCACCAGCCCGACGGCAAGGTCGTCCAAGGCGAGGTCATCCGGGACAAGCCGGGGGACACCCCGCAGCCGCCGCGCCCTCCGCTGACGCACTGAGCCGTCCGGGGGGCGTGCACCGGCGCGGGCCTTTCCGGGGGCTCACCCGTCCGGCGGGCCTTCCCCCGGGGCTCGCCCACCCGGCCGGCCTTCCGGGGCGCGAGCTGCCCCGGGGCCGTGGACATGCGGAAGACCGCGGGCGCCGTACTTCTCGTACGGCGCCCGCGGTCTTCTGATGCGCTGTTACTTCGGCCAGGCCCGTGAGGGACTATGCCGACTTGCGGCTGTCTCGGGGATGAACAGCGATGTTCATCGCTCCCGAACGCAGAACCGCCAGGCGCTCCTCGAGGACCTCTTCGAGTTCCTCACGGGTGCGCCGCTCCATCAGCATGTCCCAATGCGTACGCGCGGGCTTGCCCTTCTTTTCCTCAGGGACATCGCCGTCCACGAGGAGTGCCTGGGCCCCACAGACCTTGCACTCCCACTCCGGCGGGATCTCCGCCTCGACCGAGAAGGGCATCTCGAAGCGGTGCCCCTTCTCGCATGCGTACTCCACGGCCTGGCGCGGGGCCAGGTCGATGCCGCGGTCCGTCTCGTAGCTGGTCACCACGAGGCGCGTGCCGCGAAGAGCTCGCTCACTCATGAATCGTGCCTCCCGGGCTTGTCGCCCACAGGACAGGTGTCGCTGTCGTCGTCATCCGGTCAACGTCCGGTCGGCGGTAAAGATTCCCGTTCCGAGTCCCGTTCCGGGTCATGCGTCGCCGTCGTAGCCGCCCTTGTTGTACCCACCAGCGCCCGGTTTGTCACATCTGATAGCAGATATAACCCAGCGTTTCGGCATCTTTGACGCGCAGTAACGGTCCGCCTGGCAGGCCAAACGCGTACACTACAGCCCTTTCGCTTCGAGTGCTAAATCCTGTCCGGAACCGGATTCCCCGCTTCGCCGATCGCACGCCGCACCGGAACCCGTGCGAGCAGGGCGAAGCCGAGCACGAAGAAGACCACCAGCGAGATGATCGCGTCCCGGTAGCTCCCGGTCAGCTGGTAGGTGACCCCGAAGAGCAGCGGTCCGAGCCAGCTCATGCCGCGGTCGCTCATCTCGTACGCGGAGAAGTATTCGGCCTCCCTGCCCGGCGGGATCAGATGGGAGAACAGGGACCGGGACAGCGCCTGGCTCCCGCCGAGGACCAGGCCGATCCCGGCGGCCAGGACGAAGAACCACATGGGTGCCCCGGCCGGCAGGAAGTACCCGGCCGCCAGCGTCACCGTCCACGCGACCAGCGAGCCGAGGATCGTGCGCTTGGCCCCGTACACCCGGGCGAGCCTCCCCATGGCCAGTGCGCCCGCCACCGCCAGCACCTGCACCAGCAGCACGGCGCCGATGAGGGTGGACTGCTCCAGGCCCAGTTCCTCGGAGCCGTAGACCGAGGCCTGGGAGATCACCGTCTGGATGCCGTCGTTGTAGACGAGGTAGGCGAGGAGGAAGGCGAGCGTCAGCGGGTGGCGGCGCATGTCGCGGACGGTCGCCGCGAGCTGCCGGAAGCCCGGGATGGTCCCCTCGCGTCCGGCGGTCCTGCGATCGCGCAGCCGTCGCAGCGGGATCAGGGCGAACGCGCCCCACCACAGGCCGGCCGACGCCAGGCAGATGCGGACCGCCGTGCTCTCGGAGAGGCCGAAGCCGTCGTGCCCGGTGTAGAGGACCAGGTTGGCGACGAGGACCAGTGATCCCGCCGCGTAACCGAAGGCCCAGCCGCGGGAGGAGACCGCGTCCCGCTCCTCGGGCGGGGCGATCTGCGGCAGAAAGGAGTTGTAGAGCATCATCGCCACGGACTGCGCGGCGTTCGCGACGATCAGGAGCGCACCGCCCAGCAGGTAGCGGTCGCCGTCCAGGAAGAACATGGCCGCCGTGGCCGCGGCCCCGGTGTAGGCGGCGGCCGCGAGGAGCGGCTTCTTGCGGCCGGTGCGGTCGGCGGCGGCGCCCACCAGGGGCATCACCAGGACGGCAACGATCACCGACAGTGACACCGAGTACGCGAAGAAGGACCCGGCGCGCACCGGGATGCCGAGGGGGTGCACGTACCCGTCGGCGTCGGCCGCCGACTTGGCGACCGACGTCAGATAGGGGCCGAGGAACACGGTGAGCACGCTCGTCGAGTAGACGGAGCAGGCCCAGTCGTAGAAGTACCAGCCGCGCTGCTCGCTCCTGCGCTCCGCGGCCCCGTCCGCCGGCGGTGTCCGCACGGTGTCGTTGCCCACCCGTGCCCCTCGCTTCCCCGTGAACGCGCAGAGGGGGCGGGACCGGGGTCTCAGACCCAGACGCCGCGGTCCTCCATGACCTTGCGCAACGTGTCGATGTGATCGGTCATGATGCCATCCACCCCCAGGTCGAGCAGCCGGTGCATGCCCTCGGGATCGTTGACCGTCCACACGTGCACCTGGAGCCCGCGTGCGTGGGCCGCGTGCAGGAAGCGCCGGTCCACGACCTGGATGCCGGACTGGATCTCGGGGACCTGGGCGGCTATCGCCGAGCCGCGGACCGCGGCGGGCAGCCCCCAGGAGCGCAGCCGCAGGTTGAACACGCCCCGGGTGCCGTACGACGTGGCCAGGCGGGGGCCGGACAGCCGCTGGGCACGCACCACACGCGCCTCCGAGAACGAACCCAGGCAGATCCGGTCCCAGGAGTTCGTCCGCCCGACCAGGTCCAGGAAGGGCAGGAGGGCGGCCTCCGCCTTGACGTCCACGTTCCAGCGCACGTCGGGGAACGTCTCCAGGAGTTCCTCGAAGAGGGGGAGCGGTTCTCCGCCCGCCACGCGCGCCCGCCGGACCTCCTGCCACGGCAGGTCGGCGATCCGGCCCGCGCCGTCCGTCACCCGGTCCAGGGTCGCGTCGTGGAAGGCGACGAGCCTGCCGTCCCGGGTGGTGTGGACGTCCGTCTCGATGTACCGGTATCCGGCGTCGACCGCGCACCGGAACTGCCGCACGGTGTTCTCCAGGCCGTCCGCGGCCCCGCCCCGGTGGGCGAAGGGGATCGGGCCGGGATGGTCGAGGTAGGGGTGGCGTATCCGCGGGGTCACGGACGCAGTATCGCTCCTCGGGGTTGACCGGTGGCAACGGCCGTGCTGACGCCGGGTGCCGGGGGCACGGCGAACACGCGCAGGAACGCCTGGGCGAGGGGGCCGATCGCCAGGGCGTACAGGAGGGTGCCGATCCCGACGGTGCCGCCCAGCGCGAAGCCGGTCGCCACGACCGTGAGCTCGATGCCGGTGCGGACGAGGCGGATCGAGACGCCCGTGAGCTGGTGCAGCCCGGTCATGAGGCCGTCGCGCGGGCCCGGTCCGAAGCGGGCCGCGATGTACAGACCGGTCGCCGCGCCGTTCAGGACGATCCCCGCTCCCATCAGCGTGACGCGCGCCGCCGGGCCGTGCGCGTCGGGCACCAGGGCCAGTGTCGCGTCCATCGCCATACCGATGACCAGCACGTTGGAGATCGTGCCCAGACCCGGCCGCTGGCGCAGCGGGATCCACAGGAGCAGCACCGCGGCGCCCAGCAGGGTCAGCACGACACCGATCGACAGCCCGGTCTTCTCCGCGAGCCCCTGGTGCAGCACGTTCCACGGCTCCAGTCCCAGCCCCGACCGGACGAGCAGTGCCGAGCTGGCGCCGTACAGCGCGAGACCGCCGTAGAGCTGGACGAGCCGCCGGGCGAGATGCTCCCGCGTGAACACGATGTGCCCCCCTGTGGTGGTAGTGGACTGATGCATGCCACCATGTGGCTTGGATGGAGAGGCCATCCATGGCCAATCCGGGAAAGGTGGACTGATTTCGATGGCGGAGTGGACCTCGGCCGTGGGGGCGGCACAGCTCGCCCGGCTTCTCAGCTCCCAGCAGGACCGCCCGGCGGGGCCCGGCACGCGCCGGCCGCCGGCCTACCGCGCGCTCGCCGACGGCATCCGGCTGCTGGTGCTCGAAGGACGGGTCCCGGTGGCCGCCCGGCTGCCCGCCGAACGCGAACTAGCCCTCTCCCTGTCCGTCAGCCGTACGACGGTGGCCGCCGCCTACGAGGCGCTGCGCGGCGAGGGGTTCCTGGAGTCCCGGCGAGGTGCGGGCAGTTGGACTGCCGTCCCGGCCGGGAACCCGCTGCCCGCCCGGGGGCTGGAGCCCCTTCCGCCGGAGGCCCTCGGTTCGCTGATCGACCTCGGGTGCGCCGCACTCCCCGCCCCCGAGCCCTGGCTCACCCGGGCCGTCCAAGGCGCGCTGGAGGAACTGCCGCCCTACGCGCACACGCACGGCGACTATCCCGCCGGGCTGCCCGCGCTGCGGGCGATGATCGCCGAGCGCTACACCGCCCGCGGCATCCCGACCATGCCCGAGCAGATCATGGTGACGACCGGGGCGATGGGCGCCATCGACGCCATCTGCCATCTGTTCGCAGGCCGGGGCGAGCGCATCGCCGTCGAGTCGCCCTCCTACGCCAACATCCTTCAGCTGATGCGGGAGGCCGGGGCCCGGCTGGTGCCCGTCGCCATGGCCGAGGGGCTCACCGGGTGGGACATGGACCGCTGGCGCCAGGTGCTGCGGGACGCCGCGCCCCGTATCGCGTACGTCGTCGCCGACTTCCACAACCCGACCGGGGCGCTCGCCGACGACGACCAGCGGCGACGGCTGGTGGACGCGGCCCGGTCCGCGGGAACGGTGCTGATCGCCGACGAGACGATGAGCGAGCTGTGGCTCGATCCCGAGGTGCGGATGCCGCGGCCGGTCTGCGCGTTCGACCCGGCCGGATCCACCGTGATCACGGTGGGGTCGGCGAGCAAGGCGTTCTGGGCCGGGATGCGGATCGGGTGGGTGCGGGCCGCGCCGGACGTGATCCGCAGCCTGGTCGCCGCCCGGGCGTACGCCGATCTCGGTACACCGGTCCTGGAGCAGCTGGCGGTGAACTGGCTGTTCGGCACCGGAGGCTGGGAGCAGGCCGTGGAGGTGCGGCGTGCGCAGGCACGGGCGAACCGGGACGAGCTGGTGACGGCGGTGCGGCGGGAGCTGCCCGAGTGGGAGTTCGAGGTGCCCCGGGGCGGGTTGACGCTCTGGGTGCGCACGGGCGGCCTGTCCGGTTCGCGGCTGGCCGAGGCCGGGGAGCGCGTGGGAGTGCGGGTGCCGTCCGGGCCGCGCTTCGGGGTGGACGGGGCGTTCGAGGGGTATGTGCGGCTGCCGTTCACCGTCGGCGGGGCCGTGGCCGAGGAGGCGGCGGCGCGGCTGGCCGCGGCGGCGAGGCTGGTGGAGAGCGGTGCGGTGGGGAGCGCGGAGGCGCCGCGTACGTTCGTGGCCTGAAGGGGCGCGGGGAGTGTTGTGGCCGCCGGGGTGTGCGTTCCCGGCGGCCATGGGCGTGCGTCGCTACGTCTCCTTGGTCAGGACCGGTACCGGGTTCGGCAGGGGCTCCTCGGCCAGGGCGGGGGCCGCGTCCGGGCGTGATTCCGGTTCCTCCTCGGCCACCCGCACCGATTCCGGTTCTTCCTCCGCCGGCGCACTCCCCGGCTCGCCCTCCGACTGGTCCTGCTCCGGGATGGTCTCCCCGTCCGCGGGGGTCGTGCGCGGCGGCAGAAGGTCCAGAACCGCCTCGCACAGGGCGTCGGGCGTGGCGTCGTCGTAGGGGTTCGGGGTGGCGGGGACCTGGAGGCGGTGGACCGGGCCGTTGCCCAGCCGGGCGTAGCCGCGGCCCGGGGGAAGCTCGTCGATCGGTGTCGTGTGCGGGGGTGCGCCCAGGATCGACTCGAGCTGGTCCGCCGTCGCGGGGCCCAGGACCACGCGGGCGCGGGTGTGCTGGCGTACCGGCTCGCTGAGGGCGTCCATGCTGTCCAACTGGTCGGCCACGACCACCGTCACGTTCGCCGGGCGGCCGTGACGGAGGGGGACCTGGAGGAGGAGCTGCGGATCCTTGCGGCTGTCGGTCGCGGCCAGATGGGTGAACGCCGTCGGACGGTCGAGGAGGATCCACAGCGGGCGCTTGGTGTCGTCGGGCGGCGGATCGCCCGCCTGGTGCGCCTGGTTCGCGGCGATGAGACGGCGCTCCGTCTCGGTCGCCGCCCACTCCAGACTGGCCGTGACCCCGGCCAGCCCGGCCTCCACGGCCAGGACGCCGTCCCGGCCGGTCAGACAGGCGTACTCGCCGGTGCCCCCGCCGTCGACGATCACCACGTCGCCGTGGAGCAGGGCCTGCAGGGCGATGGACCGCAGCAGGGTGGAGGTGCCGCTGCCCGGCCGGCCGAGCGCCAGCAGGTGCGGCTCGGTGGAACGCAGGCCCGTGCGCCAGACGACCGGCGGCACGTCCCGCTGCTTCTCCCCGTGGGTGAGGGGGAGAGTGCGCTGGACCCGGGTGGGGTCGGTGAAGCCGAGGACCGTCTCGCCGGGGGTGGTGACGAAACGCTGGGCGGCGATGTCGACGGGCAGCGGCGGGAGCACGCCGACCGTCAACTGGTTGCCCTCCTCGTCCCACGTGAAGTGGTATTCGCGGCCCCGGCCCGACTTGGCCGCGAGGAGGTGCTCGATCCGGGCGCGGGCCTCGGCCTCGCCGTCGGTGAAATACGCCGGGTAGCGGACCACCAGCTGCGAGATCCGGCCACCGCCGTCGAACGCGTAGGTGGGGAACGCCTTGTCCCACGCGCCGCCGTGGGAGTACAGCGGCTCGGGGTCCTCAGCGGCGGAGAAGTACGGCACGAGCGCCTCGTACAGCGACTTCAGCCGCTGGCTCTGCGACTCGTCGGGCCCGTCGGACGCCGTCGGAGAGCGGTCCCGGCCCTGCCAGGCCGCCGCCGCCATCAGGGTGATGGCGGCGAGCAGCGGTCCGTACGGCACCAGCGCCACGACCAGGACCACGGAGGCCACCAGGAACAGCAGCGCCCCCCGTCTCTCCTTGGGGGTCTCGGCCCATCTGCGCCGCCCGGCCGCTGCCAGCCGGCGCAGACCCCGCGTGATCGTGATCAGCGGGTGGAGGACGTCCGTGGCGCTGTCGGCGGCCGTCCGGGCCAGCTCCCGGCTCCGGGCGAGCTGCGCGCTGCCGTTGCTCAGAATGCGGGGGAGGGGGCGGCGGGCCACTACTGCCTCCAGGGAGTGCGTACGGGCGGGATGCGTACGGGGAACGAGGTCGTCAGAACTTGATTCCGCCGAGGAGGCTCGCGAGGCTCTCGCCGCCGGCCTTGATGCTCGGGGCGATGGCCGTACTCGCCAGATAGAAGCCGAACAGCATGGCGACCACGGCATGCGACGCCTTCAGTCCGTCCTTGCGGAAGAAGATGAAGACGACGATGCCGAGCAGGACCACGCCTGAGATGGAGAGGATCATTTGAGTTCTCCTGGTTCGCGGGGACAGTCACCATGAGTACTTCCAGGCTCACAGGATGTATCCATACGATAAAAGGTGCAACTGGGTGAAAGTCGGACGATTTCCCCCGAGTGGCGGAGTGGTCCCGGGCCCGGTGGAGCCGGGCTGTTGCGCTTGTCCGGGTCTGTGCTGATCTTTACCTCGGGCACATCGGGTCATGTGCCGCGCGAGCCAGTACCCTGGCGATTCACTCGTACGGCTGCGCCCTTCGCAGGCGTACACCGAAGACGATGCGTAGTGGAGAGGCGGTCCGCCCGATGACCGAAGTCCCCGACCCCGAGGTCGTGGAGCTGGCGACCAAGATCTTCGATCTGGCCCGGCGGGGACAGACCGAGGCGCTCGTGGCGTACGTCGACGCGGGTGTCCCGGCCAACCTCACCA
This sequence comes from Streptomyces luteogriseus, assembly GCF_014205055.1. NCBI lineage: Bacteria > Bacillati > Actinomycetota > Actinomycetes > Kitasatosporales > Streptomycetaceae > Streptomyces > Streptomyces luteogriseus. Next base: position 7,236,790 of record NZ_JACHMS010000001.1, read on the forward strand.
ACGACCGGGGCGACTCGCTCGTGATGCTCGCCGCCTACCACGGCCACTCCGACGCGGTGCGCGCGCTGCTCGAGCGCGGCGCCGAGGCCGACCGGATCAACGACCGGGGCCAGACCCCGCTCGCCGGAGCGGTCTTCAAGGGCGAATCGGACGTGATCAAGGCCCTCCTCGAAGGCGGCGCCGACCCGTCCGCCGGCACGCCCTCGGCGGTCGACACCGCCCGGATGTTCGGCCGGACGGAATTGCTCGAACTGTTCGGCGAGCACTGAACCGACAGGTCTGACCAGCAAAGACACGGAAAACGGGGGAGGCGGTACAGGGCCGCCGAAATTTCGGTCGCGGCAGACGAGAGTGCCGAGTCATCATGACGACGTGGTTCACGGACGTGATGGTTGGGCAGGTGTTGCCGCACCGCGCGGGCCGTGACGCGGTCCGCAGGGGCCACCGACGAGAGGCAGAGGAAGATGGTCTACAGCAAGCAGGAAACGGCGGGCACTCCGACGTGTTGTCGCGCGGCCAGGTAGTACACGTCCCCGGTTGCGTCGACGCTTGATGTGAGGCTGTTTCCCATGTTCGATCCGGTCATAGCGCCCAGCGGTACGCTGCTCGGCCTGCTCCAGCGGGGCCGCGGCGACGGCACGCTGCACGCGCTCACCGCCCCGCGCCCCGAGGCGCTGGCGGCGCTGAACCACTGTGTGCTGCGCGATCCCCGCCACGACTGGCAGGTGGAGAACCGCTCCCTCTACTACGCCCGCCTCTTCCTCGACCTCAACGGCGAACTGGACGAGGTCGAGGCCCATCTCTTCTGCGCCGAGGACGTCCTCGACGGCGACGAGTCACGCACCGGGCTCGCCCTCGCCGTCCTCGGGCACCTCGCCTCCTACGGCAGACGGGACGCGCTCGAACTGCTGCGCAGGTACGCCGCCCACGGCTCCAACTGGGCCTGGGCCCTCGACGAACTGGCCCTCCGGGACGACGACGCGGGCCTGCGCGCCCTCGCCGCACCCGTCCTCGCCCGGTTTCCGGCCGACCCGGAGGGTGATGCCGAGCTGGCCGCCACCGTCCGGGACGCCTTCGAGCCCCGGCCCTGGCGGCTGTGGGCCGAGGATCCGCGCGAATCCGTCGCCGCACGCGTGCGTGCAGCCCACGAGACGGGCTGTTTCGACCGCTGGCAGCGGCAGATGCGACCGTCCGGCCCCCGCCCGGGGTGGAGCGTGCAAGCCGTCTTCGAATGGGCCCAGCAGGGCATCGAGCGGGGCGCCGCCCTCCATGTGCCGGCCGCCCGCTGTCTCACCGCCGTGGCGGGCCCCGAGGACCGGGCCGAGATCGTCCGGGCGGCGCGGGACGGCATCGACGGAGCCCGGTGCACGGCCCTCAGGTACCTCGCCGACGGCAATGATCCCGAGGCCCTCGATCTCATCGAGGGCGCCGTGGCCACCGGCTCGACGCTCGTCGTGGACGCCGCCGTCGACGCCTTCGAACGGATGCGTTCGGCGGCCGCGGTGGACCGGGCGCGCGGCTGGGCCCGGCGGCCCGACGCGCTGGGCGCCGCCGCCGGGCGCGTCCTCGCCTGCCGGGGCGGAGTCCAGGACCGTGACCTGGTCCTCGCCGCGGTGCGGGAGGCCGTACGGGGGGAGGGCCCCGACGCGCCGACCCTGTGGACCCTCGTGGACGGCACCGGACGGCTCGGCATCGCCTGCGCGGCTCCCGTGCTCCGCCACGTCTACCGCGAGACCGCCTCATCCCATCTGCGCGGCCGGGCCGCCCGGGCCCTCGCCGCCACCGACCCCTCCTTCGCGACCGGCTTCGCCGTCGAATGCCTGTGGGACTGCGAGGAGACCACCCGGGAGATCGCCGCCCGGCACGCCGAGACGGGAGACGCCCGCGTCGTCGAGCGCCTGCGCCGCCTCGCCGCCGACCCGGCCGAGGAGGCCGAGGTGCAGACGGCCGTACGCAGCCGCATCGGTCCCGAGGAGACCGCTGTGTGACCCCCCTCCCGGACGGGACGCCGGGGCGCGTTCGCGCCGTCCGGGTGAACGCGGGACGACCAGCGGGTCAGGAGGCCATGGACACCGCCTGACCTGCGCGGGTGCGCCTCAGAACGCTCATGGGACGTTCCTCGTCCGTAAAGATCCACGTTGACGCGGCCACGTCCGGCACGGCGACAACACCGGTATGCGTGTCGTCATCGTGACCGAATCCTTTCCCCCCGACGTGAACGGCGTGGCCCACTGCGCGCTCCAGACCGCCCGGCACCTCGTCGATCGCGGTCACGCCCCCGTCGTCGTCGCACCGGCTCCCGCGCCCGGGCACAGGCCCGACGGCTCTGCGCCGTGCCCCGTCGTCCACGTCCCCTCCCTCCCGCTCCCCGGCTACCCCCAGGTTCGCGTCGCCCTCCCCAGCCGCCGTCTGGCCGCCACCCTGGTCGAGCACCGTGCCGAGGTGGTCCACCTCGCCAGCCCCTTCGTCCTCGGCGTACGGGGCATGGCCGCGGCCGCCCGTCTCGGCATCCCCGCCGTCGCCGTCTACCAGACCGACCTGGCCGGCTACGCCCGCACCTACATGGGCGCCGGGGAGGCCGCCGCCTGGCGGCGCATCCGCTCCGTGCACGGCGCCGCCGACCTCACTCTCGCCCCGTCCAGCGCCGCCCTGCACGATCTGGAGACCCACGGAGTGCCCCGGGTCGAGCTGTGGCCGCGCGGCGTGGACACCGAGCGCTTCCGGCCCGACCGGCGCGACGAGGCCCTGCGCCGCGAACTCGCCCCGAACGGCGAGCTGATCGTCGGCTACGTCGGCCGGCTCGCCCCCGAGAAGCAGGTCGAACTCCTCGCCGGTGTCTGCGGCCTGGAGGGCGTCCGGGTCGTGATCGTCGGCGACGGCCCCAGCCGACCCGGCCTGGAACAGGCGCTGCCCGGCGCCGTCTTCCTCGGCCGGCGCACCGGTGACGACCTCGCCCGGGTCTTCGCCTCGTTCGACGTCTTCGCGCACACGGGCCCCTTCGAGACCTTCTGCCAGACGGTCCAGGAGGCGATGGCCAGCGGCCTGCCGGTGGTGGCGCCCGCCGCGGGCGGACCGCTGGACCTGGTCGCCCACGAGCGCACCGGGCTGCTCGTGCCGCCGCGCGACGCGACCGCGGTCCGGGACGCGGTGCGGTCCCTGGCCGTCGATCCCGGGCGGCGAGCCGCCTTCGGTGCCGCCGGACGCGGCACGGTCGAGGGCCGCACCTGGGCGGCCGTCGGCGACCGGCTGATCGGGCACTACACCGAGGTGCTCGCCGGGCGCCGGACGGCGGTGGCGGCATGAGCGACTCCCGCCCCGGCAGCGGCCGTCAGGCGCTGCGGATCGTCCGGCTCGCCAACTTCGTCGCCCCCTCGTCCGGCGGACTGCGCACCGCGCTGCGCGAGCTGGGCAAGGGCTTCAAGGCGGCGGGACACGAACCCGTCCTCGTGATCCCCGGGGAGCGCAGGAGCGACCGCGAGACCGAGCAGGGGAGGGTGATCACCCTCCCCGGACCGCTGCTGCCCGGCACCGGCGGCTATCGCGTCCTCGCCGACAAGCGCCGGGTGGCGCGGCTCCTGGAGGAGCTCGCACCGGACCGGCTGGAGGTGTCCGACCGCACGACCCTGAGGTGGACCGGCAGGTGGGCACGGCGCGCCCGGGTCCCGTCCGTGATGGTCTCCCACGAGACGGCCGACGGAGTGCTGCGCACCTGGGGCGTGCCCGAGACAGCCGCCCGGCGCGCCGCCGACGCCCTCAACGTCCGTACGGCCCACAGCTACTCGCGCGTGGTGTGCACCACCGAGTTCGCCGAGCGGGAGTTCGTGCGGATCGGGGCCCGCAACGTCGTCCGGGCGCCGCTCGGCGTCGACCTGGCGCAGCGGCACCCGGCGCTGCGCGATCCGCGGGTACGGGCCCGGCACGCGCGCGAGGACGAGACGCTGCTCGTGATGTGCTCCCGGCTGTCCGTGGAGAAGCGGCCCGGCACGGCGCTGGACGCCCTGGAGGCGCTGCGGCGGCGCGGACGGCGGGCCGTGCTGGTGGTGGCCGGGGACGGCCCGCTGCGCTCCCGGCTCGAACAGCGGACGCGCGAGAGCGGCCTGCCGGTCACCTTCCTCGGGCACGTCTCCGACCGCGGGCTGCTCGGCGCGCTCCAGGCCTCCGCCGACATGGCCCTGGCGCCGGGGCCCGCCGAGACCTTCGGACTCGCCGCGCTGGAGTCCATGGCCTGCGGCACGCCCGTGGTGGCCAGCGCCTCGTCCGCACTGTCGGAGGTGATCGGCTCCGCCGGAGCCGTCGCCGCGGACCACGGGGAGGCCTTCGCGGACGCCGTGGACCAGCTGCTGGAACGCCTGGAGGCGGACCGGCGCGAGGCGGCACGCGCGCGTGCGGAATGCTTCGGCTGGGACGCGGCGGTCGACGCGTTTCTCGCCGCGCACGACGCGGCCGTACCCGTGCGTCCGGTCCGGCCGTTCGTGCCCGGGGGCGTGGCATGAGACCCCCGCGGCCCGAGGGGCCCGGGCGGGTCCGGCGGGCCCCTGCGGTTCGTGGCCCTCGGGGACTCGCTCACCGAGGGCGTGGGGACCCCGCCGGGGACGGGTGTGGCGCGGCTGGGCCGCGTTGCTCGCCGACGGGCTCGCCGAGGAGCCGGCCGGGTTCACCAATCTCGCGGTGAGCGGCTCACAGACCGGGAAGTGCTGGAACGGCGGCTGCCCACCGCGCTGGACCCGAAGCCCCACCTCGTGTCCGAGCGCCCGGCTCGACCTGAGGGCCTCGGCCGCGGTGTCCGCCGCCCTGTCGGCGACGCCGACCGGTCAGCGGTGACCGGTCCGAACGGTTCAGCGGCGTCGTACCGCCACGAAGCGGACCGGTGTGCCGGGGACCGCCTGCGCTGCGGCCGGGAGGTCGGCGGCGCGGACCACGGCGATCACCGGGTAGCCCCCGGTGGTCGGATGGTCGGCCAGGAACACCACCGGCCTGCCGTCCGGCGGGACCTGCACGGCACCCAGCACCATGCCCTCACTGGCGAGTTCGCCCGGCCGGGCCCGCTCCAGCGCGGGTCCCTCCGTGCGCAGCCCGATGCGGTTGCTTGCGGAGGACACCCGGTAGAAGCGGGAGAGGAAGGTGCGTACGGACTCCGGTGTGAACCAGCCGTCGCGCGGGCCGAGAGTCACCCGCAGCACCAGCTCGGCCGGTGGCGCCGGCTGCGGGGCGACGTCCACGCGCGCGTGCACGCCGGACGGCCGTCCCAGGGGCAGCACCGTGCCGACCGCGAGAGGGGCCGGACCGAGCCCCGACAGCAGATCCGTCGACCGGCTGCCGAGCACCGGCTCGACCGCGATGCCCCCGGAGACTCCCACGTAAGCGCGCAGGCCCGACACCGCGGGACCGACGTCCAGCAGCGCCCCGGCGGGAACGCGCACCGGCGCGCCCCAGGCGACGGGACGTCCGTCCACCGTGACCCGGCAGGGCGCGCCCGCCACCGCCACCGTGACGGCCGAACGGGGGCGTACGGCACAGCCGTCGAGGGTCGTCTCCAGCACGGCCGCCGCGGGCGCATTGCCGACGAGCCGGTTGACGAGGTCCGCGGCGGTCCGGTCCAGCGCCCCGGAGCGGGGGACGCCGAGGTGGGCGTGTCCGGGGCGGCCCGCGTCCTGCACGGTGGTGAGGGCCCCGGCCCGGACGACGGCGAGGGCGCGGTCCGTCATGACCCCGCCCCGGGCACGAACCGCACGCGCGTGCCCGGCGACAGCAGCGCGGCCGGCACGCGTGCGTGGTCCCACAGCACGGCGTCCGTCGTGCCGATCAGCTGCCAGCCGCCCGGCGACGAGCGCGGGTACACGCCCGTGTACGGGCCCGCCAGGGCGACCGACCCCGCCGGGACGGCCGTGCGCGGAGTGGCCCGGCGCGGGACGTCGTAGCGCGGTGGCAGGCCGGTGAGGTAGCCGAAGCCGGGTGCGAAGCCGCAGAAGGCGACCCGGAACTCGGTGGCACCGTGGATGCGGGCGACCTCCCTCTCCGGCACGCCCCAGTGGGCGGCGACGTCGGCCAGGTCCGGGCCGTCGTAGCGCACCGGGATCTCCACGACGTCACGCGCGCGTGGGGGAGCGGGCGGCAGGTCGGCTGCGGTCAGTTCGGCGGCCAGCCGCGCGGGGGAGTCGAGGCCGTCGAGGAGGACCGTGCGTGCCGCGGGCACGATCTCACGGGCCGAGAGGGAGCCCTCCGCGCGGCGTCGCAGCAGCTCCGCGTGCAGCGCTTGCGCTTCGTCTCCCGAGGACACCTCGACGAGCAGGGCGTCCTCGCCGACGGGCAGCACCTTCATGCGAAGGCCTCCACCCGGACCCCGGAGGCCGCCAGGCGCTCGCGCACCCGGCGGGCCAGGTCCACCGCGCCCGGGGTGTCGCCGTGCAGGCACAGGGACCGCGCGCGCACCTCGATGCGCGTCCCCGTGTGGGAGACGACCTCACCGGAACGGGCCAGGCCCAGCGAGCGCTCCACGACGGCGTCGGGGTCGGTGACCACGGCGCCCTCCAGGGTGCGCGGCACCAGGGTGCCCGCGTCGGTGTACGCCCGGTCCGCGAACGCCTCGGCGACGACCGGCAGTCCGGCCTTCCCGGCCAGCTCCAGCAGGCGTGAGCCGGGCAGTCCGAGGACGGGCAGCGCGGCGTCCGCGAGGAGCACGCCGTCGACGACCGCGGCGGCCTGCTCCTCGTCGTGCACCACCCGGTTGTAGAGCGCGCCGTGCGGTTTGACGTAGGCGACGCGGGCGCCGGCCGCCCGGGCGAAGACCTCCAGGGCGCCGATCTGGTAGGCGACTTCGGCCGCCAGCTCGGCGGGCGGCACGTCCATCGCGCGCCGCCCGAACCCGGCCAGGTCCCGGTAGGACACCTGGGCGCCGATCCGGACGCCGCGCTCGGCCGCCAGCTCGCACACCCGGCGCATCGTGACCGCGTCCCCGGCGTGGAAGCCGCATGCCACGTTGGCGCTGGTGACGACGGACAGCAGCCGTTCGTCGTCGGTGAGCCGCCAGCGGCCGAAGCCCTCGCCGAGGTCGGCGTTCAGGTCGATCGAGGTCATGTGCCGTGTCTCCTGTCAGGCCACGCGGTACTGCTCGTCGCGGGCGTCGGTGAGGAACATCTGCCCCGGGGCGTGCGTGAGGGCGAACGGCGGACGCGAGGCCATCACGGCCGCCTGCGGGGTCACTCCGCAGGCCCAGAACACCGGTATGTCGTCCGGCTCGGCGTCCACCGGGTCCCCGAAGTCGGGGCTGCCGAGGTCGTCGATGCCGAGGCCCGCGGGATCGCCGCAGTGCACCGGGCTGCCGTGCACCGCCGGCATGAGGCTGCTCTCCCGGATCGCCGCCGCCAGCTGCCGGGGCGGCACCGGCCGCATGGACACCACGAGGGGCCCGTGCAGCCGCCCCGCCGGACGGCACTGCCGACTGGTCACGTACATCGGGACGTTGCGGCCCTGCTCGACGTGGCGGATCGGGACGCCCGCCTCGCCCAGCGCCCACTCGAAGGTGAAGCTGCACCCGATGAGGAACGACACCAGGTCGTTGCGCCAGTGGGCGCGCACGTCCGTCGGCTCGTCCACCAGCTCGCCGTCCCGCCACACCCGGTAGCGCGGCAGGTCGGTGCGCAGGTCCGCGCCCTCGGCCAGCACGGTCGTCCAGGAGCCGGCGTCCGTGACGTCGAGGACCGGGCAGGGCTTGGGATTGCGCTGGCAGAACAGCAGCATGTCGTAGGCCCAGTCGGCGGGCACCGAGATCAGGTTGACCTGGGTGTGGCCCGCCGCGACTCCGGCCGTCGGACCCGTCAGACCCTCCCGGAAGCGGGAGCGGGCCGTTCCGGGGCTCCACGCGCGTGCGTCCTCGTCGACGAGGACCACCGGACGGTCCTCGGTGCCGGTGCCCGTGTTGTTCACGTGAGTTCCTTCCCGCGCGTCTCCGGCAGCCCGAGCAGGGCCAGGGCCGCGATGCCGTAGCCGATCGCGCCGAAGACCAGGGCGCCGCCGACGCCCCAGCTGTCGGCCAGGAACCCGACCATCGTCGGGAACACGGCGCCCACCGCGCGGCCGGTGTTGTACGTGAAGCCCTGCCCCGTCCCGCGCACCGCCGTCGGGTACAGCTCGCTCAGGTAGGACCCGAAGCCGCTGAAGATCGCCGACATGCAGAACCCGAGCGGGAAACCGAGCATCAGGAGCAGGGTGTTGGCGCCGCTCGGGATGTTCGCGTACGCCAGGATGCAGAGCGCCGACAGCAGGGCGAAGAGCCAGATGTTGCGCCGCCGGCCCAGCTTGTCGGTGAGGTAGCCGCCGGTCAGGTAGCCGATGAAGGCGCCCGATATGAGGAACGTCAGATAGCCGCCGGTGCCGACGACCGACAGGTCACGCTCGGACTTCAGATACGTCGGCACCCAGGTGGCCAGCGTGTAGTAGCCGCCCTGGACACCGGTGGAGAGCAGTCCCGCGAAGAGGGTGATCCGCAGCAGGCCCGGCTTGAAGATCGCCGTGAACGAGCCCTTCTCCGCGCTCTGTTCACGCGCCGCGGCCGCCTCGGGGGCGTCGTGCACACTGCGCCGCAGCCAGATGACGAGCAGCGCGGGCAGCGCCCCGGTCCAGAACATGATGCGCCAGGCCAGGTCGTCGCCGGCCACCGAGAAGACCAGGGTGTAGACGATCACGGCGAGGCCCCAGCCCACGGCCCAGGAGCTCTGGATCGCGCCGAGCGTGCGGCCCCGGTGCTTGGCGCTCGCGTACTCGGCGACCAGAATCGCGCCGACCGCCCACTCGCCGCCGAAACCGAGGCCCTGGAGGGCGCGGAAGACCAGCAGGGTCTCGTAGTTGGGCGCGAAACCGCAGGCGACGGTGAACACCGCGTAGGTGATCACCGTGACCATCAGGGCCCGCACCCGGCCGACGCGGTCCGCCAGTACGCCCGCTAGGGCGCCGCCGACGGCGGAGACCACCAGCGTGACCGTGGTGAAGAGACCGGTCTGGCCGCTGTTCAGGCCGAAGTAGGCGGACAGCGCGACCATGCTCAGCGGCAGCGTGAAGTAGTCGTACGAGTCCAGGGCATAGCCGCCGAAGGCGCCGGTGAAGGCGCGTCGGCCGCGCGGGCCAAGGGCGCGCAGCCAGCCGAACGCCCCGTCGTCCGAGGTGGGTTCGGTGGTCGCGGGGCGTGGGTCGTCGATCTGGGCCTGCGGTGGAGGGGTCGTGCTCATGGGCACCTCGCAGAGGGAGGACGGAGGGTGCTTCGGGGTGAGCCGTGCCGTACGGAGGCGGTCGGCGCCGCGGTGGGGAAAGCGGTGGGGAAAGCGACCCCGCCGCCGCGACGCTGTGCGTAGCACCGTAGAGGATTGTTCAACGATCCCTCAATACCCATGTTGGTTCGTTTTTGTGATCTGCGATTGAATTCCGGCATGGCAGAGCAGCTGAAGGACCTCGCCGACGACCGGGCTCTCCTGGGACGCACCAGCACCGCGGAACGGGTCTCGGACATCCTCAGGAGCCGCATCGCCGAGGGCTACTTCCCGCCCGGGACCCGCCTGTCGGAGGACAGCATCGGCGGCGCGCTCGGCGTCTCCCGCAACACCCTGCGCGAGGCGTTCCGGCTGCTCACGCACGAGCGCCTGCTCGTCCACGAGCTGAACCGGGGCGTCTTCGTCCGGGTCCTGACCGTGGAGGACGTCGAGGACATCTACCGCACCCGGCGGCTCGTCGAGTGTGCCGTCGTCCGCGGTCTCGGCGAGCCGCCGTACGGCCTGGACGGGCTCGCCGGGGCGGTCGAGGAGGGGCGGACCGCGGCCCGGGAAGGTGACTGGAAAGCGGTGGGAACCGCGAACATCCACTTCCACCGGGAACTGGTCGCCCTCGCCGCGAGCGAGCGCACCGCCGAGCTGATGCGGAGCGTCTTCGCCGAACTGCGGCTGGCCTTCCATGTGGTGGACGAGCCGCAGCGGCTGCACGAGCCGTACATCGCACGAAATGTCGCGATTCTCGCGGCTCTTCAGGGCGGGGACCGTGAGGAGGCCGAGCGCCTGCTCGCCGGGTACCTCGACGACTCGCTGGAACGCGTGGTCGAGGTGTACCGGCGGCGGGTCGGCGAGGACGGCTGAGGGCGGCGTTCAGGGGGTCGGCGAGGGCGGCTGAGGGCGGTGTTCAGGGAGTTGGCGGGGGCGGCTGAGGGCGGCGGCCGAGGGATGGGCGGGGGCGGCTGAGGGCTGCGGTCCGGGGGGCGTACCGCGTCGTTTGGGTTGTTGTCAGACCCAGGACCTAGTCTGTGCACCGTGACTTCGCCTGCATCGACGGACAGCGTTCCGCCCCAGCTCAGCGCGGGGCCGCGCCCCGCCCCGGGGCCGGCCGCCGACGAGGGCCTGGCGCGGCGCCTGCGCGCGCTCGCCTGCACCGCGCCGTTGCACGACCTGGACGTGCGCAAGGCCAACCTGGCCGGCGAGTACTCGGTGTACGGCATGGCGGAGGTCGCCCTCGCGGCCATCGACCTGGTCACCCTCAACATGGACTTCGACACGGGCGCGGACCACGACCAGATCGTGGCCCGGCTCATCCCGCGCATCGCCGCCCAGGCCCCGCAGCGGCCCGCCGCCGAGCACGAGCGGGTGGCCCGCTGGGTCCTGGAGAACCTGATCAACGTCGGCAGCGTCGACCGCGGCTTCCGCGCGGTGTACGGCACGTTCGGCGCGGACGGCACCTATGTGCGCCGCGACTACGACTTCAAGCTGATCGAGGAGGTCCCGGGCCCCGGCGGCACGGTCTACCTCCGTACGACGGACGAGGCGGTCAACGTCCTCGTCGGCGCCCTCGACACGGACGTCACCAGCGCACAGATCGCCGCCGAGGTCAAGCTCGAGGTGCTGATCAGCCGCGGTCGGCTCGCCGACGCCCAGCTCGCGGCCGAACAGGCCCGCTACCGCACCGTGCAGTACTCCGAGACCCTGCGCCGCGCCCTGGACGCCACCCGGCGCAACGTGCGCGCGGTGGACTGGCTCTCCGCCGTGCCCGACATGATCGCCGAGGCGCTGGAGCACGTCGCCGACCGCTACCGCCACGAGAACGCGATCCTCACCAACATCCGCAAGGCACGGGACGAGTCCGAGGACCCGGAGCAGAAGCGCCGCGCCGCCGAGCTCGTCGACATCGTCAAGGACTGCATCCGCCGGCACACACAGTTGCAGTCCCGGCTGCTGGAGGCCGGACCGCTGTTCCGCGCCGAGCAGGACCGGCAGGCCTTCGCCACGCCGATGACCACGTCCGGGCTGGACCTCTACGGGCATCTCGTCTCGCCCGTCCTCCCGCTGCCGCTGGAGCAGGCCGTCCGCGTCACCGACGCCTTCTTCGGCCGCGGCACCGGGCTGCGCACACCGGTGTCCGTCCGGGTCGGCGACCTGGTCGACATACTGCTGACGCCGCCGGTGGAACGGGAGCACCTGGGTGCGGAGATGCCCGAGCCGGACCTGATCGCCACGCCGGACGACAGCCGGTTCAGCGAGGAGCAGATGGCGGCGGCGCAGGAACTCCTCGACCTGCCGGCGGACGCGCCGCGCCGGTTGTCGGGGCTGCTGGCACAGGCCCGGCGGCAGGACCCCGAGCTGCCGTACCTGGTCGCCCTGCTGGCGGTGCACGCCGCCAGCCCGCCGGTCGGCACGGCCTATCGCCAGGGCGAGCAGAAGCTGCTGTTCGCCGTGGACGACGGGACCGAGCTCGACGACCCGGAGTTCGGCGGGGCGGACCTGATCGTCGGTACCGCACTGCTGGACGCGGCGGGGATGGCGGCGGACCGGACGGAAGCAGCATGAGTCAGTACGAGTGGCACAAGGAGTCCCGACCGTGAGCGAGCATGTCGAGTGGAGCGAGCCGGACGGACCGGCGACCCCGGCCGGCGCCGCCGTCACTCCCGCGGACGCCGCCGACGCGGCTCGGCTCGTGTCGTTCGGCCTGCAGCCCAAACTGCAGCCCGCCCGTGACCAGGAGTACGCGGACCTGCTGCGGCGGTACCGCGAGGACCCGGCCTTCGCGCGGCTCGCCGACGCCGTGGCGACCGGGCTCGGGCTGATCGTGCTGGAGGTGTCCCCGCGCGCGGGCATGGCCGTGACCGCCGCCGAGGACTCGGTGTTCGCCGTCCGCATGGGCGACTACGCGCGTCGTACGTCCGCCGACGGCGGCGACCGGTTCCTGCACGGGCTCGCCCACCTCGCCGTCGCCGCCATGGCGTTCCCGCGCCCCGAGGACCTCGCCGACGACGGCTACATCGGCCGCGTCTCGGTCAACGGCGTGGACGCCTTCGTGCGCCAGGCCTGCCGCCGCCTGGAGGAGCGGGCCGACGAGCAGGGCGAGAACACCGACCCGGCGACCGACGCACCCGGCCTGGAGGCCGCCTGGCGGATCTGGGTGCGGCGCAGCGCGACCGGTGCCACCAAGGACGCCCGCCGCCTGGCCGGTTCGACCACCGGCATCGTCGCCAAGGCCGTCGCCTTCCTCACCGACTCCGGATTCCTGCAGCGCACCGGCGACGACCACGGCGGCACCTACCGCACCACCGCCCGCTACCAGCTCCAGGTCCGCGACATGGCCGGCAGCGCCGCCATGGCCGAGCTGCTGGAGCTGGGCGTCGTCCCGGTCACCGACGGCACGCCGACGCTGCTGCCCGCCGAGGAGAGCGACGACCTGGAGCTGGTCGCCGACGCCGGGCTGCCGTTCCACTCCTCCTGAACTCCCCATCTCACGAAGACTTACGAGAGTCCGCCATGTACGAGCTGTCCCGGGTCCGCCTCTACTCGATCGGGCCCGCCGGTGCGCGCTACGCCGACACCGTGCTTGACCTGCGGGGGGTGGGCGAGATCGTGCCCGACCCCGCGCCCACGCAGGCGGAGTTCTTCGAGGAGGAGCCGGTCGGCCCGCCACGCCGGCCCGCCCCCGCGGGTGTGCTCTTCCTGGAGAACGGCGGCGGCAAGTCGGTGCTGCTCAAGCTGATCTTCTCCGTGATGCTGCCGGGCCACCGCAACACCCTGGGCGGCGCCAGCTCCGGCGTGCTGCGCAAGTTCCTCCTGGCCGACGACTGCGGGCACGTGGCGCTGGAGTGGCAGCACGTGCTGACCGGCGAGTGCGTCGTCGTCGGCAAGGTCAGCGAGTGGCGCGGACGGCAGGTCTCCAACGACCCGCGGAAGTTCGCCGAGGCCTGGTACTCCTTCCGGCCCGGGCCCGGACTCAGCCTGGACGGACTCCCGGTGGCGGAGTCCACCGCCGTACGGGCCCCGGTCGAGGGCCAGTCCACTGCGCGCGGGCGGCGCCGCACCATGAAGGGCTTCCGCGACGCCCTCACCGAGGCGGGCAAGACCTACCCGCACCTGGAGGTGCACTGGGAGGAGACTCACGACCGCTGGATCGAGCATCTCGGCGACCTCGGCCTCGACCCCGAACTCTTCCGCTACCAGCGCGAGATGAACGCCGACGAGGGCGAGGCAGCCGGCCTCTTCGCGGTCAAGAAGGACGCCGACTTCACCGACCTGCTGCTGCGCGCCGTCACCGACACCCGCGACACCGACGGGCTCGCCGACCTGGTCAGCGGCTTCGGCAACAAGCTGGGCCGACGCGCCGAACTGATCGCCGAACGCGACTTCACCGCCGGGTCCGTCGACCTCCTCGGGCGGATCGTCGAGGCCGCCGAGGCTCGCTCCCGCGCGCGTGACATCCATGCCGGAGCCGAGCGCCGTACCCGGACCCTGGCCCGCAGACTGTCCGCGCGCGGCGTGCAGGAGCGGATCCGGGCCGCAGACCTGGCCCAGCGGGTCACCGCCGCCGCCTACGCCGTCACGCACGCCGAGGCGGCCCGCGAGCGCAGCGCGCTGATCTCCGCCGAACTCGCCTACCGGCACGCCTCGCTCGCGCTCGCCGGGGCCGAGAAGTCAGCCGCCGCGCAGAAGCGCGAGCTCGCCGACGCCCGCACGCTGTACTCGGCGTGGCAGGCCGCCGAGGCCGTGCTGCGCCACCGCGCCGCCTCCGACCGCGTCACCCGCGTCTCCGCGGCCATCCAGGAGGCCGAGCGGGACGCCGCCCCCGCCCTGGCCGCCCGCTCCAAGGCCGCCGTCGACCTCGTGGGGGCCCTGCACGCGGCCGCGGAGAAGGCGGAGAGCCACGCCAACGAGGAGGAGGAGCGCTCCGCCGCCCTCCAGGAGGTCAGCGACGCGGCCTACCGCGACTCCACCGCGGCCGCCACCCAGGCCCAGCGCGCCCGCAGCGAGATCGGCCACCTAAAGCAGCGCCTCGCCGAGGTCGAACAGGAGACCGCCGAGGCGGTCCGGGCCGGCTGGCTCGACGACTCCGCGCCCGACGCCGACCCGGCCCGCGCGGCCCTGGCCGCCAGCGACGCCGAGAAGACCGCCGTCGCGGCCTGGGACGCCGCCCGCGAGGCGTCCCGCCGGGCCTCGGAGCACGCTCGCGAAGCCGCTTCCACCGAGAGCCGCGCCGAACTGACCGCGGCCCGCGCGGCCGACGCTGCCACGGCGGCGGAGCGGTCGTACGAGGCCGAGCGCCGCACCGCCGAGGCACTGGCGCGCGAGGAGCGGCTGGCGGAACTGCTCAGCCTGCCCCCGGAGGCCCGCCCGGGCATCCCGCAACCCCGCCACGGCACCGACAGCGGGCCCGTCGCACCCCCCGCCTCCGGCGAGGAGGGCCTCACCCCGGAGGAACTCGACCGCTTCGCCGACGACCTGCGCGACCTGCTCGACGACGCCGTCTCCTCCGCCGAGCGGCAACTGTTCGACCTGCGCACGGCCGCCGCCGACGACTCCCGCATCCTCGGCGCGCTCGGGGACGGCGGGCTGCTCCCGCCCGGCCCGGACGTGCTGGCCACCGTCGAGTTCCTCGGCGAGCACGGCATCCCCGCGCTGCCCGGCTGGCGCTACCTCGCCCAGGCCGTCGACCCGGCCGACCACGCGCGCGTGCTGGCCGCCCGGCCCGAACTCGTCGACGGCGTGATCATCACCGACCCCGACTCCCACGCACGCGCCCGGGAGGCGCTGGGAGACGCGGCCCTGCTGCCCCGTTCCGCCGTGGCGGTCGGCACCGCCGCCGCCCTGCTCGCCCCGACGCCCGCCCCGGACTCCGACAGCGGCGACGTGTTCCTCGTGCCGCCGAACCCGGCCATGCACGACGAGCACGCCGCCGACGAGGAGCGGCAGGCGCTGCGCGCCCGGGCCACCGAGCGGGACGAGGAGATCCGCACCCTCGCCGCCCGGCTCGGCAAGGACCGCGAACTGGCCGCCCGGCTCGCCTCCTGGCGCACCGGCTGCCCCGCCGGCCGGCTGACCGAACTGGCCCGGGCGGCCCACGACAGCCGCGCGTTCGCCGAGGAGTCGGAGGCCGAACTGGCCGAGGCCCGGACGGTACGGGCCGAGGCCGACGAGGTCGCCGCCGAGGCCGCTCACGTCCGGGACGAGCGGCAGGAGGCCGCCCAGAAGGCCCGCCGCTCCGCAGACGCCCTGGCCGGGCTCGCCTTCCGGCTGCGCGAACGGGCCGGCTGGCAGGCCAAACTGCGCGAACTGGCCGACGAGGCCGCCGAGTCCGAGGCGAGCGCCCAGTCCTGCCTGGAGCGGGCCCGGGCCGCGGACGAGGACCGGCGCGCCGCCCAGCGCGGCGCCGACGACACCCGCCGTACCGCCCGCGCGCTGCGCGCCGAGCGCTCCGAGATCGCGGGCGCCCCCGACGACGTACCCGAGGACGAGGACCAGGCCCCCAAGGCCTCCCTGCCGGCCCTGCGCGAGGCCTACCGGGCCGCGTCCCAGCTGTACGAGAAGGTCGGCGTGGGCGCCGACCTGCGCGCCGAGCAGGCCCGTGCCGAGAGCGACGAGAGCGCGGCCCGCGCGGAGCTGGATCGGTTGAGCAACAAGGTCCGCACCCGCGCGGAGCAGCTCCTCGAATCCCCCGACGGCTCCGACGGACCCAGCCGCCAGGCCGCCGCCGCCCGCGCCGAGGAGCTGGTGCAGCTCCTGGAGACCCGGATGTCCACCGCGAGCGAGCAGCTGGGGCGCTTCCGCGGCGAGGCCGAACGCCTCGCCCCCGCAGGCGACGGCGCGACACACACCGATCTGCCCGAGGACCTCCAGCCGCGCGACGCCGAGCACGCGCAGACCCTGTTGCGCACCGCCACGACCGAACTCGCCTCCCACACCGAGGCGCTGAACCGGGCGCGCGAGGTGCATGCCGAACTCCTCGCCGCCCACCGCGCCGCCGAGGACGCGGCGAGCGGCTTCGACGAGATCGCCGCCATGCTCCGGGACCTGCTGCGCGAACACACCACGGACGAGGAGCACGAGGAGCCCGAGCCCTACCCCGGCAGCACGGAGGAGGCCCGGCAGTCGGCTGCCGAGGCCCGCCGCTCTCTGCGTGGCTGCGCCGCCGACCTGTCCGCTGCCGAGGCCGCCGTCCGTGAGGCGAGCGACATCCTCGTCCGGCACGCCAACTCCACGCGCTACGAGCAGGTCCGCACCCCGGCTCGCCAGCAGATCCGGGAACTGCCCGCCTCCGCGCTGCCCGAGCACGCCCAGAAGTGGGCGGACGCCTTCGCGCCCCGGCTCCGCGTCCTGACCGACGAGCTGGAGCAGCTGGAGCGCAACCGCGACTCGATCGTGGACCGCCTGCGCGGCCTGGTCGAGTCGGCCCTGGCCACCCTGCGCTCCGCCCAGCGGCTCTCCCGGCTCCCGGAGGGCCTCGGCGAGTGGTCCGGGCAGGAGTTCCTCCGCATCCGCTTCGAGGAGCCCGACCAGGCCACCCTCACCGAGCGGCTCGGCGAGGTCATCGACGAGGCGACCCGTGCCGCCGTCAAGAAGAACTCCGACCTGCGGCGTGACGGCATGTCCCTGCTGCTTCGCGGTGTCGCGGCGGCGCTGGAGCCCAAGGGCGTCGCCGTCGAGATCCTCAAGCCCGACGCCGTGCTGCGCGCCGAGCGCGTCCCCGTCGGGCAGATGGGCGACGTCTTCTCCGGCGGCCAGCTCCTCACCGCCGCCATCGCGCTCTACTGCACGATGGCCGCGCTGCGGTCCAACGACCGGGGCCGCGACAAGCATCGGCACGCCGGCACGCTGTTCCTCGACAACCCCATCGGCCGCGCCAACGCCACGTACCTGCTGGAACTCCAGCGGGCGGTGTCGGACGCCCTCGGTGTGCAGCTCCTGTACACCACGGGCCTGTTCGACACCACCGCGCTGGCCGAATTCCCCCTGGTCATCCGCATGCGCAACGACGCCGACCTGAGGGCCGGCCTCAAGTACATCAGCGTCGAGGAACACCTCCGCCCGGGCCTGCCGCAGCAAGCCCAGGCGGGGGAGGCGGTCCACAGCGAGATCACGGCGACCAGGATGTACAAACGCCCCGTGTCATGAGCGTGAGGCGTCCTCCCCCAGGAGATCCGCGCGCTTCTCGCCGATCATCATGGTCGTGATGCAGGGATTGACGGTGACGAGGTCGGGCATGGCCGACCCGCAGTCCCTGCACCCCCTTGACCCGCAACCGCGCGTCCAAGGGCGCGGATGGATCGTCGTCCGCCCCCGTCTTCACGGTGCAGGACGGGTGGTGGACGGTGTTGTGCGTCTTGCGGATGCAGTCGAGCAGTTCGTCGTCCGTGCGCACCTCGGGCCCGGGCGCCAACTCGGCCCCGTCCAGCCGCCCAACGCGGGCTGCCCGGCGATCCGCCGGGCCAGCTTCGCTACGAGCGGGACGGCCGCACGACGGCCGTACTCGCCGTGGACCGCCCGCGTCCGTTCATGCGGGCCAGACGCGAACTCACGCCAGGCGCGGGGGAGGGGCGGACGCGGTCGGCCCTACGGCGAGGAGACGCCGGACCGAGTCCCGGCGCGGCGGGCACTCTCGCATCCGGTCGCCTCACCTCGGCCCCCGCCGCCATGCCTCACGAGTGGGACAGTTGCCCGGCTCCACCCCGCCGGCGTATCCGCTCCTGCGCCCGCTCGGCCGCCCTCTCCTGCCTCCGGGGCCGGCGTCGCTCGCGCCGCAGGGCACGCGCCGTGCTGCTCGGCACGGACACCACGCCGTTGCGCTGGTTCCAGACCTGGCGCGTGACCCACACGTCGAGGGCTCCCCAGGTGGCCGCGATCGTGCTGACCACACTGCTGATCACCATGGGGAACGCCAGCCAGGACGCGGCCATCGTGCACAGGAAGGCCACCATCGCCTGGATCAGCGTCACGGCTATGAGGAGGACCGCCCGCACCGCCGCCGTGCGCACCGGATCCGGCATACGCCGCCGCCGCGCGGGCTCCTCGACCCACAAGGGCCGGTAGTGCTGCTCGCGGGCGCCACGACCCGCCTCGTGAGCCGGGACCCCCTTCTCTCGTCCCAAGGGCTCCGCCGCGCCCCCGGGATGGTCGCGATCGGTCGCCTCGGGATCCCTATGCCCCGTCAGCTGCGCCCCACCCGCTCCGGACGCACCGCGCCGTTCCGCCGTGCCCATCACCGTGTCACTCCCCACCGCCAGCAGACCGCTCGCTCGCATCCGAAGACCCGTGCTCCCCAGTGGCTGCCCGGCTTGCGCTGTTTTACGCCGCCCGGATGCGGGACGCGGCTCCTGTGGCCGATTCCGCCCCCGTTTCCCATGGAGAAGGACGAACAACTCCTCACGAAGATTCCCGAGAACCGAAAAATTTCAGCCAACCGCCCTGGCGCAGTTGAGGGATCGGACCCCGTCACGACCACCGGTTTCGGGGAGACAACTCCCGCAATGGCCGGACAACTCGCCATGCCTCGTGGCTGGCGCGGAACTTCAGGTTCCGGACCGGTCTTCGAGTTCCCTGTGGGTCGGTAGTAGGCTCGCGCCGTTTGTTGACGCACATGTGTACCCCCGGTAGCCGGGGGCCCGAGCTGGGGGAGGCCATGCGCTTTCGCGGGAAGTCCATCCGCCGGAAGATCGTGGCGCTTCTACTCGTGCCGCTGGTGTCGCTGACCGCGATCTGGGCCTTCGCCACGGTGCTCACGGGACGTGAGGCCGGCGACCTTTTCAACGTGTCGTCCGTGGTGGAGAAGATCGGCTACCCCATCGAGGACACCGTCCGCGTCCTCCAGCAGGAACGCCGCCAGACCCTCGTCCACCTCGCCGACCCCCGCGCGTCCGACGGCCTCGCCGCCCTCCGGCTCAGCCGGAACGCCACCGACAAGGCCGTCGGCAGCATCCGCGAGAACGCCCGGAATCCCGACGTGCGCGACGCGATGGGAGCGGACACCGACGAGCGGCTGACCGCCGTCCTGGACGCCTTCGACGGCATCGAGTCGCTGCGCCGCAGCGTCGAGGACGGCACCGTCAACCGCGCCCAGGCCCTCGACCTCTACAACCGGCTGGTCGACCCCTGCTACGTCCTCCTCGCCAACCTGCACGTGGTCGACAACATCGAACTGGACAAGCAGTACCGCGCGCTGGTCAACCTCGCCCGCGCCCGCGAGCTGCTCTCCCGCGAGGACGCCCTCCTCGGCTCCGCCCTGATCGTCGGCAGGATCTCGCACTCCGAAGAGCGGGACATCTCCGACCTCGTGGCCCAGCGCACCCTGATGTACGACGTCAACCTGCCGCTGCTGCCCGTGGCGGAACGCGACCGCTACCAGACCTTCTGGAAGAACGCCTCCTCCGCTCCCTTGCGCGTGGCCGAGGAAGCCGCCGTCTCCTCCGGGGCCGGAAGTCCCCGCGGCGTCTCCGCCAAGAGCTGGGACAGCGCCGCCGGCAACGTGCTCGACGAGCTCGGCACCCTCAACGACCAGGCCAATGACCGCTACCAGGACCGCGTCCACCCCGTGGCCGTCGGTGTCATCGCCAAGGCCGTCATCGCCGGTGCACTCGGCCTGATCGCGCTCCTGCTCTCCCTCTTCCTGTCCGTGCGCGTCGGCCGCACCCTCATCCGGGATCTGCGGCAACTGCGCCTGGAGGCCCACGAAGCGTCCGGAGTGCGGCTGCCCAGTGTCATGCGCCGCCTCTCCGCGGGCGAGCAGGTCGACGTCGAGACCGAGGTCCCTCGCCTCGAATACGACAAGAACGAGATGGGCGAGGTCGGCCAGGCCCTGAACACCCTGCAGCGCGCCGCCGTCGAAGCGGCGGTCAAGCAGGCCGAACTGCGCGCCGGCGTCTCCGAGGTCTTCGTCAACCTCGCACGCCGCAGCCAGGTTCTGCTCCACAAGCAGCTCACCCTCCTCGACGCCATGGAGCGCCGGACCGAGGACACCGAGGAACTCGCCGACCTGTTCCGCCTCGACCACCTGACCACCCGCATGCGCCGGCACGCCGAAGGCCTGGTGATCCTCTCCGGCGCCGCGCCCTCCCGGCAGTGGCGCAAGCCCGTGCAGCTGATGGACGTCGTGCGCGCCGCCGTCGCCGAGGTCGAGGACTACGAACGGATCGAGGTCCGTCGTCTTCCGCGGCTCGCCATCAGCGGCCCGGCCGTCGCCGACCTCACGCACCTCGTGGCCGAACTGCTGGAGAACGCCACGGTCTTCTCGCCGCCGCACACCGCCGTCCAGGTCCTGGGCGAACGGGTCGCCAACGGCTTCACCCTGGAGATTCACGACCGAGGCCTCGGCATGGCGGCCGAGGCGCTTCTGGACGCCAACCTCCGGCTCGCCGAGACGCCGGAGTTCGAGCTCTCCGACACCGACCGGCTCGGTCTGTTCGTGGTCAGCCGGCTTGCCCAGCGCCAGAACGTCCGGGTCTCCCTGCAGCCCTCCCCGTACGGCGGTACGACCGCCGTGGTCTTCATCCCCGACGCGCTGCTGACGGACGACGTCCCGGACACCAACGGCATCGGGTTCCGGCTCGACCGCCCCCAGCTGGCACCGGAGAGCGAACCGCAGGGCAGCCGCCGCGCCGCGCTGTCCCAGGCGTCCGCGCAGCGCCCCGGCCTGCCCGCCTCCCTGCTGGACGGACCGGTCGAGCTGGAGGCGCCCGCCGACCTGGACGCCATCGGAGACATCCCCGGAGCCATCGAGGACGAGGACGGCGAACACGGCGGCCTGTTCCGCCCCCGCCACTCCCTCACCCGCGCCCCGGACGAGACCGCGGGCCGCCGCACCGATCCGCGTCGGCAGACCGCCGACTCCCGGGGCACGGGGGACGGAACCGGCCCCGACGACGAGCTGAGTGCTCCGGTCCCGCTGCCTCGCCGCCACACCCCCAAGCTGGTCAGCTCGCACGGGCGCCCGGTCACCGAGCAGCGCACCCGGCGGGGGAAGACGGACGAGGAGACCACCACGGCCGTCGGCCGAACGGAGTCGAGCCCCGCTTCCGGGCTACCGTCACGCCGCCGGGACGAGGAGCCCACAGGCGGCCGGGCCACCGGCCGCCCGGGGCCCGAACCCGCGTCCGCTCTTCCGGCCCGGCGCCGCACCGACAACCCCCCGTCCGCCCGCCAACGGGGCGACGCCCTGCCGGACGGACCGCCACCGCTGCCGGCCCGCCGTCGCGGGACGGACTCCTCCCGCCGCGGCATCGGCGCGGCCGGCCGCGCCGAGGACCCCACCGAATCTCCGGCCTCGCCCGGGAGCGGCGTAGGCGACCGGTCGGAGCCCTCGGTTCTCCCGAGGCGGACCCGCCGCGCCGAGATCGCCTCGAGCGGTCCCGAGGCACCCGCCCACCGTCGCGGCTCCGCGGCGGAGACCACCGGCGGGCCCTCGCGCCACGCAACAGGCTCCGCCGCCACGCCCCGGGGACCCGGCTCCGCACCACAGTCCGGCTCCGGCACGGCGCCGCTGCCCCGGCGCGTCCGGCAGGCGAACCTGGCCCCGCAGCTGAAGCGGAGCTCGGAGCCGCGTACCGACGACGGGGCGGAGCCCGTCGAACGCGACGCCGAGGAAGTACGCAGCCGCATGGCATCGCTCCAGCGGGGCTGGCAGCGCGGCCGTGACGAGAACGCCGCGGGCGATACCGCCCCCAGCGGCGCAGCACCACAAGGAACGACAGAGGGGGACGGTCGATGACCGCACCGAAGGCGACCGGCCACACCGCGACGATCAAGGGGGAGCTGAACTGGCTCCTCGATGACCTGGTGGACCGAGTCGCGAGCATCCGCAAAGCCCTCGTGCTCTCCGGCGACGGTTTGCCGACGGGTGTGTCCAAGGACCTGACCAGGGAGGACAGCGAGCACCTGGCCGCCGTCGCCTCCGGGTTCCACAGCCTCGCCAAGGGCGTGGGGCGCCACTTCGAGGCCGGCAGCGTCCGCCAGACGGTCGTCGAGCTCGACGACGCCTTCCTCTTCGTGACGGCCGCCGGCGACGGCAGCTGCCTCGCCGTCCTCTCGGACGCCGACTCCGACGTCGGCCAGGTCGCCTACGAGATGACGCTGCTCGTGAAGCGGGTGGGTGTGCATCTGGCCGCCGCTCCGCGCACCGATCTGCCCGCAGGCGGGTAGTGGGATGACATGAGCGCTGACGGTCAGGGAAGAAGCCACTGGTTCGACGACGAGGCCGGACCGGTCGTCCGCCCGTACGCCATGACCCGCGGCCGCACCAGCAGCCAGGGCCAGCACCGCCTGGACCTGATCGCGGTCGTGGTCGCGGAGCCGCACGCGGACGATCCGGAAGCGGACCACATGCTCTCCCCGGAGCACGTGGACATCGTCGAACTGTGCCGTGACATCCCGCAGTCGGTCGCCGAACTCGCAGCGGAACTCGACCTGCCGATCGGAGTGGTACGGGTCCTCGTAGGAGATCTCGTGGACGGGGAATTCGTCCATGTGAACCGGCCCGTACCCCCGGCCGAGCTGCCGGACGAGAGTATTCTGCGCGATGTGATCAACGGCCTCCGGGCGCTGTGAGCAGCGCGGAAGCGGGGTACTGACGTGACTGGCTGGCAGTTCTGGGTGGACCGCGGCGGCACCTTCACCGATGTCGTCGCCCGGCGCCCGGACGGCCGGCTGCTCACGCACAAGCTGCTCTCGGACAACCCCGCACGCTACGCCGACGCCGCGGTCGAGGGTGTCCGCAGCCTGCTGGGCGGCTCCGGTGACCCCGTCGACAGCGTGCGCATGGGGACCACCGTCGCCACCAACGCCCTCCTGGAACGCAAGGGCGAGCGCACCCTGCTGCTCATCACCCGCGGCTTCCGCGACGCCCTGCGCATCGCCTACCAGAACCGCCCCGGTATCTTCGCCCGCCGCATCGACCTGCCCGAGCTGCTGTACGAACGGGTCATCGAGGTCGACGAGCGCATCGCCGCCGACGGCACGGTTCTGCGCGCGCCCGCCCTGGAGGCCCTCGCCGGGCCGCTCCAGGAGGCGTACGACGACGGGATCCGCGCGGTCGCGGTGGTCTGCATGCACAGCCACCTCCACCCGGCCCACGAACAGGCCGTCGGGGAGTTCGCCGCCCGCATCGGCTTTCCGCAGATCTCGCTCTCCAGCGAGGCCAGCCCTCTGATGAAGCTCGTCCCCCGCGGGGACACCGCCGTCGTCGACGCCTACCTCTCGCCCGTGCTGCACCGCTATGTCCGGCACGTCGCCGACGAGCTCGAAGGCGTACGACTGATGTTCATGCAGTCCAACGGCGGCCTCACCGAGGCCGGGACGTTCCGCGGGAAGGACGCCATCCTGTCCGGGCCGGCCGGCGGCATCGTCGGCATGGCCCGGATGTCGCAGCTCGCCGGCTTCGACCGCGTGATCGGCTTCGACATGGGCGGCACCTCCACCGACGTCTCCCATTTCGCCGGCGCGTACGAGCGCGTCTTCACCAGCCGGCTCGGCGGCGTCCGGCTGCGCGCCCCGATGCTGGACATCCACACCGTCGCCGCCGGTGGCGGTTCCGTCCTGCACTTCGACGGCTCCCGCTACCGCGTAGGGCCGGACTCGGCGGGCGCGGACCCGGGCCCTGCCTGTTACCGGGGCGGCGGGCCGCTCGCCGTCACCGACGCCAACGTCATGCTCGGCCGGATCCAGCCGGCCCACTTCCCGAAGGTGTTCGGACCGGGGGGCGACGAGCCCCTCGACGAGGCGCTCGTCCGGGACCGCTTCACCGCCCTCGCCCGCGAGATCGGCGAGCGGACCGGCGACGACCGCACGCCGGAACAGGTCGCCGAGGGTTACCTGCAGATCGCCGTCGCCAACATCGCGTCCGCCGTGAAGCGGATCTCCGTCCAGAAGGGCCACGACGTCACCCGGTACGCCCTCACCACGTTCGGCGGCGCCGGCGGCCAGCACGCCTGCAAGGTCGCCGACTCCCTCGGCATCCGCACCGTCCTCGTACCGCCCATGGCAGGAGTCCTCTCCGCACTCGGCATCGGCCTCGCCGACACCACGGCCATGCGTGAGCAGTCCGTCGAGGCACCCCTGGAAGCCGCTTCGATGCCCGGCGTCCTCAAGACCGCCGGGGACCTGGAAGCGGCGGCCCGCGCCGAACTCCTCGCCGAGGACGTCCCCGAGGAGCACATCAAGGTCACCCGCCGCGCGGAACTCCGCTACGACGGCACGGACACCACCCTCACCATCGAGCTGACCGAGCCGGGCACGATGCGCCACGCCTTCGAAGAACGTCATCGCGCCACGTACTCCTTCACGCTCGACCGCCCGATCGTCGTCGAAGCCCTCTCCGTCGAAGCCACCGGCATCACCGAACCCCCCGATCTCTCCGCTCTCGCCCCGTGGCGGGCCGACCCCGAGAGCCGCTCCGACCACGGCACCGCAGCGCCCCGGACCGTCCGGCTCCACACGGGCGGCGCCTGGCGTGACGTGCCCCTCCACCGCCGCGAGGACCTTCCCCCCGGCGACACCGTCACCGGCCCGGCGATCATCACCGAAGCCAGTTCCACGACCGTCGTCGACGACGGCTGGCGGGCCGCGGCGACCGACGACGGGCATCTGGTCATGGAACGCGCCGCGGTTACGCAGAGTTCCGATCTCGACACGAAAGTCGACCCGGTTCTGCTTGAGGTCTTCAACAACCTCTTCATGTCGATCGCCGAGCAGATGGGCGCCCGCCTCGAATCCACCGCCCAGTCCGTCAACATCAAGGAGCGCCTGGACTTCTCCTGCGCGCTCTTCGACCCGGACGGAAACCTGGTGGCCAACGCCCCGCACATCCCCGTCCACCTGGGCTCGATGGGCACGAGCGTCAAGGAGGTCATCCGCCGGCGCGGCCCCCGTATGCGCCCGGGCGACACCTACGCCGTCAACGACCCGTACCACGGCGGCACCCATCTGCCCGACGTCACCGTGATCACGCCGGTCTTCGGCACCGCACCACCGCCCGACACGGAGCGTGATGCGAGCGGCGGCTCTGGGGGCGCTCCGGACAGTGGTCCGCGGATCCTCTTCTACGTCGCCTCACGCGGCCACCACGCCGAGATCGGCGGCATCGCCCCCGGGTCCATGCCCGCGGGCAGCCGCACCATCGAGGAGGAAGGCGTCCTCTTCGACAACTGGCTGCTCGCCGAGGACGGCCGCTTCCGCGAGGCCGAGACCCTCCGCCTCCTCACCGAGGCGCGCCACCCCTCCCGCAACCCGAAGACCAACCTCGCCGACCTGCGCGCCCAGATCGCCGCCAACCGCAAGGGCGTCGACGAGGTCGGCCGCATGATCGGGGACTACGGCCTCGACGTCGTCCAGGCCTACATGAGGCACGTCCAGGACAACGCCGAAGAGGCGGTACGCCGCGTCATCGACGCTCTCGAGGACGGCGACTACGCCTACGAGACCGACGCGGGTGCCGTCATCCGGGTGGCCGTGCGCGTGGACCGCGAGAACCGGTCCGCGACCATCGACTTCACCGGTACGTCCGCGCAGCTGCCCACCAACTTCAACGCCCCCTTCTCGGTCGTCAACGCGGCCGTCCTGTACGTCTTCCGCACCCTCGTCGCCGACGACATCCCCCTCAACGACGGCTGTCTGCGCCCCTTGGACATCATCGTCCCGCCCGGTTCCCTGCTCGCCCCCGAGCCGCCCGCCGCCGTCGTCGCCGGCAATGTGGAGACTTCCCAGTCCGTCACAGGCGCCCTCTACGCGGCGCTCGGCGTCCAGGCCGAGGGCTCCGGGACCATGAACAACGTCACCTTCGGCAACGAGCGCCACCAGTACTACGAAACCGTTGCCTCGGGCTCCGGCGCGGGTGACGGCTTTCCCGGCGCACCCGTCGTCCAGACCCACATGACCAACTCCCGCCTCACCGACCCCGAGGTTCTGGAGTGGCGACTGCCCGTACGCCTCGAGGAGTTCGCCGTCCGACGCGGCAGCGGCGGCGCCGGCCGATGGCGTGGCGGGGACGGCGCCGTACGCCGCATCCGCTTCCTCGAACCCATGACCGTCTCCACCCTCTCCCAGCACCGCCGGGTCCCGCCCTACGGTATGGCGGGCGGTGAGCCGGGCGATCTCGGCGCCAACCGGGTGGAGCACGCGGACGGCACGGTGACCGCACTCGGCGGCAGCGACTCCGCGGACCTCGTCACCGGCGACGTACTCGTCATCGAAACCCCAGGCGGCGGAGGCTACGGCCCGCCGTCGCCCGACCCCCATCAAGCAGGAGAAGAGATCGATGATCTTCGGGCGTTCTGAGCGCGGCAAGCCTCCGGTCGAGCCCGTCACGCTCAAGATCCTGGTGGCCGGCGGCTTCGGCGTGGGCAAGACCACGCTCGTCGGCGCGGTCAGCGAGATCAGGCCGCTGCGCACCGAGGAGCTGCTCACCGAGGCCGGGCGCCCGGTCGACGACACCAGCGGCGTGGAAGGCAAGAACACCACGACCGTGGCCATGGACTTCGGCCGCATCACCCTCCGCGAGGACCTCGTGCTGTACCTCTTCGGCACGCCCGGGCAGGAGCGGTTCTGGTTCATGTGGGACGAGCTCTCCGAGGGCGCACTCGGTGCCGTCGTGCTCGCCGACACCCGCCGTCTGGAGGACTGTTTCGCCGCCGTCGACTACTTCGAACGGCGCTCGATCCCCTTCCTCGTCGGCGTCAACTGCTTCGAGGGCGCTCCCCGTTACCCGATCGAGGACGTCCGCCAGGCCCTCGACCTCGACGAGGGGGTGCCGCTCCTGATGTGCGACGCCCGGGACCGCGAATCGGTCAAGGAAGCACTCATCGGCGTCGTCCAACACGCCATGGCGTACGCGGCCGACCGCCGTGAGGCTGTGTCCGGCTGACCGCCGTGAGGCTGTGACCGGCCGACTGCCGTGAGGCTGTTACCGGCTGACACCGAGGACCGACGAGCACGCGGCCCGTACCCCCGCCGACCGGGGGTACGGGCCGCGTGCCGTGGCGACGCTCCACGCGCGCGTGGTCAGTCGTTGTCCTCCTCCCAGCCGAAGCTCTTCTCCACGGCCTTGCGCCAGTTGTGGTACTCGCGGTCCCGCACCGACGCATCCATGTTCGGCGTCCACTCGACGTCCTTCTGCCAATGTGCCTTGAGCTCGTCCAGGTCGTTCCACACACCGGTGGCCAGACCGGCCGCGTACGCGGCACCCAGGCAGGTCGTCTCGGAGACCTTGGGCCGCACCACCGGCACGTCGAGGACGTCCGACTGGTGCTGCATCAGCAGGTTGTTCTTCGTCATGCCGCCGTCGACCTTGAGGGTCGTGATGTGCACCCCGGAGTCCTGGTACATGGCGTCGACGACCTCGCGCGTCTGCCAGCTCGTCGCCTCCAGCACCGCGCGCGCGAGGTGCGCCTTGGTGACGTACCGGGTGAGGCCCGTGACCACGCCCCGCGCGTCGGAGCGCCAGTACGGCGCGAACAGACCCGAGAACGCGGGCACGATGTACGCGCCGCCGTTGTCCTCGACGCTCGCCGCCAGGGGCTCGATCTCGTCGGCCGTCCGGATGATGCCGAGCTGGTCCCGGAACCACTGGACCAGCGCGCCCGTGATGGCGATCGCACCCTCCAGGCAGTAGACGGGCGCCTCGGTGCCGATCTTGTATCCCATCGTCGTCAGCAGACCGCTCTTCGACGGCACCGGACGGCTGCCGGTGTTGAGCAGCAGGAAGCTGCCCGTGCCGTACGTGTTCTTCGCGGTGCCCACGTCGTAGCAGGCCTGACCGAACACAGCGGCCTGCTGGTCGCCCAGCGCGGAGGCCACGGGGACCCCGGCGAGCTGGCCCACGGCGGTGCCGTACACCTCGGAGGAGGACCGGATCTCGGGCAGCATGGCCTCGGGGACGTTCATCGCCGAGAGGATCGAGGAGTCCCACTGAAGGGTCTCCAGATTCATCAGCATGGTGCGCCCGGCGTTGGTCACATCGGTGACATGCTGCCCGCCGTCCGTCCCGCCCGTGAGGTTCCAGATCAGCCAGGAGTCCATCGTGCCGAAGGCGATCTCGCCCCGCTCGGCCCGCGCCCGGAGGTCGGGCACGTTGTCGAGCAGCCAGGCCGCCTTGGGCCCGGAGAAGTAGGTGGCCAGCGGCAGACCCGTCTGCTCACGGAAACGATCCTGCCCGTCCGAGCCGCCCAGCTGGTTGCAGAGCGACGCCGTCCGCGTGTCCTGCCAGACGATCGCGTTGTGCACCGGCTTGCCGGTCGCCCGGTCCCACAGCAGGGTCGTCTCACGCTGGTTGGTGATCCCCATCGCGCTCAGCTGGTCCGCCCGCAGACCGGCTTTGGCGAGCGCTCCCGCCACGACCGCTTGCACCTTGGACCAGATCTCGGTGGCGTCGTGCTCCACCCAGCCGGGTTTCGGGAATATCTGGCGGTGCTCGCGCTGGTCCACGGCGACGATCGCGCCGTCCTGGCTGAAGACGATGCAGCGGCTCGATGTGGTGCCCTGATCGATGGCTGCTACGTACTTCGCGGAGTTGTCCGTCATGGCTACCCCTTCGGCTGGTTCAGAAGGCTGCGTTGTAGATGACGCCACCCAGCAGGCCGCCGATCAGTGGTCCGACGACGGGAATCCACGAGTAGCCCCAGTCGGACGTGCCCTTGTTCGGGATCGGCAGGATGGCGTGGATGATGCGCGGACCGAGGTCGCGCGCCGGGTTGATCGCATAGCCGGTGGGACCACCCAGGGACAGGCCGATGCCGACGACCAGCAGAGACACCAGCAGGATCGCGATACCGGATCCGTAGATGCCGCCGCCCCCGGGAACCAGTCCGATGCCGATGCCCTCCACATGCCTGTCCTGCCCGACCAGGGCCAGGATGGGCAACACCAGCGCAATGGTGGCGAGGATCTCCGTCATCAGGTTGGCGATCGGGTTCCGGATCTCCGGGATGGTCGAGAAGATCCCGAGCGTCGGAACCGGTTCGTCCGCCGTGCCCTCCGTGGTGCCCGTCTGCCGCACGTTGGACGCGAACTGGGCGTAGTACACGAGGTAGCACAGGACGGCCCCGATCATGGCGCCGGTGATCTGCCCCAGCAAGTAGACCCAGACCTTGCTCCACACGCCGGTGTCGACGGCCAGGCCGAAGGTGACGGCCGGGTTGATGACCCCTCCGGAAAGGGGAGCAGCGGTGTACGCGCCGGCCAGCACGGCGAAGCCCCAGCCGAACGCGATCACGATCCACCCGGAGGCCCGTGCTTTCGAGAATCTGAGGGTGACGGCGGCACACACGCCGGCACCGAAAAGGATCAGAATCGCCGTGCCGATCATCTCGCCGAAGAAAATGTCTCCGTTGGTCATGGCTGCTCCTCAGCCTTGGACCGGGACGATCGGCCCCGGTCCTCACCTGCAGGGTGCGTTTCCCGTGGCTACTTCAGCCGAGGGCGGGGAGATCGCGCGCCCCGCCCGGCATCCGTGACGAGCGTGCCGTCGCAGCCGAATCGCCCGTGGGGAAAGGGGCCTTGGCGTCGGCGCACCCACGCGCCGCAGTGCCGGAATACGCCGACTATGTACGGCGATGTCGACTGACATCGGAAGTGTTCACCGGCACCCAGAAGGCGTCAAGGTCGCCGACCGCAACGGTTGACGGCCATCGGACGGCCACCGGGCTCGCGCCGGACCGACGGGCCGGTTGCTCGGCCGTGACGGCGCCCGGTCGGGTCGTTGTTCAGATCTGTTATGACCCGCGCGGGCTTCGGTGCGCCGCGCGAGGCTTGGCTGATGCTGCCCGGCCTCCACCGGGCTCGGTCAGGGGCGAAATCCGGCCGCACCCGACTCCTCGCTTGCTAGTGTCCAGGATCCACCTGACCTGGAGCTTTCTCAACCGCAAGAGTTCGGCGGGCCCCTGGCCTCCGTGGAGGAGCCTGGCGGCCGGTCACCGCCGAGCCCGTGCACGGCCTCGGCAGAGCCGCAGCTGGACGTGTCCGGTGCTCCCGGCTCAGCCGTCTCCCTCACGCATCGGACGCCCTGCGCCCCCGGTCGCTCTACCGCAGCCCACCGATGCCGATGCCGACTCTGACGTCGAGGCCGCCGCCGACGCATGCGCCGGCTCCGGCGTCGATGGCGAGCCCCGGCGGATCTCATGGCCCGGCATGCCCGCCCGGCCCAGCACCCAACTCGCCCCGCGCAGCGCCTTGGCCGCCTGCTTCAACGGTGCCAGGAACGCCGCGGCCTGCCGGTGGTCGCTCACGCTGCCCGCTGCGCACAGCACCGTCGCCAGCGACAGTGTGACCGGCCGGCCCCCGGCCGACCAGACGGCGTCCAGCACCGAGGCGGCCAGCGGATCGAGACCCTCCGCATCGGCGAGCAGCAGGAAGTCGTCCCCACCGATGTGCCCCACCCGCGCGCCATCCGTCGCGGCCCGTTGCAGCGCCCGGCCCACCGCCCGGATCAGCTCGTCGCCCGCCGCGAACCCGGCCGCGTCGTTGACCTGCTTGAAGTGGTCGACGTCCAGCCAGCTCAACGCGAACACCCGACCGGCCGCGATCCGCCGGTCCACCTCGCCGGTGATCGCGTCCGAACCGGGCAGACGCGTCAGCGGATTGAGTCCCGCCGCCTCCTCCACCCGCGTCTCGGCCAGTGCCCGCACGAGGTCCGCGAGCCGTACGACCCCCACGCACCGCCCAGACGCGTCCACCACGGCCACGTCGTCCGAGGTACGGTCCCGCCCGCCGACCGCCACCACGTCCAGCACCTCCCAGGCCGTGGCGTCGACGCCCACCGTCCGCGGCGGATCACCGAGCTTGGCCGCGGGCCGGTCGGCGTACAGGGCGTGTCCGTAGCGCCCCGACAACGACAGCAGGAAGCGGGAGCGGTGCACCGACCTGACCGGTACGCCGGCGGTGTCCACGAGCAGCACCCCGGACACGTCCGGTGCCCCGGTCAGCAGGGCGCGCACCTGCCCCGCGGACGCGGTGGCGGGCAGCAGGGCGGCGGGCCGGACGAACTCCCGCACCGACGGCCCCGACCTCGGCGCGACCGCCTCGGTGGGGGAGCGGGGCGGGACGTAGACGTCCGCCGCGGGCAGGCGGGCCGGCGGCGCGAACAGCTCGCCCTGCGCCAGCTGTGCCCCGGCCGCCAGGGCTGCCGCGCACTGTACTTCGGTCTCCACACCCTCCACGGCCAGGAGCGCCCCGATCTCGTCGCACAGCGTCCGCATCGACCGCACCACCGCCGGTCGCGTCAGAAGTGACGCGTCCAGCTTGACCAGGCCGGGCGCGAGGTCCGAGAGCAGTCGCAGAGGCACATCCCCGTCCCCGACACCGTCCGCGCAGATCCGGAAGCCCTGCCGGCGCAGCAGGTCCACCGCTTCCAGCAGAGCCTGCTGCGGCACATGCGTGTACGGCGGGCAGAGGTCCAGCGTCACCTCCCAGGGAAGCCGCCCGGCCTCACGCACCGCGTCGTGCAGGCAAGGGAGCCCTCCGAGGTCGGCGAGGGTCCCGGCGAACACGTTGACGAACAGGGGAAGCAGGGTCTCCCGCCGCACCGCGGCGCGGATCGCCGACACCGCCAGCCGGCCGTCGAGTTCCGGGTCCCGGCGGGCCTCGGCCAGCACGTCGCCGGTCTCCGGTCGGGCGAGTATCTCCAGCCCCGCGACCGCGCCGGTCGTCAGATTGACGACCGGCTGGAAGGCGAAGCGGAGAGTGTCCGTCCAGGAGTGCACGGGAGCATGATTGACGCCACCGGCGCACACCTGAGCGCAGTTCATGAGACGTTCACTCAGGATTCCGACGTGATCACACAGCGTATTCCTCGCAGCTCGATGAGACGCTACGACCGGCATCGCACCGCCCGGCGGCGCCGGTCCACGCCCCCGAGAGTTCACCGCACCGCGATCACCGCCGACCCGTGCCCGAACAGCCCCTGGTTGGCGGTGATACCCACGCGCGCTCCCACGACCTGCCGGTCACCCGCCACGCACCTCAACTGCCGGGTCAGCTCGCACACCTGGGCTATCGCCTGCGCCGGGACGGCCTCTCCGAAGGAGGCCAGTCCGCCGCTGACGTTCACCGGTATACGCCCGCCCAGGGCTGTCGCCCCGTCCCGCAGCAGCTTCACACCCTCGCCCTCACCGCACAACCCCAAGTCCTCGTACCACTGCAACTCGAGGGCGGTCGACAGGTCGTAGACCTCGGCCAGTGACAGGTCCTCCGGGCCGACACCCGCCTCCTCGTAGGCCGCCCGGGCGATCGATCTGCGGAACGTCTCGCCGGCCGGCTCCACCGCCCCCGCGGAATCCGTGGCGATGTCCGGCAGGTCCAGCACGGTGTTCGGGTAGCGCGGGGTCACCGTGGCCACGGCCCGGATCCGCACCGGCTCCGCCTGCCCGAGCCGGCGCGCGTACTCCATGCTCGAGAGCACGACCGCCGCGCCGCCGTCGGAGGTCGCACAGATGTCGAGCAGCCGCAGCGGGTCGGCGACGACGGCGGAAGCGGCGACCTCCTCGGCGGTCACGCGGCTGCGGTAGCGCGCGTGGGGGTTCAGCGCTCCCATCGCCGAGTTCTTCACCTTCACCTGTGCGAAGTCGTCCGGCGTGTCACCGTGCTGCGCCATGCGTCTGCGGGCGTACAGCCCGAAGTACACGGGGTTGGTCGCCCCGAGGATCCGGAACCGCAGCCAGTCGGGATCGTCCGGCCGGTCCCCGCCCGCAGGGCGGAAGAATCCCTTGGGCGCGGAATCGGCCCCCACGACCAGCACCACATCGGCGAGCCCGGCGAGGATCTGGGCCCGCCCGGCGTCGATGGCCTGCGCCCCGGACGCGCAGGCGGCGTACACGCTGCCGACCCGGGCCCCCTGCCAGCCCAGTGCCTTCGCGAACGCAGCCCCGGAGACATAGCCGGGATAACCGCCCCGCACTGTGTCGGCACCGATGATCGCGCCGATGTCCGGCCACTCCAGCCCGGCATCGGCGAGCGCCTCGCGGGCCGCTGCGACGCCGTACTCCACGAAGCTGCGTCCCCACTTGCCCCACGGGTGCATGCCCGCGCCGAGCACCGCCACCTCTTTCGTCATGCCGTCACCCCCGTCACCCCCGTCACCCCCGTCACCCCCGTCGGCCGCCAGTGCCACGTCGTCCAGGTCGTCTCCGCGTCCTCATGGAGCACACCCGGTACGACCTCCACCTCCAGGCCCACCGCCAGGTCGGCGACGGTGATCCCGGGAGCCGCCTGTCCCAGGACCACCATCCGCTCGGCCTCCAGCTCCACAGCGATGAACGCGCACGGCTCCCACGGAAGTTCCGGATCGGTCACGTAGGGTGACGGAGGTGGATACCGGCTGTCCGTGAAGGACCAGACGCGACCACGCCGCGACAGGGGGATCTCCACCAGCTCGCCGCCCAAGCACGCGGGGTTGCGGCAGTGATGGTCCTCGCGGGGGAAGAAGACCGAGGCGCACGCCGAGCAGCGCGTGCCGAGCAGCCGGAAATCGTCCCCCTCCCCGGCGAACCACCCCGTCACCACAGGTGTTCGTGCACGCGCCACAGCAACCTCCCGCAGAAGGAATCTGACGGAACGTCAGGAGTGTGTCACGGCCGGCCGGAGATCGGCAGTCCACGAGCCCGAAACGGACGGACAGACGCGCCGACCTCGCAGGCGGCCCCTTCCACGACGCCACCACACCTGGTAGACGCAGGGGCATGACACGACTCACCACCGTGGCGCGTGCCCTGCTCACCACGTTCGCCGCCCTGCTGGCATCGACCACACCCAGCACGACCGCCCGGGCCGGCAACGACCCGAAAGCGCCCGAGGACTTCGTGGCACTGAGAAGCGTGGATCCGACCATCATCCAGGAGATGCGCTACGTCACCCCGCACAACTTCGTGGGGGAGCGCATCGACGGCTACCGGCAGCCGATCTGCATCCTCACCCGCCCCGCGGCACAAGCCCTCCACAAGGCCCAGCGCCAACTCCTGCGCAAGGGCTACACGCTCAAGGTGTACGACTGCTACCGGCCGCAGCGCGCGGTGGACCACTTCGTCCGCTGGGCCGAGGACCTCGACGACGAGGCGATGAAGGGCGAGTTCTACCCGAACGTCGACAAGACCCGGCTGTTCGCCGACGGCTACATCGCGGCGAAGTCCGGCCACAGCCGTGGTTCGACCATGGACGTCACGCTGGTCAGGCTTCCCGCGAAGCCGACCCGCCCCTACCATCCCGGAGAACCCCTGGTGCCCTGCTTCGCCCCCCAGGGCGAGCGGTTCCCCGACGACTCGATCGACATGGGGACCGGTTTCGACTGCTTCGACACCCTCTCGCACACCCTCGACCCCCGCATCCAGGGCCACCAGCGCGCCAACCGACTGCTGCTCAAAGGCACCCTGGAAGGCCTCGGCTTCGTGAACCTGGCAGAGGAATGGTGGCACTACACCTTCAAGCCCGAGGCCCATCCGGACACCTACTTCGACTTCCCCGTGGCCAGGAAGTCCCTCACCGGCGCTCACTGAGCAGCCTGCTCGATGCGCCCTCTCCGTGATCGGCTACAGTCCGCGCGTGTCCGAATCTCAGCACTCCGCTTTCAACTCCGTGCCGAACTCCCACTGTTCGAGCTGCGGCGCGCCCTACGGAGAGGGCGTCATCGGCTGGCCGCGCACCTGCCCGGTGTGCGGGTCCGTGGCGTACCGCAACCCTCTCCCGGTCGCGGTCGCCCTCCAGCCCGTGTACGACACCAAGGGCACCGCCCTGGTCGCCATCACCCGAACCATCGCCCCCGCACGCGGGGGCATCGCCCTGCCCGGCGGCTACATCGACGACCGGGAGGACTGGCGGCAGGCCGTCATACGCGAACTGCGGGAGGAAACCGGCATCGACGCGGCCGGCCGTGATGTACGGCTCGCCGACGCGATGAGCTCCCCCGACGGCCACCTGCTGCTGTTCGGCCTCCTCCCGGAGCGCCCCGCCGAGAGCCTGCCCTCCTCCGCCGCCACGGACGAGACAGAGGGCTGGCACCTCCTGCGCAGGCCCGAGGAGCTCGCCTTCCCCCTGCACACCCTGGCCGTGCGGGCCTGGTTCGAGGGCCGGTACATCTGAACTCAGCGCTACCCGCCCCCGCGGACGCGCACCGGGTAGGACGGAGCGCCACCGTCGTCCCCGCCCTCCCGCTCGACGACCACCCGGGAGCCCGTCCACCGAGCGGTGTAGCGCTCGATCTCCGGCTCGTCCCACCCGTCGCCCCCGTCCGGCACGACCAGCCCGCCCCCGGTCCGCCCCCGGGCGGGCGCCCACACCTCCAGCTCCAGCCCGCCGTCCTCCCCACGTACCGGGAGTACGGCACCCGCGCGTGCGAACACCGGGATCCGCGCCAGGGGCGCCTCGACGAGCACCTGCCCCGGCCCCTCGTACGCCCGCCCTGTCGCGGTGTCGTACCAGCGCCCCCACGGGAGCTGGACGGCACGCCGGTCGGCGCCCGGGTCCAGCACCGGCGCCACCAGCAGGCTGTCACCCAGCAGGAACGCGTCGTCGCAGTCGCGCAGCGCCCGCTCCTCCGGCGCCGCCCACCACAACGGCCGCACATAGGGCGCTCCGGTACGCCGCGCCAGATGCGCCAGCGTCATGAAGTACGGCAGCAGCCGACGGCGTTCGACGAGCGCCACGCGCGCGTGCTCCAGCACCTCGCCACCGAACTCCCACGGCTCCCTGCGCCCCGCCCGCAGACCCGCGTGCGTTCGGAACAGCGGCAGATACGCCCCCAGCTGGAACCACCGCAGATACAGCTCGGGGGACGGATCCCCGTCGAAGCCCCCGACGTCCGGGCCCGAATACGGGACGCCGCACAGCCCGAGCCCCATCACCAGCGCCAGAGAGGCCCGCAGCCCGGGCCACCCGGTGGCCACGTCCCCCGACCACGTCCCTCCGAAGCGCTGCATACCGGCCCACCCGGAGCGGGAGAACAGAAACGGCCGCTCCTCGGGCGTGAGCTTCCGCAACCCTTCGAACCCCGCCCTGGCCATGCACAGCGCGTACACGTTGTGCGCCTCACGATGGTCACCGCCCCGTCCCTCCAGGGAGTGACGGGCCGAGCGCGGCAATGTCGACTCACCGAAGGCGGTGAACGACGTGGGCTCGTTCATGTCGTGCCAGAACCCCGAGAATCCCTGCGCGAGCCGTTCCTCGTAGAGGCCGCCCCACCACTCACGCACGCGCGCGTGCGTGAAATCGGGAAACACTGCCTCCCCGGGCCACGCGACACCTTCCACGACCTTCCCCGAGGCGTCCCGCACGAACGCCTCCCCGGCCGCACCGCTGTCGTACACCGCTCTGCCGGGAAGCGCCTTCACAGCCGGGCCGACGATCGACACCAGCCGGATGCCGTCCCTCCGGAGCTCCTCGGCCAGCACGGGCAGCTTGGGGAAGCGGTCCTGGTCGACGGTGAACACCTGATGTGCGTCGAGGTGGTCGATGTCCAGGTGCACGGCGTCCAGAGGCAGACCGTGCTCCAGGTAGCCCGCGACGATCCGCCGCACCTCCTGCTCACTGCCGAACCCCCACCGCGCGTGATGGTGCCCGAGCGCCCACGCGGGCGGCAGCGCGGGCGCCCCGGTGAGCGAGGCCCAGGCGAGCAGCACGCGCGCGGGGGTGCCCACCATCACCCAGCACCGCAACGGCCCGCCCTGCATCCGCAGCTCGCTCGTCGCGGCGCGGTCGTGCCCGGACCCCGCGCCCTCCTCGCCCTCCCGCAGCGTCACCGTGCCGTCCCACGAGCTGTCGTGGAACGCCAGATGTGTACCGCCGTCGGACACCACCAGCTGCACGGGCATCGTGATGTACAGCGGATCCTCCCCGGGCGCGAAGGCACGGCCGGGATCGCTGTTCCACAGCCGGTACGTCCCGCCCGGCAGCCGAGGACCCGAGCTGCGCCCCCCGAGTCCGAAGAACCGGGCGTCGGCGCCCACCTCCGACCGTTGCATCCACCGTGCCGGACCGCCGCCGACCGGCTCCCACCACCGCGGCGGCAGATCACGCCGCAGGGCCACACCACCCGGCGTACGCACCTCCACCGCGCCGTACCGCGAGACCGCCACCGTCACCCGCTCGGCCACCACACGCCAGCCGCCGTCCTTGTCCGGCTCGAGAACAGCCCGAGGATCCGGCTCCGGACAACGGCCGGCCAGCGCATACGACGGCTCCGGCTCCGCCCCGTCCCAGCCCCAGAACACGGCACCGTTCACGGCGACCAGAATCCGCAGCTCCGACCGGCTGAACCGGATGACACCGCCTCCCGGCCCCGGCTCCGCGTCCACCACGGGTCCGGGCACCCGCGCACGCTCCGCCCCCCGAGCCGGCAGCCCGGTGGCGTCGGCCCGGCGCCTGCGCCACGCTGCTCGTACGGTCCGCGCACCCTGCGCCGCCCCCAACGAAGCCATCGCTCTCACCGAACGCACCAGGTCACGACCGTTCATGATGCTCACCCTGCCACCGACCGCCCCGCAAACGTGTGTCGTTCAACTGCCGTTCACCCGTGCCGAGACCACATCTTCACGACACGGACTATGTGCGGCGCACCCTGGTGCCGAAGTCGATCACATGGCATTGTCCGTGCCATCCGCTCACGCGCACACCCCAGCCCGTGCGCGGAGGACGCACACGACGCGCACAGTCCGGGAGCCGACCATGTCGACCGACAGTTTCCAGCCGCTCTGGCAGCCCGACCCCGAGCGCATCGCCCGCGCACGGATCACCAGGTTCCAGGCCTGGGCCGTCGAACACCACGGCGCCCCCGCCGACGGCGGCTACCCGGCGCTGCAGCGCTGGTCCGTCGACGAGCTGGACACCTTCTGGAGAGCCGTCACGGAATGGTTCGACGTCCGCTTCTCGCACCCCTACGCGCGCGTGCTCGGCGACCGCTCGATGCCGGGCGCCCAGTGGTTCCCCGAAGCGACCCTCAACTACGCCGAACACGCCCTGCGCGCGGCCTCCACCCGCGCGGACGAACCGGCCCTCCTGCACGTCGACGAGACACACGAACCACGCCCCGTCACCTGGGCCGAGCTGCGCCGCCAGGTCGGCTCCCTGGCCGCCGAACTGCGCTCCCTCGGCGTTCGCCCCGGCGACCGTGTCAGCGGCTACCTCCCGAACGTGCCCGAAGCAGTGGTCGCCCTCCTCGCCACAGCCGCCGTCGGCGCCGTCTGGACGTCCTGCGCACCCGACTTCGGCGCCCGCAGCGTCCTCGACCGCTTCCAGCAGGTCGAACCCGTCGTGCTGTTCACGGTCGACGGCTACCGCTACGGCGGCAAGGAACACGACCGGCGCGAGGTCGTCACCGAACTGCGCAGCGAACTGCCCACCCTGCGCGCCGTGATCCACATCCCGCTCCTCGGCACCGAGGCACCCGAGGGCGCCCTGGACTGGTCGGCCCTCACCTCGGCCGACACCGAGCCCGTCTTCGAGCAGGTGCCCTTCGACCACCCTCTGTGGGTGCTCTACTCCTCCGGCACGACCGGACTGCCCAAGGCCATCGTCCAGTCCCAGGGCGGCATCCTGGTCGAACACCTCAAGCAGCTCGGCCTGCACTGCGACCTCGGCCCCGAGGACCGCTTCTTCTGGTACACCTCGACCGGCTGGATGATGTGGAACTTCCTCGTCTCCGGCCTGCTCACGGGCACCACGATCGTCCTCTACGACGGCAGCCCCGGCTACCCCGACACCGGTGCCCAGTGGCGGATCGCCGAGCGCACGAAAGCCACCCTCTACGGCACCTCGGCCGCCTATGTCATGGCGTGCCGCAAGGCCGGCGTGCATCCGTCCCGCGACTTCGACCTGTCCTCCGTGCAGTGCGTCGCCACCACGGGGTCGCCTCTCCCGCCCGACGGTTTCCGCTGGCTCCACGACGAGGTCCGCGACAACCTGTGGATCGCCTCCGTCAGCGGCGGCACCGACGTGTGCTCCTGTTTCGCCGGCGCCGTACCGACCCTCCCCGTCCACGTCGGCGAACTCCAGGCCCCGTGCCTCGGCACCGACCTGCAGTCCTGGGACCCCAGCGGCAACCCGCTCGTCGACGAGGTCGGCGAACTCGTCGTCACCAACCCCATGCCGTCGATGCCCATCCACTTCTGGAACGACCCGGACGGCAGCCGCTACCACGACAGCTACTTCGACACCTACCCCGGTGTATGGCGGCACGGCGACTGGATCACCCTCACCTCCCGCGGATCGGTCGTCATCCACGGCCGCTCCGACTCCACGCTCAACCGCCAGGGCGTCCGCATGGGATCCGCCGACATCTACGAAGCCGTCGAGCGGCTCCCCGAGATCAGGGAATCCCTCGTCATCGGCATCGAGCAGCCCGACGGCGGCTACTGGATGCCCCTCTTCGTGCACCTGGCGCCCGGGGCCGTCCTCGACGAAGCCCTGCTGAACCGCATCAAGCAGACGATCCGGGAGCAGCTGTCACCGCGCCACGTCCCCGACGAGATCATCGAAGTACCCGGCGTCCCGCACACCCTCACCGGCAAGCGCATCGAGGTTCCCGTCAAGCGCCTCCTCCAAGGCACCCCGCTGGAGAAGGCGGTCAACCCGGGCTCCATCGACAACCTCGACCTGCTGAACTTCTACGAGGACCTGGCCCGCAAGCGCGCCTGACCCTCCAGCGCACCACTCCCCGTCACCAGGGCTCAGGGCGCAGGCCACAGCGAAACCTGTCGTGACCTGCGCCTTCGATCTTCGATCCCCCGCGCGCTCACACAAGCCCGGACCGATTGTCAGTGCTCCCAGTTACTGTGAGTGAGCATTGATCGACCGTGCACAGGGGGAAACAATGGCGCACACGGACAACCGCACCATGCGACGCGTCCTGCACCGCGAGATCGCCGGCACCATCGGCCTGGTCACCGACGAACACGACTTCCGGGCCATGCGGCGCTACCGCACCTTCACCTTCGCCGACCACGAGACCTACCTGAAGCAGGTGGAGTCCCTCCTCAGGACCCGAGCCCTGCAGGGCAGCCACACCACAGTGGCCCTCTTCGACCCAGAGGAGTACGCCGAGTTCTGCACACACAAGGGCCTGGACCCCGACAACCCGTCGAGCCGCACCCGCTTCACCGCACAGATCGCGGCAACGGGCCCGACCCTTCCCTACGACGGCCGGCCGCTGGCCGACCTCGTCCCGGCCCTCGTCGACGAGGCCGTCCGGAAGGCCACCTGGGAGTACGCGACCGCTCTCCTCGCCCGCCTCGGCGCCTGCACCTCCTGCGGCGAGGACCTCGGGCGAGCCGCCTTCACCCGAGCCGCGGGCCTCCTCGTCCGCATCCTCGACACGGCGCCGCCCGGCGACCGCCACCTCGTCTGCAGCGTCACCGGACCGCCGGAGACCCTCATCGCCGCCCTCCGCATCGCCGACGACGGAGCCGCCCTGGAACTGGACGAGACCGAAGCCCTCGAGTTCACCACGGTCCTGGCCCTCGGCCTGGCCACCGAAAGCCCCGGAGGGCTCGTCATCCGCGTGAGTGCCCCGAACACACCCGACCGCGTCTACGGCTGGCGCATGCGCGCATACGGACTCGAACCCCTCACCGCGGGCGAGGTCTTCGACGCCTACTGCACCGACATCGAATCCGGAGACCTGATCTCGCCGGAATCCAACGTCGACTATTGCGCACCGCCCGACCTCGGCGATGACAAACCCGCCCACGGCCACCGGCACTGAAAACGCCGGAGGGGCGCCCCACCTCAGTGGAGCGCCCCTCCGGAGAGACCGCCTACGGCAAGGTCCGAGCTACTCGCCCGACAGCACCGCCTGCGCCGCACTGCGCGCGTCCTCGGCACTGTCCGTCGCCCGCGCCGCCGCAGCGGCACGCTCGCACTGGGCCAGCGTGTACTTCGCCAGCGTCGCCCGGACATAGGGAATCGACGCGGCACCCATCGAGAGGGAGGTGACGCCCAGACCGGTCAGCACACACGCGAGCAGCGGGTCGGACGCGGCCTCGCCACAGACACCACAGCTCTTCCCCTCGGCCTTCGCCGCCTCGGCGGACAGCTCCACCAGGTCGAGAAGAGCGGGCTGCCACGGATCCTGCAGACGGGAGACCGCCCCCACCTGACGGTCGGCGGCAAAGGTGTACTGAGCGAGGTCGTTCGTGCCCAGCGACAGGAACTCGACCTCCTGCAGGATCGAGCGAGCCCGCAGGGCGGCCGACGGGATCTCGACCATCGCACCGAACTTCGCCCTCAGGCCAGCCTCACGGCAGGCGTCCGCGAAAGCCCGGGCGTCCGTACGGTCCGCCACCATCGGGGCCATGACCTCGAGATAGACCGGCAGTCCCTCGGCGGCCTTCGCCAGCGCGGTCAGCTGAGTGCGCAGGACCTCCGGGTGGTCGAGCAGCGTCCGCAGGCCCCGCACGCCGAGCGCCGGGTTCGGCTCGTCGGACGGCGTGAGGAAGTCGAGCGGCTTGTCCGCACCCGCGTCCAGCACCCGCACCACGACACGCCCCTCGGGGAACGCCTCGAGCACCTGCCGGTACGCGGCGACCTGCTTCTCCTCGGAGGGCGCCTGCTTGCTGTCGTCCAGGAAGAGGAACTCGGTACGGAAGAGACCGACCCCTTCGGCCCCGGCCTCGACGGCGGCCTCCACATCGGCGGGGCCACCGATGTTCGCGAGCAGCGGCACCTTGTGACCGTCGGCGGTCGCACCGGGGCCGGTAGAGGCGGCCAAGGCAGCCTTCCGCTGGGCGGCAGCGGCCTCGAGCTGTGCCTTCTTGTCGTCGCTCGGGTCCACGAAGATCTCTCCCGTGCTGCCGTCGACGGCGATCATCGTGCCCTCGGCGAGCTCACCGGCCCCCGGCAGCGCCACCACGGCCGGCACACCGAGCGCCCGGGCCAGAATCGCGCTGTGGCTGGTCGGACCGCCCTCCTCGGTGACGAAGCCGAGCACCAGAGCCGGGTCCAGAAGCGCGGTGTCCGCGGGCGCGAGGTCACGGGCCACCAGTACATAGGGCTCGTCGCTGTCGGGGACGCCCGGCATGGGCACCCCCAGCAGACGGGCGACAATACGATTCCGCACGTCGTCGAGGTCGGCCACACGACCGGCGAGGTACTCACCGGCTCCCGCCAGCAGCTCTCGGTACGAGGCGAACGCGTCGTACACCCCGCGCTCCGCCGTGCTGCCGACGGCGATCCGGCGCTCCACGTCGGCCATCAGCTCGGGGTCCTGGGCCATCATGGCCTGCGCCTCGAGCACCGCCTGGGCTTCGCCGCCGGCCAAGTTGCCGCGCGCCATCAGGTCCGCCGCCACCGCCTCCACGGCCTTGCGGGCGCGCCCCTGTTCACGCTCCGCTTCTTCCGCCGGGATCTGCTTCGCGGGCGGCTCGAGCACCGCCGTTCCCATGTGCCGTACCTCGCCGATGGCCACACCGTGGCTCACGCCGACGCCTCGCAGCGTTGTCTCCATCTCACCCGTCTCCGATAGAGCGGCGGGCCCCGCCGCCGCGTTGGTTGTCGTACTCGCCGTCATACGACGGCATGGACGTCACTTCCAGAGGAAGAGACTGTCGCCGGCCTTCACTTCGCCGTCGATCCGAAGATCGGAGAGAGCCTCGGCCGTGGCTTCCAGTGCCACGACCGGGCAGATGGCGGACTTTCCGGCGGCCTCGACGGCGGCCGGGTTCCAGCGCACCACACCCTGACCGCGCCTGACGGTGTCGCCCTTGTTCACGAGCAGCTCGAAACCCTCGCCGTTGAGCTGCACGGTGTCGATACCGAGGTGGGTGAGCACGCCGTGTCCGCTCTCGTCGACCACGACGAACGCGTGCGGGTGCAGGGAGACGATGACGCCGTCCACGGGCGAGACGGCCTCGGAGGGCTCACGTACGGGGTCGATCGCTGTGCCCGGGCCGACCATGGCCCCGGAGAAGACGGGATCCGGCACGGCTGCCAGTCCGATGGCGCGTCCTGCGAGCGGGGACGTCACGGTGGTCATGGGAAGCC